>NZ_JARRAF010000003.1 GCF_030129945.1 Parachitinimonas caeni
CTTTGCAGTGACTGGCATCAATCATCAGCCACTCAAAATCCGGATCAACAATCAGTAGCTCAAGCAGTTTTTCCCACACGCCCTTGTCGCGCCATCTGCCAAAGCGACGGTGGGTGTTATTCCAGTCGCCATAACTTTCGGGCAGATCTCGCCAAGGGGCTCCTGTGCGCAGAATCCAGAACACAACATTGATAAACAATCGGTTGTCTTTGGCTACGCCTCCCCACTGACCTGCCTGGCCCGGAAGATGAGGGGCCAGCAAGGCCCAAGTGGCGTCGCTGATGTCATGCCGGTGGAGGCTGCTCATGTCAATCCTTATAAATCGCAAAATACTCTTATTCGACTAAATCCTAACTCGTGACGACACTATCTAGCCCCCCAATCAGCCATTTGCCAGAGGCGTCACATCGCCTTGAAGCGCCAGGCGTAGGCCTGGCTGACTTTCAGCACAGCCGCGTGGCCACGTAGCTCGACGGTGATGCGCCCCAACTCATCACGTCGGGCGCGGGCAATGGCATCGGCGCGAACCACGGTGCCCCGGTGAATCTGCCAGAACTGTTCCATGTCGAGACCGGCGATCATTTCTTTCAGCGGTTTGCGCACATGCGCTTCATCATCCACACAAACCACTCGCGTGTATTTCTCATCCGACTCGAAAAACAGTACCTGTTCAATTGGAAACAGCTTGATGGTGTCGCCAACGCTGGCGCTGATCCAGCGAATACGTTTGGCTTCTTCCGCCGGGCGCAGGCGTTTGTCGAGTTCCGCCATCAGCTGGCTCAGATCAGGCGCCGGCAGGGCTGCGGCCACCCGTTCTTGCAGGCGCTCCACCGCCTGAGCCAGCCGCTCCGGGTTGATGGGCTTGAGCAGGTAATCAAGCGCCCCGGCGTTGAAAGCGTCGATCGCGTAGCTATCGTAGGCCGTGGTAAACACGGTATGGCACTGGCCATTCACCGCATTGGCCACGTCCAGCCCAGACAGTCCCGGCATGCGGATGTCGAGAAACGCAATATCCGGGCGATGCTGCTGGATCGCTTCGAGCGCATCCGCCCCATGTTCCGCCTCCGCCACAATCTGCAGCGCTGGCCAAGCCTGCGCCAGCATCCTGCGCAGCTCGGCGCGAGGCAGATCTTCATCATCGGCAATAATCGCTGTCGTCATGCGGTCTACTCCCTGTTGTATTTGATTTTGGTTGAATTAGGCTCTGTTGACGTTTTGTTTCCGGAAATAAAACGTCAACAGAGCCTAGGTTCGTCGATGGCTCACCCCACCGCAAACGTCAGAAACGCAAAGGTACGGTGATGATCGCGGCAACGCCGCCTTCCGGTCTGGCTTTGAGTGTCAGCCCGCCTGTGCAGCCATATAGCGCTGCCAGCCGCTCGCGGATATTGGCCAGCCCAATGCCGGTGCCGCTGCTGCTACCGCCAAACCCGACCCCATCATCGTGCACGCTGACTTCCAGCTGTTCACCTTGCTCGGTCTGCAGCCGGCGGGCCTGGACGCGGATGAACCCCTGCCCTACCTTGGGCTCGATACCATGCTTCACCGCGTTCTCGACTAGCGAAATCAAGGTCAGCGGCGGCAGGCTTGCCGTCTGCAGGTCGGGCGCTGCGTCGATTTCGAAGCTCAGTCGGGGGATGCGCGCGCGCATCAGCCCCAGATACGCCTTGGCCGCCTCCAGCTGGGCCGCCAGGCGCCCTTGCGAACTTCCCCCATCGCTGCGCAATTTGGGAATTGTCGCCCGCAGATAATCGACCAGATGATCGACGATGACGATCGCCCGCTGCGGGTCAGAGGCGATGGCCGATCGTACCCCCGCCAGTGTATTGAACAGAAAGTGCGGCTCAATCTGCGCAGCCAGCACCGATAGCTTCAGTTCAGCCTGATTGCGCTCGGCCTCAGCCTTGGCCAGGGCCTGCTTTTGCAGGACTTCCTTCAACTGGCGTTGCTGTCGGAAGAACATCAGCAGTTGGAACACACTCCCCAGCCAGAATCGCATGAACCATTCGATGATCTGGCCGAAGTAATACGGCAGGGTGCTCCCCCCATCATCCGGCTGCTCGCCAGTCGCAGGCCGCACGTTTTGCTCAGACGGGCGAGTCGCCGAAGTAGAGCCTGGCTCGGCATCTTTGATGATCGTTGCAGCAGTCAGACGGTACTTCGGCTCATTGGCGCCGGGGTGCAGCAGATGCCCGGTCAGCTTTCCCAAACCGAATGCCGCCGCCAACCCCAAAAAAATCGCCGCAATCAGCGCCGTCCGCTCTTTTTTCTCGGGCCAACCCTGGCGTCGTACCCATACGGCCAGACCCGGCCCCAGCAAAATCAGAAACCAGCCCCGGAGAAAAACATTCAAAGTGGCTTTAACAATGCGCAGAGCAGGTGCATCACTGCCTACCAGCATGCTCATCAACATCATGCCGCAGAGAATGGTCACCATCAGCCCCAGCGCCAGGGTGCGATAACGAAACCATTGCAAGCTGAAAATCGGATAGCTGCGCGACCGACTGAACCAGCCCGCACTGTGCGCGCTGACTTCAGTAGGAAGGGGCTGCTCGATTCGGGCTGCAATATCTGCGGACGATGGGTTAGTCATGATCAAGACCAGATAAGTGAGTGAGTTTGTACACGGTACAGCTTGGCCTCGAAAGATAGCGAAGATGCGACCAGCCGGGGGAATTTGCCGACAAACCCCGATTTTTCCAGCACGAACACAAGGCACTGTCGGCAGCTGGTTTACATGGAACCCATGTCAAAGCATCCCGGCCCCTCCAGTTAGGCCCGCAAAACCGGTGCGTATTGCTGCAGGAAGTCGGCCAGAGAGAGGCTACCCAGATCGTCTCCATCCCGACTGCGGAGCGCCAGTTGCTGCTGTGCCGCTTCGCGCGCACCGACGACCAGCAGATACGGCACCCGGTTAAGCGTCTGCTCACGAATCCTGAAGCCGATTTTTTCGTTGCGCAGATCAGCCTCGGCACGGATGCCGCTGGCCTTGAGCTGCTGCAGCACCGCTTGTGCATACGCTGTCTGCGCCTCGCTGATTGGCAACACCACCGCCTGCACTGGCGCCAGCCAGACGGGCAGATTACCGGCGCAATGCTCAATCAGAATACCGATAAAGCGCTCCAGTGAGCCGAAAATGGCCCGATGCAGCATGACCGGCCGCAGCTTGTCGCCCGATTCCGCAACGTAATTCAAGTCGAAACGCTCCGGCAGATTGAGATCGACCTGCAAGGTACCGCATTGCCAATCCCGACCAATCGCGTCACGCAGCACGAACTCCAGCTTCGGGCCGTAAAACGCCCCCTCGCCTGGGTTCAGCTGCCAGTCGAGCTGCTGGTCTTGCAGCACCGACTTCAATGCGCCCTCCAGCTGATCCCACACGGCGTCGCTACCGATCCGGTTATCCGGCCGGGTTGAAAGCTTGATCCTGACATCCTCAAACCCGAACTGGCGGTACAACTGCAGCACAAAGCGCACGACCTTGCTGCATTCGTCCGCGAGCTGATCAAGCGTACAGAAGATGTGGGCATCATCCTGAGTGAAGTGACGTACCCGCATCAGGCCATGCAATGCCCCTGAGGGTTCGTAACGATGCACCTTGCCAAACTCCGCCATGCGGATCGGCAGATCGCGGTAGCTTTTCAAACCATGTCGGAATAAGGCTGCGGCACCGGGGCAACTCATCGGCTTGAGCGCAAACACCCGGCCATCCTCAGTTTCAGTCGTAAACATATGTTCACGATAGTTTTGCCAGTGGCCCGACACCTCCCACAAGGATCGATCCATGACATCTGGCGTGTTCACCTCGACATAGTCTTCCCGCTCGTGCTCGGCACGCATATGCGCTACCAGGCGCTGAAAGAGCGTCCAACCCTTGGGATGCCAGAACACTGCCCCCGGCGCATCTTCCTGGAAGTGGAACAGATCCAGCCGCGCCCCCAGTTTGCGATGATCCCGCCGGACCGCTTCCTCCTGCCGCTGCAGATAGGCAGCCAGTTCCGACTCGTTACGCCAGCAGGTGCCGTAGATCCGCTGCAGCATCGAGTTACGGGCATCACCACGCCAATAGGCACCGGCCACCTTGAGCAGCTTGAATGCCTTTAGCCAGCCCAAGGACGGGACATGCGGCCCTCGGCACAGATCTTCGAAGCCCCCTTGCCGGTAGAGCGAGACCCTTTGATCATCAGGGATCGCATTAATCAGCTCCACTTTGTAGTACTCGCCCTGCGCGGCAAACAGGGCAACGGCCTCATCCCGCGCCAGCTCACGCCGCTCAATCGGCAGGTCTGACGCAGCCAGCGCACGCATGCGCGACTCGATCTGCAGGAGATCATCAGGAGTAAACGCATGTTCGCTGGCAAAGTCGTAATAAAAGCCATCTTCGATCACCGGGCCAATCGTGACCTGTACCTCCGGAAACAGGGATTTGACCGCCATCGCCAGCAAATGGGCACAGGAGTGACGCAGGAGGTCGAGCGCTGGCTCGTCCTGCAGCCGGATGATTTCAACTCGTGCGTCGTTGGCAATCACATGGCGAGTATCCACCAGCTGGCCGTCAACACGGCCTGCAACGGCAGAGGCCGCCAGCCGCGGTCCAATCGCCGCAGCAATGGCATGGATCGTTACCGGCTGGGCAAAACACAGCTCGGACTGATCGGGAAGAATGATTCTGGGCATGACGTGACTCCTATTGATTCAGTTCCTCATCGGCTGACTCGCCGGGTAGAAAGCACTGAATCACCGGGGGAGGCAGCCGTTGCGGCTACCTCCACTCGGGCTAGGTAGCCATCGAGGTGGTGGTGGTTGTAGTGGTTACAGCAATCAAAACCGACAGACGTGCGCCCACCCACTTCCTGTCGGAAATGGCTTGGCAAGCACACAAAAAGGATTGTTTCTGGCAGTTCATGCGCTACACCCTATCAGACAGCTGGTATTTTTTACAAGACCGGTGGCGAGGTTAGTCCCACTTCTTGCAAGCGTTTTCGGCTGACTCGCCGTGCCAGGCGCCAATGCGCATGTAGGCCATAAGAAGGGATGCGAATTACGCGGTTGGCGCGCAAAATAAAAGAGAGGCGCCTCAACACGGCGCCTCTTCATAAAACGCCCTTATGGGGAAGGGCGATGGGCGGGGAAATCAGTCACGCCAGGAGGAGGGCATGACAGACCGAAACTGGTAAGGCTTCGATCATGGGTACAAGGATGCGCCATGTTCGGCGCGATCGGAATCAGGCTATACCGAATGAGGTGTAGGAAGTTTCATCACTGTTTGTAGGATTTACCTGACAAGACAACCATGACAATTCGAATATTGCTGGCAGACGATCACGCCATCGTTCGCGATGGGCTAAAAAAATTGCTAAGCGACGAGGCGGATCTGGAAGTCGTCGATGAAGCCATGTCGGCGCAGGAAGTACTGGAAAAAATCGATAACCCAAGCTTGAGCTTTATCATGCTCGATGTTTCGATGCCTGGCGCCAATGGGCTGGATCTCATCAGCGCGGTACGCCGGCGACGGCCTGATTTGCCGATGCTGGTGTTGTCGATGCACAAGGACGCCCATTTTGCGGCCCGCGTGCTGCGTGCCGGCGCCAATAGCTACCTGAGCAAGGATATTCCGTTCGACACACTCGGCGGTGCCATCCGCCGTACGGCTCAGGGTGGGCGGGTAATCGACCCGGATCTGATCGATGCCTTGCTAAGCCATGACCGCCCCGATCAGAACCGTCCTCTGCACGAGGCACTATCCGAACGCGAATATCAGATCTTTCAGCGCATCGCGAGTGGCCACGCACTTAATCAGATTGCCGATGAGCTCAGCCTGAGTCCGAAGACGGTCAGCACCTACAAAAATCGGTTGATGGAGAAGCTCAACGTTGGTAGCACCGCCGAACTGGTGAAATATGCGCTGGAACATGATGAAATCGCACGTAGTAGCTTGAGTACAGATTAGGCGCTGCACACCAAGCTGCAGTCTCCCTTCCCATTTTGAAAGTGACCTGATGCAAGTTTTACCCACTCTGGCTGCCGACACCCCAGTCTACGACCGCTTGGCTGCCCAGCTTTCTGCGCTGCTGGCCGGGGAACGCCATCCGATTGCCAACACCGCGCAATTTGCCGCCTTTCTCTTTCAGGAACTACCCGCCCTGAATTGGGCAGGCTTCTACATGCTCGAAGCCGAAACCTTGGTTCTTGGCCCGTTTCAAGGCAAAGTTGCTTGTGTACGCATTCCTTTAGGACGAGGTGTCTGCGGGACGGCCGCTCAATCCCGCCAGACTCAGCGCGTTGCTAATGTGCATGAATTCGCTGGCCACATTGCCTGCGACTCGGCATCGAATTCAGAAATCGTGATCCCCCTGATCAAACAAGGCAGATTGCTTGGGGTGCTGGATCTGGACAGCCCACAGCTTGATCGCTTTTCCAGTGATGACCAAACCGGCCTGGAGCGTTTGTGCCAGATCCTGCTGGATGGTACCGACTTCTAGACGCTGTTGACGTTTTGTCTCCAGTCGCACCGGGCCGGATTTTGGGGCGGGGCGAGACTGCGTGAGAGCGGTTAAGCGCGCTCAACTAAGCGATCCTTCACGACGTCATGCCCCAAACAACAACGCCCCGAAATCGGGGCGTTGTTGTTTGGGGGTGTTGATCAACCACTTATTTTGCGGCGACCAGGATCACCATCTTGTTACCCGCACGGATAGCCTGGCGGCTGCCGAGCTGATTCCACTTGCGCAAGGCAGCTTCTTCCACCTTGAATTTACGGGCAATCGAAGCAAGCGTATCGCCACGCTGAACAACATACTGCTGCTCTTTGGGCGCCTTATCCGCCTTGTCACGACCTTTGCCTTTCCCGGCTTTTTCTTCGACCGCAGACGACGCTTCTACAAGCTTGATGACCTGCCCCAGCGCCAGCTTTTCCGATTTCAGCTTGTTGAGCTTTTTCAGTTCCGCCGCATTGGTATCAAAGCGCTTGGCGACAGATGCCAGGGTATCGCCACGCTGAATGGTATAGCTCGTCGGCTTTTTAGCAGCGGAGGGCTTGGCCTCTGCTACTGTAGACTCCGGTTCTGCCTGCTTGGCCCCTGCCAGCGCAGCTGCCAGGGTTTGACGCGCCGAGATATCTACGCCATCGACAATCGGCACCAGAATCGTCTGACCATCGGCCTTGGCTTGTTTGACGGGGATCTTGTTGACATCTTTCAACTCAGCCAGCGAAATATCAAAGCGTTTGGCCACGGCATCCAAAGCCTCACCACGTTTGGTGACGTATGGTTGCCAGGACAGCAAAGGCTGTTTGTACTGGGAAAGGTTTTCCTGAAACACCTCAGCCTTGTCGGCTGGCAGCAATAACTTGCGGTCGTCCTTGTAGGCAAAAACCGGCCGGATCAAACCTGGATTCAGATGCAATAGTTCATCCATCGAGGTCTCTGCCAGCTTGGCAATCAGCTTGACGTCCATATGCCGGCCGGTACTGATGGGCTGGAAATACGGCTGATCCGGGATGGTGTCGAGTTTGACGCCGTATTGCTCCGGGTGCGCAATGATATTGCGGACCGCCAAGAGTTTTGGCACGTAATTGCGGGTCTGGTCCGGCATCTTGATTGAGGAAAAATTCCCCTCTATCCCTTGGGCACGGGTTTTCGACAGCGCTCGCGCCACCCCACCCTCACCCCAGTTGTATGCCGCCAAGGCCAGCTGCCAGTCACCAAACATATCGTGCAGAGTCTGCAGGTAGTCCAGCGCCGCCCGGGTAGCCGCCATCACGTCCCGCCGGCCGTCGTACCACCAGGTGCGCTCCAGGCCATAGCGCTTGCCCGTAGAGGGTATGAATTGCCACATGCCCGACGCTGCCGCATACGACTCGGCCTTTGGGTTAAAGGCGCTTTCGATGATTGGCAGCAGCGCAATTTCGGTGGGCATGCCTCGCTTTTCCACTTCACTGACAATGAAGTAGAGGTAGCGCTTGCTACGGTCGATCACGCGCTTCATGTAATCCGGCCGCTTGGCATACCACTGCTCGTGCTGTCGGACTAGCGGGTCATCCAGTTGCTGGATGGCAAAACCGCCACGGATGCGGTTCCAGAGATCCACATCGGTGCCCGAAGCCAGTGGGCTCGCTCCGGACAATTCATCCATACCCGCCGAGGTATTGGCCTGGAGCGCATCCGGTCGGTTATTCAAGCGGAAGCCGGTCATCACATCCGGTTTGGATTCCGGTTTTACCTCAGCCTTTGCCTCAGGCTTATTGGTAGCTTTTGCTTCAGACTTAACGCCATCACCAACCACTTCAATCGTACGTGTTTCGGCTGGGCGGGATTCGACCTTCAGTTCAAGCGGCGGTGATTCTGGCGAAGCACCGGCGTCATCTAGGGTTTTCTGAGTGGGATTGGAGGTCACGGCAGGATCTGCCGCAGCGAGCTTGGCTGTTGTGCTATGGCGGCCGGTATCGAGCTGATAGTCGAGTTTACCTACGCCTGCCCCTTCTTCTGCAACGGCAGTTGGCGCAGAGAAAGCAGCACACAGCGCGAGCAACATCAGGTTCAGTTTGAACATGGTGTGGTTCGCCCTGGAAGATTTACAAGGTCGGGATGGTAGCGGGGCCAATTAAGCAGTGTCAAATAAAAATCCTGTCAAATTAACAACATGCATGCGAATTCCACTGTGAAAAACGCCACACAGAGGGGTTGGTCCTGATGAGTTGGAATCCTTGAAATTGCTCAGCGAAACCCGTCTTTCCAGCGTCGAATTGTGGCAAATACATCGACAGGTTTGACGGCATCCGGTTCCCGTTGCTGGGCTGCCACGACAACCTCTGGCACCTCACAGCGCAGAAATGGATTGGTCGCCCGTTCCTCTTTGATCGTCGTTGGCAGCGTCGGTTTACCCTGCTGTCGTCGCAAGGCATCCGCACGCGCCCTCTCCTGCAGCTGCGGATTGCCGGGCTCGACTGCCAGGGCAAAGCGCTGATTTGACAAGGTATATTCGTGAGTGCAGTACACAAGGGTATCGTCAGGCAACTGCGACAGGCGACTCAGGCTCTGCCAGAGCATGGCCGCCGTGCCTTCAAATAAGCGACCACAACCACAGGCAAACAAGGTATCGCCACAGAACAGCATCGGCGCAGAATAATAAGCCAAGTGATCCAGCGTATGCCCTGGCACCGCCATCACTTCCAGGCTCAGGGCCAGATCGGCTAAATCAACCCTTGTTTTGTCCGCCACAGGATGAGTCACCACACCGATATCGGGTGGGCCATAAACCGGCACCGCCCGATCAGCCAGCAGCGCAGTCACCCCGCCGGTATGATCAGGATGATGATGCGTCAGCAAAATGGCCGCCAAGTGCAGCTGCTTTTGCTGCAACCATTGCCTGAGCGGTTCGGCATCGCCGGGATCTACCGCAACCGCGCTCCGGCCATTGTGTAAAACCCAGATATAATTATCAGTAAAGATTGGAACCGGGCTCACTTCTATCATGCACTCACCTCCCGACCCGGCCATCCCTGCCCTGCAGCCGATGGACTCGTTCGCCAACTGGCTCAAGTCGCCTTTGGGTCGTTATTTGATTGAACGGGAACAAAATTTTTTCGATCACGTTGTTGCCGACATATTCGGCTACTACGCCTTGCAGGTAGAGTTGCCGGTCTACGACTTTCTGCGGTCAAACCGCATGTCCTGGCGGGGCAGTGCCGGCCTGTCTGCCGGCTGTAGCCTGCATTGTGACCCTGCCCACCTACCCCTGCTCAACCACAGTATTGATCTGGTCGCACTGCCGCATGTACTCGACTTTCATAGCCACCCGCATCAGGTGCTACGCGAAGTCGAACGGGTGCTTGTTGCAGAAGGTCGGGTCGTGATTACCGGATTCAACCCCTGGAGCCTGTGGGGCGCCAGCCGCTTACTGAAGAGACGGCGCGGCATGCCTTGGCAGGGTAACTTCCACTCGCTGTCCCGCATCAAGGACTGGCTGGCGCTGCTGGGGCTTGAGCCGACGGCTGGTCGCATCTATTGCTATGCACCGCCCTTTGCCAGCGCCTCATGGCGTGAGCAGTTTGATTTCATGGAGTTTGCCGGCGACCGCTGGTGGCCTGTTGGCGGCGCCGTCTATTGCCTGGAAGCCATCAAGCGCGTGCGTAGCGTGCGGCTGATCACGCCCGGATGGCGTGTGCCGAAGCCGATACCGGTTGCGGTCGCAGAGCCTGCGCGAACACAGACGGCTGCGACCCCACCCGCATCCAAGCGGGTGGGGCCTGCCGATAGCTGACAGACGACTGGGCTGCTTAAGCCAGGCGTTTACGCCAGGTTTCCACCGCCAGGGTAATCTGCCCCAACTCACCAAACAGCTCGACGCCCGGCAAATGACGTCTGACGCCCGCGACACCTGCCCCACTCGCCCATAGCTCGATTCCCTGCGGCAAGCGGCTACGCAACTCGGTAAGCGTGGACAGAATCGAGGTCGCGGCAAACGAAGCGCCAAACGCCAGGGCCACCATATCGACGCGATAGCGGTTGGCCGCTGCGGCAATTTCAGTCAGAGGCAGTGCCGTACCAAGCGGTAGCGCCTGGCAGTTCTGCGCCCGCAGCAAGGCCTCCACCATTAATAAATCGAGCGTATGCGGCTCTTCCGGCACGGTGGTCAGCAACACTCTGGGACGCAGCTCCGATTGGCCGAAGGCATAAATCACCTGCCTGATGATGGATTGCACCTGCTCAGAAAAGCAGTGTGCCTCGCAAGCACTGATTTCGCTTGCCAGGGTAGCTTCGGCCACCCGCCGGTTTGCCGCCACCACAAAATCAGATACGAAGTTGCTTAATCCACGATTGACGAATTGCGCCTGCAAAAACCGCTGCAAACGTGGAATATCGTGCAGCAATAATAATTCAATGAGCTGATCGAGTTGGTCTGCATCATCTCTGGGCTGGCGCAAACCCGATGCAATTCCGCCCAATAACTCGGTCAGCTCGTCGGTGCTGCGTAATACGATTTTCCCCGGCCGCATTCCCTGATCCAGCAAGCGGCGAATCAGACGCAATTTCTCTATTTGAGTCAGCGGATATACCCTGTCACCAAATCGATCGCGCTGTGGCTGAGGAAACCCATATCGTCGCTCCCACATCCTGAGCAAATCTTTGGATATACCGGTCTCCCTTTCGACGGCAGCAATGTTAAGTCCGGCAATTTCATTGTGATGGTGATAACTCATCGTCCTGACCCGCCTTATACTGGTTGCTCCAAGAGCCTGATTCAAAAAACAATGACCGCAGCCATACAGGATTTTCCCGTATGGTCAATGACATCCGCTCCTCAAATTAGATTTATCTATATCGGATGATTACAAGCTGGCAGTCATTCCCCTACAAGCATTGCCCTACCTTACTGATTTGACAGTTTTTCATCTGAACCCATTCAAGCACCCAGCAAATACCGGATTTAAATCCTCAAGCAATGCCACCCCAAGGCTCATGGCCAAACATTAATAATCCCTGATATTCATTCGCCAGTGGGGATTCAGCACTCTCCTCGTATGGCATTTCAATCCGACTTCGGATTGTCCATATCAAGATTTTTCGTTCACCCTCATACAAACCCGAACGAATATTGAAACTAAAGCACATCGCTGCCAATTCTCCAAGATTTGAATACCGACAATCCCATCGAAAACAAAGCACTGAATGGCCACTTCTGCACGACAAATATCTATCCTACCCTTGCGCAGCATCAAGGCTTGGCTTGCACAAAAATGCAGTGATTCGATGTTACAATCCCATTCAATTCGTTTGAGAAATGCCAGGCAACAAACCGCTTTTGTCCCGATTGAACACTTCTGGCCGCTGAGCAGCGTGTCGGCGCAGTGTTCCGCTGAATCTGGAGGCAGGTTTTTATTACATGTATTTGAATACGTCTTTATTTGCCTAATACAAAACGGGACGAAATGGTGTGGTTTGTTTCAATTCACACAGAAATGGTTGTATAGCGCATTCGCACCACACGGCATTCGTTTGCGCGGATTATCCCTCTGGCGGGATCAGGCAATATTGGTGAGCCAACCCCTCGTCTAACCGGCATTCATCAGGTAGCCTTTCGCAGTTTTCTAAACAGGCACGCGGTTCGCCTTGCCCTTTTGCAGGCGGCTTCATACTAAAAAACGGGAGATAACATGCACTACAGAAAGATGCTGGCCGCCATGGCCATGACGCTTTGTGCCCCTCTGTTGGCACATGCAGCGGGCGACCCCAAGGCGGGGGAGAACAAGAACTCCATGTGTGTGGGCTGTCATGGCGTCGATGGCTATAAAACAGCCTTCCCCGATGTCTATCACGTCCCCAAAATTGGTGGTCAGCATGCCGAATATCTGGCTCTGGCCCTCAAGGCATACAAAGCCGGACAGCGCAAGCACCCGTCAATGCTGGGCATCGCAGCGCAACTTTCTGACAAAGACATCGAAGACCTGGCGGCCTATTACGCTTCCAGGAAGCCGCAATAAGGAAATCCGACCATGCGTATCAGCCTGATTATCGCCACTTGCCTGCTGGCAGCAGGTAGCGCCCAAGCCGCCAATGCCGATCTGGGCAAAGACAAAGCAGCCACTGTCTGCGCCAGCTGCCACGGTGCCGATGGCAAGAGCAGCAACGGCCAGTATCCGATCCTGGCCGGGCAACACAAAGACTATCTGATCAAAGCGCTGAAGGATTATCAAAGCGGCGCCCGTAACAACGCCATCATGGCGGGTATGGCCAAGCCTTTGAGCAAGGCGGAAATCGAGTCGCTCGCTGCCTGGTTTGCCAGTCAGAGCGGGCCACTGAATATGTCTCGCTAGGCTCTGCCGCTGTCAGCCCAAGGCCGGCCTTGATACCGGCCTTTTTCATTTCAAACGGCCGATCCTGCGCTGCCGAATGCCGGCGACAAGCGGATTCGACCTTTCTCAGGAATCCCCCATGCAGCACTACCCGCAATTTGCCTTTGATCATTATGTGGTCCGCACTGCCGGGCTGGAGGATGTGCCGGCGATTGTCGATATGACGGTACGCAACCGGGACATTCTGGCGCCGCTGGAGCCCGTGCGCCAAGAGAGCTACTACAGCGCCGAACACTGGATGGTCGTGCTCACCCAGGCTCGCAGCGCCTTTAATGACCGGCGCAGTGCCCTGTTCTGGTTGTTTGATCGCGATAGCCAGCGCGCACTCGGCAAAATCGGCATCAGCAATGTGGTCGGTGACCCTTTCCATGCGGCCTTCCTCGGTTATTCCTTGTCGCAAGAGCAGTGGGGGCAGGGTCTGATGCGTCGCTCACTGGAAGTCACCATCCAGTTTCTATTCGACGAATGGAATCTGCACCGGCTGATGGCCAACTACATGCCGGAAAATGAGCGCTCCGGTCGTCTGCTGCGGCGTCTGGGTTTTACCGTTGAAGGCTATGCGCGTGACTACCTGCGCATCAATGGGGAATGGCGAGATCATGTGCTGACCTCGCTGCACAAACCGGACTGGCAGGCACGCTAGCAGCCAGTCGGACTTTCCGGCGCGCAGGCGGAAACGCGGGAGAGCGAGACCCGTTTTGCTGGCTTTTGAGGCGCATAGTGAGCGCATGCAACGAAAAGTCAGCAAAAAATGGGCTGTTCAACCCGCGAGTTCCGCCCGTGCATCGAAAGTCCGACAGGCCGCCAGGCTCTGCACAACCCATACCCAGGCCCGCCCTCCGGGCAGGCCGCTGCGAAGGTATATCTGGCCTAACCTGCCGCCAAGAACGCCCGGTATCCCATGACAAGGCGGGGTTGACGGCTGGCGCCCGCCCACCTAGAGCCTATACTCCACCGATAGCGTGATTCCATACCGATCCTCGCCTGCATAGCTGTTTGCAGAATTGGCAGGTAGTGGTCCTTCGATGGATAGTGCACAGACCGCCGCGCACCTCGGTGATCTGAGGCTCTGTTGACGTTTTATTTCCGGGTCGATTTTTGGGGCATGGCGTCGTTAGGGTTCGCTTATTTAGCTCGCTAAACCTCACTCACCCTGCCTCGCCCTGCCCCAAAACTCGGCCCGGCGCGACCGGAAACAAAACGTCAACAGAGCCGAGAATTCCAATGCAAGATGAGCGGCCAGCGCAGCGCGCAAGCCACGCCGCCATGCGGTGCGCTCCATACGCCCGGTTTGTGGCGCCATTTACCTTATGCAAGCAGCTTGTTTGCCGTAGCAGCATCGCTGTGTTCAGGAGGAGAACAACGATATGCCCCGCCACCACTATCCAGGCTGGTTTACCCAATCGTGGCCAGAAAGCCGGTTCAATGCCATGCGTCACGCAGGAGACCCTCTGGCCGACAGCACGGTGGAAGTGCTGTTCAAGCGCGGCGACCGAGAGATGGTCAATCAGGTTTTGCGCCACCTGCATCAGCCCGGTGAATGGCCCAGCGATACCCCGATAGAGCTGCAGGCTTATCTGGCCGCCTCGCAGACACTGCCAAGCTGGGCGGACACGGCCACACTCGACCGCGCTTACCGCTTCATCGATACGCATGGCGTGCGCTACAACATCGTTCTGCTGTTCCTGTCGCTCCCCATTCTGTACGCCTGGAAAATTGGTGGCGCACAGACACTGGCGATGACCGGCCAGCTATCCGAGCATTTTCTGCGCCGCGTTTCAGAGACACTGCGTTTTGTGCGGGATGTGATTGCCGAAGATGGTCTTGGGCCACAAGGGCGTGGCATACGGACCACCCAGAAAGTCCGGTTGATGCATGCCACCATCCGTCACTTTGCCCAGAGCGCCCGCTGCCCCGGCGATAAGGATTACTGGAATCCGCAGTGGGGAGTCCCCATCAGCCAGGAAGCCTTGACCGCCACCATGCTCGCCTTCAGCACCATTGCGGCGGGAGGCCTGCGCAAACTGAATGTCCCGGTGACCCGACAGGAAGAGTCAGACCTGCTGCACCTGTGGAAGGTGATTGGCCATGTATTGGGAATCGTCGATGCCAATATGCCGGCCAATGTTGAAGAGGCGCATCTGCTCTGGAATCGTTTTGACGACCGCAATTTCGGTGCCAGCCAGGCCGGCAGGTTGCTGACAGCCGCCCACCTCGAATTCATCAGCAAGCTGGCACACGGCGATGCCCTGCTGCACGAAGCCCTGCGCGGCACCGACGCAGCCTTGATGCGCTACCTGATGGGTTACCGGATTGCGGTAACCATGCTGGACGTACCAAGGCCGGGTATCTGGGGACTGATGATTACCTTCACCCGGCTGCTGTTCGGGCTGACAGAGCGGTTAGTGGACACCAGCGAACCGCTTCAACAGTGGCTAGACCACAACGCGGAAAAGCTATGGGCTGCCTTGCAGGCGTTCTGGAACAGCCAGGCCGCACCTCGACCGTTTGCAGTACCCAGCGAACAGCAGGCAGAACAGGGATTGCAGGAGATGTGTGCCCTCAACGCTCGTGATAGCCACACCGCACACTGAGACCCGACGCGGTTGACGTTTTGTTTCCGGTTCAAAACGAAACGTCAACCGCGCTCAGGCCATATCACTGCTGTACATCAGCCAGCGTCGCTTGCCGGCCCACTTGGCGCGATACATGGCAAGATCGGCATGCCGACGCAAGGTTGAAGCCGTCTCGCCATGATCCGGCGCCAGGGCAATGCCTACGCTAGCGCCCAGTGACAATGACTCGCCATCCAGCATCAGCGGTTCGCACAGTTGTTGGCACACCTGCTCGGCGTACTTGCGGGCGGCAGCGGCTGTCGGCACCGCCGGCAGCAGGATCACGAACTCATCGCTGCCAAAACGCGCCACCGTGCCCGACGGGTCGATTGACCGTTGCAGGCGTTGTGCCACCGCCAGCAACACAGCATCCCCCGCAGCTGCTCCGCGCTCGCTGTTGAGCGTGCGAAAGTCATCCAGATCGACAAACAACATTGCCACCAGCTCATCGCTGGCGCGCCGCAGCAGGGCATCTTCCACCCGTTGGTCAAACACGGCGCGATTGGGCAGACCGGTTAGCGCATCGGCATGCGCCAGCGCAGCCAGCCTATCGTGCTGGGCTTTCAGCGTGAGATGCGTTTGCACGCGCGCGCGCACCAGCCGTGGGGTAAAGGGTTTATGAATGTAATCAACCCCGCCGACGCGAAAGCCACGTTCTTCTGCGGGGGCATCGGTACGCGAGGTCAGAAACAGCACTGGCACCACCGCAAAATCCGGCAGCGATTTGAGACGCTCGCATACCTGAAAGCCATCCATCATCGGCAGCGACACATCCAGCAGAACCAGATCCACCCGCTGCGACATAGCCATTTCAATGGCCCGCTGACCATCACGGGCAAAGATGATCTGATAGCCATCATCCTTGAAGAAGTCGCGCAGGATCAGGATATTGTCCACCTCATCATCCACAATCAGCACAACTGGCCTTACGGCAACAGACACCACGCTCACCTCGAATGAATTAGTTGACGCAACAGCGCCTGGGCGGCCGCAAAATCCAAAGACTCGATCAGGCGCTGCAAGGCTGCAGCCTGGGCCTGATCAGCAAAATGCGGCTGCAATAGCGCCATGGTTGCCAGGGCATCCAGACTCTGCGCTTGCAGATCTGTCTGCAGTTGGGCCAGCCATTGTACGGGCAAACCATCGCGGTCGATGGTTGCCTGCGGTGCCGAGGGAGGTTCGGGATGCGCGGCCAGCCAGTCCGCAGCGGCCTGCCGCCATTCCTCCACCACTTCAGGCAGCATAGACAATAGCGCCTGCAGTGGCTCGCCTGCGGCGGCCGTGCGCTCGATCTGCTCACTCCAGCGTCCCAGCCTGACCACGCCCAATTGCAAGGCAATACCGCGCACCGCATGTGCCAGCTGCTGCACGGCCAGATCGCCACTCTCCCCTGCTGCGGCAAACTCCTGCGCCAGCCGGGCTGCCCGCGCCTGAAAACGCCGGATCAGCTGGGCAAAGCGCGTGAGATTGGCACCGGTTCGCTGCAAACCATCATCCGGATCGAAGACCGGCCAAAGACCGCTGATCGACGGTGGCACGACTGCACCGGCATCGCCTTCCGGCACCGGGCGTTGCGTCCAGCGGCATAGCATGGCTTCGAGCGCCTCAACGCGGAAAGGCTTGGTCAGAATGTCGTCGATACTGGCTTCGTGACAACCGGCAAGTTGGGTATCAAGCACCGCTGCCGTCAACGCCACCAGTGGCAGGCGACAGCCCCGCTGGCGCAGGGTGCGGGCGGTATCCAGCCCCCCCAGATGCGGCATGTCCAGATCCAGCAGCACAATGTCGAATTCCGGCTCGCCCGCCACCTGCGCCAGAACCTGCAAACCGTCTTCCGCCGTCGCCACCTCGGCGCCCAGTTCGGTCAGCAAATCGCGGGCCAGATCACGGTTGAAGCCATTGTCGTCTGCCACCAGCACCCGCAGGCCTTGCAGACGGCGGACCGTGCGCAGCACCGGCGCCACATGAACCGGCGCCGTCTCAACGGCACAGTCCAGCACCAGCCAGAAGCGGCTACCACGCCCCGGCTCGCTGTCAAAGTCCAGGTGGCCGCCCATTGCCTCGGCAAACTGGCGGCAGATGGCCAGCCCAAGACCTGTGCCGCCCATGCGCAAACCGCTGGAGGTCTGCTCAAACCGGGCAAATACCTTGGACCGGTCTTCCGGCGCGATGCCGACCCCGGTATCAAGCACTTCCAGCCGCAGCCGGAACAGCTCGGCCACCATATGGCCAGCCAGCCGCAGCTCCACCCCGCCCTGCTCGGTAAATTTGAGGGCATTGCCGAGCAAATTGATCACAATCTGCCGCAGCTTGCGCTCGTCGCCGCGTAAGCGGCCCGGCATATCGTCAGCCACCCGCAAGGCCAGCTGTAAGCCCTTGGCCTCGGCACGTAAGCCGAACATCCGGAAAATATCCTGCACCATGCCGTGCGGATCAAACGCCTGCAGCGTCAAAGTCTGCTGCCCGGCTTCGATCTTGCTCATTTCAAGCACGTTGTCGATCAATGCCAGCAGGTGCTCACCACTTTTCTTGATGATCTGCGCCTGCTCGCGTTGGCGGTCCGGTAAAGCGGCGTCACGCTCCAGCAATTGCGCGTAGCCAATCACTGCATTCATCGGTGTGCGGATTTCATGCGACATATTCGCCAGAAACTCGCTCTTGGCGCGGCTGGCAGCTTCGGCCTGCTGGCGAGCCGCCACCAGCTCGGTTTCAACGTCCTTCAAGCGGGTGATGTCCGTTGCCAGCGCACACAAGGCCCATACCTCACCATCGGCATCGAACAAGGGCGCACGGTTGATCAGGCAGACGCGCTGGCTGCCATCGGCATAACGCAGGTTTTCCTCGTAGTTGATCCGGTGTCCCTCGGCCAGCGCCTCGCGGTCGGCCCGCTCCACCCTGGCGGCAACTTCCAGCGGCAGCACTCCGCGCGCCGACTGGCCCACCACCGCCGAACGGGGTAAGCCGACCGCCTGCTCGAATGCCCGGTTCACCAACAGATACCGCCCCTGCCGGTCTTTGAGGGTGATGATGGCATCCGCCGCGTCAATCACCTCCTGCAGGCGACTGCGCTCACGGCCCAGCACCAGCTCGGCCTCTTTGCGCACGGAAATGTCGGTTGCCATGCCGCACAGGGCGTAAGGGCTGCCACTGGCATCGCGCAGCACGAAACGGCAGGTCAGCGTTGTTTTGTAGCCCTCGGGCGATGGGACGCGCTCTTCGACGGTCAGCGGCCCTTCCCCATCCAGCGCCATCCGGTCGTGCAAGGCCAGGCGGGTGGCAACCTCACGGCCAAACAACTCACGGTCACCATGGCCCAGTGCCATCTCCCGCTCAATGCCATAAAAACTGCTCCAGGCCGGATTAACCTGCTGGTAGCTGCCGTCGAGCCGTTTGACCCAGATCGGCGTTGGCGAGAAATCGAGAATGGTCTGCAGGTGACGTTCGCGCTCTGCCAGCTGGATCAGCGCATCGTGCAACTCGCTCTCAGACCGTCTCCGCTCAAATTCATAGCGGCTCGCCAGCTCGCCATACAGCACGGCGTTTTCCAGCGACACCGCCGCTTGCCGGCCAATCAGCTCCAGCACCGACAGCCGGGAGGGCGTGAACAGCTGTGGCAAACTCATGTGCTGCAGCATCAGCAGGCCGGTGCGACGCCCCTGGTGCAACAGTGGCAGCGCCAGAACCGAACGGGCGCGGATACCCGGCACGGCGAAGCGTTCATCGTTGCGGACATCATCCACACATACGGTTTCATCGAGCCGGATGGCGTAGCGTAAAACCGGCTCGGCCAGCTCTGGCGCCAGCCCCAGCATGGCACTCAGGCCACCGCCCACCGGGTCGGCATCAAACCGGCGCTGGTCATAGCTACCCGGCATGCCGCCACGCACCACCACTGCCAGCCCGGCTCGCTCCAGCAATACGGCGCCAACCTCGGCACCGCTGAACTGCAGCATGGTGCCCAGCAGGGCGAACACCAGCTCATCGAGTCGCAGGCTGCCGGAAATGGCTTCGAGTGCGCGCTGCACTGCCAGCAGGTCTACATCCGCCAGTTCAACCGAGGCCGCCACGGCGGCGGGTTGTTCCAGATCGCCAAACTCCGCGAGCAGCTGTTCCAGCTTGCGGCGGGCCCCCCAGCGTCGATACGCCTGACAGGCCCCCTCCAGAAATGGCCGGGCAATCCGCTCACGGCCAGCGGTAATCAGATAGCGGGCCGTCAGTTCGTGCGCCATTGCCAGATCCACCAGAAATCCATTGCGCTCGGCTTCAGCAATAGCGCGCTCGTAACCATCCAGACAGTCGGCCAGCGGCCGATCGGCACGCCGCAGCATCTCGGCTTCAATCAGATAGACTTTCTGGCGATAGGTCTCCGGCACCCGCTCCGCCCAGTTGCGCAGACGGGCCAGCAGCTGGCCGATTTCCGCCTCGCTTTCGGCCTGGACTGCCGCCTGGGCACAGAGCGTCAACGCCCGCCAGAAAACATAATCCACCTGCACATACAGGCTGATGGCCGCACGCTCGAACCTGGCGGCCTCCTGACAATGCTGCCAGGCCCGCTCGAAGTCGCGGTACAGGCAGGCCAGCATGGCGCGATAGGTGTTCAGGTAGAAAAAGCTGTAGCGGAAATTCTGCGCCCGCATGGTTTCCAGATAGCGCGCCTCGGACAACTCACCGCAGTCGAGAACGTGCTCACCGGCTGTCTCGCCCGCCACGTTACGGCGCAGCATGTCGAAAGCGTGATAAGTCACCGGCACCAGCTGGTTGAAGGTGCGGGCACAGTAGGCATAAGCACGTTCCAGCTGGGCGGCGACCAGCTCCAGCGGCTCACCGCGAGACCAGAGAAAAGCCACCTGATGAAACAGGGTATAGCGGACATACTCGGCATGACCGGCCAGATGCCCCACCCGCACCGCCACTTCGAGGTGTTCCAACACCTGCGGGAAAGGCTGCACCCAATGGGTGAGGAAGATGCCAAGAATCGACTCGACAGACGCCTGCTGATAGGTATTGCCCAGCCGCGAAGCCAGACGCAGCGCCGACTGTCCCAGTTCGAAAGCCAGCGTGTATTCGCCGAACAGCCCTGACAGCAGGATTGCGAACGAGGTCACGCCGGAGGCGCTATCCCGGTCGATGCCATGCTGCAAGGTCATCCGGAACACCCGCTCGACAATCACCACATACAGTCCGGGGTCGGAGAGATAGGTCGTGGCCTTGAGCGAAGTCATCAGCTCCAGAGCAAGCCGCACCGTCTCGTCTGTCGCCTGTGGCAGAAACTCGATCATGGCCACTGACTGGCTTTTCACCAGGGCCAGCGCCTCGCCGATCTCGGCCTGAAAAGTCGGCCCGGTATCCCCTTCCGGCAAGGGAAAGCCCAGCAGGGTCAGGGCATTGCGGGCATGGGCAATCGCCTCGGGTAAGCGCCCCTGCGCGGCCTTCTGCCGGGTCATCACCACCAGCAGGCGGGCACGATCCAGTGCTTGGCCAACATGCGGCAGAATCGCCGCCACGCGCTCGGCCACGCTCTCGAAATGGGACTGCGCCAGCTCGGCCAGAGCGTGCTCGGCCGACAGCTCAAACCAGAGCCGATGATCATGCTGCCAGCCCTGTTCCCCAACAAAGCCCAGCCCGGCCAGAAAAAAGCTGGCCGCCGCATCAAATGCCGAGGCATCACGCGCCCGACATCCGGCAATCAGATTACAGCGGGCCAATGCCAGCCGTTGCGCAGCCGGCACCGCCTGTGCGGCCATATTGAGGTGACTCAAGGCATCGAACAGGCGGGAATCATGTTCCGGGTCGTCAATCGCCGCCAGCATCAGCTGACCAATTCGCGCCTCCAGCACCAGCCGTTGGTCGGCCGTCAGCCCGGATAGCGCCGCCTGTTGTACCCGATCATGCAGAAAGCGCAGCTGCTGGCGCACCAGCAGCGTCTGGCCCGAACTCTCGACCAGGCGTTCCTCACTGGCCAGCAGAAAGTCCGCCTCGATCGCCGGGGCAATCACCTGCCAGGCAGCCGGGAGGTCGCCATCCAGCGCCAGGGCCAGCCAGTCGAGATCGAATTGCGCCCCGACACAGGCCGCAATCGCTAATGCCTGCCGGGTGGCAGCGGGTAATTCGGCCAATCGTTGCGCCACCAGATCGACCAGATTGTCGGTCATCGGCACCGCCGCGATCGACTCCAGATTCCAGCGCCAGCGGCGTGCCGTCCGGTCAAACCGCAGCAGGCCCCGCCGTTCCAATTCGAAGGCAAATTGCTGGGCAAACAAAGGGTTGCCCCCGGTTTTACTCCGGACGAATCGCGCCAAAGGCCGCAGGGTTTCCATTGGGCGATGCAGCGCATCCGCCAGCATGGCAACAATGGCGGGCTCGGGCAGTTCACGCAATTCCAGCTCGGCCAGCAGACGACCTGCGCCCTGCAGGGTCTGCATGAAGCCGGCAAACGGATGATCCGCATCCACCTCGTTGCGACGGCAGGCCAGCAGCACCAGCATGTGGCGGGAGTCGGGATCGGTCAGAAGGGATTTGAGCAGGCGCAACGTGGTGTCGTCAGCCCACTGCATATCGTCGAGAAACAGCACCAGCGGGTGTTCTGGCCCTCCCAGCGCCTGCAGGAAACGCTGAAAGACACGGTCGGATCGATTTGCCGCCTCGGCTGGCGGCAGGGTCGGCAAAGCAGGTTGCGGACCCATGATGCCCTGCAAGGCCGGCACGATATCGAGCAGAATCTGTCGGTCGGCCGGCACGGCCGCTTCGATCCGCAACCGGAAATACGACAGCTCGGCATCACTCAGCGTCAGCAGACGGCGCACCAGCTGGTTCAAGGCCGATGTCAGCGCCGACAAGGGCAGCGCCCGTTGCAGCTGATCGAATTTGCCGCTGGCAAACAAGGCGCGCCGAGCCGTCAACGGCCGCAGCAGCGTCTGCACCAGCGCCGTCTTGCCAACACCCGCCGGCCCGGCCACCAAGGCGGCACCCGCCGCGCCGGTACTCACCCGCTCGAACGTCGCCAGCAACTGGTCACTACTTTCCTGCCGCCCGTACAAGCGGCCGCTGAACACCAGCCGGTCGGCCACATCGTGCCGTCCCGGCTCGAAATCCCGCACTGCGCCCGACCCCAGCTGACCGGCCAGTTCGACCATGTCTGCCATCAGACCTGCCGCGCTGACGTAGCGACGCGAAGGCTCTTTTTCCAGCAGCTTCATCACCACGGCGGACAGCGGCAAGGGAATGCGGCTCTCCAGCTCGTGCGGGGCCGGGGGAATCTGCGTCAGATGCTGAAACACCAGTTCCAGCGGGTCGGCACTGCCAAACGGCCGATGCCCGGTCAGCGCCTCGTACAGCATGACGCCCAGCGCATACAGATCGGTGGCCGGGGCAGGTGGTACATTCAGACGGCCACTGAGTTCCGGCGCCAGATACGCCAGCTCCCCTTCCAGCTCTGAAGGATTGCGGTAGTCGGCATCAACCATGCCAAAGCGCCCTGCCGTCGATAGGCCAACCAGCTTGAGCAGACCGGTGGCCGGCGCCCACAGCAGGTTGCCGGCACTCAAACCGCGATGCAGCAGGCCCTGTCCATGCAAATCAATCAACGCTTCGGTGGTGCGGATCGCCAGTGCGACAGCCTCTTCAACCGGCAAAGGGCCGGTGGCCAGCAAGCGCTGCCGCAGGGACTCGGCGGGAATCAGATCCAGAACCAATGCAGGCAGGCCACCGGCATCAAGCATGGCCAGCGCCGATGGCAGAAACGTTGAGCGGGCTTTCGACAGGATGGCAAATTCGTGATGAAAGCGTATGCGCTCACGCCCCAGCGGCCGTTCAGGCAGGGCCAGCTTGATCGCCACTTCAAGCCCATCAGCCTCCCGCCGCGCCCGATACACCGCCGTGCGGGCCCCCGCCGCCAACGGCGCAAGGGGGAGATAACCTTCAGGAAAACTTTGCGTTCGCATCCGATATCCTGGCTCTGTTGACGTTGGTTTTTTAGATGGCGCCCAGGCTCTGCTGACGTCAGGTTTGCAGATCGCTTCACCCGCGATGCCCACCACCCATCGAGAGCCCGACCGGCAGCCATTCATTGTATGCAACCATTCAGCATGGTAGCGCCAGGCCAAAATCAGCGTACAGGCGGCGTGCTACAATTAGCCGGTTTTTCAGAAGCTCCACCCCATTGCGCAGCGGTACACGACCGCATAACGGCTTGCCGGGTGGTTGTCGGCTCTGTCAGGCACTTCATGCCGTCAGGCAACGGTTTTGCACATTACTTCCAGAGGATATCCATGGCTGGCCATAGCAAATGGGCTAACATCAAGCACAAAAAAGAACGCGCCGACGCCAAGCGCGGCAAGGTCTTTACCCGTCTCATCAAAGAAATCACCGTAGCCGCAAAGCTCGGCGGCGGCGATGCTGATTCCAACCCGCGTTTGCGCCTGGCGGTGGACAAGGCGCTCGACGCCAACATGCCCAAGGATAATATCCAGCGCGCGATTGATCGCGGCACCGGCAGCATGGAAGGCGTCAACTACGAAGAATGCCGTTACGAAGGTTACGGCATCAGCGGGGCTGCGGTGATGGTCGACTGCCTGACCGACAACCGTACCCGTACCGTCGCAGATGTCCGCCACGCTTTCTCGAAATACGGCGGCAATATGGGCACCGATGGCTGCGTGGCCTTCCAGTTCAAGCATTGCGGCACGCTGGTATACGCACCCGGCACGGCCGAAGATGCCCTGATGGAAGCCGCACTCGAAGCTGGCGCTGAAGATGTGATCACCAATGACGATGGTTCAATCGAAGTCATCACCCCGCCCTACGAATTCGTGCAGATCAAATCAGCCATTGAAGCCGCAGGTTTCAAGGCCGAATTTGGGGAAGTCACCATGAAGCCGCAATCCGAAACCGTGCTGACTGGCGATGACGTGACCAAGATGCAGAAGCTGCTGGATGCGCTGGAAAACCTCGACGATGTACAAGAGGTTTACACCACCGCCATTCTGGAAGAGTAAGTAGCGGTTCAGGAGCCCTCATGACAGCCGTTGCAGACTGGGACAAGACAGACTCGGCAGCGACGATGAATCAGGGCGTAGCAGATAGGGGCTTGGCAACAAGCCCCTTTTCTTTTGTGCTGCTGCGGGGGAAACATGAAGATGCCCAAACGCTGGAAGCCCGAGTCATTTCGACTCTGGCTGTTGTTGCTGGTACTCGCCATTGGCCTGGACTATGCACTGCTGGGATTTGGCAATCCGGTCGATACCCGCATGGGCGACTTCTGGCAGAAGCTGCACGCCAGCCAGCGCCCAGCCGACGCCGGAATGGTTCTGGTCGATATCGACCAGAAGAGCCTTGACCGGATGCAGCCGGTAGCCGGCAAATGGCCGTGGCCGCGCTCCTTGCTGGGTGAAATGATCGACGGCATAGCCGCCCAGAAACCCCGGGCCATTGTGGTGGACTTGCTGCTGAACGAACCCGACCTGGCCCGTCCCGAACAGGATGCCTATCTATCCGATGTGATTGCCCGCCACCCTGAAGTGCTGGTTGCCGTGCAATACATGCCCGGCCGCCAGACAGCCAAAGCCGACGGCAGCCTGCTGCGCTACGCCGAGCTACCGGCGACGCTGGGGATTCGCCGCACCCCGATCGCCCACGCCCAGGCAGATGCGGCCATGCTCTTACCCACCGTGCTACGCGACCCGACCAGCTGGCGAGGCGGTTTGGTAGACCGGCTGCAAAGTGCAGATGGCGTGGTTCGCCACTATTATTTATCGAAGCAGGATCAGGGCTGGCGCTTGTTGTCCCTGCCGGCGCAACTGGCGCAAATGCAGCGCTGGGACGTGCCGGTGGAGGCCGGGCAGATCCGCCTGAACTGGCGGCAGCATTGGCAGCATGTGTCATTCGCCGAGCTGTATGACGATTTCGAGCGCGGCCAGCGCCTGCGTCCTCAAGACGAATTCCACGGCAAGATCGTGGTGATCGGCATTGAGGAGGCTTCACTCGGCGACCGACACGCCACGCCCATGTCCACGCTGACACTAGGCCCGGAAGTGCTGGCAACGGCCATCAGCAATCTGGCACATCAGGACTGGCTGCGCGAGGTGCCGCGTCCACCTTTGGCCTTCATGGCCATCCTGCTGGCCATGCTGGTGATGTGGGCGTTCGAGCGAGCGCATTCACCGCTGCGGATCGGTCTGGCACTGGGTATTGCCACCCTGAGTGGCGCCGCCGCCAGCTGGTGGTGGCTGGGGCGTCATTGGTTCATCCCGCTATCAGGCGTGCTGGCCTGGGGCTGGATCGGCTACTGGGGCTGCGCCTTGATCGCCTATTTTCGAGAGCGACGCCAGCGCGAAGCCGCGATTGCTCTGTTTCAGCGTTTTCTAGATCCACGCGTGGTCGGCCAGCTGGTCAATACCGGTGAAATCGACCAGAGCCAGAATGCGCAGAGCCGTGAAATCACGGTGCTGTTCTCCGATATCCGAGGCTTTACCACGTTGTCGGAAACCCGCAGCCCTGAATACATCGTCGCGCTATTGAACCGTTATTTCACCATGCAGGTCGAAATCGTGTTCAAGCACCACGGCACGCTGGACAAGTTTATCGGCGATGCCATCATGGCGTTCTGGGGCGCACCGGTCAGTGACCCGGAACACGCCCGCCACGCCGTAGCAGCTGCCATCGAAATGGCCGAGGCGCTGGAGCGCTTCAAACGCGAACTGACCGACCTCGGCGCCGACTTCGACATCGGCATCGGCCTGCACACCGGGCCGGCAGTGGTCGGCTTTATCGGCTCGAATGAGCGTCTGGACTACACGGCGATTGGCGATACCGTCAACCTCGCCAGCCGGATCGAAGGCCAGACCAAGGGTGTGGCACGGGTGCTGGTCTCGGATGCCACGCGCGCCGCCTGTCTGGATGCGTTTGATTTCGTCGATAAAGGCCAGCATCACGTCAAAGGCCGCGAGCAGGAGGTTGAATTGTTTGAGCCAATCAGGAGACAAACATGAAATATCTGGCATTCGCCCTGGCTGCAAGCCTGAGTGCCCTGGCCACGGCCGATGAAGCCACCGTCACCCAGGTGACCGAGCTGAAGGCCACGCCGGCCAAAGACGGTAAATCGGTCGTCAAGATTTTCGCCCGCACCCAGGTCGATACCACCGGCAAACGCCAACCCGGCTGGGTTGAAGTCAAACTCAAGGATGGCAAGACCGGCTGGCTCAGTGACAAGCTGGTCGTCGTCAACCCGCCCCCTTTGGCCAAGACCGATGCCAGACCCGAGGCAAAAGTCGTCGAAGCCAAGGCAGCCCCCGCTCCGCCCCCCGTGGCTGCCCCAGCCGCCCGCCCCCGCAAGGGCCGGGTGGTTACCCAGGTCCGACTGCAGGCGGGCCCCGCCAGGGATACCAAGGTGGTTGCCACCCTGCCCGCCAATACCGAGCTGACCGTCATCAAGCAGGAAGACCCTTGGGTGCAGGTCATCGCCATGAACCAGCAAGGCTGGCTCAAGCTGCCGGAGGTCCACTTCTCAACCGGTCAGGGAGGAGATAGCGGCGTGGGCAAGGTGTTCCAGGTCATGCAGACCGGCAAATCGGGTTCTGAAGCCGGCACTGCCGGCAAGGCACTCGACCCGGAAGGATTCAAGAGCGCCGTGCATGATTACAAGGAGCTGGCCAAGCTTGATCAGGTAGACGCCAGTGAAAGCGAAGCGCGCGCCTTTGCCCGGGGCGCCAGGCTGCAGCAGCGTCGCATTGATTATCTTGAAGCCCGCTAAGCGGCCGGAGCCTACCTCATGAACGGGATATTCAAACTCACTCTCGCAAGCAGCGTGCTGGCGCTGGCCGCCTGTGCCAATGTCAACGTCAATCAGGTCAACCAGGGGCTGACCGCCCTGCAGAAGATGTCGCAGGCCAAATCGAACGATCCGGCCGTCGATCTGACACTGGGCATGGACTTCTCGGCACGTCTGCTGGGGGCCGCCAAGCTCGACCGCGATCTGGCCATGCAACGATACGTCAATCAGGTTGGCACCTGGGTGGCACTACAAAGTGATCAGCCTAAGCTGCACTGGCGCTTTGGCGTGCTGGATGCGCCTCAGATCAACGCCTTCAGTGGCCCTGGCGGCTACATTTTCATCACACGGGGCCTGTATCAGACCTTGCGTAATGAATCGGAACTGGCTTGTGTCCTGGGCCACGAAATCGCCCACGTCACCCAGCGCCACCACGCCAGCGCCAAGGCCAATGAAGGCTTATATGAACTGGGGGCGCTGGCGCTGGATGCCGCAGCCAGCAATTACTCGCGCAATTCCGGCTCGCTCGATGCCAATCAGCGGGCCGAAATGAGCAAGAACATGATCAAGGGTTTTGTCGGTGAATGGGCCTTGCGGGGTTTTGATCGCAAGCAGGAGTTCGAAGCCGACCGCATCGGCGTGGTCTTGTGCGCCCGGGCAGGCTACAACCCGTTTGGGCTGATTGGCACTTTGCAGACCTTGCAGCAATACCGGCGCGAAGATGGCCCCGTCAGCTGGATGTTCAGCACCCATCCGTCGCTGGATGATCGCTTGCGCGAACTGGACGCCGCGATGGGCGACAAGCTTGATGCCTACACCAAAACCAGTGAAAGCGGTAACTTCAGCCGCTTCAAGCGTTAGGTTCTGTTGACGTAAGGTTTAGCGTCGCGCCGGATCAAGGTTTGCAGCAGAGCGATACCCGCAAGGTGCAGGCCGTAGCGGATAAGGGGCTAACGCCCCAACCACCACGTACGGCAGGGTGCGCGTGGTCTAGGCTCTGTTGACGTTTTGTTTCCGGTCGCGCCGGGCCGAGTTTTGGGGCAGGGCTAGGCAGGGTGAGCGCAGTCTAGCGAGCTAAATAAACGAACCCTAACGACGCCATGCACCACCCATCGCTCCCAGCCTTGCGGGGACACAGGGTTCCGCCCGATATGGCACGAAGGCAAGGCATACGCCTTGCCTCAAGACTTGGCCAGTAGCGTTTTCAGCGCACTGGGCTGAAAGTGGCGACGCGTGGTGATGGCGTAGAAGTTTTCATAGACCTTCGGCACCGCGCAGTATTTTTGCAGCACGCCCGACCTTAGCTCGTCCTGCACCACCACTTCGGGCACAACGGCCAGGCCGCCGGTATCCCGCGCCAATAGCCGCAGCATCGCCATATCATCGACTTCAGCAAAAGGACGGATCTCCAGCCCCGCCTCGTCACAAAACATATCGAACTGGCTGCGGATATCACTGCTACGCCCTGGCAGCAGCAGTCTGGCTGTCGCCAGATCGTCGGGAAAGCGGAAAGGGGTCGCCGTATCACGCGGCGGGCCGACCAGACAAACCGTCTGCCGACCAATCCGCCGGCAGCGCCAGGGGTGCTGGCCTTCGGCCGTCACCGGGCGGTTGGACAGGATCAGATCCAGCTTGTGCACCTTGAGCCGTTCCAGTAGATCCTCAAGGCTCGCCGACTCAAGAATCAGGTGCATATCATCGGCACTGATCACCGGCTTGAGAAAATTCTCCAGAAAATTCCGCGACAAAGTGGCTACAGCGCCCACGCGCAGGCGTTGCACCGTGGGCCCCTCGCCAGCCTGCACCGTCATCATCAGTTCCGAGCCCAGGCTGAAGATACTCTCGGCGTAGCTCAGGGCGAGGTTACCCACCTCCGTCAGCTGCAAAGCGCGGCCACTGCGCAGAAACAGTGGGTGACCAAGCTGCTCCTCCAGCTGCCGGATCTGCGAGGACAAGGCCGATTGCGACACATGCAGCAGCTCTGCCGCCCGTGTCAGGTGCCCTTCCTTGGCCACGACCCAGAAGTAGAACAGATGGTGGAAATTGAGGCGCTTGAGGATATTGATTCTCATAAACAGAACGTTTTGTGCATATCAATCTATTTTACCTATACGCCAATTCTGGCCAACATGCCGCCATCACCGCCACCTCAAGGAACGCAATATGGCACTGGCAATGCAATGGCTGTGTGGCTTGCTCCCGCTTGGCTACCTGCTGGCCTGGGGTCTGGCCCGGCTCTGGCCGTCACGCAGCTGGCAATTGGCTGAAACTGGCGCACTGGCAGGCCTGGCCAGTGTGGCCGTCACCGCGCTGGTGCAAATCGTGCAACCTGCCGGCGCCCCCAAGGATTGGCCGGGCCTGCTGGTTGCCGGCCTGATCGCGCTGCTTGGCTGGATCATCGTTCGCTACTCGCGCACCTCTCTGATGGGCGAGGCAGGCCAATTGCGCTATCTGAGCGCCTTGCTGCTGACGCTGGCGGCGGTCAGCAGCGTGGTTCTGAGCCCGCATCTGGGCATGCTGGTTGCCGCCTGGGCCGTCAGCAGCCTGGGGCTGCACCCTCTACTGACTTTCTATCGCGAGCGGGTCCCAGCCCAGATCGTGGCGCACAAGAAATTTCTGGTCAGCCGTATGGCCGAGGTCTGCCTGCTGCTGGCGCTGTGGCTGATTCACCGCGACACCGGCTCTCTCTGGCTCGCCGATCTGGCCTCGCATCTGGCGGCGCTCGACCAGCTCACAACCGGTCTGCATCTGGCGGCCGCACTGATAGCACTGGCAGCCATTCTCAAGTCGGCGCAGCTGCCACTGCATGGCTGGCTGATTCAGGTGATGGAAGCCCCCACCCCGGTCTCGGCGTTGCTGCATGCGGGCATCGTCAATCTGGGCGGGTTTGTCCTGATCCGGCTGGCCGAGCTGCTGTCTCTGGCGCCTGCCGCACAAGTCTTGCTGATCGGGTTCGGTAGCGTCACCGCCGTGTTGGCCGGGCTGGTCATGATGACACGCATCAGCATCAAGGTCCGGCTGGCCTGGTCAACCTGTGCCCAGATGGGCTTCATGCTGATGGAGTGCGGGTTGGGATTGTACGAACTGGCGTTGTTGCATCTGCTCGCCCATTCGCTCTACAAGGCCCACGCCTTTCTGACAGCGGGCCAGACCGTGCAGCTGCACCAGCAGCGCACGCTGGTGTCAGACCAGTCTCCGCTCAGCCCAGACCGCCAATGGCAGTGGGCCGTGGCGGCGCCTGTGCTGTCCGGATTGCTGGTTGCCGGCTCCGCCTATGGCTGGCAACTGTGGCAACCGGCCTTTGCCCCGCCCGTCGTCGCGATCGCGGTGCTCAGCCTCGGTCTGGCACCCTTGCTCTGGCCCGTGGCGCCACACTGCCGGTCAAGCCTGGCAACCGGCTGCTTGCGGCTGCTGGCGCTCACCCAGCTTTATCTGCTCTGGCATCTGGCCTTTTCCCAGCTAGTGCCCACGCATCACGCTCCCGGATGGCCCGCTACCTTGTGGGTGATCACGAGCTTGGGCGGCTTGTATCTGGCGCAAAGCTGGCTGCGCAGCCACCCCGACAGTGCTCTGAGTCGCCGCCTCTACCCTTGGGCCTACGCCGGGTTTTATCTGGATGAACGCTATACACGCTTTGTTTTTCGAGTCTGGCCAGTCCGTCTGGCCACGCCAGCGAACTGAAGGGGAAACATCATGACTGCACCAGAACACCCAGACGTCACCGACCAGGCCAAGCTGCTGGTCGCCATCGACCAAGCCTGTGCTGCGATTGCCCCGAACTGGCCACTCGACCGACTGATTGCCGTCAGCCCTTACTGGAACTGGATAGACCGGCCTTTCCATCAGGCCAGCCAGGCACTGGAACGGCTGAATGGCAGTCGCCTGACCATGCCGGCCGCGTATTACCGCCAGGCCTGGCAGGCCGGCGAGATTCGCGCCGAACACCTGCAGCAGGCGATGGATGAGGCCGGGCACCCGCACAGCCTGCAATCCCTGTTGGCGGCACTGGACCAGGACACCCCAGCCCTCACCTCTCTTCCCCTGCTTTCTGATCTGGTGGATTTCGAGTGCGAGGTACTGCATCACCCCGCTTGGCGCGACGCCATTACCCAGCAACTGAGCCAGTTCTGCGCGGCGTTTTTCGATCAGGACCAAGCCGACTGGCACCCTGCCCACACCGGGCAGCTTTACGTCAGCTGGCGGAAATCCGTGCAGCAAGACCACAGCGTCAGCCTGCTGATGCACGCCCACCAACTCCGCCAACGCGCGACAGCGCTACCCGCCGATGCTGTCGGGCTGATCCGCTGGGCGGTGCAGAAACTGGCCATTCCTGCTGACAGTCTGCGCGATTACCTGACTCTGCTGTTGCTACGCATCAACGGTTGGGCCGCCTGGTGTGCCTACCTGCGCTGGCAGGCAAGACTGCACGCTGGCGACGATCAGCAGATCGTTGAGCTACTGGCCTGCCGACTGGCATGGGAATGCCTACTGGATGATGGGGAGCGTGGGGTTGATTCGGTATGGCATCAGTGGCAGCAGCGCTGGGCCGCGCAGCCCGTCGTGCCGCCGGCGCCCCATCTGCCGCCCCTTGCCTTGTGGCAGCGCGCTCAGGAAGTTGCCTATCAGCAGCCATTGGCTCGCCAGTTGGCGGAGCAGACTCCCACCGCGCTACCCGAACCCAGCGTCCAGGCCGTCTTCTGCATTGACGTCCGCTCAGAAGTCTTCCGCCGGGCGCTGGAGCAGACCGATCCGGCCATCCACACCCACGGCTATGCTGGCTTCTTCGGTCTGCCCATTGCCTACACCCCGCTGGGCACCACGGCCAGCCGCCCCCAGTTACCGGGATTACTAGCCCCCTGCCTGAAGGCCAGCGACAGTACCGGAGACCCCCTGGCCGATGCCGCCATTAGCCAGCGGCGACAATTACGCCTGCGGCGACGCGCCAGCTGGAACCCTTTCCGACGCCTGCCCGCAGCAAGTTTTGCGTTGGTTGAATCGCTTGGGCTGGGCTACCTGAGACAGTTGCTGCAACAGAGCCTGCCCTCGCAGCGGGCGCTGCAGTCAGGAGAGGATGACGGCCTGTCATCTGCAGAATCTTGCCAGCTGCGACCGACACTACAATTTGCAAAAGACGACCCGCAACCAGCGCTGGATCTGGCCGAGCGGGTTTTGCGGGCAATGGGGATGACGGGCCGGCTTTCCCGGCTGGTACTACTGGTCGGCCACGGCAGCCAGAGTGCCAACAACCCGCATGCCGCCGGCCTGCACTGCGGGGCCTGCTGCGGCCAGACCGGCGAAGTCAATGCCCGGGCGCTGGCGGCCCTTCTTAACGATGCGGCGTTACGGCAGGCACTGCAACGGCGAGCCATCGACATCCCCGACAGCACCTGTTTTCTGGCTGGCCTGCACAACACCACCACCGATGACATCACTTTGTTCGATACCACCGCGCTCCCCAACAGCCACGCGGCCGACCTGCAGCGCCTGCGCCAGGCCCTGACAACGGCCGCCACTCGGGCACGCGCCGAACGCGCCAGTCAGATCGGCCTAGCGACCACACCCGAGCTGGACCAGGCTTTTCGCCGCCGAGCCAACGATTGGGCGCAAACCCGCCCCGAGTGGGGACTGGTTAATAACGGTTGCTTCATTGCTGCCCCCAGAGCCCGCAGCTACGGCTTGCCGCTACAGGCGCGGGCCTTCCTGCATGATTACGATGCCAGTGCCGACGTGAACGGCCTTCTGCTGGAACAGATCCTGACCGCGCCGGTTATCGTCGCGCACTGGATCAACATGCAGTACCACGCCTCGACCGTGGACCCGCTGCACTATGGCAGCGGCAACAAGCTATTGCACAACGTAGTAGGTGGTCACATCGGTGTGTTTGAAGGGAATGCCGGCGATCTGCGCATCGGCCTGCCGCTGCAATCGGTACATGACGGTGGGCACTGGCGCCACACACCCTTGCGGCTGTCGGTATTTGTTGAAGCCCCTGCCGCCCGCATCGACGCCATTCTCAGCCGTCACCCTACGCTGCAGCAGTTGGTCGGCAACCACTGGCTCCACCTGTTCCGGCTCGATGGCCGCATGGTTGAGGTGTATCGCACCGGTGGCTGGCAGCATTGGTACGGCGGTTGACAGTCGATGGCGGGAGTCCGCACCGGGCGCGTAAAATTATCCGCCATTGCCTGAATGTTCTGTGGGCGGAATGGCCTGCAGCACCTGCCGCCACAGCAGCTGGGGCACTATCCCGGTATAGCCGGACTCCTGCGCATCGTTGCATTCGATGACGATCCAGCGTCCATCCTGCATTTTGGCAATATCGACAACCAAAAATGGCACCTTGAGGCGCTGCGCCTCCAGAACCCGATTTCCACACTTCACCAACCTCTGGCTGGCTTTCATAGATACAAGCCTGCCTCTGTGCCTGACCTACCGTGTATTCATGAGTTGCACGAAACTCTGAGGGAGGAATGGGCCAGCACCTCCAGAACCTTGGCGGGATCACAACCATAAATACCCGCGCCCCAAGCGGCATTCTGCTCGACGCAGGCCCAATCCCCCGCGATGGTGCCAACGTCAACGACCGTAGCAACCGGCAACTCCACGCGCTGATCGGCAAGCAAACGGGACAGGAACGCTTCCAGTTGTTGATGTTCATCAACACTGCTGGCAAACCCCTGCGCTTCCTGTAATTCGCCAAAGCGGGAATAAATCGAGTAGGTCATCAACTTGCGATTTAGAACGAAACAGCGAAACTCCTTCTGCCAGACCACCACATCCGACACCAGAACCGGCATGTCGTCCGGGTATTCAGTCGGTAATTCAGACCCACGATACACACTGGCAGGAAAGCTCTTGTCGTTGGGCGGCTTCACGAACCGTGGCTGTGAGTTTTGCCGCGCCAGGCCGAGGGTAGTCATTGAAATCTGGCGTGATCTGTATTCGAACGGCAGATTGACCAGCCAGTCTTCGGATGGGCTGATCAGAGCCAAGCCCAGCTGTTCAGCCAGCACAGGTCCAAACAAGGCTTCCCCGTAAAAGATCGGATCCGGAATTTCGCGCAAGTGGTCTGGTACCCGCCAGCCTGCCAGCCGTTCAACACGCCAGCCAATCTTACCGGCAGCCTTCCATAGCGCTTGGGAATCCACGGTATAGCGTGGAGTAAAAATCAGTGTTGGCATCGTATTGGTCCATCTGGCTCAAAGTTGTAAGTAAGCATGTCATCGCGTCGCAGTCCATGCTCTTGGCTCGATTCTGACCGGTTTCACCGCTGCTAGGCGATACATGGCAATACCGTTGTCCCACCATATTCCACCAAGCACTGGCAGTCTCACACGCCATCCTCCACTTGACTGGCCACTGGTTCGCCTTGGCGGAAATGCAAGTGATTGCCAATTCCATTTGCATTGACAACGTCATAGACCGTCGATTAATAATCTACCGGCCCTGGAGGGCGGCTGAGTTGTCGATCTCAACCGGCTCGTGAAAACAACATGGAGAAATAGCATGGCAGGTATATGGAAAACATGGCTGGTGGGTGTGCTGATCGGCATTCCCACCATAGCCGCTGCGGCGGATTACACCCACGGCGGCAGCAGCGACAATGGCAGTGCAACGATCTGGCTGAAGTCGAATGTCAACACCCGCTGGGCCGATCTGCACTACAGCATCAATAGTGGCGCCCAGCAGAATGTGCGCATGGCGGCCAATGCCACCACTGCCCGCTATGAGTACCGTCTGACGGCCACAACCGGCAATCAGGTGAATTACTGGTTCACCTACAACAATGGCCCCGCTGCTTACGACACACCGCGCTTTAACTATGTGGTGGGATCGACAACCACGCCACTACCGGAAGGGCCTGTGCATACCATACCGGGCAAGGTCGAAGCCGAGGCTTGGCTGAGTATGAGTGGTGTGCAGACCGAAGACACTACGGATGGCGGCGGCAAGAATGTGGGCTGGATCGACGCTGGCGACTGGATGGATTACCGGCTCAACGTTGCTAGCGCTGGCACTTACCTGCTCGACTTCCGCGTGGCCAGCCTGGGGGGCAATGGGGCATTTCAGCTACGCAGTGCCAGCGGCGCAACGCTGGCAACAATGACCGTACCCAATACGGGCGGCTGGCAAAACTGGACCACCGTGCGCACCAGCGTTGCCCTGCCTGCCGGGCAGCAGACCCTGCGCCTTTACGCCACAGGTGCTGGCTGGAATCTGAACTGGATCAATCTGCTTGCCGCAGGTAGCAACGGCAATGAAATCCCGGTTGGCAATCAGGTCATGACCTTGCAAATCAAGAATGCTACCAGTGGGGCTTATGGCGATAACCAGGTCTATTGGTCGGTGATCGGCTATCACCCGATTACTCGCCAGCTTTCCTGGGTGGATCGCCAGGGCAATCTGATACCCGCATCGGTTAATGACAACCAAGCCAGCAACCATCTGGTAAAGAATGGCCAGAGCTACGCCAACTACTTTCACAAGCTGTCAGATCTGAACTGGGTTTCACTACCGCGCATCGACTCTGGCCGTATGTTTCTGAGCCTTGGCTCGCCGATGTACATCAAGATCAATACCGCCGCCGATGGGCGCACCGGTTTTGCCGGCCCGGATCTTGGCAACCCTACCGACCCCAATCAGGACGTTTACTTTGAGTGGGTGGAATTCACCATTGACCAGTATGGTTACCACGGCAACTCCACCCGTGTTGACCAATTCGGTTTCCCCATCCGCACCCGACTGGTAGGCAAAGATGGCTACGACCGCACTCTGGGCGAAACAGCCAGCCGGGAATCCTTGCTGTCCGCTTTTGAAAGTCAGGTCCCCCCTGAATTCCAGAAGCTGGTCAAACGTCCCTATCGCATCGTTGCGCCGGGCAAAGCAGGGTTCGGACATGGTGGCCGTTACAGCAACTATTTCGACCGCTATGTCGATCAGGTCTGGGAGACCTACCGTAACCGGGATCTGGTATTCACGGCCGAAGCCGGTACCTTTCGCGGCCGGGTCATTGGCAACGACTTTGTTTTCAGCAAGGATGGCGGCCCGCAAAACCTGTACATCCGTGGCAAACCAACCACTGAAGCCATTCTGGAAGGCTCGGGCAATCTGGCCAGCGGCAATCCCCTTGAGCTTGTCGTACAAGCGCAGATCACCGCCGCCTTCAATCGACACCTGCTGGTCAGTATCGACCCGGCCAACTGGAGCAACGCCAGCTACTACTACCAGCAAGGCCCAGCAAACTACTTTGCACGATTCTGGCACCAGTACAGCATCGACGGGCTGGCCTATGGTTTTTGCTACGACGACGTGCGCAACCACAGCAGCCTGCTGGAGCATCCCAATCCGAAAGCGTTGGTCGTTACCGCCGGGTGGTAAGCCTGTCAGCGGCAGGCTCGGGTTCTGGGCCTGAGCCACCTGCGCATACCCGTTGCACACGATCTGCAAACCACGACGCACCCGGAGCCTGTTTGCGGCACATAAAACAAATGCCAGTCAGTGCTTACTGACTGGCATTTTTCTGTTCCGCGGTACTCAGACCGGGGCAGCCCACTAGCGTGTGTAGGAAGTAAATAAAGTTGGTGACAAACCCACCCCCAAAAACCTCAATGGTTGGTAAGTCTCAAGGTGAAATTTAGAAAAATAGTTCGTAACCTCATTTCATTCGCACCCAAGGTATTCCAACTTCCAACGGAAAATAGTTGGTAACTACGATAACCCAAGGCGGTGACTTTTTATCTCCAGCAATTCGACAGCTAAACGGCTGGAGCATATTTCGGCACCACATTGCACGCCAGCTTGTCATGCTATTTACGTATATACTGTATTCCTCCCACCAACGGTGCCTGCCGTGCCCTGCTCGCCCAAATGCCCGGTTGGAAGGGCCGATTATGGGACTAAACCTACTGACCGGCCTCAAGCCACCGCCAATCCCTGCCCAAAAGCCGGATTGAGATCCAGCGGCGCTGGTTTACCGAAGATTCCTGTCGTGGGCAGTACCGGGCCTGACTGAGGAACAGGCATTCAGCGCCGCGTCGGTCCGTACGTCACGACCGGACCTCTGCAACCAAGCAGTGGGATGCGTTGAGCGCTGACGACATGGTACGTCACGTACCTGAGCAGTGAAACAATGAGAAAGAAGTGAGTTGTACCTCTATCTACAGTAGATCGTGAATATTTAGGAACGTCGGGACGATTCACACTATGGCAGAAGGTGGTGAACGGAAGCTGTCAATATCATATTGATTCTTAATAATAATCTGCTGTACCTCCGGCAAGCGTGTATCGCGATTCTCTAGGCCCAAGCTACGCAGCGTATAAAAGAGTAGCGCTTGACGACACTGCAATTTGACCTCTCCGTTACGCATCCCATAGTCCATCTCGATAGCACGACGCTTTCCACTAGATAGTTCTGGATGCGGAGCGAGGACTAAGGTTAGAACCTTATTCCATTCGGTGTCTTCTGCTGGAGATTTTCCGGCCGGTTCAGCCTCATGCACTTCGAGAATCCGTCCTAATACGAAGTCACGGAATTCACAACGCAAATGACAGTACGCGCGTACATGCCAACGAAAGCCGTCATTAGCGAGAGCGTGCGGCGAAATGATCCGAGTGCTCGGCTCAGGGCGGGACATGGACTGATAGACAATCTTGAGGCCAGTTCCCACTCTAATGGCTTTTAATATGGCGGCCAATGTTATGGCTTCAACTATCCGACCAGGGCGAGGAATACTTTCGACGGGGGGGCTCCATCCAATGAAACTCCCACCTGAATCCAAGATTCCTGTCGCAGAACCAAGAAGCTCACTCAGGTACCGCTGAGGCTGACTCTCTGAGCTAATAGGCTGAAAGTTCTCCGTGATTCGATACTCCCGAGAGCTTCGGTCATAAGCGAGATTCTGTGGTGCGACTTCTGTGTAGCGGGCTATGTCGAGCGATGCCTGCGGTATTGAGATACCGAAGAACTCGGTCAGGTCACCCCGGTTGATATGGCCGTCCCATTGCAGACGAAAGTCGATGAATGCAAGACGTCGGTCTTGCCCCCATCGTACATTTACCTTGGTCTGAGGCTGTTCAAGGCCGTGTCGTTTCAGATTACTCATCGCAGCATGATAGCATTAGAACAAAAACCATACAGGAATAAAAAATATTCGTATAATAATTACACGCACACCCATCGAAGAACCAGGGTCGTGATGCGGTCAAGGATTGACTCTGATTAGGAAGAGGAAAATGGCACATCGAATCATTTTTTACCCAATTGGTAACGGCGATACCAGTCAAGTCGTCCTTGAGAACGGTAAACGTATCCTGATGGACTACCGCCATCTGAAGAAGACCGAGGATGGCTCAGGCCCGGAGATCAATCTGAAGGCTCGCCTTAAACAGGAGCTCAAGGATGTCGGGCGCGACTACTATGACGTTGTGGCCTTCACGCATGGAGACAAAGACCACATCGAGAACAGTACAGAGTTCTTTGAGCTCCTACATGCTGCGAAGTATCAGGGAGAGGGGCGCATCAAGATTAGGACACTCTGGGTGCCGGCTGCGATGGTTCTTGAAACGGCTACCAATGACGAACAGTCATCAGAGTTTGTCATCTGGCGTCAGGAGGCACGGCACCGACTTAAGGAAGGCGAAGGCATTCGGGTGTTTTCCAAGCCAGAAAAGCTCAAGGACTGGCTTGAGAAAAATGGTATGACGCTGGCCTCGCGGCGCCATCTCATTACAGATGCTGGTCAGGTTGCACCGGACTTCGATATTGCTACCGATGGTGTTGAGTTCTTCTGTCACTCGCCTTTCATCAAGCATGTTGACGAAGGGGATGACCTGCGGAACGACGCATCGCTGATTTTCAACGTACGTTTCCGCAAGAACGGAAATGATTACGACTATCTCGCAGTTGGCGACTCTACCTGGTCGGTTCTGGAAGACATCGTTGAAACGACCAGAGCTCACGGAAACATGGATCGTCTCGCCTGGGATTTGTACAACATCCCACACCACTGCAGCTACAAGGCTTTGAGTGACGAAAAGGGCGAGTACGAGACGGAGCCTGAAGCGGGAGCCAAAGAGATTCTCCTCGCTGGCAAGGAGGGCGGCTACCTCGTCAGCTCGAGTGATCCGATTCTCGACACGAAGGAAGGTCGGGAACAGATTCAGCCACCACATCTACAAGCGAAAAAGTGCTACCAGCGCTACCTACGGCAAGTTGACGGTGCCAAGTTCCTTGTGACGATGGAGGAGCCGAATGCCACCAGGCCGGAGCCCTTGGAATTTACCGTTGATGCTCACGGTGTGTCGCTATCACGGGCAGCAATCTCAGCCGCCAGCATCATTACATCCAGGCCGGCGCCGAGGGCAGGCTGAGTGGCTGCCAATTATTGCGCTCCAGGGGAGCTGCTCCCGGATACTGATCCACGCAATTTGGCACACGAAGGGGCTCGTCAGCTTCTGGCTGCATGCCAGCGGCACCACGCCTTCGAGGTGGTGGAGCTGCGTCGTTTGAATGGTGGGAAGACGGTTGACAACGATCTAGACGTCATTGACGGAATTGTCGTCGAGTGCTGCGATGGCACGATCCCGTCTCGCAACTCGGTAGGTATCAAGAACCGTGAACGCCTACTGTTACTGCATGGCTCCGGATTGCTAACACCGCATGAAGTTTGGGCATTACGATCTGACTTCCCAGCTACCCCTCATCAGAACCATGCGCTGCCAGACGAGCCCGCTTGCCTATGCTTGTATTTCGAGACCTGGAGCGCAGTGGAAAGAACTTGGACACCAGAAAGGCATTTGGAGCGGATACTTTGGTGGCTGCGTGAAACCGCGCAAGGAACCCTGCATCGAAACGATCAGCCACTTGAGCGTTTGTATTTCGTGTCGAACTACCTGGTTGTTCTCCCGGCAGATTTCCACACTCGCTCGGCAAGTTCGCATGAAATATTGCGATTGACCAAAGCAGGTGCGAGAGCAACCGGGACGGTACTTCGTGGAGAGTTCGTATCCAACGGCATAGTACGGGGCGACGACCATAATCCAGGGTTAGATGTTTTGGCAGTTCAGGTTCCGTCGGCTTTGGCCGCCGGTATCGAACGGTATCCAGGGACACTGGGTGTTCTTCAGGATCAGCTTGTAACGCGTGGTTCCGAATTTCTGTTGGGCCTAGTGGAGACCCTGAAAAAGCTTATTCCAAGCACCGGACTATCTATCCACAACCCCAATGTGCAGCACACGCTCTTGCTGTTGCGGATCCCTGTTGTCCGTGAAGTTGGCGCTGACCCAGAGCGGGTTGATGTCATAGGTTTCATCATCCATGGCGCCAATCTCGCAAGTCTGGGTATCTCATGCGACGCTGCTATAGATGGCAAAGACGGCAGGGCCTACGTCAACAACCTTCAACTCCTGGAGAGTGCAAGCGCCGTTTCAGCCGTCATGGAGGCTTGGCGCAAGCTAACTCTCGAGCCGGTTGATGTGCGGCATACCTTTATGTCGAGCGATGCACGCAGGGCTTCTGGCGTTAAGAATGATGGGGCTAAGTTCGACGGAGTGCTCGCTGGCGTGGGGGCCCTAGGAAGCTGCATGGCAGACCTGTGGTGTCGTACCGGCTGGGGGCGGTGGACATACATCGACGATGATGTAGTACACCCACATAACTTGGTGCGTCATATTGCTAGGGACTGGCACATCGGCTGGGCGAAAGTCGATGCAGTCACCCAGCTCTTGGAGCAGACTTGGCCAAACGCACCTAAGCCGGTTGCGATCTTCGCGAAGGCCTCGGCCCTGGGCAATGACGCGGTCAAGCAAGCCATTATGAGCGCTACCCTACTCGTCGATGCGACTACGACGTTGGAAGTGCCGCGCGATTTGTCTGATCGCGATGAAAGTCCGCGTATGGCGTCGGTCTTCTTTACCCCATCCGGTCGTGACTCTGTCCTGATGCTGGAGGATGCCGGCCGCAAAGCTCGGCTTAGCTCAATCGAAGCTCAGTATTACCGTGCCGTTTTGACCAGCGAGTGGGGTAAGTCACACTTGGACGGTCATCACGGGGCTTACTGGGTGGGTGGCGGATGCAGGGATCTTTCGGGCGTGCTGCCCTATGATTTGGTGCAGATCCATGGCGCCACGCTTGCACGACAAATTCGACTGCTGACAGCGAAGTCCGATGCCCAGATTTACGTTTGGTCTTTGAACAATGAGACAGGTGCTTTGGAAAGCACGGTTGTTTCAGTAGAGGTCCCTCAAAAGGTAATCTTGGGCGAATGGCAAGTCTTCTGGGACGAAGGCATTACTCGGAAACTCAACAATATTCGTGATGAGTTTCTGCCAAATGAAACCGGCGGGGTCATCCTGGGTTATGTGGACCAAAAACGGAAGGCCATCCACCTGGTGGATGTGCTGTTGGCTCCGTCGGATAGTAACTCGAGTCAGACTGGCTTCACTCGCGGGGCCCTCGGTGTTTCGGAGGCAATTGCAAATTCAGCGGCACTGACCGCCAACATTGTTGGCTACATCGGAGAATGGCACTCTCATCCCAAGCACTCCTGTGCGTCACCAAGCGCTGTAGACGCTGCGCTATTGGCTTATCTGGCGGAAATACTTGCCATGGATGGAGTACCCGCATTGATGGTTATTGTTGGTGAAACAGATATTTCAATTTCTCTGGGCGAGGGGAAAATTAAGTGAACGAAGATGGGAAAGTGGTTTCCGGTCCTATCGGCCTGGCTCTTTCGGGTGGAGGCGTTCGTGCAGCCGCCTTTCATGCTGGAGTTCTAAGGTATTTGGCTGAGCAAAAACTTATCGAAGAGATCGTCCATGTTTCCTCTGTTTCTGGAGGAAGCCTGTTTGTTGGTTTGGTTTTTCAGTATTGCCAATACAATTGGCCAACTTCGGAAATTTATTTGGGCGAGGTCCTGCCTCATGTTCGGAAAACGTTAACCTCAAAATCGCTACAGCGTTCAGCTATTCTTCGGTTGATTTTCAATCCATTGAATTGGCGTTTCGTTCTTTCTCGTGCGAACGTGCTCGCGCAAGCCATACGAAGCTTGTGGGGAATAAAAGTATCCCTTGGCGAGATTGGAGTTACCCCTGTCTGGTCGATTAACTGCACAACAGGTGAAACTGGTCGGCGCTATCGTTTCAAGAATGGAACGATGGGTGATTATGAACTTGGTTATGCCGGTGTTAATGACTTCGGCCTTGCTAGTGCAATGGCTATTTCTGCCGCATTCCCAGGAGGCATTGGCCCGCTGACAATTAAATCTGATAGGTTCAGTTGGATGAAACGCAAAGATTGGAGCGGCAGCTCACCCGAGCCCTATCAATCTCCATTTCATAACTTGCACCTTTACGACGGTGGGCTTTATGACAACCTTGGGATTGAACCAATGTTTGATGTTGGGCGGCAGTTGCTGAAGAGGGATGCGACTTTAAAGGCAGATGTAGCCTATCTGCTAGTGTCCGACGGCGGAGCTCCCCTTGCTCGCCAGACTATTCCTCATCCACTAAATCCATTCCGGTTTAAGCGTATTGCAGATATTGCACTGGACCAGTGCCGGGCCTTACGACTTCGGTCATTTGTGAATTTTTTGCAAGTTTATCCGAAGGCTGGAGCGTATGTCGGTATTGGTGCAGCAGCAGAGCCGTCAATCCGGAAACACGCCAGGGGAAAAGAGGCACTCGCTGAGACACTGCTGGTCGATGAATGGTTATCCTCCGATGATGCTGAGCGGGCTGCAACCTACGACACGACGTTAAGGCGTTTGAGTATGCCCATCTTTAATTTACTTGAACGACATGGGTATGAAACTGCCAAGTGGAATCTGAGCCTGATGTCTCAGGTAGAGCGGGCGTCGTGAGTGTGCTGTATATAGTTACTGGGGATTCAAATGAATAATATTAATTCTGTTATTACAAGATTTCGGGCTTACCAATTGGGCACGGCTGGCTCGTCTTTCTCATATTTCGCCAAAGACCATTTCACGCTCATTGAGGCAATGATAACGGAAGTTAATGAGCCACAGTTAAAGGCCGAGTTGGTTGAATGTGGCAAGAATTCAATTGATACATTGCACATTACGAGTTGGGATAGGGATCACTGTAGCCCTGATGGGTTGGAGTGGATACTTAATGAACTTCGCCCAACACGGGTTGAGATGCCTGGGTATGAACCTCACACCGACAGCGGCGAGACTTGTCGGGTTCAGATTGAGCGGTACCAGGCCACGCGAAATAAAATTGATTCTGCCGTAGTAATTCAGGCTATTACCCCGACATATATCGATACGCTCAATAATGCCAGTGAGCTCCTTTATAAGAATATCTACTATCACCCAAGAGCGCTCAGAGAAGACTCCAATGACAATTCAACAATAAAGCTATTTCGCAGTGGTTGCTTCAACGTATTGAGTCTCGGGGACGTCGAAGACCCAAGCATTGCTGCATCGCTCAAACGGTGCAAGACAATTCTTTGCGCAGAGCTTGATGTCATGATTCTAGCGCACCATGGTGCAGATAATGGTTTCACCACGAAGAACTTGCTGAGGAAATTGTCGCCTTCTGTGGCGATTTGCAGTAGCAACTATGACAATCAGTTCGACCATCCCAGGCAAGAAATTCGGAGCATGCTCTATGAGCAAAATATACCACTTTTCACTACCAAGACTGGAGATGTGCTAATTGCGAGTATTGGTGGCCACACGATGGATTACAAAGTAATTAACTATTGTGCAAATAGCACTAAAATTTCCTCTGAGCGCACTTTCCGCTCCAGAAAATCCAAGTTACTGTGCAGTAATGCCGATACCATCCGAAATGTTCTAGCCAAGAAAAATAACTGGCCACATTAGGGATTGGTAATGTGATGCATTGCGGAAAATAATGAAAATTAGTTATCAATTGCGATACGGCTGACGGAAAGAAAACAATAATCCATTGGAGTGTCCGGGGAGTAAAGATGGGCGAGAAAGATGGCGGTAGATATCGAAATTTTTTCGTACTCGTCGAGATCAATCCCCACGAGTCGGACGAGATTGAAATTAATGATTGGGTGGATTAGTTGGCTGCCCACACTTCGCAAGACCTACTGATACCTACGCTCCTGGGCATCCTTCTTCCATCGAGTTGTTCGCGGACATTGGTCAACTTTACCGAGGTGCAGCTGTGGATCTTTTCGTAAGTGACACGGCTGCAGAATCGCCAAGTGCTGCAAGAGTCTCAGTGCTGCGACACATGCCTCAGGTCATAAATACCCAAGTCCCGGCGGAAATCCGACTGGTTGCGGCGGTTTCGCGATTGCTAGATTTCCATCAGTCACGCAGCAGCGGTAGCAGTATCACCGTTCCGGAAGTGCCAGACACTGCCGGTCGAAATCTCTTCCTCGCCGTAGGGGTACTCCAAACCCTTGGGAGGGTCGAAATCGAGCAGGGCCAATTGCGGATATCGCTCAAGGCGCTTGCTACCGAGTTGCAGAGCGAGGCCGGCGAGGTCTCGATTGACGAGCTATCCTATTGCGTTGCCTCCCTAGCGATGCCGCGTGAGATTCGCTACGGCCTCATGGCTGGCACGGGAGAGATTACCTTTGCGCACACAAGCGACACTACGGCACTGGTTGTCTTCGATCAAAGTCTGCATCAAGTTGCGCTCACTGAAAACGCACGCCTGCTCCTGCGTGTGGGGTCGCTCAAGGAAAGCTGGCTTTACAGTGACGTTGACGCTCAGCGGCTGCTCAAGGCCATCGAACGCGGTCAGTTCGAGGACGTGCCACGGTTCTGCAGAGAAATGGTGCGAGACCTCGCTGGAAAGGCTCGCCAGATCGCGGACGCCACGGAACGACCGACCCTTGTGGATCTTCGCGATGCGCTGATCAGCGACGGCGCAAAGATCAGTGAGACGCTGCACGAAGCTTCCCAACTGGTGCTTTCGGCCATGTCATTGCTCTTCTCCGAGCAGACGGAAGATGCGTTCACCCTGTGGCGCGCAACGCGGGGCATCACCTATGAGCTAGGGAACCTGCAAGCAGAAATAGAGATCGTGCTGCAAAGCACGGAAAGCTTGTCTCGACGATTCGTAAAGTTCGTGAAGGATGCGCAGCGCGCGCAGACCGTGCGTGCGCCTGTCATGCGTCTCCTGGACATGGCCCGTTCTCTTACAGCCCGCCCGGATGGCGTGGCGGCCCAACTTGATTCAGCGATGTCCGATGTACTGCCCTGGATGCCCAATGTGCAGTGGTCAAGTATTTCCGGACACAGCGCTAAGTGTTTCGGCCGTTGAAGGCTGCTCGAAAGCATTGGGTGACTGGTAGTTCAAATGTGAATGCAGCCGACGACCGTTGTAGAACTCAACAATGTAGTCGGCAACATCACGAATTGCCTCTTCCTGATTGGCATAATCCCGTCGCCAGACGCGCTCCATTTTCAGGCTGAGGAAGAAGCGCTCCATCACTGAGTTGTCCCAGCAATTGCCCTTGCGGCTCATACTGCAACGCAATCCATGTCGGTGCAGTAGCGCCTGATACTCAGCGCTCGCATACTGGCTGCCACGGTCGGAGTGCATGATCAGGCCAGCCGGTGGTCGCCGTTGTGCAATCGCCATCTGCAAAGCGGTGCTGACCAGCGTTGCCGGCATGGTTGAGGCCATCGCCCAGCCGATGATCTTGCGGGAATACAGATCGAGAACCGCCGCCAGATACAACCAGCCTGTACGAGTTCGAATATACGTTATGTCCGACGTCCAGGCCTGATTCGGCTCTGCCGGTTCAAACTGGCGGTCCAGTATATTTTCAGCCACCGGCAGAGCATGCTTGCTGTCGGTGGTGTGAACGAACTTCCGCTTCCAGCATACCCGCAACCCATATTCGTGCATTAGGCGGCGAACGCGGTAGCGACTGATTTTGATGCCTTTACCGGAGAGTTCAGCCACGATCCGGCGACTGCCGTAGCACGCCCCGCTCGCATGGAAGGACGCCTTGACCTGCGTGCTGAGCACACAGGTCGTCTGTTCTCGACCCGACTGACGACGACGCGCTTCGTAGTAGCCCGACCGGCTGATGCCAAGGAGTTGGCATACGTGGCTTACCGGAATGGCCTTCTGTTGCAACTGCTGAACGAGCCGCTGACTCACTTCAGTTCTCGTGCAAAGAAGGCCGACGCCTTTTTTAATATTTCAACGTCCTGCCGTAACCGCCGATTCTCTTCTTCGAGCTGGCGAATGCGTTGCTGCTCCATCGTCAATGGCTTGCCAATTCCAGGTTGCCCAGCCAGCTCTGCCTCATATTGCTTTACCCAGCTTCGCACGGCGGTTTCTCCCAGCCCCATGTCCTGGCTTACCTGGCGGATACTCACGCCCTGTTCTTTGACGATCTTGACAACCTGAAGCTTGAAGCTGGCGTCGAAACTTCTACGTTTATCTGTCATGTGACTTCCCTCTGTTGGTGGATTATCCACTCATCGAGGTGTCCGAAATTATTGGACCACTACACACAGTTCATTGTGAGTGCGCGCTACCTGCTCTCCTCTTCGAAGATTCTGAGCGAGATCCCAACAGCGGTCCTGAAGCGCTTTCTTGGCACTGATCCGGAGTGGCCTGACCAGATTTCATATGTGGTGACCGCCGGACCCGAAGCCCCAAAGAAGACAATTCTCATCGAGAATCCTTGGGCATTCGAACGTGCCATCGCTGCGGGGTTGGCAGTAACTGACGCACTGGTTGTGACCTTTGGATACGGACTAACCAGAGGTGGTGATGCCTTTGGGCGACAGTTGGCTCGGCAGATAGAGTCTGGTACGGAAGGCCTCGTGCAATTACGAAGATACGGCAATCCCCCAGATCTATCGACACTGTTGCACCACTCTCCCCTGGAATTCTGGGGTGACCTTGATCCAGAGGGATTGCGCATTTACCTGCGGCTCAAGAAGCGCCTTCCCACACTGGAGTTGAGTTCACTCTATGAACCAATGAAGCAGCGCCTACTTGAAGGTCGGGGCCACTCCTACAACTGCTTCACGGCCAAGGCTGGCCAATCTCCGATCACTCCAGATGAGCTGAATTGTGCCCCTGTCATTGACGAGTTGGCTCGCTTGTGCAAAACAAGAGGAATCGATCAGGAAGCGCTCAGTGTGCAGGAGATCGTTAGTCACAGCTAGCTCCCTGACTCCCCGATGTGTGAAAGCCTACCTTCCTATTTAATCTGAGAAAATCGCTCGACATGCCATTATCCCGATCCGAAAAAACAAGTCGCATGAACATTTAACAGGTTGTTGAAAAACCCATCCATTCCACGCAGTCGAGTTAGATTGGCGGGATGAGATAATCCAAATCTCCTTATTAAGATAAGTCCCGATTCTCATGCGCGGAAGCGATGCCAACCAAGGTGCGATGTTTAGCTACGTTGATCTGAATGAGCGCGTGCCGTGCACCCACCCGCTACGGCGGCTCAAGCAGGCAGTTGATTTCATTCTGGTGTCGATGAGTCCGCAGTTTGATGCCCGTTATGCTCTGGTCGGCCGACCGTCCATTGCCCTGGAACGGCTGCTCAGAGCGCTGTTGCTGCAGGCGCTCTACACCATCCGCAGTGAACGCCTGCTGGTAGAGCAACTGGATTACAACCTACTGTTTCGCTGGTTTGTCGGTCTGGGCGTCGATGATCCGGTCTGGGATCACAGTACCTTCAGCGCTAACCGAGACCGCTTGCTGGAGCAAATGCTGCTGCGAGAATTCTTTAACCGGGTACTGGCGCTGGCTGATTGGGCCCGTTTGGTTTCTGATGAACATTTCAGTGTCGATGGCACGATGATTGAAGCTTGGGCCTCCCACAAGAGTTTGGTACGCAAAGATCGAAACGATCCACCGGATGAGTCCGGTGACTCGGGCGGTAGCAATGCGGAGGTAGATTTCAAGGGAGAGACCTTCAGCAATGCCACGCATCAGTCGAAGACTGACCCGGATGCGCGGCTGCACAAGAAAGCAAAGTTTGCCGAGGCCAAGAGCTGCGTCACCTGAATCACCTTCTGATGGGGAACCGGAACGGCTTGGTGGTGGATGTCGAGACCACCCTGGCAACCGGCACATTGGCACCGCGAAAGTGCAAGCCCAGGCGCTAATAACCTTTGCGGTATGGAATCTGACGCGCATGATAACGCTGTGCGGATAGCGAGAGGCTGCTACATAGAGCCGATTCGTCCTGAAGCCGCAGAACGGCGGCAAATGCCCGAAAACGGGCAACAAAACAGCTCGAAATCAGGGTGCTGAGTCCTGAACAGAGAATGAGGCTGCCTTTTAAAGTTCGTGACGGGCTTTTGAGGGGGTCAGGGCCTCCGCACTCGAATGGCATATTTTGCTGATTTGCCAAGAGAGGGGGCCGTGTGGCATGGGAGCGGAAGATATTGGGCTATACAACCGGCACAACTGCTCAAAATTTGAGCAGCCAATCAGATTAGAAAAGTCGCGTAAACCCAAAACTTCGGAGTTATTGCCTAAAATTTAGGCTAAATCGACCCGAAAACTATTATGCCATTCGAGTGCGGAGGCCCTATTGAGGGGGCGTCGTGACACTTTTTTCAACAGCGTGCTATAGTGAAATCATTTCAGAATACACACGCTCTGCCCAACGATGAATAGAGTCTTGCTCCAAAAGCATCTTACTTTCTGAGAGCATTCGTTGATGGGGAATACGCCTATAACTAACACCAAATACATTATCAAGCAACGCAGTTGGCCAGGCCAGCGAAAGCTTCAGCAACCGCTTCTCTAACTCGCAAATCTGATGTCTCCAGTCAAAGAGTATGGCCGGCTGCTTCAGCAAAAGTGTTGACAAACTATTTCTGTTGTCTGAGGTATCCACTTCGAGCAACGCATAGGTTGCGCCACCGTGACATATGAGATGGAATGCCATGCAACGTGGATTTCCATCTGCGAGTAGATACTTTGAATATCCTTCCATCCTGGGAAGCTTCCGTATTTCCTTTCCAACATGATGGCAATTGGGCATTGCAGCTAACTTGGTAACCATCGCCTCAAATGCTTCAAACTTGTCGGCATACAAGTGCGTATCGGCACTTTGATCATCCACCCCGTCATAGTCAGCCGGGGACAAACAGCCCTTCACAGTTGCATCGTTGGTACTAACCTCTGAACTAACAGCAGGTGTTGATGATTCGTTGATATCCGTTCGACCGCCTATAGCAGTCCCTTTCCTTTTACCGCCTCTCGTAGTGAAAAAGGGATTTCTAAACTCAAATGCAACCATAGCGGTTTCAATTCGCTGCTCGGCTTTATCCAAGTCAGGTTCTTGCTCATCATCAACGATGACATCCAAGGAAGATGACTGGCCTGACCGAACCACATGCTCCTGCCCTTGTTGCCGTTCGGTGTATCGTGGGTCAAAGAAATCAACATAGGCCGGGCAATTACAAAATAGATTGGATACGCCGTACACTTCATAAACGAAAAACACATTGGAATTCTGATCGAAATGACCACGAATGGTCAGCTCAGCACCCTCCAGTAATGGAGGATTAAACTGAAAACGCCATAAATGGTATTTTTCAGTATCATAACCCTCCTTCACTTGGAACCGAGCAATACTTTCAAATGACTGTCGTGCATCATCATCCAATAGAATCCAAGCTAATGTTCTCCTAAGTGCATAATCGGCTCTTGCATAAAGGGGAAAAGTGCAGGTCGGTAAAATATTGATCAGCGCTTTATTTAACTTACTCATGCACTGAATATCAAACTCCTCCAAAAGCCCGTTTTGATTCATAGAAAGACGTGCAATATAAGCATGATGGAAAAATAAAACCCGGGCAAGTTCTAGTTGCGGCAAGTAATACCTTGTCCCTTTATGCTCAAATACAAAGCACCACTGATTCGAGTCGCCAGCCCTATTTACTGCAGAAATAGGACAAGTTTTAATCAATTCTGCTTTCCAATTGCGAGTACTCGTCACTGCAATGCGGGACAGAAAACCGGCAGGTTGAAGTTCTTCCGTTGGATTAAGTACTCTGCGCCTAGCCAATACGGGGATCTGCGATATACTGAAATACAGCTTCTTTTGATTCGGCGCCAATTTTATATTTATATACCAATCCGCACTATTCAGGCGGCGAAACAGGGAGCCAATTTCTTTAATCGTACTGTTATCTGCAAGATCTTTGAACTTCATCCGCTAAATTTCCAATTCTTCCAAATACTTTTTTGCAGAATCTGCCAGCCTCTCTTCACTCAAGTTTGCGGCTCTGAGTAGCCGCCATCGTGGTGGCACGTCAAATTGTTTTCTAAGCGCACGATAAGCATTTTTTAGCCTACGGATTTGGTATTGCTCTACACTCTCAGAGTGAGTTACCAGAAACTTCTGGGAAAGTGGCATTCGATGCAGGTTTTTTTCAATCGTCGATTTGCTGCCGATCATTCGTAGGTAATAGGCTCTTGAGCGCCTTGGCCCGGCCTGATCGGATTTCATTAACTTAGCGCACTGAAGAAGCATATCCAGGTATTCCCGATCCCTCTCTCCCCAGTTCAGGCGACCAATTCTGCGCAAGACATGTCCATCAATGTGACGTCTGCTATTCACTCCTTGTAGCCAGTCGCGGTGTCTTCGATAGAGCCTGGCATATAACGCTGGCGAGACTACTCTGGCCTGCTTGGGTAAGTAAGACTTTAAATGATGAAGCCAATCCTCCTGATCAATAGAGAGGCCCTGATCTTCATCCTTGCCAGTCTGAATTTGTGAATGCAGATCCTCCACCGGATATTGGCGGACTTTTTCTAGAACCTCGACTATCTGAAAGTTATTGCCGAGAAAAGCATAATTTACAATGATATGCTCCAAGTAACTGAAGCCCTTTCTGTGCTTCCGAAACATCGCCCGAAGCCAATCAGATTCACCGTAGCCTGAAACACCCGATGCAAGGTTATTGCGAGCCAGCCAGGCTGCAGACCAAGCTTGCAAAATCATTTCGCTAACAGCGTGGTGATTAATCTGTGCATCCCCGCGAGAAAGACCATTTAAGTGCGCTAAACTCTGATAATAGTGAGTCCATTGAGAAAAAGCTGGGGATGGTTGATTGGGACATTTAAGTAATTGCCGTACTTGATCACCAATCCGAGCTGACTCGACATTTCCTGCACTTTGCTTTACCAAGAGGCACTTCTCAGGTGATGCCGCCACAAACCGATGACGGTCTTGCAGAGGCCGCGCTATATGCGAATCGATCAAACGACCATGCTCCGGGCAAGCCTCAACGCCCGAGACTTGCCACTCTCGCAACCAAAAATACTCTCCATACTGTCTAAGTTGTACCCTTAAGCAACCTGGGCAATAGCGAATGAAACGTGGGATCTTAATTCTTGAAGCTACGACTCCCAGCGCTAGATGTACCGCACCATGCGATTTCCCCAGCATCCATTTAATACACTGCAGGCGCCGAGCCTCGGGTACAAATGGCGAGTAAATTGGAAATAACGTGTGATGGTCTATTAGCCTTTCTGGGTTGAATGCATCGGGCAACCAATTAGCGACAATTGAGAGATGGTTCGGAAAATCCAACGTAGCGATAACACTGCGGGACGAAAATATTTCATCCAGTAGCTGTTTCGGACTAGTCAGACCATACCGGATACCCGCTCTGGCTAGGGTGCTATATAACAATTCTTCGGGATAAGGCAGTGGAAAACTCAACGCCGCAATTACCCAAGAGCATTAATCCAAAGTTTTGTATCAAGAAACAGCCCAGCCTTGTTTAGCGATGTGTGTAGCTCTTCTTCATTGGCTGCCTGGGAAAAAAGAAAACGAAGATCATGCGAATCCAGCGTGTGCCAAACTTCCTTTTTCACAGCAGTCGCTTTAAACGTAGAAATTGTCGGCTTTTCTTCTTTGGCACCCTGGTACCAATTGAGGATCAACGGCATCAAATCCTTCATCACCAAATTAGGATGATCCGTAAAAGCACGACTAATTAATGGCTCAAGCAAATCTGACTCATACCCCATATCAACAAGCATATTGTGTAAACGAATGGCTTGCTCATTTCCTCGATACTTGCACGTACCATCCAGACTTCCCTGTTTGGCACGTAGTAAGTTGCCAAGCTCCAGGATTTTTTTATCAATATCGGGGATCGTAAGGTCCGAATAGCGAGCAATTTTTGTCACGTCCCCTGATCGTAAGGCATCCATCATGGGATGAATGGGTTTCAATTCATCTTGGTATACCCTTTTCATCAATATCGGCGTAATACACTCAACACCGGTTACCACGGCACGGATCTGAGACAAAACAAATAGCTTGATGACAACATCCATAATGCCCTGGGAAAGGTCATACCAAGTTTCACAGATCTCACCTGAAATCTCTGTTGATGCCTTGGTAAGCCATTGATACTTCCACAATCGACTGGTGAAAGCCCCCCATTCGGTACGTAATATATCTGCATCGGGAGATGGCTTGCTCAATGGCTCCCACAAGATAGATCCGAAGCCAGCACCGCGACGGGCTGATCTCAGATCTGATTCAAAGATGGGTCTGGCTTTTGGTGTTCCTACCATAACAACTGGAATTGAGATTTCGTTTACCAGCGTGACAAAGAAGTTGAGCATTCGCTCTGCGCCGCCCGAGTGCCGGACGTTCAAGTGTTGAATTTCATCTATTACCAAAAGACCAATCGCATGGGTATTAGCTATATGGGCCATCACCGCAAGAAGCGTTTCTACGCTATGCCGCTTCTCGACATACCGGCGCACATAATTGGTTGCCAGTACCGAGTCAATTTCTCGGAAGAAGTTATGGCATAAGCTCTTTAGAGATCCATCGTGCGGGCAGTCAATTTTCAAAAAGACAATCTGGGTGAAGTTATAGCGTTCGTGATAAATCAATTGAGGATAGGTTGCCAGAATACGATTTAATGAACTTGTTTTTCCTGATCCCGAGCAGCCAATGAAAGCTAAGCTTTTGGCGGTAGATTCCACATGTTCAAATCGGAAAACCCCAAGATCTCCCTGCATGACCCGCTCATAGCCATTCTGGATATGAGCATTCAATTCACCGGTAGCCAGATTTCTGCCTATATAACCTTGCCGGAGCATGATCGACAACTTGGACTCCAGTTCGATATGGCGTGACAGCGGCTGAAAGAAACCATCCAAGAGTTGGGAAATGACGTGAATTCGTGTCTGGCCATCAAGGTAAATATCCGTTGGGCGAATTGCAATCTGGCCGGATAAGCCCTCCCGTAGTTGATGCCGATCTAGAATGGGAGGTAGCGCCTCAATTAACGGATTTCCATGATATCGACTGATCCCTGTGTCCTTGTATACCGCGTGAACCATTCCCTTTGGTAATGTCATTCGCGCTCTCCGAACAGGTCGTCAAGAAAATCTGGGAATGCACCGTCTTCTGGTGGTGTATGCAGGTATGTAATGCTAGCTTTTTGGGACTTCGGCTCAAGCTGCGCTGTATTTTGGCGCTGTTGCCGTTCGAGTTTGCGCGCCTCTTGTCGGTTCTTCCCAATTCCTGAAAGTGCCTCGGTCTTGGATTCACCCAGATGGGCAGGGCGAAGCTTCTCTGCGTTACAAATGGTTGTCTGAATTAAATTTTCCAGCGCCCTTTTGCTTTCACCTGCCTGCAACTTGGCGGAAGCCGTTGTTTTTCGTTGCTGCTGCTGGCTCTCCCAGACTTCCCATAGGGATTTACCTCGGTATCCCCGCGAACGATCCGTCAATGAACATTCCCAGTATTCAGACTTGTTCGGATCAGGAAAGAAATATATTCGATCAGCGATGGCGGGATCATAAGCCGCTTTAAATGGCCCCGGCCGTCGCTGCCCAGCGCGGTGCAACCAGCCGGATGCAAGTAACTCGCTACTTGTGTAATACACTCCGAAGCATTGGATGCCATGATCAGAGAGAGTCACCTTTTGACGTGGCAGCAAGGCAACTTTTAAGGCGAGCTCCGAAGCATTTCTCAAGCGCCCACTACGATGTTGGATGCCCCAACGCCAGATATGAATCGGTATAGCGGGGAGAGTATCCGGCATATCCGGATCTCGATCATATTTCGCCAGTACGGAACTCAGATTACGGTGCAAAATGGAGCCCAAAATGACTTTGGTAAAGTCATCCAGTGTTAATGTTGCATCCAGTCGGTAATCATTCCCCCCGCGTTTTTTTGCCGTGCTTCCAGTCACCACGCCTGGCGAAAAAGGCTTGAAATCCGCCTGGATCGTGCGAAAGTAACGCTCAACAATGCCCTTTGCGTCACCGCGATACGGTGGGGTGTTCTCAATTCGGACCCCGAACGCTTGCTCCAGGTATTCGATTTGGTGTCCCAGTAGCTCTCCCCGGTCGGCAAGTATTGCATCAGGCAGCCCGATAGCAGGCCATTCCTCTGGTTCTATGCTGTAACCATATGATTGACATAGTTTTGTCTTGTCGGTCATCGCATTGATCAGGGCCAACATGGCGGTTACATAGGATGGGTTTTCAAGTCCTACATAAAATCCGCATACCAGCCGGCTGTATACATCGACAACAATGTACAAAGTCGGGCGACCAATGATCTTTTGCCTGTCGGCCGATAACAGATAGATATCCGCTACGGTAGCGTCAATCTCATATCGCCCTCCAGGCCCATGCACATTGGAGGTTGCCGTGCTCCGCAGAGGGCGGACGTCTTTCTGGTAATCAATTCTGTTGGCTTTTAGTCGAATGCGTTCTGGCCGCACGTACTCCCGTTCGTAGAAATGCCGCAGTTGGGCGACAGTAGGGAAGTCTGCTTTTGCCACATCGGAATGGGCCGCTTCATACATATCCTCGAAACGACGATGCGCATACGGTAGAGAATGACCATTTTCGATCAGGTAGTATCGATCAAGCACAATGCGAAACATGCGCTCAATCGTTGCATCGACTCTTGCACCATTTCCTGGGGCAATGCTTCTAGGCCGCCCCAATTTCTTCCCGGTACCGGTACGTGGCTTACCTCTCCCACCCGAATTTTCATAATCTGGAAGCAAGGCATTCGGAGTACACCCGCGTTGCCAGTATTGGCGGAGATAGGCATAGATGGTCTTTTTAGGAATACCGTTGTCTTGGGTAGCCTGTAAGACCAACGCCCCACGGCCCTTCCGTTGGTAGATGCCAGGGTGGCGAATCAAGTCTTTAATCGCCTCTACTCGCTTATCTCGGATTTGCCTCGCAATTGAACCCTCAGCAGGCAGTACAGTAGCGAGGTGCTTGTAAGGATCTTCAGCCTTTCTCAGTTCTTCAGAGAGGATTGCTGATTCAACTGCGGAGAGGGAAATGCTTTCGGGAAGAGCAGTATCGGAAAGAATATCAATCCATACATATCCGTCTGCCGTCGTATCCAGAATTCGATACTTTGTCTCGTCATGGATGAACACATCATTGATTTGCAGCATAACGATCCCTCAACGCATGCAGATCTGATGAAGCTCTCAACTCCTGCACGGTCAAGGTTGACCATGGCGTGTAAATGTCGAACAGCAAGATCCGAAGTGCCATCATTGTGCGGATATTTTGCAACGACTCCCCTGGCGCAAGTGCATACGCTTGATCCAACATCATTGCAGCCTGAGAAATTCGCAACGCTTGATTTGTCGAGAAGAACTGCAGGTACAGCGGCGCCAAGTTGAGTAAGTCCTCAAATGCTTCCGAAACAGCTTGAGCTGGATATAGCCAGCTAATATTTGCGCTCACTGCCCTTGGTATTTGCTTCTCGGTCAGCAAGTACCAAGGGATTTCTTTCCCCGCCCAATAGCGACGCTCAATCTCCAGCTTTTCAATTGTTCTTGGGTTGAAAAGATCCGCTGACGTTTTGACCTGAATTGCCATTCGCAGGGCACCCGGAATGCTGGTATCCACAAGGAAATCGGTGGACATCACCTGAATCTTTCCCCTCATCTCCGGATGGCGAATGCCTGCTTGCATAGCTATCTCGTGTGTCTCATCAAGTCTAAGGGGGTATTGCTCTCGGATATCAACAACGTTTGAGTTCCAGTCGAACAGGAAAAACGCCGCTAACTCCAAGTCAGAAAGCAGATGATGTGTTCGCTGAGTCTGAGACCCCCAGATGCGATGAGACCTGCCCATCGAAGGCAGGTCTCTAACCGTTAACCAAGGCTGGTAATCTTTTCCAGTGCCAGTTCCACGCCCCTGCTTTATCCATTTTCGGGAACGGGGATCCAGATCGAAACTGCTCATACTCCACACCTCCAGCCTACATGGCGTAAAGACGCATGAAAAAGTTACCAGATTTATTTTAAGTTACTATCTTTATTTCAAAGTCTCCAACTTTATTTGTATCCCACAGCGTGCCCGATTGCGAATCAGCGGCTACTCTACCGTTACGCTCTTGGCGAGGTTGCGGGGTTTATCGACGTCGGTGCCACGTTGCAGGGCGGTGTGGTAGGCCAAAAGTTGCACCGGGATGGCGTGAACAATCGGGCTGAGCACGCCGGCGTGGCGCGGGGTGCGGATGACGTTGACGCCTTCCGACTCGGTAAAGTGGCTGTCGAGGTCGGTAAACACGAACAGCTCACCACCACGGGCGCGGACTTCCTGCATATTGGATTTGAGCTTTTCCAGCAAGGCATCGTTAGGAGCGATCACGACGATAGGCATGTCTTGATCAACCAACGCCAGCGGGCCATGTTTGAGTTCGCCTGCCGGATAGGCTTCGGCGTGGATGTAGGAAATTTCCTTGAGCTTGAGCGCACCTTCCAGAGCGATCGGGTAATGCAGAACGCGACCAAGGAACAGGGCATGGTGCTTGCTGTAGAAGCGCTCGGCCCACAGTTTGATTTGCGGTTCGAGGTTGAGCGCATGCTGCACGCTGCCGGGGATGAGGCGCAGGGCATCGAGATGCTGCTTTTCCTGGTCAACCGACAGTTGACCCTTGAGCTTGGCCAGCGTTGCTGCCAGCGCAAACAGGGCCACCAGCTGGGTGGTAAAGGCCTTGGTTGACGCTACCCCGATTTCAGCGCCCGCGCGGGTATAGAAGACCAGATTGGACGCGCGCGGCAAGGCGCTTTCGCGCACATTGCAGATCGACAGCGATTTGTCGTGGCCCAGGCTGAAGGCAAATTTGAGTGCCTCCATCGTGTCGAGGGTTTCGCCGGACTGCGAGATGGTGACAACCAGCCAGTTGGGCTTGGCAAAGGTTTCGCTGTAACGGTATTCCGAGGCAATTTCAATCTGGCACGGCAGCTTGGCAATCGATTCGATCCAGTGGCGCGCCACCATGCCGGCATAGTAGCTGGTGCCGCAAGCCAGAATCAGCACCCCTTCGACCTTGGGCAGCACTTCGGCCGCCGCTGCGCCGAACAAGGCGGGCGAGAAGCCTTCTTCCAGTATCGGCTCAATGGTATCGGCCAAGGCTTTGGGCTGTTCGTGGATTTCCTTCTGCATGAAGTGGCTGTATGAGCCCAGCTCCAGCGAGGTCAGCGACAGATCGCTCACATGCAGCTTGCGCTCAACCGGCTGGCGGTTGCGATCGACGATGTGGATCTTATCGTGCCGCACTTCGGCGACATCGCCGTCTTCCAGAAACTGGAAACGACGGGTAACCGACAGAATGGCCGAGATATCGGAGGCGATGAATTGTTCGCCCTCGCCCAGCCCAACCACCAGCGGGCATCCCATGCGGGCACAGGCCAATACGCCGGGCTGATCTTTGGCCATGACGGCGATGGCGTAGGCGCCGGTCAGCTCGGAGGCGACTTGTTGCACCGCCAGGAATAGATCGCCGTTCTGAAGGTAGTAATGGTGAACCAGATGGGCGATGACTTCGGTATCGGTCTGCGAATCAAACTGGTAGCCCAGCTGCCGCAGATATTGGCGTTTCTCTTCGTGGTTTTCGATGATGCCGTTATGCACGACGGCAATCAGCCCCTGTGAGACATGCGGATGGGCATTCGGCTCCGTCACACCGCCGTGCGTCGCCCAACGGGTGTGGCCGATCCCGATTTCGCCTTGCAGGTTTTCAGCCCTGACACCGGCTTCCATTTCTGCCACGCGGCCAACGCGCCGCACCCGCTTGATGTCGCCATTGAGCACGGCAACACCCGCCGAGTCATAACCGCGATACTCAAGGCGCTTCAATCCCTCAACCAGCACAGGCACGATGTCTCTGCGCGCTACTGCTCCCACAATTCCACACATTGGTTTGATCACTCCCTAATCAGACAGATCCATCCTGCCCGGTTGTTCTTGGCTCGACCCGCCTTTTCGGGTGCGGACCTTGTGCGGTCGCAAGGTCGCCGACTTCAGCGGTCCGTCCCACACGTCTTGCAGATTGTGACTAAATGGGGCCCGGCAGGGTGATTGCAAGGCAAGCTCAGCCAGATTTGCCTGGCCTCTCCAAGGGCCCGGCCAAGGTGCGGCAAACGCTCCGCTTACCCTTGCTGCCAGCCAACCTCCGAATCGCGCCGCTCGCCTCTCATCAACTGAGAGCCGGATTTATACCGGCAGTTTCATTCCCGCCAGCTTCCAGAAGAACAGGTTCTCTCGCTTCAAGACCAGCACCAGCGGTTTATCGGTAGCGTGTTTCTTCCGGATGCGCATTTCAAATTGGTCAAACGCGGCATAGCCCGTTGTAATTTCCGTTTCATCCTGCGGCCGGGGGGTGGTTGGATTCTCCCCCTCCCTGTTACCGTGAATCTTCTCGCCGCTCATCAATCGCGCCAGCCCTTCGGGCCGGACGACGGTATCGACCACTTTATCCGCCAGGGCCAGCGCCAGGCTGGAACCCAATACCGCAAGCGGGTTGTCCCGCTTGTCGCGCATCGAGTCTTGCATCAAGGCGCTATATTGTTCTTTGATGCTTGCTCTTAGCAGCGGGAAATTGATATACCCGGATAGTTTGTCAGCATCCCGCGCATTGGCGGCCGACTTGATCGCCTGCAGAGTGAGATAGGGGGCAGCATAAAACCACGCGGCAAAAAGGCCAAAAATCAAAGCAATCAGCAGCTTGCCGTTTTTCTTCATTCATTATCCTTTTTTACTTAATCTGTTTTTAGTGGGCACCTTGTCGCGACGTGCGGTGCGCCCCATCTGGCCAACCGGCCATTTTACCGTACCGCTGCATGGCACTGAATTTGAATGTCACTTATCCCAAATAAAATCTGGTCGAGAAATCCAGTTAAATAATCAAGCGCCAGCAGGTGTGCATTTAATTAGCAAACAAGCAGGTCAACAGCGCCTAAATACTTACAGGGTTTGACAGCTTTTAGACCCCCATACAAATATGGGAATAAAATTGATGGGCTTGGGTTCAACAACCCATTCTTGCCAATCCCCATCCAAACCCTCGATTCTGACGGCCCGACTCGCAACCCCGGCCTCACTCCCAGCCAGAGCAGCGCCTCATGATCTGCCGCCACCAGCCGGGACGTTCCGCCATGTCTGTGCAGACAAGCCAATTTTCTGAAAATTCGAGCCCGATATGATTGAAGACATCCGCTATCTGATTGTGTTTGCGAAAGTTGCAGAAACCGGCTCGTTCTCACGCGCGGCAGAAGCGCTGGCGCTATCGCCGGCCACCATCAGCATGCATCTGGCAAAACTGGAGAAGAATCTGGGCGTCACGCTGTTGTATCGCAACACGCGCAAGTTGTCTCTGACGCACGATGGCGCCAATCTGCTGGAAACCGCCCGCGCCATGCTGGAGCTGTATGAAAAAGGGATCATCGAATTCACGCAGCGGTCGATTTCGACGTCGAACAGCTTGCGGATCTCGATCCCGGCACTGTTTATCAGCCATCACGATTTCATGGCGCAGATCGCCCACTTCATCAGGCACCATCCCGGCCTCAGCATGGATATCGTGTGTAGCGACAACCGCCATAACATCATTGATGAAAGCATTGATGTGGCATTCCGCATCGGTGATCTTCCCGACAGCACACTGAAAGCCAGGCGGCTGTTTGAGTTCCCCCGCGTGGTGGTAGCCAGCCAAGTGTTACTTGATCAGCATCCCGCCATCACCCATCCGCGCGATCTGGCCCACATTCCCTGGCTGGGGTTGAGCATGCGGCCGAATCTGCGCACTTTCACCCATACCGGTGGTGACACTTGCGATGTGAAGTATGTACCGCAAATTCGTGTGGATAACGTCGAAGCCGCTTATCAACTGGCGCGACAGGGCATCGGCCTGGCAGCCCCTCCAACCCAGCTGGCGCAAGCCCATCTCGACGAGGGGAGCATGGTCGCTGTCTTGCCGGAATGGTCACTGGCGCCGATGAAGGTTTATGCAGTGTGGCCACCCAATATCTCGCCCAGCAGCATCGCCTATACCCTGATCAACGCGCTCTATGACGCGCTGAACACGCCTTGAAGCCTTTGGCGCTGTCGATGTTTGCAGTATGTGTTTGATATGAAAACGTCAGCGGCACCTAGGCTCTATTGACATCGGGCGATGCCTCGACCGCTTCAAGGCGCGCCGAGAAACTGGCTGCAGACCAGATAGACAGCCGATGCGATAAGCATGCCCCCCATCAACAGGTTGAAGATTCGTATGCGTTGGTGGTTGCCGAGCAGAACCGAGACCCGATCGCCCAAGATTGCCCAGGCCGCCAGCGAGGCATAGCAAATGAGGAAATACACAGCAATGAACGCCAGCAGGGTGGTATGACTTGCCGGGTCGGTGAATAACGCCGCGCCGGCTGCACAGGCAATCCAGGCTTTGGGATTAAGCCACTGCAGCAGAAAGCCCTGCATGAATGTCGGTACCCCGCGCTTTTCCAGTATGAGGTCGGGTGACGATGCCGCAATCTTGTAACCAACATGGATGATGAATGCCGAGCCGACCAGCTCCATGGCAAGCATGAGTCCGGGGTATCCGCTGATGACCTGCATGAGGGAGAACCCCACAAAAACCAGCAACAGGGTAAATCCGATCGTCGCCCCCGAAACAAAAGGCAGGGTGCGCCAAAAGCCATGATTCGCCCCCGCAGAGACGATCACCATATTCACGGGTCCAGGTGAAATGGACATGGTCAGCGAAAACACACACATGGCCATCAGAAGAGACATCATGCTTTTTCTCCGGGCAGAGTTTGCAGAATTAATTTAGTTTAATAATATTTATTTAATGGTTTAAATAACCATACAGGCCATATTGATTGAATGGATCAGCGTAACAAACCAAGGCTGCCCGTGAGGCTATTCACAGTTTTTTTATCGCCAAATAATGCCAGGCCAAAGTATTCGATATCCTCATCGGCCGCTAACACTGCCGCATATTCCTGATAAGACTTGGTGGTGCGGGTTGCGCTGATCAGATCCACCACCAGCAGAGCCGGCTCGAACGCCTTGAGCTGACTGCGCATACGCTTAAGCAAAGGGCCATTGCCTTTGAGTATTGGCAGCGCCATGGTGGTAATGCCCTGATGCAGAAATCCGCTGGAATCGGGTAAATCGGCACCAATCATTTCTGGCCGCAATTTACCCAGGGTGGCCGCCAATACTGCTGTGGTATTGGCAATGGTACCTAAAGGCATGGACTCATCGACAATCACGACACATTTATTTTCCATTTCGTTTTCCTTGTGGTGTATGGGGTATTTCAGGATGAAATGAATTCTATGTCGGTCGATTTGGATTGAGAATGCCAGATTCTCGAAATAAACCTTTCAATAAATCATCAAACGCAAAAAGGCAAGGCAGCTAAAAATCAAATACTTACCCACAACAACCCCGCATGCTGATGGCGATTGTTTGAAAAATACCCGCCTCCCTGGCAGTGATTTCCTCTATTGATTGATCAATCCACCGAGACGCTTTACGCCACCACCTATTCGCACAGCCGTCAGCCTGGTGGCGGTTCAAGCCAGTGCCCGCAGCATGGCAACGACGCCTGCTACACCCTGATCAGCGAATAATCTTATATACCTTCCGCCTCGACGGCAGATCCTTAGGCTCGTACTCTGCCCGGCCTGCCTGTCAATTTTTCGACACATCACGCCACCTGACACGAAAAATCCCGCAAGTCACCTTTTCGTTGCCACATTTCAGAGCGAAACAATTAATAGGTTGATTTCATTTGCAATTCCCTAATCTCTCACTAGGCATTCAATGTTCCATTCATTTTAAAAACCACATCATTAAGCACTCCTTCACTCCGCCATATCACCCAACATATCGTCGAACAACCTGCCATGCCACACCAAGCAAGGCTTGCAAGCGCCACACTTTCGCAGTGACAAATCAACAAGTTAACCTGATTCTCATAGAAACATCCCTACCCTATCTGTAACCTTGCGCAACCAAAAATTGCTTGAAATTACCCACAACTTATTAATCAAAACTACACCAACAGCTGAATTTTTACAGTCTGTTAAAAACCCGCATTATTCGCGAAAATCTTATGCTCACGGCATTGCCCATTTGTTTGAACAGGCGATATTATGCATTCCACATAATTAATGAATTCCTGCTGGCTCAGCCAGGCCGGTCATGGCTTAAACCGCATGATCCTGCAGGTTGTCAGCGATTACTCATACCGCCATGCGGACGGTCGTGTCCGGCGGTTTCCCGATCTGATGTGCTTTAGGAGAGCATGATGAAATATCCGAACTGCCACGCGTTAGCCCTGATGGCTGTCGCTGTCGCCTCCAGCTTTGCCGCTTACGCCGTCGAGGCCCCGACCCCAGCCTCGATCACCCCGGTCACTGAAGCGCTGTTGCACAGCACCCAGCGTTCTGAAACCCGCACCGATCCGAAGCCAATGCAAGACCCGACGTTCCAGCCACCGGTCCGCATGTTTGCTGATGCCAACTGTGATGTCGCCGCCTTTGCCCGTGCCGATACCGCAGGGCTGGCCAAGATGATCACCTCGTCTACCACCAGCTGCATGAACCAGCTGTTCGGCGTCACCGGCAGCAACGCCCAGGCCATTTTCAAGGAAGCCAAGCTGGTTGCCGCGCTGGATGAACTGACCCGTCTTGCCCCGCGTTATGACGGCACCAACAAGGAAGGCATCTATCAGGTAGTGATGTTCCTGCGCGCTGGGTATTACGTGCAGTGGTACAACAAGAAGGATGTTGGTGATTACGGCGCAGCCGCCAAGGCAGCGCAGCAACGTGCGCTGGATGCCTTCTTCGCCAACAAGGCCATCTGGACGATCAGCAAGGAAAACGGCGACATCCTCGGCGAAACCGTCACCCTGATCGATAGCGCCGGCGAAAATGCCCGCTTTATGCCCGTCATCAAAGAAATGCTGAGAACCTTTGGTGCCGAGCAGCGCAAGGTCAGCTCAGTGCGCAATGCTTATAACAATGCGTTTACGGTGTACTTCCGTGGCCACCAGAATGCCGACTTCAAGGCTTTGATGAAGGCCGATGGCAGTTATGCCACCGCTGTGTTCGATTTCTACCGCCGCAATCTCAATATGCGCGGTACGGGAGACGAATTCATGCTCGCCAACGCTGCGCGTGAGCTGGCCCGCTTCCTGCAATATCCGGAGCGTAAGGCCGAAGTCCAGCCGATGGTTCGCACCATGATCACCGACAATGCCTTGGGTGGCAGCGGGGCCAGCATCTGGATGGCCGCTGTGGATGGTGCCAACTATTACGACAAGGACAATTGCAGCTACTACGGCACCTGTAACTACAAGGCCGATCTGGCTGCCAAGATTCTGCCGATTACCCACAAGTGCGGCCCAACCCTGACGATTCGCGCCCAGGAAATGACCGCCGAGCAATTGGCCGGTGCCTGCGCCGACCTCGCTGCCGAAGAAAAGCTGTTCCATTACGGCACCTTCGGCAATACCGACCCACTGGCCAGCACTCCGGTACCGAACGACAACAATACCGCGCTCGAAGTGGTCGTTTTTGACGATTACAACAACTACAACACCTACGCCGGCCCGCTGTTCGGTATCAGCACCAACAACGGTGGTATGTATCTCGAAGGGAATCCGGCCAAGCCAGGCAATCAGGCTCGCTTCATCGCGCACGAAGCCCAGTGGAAACGTCCGCTGTTTGAAGTGTGGAACCTCAAGCACGAATACATTCACTACCTTGATGGCCGTTACAACGCAGAAGGGGACTTCGGCAAGAGCCAGAGTGTGGCCATGGTCTGGTGGGGTGAGGGTGTCGCCGAGTACTACTCCTACCAGAACAACAATACAGGGGCGGTCAACGAAGCACGCAAAGGTACCTACAGCCTGAGTACCCTGTTCAAGACCACTTACGCCAATGCCGATAGCAACCGCATCTACGCCTGGGGCTATCTGGCCGTGCGTTATATGCACGAGCGGCAGCGGCCCTTTGTCGAAAACATGCTGCTGGCTACCCGACGCGGCGATTTCGCTGGCTACCAGAAGATGATCAACGATCTGGGCACCAGTCTGGATGCAGACTTTGCCGCATGGCTGAAGACCGTCGCAACCGGCGGGGAATTTGCCGGTGGCAAACCTTCCAACGGTGGCGGCGGTAACAACACCAATACCGCCCCCCTGGTTACCGGTCTCAGCGATGTCAAGGTGAATGTCGGCCAGACCATTCCTGTGCTGAACTTCACCGTCAGCGATAAAGAGACCGCTGCCGATCAGCTCAAGGTCAACGTCCAGATCAACAACACCAACCTGATTCCGGCCTCGGGCATGGTCCTTGGTGGAACAGGCAGCCAGCGCACCCTCACGCTACTGCCCAATGCCAAGGCAACAGGCGAAGCCGTGGTGACCGTCGTGGTCAGCGACGGCAAGCTCACCAGCCAGCAGTCGATCAAAGTCACCATTGGTAGCGGTACCAGCAGCAACACCGCACCCAAGATCGCCGGTTTGCGTGACATCAATGCCTCGGCAGGTCAGGCCGCATCGCTCAATTTCACGGTCAGCGATGCCGAAACCGCAGCCGGCCAGCTCAAAGTCAGTGTCGCGTCGTCCAATACGGGCCTGATTCCGACCGATGCCCTGATTCTGGGCGGCAGCAACGAACAACGCACCCTGACCATCAAACCCGCTGCCGGAAAAACAGGCGAAGGCATGGTGACCGTTTCGGTGTCCGATGGCTCGCTCACCTCGCAATCCAGCTTCAAGGTCACGGTCGCCGGGACTGGCGGTGTCAACACCGCACCGAAGTTTGGTGGTTTGCGTGATGTCTCCGTCACCGCCGGTCAGACTGGCACGCTGAACTTCACGGTGTCCGATCAGGAAACCCCTGCGGAAAAACTGGCGGTCTTTGCTGTGTCGTCCGACCCGAGCATCCTGCCCCCCGGCGCGCTCGAAATCAGCGGCAAGGGCACAGAACGTACGCTGAGCCTGAAACCGGTCGGCGGTAAAGGCGGCGAGGTGAATGTCCTGATGGGAGTCTTTGATGGCGAACTGTTCACACAGGGCATGTTCAACGTCAAAGTCAGCGCCGCCACCGGCAATACTGCGCCGCGCATCGTGGGCCTGAAGGACATCAATGCCAGCGCTGGGACGGCCACCACCGAAATGTTCGGCGTACTGGATCAGGAAACCCCGTCGTCCAAACTCAAGGTGACCGCCACCGCAGCCGATAGCAATCTGATCCCGGCGGATGGCCTGGTCTTGACGGGTACGGACGCCGCTCGTGTCCTCACCGTGAAACCCGCAGCAGGCAAAACCGGTGAAACCACGGTCACAGTCACGGTTGATGATGGTCAGCTCAGCACCAAGTCGGACATCAAGGTCAAAGTAGCTGGCGAAACCGGTGATAGCTGCCCGAAAGACCGTAAAGACGCCCTGGCTGATGGCTGCACCCGCAGCAATATCGCCAGCAACGGTTCAAGCTGGTACTGGTTGTGGGTTCCCAAAGGTGTACAGAAGCTGACCATCAACACCAGCGGTGGTAGCGGTGATGTTGATCTGTACGTGAAAAGCCAGAATTGGCCCTCTGAAACCAAGTTTGATGGCAAATCCACCAACGCGGGCAACGAGGAGTCGGTGGTACTGGATAATCCAACCGCAAGCAATGGCGAGTACTACCACATCATGATGCGTGCCAAACAGCCGTATTCGGGTGTATCCATCAACGCCAAGTTCAACTGAGCCTACCGGGGTTAACCTTTCCGGCAGACGTTGATAACAAAGGCCACCTTGGCAACAAGGTGGCCTTTGGCATAACCAGGTTCTGTTGACGTCAGGTTTGCGGTCGCGCCAGGCCCCAAAACTCGGCCCGGCGCGACCGGAAATAAAATGTCAACAGCGCCTAGTCGGGCATACCGTTTGTCACCACCAGATCGCGCAAAATCAACCGGCTATAGGTTTCCTGGGCGCCGGCCGTCTCGCGTAGCGCCTCCACCACCCGCACCAGATCCTGCTGATCGGCACAGGCAACCCTGAGCAGATAATCGAAAGTGCCCGTCAGTAACTGCGCGCCGAGCACGCCAGGGATAAGCTTGAGCATGGACTCAAACTGGGTCGCACTAACACCCGGCCGCAGTTTGACATCTACCAGCGCCTGTAAAGGCCAGCCCAGCGCCGCGAGATCCAGATCCGCATGAAAGCCCCGAATAGCCCCAGCCAGCTGCAAGCGCCTAACCCTTTCAGCGACCGCATTCGCGCTCAAATGAACTTGCTCACCCAGCTCACGGTAGCTCAGGCGGGCATCTTTGGTCAGCCTGCCAAGGATTTCTCTGTCAATTCTATCCATGACCGTATATTTCTCTGCCTCATTGCCAAATCAGACGCAATTACTAAGAAAAATCAAGCTGGCACGTCGCTATACTGCCTAGCCAAAATCCACTATAGACGGCGATAGCCCAAGCCGTCGCCGATCGGAGATTCCACATGCACAAACCCAAGCTCCCCCGCACATTCGCCCCTCTGCTGTGCGCCCTCGCAGTCAGCGCAGCATCCGCAGCCGAGCCCGCTCCCAGCCTCAACGCCGAAGTTCGGCAGACTGTCATCCAGCAATTGTCGGCAAGACTTCGCACAGATTATGTGTTTCCCAAAGTGGCCGAAGCCATGATCGCCAGCCTGCAGACCGAAAGCCGTCAGGGGCGCTTCGATGCGATGACCGAAGGGCCGGCCTTTGCTGACTCGCTCACCCAATCCTTGCAGGCGGTTAGCCAGGACAAACACTTGCGCGTGCGCTTTCATGCCCAGCCCCAGCCCGAGCGCCAGGACGCAGCGGTGCCTACGCCCGTCGAGCTGGCCGAACAAGCCAGGCAGAACCGGCGCAGCAATCACGGTGTTTCAAAGGTGGAACGCCTGACCGGCAACATCGGCTATCTGAAGCTGGATGCCTTCGTCACCGCATCAGATAGCGCACGCGAAACCGCTGCCGCCACGATGAACCTGCTGGCCAATACTGACGCACTGATCATCGACTTGCGGGAAAACGGTGGCGGCGACCCGGAGATGGTGCAGTTATGGTGCTCTTATCTGTTCGGCCCGACGCCCGTGCATCTGAATGACCTCTACTTCCGCATCCCCGATCGCACCGAAGCGTTCTGGACCTTGAAAGACGTGGCTGGCAAACGTTACCTCGACAAGCCGGTCTGGGTGCTGACCGCCAAGCGGACTTTTTCAGGTGCGGAGGAATTCAGCTACAACCTGAAAAACCTCAAGCGCGCCACGCTGGTTGGCGAATCGACGGGTGGCGGCGCCCACCCCGGCGATGTCGTGCGCCTCCACCCACACTTCTCGGCTTTTATTGCCAATGGTCGTGCCATCAATCCGATCACCGGCAGCAATTGGGAGGGGACTGGCGTCAAACCGGACATCGCAGTACCTGCAGCCGACGCGTTGCGGACGGCCCATAGACTGACGCTGGAGCAACTGGCGAAGTCCGCTCAAGACTCGCAGCTACGCCAAGAGGCCCAAACGGCGCTGCAAGCGCTCGACAAAGCCCGCAGCTAACAGCCTGTCGGACTTTCGGGCGCGCAGAACGGGGCAGCCGACAGGCTGTCAGGTTCTGTTGGCGCTCCGCTCGCTGCACCAGCCAAATTCGATGGGTGTCTTGATATAAAAGAGGTCGAGCCGCTGTGCTGCCAGACTGGCAAACAGCCGCTCAGCCTCATCTAGCGTCACGGCGAGCACAATCTCGACCGGCTGATCGGCCAACTCGATAAAACGTGCCGCATGCAGCTGGCCATGCCGGCCATAACCTTCACTGGCCGCCAAGACGGTGGCGCCTTGAATGCCCAACTGCCGCGCTTCCTGCAGCAACCACTCAGCCACCGGCTTGCCTGCATGCTGCTTGTTCTGCTGCGTGATAAAAGTCAGCTGAAAGCCCTTCATCCTGCCCTCCCTGGTGGGTCACCCCGGCGATTGCCGACAGCGCCCGATCAAGATCGCGCCAGCCAACCGTAGCTGGCGATCCCTGCCAGTGTCATCAGCAGGGAACCGACTACATGCACGGCAATCGCCGTCATTGCCTCCGTAAAACGCCCCTGCTGCAGCAGCTGGACGACTTCGGCAGAAAATGTCGAAAACGTCGTCAATCCCCCAAGAAAACCCGTAATTGCAAACAGGCGCCACTCCGGCGGCAAGGTTGGATGCTGCGCAAAAAAGGCTACCGCGACACCAATCAGATACCCGCCAAGCCAGTTGGCAAGCAATGTGCCCGGTGGGATGGTAGGAAAAACCGGGTTGAAACGTACCCCCAGCAACCAACGCAATACGGCACCTATCGCCGCTCCCATGGAAATCGCCAGAACAGATTTGAACATTACGTCAGACTTTCTAAATTTGTTTGCGAGCCAGCGTGTTGGGCTGGCTCTGTCAATATAGAGCGATATCAGCGCCCCTGGCTGCCCGCAGTGGTTGCCGCATGCGGCCCTGCTGCGGTATCTTCGGCTCCAGCGACGACACAATCGCCGCGCAGTAGTCCGCCCCATCGAGCTAGCTCGCCAACCCGGCAGGCCACCCTCGGGGGCGTCCGAACAGCGACCCCAATCGGAGACAACAATGATGCCCTGCACGACTTGCGCCCTCCGGCGCGCTCCCCCTTCTCGCCTGTTCTGAACGGCCACTTCGCATTACCCGAACCACGCCAGCACCCAATCCGGTCGCGGCGATGACCCATTGCACCCGTCAACCAGACAGAAGAGGGAATCATGAACGTATTCGAACTACCTGATTTCGACGGACACGAACAAGTCGTGTTCGCCAACGACCCGAAAACCGGCCTGAAAGCCGTGATCGCCATCCACAACACCCATCGCGGCCCTGCTATGGGCGGCTGCCGGATGTGGAAATATGTGGACACCCAGGCTGCCGTGACCGACGCGCTGCGTCTGTCGCGTGGCATGACCTACAAGAACGCCATGGCCGACCTGCCGATTGGCGGCGGCAAGGCTGTCATCATCGGGGATGCCCGCACCGACAAGACACCAGAATTGATGCTGGCTTTTGGCGAAGCCGTCGAGCGCGTCGCTGGCCGCTACATTACGGCAGAAGATGTCGGCAGCTCACCTGCCGATATGGCGCTGGTAAGGGAAAAGACCCGTTTCGTTGCAGGTCTGGGTGGTGAGCTTGGCGGTCGTGGCGATCCGTCACCCGCCACAGCGCTCGGTGTTTTCGTTGGTATCGGTGCGGCCGCAAAACACCGGCTTGGTGCAGATTCGGTTGCCGGCATGACCGTTGCCGTGCAGGGTCTGGGCCACGTTGGTTACGATCTGGCTCGTCAGCTGCACGCAGCAGGTGCTCGCCTGATTGTGACCGATATTCATGCTGATAACTGCCAGCGCGCCGCAGCGGAATTCGGCGCCAAGGTTGTCGGCCCGGATGAAATCTACGATGTCGATGCCGAGGTCTTTGCCCCCTGTGCGCTGGGTGCCATCGTCAATGACAAGACCGCTTCGCGCTTCAAGTTCAAGATCATCGCCGGCGCAGCCAACAACCAGCTGGCAACCGATGCCCTGGGCGAGCACCTGAAGTCAGCCGGCATCCTGTATGCCCCAGACTACGTGATCAACGCTGGCGGCATCATCAAGGTCTGTGCCGAATACTTCAAGGAACCGGCCGAACAGGTTGAAGGCCGTGTTCGCAAGATTGCCGACACCCTGACCGAAATCTTTACAAGCGCCGCCAGCCGTGGGGCCAACCCCGCCAGCGTGGCAGACGAAATGGCTCGGGCCCGCTTCTCCGCCTGATCCCCGTCCGCACCCCAAACAAAAAGCCCCAAAAGGGGCTTTTTGTTTGGCCGGTCAGCGGTCGCCAGATAATTGCAAGGTTGCAGCAACCGTCAGGCTCCGCTGATCAGGTCTGGTGAAAACGTCAACAGAACCTAATACTTGGCATCCACTGCCATTTGAAAAAAGTAATCCAGAGGCCCCATCGGATAAATGTACTTGCCATTGTAGAAATACAGTGACTTGCCATCGCTGCCCGCACCCGTATTACTACCAAGGAAAATCCGCGCATAAAACTGGGCGGCGATAAACGAGCGCTCCTCGCCGGTTGTCGTGAAAATGCTCGAATAAGCCGACTCTCCCCAAATGAACAAGCGCTCTTCCAGGAAGTTCGGCACGTACTTCTGAATCCAGTCGAGGTAGTTAGCTGGCTTGGTATAGATCCCGTATGTCGTCGCACAGGTACGTCCGGCGCTGACCACCCCCGCCAGCATCCAGCTCTTGCTGGTCTCTACACGGACAAACAAGGGGCCGCCACTATCCCCCTGACAGGTATCTTTGGGCTGGTCGAGGTATCCCGCACAGATGAGGTTGTCGGTCATACCGCGAAAACTGGCCTCTTTGCAGAGCTTCTGCTCGATCAAAGGGAGCTCGACTTCGCGGACTTCATCGCTACGCAGTGCAGCCTGGGCAATAATCGCCACCATCTGCACGACATCTACGCCCGCATCACGCAATGCCGGAACCAAGGCATCAAGTGACTCAGCGGCCGCCAGATTGCCCCCTTGGCGCTGCAGTCTGGCCACGAGCTCGGCATAGCCCACGCCCTTGCGGGGGTCTTCCAGACCATTGGCCTGTAGGGCCGTGCGCACGATGCCAAGGTCGTCGGCCCCTTTTTGCTTGATGGCCTGCAGGCAGCTGGCAAGGCTCTCCTCACACTTCCAGACACCGTAGGCACGCTCCAGAAAACTCAGCGGTGCCGCCGTACTACCATGCCCGGCCACCCGCAGCAGGGTGCCCACCTTGGGATAGATGGCCGGTGGCACGACGCGGATAACGTCAGTCCCGGCATCTTCGGTCAGCTCTATCAGGGCAAGGTCGTGCTCGGGGCCATTGGCTTCGTCGAAGGAGGGATGACGAATCAGTTGCTTGGCCACAATCCGCTTGCCACCCGACTCCGACAGCCGATAACGACCCACCGTGACCGCGACTGTCGCCGGAGCCTGTCCAAGCTCCAGACAATGTGCGGCCGTCAACACCCAGCGCGGATGAATCAACGAGCCCCCACAGCTGTGGGCCGACAAGGCATCCGAGTTGGCGGCCGACCCAATCGACACCATCCAGGGATAGGCCCCGGCTGCCGATGCTGTGCCATTGACAATTTCATATCGGTTGGCGAAAGCCGGAAGCGCAAGCAAGACAGCCAAACTCGCCAGACCACAGCGAAACAGGAAACGCATAAAACCTCCAGAATCAGAAAGCTATTATATTCCAGACCGATCAGGTCGATCTGGCCCAAAACCTTTCTGCAGTCTGAATCTATCAATGGAAAAGCCCCGCGAACGGGGCTTTTAAGTACAAATACCGGACAGTCCGATCAGAAACGGTCCCTTACGACTGACCCAAAGAATTGAAATAATAGGCCAAGTGTCAAAATGGTTTGGCCATCGTAAAAATACAGATTCTTGCCATCACTACCGACTGCGGTATTACTACCACTGTAAACCCGGGCGTAATACGGTGAGAAAAATGCCGAACGTTCGGTACCAGTGGGTTTCAACAGGTCAGGATAGGTTGCCTCGCCCCAGGTGAAGATCCGTTCCTCCATGAAATTCGGCACGCTTGTCTGAATCCAGTCGAGGTAGTTGGCAACCTTGGTGTACACGCCGAAGTTGGTTGCGCAGGTCGTACCAAAGCTGACCACCCCCGCCAGCATCCAGTCATTGTTTTTGCTGTTGCGGGTGAACAGCGGGCCACCGCTATCCCCCTGGCAAGTGTCTTTGGGCTGAGTGTTGTAGCCCGCGCAGACCATATTGGGGGTCAGCCCTTCATATCCGGCATTGGCGCAGGTAACCGAATCAACCAAGGGCACATCGACTTCACGGGTTTCATCGGTAGCAGAAGCGGCTTGCGCAACAATCACCAGCATCTGCCGGACATCGACACCTGCATCCAGCAACCCGACAACAAGCTTATCCACCGTTGTCGCCGTCGCTGTATTGCCACCCCGGCTTTTCAGCTCGGCCAGCAGCTCGGCAAAGCCGATACCCTTGAGTGGATCGCCCAATCCATTTGCCAGCAAGGCCGTGCGGACCATCGCAATATCGCTGATGCCGCCAAGCTGGATTTTCTCGATGCAGGCTTGCAGGTCTTTGCTGCAGTTATCTACCTTATAAGTATCGGCCAGATAGTCGATGGGGGCTGCCGTGCCGCCATGGCCAGCAGCACGCAGCGTTGTGCCGACTTTCGGGTACAGCGGGGGTGGCAGGATGCGGATAACCGGGCTTTTCGCATCTTCTGATAGCTCGATCAAAGCAATGTCATGGTCGGACGTGTTGGCATCGTAAGCAGAATGGCGCACCAGCTGCTTGGCAACGATGCGCTGCCCGCCACTCTCGGATAGCTTGTGACGGCCGATCGTCACGGCAACGGTACTCGGGTTTTGACCGGCGTCCAGACAATGCGCGGCCGTCAGCACCCAACGCTTGTGGATGAGAGCACCGCCACAATAGTGGGCTTGATAGGCGTTCGTATCCGCAGCGCTACCCACCGAAACCAGCCAGGGATAGGCCCCGGGAGTAGATTCGCTACCATTGACGATCTCAAATTGATTGGCAGATGCGGTAGCCGCTGCACCAAGCATGACAAGCGCCGCAATGCTGCGGCGCAAAGGGAAATGCATAACAACCTCCAGGTGATGTGGGAATATTGGATATGCCAAACGGGAAATCCTACCACTGACAACCTGGCTGTCAGCGGCTTGAGGGGCAAAATGGCAAATGTACCGAAATGGCGAACCGTGTCAGATTGGCAGGCATCGTCCGACCAAAGACCGTTGCATCACCAGAATTGAGATTGTCGAGTGCGACAGGAAGGCTGGAGCAAGAAGCGCTGCCCTCCATGGTTATTTACTCACCACCCAGCGCACTTTTGGGTAAATTTCTGGTCTATCGCAGCAGGCCATCTTCGCCCGGTACTGACTCAAAGCGCGTGACTCAAGACATGGCACCAAGCTCTGCCACCCATATTTTTCAACTCTGGATATCCGATCATGCCCCCGCTCAGCCAGCCCATTTCGACAGCGAATACCGCACACAGCGCGCTGATTGACCGTTTCGGGCGCAAGATCGATTACTTACGCCTATCAGTGACGGATCGTTGTGACTTGCGCTGCAGCTACTGCCTCCCCAAGGGCTTCAAAGGCTTTGAAGAGCCCGCAGACTGGCTGACCTTCGATGAGATAAGCCGGGTAGTGGCGGCATTCGGCCGGCTTGGGCTACGCCGTGTCCGCCTGACCGGCGGAGAACCTCTGCTTCGACGCAATCTGCCCGAGCTGGCAAAACGCCTCGCTGCACTACCTGGCATCGACGATCTCTCCCTTTCGACCAACGCCACGCAGCTGGACCGGCAGGCCGATGCACTCAAGGCCGCTGGCATTCGCCGGATCAACGTCAGCCTCGACTCGCTCGACCCTCGCTGCGTGCAATCCATCACCGGCAATGACAGCCTTGATCGCATCATGGCCGGTCTTGCAGCCGGTAAAGCAGCGGGCTTTGATCCGATCAAGCTGAATATGGTGGTGATGCCCGGCATCAACGATGGTGAAATCCAGCGCATGGTGCAGTTCGCACTGGATCACGGTTTTGTCTTGAGGTTGATCGAACCGATGCCCGTGGGGGACACCGGTCGTCAAGCCGGACGGATAGATTTGAGCCAGATCGGCCAACAACTGGCCCGCACATTTGGCCTGACGCCACTTGTCGCAGAGCTTGGAGGTGGCCCGGCGCGTTATCTGGCTGACGCATCAGGGCAAGCCGTTGTGGGCCTGATCACCCCGTTGTCACAGCACTTTTGCGCTAGCTGCAACCGCCTGCGTATGACGGTGGATGGCACCTTGCATCTATGCCTGGGCCAGGAAGCGAGTTTGCCGCTACGCCCTCTGTTGCGGGAAGGCATCAGCGATATCGGGCTGGAAGCAGCGATCCGACAGGCCATCGAACTCAAACCGGAACGCCATGAATTCAGGGAGTCGCCACACAAAGTCGTCCGCTTTATGTCACAGACGGGCGGCTAATCTCCCCGCCTGCAAAGACTGCCTTGCCGGACGGCCCGGCATATCGCCGGATACGGACTTACTTGGCCACGACACGCCGCCGGATTGTGCTGACATTGGCTGACACATCCGCCAATTCGCCCGCCACATCGTAGTAGCGATGCAGGGTGACGATGATCGACTCGTCCTGCGTGAAATACGCATAGCTGCCAACGGTGACTTTTTCCTGTAGCAAATCGCTGAAGTTGCCGCCATCGGCATAGCCGGCATATTGCGCGTCTTTTGAGAACTCAATCGACTTCATACGGATGACCTTGCCATCCTTGCCCTTGAGCTTGATCAGCAAAATGCCGGGCATGCGAACGGTTTCGGTGCAGCTGGTAGTACACACCGGCTCAACGGTCGGCTCCAGCGCAAAGGCTGTGCCACAAGCCAGCAACAAACCGAAGAGAATGGATTTCATCGCCTGATACTCCCTGTTATATGTATACCCGGCGATCACCGGGAAAGCGGCAAACGATAGCCCAAAGCGGGCCCCTTTGCCTACCTTCCCCTACCCCGGCAAGAATCAATGGTGAGGCCGGGGCCCTGTTGCCTGCCTCAATCCGGCTTGACCTCGAACTCGCCCACCAGAACCGTTGCCTTGGGCTGTTTGAGACGAAGAGTCATGACCTTGTGTGCTTCGTTTGGCTTTCCCCAATGCGTAAACAGGTTTAGCTGCAGAGTCACCGGGCCGGAAATCAGCTGCTGGCGCTCACCAAAGTAATTGGCTTCGACCACATACTTGCCGGGTTTGGCCACGCGCTGCATGAATTCCTCAGGGCCGAATCCTCCGGTGAAATCGCGCGAGATACGCCCACCCATACGACTGCGCAGATTGCCGTAGTAGGTTTTTTCACCATCCGGATCGGTTACCCACAGATCAATATCCGTATTGTCAGCATCCCACGTCATTACGGCACGCACATCTACCGGCATATTGCCGAGCAGACGCGGGTCGACCTTGCTCAGATTCACCTTCTTGCCCACCTTGGCAGCAATGGCGTTGAGTTCGCCCAGCGCAATCAGATCCACCTCGGCAAAGCGCTCATCCCACGAACGTTTCACCACCTCGTACAAAGTATCCACAGCAAGCTGCGGTCGGCCTGCCTCGGCATAGGCCAAGCCCAGATCCCGCCAGGATTGTGGCTCTTTGGCCGCCATGTCGCGAATCGTCTCCAGCACCCAGATTGCCTCATCCCATAACTTCCACTCCCGCAAGCGATACGCCAGCACTCGCAGCATGTGCCGGTTGTCGAGCTCCTGTTCCACCAGGTTGGATAGAACGCGCAAAGCCAGATCTTTGCGCCCTTTTTCAACCAGCAGCTGCGCCACATCGAGCAGGAAGCCGGCATTTCGCCCCATCGCCGACCGGGCCTGCAAATAGCCCTCGTAAACCTGCTCCACCGGTTGGCTACGCAAGGTGGCTACCAGCGGATCATCCGGTTTCCATGGCTGCAGCTTGATCGACACGCTGGTATCCACTTTGGCGCGTCGGACAGGAGACGGCACGACTTCCATCTTCTCAAACTGTTGCCTTGGTGCAGATGGCGCAGACTCTGCTACTGGCGCCGGCATGGCAGCAGGCATCGGCGGCTCTCCCATCAGAGGCCCCAGCTTTTGCTTGAGATTTTCTCGTGCTTCCGGATAGCGGGTTTTCCACCAGCTACGCTTTTCCTCCAACGCAGCCAGCAGTTTGCTCCAATGCTGACGATCCTCATCGGCTTGCTGCTGTTTCCGGCCAGCCAGCAAATCGAGCACCTCTTCCTTCAGCAGCAAGTCGGTTACCGGTGGATTGACTTCGTGGCGCACATAATCGGCAGCACGCTCAAGCACCAGCAGCGAAGTGCTGCTGGTTACCAGCCCAAACTGCTGGCTTAATCGGCGGATCTCTGTACGGTTACCCTTTGGGTCGGCCTCTCCTTTCTCCAGCATGAGCTGAGCCCACAGGTTGGCGATGCCCGGCTGGCTGGCACCAGCCTTGACCTTAAGCGCATGCACCATGATCCGCCCATCCGGCAGGGCCTCGGTCATCTGCAGCTTCCCCTCATCGGCCACCAGACGCCCCGCCAGCACGTAGCGGCCAGAGACCGGTTCGGGCGATTGCAAGACCAGCGAATCCATGGCATCGCCCTTGCCAAGCGATAATCGAGAGCGGCGCTGTAGCAAACGGCTGGCAGCCTCATCAACGCCCAGCTGTTGCAGGTTGATCCAGCTTCCACCATTGATTGAGGCCTGCAGACTGAGCCATGCCGCATCGTGCTTGCCAGAAGCCGAGATGGTGTACCAATTTCCTCCCTGTACCACTGGCATACCCCGCGAACCCCAGGTCTGCACCCCATCGGTGAACAGCAAGACGTCCCGTCCCGCTGCAACTTTAGGCAAGCGGCCAAGCGCCGTTGCCCCATCGTAACGGGTTTGCTGCAGGGCTTTGCGCAATGAAGACCAGTCTCCCCCTGTCACCAAAAACCGCTGCGGCGACTCGGCTTCGTTACGCAAAACAATCAACTCGACAGCCATATCGGGCCACTGCTTGAAATAGCGCCCCAACAAAGCCAATTGTGCGGCATGGTCGTCATCGGCCGCTGAAGTCGAAGCGTCCCAGATCAAGGTCAGTCCCAGCGGCGTAGGGCGCGGCTTCGCGTCGGCCACCGTCGCAGGCACACTGGCCACAAACCATTGATCCCCCTGCCGTGCCTCGGTATAGGCTTGGGCACCAACAGCCTGAGGGACAGTCACACGAATATCCTTGGCAGCACCGGCATCACCAGTAAAAGCCATTTCATAAAGTTCACCCTTGCGTTGCGTATGCAAACCGGCCGGTCCACTCACACCCGGTTCTACGCCACTACATGCCTGAATTCGCACTTCGACCTTGGCCTCACCCGTCGCATAGCCCATGGGCAACCGATACTGCCAGGTGCCTTTATCCCCTTGCAGCAACTCGCTATACCGCAATCGCACCGTTCGACTGCCATTTGCCGGCAGCGGGTAAATGCGCAATCGGTATTGATTACCTGCCGTTTTTTCCAGCAAGGCCGGATCAATTTGGTTTCGGACCACATCATCCATGATGGCCCGGCCCTTTTCTTTTTCCACAGGCACCGCATCGCGCAATTTGCCATCAATATCCAGCGCAAATCCGCTGACCTGCTGCCCCGCCAATAATGGAAACTGCAATTCTCCTTCCAGTAGCCGGCCGCTTTTGTTCTTGAACTGAAGTTCGACGGTTGTTTCAGCCATGCCTCCAAATAAACTGGCAGCGACTTTTACTTGGCTTAGCACGACAGGCGATTGTGGATCATTAACTCTGAGTAATGGCGTTGCTGCCCAGGCAGGCAATGCCGATCCCAATAGTGCCGTTAACAATAGGTAGCGCATGATTCCCAACTCTCATTTTCAGATTTGTCATGTGCGATGAAACGAACCAACCGAGCAAACCGGGTTAAGCATCAGTAAAAATTTTTTACCAGGCTGGCTTGCCATTTTTCAAACACGCCCATATCTGGTTTGAAACGAGTCCTCTACCGCTTTTTCAGTACGAACATTCGAACGACAACAGATCCCTGCGGCAATTGAAAAGCCGGCAGTATCAGATTTGATTAGAGGGGGTTTACGACAGGGGAAGATTCACTGCTCACCAGCAGTCTGTGCCGTGCATCGTATTCTGAATGAGCAACCCGCAAATACTTTGGCTTGCCCCATGCGCAAGCACTCGATGATATCCGGTTGACCTATCTGCGATAAAACGCCGTACGGTATCGTCAGTACGCCGCGATGATCGCCAGCCTAAATTACCAGACAATCGGATTAATACATCTTGCCAAGTGGCAACGAGTTGACGCTTGCATTCAAGAGGCTGAAGTTACTATATCGCCCCAAGGCAGATATTTGATTAGATAGCCTGGATAATCGGAAAACGCGCAATCGTCAAACTAAGCTGCGATAAAGTGCAATACAAAAACAAACACCCCAAGCTTTTCAGCATGGGGTGTTTAAGTTTAAGCTATTTCAGCCAGCCAATTGGCTGGATCAGCAATTAGCTGATGCGGACTTGATCCAGCGTACCGCCCTTGGCTTCCCAACGCAGAACCCACTGTGGCTTGCGACCGCGGCCAGTCCAAGTTTGGTTTGCATCATCAGGATTGCGGTATTGGGGACGAACAACGATCAGCTTCTTAGCTTTTTTCGGCTGTTCCTGACCCAGCAATTCAGAAATAGTAAAACCACGATCGGCTGCCAATTGCTGCAAATCCTGCAGGGCGCGCGAACGCTCGGTGTCCTTACGGCGAACGATTTCAGCCTGGACGTCCTTTTCGAGTTGAGTAAGCTCGGGGATGCTCAGCGCGGACAAATCGACCATTTTAATTCTCCTGTTTACATTACGCGCAGACCCTTGATCAACGCGGTTCTATGATGAGTTGGAAACAAACCAAGCTAACTTGAAGTGTATTTTAACCGGGTTTTTGTAAATTACTAGTGGATTGCATCAATTCGGACAATAAAAATTTAATTCGGTTCCCAATGTACTGAACGATATACCGAAAATATACCCAGTCTGTCTACACTTAAAACTACAGAATGTGGCAAAAAATACCACGACTTGCGGCGTATCAATCCTGGTGAATGGCGCACTGGATGACTACTCGCCAAAGCCTGAAGTCGCGTAATCTTCAGCCAATAAGATGAAGCAAATCAAACCGGTTCAACATGGCTTCGGCTCGCTTGGTATCTCGATATAAACCATCCGAAATAAACCCAAAAACCTTCACGCCACTAACATCGACCAAGTTGCCGTTACAGCGCTTTATGCCATATGCAGTAGCCCCATTTATAGTAGTTGTAGAGCAATTGCACAGGGGTGCTTATGGTAATTAGTCAGATACGTCGAGCAATTCGTCAGGCTTCGCTATTTTGGTCAAAGCCCGGGATTCCGGCACTGTCACGCCTCCTGCCAATAAACGAACCATGTTCCTTTTTCAACAGATAGTTAGCGCATTTATCTACCCCACAGACCCGAGATAATTTCCGTGACATTTCTGTCATTTCTCTGCCATGAATTCAGGGGCTGGCAAGTCACACACTGATTCTGACAACAGGACAATTTCTAGGGTATTAGCCCGATAATATGCAGATCATCCCAGAAATAGTCGTGGTGGATATGCATACTCATCCAGACCTCAATAGGTATCGACAGAACACGATCATGCCGTGCATGATTTGCCCACATCGAACATTGGCACAAACAAATTAGCCAGTAATGACTTCGGCAGAAACCAAGCAAAATATAAGATTGGTTATATGCTTAGACCGTTTCCCCACAGTTTATTAGGATCGCAGCAACCTCCCTTCAAGGCTGGCCGGATTTGCTTGAGTCGGGGAATTGCGCAGGCGGCACGCCCACCCAAATACGGGCATCAACAAGTCGATGCGCGTAGCGGCTGGGAGCTGTTGACGTTTTATTTCCGGTCGCACCGAGTCGAGTTTTGGGCCGGGTGCGTGCGGATTAGCAAGCTTAAATAGGCGAACCCTAACAACGCCATGCCCCAAAAATCGACCCAGCCTTGCGTGGCTGTTGCCACAAATCGGTTTGCCGTCACGGCATAGCCCTTGCGGGGACAGAGGGTTTCGCCGGATTGGAGCCAGCAAAGGTGTAACCGAGAAGCGGTTAGTACAGGAGGAAAACCGCCTGCGTTGCCCACCAAGCGGCGCGCTTTCTGCCTCGCTGCGGACCCACATCCGACAAAACACGATCTGGAAATAACGCGTCAAAAGCGCCTAGGGTTAAGCGGTGTCGAAGCCTTGACATGTACTGTGAAAGAATCGCATCAGCAGCCCAAACCACTATTCAAAAATAGCGACTCAATCTTTTCTTGGGAAAGCCCCCACGCTTCCACGCCTAATTTGTTTACAACGTAAGCCACGATAGCGCCCATATTCATACGGGAAACCGGGGTAGATCATGATTAACGTTCTTCAAGCATCGCGCAATACGCCTAATCGTCCGGCCTCAGTATGCCAAGTCTCTTGGGCTGCCGATCTGCCGTACCGTTGTAGAAGCGCCTGCGGCATCACAAAAGATAACGCCACCTTTCGGTGGCGTCTTTGAGGGCAAAGTGGTCTTACCAGATGGTCTAAGCCACTTTTACTTCAGCAATTTGCATTGGCGCATTCAATGAGTTGTAGGCTTTCTTGAGAAGCGCCTCCAATTCACCTGACTGCAGCGAAATCGACTGGTTAATTTCTTCCAGCTCCTGAATGCGGTCTTCCAGCGTATCTGTCGCCTTATGAATGCGCTTTACGCTTTCCAGCCTACGGCGCAGCTGCAACTGATGCTCACGCACCTGCGTCTCCATAGGTGCCATCACCGCCTTCAGCCAGTTTTCAACATCACGATTGGCCACCTCGTAGACATACACCACTCGGCTCGCAATGGTCTCAAAGAATTTGCGCGTCAGCTTGCCTTGGGTAGTAAAGACGATCGCCCCAAGCGTATTGAAATGTTCGTTAAAGCTCTTTTCCAGCCGAGCAATCTCTTTGTGATACTTGAGCGTGGAAAACGGCGGCGGGGTGACAGAACCCAGACCATGCTCCTCACTGAACTTTTTATACATGGCCGCCATCATTGCCTGAATCTCGGCAATCTGCTCAGCCGACTTCGAGATATTGGCATTCACATCTTTAAAGAACTTCTGCATGGCAGAGGTCAGCCCGGTCGAGAATGTGCTGTCCTCCATTTCCAGGCGAATCTTGGCAATACGAGCGCGCAGCTGATCCATTCCCAAGTATCCGAATAGAATATTGGTTTGCTGCGAGAAAACGCTACGTAGAGCCTGAAAACGCTGCATACCACGTTCAAAATGCTCTTTTTCTTCCTGAATCTTGTCGAGCATGTGGCTGATGACATCCTGATTCTTGCCACGCAGCGCTTTGAGCTCATTCAGCTGCTCCATCACACCATCACGGCGTGCGCCCAGAATGCCACGGGTTGCCAACACCAGATCTTCAATCTCAGTTTGAGTGTTGTCGCGAACAATTTCCTGCTTGGATGGGATCAGCTCATCCGACAATGCCTGCTCAAGGGCCCCCAACCGGCAACGCGACAGCAACAGCTGGTCATCGTTGATCTTGGCAACTAAGCCCTTTTGGGCCGACACGGGATAAATCTGATTCGTCTTGATCGATAACAGATCGGCAACCGTCTTCACCTGCTTCGAAATTTCGGCATCAATCTCCGTTTCCGACTTCAAGCTATCCCACAGGCCATCGATCTTGTTCAAAACCACGATCCGCCCTCGTTGCCCACCCTGCACCTTACCGATGTGGCTGCGCCAGACTTCAATGTCGGTCTTGGTCACACCAGTGTCTGCCGCCAACAAAAATAGAATGGCGTGTGCATTCGGCAGCAGATTCAGTGTCAGCTCGGGTTCAGTACCAATCGCGTTCAGACCTGGCGTATCGAGAATCACCAACCCTTGCTTGAGCAAAGGATGGGGGAAATTAATGATTGCATGACGCCAGCACGGAATCTCGACCAAGCCATCCGGACCAATCGTCAAACGATGATCAGGGTCTTTTTCATCGAACAAGCCATACTTTTTTGCTTCTTCAATTGTTACGCGCTTGGTTTGGCCAACTTGCTGAAAAGCCGTCACCATTGCTTCGCCGGAATTAACATCCAGCTGAATGGTTTTCCACTCATCGGGATAACGTTTGTATTCAGAAGTCGTAGTGTCCCCTTCGCGGGTTTCAATTGGCAGTAATTGAATCGCATTGGGGCGCGAAGACTCATACATCAACTCAGTCGGACACATCGTGGTGCGACCGGCAGATGAAGGCAAAATACGCTGTTTATAATTGGCGAAGAATATGGCGTTGATTAACTCTGATTTCCCACGGGAAAACTCGGCCACAAAAGCAATATTGAGCTTGTCGTCACGCAGCTTATCGACCAGATGCTGGATACGCATATTGGTCTGAGCATCGTTAAGGTCTTGTTCGGACAACCAGCGCTGGATATCAACAATTGACTTGGTGAGATTTTCTCTCCAGCGACTGTACGCCTCAAAATCGGCCACTAAATTATCGTGCCCCATGAGTGGAATTCCTTGTTTTGTGCCGCGTTTCAGAATGACAAAGGCAAGTGTACCTCGGCCGGGGCAAATTTAGCATAGTCTGTTGGAGATTCAATCTCGTGTTCCCGCCATAGCCACCAACCGGCTGCCGCCAAAATGAGACGATGCAGGGTTTGATCAAGGCATCACCAATTTGTTGAAGTCTAGTCAAAATTCAAGCAAAAACCCGCCGCTTCAGAAGATTGGGGCGCCCTATGCCATCGAAATGAAAAGGGCAAACCCCACGCAATACCCAAGCGCTTTAATCACCAACTGCAATGACCGGTCATCATCAATCAAGTGGCGCTGTTGCCATTTCATTTCCGAATAAGGTTTCGGCAGATTTGCGCCCGTCAAACCGCCAGTACCGAGCCGGCACTGCTCGACTCCGGCGCAACCCAAAAATAAAACGGCCGCAGCGCGTAGATATTTATTTTTGTATCCTCTGACCAATTTGCAAGTTAACTCATGCGTCGGGCATTGGATCGTGAGGGTGTACGCGAACCAGCACAATGCGCGGCCCCTTCATTTTCTTGACAACCACATCGAAGCGCTCGAATTTCACCCGATCCCCTTCGCGCGGCACGCTGCCCAGTTTCCACATCACCAGGCCACCTACTGAATCAACTTCGTCATTGACGATTTCAACACCTAGCGCTCGCTCAAGACTGAAGATAGGCAGACTGCCCTTGCCCAACAATGTCCCGTCATCCTGGCGTATCCACTCTTGATGGCTTTGCCGGAATTCATCTCGAATTTCCCCCACCAGAGCACCGAGAAGGTTATCTAGCGTAATAAATCCAAGCGGGGCTTGGCCTTTGATTCCGACCGTCGCGAAATGCGGTGCCCCCGTGCGGAAACGACGCATTAGCTCCACGGCTTTCATGTCGGGCGATATCAGCAATGCGGGTCTCAGGTATTCGCGCAAATCTCCAACACCCTGCCCGTCCACCAGCGCAGGCAGTAGATCCTTGACGTGCAATAGCCCCTTCACATTCCCATCCTCATCCAGCCACGGATAACGTGAAAAGCGCTGGTGCGCAATCCGCTGCAGATTGTCCGCATGGCTTGCATCGGCAGACAGGGACACCGCTTCGTGGAAAGGGCGCATTAAATCGGCAACAGTCAGGTCCCCAAAATCCAATGTATGCGCCAGCACCGCCCACTCATCCTGCGTAAACACATCGCTGGCGCGACTGGTACGCAAAATCAGCTTGAGCTCCTCTGCGCTGTAATGAGCCTCATGCTCACCAGAGCCGGACAGGCCAAGCCACTTCAGGATCAGATTGGCACTGGCGTTCAGCACCCAGATACCGGGGTACATGATCCAGTAGAAAACATAGAGGGGAACGGAGGTCCACAGCCCTACTTTATCGGACAGCCGAATCGCCAATGATTTTGGCGCAAGTTCGCCAACTACGATGTGCAGGAAAGAAATGACCGAGAAGGAGATCGTCAGGGATGCCGCATGCAAAAGCGCCGGGGAATCGACACCAAAAAAGGTCAGAACAGGCTCGACAATTCGGGAAAAGGCCGGCTCACCCACCCACCCCAACCCTAGCGAGGCTAACGTAATCCCAAGCTGACAGGCAGACAGATAGGCATCAAGCCTTGAATGGACACGACCGAGGATTTTTCCAGGCAGTCCATATACTTTGACCATGGTACGGACCCGGGTTGCCCGTAATTTCACCAGGCTAAACTCGGCCGCTACAAAAAATCCATTAAGAAATACTAAAAGAATTGCCGAAAACAATAACAGGCTGTCCATGAGACTTAGGTTTTCACCCCTATTTTACGAAGAAGAAAGCAATATAATGGAAAGGCGCGCATCATACACGAGCCAGCTAAGTGCCACGGTGAAGAGCCTGCTAATCATGATTGACACCCATGCGCTTTATGGGCGCGGGAGGTTTACGTTTATGCCACCAATTACAGCCTCAACACCCGCCAAAGGCACCGCACCAAATCATTGATTCATATTAAAATTTTCACCCATTACCGATAGCTTTGAATCAAAACTGCTTTCAATCCCTATTACGCAAAGCGGGATATATTTCAGACTTTATTGATTTTAGCCGATGTTGCACCGATGGCATTGCCAGGGATTGTGTGCATCGAACCGAAATCAAGTAATTTGCAACCCCTGCATTTACCCGAGAAAGCCAGCCAAGCCATGTCTACACGTATGAATGTTCTCGGCCTGCCGCTACAGCCCTGTAGCTTCGCGCCACTTACCGGTTATTTTCGGGATGGCTGCTGCCGGGATAACGAGCAGGATGCAGGCCGTCACATTGTCTGCGTACAGGTCAGTGCGGACTTTCTGCAATTTTCGAAGCGGGTGGGTAATGATCTCTCGACACCACGTCCCGAATTTGGCTTTCCCGGGCTTAAGCCGGGTGACCGCTGGTGCCTATGTGCAACGCGCTGGGTTGAAGCCCTGACCAGCGGCCACGCTCCCCCTATATACATGGCAGCAACCGACGAAGGCATTCTGGATCTGGTGTCGCTGGAAACCTTGGTCGAATTCGCACTGGATCGCCCAACAGCAAACTGACCATTCATCCGGCCAGTACAAAATCTCTGGCATTTCAACCCAGGTCAGATCTATATTGAACACGTAGGCCACTGTTTCAAATCATGAAAGGAGGGGAAATGGCGGTAGAGCGTAAATCATCAGTTCTTTCCTCTGAATATCGAGGGCCAGATCGCAGGATCAGCGAGCGGCGGCAAGCGTTGGAGTCGGATGAAATTGGTTGGCGTCTTGTGAATTTTGCGCTGAATGGTAATGAACAGCGCGCCGCTCTGGGTAGAAGAAGTAGTGATCTCGCGGTTTTTGGTAGCCTCGGCGCATAGTTTGATGTTTGGGACTATAGGACGGCGTGAATGCCATATTGGGATAATGTGATTCAGCATTACCCAGCAGCAAGAGAAGGCGGTGACCCCGCCTTTTTGCTTTTTGGCAGTTCCCTTGAAGAAACTTCGATTCAATACCCCATACGGGAACCATCCCGATCTAAAGCAGACCCAGCGTCTCTCTCATTGATGATTGATAAATAACCACACCTTATGGAAAACCAGTTAATGCTCTGGGCTGGCGCGATGATTTTGATCGTGGTCGGCGTTGCTGGTACGGTACTACCAGTCATTCCCGCAGCTCCATTGATGTTGGCCGGCATGCTGCTTGGAGCCTGGATTGACGACTTCCAACGCATCGGCGCACCCAGCCTGATCATCCTCACGATTCTGGCCGTCGCCATGACCGCCATAGACTTCATCGCCGGCGCACTGGGCGCTAAAAAGCTCGGTGCAAGTCGAATGGCCGTTATAGGCGCCACAATCGGAAGCATATTGGGCATTTTTGCCGGCATTGTCGGCCTGATTCTCGGTCCATTCGTTGGCGCATTTGTCGGGGAGATGATCGCTCAGGGCGACGCCTATCGAGCCGGCAAAGTGGGCTTGGCTACCTGGCTCGGCATGGTAATTGGTACCGTCGCCAAAGTCGCTCTGGCATTTGTCATGGTTGGCATCTATGGATTTGCTTATTGGTTTTGACCCGCAATTGGTCAAAACTGGAAAGGCGAGACAGTACGAGTCCGATTGACAAGTTCCCCCCCAATGAAGCATCGGGGCGAGTATGAGCAATACAGCAAGGCACGTATGACTGGGTGGACTGGTTAAACGAATCTTAGGTTCTGTTGAGTTAGGTTTGCAGAACCTAACGACGGCATTCCCCAAAATTCGCGCCAACGCGACGTAAACTCAGTGTCCGCAAGGCCCTGGCTTCGGTTGCACTTTGACCAATGCCAATAAGGGCGCTATGGTGCCGGTCTCGTCCATCCTTGGAGATCCAGATGCAGCGCCCGATCTGCGTGACGATCCAGTTGCAACGCTCCGCTTCGATTCCGCGTCCATTCAATGGCCTACGCAGACAAGCAGGCGTCGTCTCGCTGAATTTCAAGATCGCGATTGTCACCATTGTCGCGGCATCGCTGGGAGCAGGTGGCTATATAGGGTATCGGGCCCTCGGAAGCCATATGGCAACACAAGCCTCGCCTCAGGTTGTCTACTCTCCTCGAGCAGATGGCAAACCGGAAATCCTGCCATTTCCTGGCAAACCGAGCCCACCATTCAGCGATGCAGAAAAATTGCCCGCTGAAGACACCACCTCCCCCCCACCCGTGAAGGGCTGGAACGGAGAAGCCAAGCCTCTGCCCGCCACAAAGCCTGCTAGCGGGAAGCCTACCCAAGCCCCCATAGACTTGAAGCCACCTCCCCGCCCAGTGAGCGAGCCCGCGTCGCCCGCGCCCAGCCGCCAGGCCGAACCTCAACGCGCCAGCAATATGTCGGAGGAACTTGCCGATTGCGAAAAGCAGAGCTTCTTCACGCGAATCACCTGCCGGGAGAAGGTGCGCTGGAAGCATTGCCAGGGACGGTGGGATGAAGTGCCCGGCTGCGAAACCAAGCACGCGGAACGCGAGAAAAACAGCAAATAAAAAACGGCGTTTCCGCCGTTTTTATTCAAAGCCCCTTTCCGTGTCTCGTAAAAGGAAGGGAAGCTTGTAACTATCGGCGTTCCTGCAACCACAACAAACCAAGTGCCGCAGATATAGCAATAGCGCCCGGTGTCGCAGCCGCCAGGATTGGCGGCCAGTCGTACAGCAATCCCATGTAACTGCATAGCTGATTCAGCAGGAAAAACGCCAAACCCAACATCACACCAATAAACAGCTTGATGCCCACCCCTCCGCTTCGTCGCTGGCTATTGGCAAAAGGCAACGCCAAAATCAGCATGGCTATACAACCCAAGGGGTAAGCAATTTTGCTCCACAAGGCAATTTCATGCCGGCTGGTCTTCTGCCCATTGCGCTTCAGGTGGTCGATATAGCTGACCAAGCTCTGCAAGGACATTTGCTCTGGCCGCACCAACAAAGCCGAAAGCATATCCGGGCTTAGCATGGATGATCGCCAGGCAATCTCACCAGCAGCAGTCATGCTGGCATCTCTCGAACCGAAAGTCAGGGTTGTAACGTTGTTGAGCCGCCAGTTCTTGCTACCGCTGTCAAAGTAACCCGACCCGGCCCACGTGATGCTCGAAAGCCGTCGCTGAACATCAAAGCGAAAAATCTTTACCGCTCTAAGCGTCGCGTCCGGCAAGACTTCACCAATGTTGACGAAACTATCCCCATCGCGCGCCCAGAAACCAGACCGGAAATCCTTCGCAACAAATGAACCCGTTGCCGCCAAGCGCATCTGCTGGGCGGCCCGCTCTGCCTGAGGCGCCAGAAACTCGCCTGTTGCCAGGGTAATTCCCGCACATACCAGCCCGGTAAGCGTCAAGTTGCCGATCACACTCGCCACCGACCAGCCACCGGTACGCATCACGGTGTACTCGCTGCTGGCAACAAGCTGGCTCAACGCCCATAAACCACCAAGCAAAGACGCAATTGGCATCAACTCGTATACATGCACTGGCGCAGACAACACGATGAAAACAATCAGCCGCACCACGGTATAGCTGCCATGTCCTACATTTTGCAGCTCATGCACAACATCAAAAAAAGACAGTAACGCCAGCAGTGCAAACAAGGCGCCTGCCGTGGCACGAAGCACATTGCCTAGTAAATATCTCGCAAGGATTTTCATGATCGGTTTAGCGCGGCGGCCCCAGTCTGCGATAGAACAGAATCAGCACCGTGACCGCAGCCGCCACGTGAACCGGCCAGAGATTGACCCAAATCGGAATTCGACCCTGCGCCACCTGGGTCTCAAATAGATTGAGCAACTGAAAATAAATCAGGAACAACAGCAAGGCGAGAACGATATTGAATACACGCCCGACCCGTGGATTAAAAAACGCCAGGGGAATGGCCATCAGGCAAAGCAGCAATGCACTGATCGGCGGCGCCGCACGCAACGCCAGCTCGGCCTTGTAAGCCGGCCAAGGGGCACGCCACAGGGTCCAGCTATCTGTGGCCTGAACCGCCAGACTTACCGCGTTGCGCTGCCCTTCGGCAACCTGCAACTGACTGCGTTCAAACTCCACCATGCGATATGCACGAGAACCGGGCTTACCCTCATAGCGTCGCCCATGCTTAAGCACCAGGATCCGCTCCCCATCCGGCATGGAAGTCAGAAATCCTTCATCGGCGACAGTAATGCTCTGCATGCCATCCTTGATCGACTCGACAAAGATATTGCGCGCAGCCCCTCCTTCACCGGTGAAATTTTCGATGAAGTACACCGAATCAGACTTGGCCGACTCTTTGAACAAACCTGGCGCGACAGTCGAAACATCATCTCTGCGGGCCAGTTGGTCACGATACTCATCCGCCTTGCGCATGGCCCAAGGCGAGAGGCCGAGACTCAGCAAACCAATCGTGAATACCAGAGGTAAGGCAAACCGCATCACCGGACCAATCCAAGCGGTAATTGCCAAGCCGGACGACTGCCAGACCGGCATTTCATGATCTCGGTAGGCTCGGGTCAGCGTATACAGCACGCCGACGAACAAGGACATCGACAATATCCAGGGCGTATAGCGCAAGGCCATGAACCCGATGGTGGCTGCAACGGCTTCAGATGCCAATCCGCCAGACGCTGCTGCTCCCAGTAGCTTGACTACCAGCTGGGTCAGCACAATGCCTAGGAGCACGAAAAAAGTAGACGCCGTAACGACCGACAGCTCCCGATACAACGCGCGAGCAAACACCCGCCGGTCAGGCATAAGAAAACCAAAAAGTGAGCGCCGATTGGATCGCAAGATCGTGTTTAAAAATGACGTGAATGGAAAAAGGAGTGTGTTTGCAGTCTGGCACCTGCTGTGGGCTTGGCTCAACCACTCAATTGCCCGCAGAGCACAATATCTGCAGAAAACCCGTGAAACCCCAGTGGTGCTTTGACTTTTGCGGCCAGAATGCCGGAAAATCGTTTGATTGATCTTCAGTTTTGCCAAGACCCCGCCAAAAGCAGGATCAGGCTCATTTAACGCAGATCCATGGCGAATCCTCTATCGCCAGGTCGGCGAAAAATCATACAGGAGTCCACCGTGGAATTCAGCATCAAATCGGCTTCGGCAGACAAGCAAAAATCCGCTTGCCTGGTTATTGGTGTTTATGAAGGCAAAAAGTTCAGCGCTGCGGCCGAATCTATTGATCAGGCGTCCGAAGGCCATCTCTCCAGCGTCGTCAAACTGGGCGACCTCGAAGCCAAAGCAGGCTCTACCCTGTTGCTGCCCAAGGTTCCCGGCATTGCTGCCGAGCGCGTTCTGCTGGTCAGCCTTGGCAAGCAAGCCGACCTTGGCGACAAGGAGTTCCGCGATGCCGTGCGCGCCGCAGCCAAAACCATTCATGGCCTGGGCGTAGCCGATGCAGCCTTTTACCTGACAGACACCCCCGCCAAAGACCGCGATGCCGCTTGGGCTGCCGGCGAAATCGCCCAGCTGGTTGTAGACCAGGGATACACCTTCGACCAACTGAAGTCGAAGAAAGATGAGAGCAAGGGTCGCCTCAAAAAGCTGGTAGTTGCCGCCGCCAAGTCGGAGAACGATGCCGTCGAAGTGGCTGTGCGCCGTGGCAGTGCGATTGGTGATGCGATGAACTTCGCAAAAAACCTCGGCAATCTGCCCCCAAATATCTGCACCCCCACCTACCTGGCAGACCGCGCACGCGAGCTGGCCAAGAGCTTTGAAATGAAGGCAGAGATTCTGGAACGTGCCGATATTGAGAAACTTGGCATGGGTTCCTTTATTTCTGTCGGGAAAGCCTCGACCGAGCCAATGAAGTTGATCGTGCTCAAGCACGAAGGTGCCGGCAAGAATGACAAGCCCGTAGTACTGGTTGGCAAGGGCATTACTTTTGACTCCGGCGGTATTTCGCTGAAGCCGGGCGAAGGCATGGACGAAATGAAGTACGACATGATGGGCGCCGGCTCCGTTCTGGCAACCATGCATGCGGTTGGCGAGCTCAAGCTCAAGCTGAATGTCATCGCCATCGTACCCGCCTGCGAGAACATGCCGGGCGGTAACGCCAACAAACCCGGCGACATCGTAACCGCCATGAACGGCACCACGATCGAAGTGCTGAACACCGATGCCGAAGGTCGGCTGATCTTGTGTGACGCCTTGACATACGCCGAGCGCTTCGAGCCCGCCGCCGTGGTCGATGTTGCCACGCTGACTGGCGCCTGCGTGATTGCACTGGGCCATATTGCTACCGGTCTCTACTCGAATCAGGATAGCCTCGCCAAAGAACTGCTATTGGCAGGTGAAGATACGGCCGACCGTGCCTGGCACATGCCACTGTGGGATGATTACCAGGAACAGTTGAAGAGCAACTTCGCTGATCTGGCCAATATTGGTGGTCGCCCGGGCGGTAGCATCACAGCAGCCTGTTTCCTGTCCCGCTTTGCCAAAAAATACGACTGGGCGCATCTGGATATTGCTGGCACCGCCTGGAAGTCTGGCGCACAGAAAGGGGCTTCCGGTCGTCCTGTGCCGCTGCTGACCCGCTTCCTGATCAACCGCGCAGAAGCCGCCAAGTCCACCAAGAAGTAAGGAACAGGGGGCGCAAGCCCCCGTCTAAACATGAGTCAGATCACCTTCTACTTCAACCCAGCCAATCGTGAGCATGCGCTGTGCGTCATCGCAGGCAAAGCGCTGGCACGGCGGCTGCAGGTCGTTGTCGCCACAGGCAGCCCGGCTGCCAGCGAAGCCCTCGACCGTTTGCTGTGGGAGGTGCCAACGACAGGTTTTCTGCCGCATTGCGCTGCAGATGCAGCCATCGCGGCAGAGACGCCGATACTGGTCGATCATCGCTGTGAATTGCTACCGGTACGCGATGTATTGATCAACTGGACCGACAACCTCCCCCCTGGATTCGAACGATTCGGACGGGTCATCGAGATTGTTGACGCAGACAATGCCACGTCCGCCCGTGCCAGAGTCGGGGCCTACAAGGCTGCCGGCCACACGGTTGACTATATAGATTTGACCAAGCCCGATGTCTGACCCGAAGAAGCCCGATCCGGATAGTGCCTCGCCCATCTTTACCAAGATGGACGCCCTGATCGCTCGACACCGTGGAACCGGCCCCACTGCCGAAATACCTGTCCTGACGCAGATTCATGCGCTCGACACCCCAACGCAGAGCCTGTTGATTCCAACACTGAACGAAGTTGCGCCCGTTTTTGGTGCCGACGAACTCATGTTCACGCCGGAAGAAATCCACGCGACGCGACGCGACGTGCCGACATCAGACATCGCAGTCCCTGCAGACAAGCCGGAACCACCCCCTGTGTTGGTAGGTACGCCGATGGATGCGAATTCGGTACTCGACTTCCCGGAGTTGGCATTCACCCCAATGGATGCACCCACCGAGCTGTTGGCACCCACACCGCAACCCAAGCCCGGACCCAAACCGCCGCCTCAGGCCGCTGCACGGCAGCCCGCGCCCACTCCCCACACACTGACTGAAACAAAACTTGATTTCGACTTTGAACCGCCGCCCCCCGCAGACGAAATTGTCGAACACGAGGGCAAGCTGATTCTGGGCGATCTAGAGCTGACGATTGATGATGAGATTCAGCTTGATCTGCCAGCCCCTCCTGCGGCCGATGCAGAGCTGCTGCACTTCAGCTACGACCCGAATGAGCCAATCGAAATCATCGAGCTGACGCTGGAAGATCCCGCAGAGTCCGAGCTTGCTCTGTCCGTTGAGGCCGTACCGACAGCGCCGCTTGCAGCGCCTATGGAGGAAGCCCACGACATCATCGAGCTCACGCTCACGGATCTCGACACACCGGCAGACCACATCTCGCCCACCATAGAGCTGGTTGAAGCTGTTGAAGCTGTTGAAGCTGTTGAAGCTGTTGAAGCTGTTGAAGCTGTTGAAGCTGTTGAAGCTGTTGAAGCTGTTGAAGCTGTTGAAGCTGTTGAAGCTGTTGAAGCTGTTGAAGCTGTGCAGGAGTCTGCGTCCGCCGAGTGGCCAGAACCAGAAGTGCTGGAACTCATTGCGATACCGGATGCCTCGCCAGCAGAACCCGCGCCTGTACTCAGCGAAGCTCCCAGCTCCGCTGCAGCGAAAGCGTCCTTACAGGAGACTACCAGCGGGCAGACTCTGCCTGCCGAGCCTCCGCTCATGCAGGCGCTCACAGATGCTCATATTGAGCAACTCAACGCCCATATCCTGGCCGAGATTCAAGCAGATATCGGTAAATATCTGGAATCGCTGGTTCGGATTGAATTATCCAAGCTGGCCGCGCAGCTATATGGCGAGGCGTTGCACGGCATTCTGGCGCAAGTCCGCAAGGAAGTTCACAAAACCATCGGCGACCGGGTAACCCAGCTGGTTGCTCGCGAACTAGATAAATCGGGTATCACGCGTCAATCCGATCGCCGCTAGGCTCTGCAGAGGTCTTGAATGAACGCGTCTGATAGCTGACATAAGCCGCGAATCGCCCCCCGGTTTCCAGACTCTGTTGATATTTTGTCTTTGGATCGACAAACAAAACCTCAACAGAGTCTGAACCTCCCTCGAACATCCAGACCCGAACACCTCAGCACCCGCCATCGGGCGAACATCCTATTACGTTTCTCACCCCCTCTGATCAAGCACCCACCGACGAATCCCAAGGTTGCTCGTAGCGGTAGCGCAGTCGCGCCACTTCCAGTGGCACCCCTTCCCGTACAGCCTGACGAATGCGCTGATCAACTCGATCAATACGCTCAGCCCGCTGCACGATGTCCTCAACATGGCTGGCCGGAATAGCCAATACGCCATTGCTATCCGCAACGATCCAGTCGCCTGGATTGATAAACACCTCCCCCACCCGGATTGGCACCTGCAATGCCGTCAAGCGCACACGATTCCTGCCTCCGACCATGTGAATCGCCGTGCTGAACAGCGGGTAACCCATACGGCGAATCTCGCTGATATCGCGAACCGCGCCGTGAATGACCGTCCCCATGATGTCTTTTTGCAGCGCGGCTTCTGTCAGCAAATCGCCCCAACTCGTGCAATCGCGACGTCCTTCGTTATCAATGACGATCATGTCACCACGCCTGACCTGATCGATATAGCTGATAGGGTCCTGATACGTGTCACCGCCACGAGAAAACGAGCGGAACATGGCAGTGAACGCCGGTCCTGCCACCGTTTGCTGGCCGGAAATCTGGCACTGAATCCCTTGCAGTGCCCCATAGATACCAATGTGATCCATGGCATCCGCCAGCGAAGGGGTATCCAGCAGCATCAAACGATGGCGTAGCGCATCCTGAGAAAACTGATTCATAGACAAGGCTCGCTCTTGAGAGATACCAGAAAGGCATCCAGATTGCGCAGAATGCTCCAGGCCAGAAACTCGCAGGCGTACTCCAGCACTTCTGGGCCACGATGCGGAACATCCAGCCGATACTTGCCCTGGCGGGCGCCAATCTGCACTTGGCAGCTCATGCTGAGGACGCCTTCCCACGGTGCGGCCAACGGTCGATTTGCCAGCGCTTTCATGCGCACCACGTCAAGGGCCGAGGTATCGTTGGAGGCAGGCAGGCGATTGGTAAAGGCTTGCTGGGTGATACCGTCATCAATCAACCAGCGACGCCCCGCCAGCAAAGGCAGTAACTGCGTCATCGCTGACACCCCATCCCGACTGACCAGGTGTGCAGCAAACCGGCGCTCCAACTCAATGACGCAGGGCGCGGCACGTTCGTCGAATACACTCAGGCGTACATCAACATAGGGATAACGCCACAAGTAAGACACATCAACCGCAGCGCCATACTCAGCCAGTATCCTGCCAACAATGGCCGCAATATCAGACTCAACCACCCCCAGCAGTGTCCAGCAATAGCTCGGGGCCGCAGGATGTTTGGGGGCCGCAGCCAACACCCGGTCCAGCATAGGCAGGCATTCGCGAGGCGGCCCAGGCAGAACCAGCAGCCGGCATGCCTGCCAGTCCAGCTCAAAACCAGCCGCCGTCCCATTCGGATTGGCAAGAATCCGCGACCCTTGCGGGAACAGGGCCTGCACCCGGTTGGAAGGGTCCATTTTCAAGCCATAACCGGTCATGCGCGTTTCAATATTGGCCATGGTTGTAGCATCGAATTCCAGCGATCGCTGCAACACGGCAGCGACCGCATGCCGGGTCAGATCATCGGGCGTCGGCCCCAAACCGCCATTCACCACCACCAGATCGGACTGCCCCAAGCCATCGGCCAAGGCCTGCTGAATGGCCGGCAAGCGATCGGGACAGGTATGCTGGCTTGTCACCACATAACCGGCCTCGCTCAGCCGGCGGCCAATTTCCGCAGCATTGCTGTTGAGCACTCTCCCCACCAACAACTCCTCGCCCACGCAGACGATGCTGGCGCGTAAGGCATGTCGGGGTCTGGTCACTGCCTGCAATATGGCAGATGCCATGTCTTGCGTAGTTGATGCGCCTCCCAGATCCGGGGTCAGGCACCTCCCCTGCCGAACCACTTGAAGCACGGCCCCGTCAATCCGATCAGCAGCTGCTGCAAAACCCATGTGGCGCAACGCCATGCCAATGGTCAGAAACATGGCGGCAGGATTAGCCCGGCCGCTACCAGCGATATCCGGCGCACTACCGTGAACCGGTTCGAAGTACGCCCGCCCATGGCCGATATTGGCGCTTGGCGCCAAACCCAGGCCACCCATCACACCGGCCGCAAGGTCGGAAAGAATATCCCCCAGCAGATTCTCGGCAACGATGACCCCGAAACGCTGGGGTTGCCGTACCAGATCCAGCGCAACCGCATCAACATTGCAGATTTCGGCTTCGATGCCGGCATAGTGCGCGGCAATACCCAAAAAAATATCTGTGGCGAACTGGCCGCTCTCCCGCAGCACATTTGGCTTGTCGGCCAACGTTACGCGGGAATAGCCATTTGCACCGGCATAGTCAAAAGCATATCGGAACAGCCGCTCCAGCCCGAACCGGGTCTGCAGCCGCACTGAAATCGCCGCCTGATCCAGGCCGCTACGTGCCAGATTCGGGTGCGTCAACCAGTCAGATAGCGACTCAGGCACTCCCTGCCGATCAAACCCCGCATAAAGGCCCTCGGTATTTTCACGGATGATGGCGCAGCGAAACGGCATGCCCTGCCCCGCCAGCCGCCAGACTGGCCGAACGTTGGCAAATAGCTCCAGCCGTTGTCGCAACTGCAGCACTGGCGACGTGTACCGTAGTCCTCTGCCCTGCAGAGTCGGCACCAGCTCGGCCTCGGCGGCCTGCTTGCCTTTACTGCTGATGGCGCCCAGCAACACCGCATCAGCCATGTCAATCTGATGCCAGGTAGCAGCAGGGATTGCATTTCCTTCCTGGCACCAGAAATCCCAGCCAATCTCTCCAAACTCACACTGTATTGGCAGATTCAGCAAATCCAGTACCGGCAAGGCCGCTTCACAGACTTCTCGGCCAATGCCATCGCCGGGCAAAACCAGAAATTTTTTCATCATGCGTATCGGCAAGGTTCTGTTGACGTTTTATTTCCAGATCGCGTTTCGTCGGATTTGGTGCTTGATGCAAGGCGAAAGCGCGCCGCTTAGTGATTAGCCACGCGGTTTCTCTCGGAGCGCACAGTCTGCAAGGCTGGCAAGCGCAACACAGCAGCAGGTCTCAATCCGGCGAAACCGAAATCCCCGCAGAAGATGCCGTGGCGGTAGGCCGCTTTGCGGCAGCTGCGCCTGGCGAACTCAAAAACCGGGGACAGCAAGCCCCCTCCAGCAACCATTGGCGATCACCGAACGAGTCCGCCACAGAGCGGATTTTCGACGGCAGAACCTCCAATCAAGCTTCCGCTTGTTGGAATTTGTTCAAGTGTCTGGCGTAGCTGGCAGTGGAAACGAAAGATTTTCAGCGGATGCTCCCCCTAATTCCTTTCGACATCCGTCTACATCAGCCCAAACGGCTTCCAATTGATCGTACATTACGGCCGGGTTGCAAATTGCCGCAATCAAACTAAATCGAATTTGGATATGGCCAATTTAAATAAACCCATCAATCCAGATAAACACAGAGAAGCTCCCCCCTGCCGGCCAGGCAATCGGAATCAAATGGCACATGACCAATTCACTCACAATTGCCGCCAGGGCATATTGCAAAAACCAGGGCAAACAAGGGGCCGAGGCAAAGATCGACGGATAATCAGCCCGATTAACTTGGCTGCCTATCGACCGACCGATGTAGCTTATCCAGATAGATCGCCACCGCGTGGGCACGGTTGGCCGCCCCGAGCTTGCGATAAATGGAGCTTAACTGTGTCTTGATGGTCTTTTCGCTCTTACCCAGAGAACCTGCGATCTCTGGCGTCGAATGCCCGCCGATTGCCAATTGCATGACGCGCAGCTCGGCAGGAGTCAAAGCAGCCCCTACTCGGGGCAGACGACGGTTTTTGGCTGGAGTGTGCGCGGCAAGTGTGCCTGCACCAAATTGATCGGACATGAATTCCTCTCTATGGAACCTTAAAAAAATGGCTCGCGCTGTCATTTGTTTTTTTAAGCGCCTGGAAAAATTTCGACTGGTTGGCAACAGACCAGCCTGAGATCTCTTGCGGCAAAGAGACCGTACTGCTTCGGAATAGTCAGTGACCGCACATTCCAAAACGGTTCCATATTAAATTCGTTTTTTTTGACAGTCATTCTTTTTAGATTGATGATTGACCTAATTGCGCACAAGCCGCTGACACCCATACTCCCTCTATCCCCCTCACTCAAGCGGCCAACTCCCTTACCCCCACCCTTACAAATTCCAATTTTTTTCAATAAAAATCAAAGAACTGACCTCCTTCAAGTCTCGCCCCCCACGCAAGGCAACCAACACCCTGCTGGATTGCGATGACGTCATCAGCCATGCGGATATATTTCATGCAGCGAGATCAGAATTTGAACCTGCAAACGGCTCAGGCTCTGTTCAAATGCGCTGCGATTCAGTACAACGCGCTGTTTTGCGCAATCTGATTCACCATATCCCCCGATCCAGCGAAGACGGAACCAGACAACACCAACCCTCAATTGTCCATTTGCCGCAATGTCCGATCTGCCAAAACTTCCCGCTCCGACCCTGGCCAGACTGGCCAAGCTAGGCATCCGCTGCAGGCTGGACCTGGTCTTGCACCTGCCTTTGCGTTACGAGGACGAAACCCACCTCTACCCCATCGCCGACGCAATGGGTGGAATGACCGTGCAGGTGGAAGGCATTGTTGAACATTGCGAAGTGGTCTACCGACCGCGCAAACAACTGCTGGCGCGTATTCAAGACGGCAGCGGCGAGCTGTGGGCCCGCTTTCTCAATTTCTACCCGAGCCAGCAGAAACAGTTGGCCGAGGGCCGGCGGGTACGGCTGTATGGCGAGGTACGCCACGGATACTACGGTCCGGAGATGGTTCACCCCAGGGTGCGCAATGTTGAGGGGGGCGCTGACTTGCCCGAAGCGCTGACGCCGGTGTATCCAACTGTGGCAGGCCTCACCCAGGCCAGCCTGCGCAAGCTGATTACTCAGGCACTGGCTCCCCCGGCACCCAGCGATACCCTGCCCCCCCAGGTGCGCGAAGTACTGGGCCTGATGGCATTTGGCGACAGCGTGCAGCTATTGCATCACCCCCCGACAGACATCACCCCCGCCAGCCTGATCGAACGCGGCCACCCAGCCTGGCAACGCATCAAATTTGACGAATTGCTGGCACAGCAGCTATCGATGCGCCTCGCCTACCGACAACGACGCGACCGGCATGCACCCGTGCTGGCGGGAAATGGACAACTGGTGGCAGCGCTGTTGGCAGCACTGCCCTTTGGCCTGACCGCTGCGCAACAGCGGGTACTGGCAGAAATCCGTACCGATTTACAGAGCGCGCATCCGATGCAACGGCTGCTGCAAGGCGATGTTGGCAGTGGCAAAACCATCGTGGCAGCCCTTGCCGCCCTGGTGGCCATTGAATCAGGCTTTCAGGCGGCCCTGATGGCCCCCACTGAAATCCTGGCTGAGCAGCATTACCTGAAGTTCAAGCAGTGGCTGACACCTCTGGGCCTGGAAGTGGTCTGGCTAAGCTCCAGCCTCAAGACCAAGGCCAAGGCCGCAGCCCTCACCGCAGTCGCCGAGGGCCGGGCCGACATTGCCGTCGGCACGCATGCATTGTTCCAGAATGCCGTGAGCTTCGAGCGTCTGGGGTTGGCCATCGTCGATGAACAACATCGCTTTGGCGTGCACCAGCGTCTGGCTCTACGCAACAAAGGTGGCAGCCCGCATCAATTAATGATGTCAGCCACCCCCATTCCCCGCAGCCTGGCCATGACCTACTACGCTGATCTCGACGTCAGCGCCATCGATGAGCTACCACCAGGTCGCACGCCCGTTGCCACTCGCCTGGTAAGGGATGAACGACGGGATGAGGTGATCGAGCGGGTACGGCAAGCCTGCCTGAAGGGGCGGCAGGCCTACTGGGTGTGCCCGTTGATCGAAGAGTCGGAAACGCTGGAACTGCAAACAGCCGTAGACACCCATCTGGCGCTTTCCGAAGACTTGCAGGGCCTGCAGGTTGGTCTGATACATGGCCGGCTCAAACCGGATGAAAAAGCCGGCGTGATGGCCGCGTTTGCTGGCAATCAGCTGCAGGTGCTGGTCGCCACAACGGTGATTGAAGTCGGCGTCGATGTCCCCAACGCCAGCCTGATGGTGATTGAACACGCCGAGCGCATGGGCTTGGCCCAGCTACACCAGCTGCGCGGGCGGGTAGGGCGCGGTGCAGCCGAAAGTGAATGCATTCTGCTCTTCAATGCCCCGCTTTCCGAGCAAGCCAAAGCACGGCTCAAGGTCATCTTTGAAACCACCGATGGTTTTGAAATCGCCCGGCAAGACCTGCTGCTGCGCGGCCCCGGCGAGTTTCTCGGCGCCCGCCAGTCCGGGTTGCCCATGCTGCGCTTTGCGGATCTGGAAGCCGACAGCGAACTCTTGGAGCTCGCACGCGAGCTGGCACCTCAGCTGATCAGCGACTATCCACAGGCTGCCAGCGACCATCTTAACCGTTGGATGGCCGGGCGCGATGAGCTGCTGAAGGTATGATCACGCCTCGCCCAGCATTGAAATATGCCAACAGAATGGACAAAATTTCCAAGCGGATTGGTAATTGTTTACAATTCCTACCGATTGAACAGTCGTTTTAAATTTCAGGAGTACACCCCATGCCGGTAAACCTTCAGCCCCCCGCTGCCAAAGACTTATTCCCGATCTCCGGGGTCGAACTGGGGTGGGCCGAAGCAGGCATCAAACGCCCCGGCCGCAAGGATGTACTCGTCATGCGGTTTGAAGCCGGCACCCAGGTGGCTGGCGTATTCACCCAGAACCGCTTTTGTGCAGCGCCTGTCCAGCTGTGCCGTGAGCATCTGGCGGCAGGGGAGCCGATCAGGGCGCTGGTCGTCAACACCGGCAACGCCAATGCCGGCACCGGTCAGGAAGGCCGCAACCGCGCACTGCAGGTCTGCAAAACCCTGGCAAACCAGCTGGGCTGTCAGACTGAACAAATCCTGCCTTTCTCGACCGGGGTGATTCTCGAACCGCTACCGGTAGACAAAGTAATCGCCGGCTTGCCAACCGCCATTGAGCGGCTGGCACCTGCTCACTGGGCCGAGGCTGCCGAAGCCATCATGACAACCGATACGCTGCCCAAGGCCGTATCGCGGCAAATTGTGGTGGATGGCGTCACGATCAGCATCACCGGCATCGCCAAAGGCGCTGGCATGATCCATCCGAACATGGCCACCATGCTCGGCTTCATCGCCACCGATGCCCCTATCGCCACAGCAGCCCTGCAGACCTTGGTCAGCGACGCGGCAGACCGGTCGTTCAATAGCATCACCATCGATGGTGACACCTCAACCAACGACTCCTTCATCATTGCCGCCACTGGCAAGGCGGCGCTGGCGCCGATTACCGACAGCCGCAGTGACGCATACCAAGCCATTGCCGCAGCCATTACCGACGTCGCCATCATCCTGGCACAAGCCATCGTGCGTGATGGCGAAGGGGCGACCAAATTCATGACCGTCACCGTGGAAGGCGGGAAAAATCGAGAGGAGTGCAAAGCGATTGGCTACGCCATTGGCCGCTCCCCGCTGGTGAAAACCGCATTTTTCGCCTCGGACCCAAACTTGGGCCGGATTCTGGCAGCGGTAGGTTATGCGGGGGTGACTGATCTGGACGTGGATAAAGTTGATCTGTATCTCGACGACGTTCTGGTCGCCGTCAATGGTGGCCGAAACCCTGACTATCGAGAGGAGCAGGGCCAGCAAGTCATGAGCAAACCAGAAATTCTGGTGCGGGTACGCCTCAACCGAGGCGAGGCAGCCGCCACCATCTGGACCTGTGATTTTTCATACGATTACGTAAAGATCAACGCCGACTATCGAACCTGATCGGTCCCCAGCCACGCTTTGCGCCAGGTCCAGCGAGACAAGCGGTCACCTGTCGGGGCACTGCCGCCTGCCAAGCCGGGGCGTGATGGCTTGCCCCGGCTTGGGCCGTCCCCCCCTCTCCCGGCACCTGTTACAGCCTCCGAGACTCTCCCCGTTCATCGACCTCGCCCGCCTGGGCAGCCGCCGCAATCAACCGAGGTTGTCTTGTCAAAATTATCGGGTGCCTAAGCCGATCAAGGCCGCTATACCAAATGTATGTGGCATGCTGCAAAAGCAGAGGAAAACGGGACATAGATCCCGTTTTCCTCTCTCTGGCAACGGGCATATTCACAGGAACCGCGCTGCGGCAGATGGCACTTATAAGATTTGCCATGTCAGGCACTCCGGCAGATGCACCCGCCAGGTTTGACGTATCGACAACTAGACGAATACCGGGGCGGCACAATGCCCGGTTGAATGGAAACTGATGTCCGAAGCGAATATTTGGCAGCTTATCGACCGCGCAGAGTCCGTATTATCGCGGCTGGAATCGATATTGCCCCCTACACGACCTGACACCGACTGGTCGGCACGCGCCTTTCGCTGGCGCCGCGACCGTTATGGCGCAGGCTACCTGCACCCAGTCCACCACCCCCATCAGATCCGGCTGGCAGACCTTGTCGCCGTCGAGCCGCAAAAGGCTGAGATTGATCGCAATACCCGCCAGTTTGCCGGCGGCCGGCTCGCCAACAATGTACTGTTGACCGGCGCACGAGGCACCGGCAAATCCTCGCTGGTGAAAGCAGCGTGGCTGGCTTATGCCGATCAGGGCTTGCGCCTGATCGAAGTCGAGAAGGCCGATCTGGTGGACCTGCCAGACATCATCGAGCAGGTTGCCAACCGCCCAGAGCGCTTTATCGTGTTCTGCGATGATCTGTCGTTTGAAGAAGGCGAGCCCGGTTATAAAGCGCTGAAGTCGGCCCTGGATGGTTCGATCAGCGGCCAGTCCCCCCGAGTCCTGATTTACGCCACCTCGAACCGCCGTCACCTTCTGCCGGAATATTTCGACGAGAACGCACGCACCCGCCACATTGATGGCGAGGTCCATCCGGCCGATGCGGTCGAAGAGAAAGTATCGCTATCCGAGCGTTTTGGGCTATGGCTGACGTTCTACCCTTTCGATCAGCCCGCCTACCTGAGCGCTGCCCGCTATTGGCTGGAGCAATTCGGTTGTGTTGTCTGGGGCCAAACGGAAGAAACCGCGGCCTTGCAGTGGGCCTTGGGTCGCGGCGGCCGTAGCGGGCGCATTGCCTGGCAGTTCGCCCGAGACTACGCCGGCAGGCAAGGAGGCCAGGCATGACACGCCCCATCACACATGTCGCCGCCGGCGTACTGGTGCGCGACGATGGCGAGTTTCTGCTGGGAAGCCGCCCCGAAGGCAAACCCTATGCCGGTTACTGGGAGTTTCCCGGTGGCAAGCTGGAACCAGGCGAATCCGCCTTGGCCGCGCTCAAGCGGGAGCTGAACGAAGAAATGGGCATAGAGGTGGTGACCGCCTACCCCTGGCTCACTCAGGAGTTCATCTACCCCCATGCCACCGTGCGCCTGCATTTTTTTCAGGTGACACGCTGGAAGGGTGAAATTCAGCCGCAGGAAGGCCAGCAATTTGTCTGGCAGCGGCCGGGCATGCTGACCGTCGCACCGATGCTGCCCGCCAATACCCCGATTCTGCGTGGCCTCGAATTACCCAATGAAATGGCCATCTCGAATGTCGCCGAGCTGGGCGAATCGGAATATATGCGAAGGCTGGCAAGGCGGCTCACCGGCGGTCTACGCTGGTTGATGCTGCGCGAACCCCATCTGGAACGCGATGACTTCGCCCTGCTTGCGGAAAAGGTTCTGGCGCTGGCCAAGCCGTTTGGGGTGCGCGTCATCATCAATCGCGATCCCGAGCTGGCAAGGCAACTGGGAGCGGCAGGCGTACACCTGCGTTCACCGCAACTGATGGCCTTGCAGGAGCGTCCGGAAGGGCTGGATTGGGTAGGCGCCTCGACTCATGGCGGCCCGGAGCTGGCCCATGCGGCCAGACTGGGGCTTGATTACGCTTTCCTCGGCACGTTGCAGCCCACCCCCAGCCATCCCGATGGCGACACCTTGGGTTGGGGTGGATTCGCCCGCATCGTCAGCCATGGCTATACCTTGCCGGTGTATGCCATCGGCGGCCTGAGTCTGGGTGACCTGCCCGCCGCCCGCCAGCATGGTGGTCATGGCGTCGCCTTATTGCGCGCTGCCTGGAACGCCTGATGCGCTGGAAACCCTGGATCATCGGCACGGCAGCCGCCGTGCTGATCAGCGCTGAGCTCGCACATCAACTCCTGCCTCCCGACCAAGCTGTGGCGCAAGCCAAGGTCAGCTGCCCCGATCTCTCGCAAAGCTGTCAGTTTGAGTTGGCAGGCCAGACTTTCCGTTTGCAAGCGGCCAGTCCTCCCAGCGGTCTGCGCCCGTTCGAGCTGACTCTGACCGGCCCCAGCCAACAAGCACGGGCCCATTTCAGCATGATAGGCATGGAGATGGGGCCAAACGGCTATCAGCTACGCGCTGCGGGCTCTCAACAACTGAAGGCCAGCGTCATCCTGCCGGTATGCAGCCAGCGACGACTAGACTGGCTGCTGACGCTGGAGCTGGATCAAGGCCGGGTGGACGTCACTTTCACGGCGCAGCGCTAGGCTCTGTTGAGGTTTTGTTTTCGGTTGCCGCTTTACAGCTCCATCAATCCGCCATCCACACGCAGCACACCACCCGCCATATAAGCCGATGCCGGACTTCCCAGAAACAGTACGGCTTCAGCCATTTCCTCGGGCTGAGCAAAACGCCCCATCGGCACACGGCTGCGGAAGCCATCCTGCGCGGCGGCACGTTCTTCCGGGTTCATGCCGGGCCATTCCAGAATCGGGGTATCGGTGATACCGGGGGCAATCGCGTTCACGCGAATGCCACGCGGTAATAATTCAGCCGAGAAGCTACGCGCCATCGAGCGCACTGCAGCTTTGCTGGCAGCATATACGCTGCAATCCGCCCATCCGGCGTCGTGGATCGTCGAACTCATCAGCACGATGCTGGCACCATCCCGCAAATACGGCAGCGCTTTCTGCACGGTGAAGAACACGCCTTTGGCGTTGATATCGAACTGCCAGTCAAAGAATGCCTCGGTGGTATCCGCCAGGGACATAGCCTGGAATACCCCTGCATTGGCAAACAGAAAGTCAATCGGCCCCAGCTCGGCTGACACCGTGGCGTAGAGGCGGTCAATGTCAGCATGCCGGCTGATGTCTGCTTCCACCGCCAGCACGCCAAGCTCCTGCGCGGCGGCCTGCAAACTGGCTTGATCTCGGCCACAGATTGCCACTTTGGCACCGTGTTGGCGCAGCAGACGTGCGGTGGCCAGACCGATCCCACTATTTCCACCGGTAACCACGGCTGTTTTGCCGGCATAGTTGCTTAGCGTATTCATTCTTATTCCTTGATAAATGAGTTGACGACGAAGTTCAGGGATCGCAGTATCAACAAGCAGAACACACTTGATAAGCAGACAGGGCTGCATATCACTCATTCCAAAATTGAATGAATTCAACCTTCAGGACGACAAATGGACAAACTGGCGGCGATGCGGACTTTGGTCAGGGTTATCGAGAGCGGAAGCTTTTCTGCGGTCGCACGCGAGCAAGGGGTGTCGCAGCCGACGATCAGCAAGCAGATTCAATGGCTGGAAGAATGCCTGGGTGGGCCGCTGCTGACGCGCAGCACACGCCAGCTCTCTCCGACGCAGGAAGGCTGGCGCTACTACGAAGAGTGTCAGGCGATTCTGCATGCGCTGGACGGGGCCGAGCAGCGATTCCGGGCGGGTCACGAGTCGCTGGCTGGCCACATCCGGCTGGCTGGGCCAGGGGCATTTGGGCGACTGGAAATCGTGCCGCATCTGGTGGATTTCCTGCAGCGCTACCCCGCTATCGAGATTGATCTGGCGCTTAGCGATGACGTTGCCGATCTGCTGCGGGAGGGGATTGATGTGACGTTTCGTTGTGGCAGTGTCCGCAACGATGGGCTGATCGCCAGACCACTGGGCAGCATTCCCTGCTCGCTGTTTGCGTCGGCACGCTATCTGGACCGGCACGGCACGCCCGAACAACCCGCCGACTTATCAAGGCATCACTGCCTGCTCTACCAGAACGACACTGTCGCCGAACCCTTCTGGCAGCTACAGCAAGGCGAGCAGTCGTTCAACGTGCCGGTTTCCGGCCGACTGCGCTGCAATACTTCAGACGGACTACGTTCAGCGGTGCTGGCCGACATGGGGATCTGCTACTCGCAGCACTGGCTGTTCCGGCCAGAACTGGCCTCCGGAATCGTCCGGCCCATTCTTTGCGGCTACCAGCTTGCCGGCATGCCCTTGCACGCTGTCTATCTGCCAGACCGGCGCGGACAGGTTCGTGTACAGGCCTTGATCGACTATTTGCAAAGCTGCTGGCTGGCCAGCGGTGTCTTGCAGGCACCCACCGTGACCTAAGCGGAACTTGACAAACCCGCACCACAGACCCGTCCAACAAAGCCCAAAAGGGACAGCATGACCTACACAATGATGCAATTTTCAACAGCCGCCGCGTTTCTCGCTGAAGCCGAGACTTTCCTGCGGTCAGATCTTGAGCATTGCCATGACTTGCTGGCCCTGGCGCTTACCAAGGCTGATCGTGCTGGCTGCTGGGTAGTCGTTCATGGCGCTGAAGGCAATGTCGTCGGCGGGCTGGCCCTGGCAAACGACAACAGTACGGCTCTGATCTCAGCCATGCCGGAGGATGCCACCCACTATCTGGCCAAACACTGGCCCGGACCAGCGCTCAGCTATCTGCGCGGCCCGCAACCCACCGCGCAGCAGTTTGCTGCCGCGTACCGCCCCCACCAGCTGCATAGTGCCCAAGGCAGCTATTTATTACGGAGTCCACCTCACCGACTGACCGCCAACGGCCAATGTCGTCCAGCAACCTTGGACGACATCAGCTGGGTCACATCTGCCTTGCAGGCTTTTTCAGAAGAATGCCGCCTGCCCCCCAGCCCTGCCGACCGGGAAGAAATGATCAAACAACGCCTCGCCACTCAGCCATCGCTTTACTGGCTGTGGGAAGACAACGGCCCAGCAGCCCTACTCCGCACGTCGCGTCTGGCTGGCGGCATTAGCCGTATCGGAGCGGTCTATACCCCGCCAGCCCAGCGCCAGCGGGGTTATGCGGGGGCTTTAGTGGCAAGTGCAGCCGGGATGCTGGTTGCCGAAGGGTTCGATGTGTTCCTGTTCACCGACCTGGCCAACCCCACCAGCAACAGCCTGTATCAGCGCATCGGATTCCAGCGACTTGAGGACTTTGCCTACCTTAAACTCCTCGCCTAATTCTGCCCGCAGTCGTCGCGCCGCCGACACCATAGCCGCGAGCGCGGCTTCGACCTCGGGCCAGCCACGGGTTTTCAGGCCACAGTCGGGGTTCACCCACAGACGCTCAGCAGGAATCACGCTGGCTGCGCGGCGCAACAGCACCAGCATCTCGTCCACCGATGGTACGCGCGGTGAGTGGATGTCGTAGACGCCGGGGCCGATCTCGTTCGGGTAAGCGAAGCTGGCAAAGCCATCGAGCAGCGCCATCGCCGAGCGCGAGGTCTCGATCGTGATCACGTCGGCATCCAGCGCTGCAATCGCCGGCAGGATGTCGTTGAATTCCGAGTAGCACATATGGGTGTGGATCTGGCAGTTGGCCGCCACCCCGCTCGATGCCAACCGGAACACTCGTACCGCCCAATCCAGATATGCCTCCCACTCGGCACGCTTGAGCGGCAAACCTTCGCGGAACGCCGGCTCGTCGATCTGGATAGCCGCAATACCAGCGGCTTCGAGATCCACCACTTCATCGCGTATCGCCAGCGCAATCTGGGTCGCGACGGTCGAGCGCGGCAGATCGTCGCGTACGAATGCCCATTGCAGCATGGTAACCGGCCCGGTCAGCATGCCTTTGACAGGCAGCTGTGTCTGGCTCTGGGCATACATCGACCACTCAACCGTCATCGGCTCGGGACGGGCCACATCACCAAACAGGACTGGCGGTTTGACGCAACGCGAGCCATAGCTCTGTACCCAGCCAAAGTCGGTGAAGGCATAGCCCGCCAGCTGTTCGCCGAAATACTCGACCATGTCGTTACGTTCAGCCTCGCCATGAACCAGCATATCCAGGCCCAGCACCTGCTGGCGTTCAATGGCGTGCCGGATTTCAGCCTGCATCGCCGAACGGTAGGTGGGCACATCCAGCTCGCCACGTTTGTGCGCGGCGCGTGCCGACCGAATCGCCGCAGTCTGCGGGAAGGAGCCGATGGTCGTTGTCGGCAACAGCGGCAGCTGCAGGCGTTCGCGTTGCTGTACCGCACGTTCGGCATATGGCAGGGTACGTTGCCAGTCTGCGGGTTGAATCGCCGTCAGCCGGGCGGCAACCGCCGGGTTGTGACAACGTGGACTATGGCGACGGCTTTCCAGTGCAGCGCGCTGGCCAGCGAGCTGCGCATGCACGGCGATCCGCCCCAATTCCAGGCCACGCTTGAGCAGCCTCAGCTCATCCAGCTTCTGTCTGGCAAACGCCAGCCAGCTTTGCAGCTCGCCATCCAGCCTTTGCTCGGCCGCCAGATCAACCGGCACATGCAACAGTGAGCACGATGGCGCCAGCCATAGGGCATCACCGAGCTGGCGCTGCACCGGTGTCAGGCAATCCAGGGCAGCATCCAGGTCAGTGCGCCAGATATTGCGGCCATCAATCACCCCTGCCGACAGAATCTTGTCCACAGGCCAGTCCGCCACCAACGCAGCCAACTGCTGAGGCGCCCGCACCAGATCAAGATGCAAACCGTCTACCGCCAACGATTTCAGTAGCTCGGCATGCTGCTCGACGCCACCAAAGTAAGTCGCCAGCAGCAAACGCGGCCCCGCCCCCTGCAAAGCCCGATAAGTGGGTGCCAGCGCATCCAGCCAGACCTTCGGCAAATCCAGCGCCAGAATCGGTTCATCCAGCTGCACCCAGCTGGCACCTGCCTCGGCCAGTTCCGCCAGCAGACGACGATATGCCGGAATCAGGCGCGGCAACAGGCCCAGAACATCACCCGTACCACGGTAGTTGGCCAGATACAGCAGGCTCAGCGGCCCAACCAGCACGGTCTTGACCGGGCGCCCCAACCGCGCCGCATCGGCCGTGGCGTCAATCCACCAGCGCACCCCGCCATCAAAACGACTGGCGTCATCAAACTCCGGCTTCAGATAGTGGTAATTGGTATCGAACCATTTGGTCAGCTCCAGTGCGGGCTGATGGGCATTACCCCGCGCCAACTCAAAGAAGGCGGCAAGGTCGAGCTTGGCCGCATCGTGGCCGAAGCGTGCCGGAATGGCACCGAGATGGACCGCCGTCTCCAGAACCTGGTCATACCAGGCGAAATCGCCAACCGTCAGCAGATCCAGCCCGGCGTCGAGTTGCCATTGCCAATGCTGACGGCGCAAGTCCGCCCCCACCGAGTACAGTTGGGTGGCGGTGCTGTCGCCACGCCAGAAACTTTCCAGCGCCAGTTTGAGTTCGCGGCGAGCGCCGATGCGGGGAAATCCTAGGATATGGGTAGTGGGCATGTGAGTCTCTCTATCAGCAAGGGAAGATGCCTTGCATGATCGTCCGCCCACAAATATGATTCAAACTAATAATATTTACGATTAAATTGAAAATTTCTCATGCAATCACCTCTCGAACTTCGCCATCTGCGCACCTTGCTGGCGCTGGCCGACACCGGCAGTGTCTCGCGTGCCGCGCAGCGGGTCAGCCTCACCCAGTCTGCGTTGTCACATCAACTCAAGGCCTTGGAAGACCACTATGGCACCGCCCTGTTCGAGCGCAAGACTCTGCCGCTAAAACTCACGGCTGCTGGCAAGCGGCTGATTAGTCTGGCCGAAACCGTATTACCCGCCGTAGGTGCTGCCGAGCGCGATCTGGCCCGCATTGCCTTTGGTGAGGCAGGCCAGCTGCGGATTGCCGTGGAATGCCACACCTGTTTTGACTGGCTGATGCCGGCCATGGATTGCTACCGTGAACGCTGGCCAGAGGTGGAACTCGATATCGTGTCCGGCTTTCATGCCGACCCGATTGGCCTGCTGCATGAAGACCGCGCTGATCTTGCTATCGTGTCGGAGCGCGATGAGGCGGAGGCTGTCCGTTATTTCCCGCTGTTCAGTTACGAAGTCGTGGCCTTACTGGCACATGGCCACCCATTGGCCGCCAAACCGTACCTGAGCGCCGAGGACTTTGCCGCCGAAACCCTGATCAGCTATCCGGTGCCCGATGACATGCTCGATCTGATTCGCCAGGTGCTCCGACCCGCCGGCATTCAGCCCAAGCGCCGCACCAGTGAGTTGACGATTGCCATTTTGCAATTGGTTGCCAGCCGGCGTGGCATCGCCGCTCTGCCCCAGTGGGCGGTGCAGCCATATCTCGATCGCGGTTATGTCGAAGCCCGTCCTATCACCACGGATCGGCTATACGCCCAGCTATATGCGGCAACGCTACCCACCCGTGCCGGGCTGCCTTATGTAGAAGACTTTGTCGATGTGATGCGCGAAACCAGCCAGCTCAACCTGCCGGGCATCGTCCTGCTGGCGGAATGAGCGGGGACACGGCCGCGACCGCAAGGGATTATTCAAACTTGTAGCCATCCTTTTCCTGAGCTAGGGTAGAGAGCTTGCCTTTGTCATACGGCTGGCTCTTTTCAGGATTTTGCACATGACTTCATCGTTTGAACCCGCTTTTACCCCCCCAGCAGAACCACCGCTGAATTTTGATCCCCCCACCCCAACACCTGATGAACCAGTGATAGGCGAGCATGTTCCCGAGACCTATCGGCTGCAATTTCACGGCAAAGCGGGCGAATATTTTGGCATCTGGATGGTCAATCTGGCCCTGACGCTGCTTACGCTCGGCATTTACTCCGCTTGGGCCAAGGTGCGTACCCAAAAGTATTTTTACGGCCACACCGAGCTGGCAGGCTCGCATTTCGACTATCACGGCAAACCGCTGGCCATTTTGATTGGCCGGCTGATTGCTGCGGCCTTGTTCATCCCCTACGCGGTATTGGCGCAGATGGAAAATGCACTGGCGTTTGTCGTACTCGGCGTCATCGTGCTGCTGGCGCCCTGGCTGGTTGCGCGGTCGCTACGGTTTCGCATGCGCATGACCAGCTGGCGCGCCATCCGCTTTGGCTGGTCTGGCAGCGTCGGCCAGACCTATCTGCACTTTCTGCTGATGCCCTTATTGATTCCGCTCTCGCTGATGTTTGCCATGCCTTGGGTCCACCACCAGCAGCGTGCCTTTTTGCTGAAGCACCTGCGCTACGGCTCAACATCGACCAGCGTCAAACCAGCGGTTGGCGAGTTCTATATGGCGTATCTGGTGTCCATCGGCTCGGTCTTTGCCGGAGGGACGGCATTGATGATTGCCTTTGCCTTGATTGCCGCAGTGGTGGGGGTTGTGTTCTATGTTGCCGTTGGCAATTTTGATGGCTCGGATGTTGCCAAGATGGTAGGTGGCGGCATGTTCATCGCGGCCATTGCAGTGCTCTACCTCATCACCTTGCTGCTCTATGTCGTCGTGGGTCAGGTACTGAAGATCAGCCTGCTGGGCATTGTGCTCAACCACAGCCAGATCGGTCCCCATCAGATCAAGGCGGAGTTCAAGATATTCCCGCTAGGCTGGATGTTCTGCACCAATCTGCTGGCCCTGCTCTGCTCGCTGGGGCTGGCCTGGCCATGGGCCAAGGTCAGGATGACCAAGATGATTCTGGAGTCGATCAGCGTCACCACCGGCGCGCCATTGGCCGAGCTGACTGCTGCCAGTGGCGACCAGGTAGGCGCGACCGGACAGGAAGTGGCGCAGATGTTTGATGTGGATATCGCGGTGTAAGTCGAAATCGTTGATCCAAAAAAGCGGGGCGATGTCATCTGGCATCGCCCCGCTTTTTCATATCCGCATTTCAGATGCCAAAAGTGTGTAAGGTTCTGGCAAACCTGAGAATGCCTCCGCTACAGCAGCACCCGCTCGATGCCACCATTGCGGGCGGTCTCTACATAATCGGGCATCCAGTTCTCACCCAGCACCTGGCGCGCCATCTCCACCACGATATATTCGGCACTGGTATTCGCATCGTGGTCGTAACGGCTCAGGCCCTGCAGGCAAGATGGGCAGGAGGTCAGCACCTTCACTTCTGCACCAGCCGTCTCACTACGTAGACGCTCCGCGCCTTTGCGCATTTCCTCTTCCTTGCGGAAACGGACTTGGGTTGAGATATCCGGCCGTGTTGCCGCCAAGGTACCCGACTCCCCACAGCAGCGCTCGTTCTGTTGCACGCCGCCGCCCATCAGCTCGTTGGCCAGCTTGATCGGGCTCATGGTCTTGATCGGCGTATGGCAAGGGTCGTGGTACATATAACGCACCCCGTTCACCCCATTCAACTTGACGCCTTTTTCCAGCAAATACTCGTGGATATCCAGCAAGCGACAGCCGGGGAAGATCTGCTCGAACTGGTAGCGGGTGAGCTGATCCATGCAGGTTCCGCATGACACGATCACCGTCTTGATATCCAGATAGTTGAGCGTATTGGCAACACGGTGGAACAGCACCCGGTTCTCGGTGGTGATCTGCTCGCCCTTGTCCGCATGACCGGCGGAGGTCTGCGGGTAGCCACAGCACAGATAGCCGGGCGGCAGAACCGTTGTAGCCCCCACATGCCACAGCATGGCTTGGGTAGCGAGCCCTACCTGCGAGAACAAACGCTCCGAGCCGCAACCGGGGAAGTAAAACACGGCATCGCTTTCGTCAGCTGGCAGCTTCGGGTTACGGATCACTGGCACCACGCTGTTGTCTTCCACATCCAGCAAAGCGCGGGCGGTTTTTTTGGGCAGGTTGCCCGGCATCTTCTTGTTGATGAAGTGGATAACCTGCGCCTTGATCTCTGGCTTACCCACCGTGGAGGGCGGCGCCTTGACCTGCTGGTGGGCGGCAGCACGCAGTACCTGATTCCCCAGCCGCTGCAGGTTGTAGCCAATGCCGACCATACCTGCCCGCAGCGTCTTGATGGTGGAGGGGTCTTTGGCCGTCAGGAAAGCCATGGCAGCGGCAGCGCCGGGGTTGAACTTCTTGTGGCCGGTCTTGCGCAGGAAGTTGCGCATGGCCACGGTGACATCACCGAAGTCGATTTTGACCGGACAAGGGTTGACGCACTTATGGCAAACCGTGCAATGGTCTGCCACATCGCCCAGCTCCTCAAAGTGCTTGAGGCTGACACCGCGCCGGGTCTGCTCTTCATACAGAAAGGCTTCGGTCAGCAGCCCAACACCAAGAATCTTGTTGCGAGGCGAGTACAGCAGATTGGCGCGTGGTACATGGGTCGCGCACACGGGCTTGCATTTGCCGCAGCGCAGACAGTCTTTCACCATGTCCGAGATTTCACCCAGATCCGACTGTTCCAGAATCAGCGATTCGGCGCCTAGCAGATTGAATGACGGGGTATAGGCATTGCGCAGATCCGCTCCCGGCAGCAGCTTGCCCTTGTTGAAGTGGCCATTCGGGTCGATCCGCTGTTTGTAATCGGCAAAAGGTCGAATTTCATCGTCCGTCAGGAATTCGAGTTTGGTAATGCCGATACCGTGCTCGCCCGAGATGACGCCATCCAGACTGCGGGCCAGGGTCATGATCCGGGCGACCGCCTTGTGGGCCGATTGCAGCATCTCGTAATCGTCGGAGTTGACCGGAATATTGGTATGCACATTGCCATCGCCAGCGTGCATATGCAGCGCGACGAACACCCGCCCTTTCAACGTCTTCTGGTGGATGGCCTCCACGGCTTCACGAATCGGCTTGTCGGCCGCACCAGAGAACAGCGCATCCAGTTCGCCGCGCAGTTCACGTTTCCAGGAAATGCGTAGATGAAAGTCGCGCAACGCATGGAAAACACTCTGCGGCTGCGCTGCTTCGGCACCGGGTTCCAGTGGCGCTTGCGGGAAGGCAGCCGTGTAGAGTTCGAAGCTGTCATCCAGATGATCCAGCACCCACTGCCAGCGGACATGCACCTGCCGTACGGCTTCCAGCGCCACCTGGCGCCGGTCACCAATCAGTTCTTCGTGAGAAACCGGCGAATCGCCTGAGTCGATTGGCAGGTTGCCGCTCTCAAAGAACGTCTCCAACCGTTGCAAGAGCTGCAGCTTGTTGTAGATGCTCAGCTCGATATTGATGCGCTCGATCCCGTCCGAGTAATCGCCGAGCCTTGGCAGCGGAATCACCACATCTTCGTTGATCTTGAAGGCGTTGGTATGGCGAGCAATTGCCGCAGTGCGGCTGCGATCCAGCCAGAATTTCTTGCGAGCGTCCGGGCTCACGGCAATAAAGCCCTCGCCATGGCGGGCGTTGGCAAAGCGTACTACCTGGCTCGCCGCCTCGCCAACGGCGTTCTCGTCATCCGACACGATATCGGCCAGCAACACCATCTTGGGTCGGCCCTTGGACTTGGCCTTGGTGGCGTAACCCACCGCCCGCACATAACGCCAGTCAAGGTGCTCCAATCCGGCCAGAATCGCGTGCGGATGGGCGTCGAGGTAGTCTTTGATTTCGACGATGGCTGGTGTGGCTTCCGCTACGGTGCCAAAGAACTCAAGGCAGACGGTGCGGATATGCTTGGGCATACGATGCAGCACAAAGCGGGCCGAGGTGATAATCCCGTCGCAGCCTTCCTTTTGCACGCCCGGCAGACCCGCCAGAAATTTGTCGGTGACATCCTTGCCCAAGCCCACTTTGCGGAACTGAGGGCCGGGAATATCCAGTTGCCGTTCTTCCAGCAAGGTTTTGCCGTCCGGTTTGAAGCGGCGCAGTTTGAAACTCGCCACGTCCACATCGTGGATCTTGCCCCGGTTATGGTTGAGACGTTCCACCAGCAACCAGTTGCCGTCGGGGTCCACCATCTTCCAGGAGGCGAGGTTATCGAGTGCCGTTCCCCACAACACGGCCTTCTTGCCGCCTGCATTCATCGCTACATTGCCGCCAATGCAGCTGGCTTCAGCCGAGGTAGGGTCAACTGCAAACACCAGTCCTTCGGCCTCTGCCGCTTCCATCACGCGCTTGGTTACCACCCCCGCGCCACAATTGATGGTAGCCACCTTGCCTTCAACCCCAGGCAGGTCGATGTACTCCACGCCCTGATGGCGATCCAGCTTTTCGGTATTGATGACCGCCGAATAGGGCGTCAACGGTACGGCGCCGCCAGTGTAGCCGGTCCCACCACCACGCGGGATGATGGTCAGGCCCAGTTCGATACAGGCTTTAACCAAGCCGGCCATCTCATCCTCGTGGTCTGGACTCAGGACCACGAAGGGGTATTCAACCCGCCAGTCGGTCGCGTCGGTGACATGGCTGACACGAGCCAGGCCATCGAAACAGATATTGTCCTTGCGGGTCAGCCCGCCCATGCGACGCAGCACCTTGCGGCGCAATTCAGCCAACTCATCAAAGCTGGCGTCAAAACGCTCGACGGCCTTTTCGGCGCGCTTGAGCAGCTCCCCCACCTCGGCGTTGTCACCACGGCGACTGTCGATGTCGCGCAGGCGATGGCGCATGGCTTCGACCAGGGCCGCACGGCGCTTCGGGTTCTCCAGCAGGTCATCTTGCAGATAAGGGTTGCGCAGTACCACCCAGATATCCCCCAGCACCTCGAACAGCATGCGGGCAGAGCGGCCCGTTTTGCGCTCACCCCGTAAATGGTCGAGCAAGGCCCAGGTATCTTCACCCAGCAGGCGGATGACGATCTCGCGGTCGGAAAAGGAGGTGTAGTTGTAAGGTATTTCCCGTAGCCGGGCAGTGGCAGCGGTGGCCATGGCGGGCAAATCTCCAGTGAAGGCCGATCCTGATGCAGTTGAAGATTTGATAGAGGATCGGCGATTTGCAGGGTAGGACGCTGCCCGGCTGTCTTGCTGGGCAGGCAACGATCATAGCGGAAATTGTTGCATTGCACCGTGCCGGAAATGGCCATTGTCCGACGAAAACCCGGCAAGCCGACAAATGCCCGGCCTCTTGCCAAATTAACGACAAGGCAATGATTTAATAACAGAAAAACAATGGAAAGCCAGCAGGCAACCACCCAGCAAAGGGGTCAACCGGTGTGGGGCAACTACAACAATGTGTCGTATTGTTGCCGAAAAATTTCAGAGGAATAAGGGAGATCCCAAAGGCAAATCAAGCCATCTTGCTTGATTTGGCATGCGCCAAACAGCCACTAATCGCAGCCATCCTTAGGTTGATTCATACAGGCTGCGCTGGTCGAACCAGCCTGGCAGCCAATCGCCAGCTCGCGTCGGTTGGTAAGCAGATTGAGTGCGCGTAGTTCGCGATTTGCGACGTAGACATTGAAGCCATCCTGGCTCGACCACATGATGCCGCCGCCATTGCGCTCGACTTCACCCAGTTTTGAACGCCGGCTCAGGCAGGTATTGCTGCTGACCGCCGCCATCCTCTGTACCTGTTCATACTGACGAGCAGTCAGCTCCATCGCCAGCTCATTACGATCTGTCTTCAAGACAGGGGCGCCGGTACCGGTTGCTACGGCCTCGCCCATTCCACGAGTCAGAACGGGCGATACCGGATGGCGAATTTCAGCCAGACCATTACCCGGCAAAGCCAGTTGCAAGGCGATTGGCACAGGTTCTTCCCGTAGCAGGCGACTCGCCCGGTCTGCAGGCCCGGCCCAAACAGTTGCCGCCTGAGTGGTCAATACCAAGCAGGCGGCGATATGCATGACGCTGCAATAAGCGAACTTGGCCACGATGGACTCCATCAGTCTTTGATCAGGGCAAATATTCACCTTTCATACTAGACCGAGTTGTCGCAAGAGGCAAAATATGTTTAGCGCAGCAATCCGTTAAGTCAGCCCAAAAACAGCTTGTAAGCCGGGTTATCTGTCTCATCCCAATACGGGTACCCCAGGCTATCGAGGAAAGGCTGGAACTTGCTGCGTTCAGCAGGTGGAACCTGCATCCCCACCAGCACGCGACCATAATCGGCGCCGTGATTACGGTAGTGGAACAAGGAAATATTCCAGCCCTCCCCCATTTTCTTGAGGAAGCCCAGTAAAGCGCCGGGTCGCTCGGGAAACTCAAAACGATACACGGCCTCGTGCTGGACCTGTGGCGCATGCCCCCCGACCAGATAGCGCACATGCAGCTTGGCAATCTCGTTGTCGGTCAGATCCAGCGCGGTCAGTCCAGCGGCTTCCAGCATGCCGATCAAGGTTCGGGTCTCCTGACGGTTGCGGATCTGTAGCCCGACAAACACATGCGCGGCTCCCGAGTCGGCATAGCGATAGTTGAATTCGGTGATGGCTCGCGACCCCAGCAACATGCAGAACTCCCTGAAGCTGCCGGGTTTTTCGGGAATGGTAACCGCGATGATGGCTTCGCGCTGCTCGCCCAATTCAGCCCGTTCCGACACATGGCGCAGACGATCGAAGTTCATATTGGCGCCGGATGCCACCGCAACCAGAGTCTGATCCGTCAACCCTTCGCGTTCGACATAGGCCTTGAGGCCGGCAATCGACAAGGCGCCGGCCGGCTCAAGAATCGAACGTGTATCTTCGAAGACATCCTTGATGGCGGCACAGATCTGATCGGTATCAACCAACACCACCTCGTCGATCAGGCCTTTGCAGAGGCGAAAGGTCTCCTCCCCCACCAGTTTTACCGCCACGCCATCGGCGAAAATACCGACCTGCGACAGAAGCACTCGCTCTCCTGCCGCCATCGACTGCGCCATGGCATCAGAATCGGTCGGCTCAACGCCGATGATTTTGATTTCGGGCTTGAGTCGCTTGATATAAGCCGCCACGCCAGCCGCCAGCCCGCCCCCGCCAATCGGCACAAACACGGCATGGATCGGCCCTTGATGCTGGCGCAGGATTTCCATGCCGATGGTGCCCTGCCCGGCAATAACGTCCGGGTCATCGTATGGGTGGACAAAGGTGGCACCAGTTTCAGCAATCAGCTGCATGGCGCGCTCGTAGGCTTCGGCGTAGGAGTCTCCATGCAAGACGACCTCGGCACCGCGACGGGATACGGCGTCGATCTTGATCTGCGGCGTGGTAGCCGGCATGCAGATGGTTGCCCGGCATTTGAGCAACTGGGCGGCCAGCGCTACGCCTTGTGCATGATTACCGGCCGATGCCGCCACCACACCACGGCCGAGCTCTTCCGCACTCAGCCGTACCATTTTGTTGTAAGCACCGCGCAGCTTGAACGAGAACACCACCTGCTCATCCTCGCGCTTGAGCAGGACTTGGTTGTTCAGACGCCGGGACAGGTTGGGTGCCTCATCCAGCGGTGATTCGACCGCGACATCATAAACACGGGCAGTCAGGATTCTTTCGAGATAATCGGCAGACATGATTGAGCTCAGTAGACGTTGAATTGGCTTGGGGAGGACATCAGGAGGACGCCAGACCGTATCCGGCATCCTGAGGGTAAGCGCTGACGCAGATCATGCGCCATGCCGGATGGCCCTGTTTATCGACCGTGCCGATAGGCACGCCTGAAAAACCAGACCACTATTTCTGAATTCTCGGTAGGAGAAGGCCAGATTAGCAGGATTCGACGCAAATCGGCTACCACAGCCGCCCCTCATTCGCCGCAATTCTCGGGCCACTTGCCGCAATCACTCTTTCAGCAGATCGACTTCATTCCCCAAGGTAAAGAAGAATGTTGCCCCCTGCCCCGGTTGACTTTCCGCCCAGATTTCGCCGCCATGCCGGCGGATGATGCGCTGCACCGTTGCCAGCCCTACGCCATACCCTTCGAATTCTTCACTGGTGTGCAGGCGCTGGAATGCCCCGAACAGTCGGCTGGCATGGGCGGGCTCAAAGCCGACGCCATTGTCCCTGACAAAGTAGATCAGCTGCCCGTTGCGTTCGAAATGCCCGAATTCGATCTTGGCCTGCTCGACCGGGGCAGTGTATTTCCAGGCATTGTCGAGCAGATTCTGCAGCGCAGCCATCAGCAGGCGCTTATCGGCCAGGGTTACCATATGCGGATCAATCCTAACCTCGACCTGACGCTGCGGGGCATTTCTGGCCAGCTCTTCACAAAGCACGCCCGCCAGATCAGACATATCAACCGGTTCATTGCGCAATTCGCCACGCGAGAAGCGGTTGAGCTGCAACAGGGCTTCGATCAGATCTCCCATGCGGATGGCACCGCGCTGAATCCGATCGAGATAATCACGCGCCTGGGCATCCAGCCTGGGGCCGTAATCTTCGAGCATGATCTGGGCGAAGCCATTGATCGAGCGTAACGGCGCCCGGAGATCGTGTGATACCGAGTAGCTAAAGCTCTCCAGCTCGCGATTCGCGACAGACAGCGCCGCCGTGCGTGCTTCCACCAACTCTTCCAGTTTTTCGCGGTAGTGCAGCAACTCCGCTTCGGCCAGTTTTCGGGCATGAATATCCACAAAAAAACCTTGCACCAGCCGGCTGTCGCTTTCCGCCTGCTGGCTGCAGTAACACGCTACCCAGCTTGTGCTGCCATCCCGTTTGATCAACCGGCACTCAAACTCCGCCTGCGGCCGTTTGATCGCTGCCGTGAACTGATGCCAGTCTTCGGGATAGATGCGTGCCCGCAGCATGCCTTCAGCCTGCCACTCGCCTACCGTTACTCCGGTCAGACCTTCAATCTGCGGGCCGACGTATAGCAGTCGGTTACCTTCCTCATCACAGCTCCAGGCCACGATGCGAGTCGATTCCAGCAAGCGGCGGTAACGGGCCTCGCTTTCGGCCAGCGCCAAGGCGGCTGCTTTCTGGCGCCCGATGTCCTGCACGACAATCGAGAAATAGCGTGCTTCGCCATTTTCGCTACGGAACAGTGTCACCGTCGCCAACGACCAGACATGGCCGCCCCCTCGCTTCAGATAGCGGCGCTCGGTCGAAAAGTAGGTCACCTCGCCTTTTTCAAGCCGCTGCCGGGCAACCTCGCCATAGGCACGGTCTACCGGATGGATGATGTCCATCGGGCCCAGTTTGAATAATTCCTCGGCACTGTCGTAACCCAGCATGCTCAGTAGTTTGTTATTCACTCTGATCCATTTGAGTTGCGGGCTGACGTGCATGATGCCCACTACCGCCTGCTCGAACATGGCCCGAAATTCACGCGTGGTATCGCCCAGATCAGCCACCTGACGCCGGATCGCTGCCGTCATGCGGTTGAAGTTGCCCGCCAGCAGCGCTACCTCGTCCTTGCCCCTGGCATCCAGGGTAATGCCATAGTCGCCGTCCGCAACCGCTTTGGCCCCTTCGGTCAGCAGGCTCAGGCGATGTGTCACCCAATAGGCGATGAAGCTGAGCAGTACAAATGTCAGCAGTACCGACAAAGCCGAAATAGCCACGCCCTGGTTGAATAACTGGCGCTTGGCCTGCGCCACCAGTGAGGTAGACAGACCAAACCGCACCCGCCCCTCCTGCTGTTTGCCTAACAGCAAAGGCCGCTCGATATGCAGGATCGAGTTGGCCAGAGCATCGTCGAATGAGTTTGAGGCGGAAGGCAGGCGCAGCGGATCGTCCACACCGGCACTCGCCACCAGACGGTTGTTGCGATCAAACACCGCAACGTAGGCAATGCTTTTCTTGCCATCGCCGACGATTTCGCTGACGTTGTCGCGCACCGCCGCATAGTCGCCTTGCACCAGATAGGGCGAAATGGCGATGTTGAGCATGGGCACGGTTTGAGCAACCGTGTTCTCGGCCGAGGTGCGGATCACACTGTCGATGAGCCGCATGCTGTTGAAGAGCAGCAGCGCAAGCAGCACCACCTCGACAACCGTGCTGGCAAACAGCAGCCGGTAGCGCAACGAGTGAATGCCGGTCGTCGCGGTCTGCGTCATCGTGATGAATACCTCGTCCAGTAAGCCTTTTCGATGATCGACAGCAGAGGCTCGAAGTGCGCCAGCTCAGACTTGCCCAGCGGCTCCAGCGCAACCCCGGCGTGCGAGAAGTAGGCTGCGCCAGCCTGGGTATGCGGAATTTGCGAGATAGCCTCTTCCAGCCTTGCCACATCCGAATCTTTCAGATGATGCGGCACCATCACCACCAGCCACAGGCTGGAACGGCCTGACCCGATGATCCTGAGTTGCTCACGCAGATTCTCGGGTAAATGCTCGAACGCCATACGGGACGCCACCGCAGCAGCGCCCGGCTTGCTGATCGCGGCCAGCAGGGCATTGTTTTCAGTAGTGTGAGACTGGGTCGTGAAATCCCGCCCAGCCTGCAAACCGAAGCGGGAGAGAAACTGGGTGGCTTCGTAATTGACGAGGGACAACTGATCCGGCAGATGCAGATGTCGGCCTTTCAGATCGGACAACTGCGTGGCAGTCGCGTCCCGATTGATCAGAATCTGCGAAAAAAACTCGCTACGCATTCCGAGTAGTGGCCGGTAGCCGAGCTGGCGCTGCAGATACAACGCAATGTGAGGAGGCACCAGTACCACATCAAAGTCACCCCGCCCACAGCGCGCCAGAAAATGTACGGGGTCCGTCGCGGTGGCAATTGCCACCGAAGTGGCCAACCGCGATTCAAGGTGGGCACGCCAAGGGGCGAATTCGATAATCAGACTGCGGGGAGAGAGAAAAGGCACGATGCCCAGCGTGTAAGCCGCCAGCCCCAGGCTACTCCACCCGAGCATCAAAACGACAAACAGGCCGCGAGCCATAGGCAACTCCGTCACGAAACGGAGCAAGGGACTCCGCATTGCCTAATCATAGTCAGGATTTTCGCGGGAACTACCTGACTTGCACCGGTCTGGCTCCCACCCGATACCGCCAAGGAAACATCCCCGCTCATTCCAAACCTGTCATTGCTGGCGAAATGCGGTCCGAAAACAAAACCTCTACAGAACTTAGGTTCTGGCGCGGCTTTGAGCCACCCCCAACATGACAACGCCAGACAGGATCGCCAGCATGCCGGCGATGATCGGTGCCGAAATGGCTTCCTGCGCCAGAAAGACGCCAAGCAGTAAAGCCACAACCGGATTGGCATAGCACGAGCTGGTCGCCAAAGCCGGCCGCGTGTGCTTGAGTAACCAGATATAGGCGCTATAAGCCAGCATCGACCCCGCCACGATCAGATAAACCAGCGCCGCCCCGGCCTTGAACGTCACACTGGTCGGCACCGACTCACCATTGAGCCAGGCCAGGGGCAGACAGAAAATGCCACCAGCCAGCATCTGCATGGCACTCGACATCGGCCCCTGTGGCATATCCAGCCGAGGCATCCAGGCAGAAGCCAGACCCCAGACAATACAGGCCGCCACCACCAAACCCACGCTGAATGGCTCTGCGCGCAGATTGCCATCAAGATTCAAAAGCACGATGCCGGCAAAGCCGACGGCAATGCCGGCCCACTCGATCCGGCGGGCCTTGACGCCCCAGAACAGGCTCATCAGCACGGTTGCCAGCGGTGTCAGCGCCACTATCAGGGCGGCAACACCGGATGCAATATTTTTCTCGGCGATACAGACGGCACCATTACCGAAGGTCAGCATCATGAAGCCAACCCAAGCGGCATTGCGCAACTGGCGCAAGCTCGGCCATGGCAAACCGGACAGGCGCGCCCAGGCCAGCATCAACAAACCCGCCACAACAAAGCGGATTCCCGCCAGCGTCAGCGGTGGAAAACTTTCAAGCGCCCATTTGATGCCGAGGTAGGTCGATCCCCAAATGAGATAAGTCGCAGCAAGACAAAGCGGAATCAGCAGACGATTTGACACGATAGAAGCCATCACTCAAGAAGAGGCCAAGCATAGCATCCAGCCCCGACTGCCGACATTGCGAGCAACCGCGGGCTCCACCCACCAGCGGCAGCACTCCTACAATCAAACGCTTAGCCAAGCTTCCGCTCATCGCGGCCGTCGCCGGAACTCTTCGGCGTCTTGTCCGCATCGACCGCGAATGCGGCGCCAAGTATGAAATTTTCATAAAACGTTACGACTGGGCCTACAATTCAGGGTATCGAAACGTGCATCCCTGCTTGGGTGCAAGCTGCCATGTCCCCAGCGACACCGTTTATTCCTGATACTTACTGGCGGTCCCTGGCCGTTTTCAACCTGTTCCGCGTCACGGTCGCCATCGGCACCATGCTGGCGGGCTTTGTGGTCAGCGACCGCCTGTTTGCTTATCAGGAAGAGCGTGATTTGTATTACACGCTCACCAGTGTCTATCTTGCCTTAACCATTTTGCACAGCATCACCGTCCGCTTCAGACGGCCGAACTTCCGCATCCAGCTGACCTTTCATATGGCCAGCGACATCGGGTTCATTGTCGGGCTGATGCATATCTCGGGAGGCTTGAAGACCGGCATTGGCCTGATGTTGTTGCCGTATCTGGCAGTCGGCGGTCTGATCAGCCGGGGCCGAACCACCCTGTTTCATGCAGCACTGGCCAGCATTGCCCTGCTGTTGCAGCAGAGCTACCACTTCTTTATTCAAGATGGTGGTAGCGGCGATTTCCCGCAGGCAGCCATGCTGTCGATTGCCTGCTTTGCCGTGGCCTGGCTGGCGCATCGGCTCTCCAGCTATGCCACCGAAAGCGAGCAACTGGCGGAGAAGCGCGGCATTGACCTCGCCAATATGTCGCAGGTCAATCAGCTGGTTCTGCAGGATGTCTCCGATGGTGTGATTGTGATTGATGATCAAGGCACCATCCGCCAGAGTAATCAGCAGGCGGAGCGGCTGTTCGGGCCCGGTATTCTCGCTGGCAAGACATTGCTGGTCGAATACGCCCCGACTCTGGCGCTCGCAGTCGCTTACTGGCGGGCCGGCGCGGTGGTCGAGGCCACGCAGCCCGTTGCCAGCACCGATTCGCGCCTGGCGGCGCGACCACGCTTCGTCCCCATTCGCACGGCACGCGCCGAGGGCGGCGTGGTAATTTTTCTCGAAGATATGGAGCGGGTAAGACGTGAGGCGCAGCAGCTCAAGCTGGCCGCACTGGGCCGGTTGACTGCCAACATCGCCCATGAAATCCGTAACCCGCTCGGTGCCATCGGCCATGCTGCGCAGCTGCTGGCCGAAGAAACCACCGACCCGACCAGCCGGCGGCTGGTGGAGATCATCACCAGCAACACCCGGCGCCTGAACCATATGGTGCAGGAAGTACTGGAGCTTAACCGGCGCGACCGGGTGCAACCGGTTGAAATACGCTTGAAGGATTGGCTGGACCAATTCGTCGCCGAGTTTCGCGACGTTGAAAACATCCAGACGACCGTCCCCCTCAACTGTCCGGAATCGGTCGTCGTACGGTTTGATACCGGCCACCTGCATCAGGTGCTGTGGAATCTGTGTCGCAATGCCTGGCGGCACGGCCGGAAGCAGGAAGACAGCCTGCGCCTGACCGTTTGTCGTTACTACGATGTATGGGCCCTGGAAGTCGCCGACGATGGCCCCGGTGTCTCGCCGGAGCTGGAGCGGCAGCTGTTCGAGCCCTTTTTTACGACCGAGGCCCAAGGTACAGGTCTCGGGCTTTATATCGCCCGCGAGATATGCGCTGCTAACCATGCCGTGCTGGAATACGTACCACCGCCGGCTGGCGGCGCCGTCTTCAGGGTCACTTTCGATTTCAACTCATGAGTAAACGCACACCTAAAGCGGTTCCCAAAGTACTCGTTGTCGATGACGAACCAGATTTGCGCGAATTGCTCGAACTGACGCTGATCCGCATGGGGCTTGAAGTTGATACAGCCGCCAGCCTCGCCCAAGCTCGCAAGAAACTGGAAACCGGCAGCTATGACCTGTGCTTTACCGACATGCGCCTGGGCGACGGTCAGGGGCTCGACCTGATCCGTGAAATCAATACTGCAGGGTTAGACCTGCCGGTTGCCGTCATTACCGCCTATGGCAGCATGGATAACGCCGTCGAAGCGCTCAAACTCGGCGCTTTTGACTACCTCTCGAAACCGGTTTCACTCGATCAGCTGCGCACCCTGGTCAAATCGGCCCTTGATCTTGATCGCGGTCGAGAAGCCACGCGGGACGTTCCCAGCGGCGAAAAAGCCTTCATTGGTGATTCGCCCGCCATCCGTACTGCACTGGAGCTGGTAGACAAGCTGTCGCGCAGCCAGGCACCGGTCTATGTGACCGGGGAATCAGGCAGCGGTAAGGAACGGGCCGCCAGAATGATCCATGCCAAATCCAGCCGGTCGGACAAGCCTTTTGTCGCCGTCAACTGCGGCGCTATCCCCGAAAACCTGATGGAAAGCGAGTTCTTCGGCTACAAGAAGGGCGCCTTTACCGGTGCCGATAGCGAGCGGGACGGATTCTTTCAGGCCGCACATGGCGGCACCCTGTTTCTGGATGAGGTCGCCGATCTGCCGCTGCTGATGCAGGTCAAGCTGCTGCGGGTCATCCAGGAAAAGAAAGTGCGCAAGATTGGCGATACGCAGGAAACCCCGGTGGATGTGCGCATCGTTTGTGCCACCCACCAGAATCTTGCCAATTGCGTCGAAGAAGGCCGCTTCCGTCAGGATTTGTATTACCGGCTGAACGTCATCGAGCTGAAGATGCCTGCCCTGCGCGAAATGCGCGAAGACGTCGAAGCGATTGCCCGCCATGTGCTGCAACGACTGGCACAGCAATCCGGCCAGTCCGAGCCCAAATTGTCGAGCGAAGCGCTGGCCGCGCTGACCGCCTATGACTTTCCTGGCAACGTGCGCGAACTTGAAAACATCCTCGAACGCGCCCTGGCACTTTCTGACGGCCAGCAGATCGGCGTCGATGACCTGCAGCTGAAAGGCTCGGCTCAGGATATGGAATTGGGCACCTCCGCCGCCATCGGCGATAAATGCCCGTTGCAGGATTATCTCGATCGCGTCGAAAAAGAGGCGATTCTGGAAGCCCTCGACAAGACCCGCTTCAACCGTACTGCCGCCGCCAAGATTCTGGGCGTCACCTTCCGCTCATTGCGCTATCGGATGGAACGCCTGGGAATCAACTAGGCACTGTGGACGCATGCCATTGGGAATAGGGTGATCATGGTCACAGAATTTGCCACCGGACTCGTACTCTTGGTCTCCGCCCGGTGGATCTCCCCTTGGCTGCTCAACCGCGCCAACTGGTTGGTGCCATTGCTGATACTGGGCTGGCTGACCATGAGCGGCCTGCTGATCGGCGTTGGCTGGCACTTCGCCCGCAACTCGGGCTGGTGGCATGAGGGTGGCCCGACCCCGGCGCTGGTTTTCGTAGGTGCGGGTGCCATGCTGATCCTGTGTACCTTGCTGCCCTGGTTTCGCTATCGACGCTATTTGCGCGAGCTGGGGGAGAAATCCGGGCATTACTATGAATTCGATGGTCATCCGTTGCACGGCGTAGTCGATGAATACGGCGCCCTGTGGTTCTACGCCGACGAAATCGCCGACATTCTCGGCAAAGCCCCTCAAGACCAGCGCCGCATGCTGATCGGCATGCGCGACATCGACTGCCAACCCAGCGACGACCCCAAGCGCTTTTTGCTCTCTCAAACGGGCGTCGAACGGCTGCTGGAAAAACGCAGTGGACGCTATATCAACCGTATCGCCAATTTCCTGCTACGCGAGGTGTATCCCGTCCATAACAAACGCCGCGAAATGGGCAGGCTGGTGATTCATTAAGGGGATTGGCTGGCTCGTTACCTTGACACGCCATTACCCATTTAGCGCTTGGATTAAACGCCGTACGTACAAATATCCCCAAGCCTAAACCCCTTGCCTTCGGGCCAAGCGCCCAGTCATTCGCCGACCATAAAACCAATGGTAGGAATGAAATAGAAATCAATATAGAGAAATAACCATGTATAAAAAATCATCACTGACGTTATTTAAATTAAGCGGCATCACCATTGGCGAATTCAAATCTGAAGAAGATGAGACATATGGCGTATCCCGATCCATAACAAATCTGGAAAACAAAGCGTTTCATGATGGCTGGCAAACCAGCGAAGAATTAATAGACGCACTATTGCATGCATTACATGACAACAAAGGAAATTACGCAGGCTACAAAGTTGCACAGGCATTAATTCGCTGCAATCACATCAGCAACGATGTAATTGAATGCCTGGAACCCTGGAATAAACTTGTTTTCACATGGAAGAGAAATGGATTTACCTCAGAATCCATAGCCCGGAAATTATTAGAACTTGGCATCCCCCTCAACAACGAAAGCTTATCAAAAATCGATGACTGGCTAATAAACCCGGCCTCTTCGGTAGATAAGCACTACGACCTGCTGAGAAGCTTGTTTGGTGCAAGGCTATATTTAGGCGACCTGAGAGACAAGCACTGTTATTTTACTGATGACGATTACGCAATCTTCTTTTCCAATTTAGCATCAATATGCCATCCAAGCGTCCCAGTAGAAGAAGTCAAGCAACATCGGAATGACGATCTATGGGCAATTGAATACACACTCAATGGGAGAAAAAGTACATTCCATATTGAAAGCATGGGAACGTGGTTTAACATCGAGGGCATGCTTCTCAATTTCAATAGAATCATGCGTGAAGAAAATAGCAATCTACGTGCTTTTGGTTTTGATTCAAGCATGCTTGATGGTGGTCAATATGGTTACTTTATCGTTGCCGACAAGAATGCCTTCCCTCGAATTGCCGAGCAACTTCATTTACCCGTGTACACCCATGACACGGATATGGCCAATCATTCATCCCCAAATGATGCGTAAACGTTCTCCAGTTAAAACATTAAGCATGGGGCCGGATATCTTTTCCATAGCCGCTTAGCCATTCCCCTCTACCCGATTACGGCCGTTGCTCTTGGCGCGATACAGGTTGGTGTCGGCCAGCTGGCACAAACGGGCTGCACCGCTTTGATCACTGCCGGCCAGCGATGCCACGCCCAGGCTGGCGGTAACAATATCGGAAACTTCCGAACTGGCATGCGGTATGGCCAAAGCACTGATGGCTTCGCGGATCAGCTCAGCCACAGCCAAGGCACCAACCTGATCGGTTTCGGGCAACAGGCAGGCAAACTCTTCGCCGCCGATGCGTGCGGCAACATCGGCCGGGCGTTTGAGTGCCGAGGCAATCGCCGCCGCAACCCGCCGCAGGCAATCGTCGCCGGCCGGATGACCATAAAAATCGTTGTAACGCTTGAAATGATCGACATCGAGCAGCACCAGGGACAGGGGCAGTTCGCGCCGCAGGTGGCGGTGTGCCTCATATTCGATGGCCTGGTCAAAATGCCGGCGGTTGTAGAGACCCGTCAGCGAATCCGTAACGGCAAGCTTTTGCAGTAGCGCGCGTGAGCGTTTGATCTCCAGGTGGTTGCGCACGCGGGCGCGCACGATGGCGGGGCTGAAGGGCTTGCTGATGTAGTCCACCGCACCAATCTCCAGGCCCCGCGCTTCGGAACGGGGGTCTGACAGGGCCGTAACAAAAATCACCGGTATCTCGGCAGTGGTCGGGTCGCCTTTCAGCTCGCTGCACACAGCGTACCCATCCAGGTCAGGCAGCATGACGTCGAGCAGAATCAAGTCTGGCAGAGGGGCAAACCGGGCCCGCAGCAGCCCCTCCCGTCCCGTCAGGGCAAACCGGACGTCGTAGTGCTCCAGCACGGCAGCCAACACTTCTATATTGGCCGGTTCGTCATCGACGATCAGGATGGTGGTGGGCTGCATGGCGAATCGTTATTAGAAAGTTCTCGTCACGGCAATCGAAATCAAGCTCATGTCGCCGACTCCATCGCCTGCAACACGGCGCGGACCTGCTCGCTGGCCGCCTGGAAGTCCAATGCTTCAATCAGTTGGCCTATCGTCTGGGCTGCGGTTGCGTCGTGGCTGGTCAAGGCTGGGGCCAGCTCGATGAAGGCTTTGCGGGCACGCAGGCTATGGCTTTGCAGCAGGCCATCCAGCTCACGCAAACCAGATTGCACCATGGCTGCCGGGCCGGCCTGGGCCGGCACTGTCGTGGAGGCTGGAGCATCGAGTGCCGACAGGCTTTGCATGGCGCTTTTCAGCGCATCATCGAGTTGTTGCAGCTCGTCATCCGCAGCTTCGCCCGATTTGAGTTTTAACTCAAGTACCCGCGCCGCAGAAAATACCTGATTCGCGCTGAGTGTTCCCGCCATGCCTTTGAGGGTATGGGCTAATCGCTCGGCTTCTTCTGGCTGCCCTTCTGCCAGCAGGCTGCGTAGACGCGATACGCTGTCTGCGTAGTTATCACGTAGGCGCAGCAGCAGGCGCTTGAGTAACTCGGGCTTATCGCCCAGCCGGTCGAGCGCCTCGGCAACATCAAACCCAGGTAAATCGGGCAAGCCCGGTGCCACATCAGGCGGGGCGGAGACTGTCTCGGCAACTGGCAAAGCGGCGGGAGCAGGTTCCGGGCTGGGCTGCTCGGCGGCAGGTTTGCGGACCCAGGCCAGAATGGTCTGGACCAGTTTTGGCGGGTCGATCGGTTTGCTCAAGTGGTCGTTCATGCCTGCCGACAGGCAACGCTGGCGCTCGACATCCAGCGCGTGGGCAGTCATGGCGATGATGGGAAATTGCTCGGGCGTGCGATAGCGGCGGATTTCGCGCGTTGCCTGCATGCCATCCATTTCCGGCATCTGCACATCCATCAGCGCAAGATCAATCTGCAGCGAGGCATCCAGCGCCAGCTTCACCGCTTCGGCACCGTTGCTGGCCACATGCAGCCTCGCCCCCATGGAAGTCAGCAAGGATTGGCCGAAGTCACGCAGGACATCGTTATCTTCGGCCAGCAACAGCGTCAATCCTCTGAGTGGACTGGGTTCGCGGGCTTTCGCCTGCAATTCGCCCTGGGCCTGCTGGCGCTCGGGGGACTGGGCAACGACATCAATAATGGCGTTGAACACCTGTGAGCGTTCGAGTGGCTTGGGCAGTACGCCAACAATGCCGACTTCGCGGGCTTTGGATGCCACTTCGTCCTGGCTGTAGCCGGTGACCATGACGATTTCAGGTGGATGGCTGTCTTTGCGTGTACAGTCAAAAATACGGCGAGCGGTTTCCAGGCCGTCCATGCCGGGCATGCGCCAGTCCACCAAAACCAGATCGAAGTGCTCGGGCGCGGCTTCATCGCCCAACACGCCCAAGGCCTCCATACCGGACGAGGCATGACGCACCTCCATCGACCAGGAGGCCAACATGCTGCCCAGCACGGCCCGGGCCGCCGCGTTGTCATCCACCACCAGCACCTTCATGCCACGCAAGGCCGCCACGCTGATTGCCGGACGCGGTTGTTCGCTCCCCCGCCCCAAAGGCAGGACAAAGCTGAATTCCGAGCCTTGGCCTGGCGTGCTGCGAACATTGATTTTGCCCCCCATCAACTCCACCAGCTGACGTGAAATAGCCAACCCCAGTCCGGTGCCGCCATAACGGCGGGTCGTCGAGGTATCGGCCTGACTGAAGCTCTGGAACAAGCGGCCAAGCTGGGTCTCATTCATGCCGATGCCGGTATCCCGCACCGAAAAGCGCACCGGCACCTGATCTTCCGCGCAGGGAGCAATGGCGACGGCAACCGTCACCGTCACCTCGCCACGCTCAGTGAACTTGATCGCGTTGTTGACCAGGTTCAGCAGGATCTGGCCCAGCCGCAGCGGATCGCCACACAGGCTGCCCGGTACGTTGCTATCGATCGAAAACAGCAGCTCCAGACCTTTGCTCTCCGCCTGCACGGCAGTAATCGAGCCCAGGTTGTCGAGAACATTGCGCAAGTCGAATTCGATATGTTCGATGTCGAGTTTGCCGGCCTCAACCTTGGAGAAATCCAGAATGTCGTTGATGACGCCCAACAAGGTTTTCGCCCCGGCCTGGACTTTCAGCAACAGGCTCTGCTGCTGGGGATTCAGCGGTGTATCCAGGGCCAGATGGGTATAGCCGAGTACCGCTGTCAGCGGAGTGCGGATTTCATGGCTCATATTGGCCAGGAATTCACTCTTGGCTCGCGTGGCAGCTTCTGAAGCTTCCTTGGCGGCAATCAGCTCGCGCTCGACACGCTTGCGTTCGGTGATGTCCTGAAACGCAGCAAACATGGCAGATTTGTTGTCGTAGGTGATACGAATCGCCGACAGCAATACCCAGTAGCCGCGCCCCGAACGCGAGCGCAGCATGATCTCGGTATCCCCAACCATGTCGCCCTGTTCCAGCCGGGCCACCAGCCGGTCGTAGTCTTCGCGGCTGTCGAACAGAAAATCACAGTCGGTGCTTGGGTATTCGACCAAATCAAACTGCGTGCCGAAGCGATGGTTGTAATAGAGCAAGGCACCGCCATCCAGCGCCGAGATGCAGAGCGGAAACGGCGAATTGTCGAGAATCGCGCGGAGCCGCTCTTCGCTGATACTGAGCGCAGCCGAGCTACTGCGCAGTTGCATCATGGCGTGACGGAACACACGCAAGGTCAGCGACATTGCGGTGATTTCATCGTGACCATCTTCGGGGATTTCGATGTCCTGATTCCCGGCTGCAATAGCGTGCATGCACGCAGTCAGCACGGTCAGCCGTGCGGTGATGCGCCGCCCGACATAGAAGTACGCCAGCACGATCGACAAGGTGATACTGGCCAGCGACAACGCAGCCAGCAGCCAGGATGCCTGCTGCAGCCGGTGATCCAGTTGACTGATCTCGGTATCAAGCCCGGCACCGACCTCCTCCCCAACCTGCCGGGCCAGGATCACCAGCTGCTCAGCCGCGCTGTGGTTGGCCTCGACCATCCTTTGCGAATCTACAATCAGCTCAAGCTGCTGCAGGCGAACCGAAAATACCCCATCGTCAGCACGCTGCAGGTCTTGGGCGTGCTGGCGGATGGCTTTGATCTGGCCTGGGGCCTGCAAATCTTTAAGAGTGCTCATCAACAATTTGGCGGTTTCGCGAAATTGCTGACGGATGTCGAGCAGTGCCGCAGCCGAAGCCGCAGACGATGCCTGCCCGGCCAGGCTGGCCAATAGATTGGCCTCGCCTTGCGCGCGTTGCGAGGCCGACAAGGAGCCAACCTGCTCGGCGACCAGCAGCACGACCGCATTGGTCGCCTCCTGGGTAATCGCATCGCTCTTGGAAATCAGCTGCAAGGTGTTTTGGCGGATCAATGGCGCCAGGGTTGCATCAAAGCGGGTGATAACGTCACGAAAGACTTGCTGCCGCAGCAGTGAATCGACACCGTCGGCCGCCAGATGACTCTGCAGCTTGCTGACCATCTGCTTGCCAGCTTCCTGCACAACGGGTCCGGCACGACCGAGATTGCGCTCAAACTCTGCCAACGCAGCGCGCAGCTTGGGCGTCTGCCCAGCCTGTGATGACTCGGACGCCATGGCCAGAACGCGGTAAGCATCGGTACGGGCCAGCAACATGCCATGCAAGGTGGTGAATTCCGAATCGATAAGGCCATGCACGGCCGCACCACTTTGAATCGAGATGCGACGGGTGGTTGAAAGGAGGTCTGCGTTCGCAGCGTCCACCACCGGCTTGATCGCCCGCAAAAACTGCTGCTGGCTGGTTGCCGTCTGGCCCAGCGCCACTTGCTTGCGTTGCTCCAGCTCCAGGCGGCGACCGACCAGCCGGTCGGTTTCTTCGGCACTACGGGTGATCGAATCGACAACCGGCCCGAGGCGATGTGCCGTGGCAGAACCACTGGCCCCGAGCCGTGAAACCTGTTTGGGCAGCGCATCGAGAACTTCATAGACGCGCTTCTGTGCCAGTTCACGTGCGGCAGGACTATCGGCGCTGGCCAGTGCCGATAACGCCGCTGACAACTCACGGCTACTGGCCTGCAAGGCCGCTGCAGCCACCGTTGCCGGAAAACTCTGATTGCTGACCGAGCTGAACGTCGTATCGACCGCCCGGAACGCCAGCAGGGATGCCACCGAGGCCACCAGTGTGGTTGCCGCAACCAAGCCGAATGCCAGTCGCAGGCGCATGGCAATGCTGCCTGTTGGCGATTTGAGCTGAAACGGTATCAGCGCCATGCTGCCCTAGCCAATCAAAGGCCGCATTGGCCGCCACCTGTCGGCCCGATAGGGTACTGAGCAGTCGCGGTGGTGAACACTCAATCGCCATCCCTCCCATAAACGCTACGAAACCCGCCAACCAGAGCCTGTCACATTGAAGAATGCAAGCCGCTTCTTGGATTTGATCTTCCCGCCTACCTATTATCGTATGGGCTAAGAAATCTGCTGGACATCCGCATGGACTGTCTCGGCAGCGCAACGTATTGGCAGAGGTCGGGGGCGCTGCGGGGAAGAGTGACGGATCAGGTCAGACGGGCGGGCCTGCCAATTTGAAGATATTCAGGAGGACATCATGAGCGACTCATCCCATATGTATGCCAGCACCCCCAAAGGCAAACCCTCACTCAGGGCGGCTTATGAAGCATGGTTGAAAAAGCACGCCCCCGCCCCATTGGTCCCCACCACCGGCGATCGACCGGACCCTGCCAAGATCAAGGTCGGGATTGTCGGTGGCGGTATGGCCGGGCTCTACTCGGCACTGCTGTTGCGTTCCCGTGGCGTTGATTGCCATATCTTCGAAGCCAGCCCGGATCGACTGGGCGGCCGCGTGTATACCCACCGTTTCAATGATGACCCGAACCAGTACTTTGAGGCCGGCGCCATGCGCCTGCCTGACATTGAAGCCCAGCAACCGGTGTTTCATCTGGTGGACTATCTGAATGCCAAGCTACCTCCCGAAAAGCACATCAAGCTGATTGATTACGTGCTGTATGACCAGAAGGGCAATCTGGTGTACGTCAACGGCAAGCGCGGCCCGGACGGCCAGACCATGACCGTCGCGTATGCCGACCAGCACCCCGAAGACCTCGACTTCCCCCTCCCCCCCAAAGATCGCAATAAAACGGCCTCGCAGCTGCTGAACGAAGCTATTGGCAAGTTTGAGAAGCTGCTGGCCGAGGACTTCGATGCCGGCTTTGCCCTGCTGATGAAGTACGACAATTACTCGATGTACACCTATCTGACTCAGGAATGCGGCTGGTCTGCCGCCAAGGTGAACTACGTCGAAACCATGACTTCGCAAACCAACCAGTTCCAGAACAGCTTTACCGAGCTGGTAATCGAAAACATGGATTTCTCCAACGCCAAGTGGAAAACCATCGAACACGGCATGGACCGTCTGCCCAATGGCTGTGCCGATCTGTTCGGGCGTGAGCACATCACCATGGGTACTCAGGTACACAAAATCGAAAACCTGCCGGGCGGAAAGGTGGCGATTCATCACACCAAATCCGACATGCCAGCCGTGTTCGACCGAGTCATCATGGCGATACCGCCCGCAGCGCTGCGGATGATCCAGACCCCGCAATGGTCGGTACCCAAGATGCACGGCATCCGCGCCATGCACTATGAACCGCTCTACAAGATCGGCCTGCGCTTCAAGAGCCGGTTCTGGGAACACACGCCCAAGCCTTCGAATGGGGGCCAGTCGATCACCGATCTACCCTCTCGCTGGTGCGTCTATCCTTCATACGGCATCGGCGACAATGGCAAAGGCGTACTGCTGCTTTACTCGTGGATGACTGATGCCTACAACTGGCTGGCCCAATCACAGGAGAACCGCGTGCGGCTGGCGCTGGACAACCTGAACACTCTGTACAACGGTCAGGTGGATGTTTATGGTCAGTACATCGAGTCATTCGACGTTGCCTGGTCACTGGAATGGGCAACCGGTGATGCCATGTTCTTCCCAGGCCAGTTCCGCAGCCTGTTTGCCATTGCCCGTCAGCCCGAAGGTCACGTCTACTTTGCGGGTGAGCACCTGAGTGTGCACCACACCTGGATCGTCGGCGCGCTCGACTCGGCCCTGCTGGCATGCCAGCAACTGCTCCACGACCCGCATCTGAAACCATTGCGTCCACCGCACCTGTCTGACATGCCCGCGCACGACTACGACTACAGCAGCGCTGTCGAAGCCGCGACACCAGAAGCGGCCTTCGCCCGCTAAAGCCGCATTCGCCCCCCGCACTGCGCAACATCGGGGGGCGGATTGCCGCGTCAAACCATGCCCGCCATAACCTGACAATCCGGGGCTCGCCGGCGGCAGGAGGAACACATGCCAACAAAACTATTCATCCCGTTTGCGCTAGGCCTGGCCCTGCTCTCCAGCCAGGCACCCGCAGCAGAATCGCCCCCCTCTGCGACCATGCTCAAGGTATTTGGCTCATGGGATATGCTGAGTCAGTACAAGGACTTCGAAAAGCCGTTCTGGACCGAAGCCGTGCCCAAGCTATCGGAGGGGCGCCTTGGTGTAGAGCTGACACCCTTTAATCAGGCTGGTCTCAAGGGTTCGGAAATGATCCGGCTGATGCGTCTTGGCATGGCAGACTTCGGCACCACCGTACTCAGTTACGTTTCAGCGGAAGACCCCATCGTCGAAGGCGTGGATCTGGGCGGTCTGGCGCCCGACATTGCCACGGCGCGCAAGGTAGCCGACACCGGTCTGCCAGCGCTGAGCCGGCACTTTGAGAAAAAATACGGCATCCGGGTGCTAGCACTGTGGCCTTATCCCGCGCAAATGCTGTTGTGCAAAGGTCCGATTTCCGGCCTGGAGTCGTTGAAAGGCCGGAAGATACGGGTCAGCCTGCGCACCACCAGTGATCTGATTGAATCTTTTGGCGCCGTCACCCTCAGCGTGCCATTCGACGAAACCTACGCCAAAATCAAGGATGGCAGCGTGGATTGCCTGGTCACCGGCACCTTGCCGGCATACACCGCCAAGTTCTACGAAGTCACCACCCACCTCTACAACCTGCCACTGGGCTGGAGCATGATGTTGCTCGGCGTCAACAGCAGCAGCTGGGACAAGCTTGAGAGCAAGGATCAAACAGCATTGCGCGAGGGTATCCGCAAGCTATCGGATGACTTATGGCACGCCGCTGAATCGCAGACGGCCCTCGGCATTGCCTGCAATAGCGGCAGTGACCGCTGCGCGTTGGACACAAAAGGCAGTATGACCATCGTTGAAGCCAGCGATTCTGATCGCAGCAAGGTCAAACATCTACTCAAACAGGCTGTGGTGAAACGCTGGTTCGAACGTTGCGGCAGTGAATGCAGCAAGGAATGGAGCAAAACCGTCGGCAAAGTGATTGGCCTTGGCGCGACCCCATAGACCGGCGAAGTAGCAGGTTGGCACCCTGGTTGACCTCCCGATCTACGCCGGGCCGAGTTTTGGGGTGAGGCCACGCGGTTTAGCGGGCTAAATAAGCGAACCCGGACGACGCCCTGCCCCAAACTCGACCTCAGCCTTTCGTGGTGGTTGCCGCAATGCAGCTTACCGCCCCCCCGTGCGGGGACGGGGGGTTGCGCCGGATTGGGGCTAGCTGCGGCCTTAACTGCCAGGTTGTTGGCGTGCACTGCAAGCCTTACAGCCTGCGCAACTTGGTGGAAAATCGCGTGGCTTACCCCTAAGTGGCGCGCTTTTCGCCTGCCATCAGACCCACATCCGACGAAACGCAATCCGAAAACAAAACGTCAACAAAGCCTACTATTTCTGGCAGAAACGCTGAAACGGCACGATCCGATCATCCGTTTCAGGGTGGGTCGATAACCAGCTGGGAATCCCATCCTGCTTGCCGGCCTTACGCTGATACCAGCCCTCCAGGCGCCCCATTGCTGTTGCAAAGTAGCAAGGCGAGATATTCCGACGCGGCAGCATCTGCAGGGCGAAATCATCGGCCTCGTTTTCAAAATCCCGGTTGTACTTGAGCTGCGCCACCAGCACAGGCGCCGATGCCAGCACACTTCCCAATGAGGCCACCTCGCCCGTCAGCATCGCCGTCACCGCCGACAAGCCTGCGGCCCGCATCAGGCCACGAATACTGTGCCGATAATTGACGTGCCCCATTTCATGCGCCAAAACAGCCATCACTTCCCGATCATCTTTGGTCAACGCCACCAGTTCATCCGTCAAGACGATGGTCCCGCCCGGCAAGGCGAAAGCATTGGGGCCGATCTCCGGCGCGGCCCGGAACTCCAACCGATAATGGTTGGCGTCCTTGCCAGCCAGCTCGGCAAAGCGGCGTAGTAGCTCGGTTTGTCGCTGCGCAGGCAGCTTGCTCGGCTTAACCCAGTCTTCATCCACCGCTTCCAGTACCTCTCTGCCCAAACTGGCTTCGGTGTTGGCATCCACCACGTCTGCCGCCCGATCGGCCACCCACGGCAAGCCCCAACGATAGGTGACAAATGCAGACGCCATCAGAATGATCAAACTCAATGCAATCCAACGCTTGCCTGACTCCAGCCGCTGCAACCAGCCGCGCTCCTCGCCCATCAACAGACGGAAGCCCTGCCGATCGGCGACTTCGATCTGACCTCCGTCAGGAAGATCAATGCGGCGGGCCAGACTCCCCAACTCAGCTTGTATCGTGATATCGCCCAACCGGTATTTCTGGGTTCCGTAAGCATGATCGATGCAGAGGTGCCCTGCCTCCAGCCTCAGCGTGACGGGATGGGCATGCGACTGGGTACCGTCATGCCATTTGGCAGGCAAAGAACTCTTATTGATAGATTCAGACTGCACGTGACTCCACCCAAGGTAATGAATTAACGCGCTTCAATTAATGCGCTTCCGCCGGTCGCCTGTGCCCTTCCCGCCTACCAAACTCGCGCCAGACGAGATGGAAATTACGGTTACCCATCGTTCATCTGTGCTTAACGGCGTTTGGATGACTGCTGGCTTTGGGCTAAGCTTGAGCTGTTATGCTATGACAAATTGATACATTTGCCTCTATGTCGTACAAACCATGTCCACTTTGTGACACTGCCGGTGGCACGCTTGTCTGGCAAGGACCACTCTGGCGCGTGATTCTGGCTGAAGATGCCGACTATCCGGCCTTTGTTCGCGTTGTCTGGAGCCAGCACGTCGCCGAGATGAGCGACTTATCCACCGAGCACCAGCAATTATTAATGAATGCCGTGTTTACCGCCGAGTCGATATTGCGTGAACTGTTGCAACCAACCAAGATCAATCTGGCCAGCCTGGGTAACCAGGTACCACATCTGCATTGGCACATCATTCCGCGATTTGATGATGATCGGCATTTTCCGGACCCGATCTGGGCAGCGCCTCGGCGCGCTGCTAGCCATCCGCTGGATTCAGGGCTGATTGGGCGCCTCAAAGATCGCCTGCACGCCGCCATGACCCAACTCGCTAGCAATGGAGGCAATTGATGAAGGTCGATCTCGACCTGCCAGGGTTTGATGCTGATGCGCCGTTGGAGTTTGTTGACGCCCGTGGCTTTAAAGAGTGGCTGAAGCTGGTTCCGATGATCAATGTGCGGCAAGCACATACCGAGATTCTGGATACTTTGGCACGTTTGAACCGCGCACCCGTTCCGCCAGTCGAGCGTATCAAGATGCTCGAAATGCTGCGCGAACCCCTGTCCCTGCTGCAGGAAGAAAATACCAAACGCTATGCCGGCAAGCCATTTCCGCTTGCCGAAGCCGAAGCAGCAGTCTGGCATAGCAATGTCACACTCTGGCGCGAGATGTCGATCGGCTATCGCCATTGCTGGCGTGCCGCGCTTGATGGCGAATCGGGCATCAGCGATTACGTTGCACTGGCCGGACAACGCTCGATCCGCTATACGGCACTGGCCATCCGCGAGCACCATCTGGCCTATCGTGTGGTCAGCGAACTGGCCTGGAGCGAGCTGTTCGCCCTGTTCCGCCTAGCCGAAAACAATGAGCATTCGGTCAAAATCGTCAAAGACAGCCAGAACCGGCAAACCGAGCTGTCTTCCTGCGCCGCCGCATTTTCTCAGGCTCTGCTGCTGGCCGCCGCCAACCCTTCTGCGATGTCGATCAAGCAGATCCTGTGGGTGGATCGCCTGCTTGACCGCTGGTCCAATCAAACTCCCTTGCTGGTCAACCCGCCTCAGGATTGCGATAAAGGCATGCTGACCTTGCAGCTGGATCAACCCGGTGAGGCAAAGCGGCTTGACCCACCGCCTCGCGGGGAAACCTTCCGCTATATCGATACCGATTCCCTGGCGCGCAGCATCCGTAAACGCATCAAGTACCTGCGTGCTGGCGAATCACCGGCTCAGCTTGGTTTGGGTGAGGAATACTCGGCAACCGCTTCGGAGTCGTATCTGATCAGCCTGTATCAGGAATGGTGTGATATGCCGGTTGATCGAGCGCTTCCCCGCCATACGGCGGAAGGCATCGCAGAAATCACCACCACTATGGAGCAAAGCTATACTTTTATTGGTGGAGCGCCTTTCGATCTACCAGAACGCCCGTCTGAAATTCATGGCCGGGCCATCACCGACTTCCAGCTGTTTGGCAATGTTGCCCAGCACGTCAGCGCCAAGGCGGAGGTTGCTGCGCAGCACGTCGAAACCGAACGCTGGGACATCATCAATCAGAGCGCGTTGGGATTCCGCCTCTCCCGAACCAGCCCCGGCCAAAGGGTAGCGCATCACCAGCTGTTAGCAATACGCCCAGCGCCCGGTCAGCCTATCGTGTTGGGCACCATTCGCTGGATCAAGCAAGGTGAAAACGACGCGCTGGAGGCTGGGATACGGATTTTGCCAGGCATCCCGAAAACCATTGCCGTGCGTGCCACAGGTTTGAATACCTTCAGCAACAAGTTCACCCCGGCTCTGATGCTGCCGCCCGTTACCGCCCTGCAGACCCAACCATCTCTGGTTTTGCCTCTGCACTGGTTTAAAGCCGGTCGAATTCTGGAGGTGTATCAGGATGGGCAAATACGGCGCATGCGGCTGGACGGCCTGCTGGAGCGGGGATTGGATTTCGAGCGGATCTCTTTCAGCGGCGCACTGCATTGAGCTCCAACTGGCAGCCCCGGCCACTGAGGCTGATTCAGGTCCTGTTGACGTTTTGTTTCCGGTCGCGCCGGGCCGAGTTTTGGGGCAGGGTGAGAGCGGTTTAGCGAGCTTAACGCCGCTGGCGCAATGCCTCGCGGGCAAATGGCAGGGTAACCGGGCGTTTGGCTGCCAACGCTTCGCGGTCGAGCCAAGCGATGTCAGCAAATAATGAGGCCAGATCTCGGCCGCGATGGGTCACCAGATAACGGCAGACTTCTTCACCAATTTCCACACCACGCTCCAGCGCTCGTTGCTGTAGCAGCTTGATCTTGTCGTCGTCATTGGCGGGCCGCACTTCATAAACCAATCCCCACCCCATCCGGTTGCGCAAATCTTCGCGTAACGGCAGCTGCGACGGGGGCAGCGTACCTGCCGCCAACCAGGCCAGGCCTGCTTCACGCTGTTGGTTGTAGAGGTCGAATAAGGCAATCTGGGATGCAGGACTGGCGGCTTCGATGTCATCCACTACCAGCAGCTCAGCCATGGGCGCGTTGGCATCGACAAGCGAATGTGCATCAATGCGCGCGACAGCAAAGCCACCCGCCCGCGTAGCCTGCTCAGTCGCATTGAGCAAATGAGACTTGCCGGTACCAGTTACGCCCCAAATGTAGATGGCGCGCTCAGGCAACTTGCCACGGGCAAGCTCACTGAGCTGGAACACCAGCTCCGCATTTGCGCCGACAACAAAATTATCGAACGCAAATGGGTGGGGAAGCTCAAGATCGAGAGGAAGTTGTTTCAAGATAATCCAGCAACAGCATACAGCACCGAATTGTACCGGCTAGGCTCCACAGATATAAGGCTCACCGCAGAGGATTTGGCAGAAACTGTCTGCAATTTACCTGCAAACATCCAGCTCAGCGCCGATAGAGTGGACTTTCTACATAATGGGCCTTCATATGCCGAAGGGCTACCAGCAATGAAGCAGCCAAGGGCAATGCCAGCAGAACACCAACAAATCCAAAGAGTTGACCAAAGGCGAGCAAGGCAAAAATCACCGCAACCGGGTGCAAGCCGATACGTTCCCCCACTAGCGTCGGTGTGATGTAAAACCCCTCCAGTAACTGGCCAATCAGAAAAACACCCCATACCGGCAATAGGCCAATCACAGTGCCGAATTGCAAAGCCGCTGTCAGCGTAGCCAGCCCTGCCCCCACGATTACACCCAAATACGGGACAAAGACCAGAAAACCCGCAACTAAACCTATCGCCAATGCCGAATGCAAACCAGTGAAGGCCAGACCAATGCTGTAAAACGCCGCCATGATCAACATGACCGAAAACTGCCCACGCAAAAATTGTCCAAGCAGGCTGTCTATCTCACCACCTACCTGATGTACCTTGCCATGCCAGCTGCGAGGAATCAGCTCATCCACCATGCGGATCACCGCAGGCCAATCACGCAAGAAATAAAATAAGACCACCGGCAGCAGCAACATATTGGCCAACACACCAAACAGCGCGGCGCCGCCATCTGCCAGCGAGGGCAGGATTTTGTTCAGCGCAGCGCCTGCCGCATCAGAGTGAGAGGCCAGCCAAGCCTTGACCTGCTCTGGCTCCAGACGGATGTCTATACCAAACCGCTGCACTAAACCAGGCGCCAGTGTATCTTTGCCCCAGCTGATGACTTTGGGTAAATACCCCGCCAGCGCCCGTATCTGCTGCACAAACAAGGGCACGATCACCAGCAACATGCTCAATCCAGCAACGAATAAGCCGGTCATCACCAAGCCGGCAGAGAGGCTGCGCGGCAATCGATAGCGCGAAAGTCGGTCAACCAGTGGGTGCAGCATGTACGCGATAATGGCTGCCGCCACAAACGGCGCAAGAATCGGCGCCAGCAAATAAACCGTAGCGATGACTACAGCGAGAATCCCCAGCAAGGCGACTACTCGCCCTCCAGCAAAGCGTTTCTGTCTCATTTCGGGTAAAATGCAAGGAGTTTCCGTAGGTTGCAGCCTGTTTGCCCCGGCCGCGCCACATTAAACCATGTTTTGCGACGCATCATGTCGCCCCTTCTCTGCTTGCGAGCCGCCCCCATGACCGAGCCATCCCGCACCTCCCTTTCGTATCGTGACGCTGGCGTCGATATCGACGCTGGCGATCAGCTGGTTGAAAACATCAAGCCGTTTGCGCGTCGTACCATGCGCCCCGAAGTGTTGGCAGGCATCGGCGGATTTGGCGGTCTCGTTGAGATTTCAAAAAAATACCGCGAGCCCGTTCTGGTATCGGGCACCGACGGGGTCGGCACCAAATTGAAGCTGGCGTTTGAACTTAACCGCCATGACACAGTAGGTATCGACCTGGTTGCCATGAGTGTCAACGATATTTTGGTTCAAGGCGCCGAGCCGTTGTTCTTCCTCGACTACTTCGCCTGCGGCAAGCTTGATGTCACCACTGCGACGGAAGTCATCAAAGGCATCGCTCACGGTTGTGAACAGGCCGGCTGCGCCCTGATTGGTGGCGAAACCGCAGAAATGCCCGGCATGTACCCGGCTGGTGAATATGATCTGGCAGGTTTTGCCGTTGGCGTAGTTGAAAAGAGCCAGATCATTACCGGTGAATCAATTCAACCTGGTGACGTTGTCCTCGGTTTGGCCAGCAATGGCGCCCACTCGAATGGTTACTCCCTGATCCGGAAGGTGCTGCACCTTGCGGAAGCCGACTTCACAGCAACCTTCGACGGCGACCGGTCACTGGCTGAAGTGGTGATGGCCCCGACTCGCATTTACGTCAAACCCATGCTGAAGCTGATGGCCAACCTGCCGGTCAAGGGCATGGCTCATATCACCGGCGGTGGCATCACCGAGAATATACCCCGCGTGCTGCCTGAGCATTGTGTCGCGCAGATTGATGCCGCCAGCTGGCAGCTGCCAAAGCTGTTCCAGTGGTTACAACAGGCAGGCAATATCGCCAGCCAGGAGATGTATCGCACCTTCAACTGTGGGATTGGCATGGCTGTAGTGGTTGCCGCGGAACACGCCGAAGAGGCCATCCGCCAGCTGACCGCTGAAGGCGAAACCGTCTATCGCATTGGGCATGTCCGCCTGCGTGACAGCAACGAGCATCAAACTCAGGTCGCCTGATAATCAACAGGCAGGCCGGCAAGCACGTTTACTCGCCGGCCCGCCCCCCTCCTTATGAAGAACATCGTTATTTTGATTTCGGGCCGGGGCTCGAACATGCAGGCCCTGGTCAATGCACGCATCTCTGGCGCGAGGATTGCAGCAGTCATCAGCAATCGCCCCGATGCCTATGGTTTGGACTGGGCCAAGGCTCAGGGCATTCACACCGTTACGGTAGACCACACACAATATGCCAACCGGGCAGAGTTTGATGCCGCTCTGGCGGATGCCATTGATCAGTTCAGACCAGATCTGCTTATCCTTGCTGGGTTCATGCGTATTCTGGGTGCCGAATTCACGCAACGCTACGCAGGTCGCCTTTTCAATATCCATCCCTCCTTGCTCCCAGCCTTCCCCGGCTTGCATACACACCAGCGCGCAATTGATGCTGGCTGCAAAGTTGCTGGATGTACCGTCCATTTCGTTACTGCGGAACTTGATCACGGCCCCATCGTCTCACAGGCGGTTGTGCCCATCTTGAATGACGATACGGCACAGAGCCTGGCACAACGGGTTTTAGCGGCCGAACATCGCATTTACCCTGAAGCTGTCAGCGATTTTGTGCAAGGACATTTACGGGTCGAGGGAATGCGCGTCATCAATACTCGCTTATCGGATCACTCGTCGGGAAGGCCGTAGTTGTCTCGCCGGCACCTGATTACGCCGACATTGATCGTTGCTTTTGCATTGTCGGCCCTGCTTCATGCTCTTCTCACTTTCGGGGATAGTGCGTGGCTATGGTGGCTCAGTACGACAGAAGCCAGCGAGATCAAAGTTCAGGCCACCACGAAAACCCTGAGCGGCCAATCACTGACGGAAAACGCCACGGGCAGGCGTAAAGGCCCAGCTATCGAACAGCTAACAATCACCTTGGCACACCGTCAGGAACGCCCTCCCCCCTCAATCGGCACGACAGCCCCAGAGCTGGAACAGCCTGATACGCCGCAGCCCACCAGGAAGGTGGCTCACCGCACGACGATACGTCGCCCACCGAAAGCTACTCAAGCCAATGCCGCATCGCAGCTTGCCCAGCTCACAGAGACTCTCTCATCAAGCTTTGATGCGACCAAAGAGGAAGCTCCCGCACCGCCCGGCACTCCAACTCAGGAAGACGTAAAGCCCACCAACCCGCCACCTCCAGTAGTACAGAGCTTTCCGAATCATGTAGTCATTCACTATCTGGCTCGTCAGGGCGCCGTAGCAGGCGTGCAAGCTCAGCTGGTATGGAAGCGTCAAGCAGATCGCTATGACATCACCTTGGGAGCACGTCTCCTTGGTCAGTCAGTCCGCTTCGAGAGCCACGGCTCTGTGGGTCCAAATGGCTTGGTTCCAGAGAATTTTGCGGAGTATGCAAACGACGCGCCACAGCCCAAACGTATGGCGAAATTCGACTGGGCAAACAGTCAGATTAGCTATGGTGAACCCAGTCACTTGAAGACCGAGCCTATCGAGAAAGGCAGTCAGGATTTTCTGTCGGCAGCCCATCAATTTGCCTTGCAAGGAAGCCAGCTACCCAGTTTCACCATGACGATTGCCGATGGGCGCAAGTTGTATCGCTTTCCCTTCGAGCTCGCTGGGGAGACCAACTTCCCAACGGGAGATAAAGACATTTCGGTGCTGCTATTAAAAGGATCACAAAACACTGCGGTTTATCAGATCTTGCTTGCGCCAGAGTGGAATAACCTGCCACTACGCCTATCCCTGGATAAACCGGACAAGTCAGTACTATTTGTTGCATACAAGCTGGAAATCGAGGGGAAGACGATCTTCGAGCGGTCAATCGCCCCCCCTCAACGAGATAAATAAGGAAGAATACCCATGCAGTTTGTTGTCACCACCATTTGCACGTTAATGGCAATCTGCAGCCTCGCTTGGGCTGGCCCGTTGCCCAAACGGGCCAGCATTGATTTTGACGTGTATTACGGAGGCGGACTGAAAATTGGCAAGGCCTCGCAACGCTGGGTGATTGAAGGGGAACGCTATCGACTCGACACCATGCTGATACCGATTTTGGGGCCAACCATCCACTATGTAAGTGAAGGCCGGCTGGCTAAAGAGGGCTTGATACCATCGCGATTCGAGGAACGTCGGGGCAAGTCAGATGACCTTCGGAATTTTTGTGAGTTCGACTGGAAAATCTTAGTCGCCAAATTCGGAGAACCCGACAACCCACAGTCTGGTGAACTGGAAAAGGGCGCCCAGGATATCAACGCTTTCCCATACCAGCTTTCATACGTTGGAGATGGGACAGGAATGCAAATTGCCACAGGTAAAAAGCTTCGGCACGATACCTTCGGTAAAGCAGGCACCGCCAAATTGAAGATAGATAGCAATGAGCTAAGCCTTGTGGTCCTTCGTAGCGCCGATGGCGACAGTCGCTCAGAGGTATGGCTATCACCTGCACATCACAATCTGCCTTTAAAGCTCAGCCGAGCTGAAGGAAACAACACTATTGAGTTTGTTGCTCGCCATGTAGAAATCGAGCCAACAGAACGAAAGGAATAAATTCATGGCTTTCACCAGCACTCAACTTGCCGCAACCATTGATGCCGTACGCGCCGTGATGCCACTTCGTGCGCCAGCAGACATTGAAATGTCACGCTTTTTCCGCGAACACCCCAAGCTGGGCGCCCAAGACCGCGCCTTCGTAGCTGAGGCAGTATTCGGCATCCTGCGCAATAAAATTCAGCTTGATCGCTTGTCTGGAGCCCAGCCCACACCGCGCAAGCTTACTTTGGCTTGGCTCGCTGCAGTTTATGGGCTCAACCTGCGTGAACTCACTCCATATATCACCGAATCGGAACAACGCTGGATCTCCGAAGTTAAGGCGGCCAAATCTGCATCGGCAGAAATTGAGGAACTGGCCGAATTGCCAAGCTGGATTGTCGGCATGCTGCGCGAAGATGGTCTCGGTGATGAACAGATCATCGAAATGGGACGTGCTTTCGGCAGCTCAGGCAGTCTGGATTTGCGGGTCAATACGATCAAAGCCAACCGAGAGGCTGTTCTGGAACGATTCAGTCAAGACGGGATTGCCCACTCCCCAACCCCTTTCAGCCCTCACGGGATCAGGCTTGCAGGCAAGCCCACAATCAATCGGCATCCATTATTTCAAGAAGGCGTCATTGAAGTGCAAGACGAGGGCAGTCAACTGCTCGGCTTACTTCTGGCACCTAAACGCGGCGAGATGATTGTCGATTTCTGCGCAGGGGCAGGCGGAAAGACCTTGCTACTCGGCATGCTGATGCAGTCGTCAGGGCGCTTATACGCATTTGATGTAAGTGAAAAGCGCTTGGCGAATTTGAAGCCCCGTCTGGCACGTTCAGGCCTGTCCAACGTACACCCTCAGCTTATCAGCTCGGAAAATGATCCTAAGATCAAGCGGCTGTCGGGCAAAATTGACAGGGTACTTGTCGATGCACCCTGCTCTGGTCTTGGCACCCTACGACGTAACCCCGATTTGAAATTCCGCCAAAGCCCTCAAAGTGTTGCAGAGTTGAACGCGAAACAGCTCTCCATCCTGACCTCTGCCGCACGACTGCCAAAGGTAGGTGGCAGACTTGTCTATGCCACCTGCAGCATTCTTCAGGTCGAAAACCAGAAAGTTATTGAATCGTTCTTGCAATCCCATCCAAACTTCGTAGTAAGGGATGCAGGAGAAGCACTGGCTTCCTCCAGAGTCGAACTGAATACAGGACCATTCCTGCAACTCAATCCTAAGGATCACCAATGCGATGGCTTCTTTGCTGCTGTGTTGGAAAGAGTCGAGTAATACGCACCTGTAGTCACTGCAGCCAACTACCATCTACGAATCTGGCTAGCGCAAAATAAAAAAGGGAATGCTTAAAGCATTCCCTTTTTTACAACCGTGCTTGCTCAAAAATGGGCTGATGATCTAAGCATACAAGCCGCTACGGTAAATGCACCACTCAGGTCACTATGTCATTTTACGATGCGAAGACTTGGCCGCTTACCTGATGGGGTCGGTGTCGGTGGCTCAGGCTCCTCCTCTGCAGTCTGTGGCTCATCGTCCGAAGACAAATCAACGGCCCGCAAAGGGCTAGAACTCACCGACTCAGGAACAGCCGACAAATCCCCTACTTCCGTGTTATCCGGCTCAAACGCCATTCCTTCACCATTCTCCCTTGCAAAAATTGACACAACAGCTCCAATGGGAACTGCCACATCACGGGAGACACCACCAAACCTCGCCGAGAACCGAACAAAGTCATTTCCAAGTTGCAGGGCTCGCGTTGCGTTGTAACTGATATTCAGCACAATCTCGCCATTTTTGACGTACTCCATCGGCACCTGCATACGGTCCTTTACTGCGACCACCAGATATGGCGTAAATCCATGATCGGAGCACCATTCGTGTATGGCTCTAATCAAATATGGCTTGGTCGAAACTGTCGACATTGCATCTCTCCTGCCAACAGAATTTACTTCCTCATCGCCTTTTCGTTGGGCGTTAGCGAATCAATAAATGGCTGGCGGCTAAAAATTCTTTCTGCGTATTTCAATACAGGCGCCATTGGCTTAGAAACCTCGACCCCGTAATGGTCAAGACGCCATAGCAGAGGGGCAAGTGCCACATCCAGCATGGAAAACTCTTCACCCAGGATAAACTTCTGCTTGGCAAACAAAGGGGCGATTTGTCCAAGGTTATCGCGAATGGTCGTTCTGCATTTCTCTGCCGCTTTACCAGTCGCGCCCTGTTCCAAAGTACGAACGTGGGCAAATAACTCACGTTCAAAATTAAACAAGAACAGGCGAGCACGCGCTCGCATGATTGGGTCTGCAGGCATCAACTGAGGATGCGGGAAGCGCTCGTCAATATATTCGTTAATGATATTTGACTCGTACAAAACGAGATCACGCTCAACCAGCACTGGAACCTCATTGTATGGGTTCATGACTGCCAGATCTTCGGGCTTATTGTGAACATCAACATCCACAATAGTAAAATCCATGCCCTTCTCAAACAGAACAATACGACAGCGGTGGCTGAACGGGCAGGAAGTACCAGAGTAAAGTGTCATCATGGTGATAAGTCTCCACCGCAAACAGCGATTAAAAAATTAATAACTCGTGGTCGGGGTAAATCTGTTTAAAACCAGATTATTGCCAAACACAAAATATAAAAAGGAAAAGCGGGTATGCCCGCTTTTCCTCAGAGCAATTTAAACTTAATGCACATCTTTCCAATACTCCCGCTTCACCAACCAAACCATTGGTAGCAGCAAGAAGCATAGATACAACATCACCCAATACCCGACCGTCTCGCGAGTATTTTGTGCAGGCTCTCCCATCCAAACCAGGAAGTTGACCAGATCAGCAACCTTAGCATCATATTCAACAGTGTGAGCCTTTCCATCTTCCTTGATCCGTGTCAGCTCGCCAGCTTTTATAAGAACTAAGCTTTTCTCCGCATGCGTTGCAGGTCCATGCGCATCTTTGCCTCCTTCTGCCGGGTGGGAAGTAACCTTCAATTCTTGATCACCTTGCAAGTTCCAGAGAACGTGCGGCATACCAACTTTATCAAAGACGGTATTATTCCAACCAGTCGGTCGGGATGGGTCGCGATAAAAACTGCGCATATAGGTGTAAAGCCAGTCGGCACCACGAGATCGTGCGATAACGGAAAGATCAGGCGGGGCCGCCCCAAGCCAAACCTTTGCATCCTTTGCCTGCATGGCGACCTTCATGGTTTCGCCAACTTTGTCACCTGCAAACATCAGATTTTCTTTGATTTGCCCCTCAGAAATACCAATATCCATCAGTCGGTTATAGCGCATAGCCTGAGCACCATGACAAGACAAACAGTAATTGGTAAATAACTTGGCACCACTTTGCAATGAAGCAAGGTCCCTTGTATTCACGGGGGCCGGATCAAGCTTGACGTCTTCGTTGGCAACCGCCAGAAGCGGCACCATCGCCAAAGCAAGTAAAAACTTGCTGATCATTTTCATATTTTATTCCTCGCCTTATCCAGTTACCCGGCTTGGGACTGGTTTGGTTTTATCCATTTTGGTATACCAAGGCATTGCCAAGAAGAATCCAAAGTAAATCACGCTGAAAATCTGCGAGAGCGTGGTTCTTACAGGAGTAGCCGGTAACGCTCCAAGAATACCCAAACCAATAAAAGCTACGATAAATACCGCCAGGATCGACTTGTACAAGGTGCCGCGGTATCGAATTGACTTAACCGGGCTGCGATCGAGCCAAGGCAGTAGCGCAATAATCATGACGGCAGCACCCATTGCTAAAACACCCCAAACCTGAGTACCAAACAAAGATGGCACTGCACGTAAAATTGCGTAGAAAGGAGTGAAATACCAAACCGGGGCAATATGGGGGGGCGTCTTCAGCGGATCTGCGGGAATAAAGTTATTGTACTCAAGGAAATAGCCCTTCATTTCCGGCGCAAAAAAGACAACCGCACTGAATACGATCAAGAACACTACCACGCCAAAAATATCTTTAATGGAGTAGTAAGGGTGTGAATAAATTCCATCCAATGGCAAACCAGTCTTTTCATCCTTTGGTTGTTTCTTAATCTCAATTCCGTCAGGGTTGTTCGAGCCAACTTCATGCAATGCGATCAGATGCAACGCTACCAGTAGTAACAAGACCAAAGGCACCGCGATGACATGCAGAGCAAAAAAGCGATTCAACGTTGCATCGGATACAACAAAATCACCTCGAATCCAAACAGAAAGGTCGGGGCCAATTACAGGAATAGATGAAAACAGGTTTACGATAACTTGCGCACCCCAGAACGACATCTGTCCCCATGGTAACAGGTAGCCGAGGAACGCTTCGGCCATTAGGCACAGAAAAATGAGCATGCCAAAAATCCACAGTAACTCACGTGGCTTTTGATAGGAACCATATATCAATCCACGGAACATATGCAGATAAACGACGACAAAGAACATTGATGCGCCAGTTGAGTGCATATAGCGAATCAACCATCCGCCCGTCACATCACGCATGATGTACTCGACTGAATAAAAAGCCAGATTTGCATCCGGCTTATAGTTCATTGTCAAGAAAATACCAGTTACGATCTGGATTACCAGAACCAGCATGGCCAAAGAGCCGAAGTAGTACCAAAAATTAAAATTCTTTGGTGCTACATACTTGCCCCACTGTGACTCCCAGAGTTGCGTAGCCGGAAACCGAGCATCAACCCAATCGACAATTTGTTGTACTTTATTCATCAGGCTAGCCTCTTTACTTGTCGTCACCAATCAGCAGTTTGGTTTCGCTCAAATACTTGTGCGGTGGGATATCAAGATTTTTAGGAGCGGGTACGCTTGAATAAACACGTCCAGCCAAATCAAACTTCGAACCATGGCAAGGACAGAAAAAGCCTCCAAGCCAGTCAGCTCCAAGATCTGCGGGGGCGAGATCTGGACGATATGTCGGAGAGCACCCTAGGTGGGTACAAACTCCCACGGCAACCAGAATGTTGGCATGATCCTTGATTGATCTATGCATATTCTTACAATAGTCTGGCTGCACGCTACCCTCTGACGACGCATCAGCCAACACTTTTGCAGCTTCCAGTTTACCAAGACTTGCCATCATCTCATCGGTGCGCTTGACCATCCAAACTGGCTTTCCACGCCACTCAATGGTCACTTTCTCGCCAGGCTCCATCTTACCAACGTCAAATTCAACCGGGGCCCCGGCCGCCTTGGCACGTTCAGATGGAAACCAACTGGCGACAAATGGTACCGCTGCGCCGACCACCGCAACGCCGCCAACAGCGCCGGTTGCAACGGTCAAGAAGCGCCGCTTGCTACTGTCTATTTGATTACTCATAACCCAATCCCTGATCCAGATAGAAACCGAAACCCGAAAATCCAATGATTTTAGCTGATCTATCCATGTAATTTAAGCCTTGCGGCAAAAAGGGTTATCCCAACCACACACTAAATGGGGTTATCAAGATCAAAATATCTGTGCTCAAGCCCAAATTTCTGCGAAAGGTGCTCACCTAACGCCTGCACTCCATAGCGCTCCGTTGCGTGATGTCCTGCGGCAATAAAAGCCACACCAGATTCTTTCGCCAGGTGATAACAGGGCTCAGAAGCCTCCCCCGTAATGAACACATCAACATCTAAATCAATAGCTTGCTGAAACAAATTTTGCGCCCCTCCTGTACACCAAGCTATGCGCGATACAGTGCCTTTTCCACCCTGCACTAAAATTGGTAACCGGCATGTTACTTGTTCAAGCCTGAGCGCCAGCTCCGCCAACGCCCACTCACCACCCAAAGTTCCAATCCAGCCTATATCCTGCTCCCCAAAGCGACCGGTTGGGGTAACCCCAAGCCGCTTGGCGAGTTGGACATTGTTTCCGAGCAGTTCATGCGAATCTAAAGGCAGGTGGTACGCAAGAAGACTTATATTCCTCGATAAAAGCCTAGCAATTCGATTGCGTTTAACACCTCTGAGCGAAGCCTCCTCATTCTTCCAAAAGTACCCGTGATGGACCAATATTGCATCAGCCCCCCAAGCCTCTGCTTGCTCAATCAACTCTAGGCTTGCGGTTACACCTGTAGCGATTCTGGTCACCTCAGACTTTCCTTCGACCTGCACTCCATTCGGGCAGTAGTCGCGATATCGCTCAACCACCAGAAGTTGTCCGGTATACTCTTCAAGCTCACGTAATAGCATATGTCGTCTGTTGATAAATCAATGAAAAAGCTATGGCTGATTTTTGCTCAAACAACCACCGCCGGATTGGCGATCTGGTTCTTGGTCACCCTACTTAAACCCAGTTGGCTCCCTCGACCTACATCTGAAATAGTAACCCTCAAAGAGCAGTCGTACCCTTCAAGCAAGGCGCCAATTGCAAACTCCTATCGCGATGGCGTCAAGCGGGCCATTCCATCAGTCGTAAATATCTATTCAAGCAAAGTTGTCAGAACACCGCGCCACCCGCTTCTGGATGATCCATTTTTTCGCCGTTTTTTTGGCGAAAGGCCGGAGCAAAACGACAGTCAGCAATCTTCGAGCTTGGGCTCAGGGGTTGTAGTCAGTCCACAGGGATACATCATCACCAATAACCATGTTGTTGAGTCCGCAGATGAAATTGAAGTCGCCTTAGCTGATGGCAGAACGACAGAGGGGAAGGTTATTGGTTCAGATCCTGAAACAGACCTCGCGGTAATTAAAATTGACCTACCCGACATTCCTTCCATCCAATTCGGACATCCCGAGCAACTGCAAGTTGGGGATGTTGTACTTGCGATTGGAAACCCGTTTGGCGTGGGGCAGACAGTAACCATGGGGATCGTCTCGGCTCTGGGACGCTCTCAACTGGGAATCAATACCTTCGAGAACTTCATTCAGACAGATGCCGCAATTAATCCAGGCAATTCTGGTGGCGCACTGATTGACTCAACGGGCAATTTAATTGGCATCAACAGCGCAATATATTCCAAGAGCGGTGGATCTATGGGTATAGGATTTGCGATTCCAGCAACAACTGTCCGCCAAGTCATGGAGCAACTGATTCAAGATGGTAGCGTTACGCGAGGCTGGCTTGGTGTAGAGCCTCAAGATATGACTCCTGATATAGCGAACTCGCTAAAATTGAATGCCGGGCAACAAGGCGTACTGGTAACCGGTGTGGTACGCGATAGTCCGGCCGATAGCGCAGGAATCAAGCCCGGCGATGTCCTGACCGAAATTGCGGGAAGGAAAATTCAAGACTCCACCGAAATGCTAAACGTCATTGCCAGCTTACCCCCCAATAAGATTGCCTCTCTGAAAATTATCAGAGATAAACGTTTATTGTCGATAAACGTCACGATTGGAAAGCGCCCACGCATACAAGCCCAATAGCAAAAGGCCGCACCTTAAATGCGGCTCTAAATAAAGAGCAATTCAAAACACTAAGTAAATGTCCGCGACTAAGTGTTGGGCTCCACCAGATCTTTTTCTGGGGAGGCAATCCAAACTCTGGCGATCAACAACCCAACCTCATACAAAACCCATAAGGGTACCGCAAGCATTACCTGAGACAGTACATCGGGGGGGGTAACAATTGCTGCAATCACGAAAGCGCCAACAATTACATATGGGCGGGCCTCGCGAAGTTTCGTTACGCTAACGAATCCCATCTTCGCAAGTAATACGACGACAACAGGAACTTCGAAAGTACAGCCAAACGCCAAAAACATCCCGAGAACAAATGAGACATATTTATCGATATCGGTAGACATCTTCACACCTTGCGGCGCGGATGTCGTCATAAATCCAAACACGACAGGAAAAACAAGAAAATACGCGAATGCCATACCTACTATAAAGAGCACCACACTGGAAGCCAATACAGGCAAAGCAAATCGCTTCTCATGCTGATATAAACCTGGTGCCACAAATGACCATGCTTGATATAACGTATGAGGTAACGTGATGATAAATGCCACCATTGCAGTGACTTTCATTGGCACAAAGAAAGGGGTCGTAACCTCGGTGGCTATCATCTCCCCCTGTACAGGCAAAGCCTTTAGTGCCTTCAACAGGGGCAGCGCAAGTAGATGAAATATATCGTTTGACCAAGCAATAAGAGAGAAGAAGACAACCGCCAATACGACCACGGAGCGAAGCAGGCGCTGGCGCAATTCGATCAAATGAACAATCAGTGGTTGTAATTCTTCTTGCATATACGGGAATAGTAAATATTTTAAGATTAACGCCGATCCCGCGCAGACGAGGAACTGTCAGAATTTCGAGTTATTGTCTCTCGGCTATCTAGCAAAATATCGCCATTTACCCGACTTATCTCGTCGGAATCAGTATCTAGCGAGGGAGTAGTAAGGCTTGCAGAAACCTGGTGGAAAGTACCTTCGACATTTTGCGTTAGATTTCTTCCCGCCTCATTCATATCAGCCTCAATCTTACGCAAATTCTCCAACTCGATTTCTCTTGATATATCAGCCTTTACTGAGGCGACATAGCGTTGCGCTCTGCCAACAATATGACCAATGGTTTTTGCTACCTTAGGCAATCGCTCCGGTCCGATCACGATCAGCGCAACACCACCAATTACCAGAATCTCACCAAAACTAAAATCAAACACTGTTAACGCTTATCTTTTCCAGTTACAGAGCCAGACTCCGCCTCGGCACCCGTATTTTTTATAGAACTATCCTTTACCTCTTCATCACCTTTCAAGCCTTCTTTAAATCCGCGAATACCACTACCTAAGTCTTTACCTAAGCCACTTAATTTCTTTGTACCAAAAACCAATACCACAATCACCAAAACAACAAGCCAATGAAAAAGACTAAACGAGCCCATAATTTACTCCACCCTACAGCGTCAATAACTGATCAATTCCTGCTTTCAAGCCATCTTGCGACGGATTACCAATTATATGCACATGCAGATGAAAAACTGACTGCCCGTGACTGGCCCCTGTATTGATTACAGTACGAAATCCATCTGATAGGCCAAGGCCTTTAGCCAACGAAGGCGCCTTTACCAAAATCTTTCCTAACAATTCATGGTGCTCATCTTTCACATCAAGCATTGAGCTGATATGCAACTTTGGGATAAGCAGAAAGTGCACAGGAGCCACTGGGTGAATATCATGAATGGCGATCATCTCATCCGACTCAAAAATCTTATTTGACGGAATTGCACCATTTACAATCGAACAAAAAATGCACTGGCTCATTATTCCTTAATCTCCATTCGACCGAGCTTTTCTTCGATACCCGAAATACCCTCTCTCCGGGCTAATTCGGCCAATACATCAGAAGGCCCCAACCCCTTGAATGATAAAAGAATCATTGAGTGAAACCAGAGATCAGCAATTTCTCTAACGAGGTGAAGGGCATCTTCATCTTTTGCCGCCATAATAGTTTCAACGGCTTCCTCACCAACCTTCTTTAGAATGGCGTCCTGCCCTTTACTAAACAGGCTAGACACATAGGAAGCGGTTGGATCCGCCGCCTTCCTACTTTCCAGGGTGTTTGCGATGCGTTCAAGAATTTTAACGTCGATCATATTTATGGAATACCAAATAAACTTATCACTTTATAGAGGAGAAATTACAACAATATTTCACTATAAAAATGATCAAGTCATCACCTTAATTACGGGAGAAATAACCTCCCACTCGCCATGACCATATCGCCTGAAAAAACAACTCTCTCTCCCCGTATGGCAGGCCACACCACCAACTTGCTTTACCTTGATTAGGAGTACATCGCTATCACAATCAAGAAGAAATTCCTCAATTGCTTGTAAATGTCCAGACTCTTCGCCTTTTTTCCAAATCTTATTGCGGGAGCGAGACCAATAATGGGCAAAGCCTGTCTCAACAGACAGTTTCAATGTCTCTCTGCTCATCCAGGCCATCATCAAAACTTTGTTAGAAACGACGTCCTGTGCAATGACGGGAACCAAACCATCATTGTTCCAGCAAATCGCTCCCAACCAATTCTCAGACATATATGCTTTCAAAAATGCAACACCGTCAGATGGATCAATTTTTCACCAGCAGAATCCACCGTGAGCTAGATCAGGAAAGTCGCACTTCAATACCGGCAGCCCGCATCAATCTCTTTGCATCGCTGACAGTATACTCCCCGAAATGGAAAATGCTGGCAGCTAACACGGCATCAGCCATCCCCAGCTTTACTCCATCAACCAAGTCCTGCAAGGAACCAACACCGCCTGACGCAATTACCGGTATATCCACTTCTTTTGCCACTGCATGTGTCAGCTCTAGATCAAAGCCAGAACGGGTGCCATCCTTATCCATAGATGTCAGAAGAATCTCGCCCGCCCCCAACTCCTGCATACGTACCGCCCATTCGACAGCATCTAGGCCAGTGCCGGTTCGGCCACCATGTGTAAACACTTCCCATCTAGGCTCATTTTTATCAGAAGAAATACGCTTGACATCTATGGCCAGAACAATGCACTGGGAGCCGAAATAGTCTGAAATTTCTCTGATCAACGAGGGATTCGAAACTGCAGCAGAATTGACGCCGACTTTATCTGCACCGGCATTCAGAAGCCGACGCACGTCATGTATGGATCTTACGCCCCCACCGACAGTTAAAGGAATAAATACTTGATCTGCTACAGCCTCAATAATTGGAAGAATCAGATCTCGATTCTCTGACGTGGCAGTAATATCAAGGAAAGTCAGTTCATCCGCCCCTTGCTCATCATAACGGCGGGCAATCTCTACAGGATCTCCTGCATCTCTCAAACCAACGAAATTTATACCCTTTACAACTCTGCCGGCATTCACATCCAAACAGGGAATTACACGCTTAGCCAGCATAGGACTCAATCCAACAATGATGGAAGGGTTAATAATGCAATCAAATCAGATGGTCAATTCATCTGCCAATAACTGAGCGGCGGCAAAATCAATTGTTCCTTCATAAATTGAGCGACCTGCAATTACCCCAACCACACCTTCACTTTCAACGGCACACAAGGACTTTATGTCCTCCAAATTATGCAATCCACCCGAGGCAATTACAGGTACTGTCAACGCCTTGGCGAGCTTTACCGTAGCATCAATATTTACGCCAGACAGCATGCCATCACGACCAATATCGGTATATATGATCGATTCAACACCATAGTCTTCAAACCGTTTGGCGAGATCCAAAACATCATGACCCGTTACTTTCGACCAGCCATCCGTAGCTACTTTGCCATCTTTGGCGTCCAGACCAACGACAATCTGACCGGGGAAAGCATCACACGCTTCATGTAAAAAGCCCGGCCGTTTTACCGCAGCAGTGCCGATGATGACGTAGCTCAAGCCCGCATCAAGGTATTTTTCGATAGTTTCCAGATCACGAATACCCCCTCCTAACTGAACTGGAATCTTTGCATCCACAACCTTAATAATCTCTTTGATTGCCTCTAGGTTCTTTGGCTTACCCGCGAAAGCACCATTTAAATCAACGAGATGCAAGCGCCTCGCCCCTGCATCCAGCCACTGTCGAGCAACAATCTGGGGCGCATCTGAAAAAACTGTTGCGGCATCCATATCGCCCTGCTTAAGCCGAACACACTGTCCATCCTTGAGATCAATAGCGGGAATGATGAGCATACAAATACAGGCAATTAGGAATTAAAAGGAGGATATCAACCTGCTAGCAGGTGCCATCCCACTGCACAAAATTCTTCAGCAATCGAAGGCCATCCGCTTGGCTCTTCTCCGGGTGAAACTGGGTAGCGAAGATGTTACCCCTAGCCACGGCTGCCGTGAAGCGAAAGGGGTAATCTGCCTCAGCGATAGTCAGAGCGTTATCAGCGGGTACCATGTAATAACTATGCACGAAGTAGAAACGCTGGCCACTTTCGATGCCCGACCAAAGCGGGTGCGGTGACAAAGTGACAGTATTCCAACCCATGTGGGGAACCTTCAGAGTATCGCCAGCAGCATTCTTCTGGCCACTTGGGAAGCGCACTACCTTACCCGCAAAAATTCCCAAGCCAGCAGTATCGCCTTCTTCGCTGTGCTCAAACAGCAGTTGCGCCCCCACACAGATTCCGAGAAAAGGCTTGCAATACGCGGCTTTCACAATGGCGTCTCGCAACCCCCGCTGCTCTACTTGCGCCATGCAGTCGCGCATGGCGCCCTGCCCAGGAAATACCACTTTGTCGGCACCTGCCACAACTTTTGCATCGCTAGTCAGAACAATGTCAGCATCTGGCGCCACATGCTCCATGGCACGCAGAACAGATCTCAAATTGCCCATACCATAATCAATTACTGCTATCTGCATAGTTTGCAATCAATAAAAATATCAGCCAATCAGGGTACCTTTTGTAGATGGCGTTAAACTCCCCATACGACCATCCATTTCAACAGCCATTCTCAAAGCTCGACCAAATGCTTTGAATATAGTTTCAGCTTGATGATGTGCATTGACACCACGCAGGTTATCAATGTGCAGTGTCATCATTGAGTGATTGACCAATCCATGAAAAAACTCGGAGAAAAGATCAACATCAAATTGGCCTATCGTGGCACGGGTATATTGCACCTCATAAACCAAGCCTGGTCTTCCCGATAAATCAATCACCACTCTGCTCAAGGCTTCATCAAGCGGGACATAAGCATGACCATATCGGCGAATACCTCTCTTATCGCCCAACGCAGATGCCAAGGCCTGACCAAAGGTGATTCCTATATCCTCAACAGTATGATGAGCATCAATATGCAAATCACCTTTTGCAATAATTTCAATATCAATCAACCCGTGTCGACCTATCTGATCCAGCATATGCTCTAGAAATGGGACACCGGTATCAAAATGACACTTTCCTGTTCCATCGAGATTAATTGATACTGAAATTTGCGTTTCCAGCGTATTTCTGGAAATTAAGGCCTGTCTCATAATGACCATTCATTTGCCAATAAAAACAAATCAAATCGATCTTATTTTCATTTATCCAGCCGCATCCGGGCTGACGCAGCATGCGCAGCCAAGCCCTCTCCGGTGGCGAGTCGATCCGCGACCACACCAAGCGCTTGCGCTCCGGGGTGGGAAATATCCAGCAAACTAGTGCGCTTCTGGAAATCGTAAACGCCAAGCGGGCTGGCAAAGCGGGCAGTTCTGGAGGTGGGCAGCACATGATTTGGCCCGGCACAGTAATCACCCAATGACTCCGAACTGTACTTTCCAATGAAAATTGCCCCCGCATGCCGTAATTTTGGTAACCACTGATCCGGGAACTCGACAGACAATTCCAAATGCTCTGGAGCAATCCTGTTAGCTATCTCACAAGCTTCATCCGGATCTGCTGCGCAAATCAATGCTCCTCGATTCCGCAATGAGGCCGAAATGATTTCCGCTCTCGGCATGGTTGGCAACAGCTTGTCGATGGCGGCAGAAACACGATCAAGGTATTCCGCCGAGGTAGCAATCAGTATGGCCTGAGCTACTTCATCATGCTCCGCTTGACTGAACAGATCCATGGCAATCCAATCCGGATCTGTCGTGCCGTCACACAGAATCAGGATCTCAGATGGCCCGGCAATCATGTCAATGCCAACCACACCAAAAACCTTGCGCTTTGCCGCTGCAACGTAAGCATTGCCGGGACCGGTGATCTTATCAACCGCCGGAATGGTTTGTGTTCCGTAAGCCAAGGCAGCAATTGCTTGCGCCCCCCCCATTGTGAAAACCTGATCGACGCCGGCAATATAAGCAGCAGCCAAAACCAGTTCATTCTTTTCACCACGCGGAGTCGGCACCGCCATGATGATTTCCTCTACCCCTGCTACCTTAGCTGGAATGGCATTCATCAGTACCGATGAGGGGTAAGCAGCCTTGCCGCCAGGCACATAAATCCCCACGCGATCAAGCGGCGTAACAATTTGCCCCAATATCGAACCATATTCGTCGGTATAGCGCCACGAAGTAGCTTTTTGATGCTCATGATAAGTGCGAATGCGTTGAGTGGCTGTCCGCAATGCATCACGGTCTGGCTCACTCAAAGCCAGAAATGCCCGCTCAAGTTCGTCGCGACCAAGTCGCAACTCAGAAACTGCAGTGACACTGATTCCATCAAAGCGCTGGGTGTATTCCAATAAGGCGGCATCTCCTCGTACCCGCACCTGCTCGGTGATTGCATTAACCGCATGCTCAACATCTCCCCCCAAGGTGGGGTCGAAAGCCAGCAGAGCTTCCAATTTCGAATTGAAATCAGTTTGTGTGGTAATAAGACGTTGCATACAGAGATTGGCTTTTATTGGGAATCAGGCTAACAAGATATCGCGGAGGCGATCTGATCCAGCAGGGGTTGCAATTGTTTGCGCTTAAGTTTGAGTGCGGCCTGATTGACGACCAACCGGGAGCTAACATCCAGTACATGCTCAACCGCTACCAGTTGATTGGCCTTCAATGTGCTCCCTGTACTGACCAAGTCAACAATGGCATCGGCCAAACCAACCAGAGGCGCCAATTCCATTGATCCGTATAACTTGATCAGATCAACATGAACCCCTTTTTTCGCAAAGTGTTGACGAGCACTCTCCGTATATTTTGTTGCAACACGCAACCTCGCCCCTTGCCTCACCGCAGCCTCATAGTCGAATCCCACTCTGGTTGCCACCATCAAGCGGCATTGGGCAATACGTAAATCTACGGGCTGATACAAACCTGCACCGCCATGCTCAAGCAATACATCATGCCCGGCCACACCGATATCCGCAGCCCCGTATTGCACATAAGTTGGCACGTCGGTTGCCCGAACAATGATCAGGCGAATCTCTGCGTGATTGGTATCAATAATCAGCTTACGGGACGAATCTGGTGATTCAAGAGGTTCGATACCTGCAGCAGCGAGAAGTGGCAGGGTTTCTTCGAAAATACGCCCTTTTGACAGAGCTATGGTAATGGACATTACTTAATTAACCTTAGAGCGAAAGGGTAGCGATAGGCGACCCCTTCATTGGCCTTGATGCCAGCGATGACAGTAAAAACGACACCAACAATCACTAGCAATATCAATAAAGGAATACCAATGAGGATCAGCACCAAAGGCGTGCAAATCAGTCCAGCAATAAAGAGTGTGATCTGAAAGTTCAGTGCCTCTTTTCCATGGTACGCAACAAAAGGCATTTCATCTTTCTTGATCAGCCAGATGATCAGTGGGCCAAGGATCCATCCCATCGGAACCAGGTAGCCCGATAAAGCAGATAAATGCGCCAACATTCCCCATGTGCGCTCCTGGGGATTTAGTGGTGTGGGAACACTTTCCATGCAAAACCTCCTTGCTAATCCGACCATCGGCAAATTGAAAGTCCAACAAGCCCGCGACATCGACCCCAGCTTAGACTGGAACACTACCGCACAACGAGCAAGCATGGAAAATTTATTACCAAGCCGTGTTTCGGAGCCTATGGCAAACAAAGCCCCCTCACAGCGACAAGCAATAACCATCTAGCCGTTCTTGCTCGCCCATTCTTCCGGACTAAAAGTCTTCATTGACAGTGCGTGCACTTCTTCACGCATCCTATCGCCAAGCGCACGGTACACAATCTGATGCTGTTGGATGCGACTCTTACCAGAAAACTCGACACTGACGATCGTTGCCTCAAAATGATGGCCGTCACCGGATACTTCCAAAACATCGCATTTGACACCAGCCGCTATATATTGGGCGAGCACTTCAGGTTTTAACATTTACCAATTACCCACAAAAAGATTTTCAATCGTCGAAAGTCAGAAAAAAGCATAATCCCCTGCGCAGCGAGACTTAATGTCTTAATTTATATCCCGTACAGATCAGAAGTATTGCCGAACCTGCCAAAGTTAGAAACGTCAAAAACACTACGCATAAACTCATCCAGGGCGATACATCCCCTACGCCAAAGAATCCAAATCGAAAACCGTCGATCATATAAAATACGGGATTCAAATGCGATATTCTCAACCAGATATCGGGTAGGGTATGAATTGAGTAGAAAACCCCGGACAAAAAAGTCAACGGTACGATGATAAAATTCTGAAATGCTGCAAGCTGATCAAATTTCTCAGCCCAAATCCCCGCAATCAGACCCAATGTCGCCATTACACCACAGCCTAATAATGCGAATACCATTACCCAAAGCGGATGTTGCAGAGCAGGCGGTGCCATCCAGCAAGTCACCGCCAATACTCCAGCGCCAACAACCATACCCCGGACAATGGCTGCCAAGACATACGCCAGAAACAACTCAAAATGCGATAATGGGGGAAGTAAAATAAATACCAAATTGCCGGTTATTTTTGACTGAATCAAACTGGAAGAGCTATTAGCAAAAGCATTTTGCAACATCGACATCATCGCCAATCCAGGTATCAGAAACTCTACATACTGAACACCAGGATAAGGCTGCACTTGCTTCTGCAATACATGGGAGAATATTAATAGATAAAGTAACGCTGTGAGCACTGGTGCCGCAACCGTTTGGAAGCTCACTTTCCAGAATCGCATCAGCTCTTTAATAAACAGCGTATAAAAACCTCGCATCATGGGCTTTGCCTACTATGCATGTGCATCATGCCTGCGCATGGTCGCAACAAATACTTGTTCAAGATCTGGCTTATCCAGACCCATATCAAGAATCTGTAAACCAGCCACACGTATTTCCGCCAATACCCACTCCAACTCCTCGGGCGAAGAAAGTCGAATCTGATATTGATCATGTTGCTTGCTAATTAATTTGTTGTGCAAGCCTCGTGGTAGGTTTCCACCCGACAGTCGAATATTCAGGCTGCGCACCGACTGATGCTCTGACAGCAGATTGTCTTTCGTATCCAAAGCGATCACCTTGCCTTGGCGCAACATCGCTATTCGGTTACACAAGACTTCGGCCTCTTCTAAATAGTGTGTTGTAAGAACAATCGTATGACCCTTCTCATTCAACCGCTTGATGAAATCCCACAAGGTCTGTCTCAGCTCAACGTCCACCCCTGCTGTCGGCTCATCCAAGACAATGACTGGCGGACGATGTACGAGCGCTTGGGCTACCATCACCCTGCGCTTCATTCCACCAGATAATGCACGCATATTCGTATCGGCTTTATCCTCCAACCCTAAATTCTCCAGAATTTCATCTATCCAGTTCTGGTTATTGCGAAGTCCAAAATATCCAGACTGGAACTTGAGAGTCTCGCGAACAGTAAAGAATGGGTCAAATACCAGCTCTTGCGGCACGATACCGACATTGCGGCGCGCTTCTCGATAGTGTGTTTGAACATCAAAACCCATCACCTCTGCCTTACCAGAGTCAGGCTTGGTCAAGCCACCCAATATCGAAATAAGTGTTGTTTTCCCTGCGCCATTCGGCCCGAGCAAGGCAAAGAACTCCCCCTCCTGTATGGTGAATTCCACCCCATCCAGAGCCCTCAAACTTCCAAACTGTTTACGAATGGATCGGAAGGAAATCGCGTCAGGCATGAGCTGCCTCAGAGAGAGTTAAGCGGTAGGCAGCACAGCCAATGGCCTGGCAAACTCGGCATACCGAAGAGGAAACGTTATTGAATAGAAGGGCTTGCGGGCTCAGACACATCAAGCCCTTTTACATCGACATCATCTTCACCCATTGGCAGAGGCTTGGGCGGAGAACCATCGTATATCAGATTGTAACGGCGCTGCAGATAACCATCCCGCAGAAAGGAATATGGATCCAGAGCCGCCGTGTCCAGTAACTCCCCCGCCGATAACAATCGTGCTCTTTGGTCAATAGCCTCCATTACTCTCAGGCCATTTAGGGTCTGCACATCATTGATCTGATTAATCGGCTGCAACTTGGCCGCAACCGGAATATCAACGCTATCCCGCAGGGTTCTTGGACCCAGGACGGGCAGCACCAGATAAGGGCCGGAGCCAATCCCCCAGCTTCCCAGAGTCTGACCAAAATCTTCATTGTGCTTGGGAAAGCCGATAGGTGTCGCAATATCGATCAAGCCCAATAGACCCAGAGTGGAGTTAACGACAAATCGGCCAGCATCCGACCCTGCCTGCCGGACCTTCCCCTGTAACAATCCATTCAACGCAATATAAACGTCTTGCAGATTACCCAGAAAATTACCGAATGCCGTACGTACGGGGGCAGGAGTAATGGCTACATACCCTTGCGCAACAGGTTTCACTACAGCCCTGTCCAACGCATCGTTGAATGCATAAACCTTGCGATTAAGTGGCTCTAGTGGATCATAACGATTGGCAGGCGTAGCACAGCCCGTCAGGGCTACAGCAACGCATATTGAGAGCAGTGTTCGCATTTCAAATTCCACCAATCATTTAATGACCATACTTCCTGGCTCGCTGAGGACAATGCAAAAATCAGGCTATACCCTCAACGTCAACAGGGAGCATCGCATCTACGCCATACAAGTCGGCGAGCGCAAGTAAGCTTTCGGGCATATTTCGAAATCGAACTTGCTTGTTACCCTGCTGGCACACCCGAATCCAGTGAAGTAACTGGGCAACCGCCGTTGAATCAACCTCGGTTACCCGCCCCATGTCGAAGACCACCGTATCATCCTCAGGCAAATTTGCAGTATCCCGTGCAACCCGGCCCACCGACTCCAAGGTAATACTGCCAAACACCTGTACCAGTCCAATGGTCATGCCAGCCTCTTACTTTGCAGTGGTCTTGACTGCTTGTGCCGAAGCATTACGCTCCGACAGAGCCTTGATCAAGCCATCCAGACCATCCTTCAGGATAGTCTGATTAAATGAGTTACGGTAATTGGTTACGAGACTTACCCCGTCGACCGCCACATCGTATACCTTCCAGTTGTTCGATACTTTGAGCAGCTTGTAGTCGATGGGAAATGCTTGATTACCACCATTTGCAACTTCGGTTTTCACGATGACGTCCGTATCCGCATCCCCCATCTTTAACGGCTTGACGTCAATACCTTGTACTTTGTTTGCCGTCAAAGCGGTGGAGTAAGTACGAACCAGCAGTGTGCGAAACTCTCGCACCAATGCAGCTTGCTGCTCTGGCGACGCATCGCGCCAATGCTTCCCAACGGCCTGGGCAGTAATACGCGTGAAGTCAAAGCTTGGCAGGATCTTTGCCTCAATCAAATCGCGCAACTTCTTTTCATTACCCGGAAGACTCTCTTTCTTCAAGACTTCCATAACTTCCTTGCTGGTTGCGCGAACCATCGCTTCTGGCACCGGTACAGCATCTGCAGCACGCGCAATCCCGGTCAGGCCGACAACAGCGGCAACAAACAGGGCAAAAAACTTATTCATATATTCCTCAATCAGATATTCGATATGTGCGGTTCAGGCCATTCAACGGGAATGGGACTATTGTTTATTGCCGCCCGAACTACCATCGGCAGCTTTATTGAACAGCATCTGGCTGATCAGTTGCTCAAGCACGATTGCAGACGATGTCAGCTTGATTCGATCACCATCTTTCAACATGGTTTCCTCTGCACCAGGAGAAACACCAATATATTGTTCGCCAAGAATGCCTGATGTGAGAATTTCAGCCGAAGCATCACGGCTAAACAGGTATTGGCGATCCAGCTCCATCGATACCACCGCGCGGTAGCGTTTCGGATCCAGAGCAATACCCGACACCCGTCCAACTACCACGCCAGCACTTTTAATGGGGGCTCGCACCTTGAGCCCACCTATGTTGTCGAACTCGGCGCTAATTTTGTAGGTTTCGTGCTGACGCACAGTTTGCATATTAGCGACTCTCAAGGCCAGGAAAGCCAGCGCGGCAAATCCGAGTACAGCAAACAACCCAACCCAAAAGTCATAGAATTTGCGATTCACTTTTTATAATCCTCGAAACATGAAAGCGGTAAGGATGAAATCAAGCCCGAGGATTGCCAGTGACGAAGTGACTACCGTACGGGTGGTCGCCCCGGAAACTCCTTCCGCAGTCGGGTCTGCGTCATAACCTTCGAATACCGCAATCAAGGACACGGCAATACCGAAAACAATACTCTTGATGACACCATTCATGATGTCATTGGCAAAGTCGACAGATGCTTGCATCTGCGACCAGAACGAGCCGGAGTCCACACCAATCAACAGGACCCCCACCACATACCCACCCAGCACACCCATGGCGCTGAACATCGCCGCCAGCAGAGGCATTGAGATAACCCCCGCCCAGAAACGTGGGCCGACTACCCGGGCTATCGGGTTGACCGCCATCATTTCCATGGCAGACAGCTGCTCGGTCGCCTTCATCAGACCAATCTCAGCAGTAATGGCTGAACCCGCACGGCTGGCAAACAACAGCCCGCCCACTACCGGCCCGAGCTCCCGTACCAAGCTCAGCGACACCAGAACCCCAAGTGCCTCGGATGCGCCAAAGCGCTGCAAGGTGTCGTACCCCTGCAAACCCAGCACCATGCCAACAAACAAACCGGAAACAAGAATGATGATCAGGGAAAGGACCCCCGTGAAATAGATTTCACGGATCGTTAGTCCAAAACGACGGAAGGCCGTTCCGGAATTGAGCAATATTGCCAACAAGAAGCGTGCTGCAAAACCTGCCCGCATCAAGGCATTGACCAGCACCGCTCCGATCGCACTAATCCGGCGACCGCCCCAATCAAGCATTCCTGCCTCCTACAAGTGCATCACGGTAATCCGGTGCAGGGTAATGGAAGGGGACCGGACCATCCGGCTCACCTTTCACAAACTGGTGAACAAAAGGCATTTCAGATGCCCTGATCTGCTCTGGCGTGCCTTCAGCCACAATGCTGCCAGCGGACACGAAGTAGACATAATCGACAATCGCGAGCGACTCCATCACGTCATGCGTCACTACAATCGAAGTCGCGCCTAAAGCATCATTCAGACGGCGGATAAGCTGACCGATTACACCCAGAGAGATAGGGTCAAGGCCTGCAAAAGGTTCGTCATACATCATGAGCATCGGATCAAGCGCAATAGCCCGGGCCAGTGCAACCCGCCGCGCCATGCCGCCCGAGAGCTCGGAGGGCAGCAAATGGGCAGCGCCACGCAGCCCCACTGCATGCAGCTTCATCAACACGAGATCACGAATCATTGATTCTGGTAGATCTGTGTGCTCACGCATTTGAAACGCGACATTGTCAAACACAGACATATCGGTAAACAAAGCGCCGAATTGAAACAGCATGCCCATTTTGCGTCGTAAGGCATACAGCTCGTCCTGCTTCAATTCGTTTACCACCTGCCCGGCAACCCGCACCGCGCCTTTGGAAGGACGAACCTGACCACCGATCAGACGCAGCAAAGTGGTCTTACCGCAGCCAGAGCCACCCATGATGGCAACCACTTTACCCTTGGGAATGGATAGATTAATTCCGTTCAGGATGGTTCGCTGGTCGTAAGCAAACGTGACATTGTCGATTTCGACGAGAGGATCAGAGGACACAGTGCGGAATGAAAAAAGAGTGGGCAGTCGTTGCGCCAAGACAACGATTTTAAAGCAACCCATTGCACAGCAACAATTTGCACAGCATATTGGTGTTGTCAGAACACGACACCAGGAATGGAAATCGGTCCACATTTTCCGCAAAAAGCCTACATTTCAAAGCGTGCTATGCTTGTCGGAATCTCGACGCACAGGAAACGCCGATGACAGCTCCGCTACCGGGACTCTTGATCGTAGATGACGACGCGCTGATTTGTGACACGTTGAGCTTCGTGTTATCAGACAGCTACGCCATCCGTACTGCTGCATCGCGCAACGAAGCCATCGCGGTTGCGACTTCGGTTGAATTTAAAGCCCGGATTGCACTGGTTGATCTGGGTCTCCCTCCCTCCCCTCACCGTCCGGACGAGGGTTTTCGCCTGGTTGTAGAACTTCTGGCTCTGCAGCCCGACATCAAGGTCATTGTGCTGTCGGGCCAGTCATCCCCAGCCAATGCCATGCACGCCCGCACACTCGGCGCCATTGATTTCGTTGCCAAGCCTGCAGACCCGAAGGAAATTCGTACCGTGCTGGCACAGGCGCTCAATGTGCAGACTGCCGAGCGGGCCATGCAGCCCGCGCTTGAAGTGGCTGGGCTCATTGGCCAGAGCCCTCTCATGGAACGACTGAAGCGGCAAATTCACCAGTTTGCCAGTGCCCCCTTCCCGGTGCTGATCATAGGTGAGTCGGGTTCTGGCAAGGAAGCCGTAGCCAAGGCCCTGCACAGCAGCAGCCCACGCCACCCTTCACCTTTTCTCGCACTGAACTGTGCTGCATTGAATGCATCGCTGATTGAAGCAACGCTGTTTGGCCATGCAAAAGGCGCATTCACTGGGGCAACAGGTTCGAAAGCCGGCTACTTTGAGGAGGCAGGGGAAGGCACGCTGTTTCTGGATGAGATCGGCGAGCTCCCGCTGGATCTGCAATCCAAATTATTAAGAGTGCTGGAAAACGGTGAATATCAGCGCGTTGGAGAAACGCAGACCCGGCAAAGCCACGCACGAATTGTGGCGGCAACCAACCGAGACTTGCGACAGCTATCCCGGCTGGGAGAATTCCGCTCAGATCTTTACCACCGTCTGTCAGTCCTGACGATTGAAACGCCCGCCCTGCGGGAGCTTGAAGATGATCGCTGGGTGTTGCTTGAGCATTTCTCGAAGTTGTATGCCAATGAATTGAATACCCGCCTGTTTCAGCTGGATGACCCAGCACGGCAGCTGTTCGAACATTACAGTTTCCCCGGCAATGTCAGAGAGCTACGCAATATCGCGATCCGCCTATTGGCAAAGCACCCTGGTGAGCGCGTCAGCAGGCAGATTCTGGAGGCCGAGCTGGATAGTGAAGCACTCGACAGCAATCCGGTGGGCAGTGGCAACCTTGACCTCACCTCTGCAAAACGGGCACTACAAACTGCGAGCAACTTCAATCTGGATCAGGTGTTGCGCCATTGGGAGCAGACTTATATCGATGCCGCACTGAAACTAGCAGATGGCAATATGAGCCAAGCCGCAAGACTGCTGGGCATCAACCGTACGACGCTCTACAGTCGACTGGACGCCCTGCGCGAAACCAATCGGCGTTAGCAAAGGCTGATCATCAGTCCCGTGGCACTGCATTGGATGGTTTTCCCCTTCTTTGCAGGCACGATATTTGGCTGACTGAACACGTATCAGGCCAACACTAACCGCCAGAATCCCGAAAGGTTTTGCTGCTAAAGCGCGATCAGCCAGTCAGACGTCAACCAAGTTTGGGCCAGGGAAGAAGTCTCCTCAGCCGCCAAGCAAGACACATTCATTCTGGAACGGAGCCGACGCATGTATCTGGAACACTATGGTTTGAAAGAACCGCCGTTCAAGATCACCCCTCATACCGAATTCTTTTACGCCGGGGCGAATCGCGGTGCCACGCTGGAGGCTCTCATCTATGCAGTCGTGCATGGTGAAGGGCTGGTAAAGGTGACGGGAGAGGTTGGTGCCGGCAAAACCATGCTGTGCCGGGTGTTGATGGAAAAGCTACCCGCAACGATTGATACCGTTTACCTGGCCAACCCCAGTTTGAGTCGCGAGGAAATCCTGCTGGCGATTGCCGATGACCTCAAGCTGGAGCTGGATGGTGCGCGCTCCACCGTGCTGATACGTCTGCTGCAGGATGCGTTGATCGAGCGGTTCGCCGCCGGCCGCCAGGTGGTGGTGTTGATTGATGAAGCGCATGCCATGCCCCCGGAGAGTCTGGAAGAAATCCGCTTGTTATCGAACCTGGAACATGGCCATCACAAGCTGCTGCAGCTCGTGCTGTTTGGTCAGCCCGAGCTGGATACCAAACTGGCGGTACCGGAGATGCGTCAATTGCGCGAACGGATCACCCATAGTTTTGAGCTGGCACCCCTGATGCGAACGGACATCAAGGAATATTTGTCGTTTCGTATGCGTACGGCTGGCTATCGTGGGCCAGACATTTTCTCTGCATCCGCCATCAAGCTGATCAGTGCCGAGTCTGAGGGCTTGACCCGTCGCATCAACATTCTTGCCGACAAGTCATTGCTGGCCGCCTACGCCACCGGGAAGCACGAAGTCACCGACAGCCAGGCTCGTGCCGCCATCAAGGACAGCCAGTTCCGTCCCGCACGCTGGAAGCGTGGTCAACCCTACCTTGCGGGAATTGCCCTGCTGGGGCTGGGACTGGGGCTGGGGCTGGCAATTCCTCAAGTCGGACATCGCTCGCCAGTGACGGCACCGCACTCAACAGCCAAGCCGGAGCGGCCGGCGCCATCTGTGCAACCGACGACGACTGTCGCGCCCACCACGCCAGCCGCCGCACCAACCACACCGACATCTGCCGTCCACCCCGCCCCATTGCAAACCGCAGCCACAACACCGGACGTGGTATCGACACGCCTCACGGCCGGCACCGAACTACTCGGCACGGCCAATGCGGGCGAATTCGCCATTCAACTGATCCTGGCCGACCGCGACAACGAGAAGGCGCTGACACGCTTTCTGGAACAAGCCGCCCGTTCAGTTCCGCTGGACCGTTTATATATATATCCGACACAGGCCAATGGGCGACACCACTACGGTGTGATGCTGGGTTTATATCCCGACCAGCAATCGGCCATGCAGGCATTAAAGCAATTACCCGGCGAACTGTTATCTCACAGGCCACTTCTACGCACTGTGGGCGGTATCCGTAAGGAGGTGGGAGAGAAAATCTCAATTGCAGCAAATAGATAGCGAGAAATAGCCGGGAAATTGATCAAAAACTTCAAATAATCAAACCCGCCATATTTTGCGTATATTGTTAGATATATTCTCTAACCAACGGTTTAAAAAGAGAAATGCAAATCCGGCAAATCGCCTCCTTGCTCGCCCTCTGCCTGACAACCGGTTGTGTCACTTCGCCGATTGATGTCACGCGGGGTCGGCATATCGACCCCTCTCCTTCACGCACAGGTGAAGCACCCAAACCTATCGACCAACCTATTTATCTGCCGGCCCCCAAACCCTCCCCCAAGGCAGAAACCTATAGCGTCGTTGTCACCAACACGCCGGTCCGTGAATTGCTGTTCGCTCTGGCGCGGGACGCCAAGATCAACGTCGATGTCCATCCTCTGGTCAGCGGTCGCGTCACCATCAATGCCCTGAATCAAACCCTGCCGCAACTGTTATCGCGCATCAGCCAGCAGGTGGATATGCACTATTCGCTGGAAGGGAATGTTCTGCAGGTTCGCCCGGATCAAGCTTTCTTGAAGACTTACAAAGTCGATTACGTCAACATGAGCCGCTCGCTCAAGGGTACGGTGACCATTGCCACGACCCTGGCCGCAGCCGGCGGTGGCGTGACGAGAGGCAACCCCAGCTCCACCACTGAATGTGGCGGCAAACTGGAAAACTGTTCGCTGACTGAAGTCACCAATGCCGCCGAGAACAAATTCTGGGAAAGACTGAATGAGGGCATCCGCAACATTCTCGACAGCAGCAACAAGGTTTCGGCCACACAAAAAGAGCAGATGGAAGCACTCGAAGCTGCGGAGGCCGGCAAGTCAGTCGAACTATCGGTTCGAAAAGCCGAGAAAGACAAACAAGAGCGCGAAGAGCGGCTGAAAGCCGCACAGGCAGTAGCCAGCGCAGGTGCCGGCGCTCCAGCCTTACTTAGCCAGGTGCTTGGTAACGATGCCAAAGCTGCCGGCAAGGACAGCACCAAGCCCCAACAAGCCGATGCCAACAAGGAAAAAGATCCGAATGTCACGATCCATCCGGAGACTGGCATCGTGACCGTCAACGCCACGCATCGCCAGCATGAGAAAATTCAGGAATTCATCAATCTGATCACTGAAAGCGCCCGCCGTCAGGTGATGATCGAGGCCACGATCGTCGAAGTTGAATTGAATGATCAATACCAAGCGGGAGTCGATTGGAGCCGGGTAGGCGACACCACCGATAATCAGGCAAACATCGCGCAGGTCATTACGGCGGCATCTTTACAGACTGCACCCGTCACCATTCTTAGCTACACCAAGAAAGCCAGCTCTCTCCTGCGCGGCGATCTGACGGCCACCGTACGTCTACTAGAGCAGTTCGGTAAGGCCAAGGTGCTATCCAGCCCCAAAATCATGGCCTTGAACAACCAGCCGGCTATCCTGAAAGTAGTGGATGAAAAGGTGTACTTCACGACAGCGGTCGAGGTCCGCGAGGCAACCAGCACCTCTCCAGAGCGGCGTGAATACAAATCAGAGATCCATACCGTGCCGGTTGGCGTGGTCATGAACGTAACACCGCAGATCAGCAACGACGACACCGTGTCGATCAACGTCCGTCCGACCATTTCACGCATCATCGGTTATCGGCCCGACCCTGGACCACGCCTTGGCGGTTCAGGCTTTGATAACCAGATTCCTGAAATCCAGGTGCGTGAAATCGAATCGACGCTCAAGCTGTCTAACGGACAGGTCGCGGTTTTGGGCGGGTTGATTCAGGACAGCGTGCAGGATCTGCGTAACGGCGTACCCTTCCTCTCAAGAGTGCCGGGCATTGGCGAGCTGTTCGCGGCCCGGAACGATGTGGGCAAAAAGAATGAGCTGGTGATTTTCATTCGCCCAACCATCGTACGAGACCCGAGCCTCAACACCGATCTGAAGGAATACGCGAAATATCAGCCGCAGAATGACTTCTTTGAGAAAAAAGAGGACGAAATCAGCGTATTCAAATCCGGCCTGCCAAGCATGTAAGTGCGATACCCGCCCTTTTTCGCTCCATGATGGTTTGCAACCTGCGCAAGCGCTATCAGGCGGAAGAAGCCGGCGGGAATCCGTCGGATGTCGGCTCGTTGATCTATGTTGATCACGACCGTGCAATCTAGTTTGCAAACCGTTGCAAAGACGTAGATGGAATAGACGACCATGAGCCTTTTGCTGGAAGCCATGAAGAAGGCTGAAGAAGCCAAGCGCTTACGAATGCGGGCGGAGCCGTCACTGGAAGGTGCGGAGCCCAGCGAGGGCCCCTTACTGCAGCAAGCAGAGGACACCGAAATACCCAAACCGGAGGCTGGCAGCGCCAACCTCGAATTTCCCCAACTCGACACCACGGAAGATGCCCCGATCCCCGCAAGCAGCACACTGGAACTGGCCCCGCTGACTTTCGAATCTTCATCGGCCGATGCAGGGGCACCGCAGGCGCCGGCATCGCAGGAGGTCGGCACCGAGTCCTCCGCAGAGGATCAGGCACGGTTAGCTGCAGCCGCCAACCGGCTCGGGCAACGCAAATCCTCCGGCAGCGGCCTGGAGTTGGTCAGCCAGCCCACACCGGCTGAACCGACAGACAGCAAGGCAGACGCCCAGGAAGCCCCTGCGCCCCAGCCCGCAGCGGAGGAAGTCCTCGTTACCCAGGCTCCTGCGGCTGCGGTGAGTGCCCCGCCCCCGCAGCCCGTGATAAACCCGACCTCGGCCCCTACCACCGCACCCGCCACGCCAGCGCAGACCAATGTCAGCGCCACCACGGGTACTGCGATGCCCAAGCCCAGCCCAAAGGCTGCACAAGCCCTGTTCGACACCAAAAAGCCGGGCAATAAAGCGCAGCCGAAGCGGCTGATTGCCGTGGCAGCCGTTGGCTTGATCGCGCTTGGCGGCGTATCCGCCTGGTTATGGTGGAAACTGAACGGCGCTAACTCGCTGGCCTCCAGTAGTCTGGTACTCAACAATCCGCCGCCTTCCCAAGTTCCAGCGGCCGGGGCCAACCCGCCAGATAGCGCGGCACCCACCCCCGCAGCGACGCCTGCCCCCGCGGAGCATGCGGCAGCACCCTCAGCCACCACACCGGTAACACCCCCTGCAGAAGCCCCATCGGCTCCCGTTGTGGCAACACAACCGAGCACACAGACTTCTCCTGCCAGTCAACCTGCCACCTCAAGCAACACGGCCCTGCCGGCGGCCCCTCCCCCCCCGTCAGGCTCAACCGCCAAGCTGGCGCCCCCTTCGCCTCCCGCCAAGGACGGCGGCAAACTGATTGAGGTAGCCCCGGCGTCTGCCGACCACGAAATCCGCTTTGTCCGTAGCGAGTCGTCACCAACCATCCCGCCGAATGTCACATTCGGCTATGAAGCCTTCCAGCGCGGAGAACTCAGCCGGGCTGCCGAGTTCTATCGGCGCGCCTTCGAAGCTGATCCGCATAATCGGGATGCCATGCTCGGGCTGGCTGCCATTGCAGCCAAGCGCGGCCGCCTGGAAGAAGCCCGGCAGTGGTACCACCGGCTGTTGGCCGAGTACCCGACCGACGAGGCTGCCCGTAGCGCGCTACTGGCGCTTGGAGACAGCAAAGATCCGGCACGGACCGAGGCCCGTCTGAAACAGGCGGTTGAAGAGCAGGCCGACCCGCAGGCCGCCGCAGCGCTCGGGGCCTTCTATGCCGGACGGGGCCAGTGGACTGAAGCCCAACAGTATTACTTCCGGGCTTATTCCCTCGCGCCAGACAACCCTGACTTTGCCTACAACCTGGCAATTGGCCTCGACAACCTCGGCGAGCGCAAGCTGGCCGCCGAGTATTACCGCAAGGCACTCAACCTGGCCGACAAGCATGGTTTCAGTTTCGACAAGGCCACCGTGGCTCGCCGGCTCGAAACCCTCTAGCCCACTCCAATCCGAGCCCAGCCCACTGCTACATGACAGAAAAACGTAAGCTCCCCCTGGGCGAATTGCTGGTCAACAAGGGCATCATTTCCGATGACCAGTTAAGAATCGCCCTGCTCGAACAACGCAAGACCGGTGCGCCTCTGGGTAAGGAGCTGGTACGGCTCGGCTTTGTGTCCGACGCCACCTTGCGCGAAGCCTTGTCCGAAAACCTGGGGCAGGAAAGCGTAGACCTCTCGCGGGTGTTGATCGACGCCGCTGCCATCCAGCTGATCCCCAAAGACGTGGCCAAACGCCACCACATGCTGCCCATCTCGCTGGATACCGCCAACCGCAGGCTGACGCTGGCGATGGCCAACCCGAACAATCTGGTTGCGCTGGATCAGGTCAGAGCCCTGATCAAAGACAGTTACGAGCTGGAACCCGTACTCGGCGCCGAATCCGACATCATTCGGGCGATTGATCAGTACTACGGTTTCGAGCTGTCGATTGACGGCATCCTGAATGAAATCGAGACCGGTGAAATCGACTACGCCAGTCTGCAGTCGGCCGATGCCGAATATTCACAACCCGTGGTGCGCCTGATTGATGCACTGCTGGCAGATGCTGTCCACCGTGGCGCCTCAGATATTCACTTCGAGCCAGAGCAGTCATTTGTGCGCATCCGCTACCGGATAGATGGCGTGCTACGGCAGATCCGCAGTCTGCACCGCACCTATTGGCCAGCCATGGTGGTCAGGCTGAAGGTGATGTCCAATATGAATATTGCAGAAACCCGTGCGCCGCAGGATGGCCGCATCTCCTTGCAGCTGGCGGGACGACAGCTGGATTTCCGGGTTGCCGCCCAACCTACCACGCACGGTGAAAACGTCGTCCTGCGGATTCTTGACCGTCAGAAGGGCCTGGTCCCCCTCGACAAGCTGGGGCTGCCAGAAGACAACCTGAACCTACTGAAACTGATGATCGCCCGCCCCGAGGGCATCATTCTGGTGACGGGCCCTACCGGCTCGGGCAAGACCACAACGCTGTATTCGATCCTCTCCCACATCAACAGCACCGACGTCAACATCATGACGCTGGAAGACCCGGTCGAGTATCCACTGCCCATGATCCGGCAAACTTCGGTGACCGAGAAAATCGACTTCGCCAATGGTATCCGCTCAATGATGCGGCAAGACCCGGATGTGATCCTGGTTGGGGAAATCCGCGACCATGACACCGCAGAAATGGCATTCCGGGCCGCGATGACCGGCCATCAGGTTTACTCGACCCTGCATACCAACTCAGCCGTCGGCGCCATTCCGCGCTTGCTCGATATCGGCGTTCTGCCCGACATCATGGCTGGCAACATCATCGGTGTGATTGCCCAGCGGCTAATACGCAAGCTCTGCAATCACTGCAAGACCCCCTACCTGGCCGACGATTTCGAGCGTCGCCTGCTCGGTCTGCGCGAGTCCGCCCAAGCGCTGACCCTGTATGCCGCCAAGGGCTGCGACGATTGCGACAATCAAGGCTATAAAGGGCGGCTGTCGATCCTTGAGATTCTCAAACTGGATGATGAACTGGACGAGCTGATCGCCCGCCGCGCCACAGCACGCGAAGTACGCAAACTGGCACTGGCCAAAGGGTTCCGGCCACTGGCAGAAGATGCCTGCAGGCGTGTGCTGCAAGGGGTCACCTCACTGGATGAAATCTCAAGAGTGGTCGATCTGACCGACCGGGTGCTTTAAGCGATGCTGTTCAAATATCGAGCCGTCGATCCCAAAGGCCGCATCATCCGCGGCAAGCTGGAAGCGACCAATCCGATTGATCTGGAGGGCCGGCTGTCGCGCATCAGTCTCGATCTAATCGACGCCGCTGCCATCGAGTATCGCCCCAGCCTGTTCGCCAGCAAGAACATCAAACGCCAGGATCTGATCACCTTCTGTTTTCATCTGGAACAACTGACGCGAGCTGGCGTGCCCCTGCTCGATGGTTTGGTCGATCTGCGTGACTCGATCGACCACCCGACCTTTCGCGAAATCATCGCCAATGTGGTCGAAGACATCGAAGGCGGCCAGCAGCTATCGCAGGCCCTTTCTGCCCACCCCAAGGTTTTCGATACCGTCTTCGTCAACCTGATCCGCGCTGGCGAGGCATCGGGCCAATTGCCCGATGTGCTCAAGAATCTGGTGGAAACACTGAAATGGCAGGACGAGCTGGCAGCGCAGACCAAGAAGCTGCTGATGTACCCCGCCTTTGTGGGCACCATCGTCGTCGGCGTCACCCTGTTTCTGCTGATCTGGCTGGTACCACAGCTCGTCAAATTCATCCGCAGCATGCAGCAGGAACTACCGCTGCAAACCCGTGTGCTGATTGCCATTTCAGAATTCCTTCAGCACCACTGGTGGGTATTGCCGCTGATCCCGGTTGCCATTCTCGCCGGCATGGCGGCCTGGAAGGCGCTTGATCCACGTTATCAATTCCGGGTGGACTACCTGAAGCTGAAAATGCCATTCATTGGCGGCATTCTCGAAAAAATCGTCATGGCCCGCCTGGCCAATTACTTTGCGCTGCTTTACGGCGCCGGTATCACCATTCTGGAGTGCATTCGCATTCTGGAAGGCGTGGTCGGCAACCTGACGATCGGTGAAGGATTGACCGAGGTGCGCGACCAGATTGCAGAAGGTCAGAGCGTCACCAACAGTTTCGAGCGGGTGCGCATGTTTCCGCCGCTGGTGCTACGCATGCTACGCGTGGGCGAAGACACTGGCGCCATCGACACTTCGTTACAGAACGTCGCCTATTTTTATAACCGGGATGTGAAAGAGTCGATCGAAAAAATCCAGGCGCTGATCGAACCTGTCATGACGGTTGTACTGGGTCTGATCCTCGGCACCGTCATGCTCTCTGTGCTCGGGCCGATCTACGACCTCATCACCAAGATCAAAACTTGATATGGCAAGCACGCATTATCTGATCTTCATTTGCCAGACCCACCTGTATCTCTATCAGGAGGAAGGCGATCAGCTGCAAACCGTGGCCGAATTCGAGGAAAACGAGCCTGGGCTGCAGGCTTTCGAGCAGTTTATTGCCAGCCACCCCGGTGGTTTCTATCGGGTATTGGTTGATGTCTTCGAGGAAGACTTCCGGCTTGATACCGTACCGCACCTGACATTTGGTGATAGCCGGAAGATCATCGCCCGCCGGCAAGACCAGCTATTTCGTGGTCTGGTGTACCGCACCAGCACCCATCAAGGGCGGGAGCCCGAGGGGCGGCGTGATGATCGGGTACTTTTCACGGCCCTGACCAATACCGGTCAGATCGACAACTGGATTCGCCGGCTGCAGGTTCCTGATTGCCGTCTGATTGGTATTTACTCGGTGGCACTGATGAAGATGCGCCTGGCCACCAAGCTCGTCGGCGAGAAAGCCAATGTGCTGCTGGTGACCCGTCAACATGGCAGCGGCCTGCGCCAGACCTATCTTGCCGACGGCGCCCTCAAGTTCAGCCGCCTGACTGTGCTGGGTGACGAAGGGCTGGAACACGTCGGCCAGACGCTGGTTGCCGAAGCGGTAAGGGCTCGGCAGTTTCTGGCCAGTACCCGCAGTATCGGCCGTGATGACAGCATGAAAGTACTGGTACTTGCCTGCGAGTTCGAACTGGAAGCTCTGCGCGCCGTGTGTACGGATCAGAGTCAGATCAGTTTCGAGTTCTACAGTCTTGAAACACTGGCCCAGAAAACCGGCGTGCCCTTTCCAGCCGAGGCACGCAGCACCGAGCAATTTCTGCTCAGGCTACTCAGCCGCAAGCGGCCACCCAATGTTTATGCTCCGCCACAGCAGCTGTATGAATACCGTCTATGGCAGGCAGGGCTAGCGATCAATCGCGGGGCTATCGGCCTGCTGATCGCCGGTGTGGCTGCCGCCTCGGCCTTGGCCTGGGACAGCCGCCAGCTGTACCTGGCAACCCAGGCCATTCAACAACGCATCGTGGTTGCAGAAGAAACCTACCGCCAGAACGCTCCGCCAACACAACCGGGCGAGCCAACCCCCGAAGCCATGAAAAGCGCGGTACTGGCCGTAAGAGAACTATCCAGCCAATGGCCGGGGTTTCGCGGTGACGCCATCCGCTTGTCGCAGGTTCTGGAGCAATTTCCCGGCATTGCATTGGATCGCCTTGGCTGGCTGGTTACCCAGACGCCAGACACCTTGCCAACCGGATTCGAGCCGGGCGCGAACGGTGTCGAAGTCAACAACCCACCCCCTCAAACCGAGGCAGTGCCACCCGCCGCCCCCGCAGTGAATGAAGGCAGTAGCCCCCCAACCGCCACCCCTCAATACGTCGTCATCCTGCTTACTGGCCGGGCCATCGACCAAGGCGCGCGTTATCGCAATGCCATGCAACTCATCAATCAGTTCTCGGCAGCTTTGCGCATTCAGCCAGGAACGATCATTACCCCACTACGCCTGCCCATTGATCCGTCAGCAAGCGGTCGCATCAGCCTGAACAGCGAACTCACGCCCCCTGATGCGGACTTTACCCTCAAAGTGGTCTACCCCCTTGTGACACAAAGCCATGGCCAAACCCAAGCCAACCAGTAAGCAGGAGGTTCTGCGCCGCCTGTTCCTTCCACTACGCAACCTGTTGCTGGTCAGCCTGTTGCTGGCAGGCTTGATCGGCAGCGCGATACATAGCCGTCGGATTCAGACGGCCAGCAACCAGGCTGCCGCCACCACGCTGGCGGACGCGGAAACCCGCGCAGAAGCGTCCAAGCGTGACAGGGAAGCCTATAACGGCTTCCGGAACGAATTTCTGACGCTCAAAAAAAACGGGGTGATCGGCCCGGAGCAACGCATGCCCTGGATCGACTATTACAGCGCGCTGGTCGAGAGTGGCAATCCTCAATCCCTGAAGCTGACCATCACCCCTCAGCGTCCGTTTGAGCAGGCGCCCAGCCAGCCGCTGGACAATATGCAGTTCTTTGCCAGCCGGCTATCGCTGGATGCCAAGGCGTACCATGAAGGCGACGTGCTGCAGATGACAGATCGGCTCAAGCAAGTCGCGGGCGCCCACCTCTTGCAAAGTTGCCTGCTGATCCGCGAAACCAGCAACAAAAAAGACACCAATCTCGACGTTCACTGCGAAGCCGACATCATTACCTTGAATGCACCGGCGCCAATACCGGTAACAGGAGGCTGACATGCGCTACGGTCTGCTCATAGCCACGCTGCTTCCCCTTGGTGGAGCTTGGGCCGATGACTCAAAACTGGGGCGATTGTTCTTCACGCCAGCCGAAAGGCAACAGATGGAACTGATCCGCCAAGGAGGGCCGGCGGCCCAACAGACGATCGAATCCAGTCCAATTGAAGCCATCAAGCCAACCCCACCGGACAACGTGACCCTTTCCGGCATCATCAAACGCGAGCAGGGCCTACCGACCATCTGGATAAACGGCAAGCGCTATACCGGCAGCAACGAGGGCTACGACATCTCAGCCACCCCGCTAACCGCCCAAACCGTGGTGATTGCCCTGCCGGACGGGCGCCGGGCCAGGCTCAAGGTAGGACAAACTCTCGATACTGGCAGCGAAACCATCAAAGACGCCTATCAGCCCCAGATAAAGACGCTCAAATAGGCACAGAGATTGCTGCAAACAGCTTATGAAGACCTATCCAGCCCACCCCCGCCCCCGGTCGCAGCGCGGCAACACGATTCTGTTGTTCCTGCTGGTGGCTGGTGTCGGCCTGATGAGCCTGATCCTGTCCAAGCTGAACACTCCGAATAATCAGACAATACGTGAACAGCAAGGCACCCAGCCTGCATTGAACCTGGCCAAGACAGCGCTCATGGGATGGGCGTTGGGGCGAGACGATAACTTACCGGTACCGCCAGGATTGCTGCCCTATCCGGACAGGAATGCCGATGGTAATTACGATGGCTTCGCTGATTGCCCGAGTGGAGCAGCCCCTCTTACCAACAACCTTTTTTTGGGTAAGCTGGCCTGGCAAGGTGAGATTGGTCCTTGTGAAAGTCGAGATGCTGGAATGCCTCGCCAAGACAGTCTGAGCGGCGAATTGCGCGACGGCGCGGGTGAGAGGCTATGGTACGTCGCCTCGCAAAATGTGCTTGATGATGCGGCAGGCGGCAGCTACACAAACCTCCCGGGAACTGCAGGCAACCGCTATATCACCCCTGCCAACCTGAAAACCCCGCCCCTGCACCCTTGGCTCACAGTTTGTAACGCTAACGGTCAGGTGCTATCGAATCAGGTGGCTTTCATCGTGATTGCGCCAGGCGAGGCATTGACCGGACAGGTCCGCAACGGCGCTGCGCCAGCCCCCGCCAATTATCTGGACCGCTACACCATCAGCGGTGGCACGCCACCGTGTAATGGCGTCATCAACCATGCCGTCAATAATCTGGTCTTCGTTAACGCCGACCCCACCAATAGCTTTAACGACCGCATTGCCTATGTGACGCGCGATCAGTTTATTGACCAGCTGGCACAACGGCTCACCAACGGCATCCGCCAGAAAGTCGATCAGTACCGGGCCACTCATGGCAGCTATCCCTCCAATCTAAGCATTGCCGTGATCGGCAGTTGGCTAGTCTGGGATGATCAATCAGACTCGAATGGCTTGTACTCGCAAATCCCCACTACACCGCCCCCCTCTTACTACCAAGTAACCGGCCCCAATATCGCGACCCTGCGCATGCAAGGTTGCAATAGCATCTTCAGCCTGACCTGGAATGCCGCCAGCAACAGCAGCACCGTCAGCCGGGCACCTCTGAATTGTTAGGATCTTCCATGTCATTGCGAACCCGCCGTTCCCCCTGCACCCATTCAACAAGCGGTCAAGCTGGCTTTACCCTCGCCGAGCTGGCAACCGTCATGGTGATTCTGGGCTTACTACTGGGGGGATTGATGATGACGCTCTCTACCCAACTCGATGTGGCTCGCGAATCAGAAACCCGCAAATCATTCGACACGATCAGGGAGGCATTGATCGGCTACGCCATCAGTCGCGCCGGCAGTGTTGTCCTGCCTTGCCCGGACACCAATGGCGATGGGCTGGAGGAAGCGCGGGTAGCGGGCGTCTGCCCAAGCCAGGAAGGCTGGCTGCCCGCCACGACGCTAGGACTGAGTCGTAGCGATCCATGGGGAAATCGATATCGCTATAGAGTAGATATAACCTTTTCTTCAACAACCCCGCCATTCACACTGGCCAGTGTTGCGACCCCTCGCGTTTGTCAAAACAATGCATGTACCCAGATTCTTGCCTCCAATGTACCCGCTGTCTGGGTATCGCATGGTCCTAATGGCCTTGGCGCTCGTGGTGATGGCTTTGTCTTGCACCCACAACCAACAGGCGTTGACGAACGAGGCAATACAGATGGCCGAAACCTCCCAGACACCGCAGATACAGGTACCTGTAGTGGTGGCACAACCAATCTCTCCTGTTCTTTCGTTAGCCACGAAAAGCGCGAAACCGCAGGCACGGGTGGAGAGTTCGACGATCTTGTAGGGTGGTTGCCCGCGCCGGTGCTATTCAACCGGCTCGTCGCAGCTGGGCGGCTGCCTTGATGCCACTTGCGCAACATTTCGCATCTAATCATGCGAAATCGGCGGGGCTGCCAAGCTGAACATCACCTCACCATAACGATTGCGTGCCAGCGCCAGCGTGGCGCCACGCGAGCGTGCCAGGTTGGCTGATTGGTGCAGACCCAGTCCGAAGCCCGTTGCCGAACTTACCGGGGCATTGAATAGCCTCTCAAGCAGGCCCGCTGCAATGGCCTCGCCACTATCCTGCACCGTCAACACAATCGCCCCTTTCCATTCCAGCGCCACCTTGATGCTGATTTCTGGCCTTGCGGCCTGCTTGTGTAAGGCGTTCTGAATCAGGTTGTCGGCAATCGAATCAAACAGCGCTGCGTCCAACCAATCGGCATCGCGCAGGCGACACGGCAAAAATTCAACGGCATGGTTGGCATAGCGTGCGGCAAACGACGCAAACCATTGCCCGGCGGCCGTCGGCCGGGGTGGCAGCTGGTCTGGCTGCGGCTTGGTCAGCTTATCGAGGGTGGTTTCCAGACGCCGAGTGATTTCCGGCAGCTGGCGAGCATACAGGGCCTGCAAACGCGTAGGATCCTCAACACTTTCGGCTACCGAGCACAAAGCCTTCATCGACTGCAGCAGATTCTTGATGTCATGGGTTAAACGCGCACCGGTTTCATGCACGGCAGCGATATAGGTTTGCTCGGCCAGCTGCTCTTCCCGTCGTTTTGATAGATAGAACTGGTAGAGCAACTCCGTCGCCAGCTGAAAGTGGAGTTTGAGGGCCGGGGCAACGCTGGTATCTGCATAAAGCGTTAGACTGAGCTCCCCTTTCTGATGAAGGCTGACATGATCGGCCATTTCGCCAAACACGCCTTGCAAGTTACCGCAACGCCACTCTCCACCGGAAATCGCCGGCAACTGCTGCAGGGCACTGGCCGCAGACTCCAGAAATGCCCGGCTAGTGCCACCCCGCCCACTTAACTCTGCCAGCAAGGACGACCACTGCTCAAAAGGTGACCCCAAGCGCAAGATGCCCGCTGACCATAGCGTGCCAATCCCGGCAAAACCTGCACGCGGGTTCCACAGCCACCCGAGCAGTAGCAGCAATCCTCCCAGCCAAAGCAGCGTTCCAGCCAAAGCCTCCAGATGCTCCAAATGAAACAGCTGCCGGGCTGCCAAAGTACCCAGCACGGCAACCACGATAACCAGCAGTAGCAAAAGGCTATAGAAAAAATCATTGCTCGCGCGTTCACGGCGTGGCGGATCATCCGGCAACAACGCCAGCAACAGCAGCCCTAGCGGCAGCCCCCAACGCAAGCCCGTCACCCCCCACTGCGGCAGACGAACATCAGACGTCAGATGGGGCACCACCCATACCAGCAGCAAGATCAGCCAATACAGCAGTAAGCCCATGCGAAAACGCCGACGCCACTTGAAACGGGCAGGTACGCCTTGACCACCATACAAGGAGATCACCAGCGCAATCCACAAGGCCACCATCCACCAGCCACCCCACGCCAGAAAGCAGACACCCCCTGTCGAGATGGCGACAATACCGCGCCAGTCCATCCGGTATCCTGGCCGTATCAACGGCTGCCAGAGCCAGAACATTCCGTACTGGGCCAAAAGCAGCGAACGCACCACCAGCGAGTCGAACGGATTAAAGAGCGCGAGATAAAGCAAGCCGCTCATCAACAGCAGCCACGAGCCACCTTTTGAGAACTGAAAAATGATGGGCCGGTAGGCAGGGAGAGAAGGGGCGCGCTTTTCCATGTCTCGATTATGGTCGAAACCCACCCATTGCGGGCTGATTCCGCACCAGTCTTCCTGCGCCCATCACGCTCCCTCGCTGCACACGCATCACCAGATGCAGCTCGTTTCGGGCGGCTGTCAGGAAACCGACACAGCAGTCGGGTATCCGTCAGCAAACCGGCCATCTGACACGCGAATCGGCGCAAAACGCATGGCACAGGGATTGCTATAACGGGAGTGAGTCCAGTTAACGGACCGATTCCCAGGAGACTCCCCTCATGAAACAACAATCCGGCTTCACATTGATTGAAATTGCGATCGTATTGGTCATCATCGGCCTCTTGCTCGGTGGCGTACTCAAAGGTCAAGAATTGATTGAGAACGGCAAGATCAAGAATGTCATCAACGACTTCAACGGTATTTCTGCTGCCGTGAATGCTTATCGGGATCGTTACAGGGCGCTCCCTGGGGATGATAACCAAGCCACTGCCCGTGGCTGGGCTGGCTCACCCAATGGGAATGGTAACGGTCAGATCGCACCAGGCAACCCGTTTACTCTCGGCGGTGAGAACCTAAACTTCTGGCGGCATCTGCGTTACGCCGGCTTAATTTCTGGTGACCCTACAGTCGCAGTCGTTGCCACAGCCCTCCCAAAGAACGCATATGATGGTTTGGTTGGCGTTACTCAAGCATCGGCAGGGGTACTCGGTGGCCTTGGCCCGAATTTGTTATGTTTTGGCAGCTTGCCTGGCAAGGCAGCCGGTGCGGTTGACACTCAACTGGACGACGGCAATCCGGGCACGGGATCAATCCGTGCGACTGTAGGTGCCTCAGGTTCAATCAATGTCGCCCCGGGTGCAGCCGCAACAAGTGCTCGGTACAACGAAACACTGCCCTACACTGTTTGCCGCACCCTCTAACACTATTGCTCGAATGACCGGCATCATCCGGTCGCTCCTTCAGACCCGCCATCTGGCGGGTTTTTCTTGGTCATTGCCGGTACTCAGCCTTGCAGCAAGCGCCCTTCAGCTGCGGCCAGATCCGCTTCACGTCCCAGCAAGACCAGCACATCGCCTTCTTGCAGACTGAAGTCTTGCGGAGGTGCTTCGGCACGCTGCCCGCGTCGGCGAACCGACTTCACTTCGACTTCGTAACCTGCCAACTGCATATCGGCCAATGTCTTGCCGACGGCCGCCGCATCTGCCGGCAGCAACACGGAATGTAGGCGCGGCTGAGCATGGTCATCCAAAGCCAGGCTTTCATCCGTCACGCCGCGAAAGAAACCGCGAAACAAGCTGTAACGCGCCTCACGCGCCGTGCGAATGTGTTTGACGACCCGATTCAGCGGTACTCCCAGAAGCATCATGGCGTGAGAACCGAGCATCAAACTACCTTCCAGCACCTCGGCCACCACTTCGTCTGCGCCGGCCGCCCGCAGCCGATCAATGTCCGCATCATTGCCGGTTCTGACAATCACCGGCAGGTCCGGTCGTGCGTCCTGCACCAAGTGCAGAATCTTCAATGCAGACTCTGTGTCGTTGTAAGTGATGATCAAGGCGCGTGCACGCGCCAGTCCTACCGACGCCAGAACTTCGCGGCGCGTGGCATCTCCAAACGCCACCAGCTCACCAGCGGCAGCAGCTTCCTGCACTCGCTCCGGGTCCAGATCAAGCGCATAGAAGGGAATTTCCTCCTGCTCCAGCAGTCTTGCCAACGCCTGACCGCTACGACCGTAACCGCACAGGATGACGTGGTCAGAACTGGCCATGGTGCGCGCCGCCAGCGCCGTCAATTGCATGGATTGAAACATCCAGTCCGATGCAATGAACCGACGCACAATCCGGTCGGACTGTTGAATCAGGAAGGGGGCAACCAGCATGGATAGCAGAACCGCCGCCAGCGCCACCTGACGTACACTTTCCGATACCACGCCAGAAGCTGCCGCCAACGCGAGCAATACAAAGCCGAACTCACCGCCCTGCCCTAAAGCAATGCCGGTTCGGGCGGCATGGCCTGGTGCGTGCCCAAACAGACGAGCCAAAGCCGCTACCAGCACCAGCTTTCCGAGCGTAAGCCCCAGCAGAGTCAGTACAATCAGGAAGAACTGTTGCCACAGCACCTGAAAATTCAACTGCATGCCAATCGTTATAAAAAACAAACCCAGCAAGAGGTCGCGGAAAGGTCGAATATCATCTTCCACCTGATGGCGGTATTCGGTTTCGGCAATCAGCATGCCGGCAATAAACGCACCAAGCGCCAGCGACAACCCGGCAGCCCCGGTGCCGTATGCCACCCCCAGCGTCACCAGCAAGACATTCAAGACAAACAGTTCCGGTGAACGTTGTTTGGCCACCAGATGGAATAAGGGACGCAGTAACTTCGGTCCGAAATACAGCAGAATCACCAGGGCCACCGCAATTTTCAGTGTGGCCATGCCCAGCGCCATCCACAGTGAATCGCCTGATTTGGATAAAGCCGGAATCAGGATCAGCAGCGGTACCACGGCCAGATCCTGAAACAGCAACACACCGATGGCATTCTGACCATGCGTGGCATTGACCTCGGTTCGCTCTGCGAGCAACTTCGAGACAATCGCGGTCGATGACATGGCAAATGCGCCGCCTAGCGCAATGCCCGTCTGCCAGGGTAAGCCGGCCAACAAGGTGATGATGGCCGTAATCAGCATGGTGCCGATCACCTGACTGGATCCCAGGCCAAACACGGTGGTTCGCATTGAAATCAACTTGGGCAAGCTGAATTCGAGCCCAAGACTGAACATCAGGAAAACCACCCCGTATTCACCCAGCTCGCTGGCTTCGGCACTTGAGTGGACCAGACCAAAAGCATTTGGACCAATCAATAGCCCAACAAGCAAGTAGCCCAGCATGGCCGGCAATCTCGCCGCCCGACACAGAATGACCGCCACCACAGCGGCCGCCAGCAGGATTAACACCAGTCGCAAGCTTTCGTGCATAAATCACCTCAGGGGCATTGGGTTTGCCCACTCTGCCCCAATTATAGAAATTCAAGTTCAGTGGCTCTGTAAAGGTTCATAACGCAAGCCAAGCCTGCTCGGCGCCATCCAAAGGTCTGCCCGGCGCATCCTGTTATACTTTCACCCTATGACAGAACCACAAATCTCCTCCGCCGAACCAGATATCCAGACGGTACTGGCCTCGGCACGCAATGTCCTGAAGATCGAAGCCGACGCGATCCTGAATGTCGCTATGCGGCTCGATCCGCTATTTGTCCGCGCCCATACCATGATCCTGTCCTGCAAAGGTCGGGTGGTGGTCAGCGGCATGGGGAAAAGCGGCCATATTGCCCGTAAAATTGCGGCAACATTGGCCAGCACCGGTACACCGGCGTTCTTTGTTCACCCTGCAGAAGCCGCCCACGGCGATCTAGGCATGATCACCGCTGACGACATCTGGCTGGCCCTATCGAATTCAGGTGAAGTCGAAGAACTCACCAGCCTGCTACCCGCCATCAAACGCAAGGGCATCGCCATTATTGCCATGACCGGCAATGCCAGCTCGACACTGGCCAAAGCGGCCACCGTTCACCTTGATGCAAAAGTCGATCAGGAAGCCTGCCCGCTCAATCTCGCACCGACGGCCAGTACCACGGCAGCGTTGGCGTTGGGTGATGCACTGGCAGTCACCCTGCTGGAGTCCCGAGGCTTTGGTCGGGAAGATTTTGCGCTGTCCCATCCTGGTGGCAGCCTGGGCCGCAAGCTGCTCGTCCATGTCCGGGACATCATGCACAGTGGCGATGAATTGCCAATAGTTCCCGTCGGCACCTCGGTCAAGGATGCGCTGTTTGAAGTCAGTCGCAAAGGGCTGGGCATGACTGCCGTTGTGGATGCCAACGGCAATCTGGTCGGCCTGTTTACGGATGGAGACTTGCGACGGGCACTGGATCGTGACATCAACCTGTCCACCACCCTGATCGAATCCGTCATGACCCGGAATCCGCTATGCATAGACGCCAGCCATCTGGCTGCCGAAGCGGTGCAGATCATGGAAACCCGCAAGAAGAACGGCTTGCTGGTACTCGATCACGGCAAATTGGTAGGCGCCTTGAATATGCACGACCTGCTACGAGCAGGCGTGGTCTGATTGGGAGTAAACGAATTGCAAGAGCGTGCAAGAGCAGTCAAGTTGATGATTTTTGATGTCGATGGCGTCATGACCGATGGCCGCCTCTACTACACCGATGATGGGCAGGAACTTAAAGCATTCAATGCACTCGATGGTCATGGATTGAAAATGCTGAAGCAGTCTGGCGTTGAACTGGCGATTATTTCTGGCCGCCACTCCCGGCTGGTTGAACATCGCGCCCGCAACCTCGGCATCCATCACCTGCACCTCGGTGCGCACGACAAACTCGAAGCCTTCGAAAAACTGCTTGCCGCCACGCAGTTCACACCTGATCAGTGCGGATTCATGGGCGACGACGTAATCGACTTGCCGGTTATGCGGCGTTGCCAGTTTGCGGTAGCCGTGCCAGATGCGCCTGAACTTGTCCGCCAGCATGCCCACTACGTTACGGGAGCAGCAGGAGGCTGCGGCGCAGTACGCGAACTTTGCGAAGTACTGATGCAGGCCCAAGGAACCTTCGACGCACAAATGGCGCGTTATTTGAACTAAACAGATGAACACCGACCACTCCGCCATTGCCTTCCCGATTGCCCTGCTGGCTGGCCTCGCCGCCTTGGCATTGGCGCTGGATCGCATCACGACCATCCCCTTGTTTGTGCCGGGACCGGTGAAACATGAGCCGGACACGGTTATCGAGAATTTCACCGCGCTGTCTTTGGGCGAGGATGGCAAACCGATTTATGAGTTATCCGCGCGCAAGATGCTGCACTACCCGGATGATGACTCAGCCGAGTTGGCCGAAGCACGCATGCGCCGCACCATTACCGGCAGCCCCGTCCTCAACATCAGCGCAGATCGGGCTCGCATTCTCGATCGCGGCCACGAAGTCTGGTTCGATGGCAATGTTGTCATGGTTAGAGAACCTCACGCCGGAGACCTGCCGCTGACCGTCCGTACCTCACGTCTGTGGGCCAATGCTGCCGATGGATTAGCCAAGTCTGATCAGGCCGTCACTGCCGAATCTGGCCACAACAGACTCTCGGCCGTTGGCTTCGACTACAACAATGCCCAGCAGATCATGAATCTGCACTCTCAAGTGAAAATCGACTATGCCCAACCAAAACGTTAAGCCGCTATTGGTATTGCTCTTACTTGTCAGCACCTTTGCTACTGCACGGGCCGAACTGGCCGATCGGGATCAGCCCATTCATGTTGAAGCCGAGACCACCAGCACGGATACCCGCAATTCCCGAAACGTCTTGCAGGGCAATGTGACGGTCGTTCAAGGCTCGCTGCAGATGAAGGCGGACAAAGCAACGATCTGGGAAGACAAAACAGGCAATCAATATCTGGAAGCCGAAGGCAAGCCCGTGCAGTTCAAGCAAAAGCTAGAAGGTGGCGGCATGCTCGAAGCTCGTAGCGATCGCGCTGAGTACGATGGTGCCAAAGGCGACCTGCGGCTGATTGGCCACGCTTATCTCAAGCGCATCAACGATGAGGCGACGGGGGAGCGAATTTTCTACAATGCGCAAACCGAGGAATATCGTGTCGAGGGCGGCAAGGACGCCAGCGGCAAACCGGGGCGGGTAAAGATGACCATCATTCCCAAGAAGAACAACCCCACAACTCCCGGCGCCAAACCATGAGCAGACTGGCCGCACACAATCTGCAGAAGCGCTATAAAGCCCGCACCGTAGTACGTGATGTTTCGCTGCATGTCGATAGCGGCGAGGTCGTTGGGCTGCTAGGGCCAAACGGCGCGGGTAAAACCACCAGCTTCTACATGATCGTCGGGCTGGTCGCCGCCAATAGCGGCAAGATTTTTCTTGATGAAACCGACATTACCCGACAACCCATTCACCAGCGCGCCAGATTAGGCTTGGGCTATCTGCCGCAGGAAGCGTCTATCTTCCGCAAACTGACTGTCGCAGAAAACATCAAGGCCATTCTGGAGTTGCACCGATCTGGCGCCGAAGCCGTAGAAGCGCGGCTTGACGAGCTGTTGCATGACCTCAATATCGTGCACCTGCGAGATAGTCCCGCCTTATCGCTATCGGGCGGCGAACGACGCCGCACCGAGATCGCCCGTGCTCTAGCCGCCGAACCACGCTTCATCCTTTTGGATGAGCCCTTTGCAGGCGTTGATCCGATTGCGGTGATGGATATTCAGAAAATCATCCGTTTTTTGAAGTCGCGGGGCATTGGTGTTCTGATTACCGATCATAGCGTTCGCGAGACATTTGGTATCTGCGATAGGGCCTATATCATCAATGAGGGCTCGGTTCTGGCAGACGGGACGCCAGAAGAAATTGTCTATAACGAGAATGTGCGACGGGTTTACCTGGGCGAACACTTCAAACTGTAAACCTCAACCTATCAACCAATAGAACTAAACAAGACCCGGCCCAACGGCCATCGCGCATTACACAAGGCTGTAGTACTGTAGTGACTCCCGGCGCCAGACAACGACCCCGTCAGACGCCGAACCATAGAAACTCCGGCAGGCCCGAGGTCCTTGCGATGCGATGAAACAATCCTTACAACTCAAGCTCTCGCAGCAACTTACCCTCACCCCTCAATTGCAGCAGTCCATCAAGCTGTTGCAGCTTTCCACGCTTGACCTGAACCAGGAGATTGAGCGCTTCCTGCTGGAAAACCCGATGCTGGAGCGTACCGAAGAAGCCAGCCACAACGAAGCTACTGAAGCTCCCGCCGAAGCCCAGCAGGCAGAATCAACAGAGTCCTCATCCAGTGAAAGCGAACCGTTTGAAGGCGACGGCCTTTGGCAGGAAGCTTCTGGCGGACAGCGCCGAGATGACGATGATGGCGACTACGATCCTGGCGCCAATATCGCTCAGATCCCAACCTTACGCGAATTCCTGCTGGAACAGATCGGCTTGCTTCCTCTGTCGATGCGCGACCGTGCTGGTGCAACCTTGGTTATCGATGCGCTGGATGAAGATGGCTATCTCACCCAATCACTCGAAGAAATTCTTGAACTGCTCCCCCCAGAGCTAGTCGAAGAATTTGAAATAGAAATCGACGAGCTCAAAATCGCCCATCAGCTAGTACGACAGTTGGAACCTTGTGGCGTTGGCGCGGTCGATCTCAAGGACTGTCTGGCTTTGCAGCTGGCCGCGCAACCCTCGGATGAGCCGGCCTTGCCGCTTGCCCAACAGATTGTTGAGAACCATCTCGATTTATTAGCAAATAAAGACTACAGTAAGATTAAGAAAACGCTTAAATGCTCTGACGAAGATTTGAAGGCCGCGCAAGAGGTTATCCGGCGCCTGAATCCAAGGCCAGGTGCCGATTACGGTGAGAGCGATACCCGCTATATCGTGCCCGATGTCGTCGTCAAAAAGCAGAAGCAAGGCTGGCAAGTCCAGCTCAATGGGGCGGCGGTTCCAAAGCTAAAGGTTAATCAGTTGTACGCGAACATCCTGCGCGAACAGCGCGACTCTTCGGCACCACTGGCTAGCCAGCTACAAGAAGCCAAATGGCTGATTAAGAACGTGCAGCAACGGTTTGAAACTATTCTGCGAGTTGCGCAGGCCATCGTTGAACGCCAGCAGAAGTTTTTTGAGTATGGCGAAGTGGCGATGAGGCCCCTTGTATTGCGTGACATCGCGGAGGAGCTAGATTTGCACGAATCGACGATTTCTCGCGTCACCACCCAAAAGTACATGCTTACCCCGCGTGGTATCTACGAGTTCAAATACTTTTTCGGCAGCCATGTCGAAACAGATACCGGCGGCGAGTGTTCCGCAATCGCCATCAAGGCGCTCATCAAACAACTCGTTGGCAGTGAAGATCCAAAGAAACCGCTATCTGATAGCGCAATTGCCGACACCTTGGCGAAGCAAGGAATTGTGGTCGCGCGCCGCACCGTCGCCAAGTACAGGGAGTCCCTGCAAATCCCTCCCGTCAATCAGCGAAAGTCCCTTTAGCACCTATTGGCAGTAATTTTCTTCTCTGAAGGAGAGCACCATGAACCTGACCATCAGTGGACATCACCTCGAAATCACACCTTCCATCCGGGAGTACGTGATGACAAAGCTGGAGCGGGTCACGCGACATTTCGACCATGTGATTGATATAGGCGTGATCTTATCGGTCGACAAGCTGCAACAGCGTATTGAGGCCAATGTTCACCTGCGCGGCAAGGACATTCATGTAGAAGCGGTTGAAGCGGACATGTATGCAGCCATTGATGCCCTGGCAGACAAACTCGATAGACAAGTCATCAAGCACAAGGAAAGACTACATAATGGGCGACACACTAACGATGCACTGAAACATCAGGCAGCAATTTCTGAATAATTCGGCGGATAGAGGGAAGGCGGGAACAGTCTGGGACACTGTTCCCGTTTTTTATTGCCCAAACGCCGCGTAAAATAAAACATCTCTCCTGTCTGATTACTGCAATGGCCCTGCTATCCCAAATTCTTCCCTTGACCAATGTCTTGCTTGACGAAGAAGTCTCAAGCAAAAAGCGCTTGTTTGAACAAGCCGGAATATTGTTCGAGAACAGCCACGGGATCGCCCGTAGCCAGATTTTTGACAGCCTGTTTGCCCGCGAAAAGCTTGGCTCAACCGGGCTGGGCCAGGGGGTCGCGATTCCCCACGGCCGTATCAAGGGGCTCAAAGACGCCGTGGGCATGTTTGTCCGCATCGCTCAGCCGATCCAATTCGACGCCCCCGATGGCAAACCGGTGAAGCTGGCTTTTGTGCTACTGGTACCCGCCCATGCAACCGATCTGCACTTGCAGATTCTGTCTGAACTTGCGCAACTGTTCAGCGACAAGAAACTGCGAGACGCCCTCACAACCGTGGAAACTGCAGACGCAGCCCATAAATTAATCGTGGAGTGGCAACCTCATGCCGCAAATCACGGTTAGGCAGCTGTTCATCGACAACGCCGAGAAACTTCGGCTCACCTGGGTTGCTGGGCAAAGCGGTGCCAACAACCTGTTGTCCAACGATTCGCATCAACAAAAGCCATCGCTGGCCTTGGTCGGTCATTTGAATCTGGTTCATCCCAACCGGATTCAGGTGCTTGGCATTGCTGAAATCGCCTATCTGAAAAGTCTGGAAGCACCGGAGCTGAAAAAGTCAGTAGCGCATTTATTTGCCAGCGATATGGCGGCGATGATTGTTGCCAACGCGCAGGGAATCCCCGACATCCTGCGCGACGCCTGTGAGCGCAGCCATGTCCCTTTGCTGACATCGCCCGAACAGTCGCCATACCTGATGGATGTGCTGCGGTTCTATCTGGCCAAGGCATTAGCCGTATCGACCAATATGCACGGCGTTTTTCTGGACGTGCTGGAGGTGGGAGTACTGCTGACCGGTGAAAGCGCCATGGGCAAGAGCGAGCTGGCACTGGAGCTGATCTCGCGCGGTCATGGCCTGGTTGCTGACGATGTGGTTGAACTCTATCGCATCGCCCCGGATACGCTGGAAGGCCGCTGCCCGCCACTGTTACGTGATTTTCTTGAGGTGCGTGGCCTGGGCGTGCTGAATATCCGCACCATTTTTGGTGAAACCGCCGTCCGGCCCCGCAAGAACCTCAAGCTGATCATCCATCTTGCCAAAGCCAGTGAAGCGCTGAATCCTCTTGATCGACTGCAGATGCAAGCTGCGACCCAGGAAATTTTGAGCGTGGAAGTCCGGAAGGTTGTTCTACCGGTTGCAGCGGGTCGCAACCTTGCAGTACTGGTTGAAGCAGCTGTCCGCAATTACATCTTGCAACTACGTGGCATAGACAGCACACGCGAGTTCATTGAGCGCCACCAGCGCTTCATGGAGTCCAGCGAATAGCCACATCGCAACGGGAAAAATGGCCATGCAACTCATCCTGATTTCTGGTCTATCCGGTTCTGGAAAGAGCGTCGCCTTGAAGATGCTGGAAGATCTGGGCTATTTCTGCATCGACAATCTTCCCGCAGCCTTGCTGCCGCAAACCGCCAAGCTGCTTGCGGATGAAGGCTACAATCAGATGGCTATCAGCGTAGACATCCGTGGCGCAGTCAGCTTGCCGGCCCTTCCGGCGTGCATGGCAGAGCTACGAGACCGGGGCGTCGATGTGCGCCTGTTGTTTCTGGAGTCGAAGACCGATACGCTGGTCAAACGCTTTTCCGAAACCCGGCGCCGCCACCCGTTGTCGGTATCCAACCCAGCGCTCACCGTCACCGAGAGCATTCTGCTCGAACGCGAATTACTGGCAGACCTGATCGAACTCGGCCACCGGGTAGATACCAGTGAGCTGGCCGCAAATGGCCTTCGTGCCTGGGTACGCCAGTTCGTGGCACTGGACCATTCACGCTTGACGTTGATTTTCCAATCGTTTGGCTTCAAGCATGGCATCCCGCTGGATGCTGACTTTGTGTTCGATGTCCGCTGCCTGCCCAATCCCCACTACGATCCCCTGCTTCGCCCCCTGACAGGAAAAGATGAGCCCGTAGCCAGATTTCTCGCGGCAGAGCCTGCTGTCGGTCGGATGGCCGATGACATCGAACGCTTTGTTGCAAACTGGCTGCCGGTATTTGACCGTGATAACCGGCCGTACCTTACCGTAGGCATTGGTTGTACCGGTGGTCAGCACCGGTCGGTTTATCTGGCTGAGCTGCTGACCCGGCAGTTCTCCCGTCTGCGTCAGGTACTGGTGCGCCATCGCGAAGCACCTCATGAAGATTGAGCTTTCCGACTGGCGCCAACTGCTAAGGCCCGGGGACTACGTTTTGCTGCTGTTTGCCACCGTTGCCGTTGCCGCCAGCTACCCTCTGGCTTGGCGGAGCCAACAGAACGCACAGCGAGTACGCATTTTTGCCAACGGAACCCTGTTTGCCGAACGGGATCTGTCCGGCCCAGCACGCTTGGCGGTACCAGGGCCTCTGGGTGACACCATCGTTGAAATTGCTGACGGCAGGGTTCGCATCGCTGCCGACCCCGGCCCCCGCCAGTACTGCGTGAATGCAGGCTGGCTGGAGCATGCCGGGCAACTCGCAGTCTGCCTACCCAATCGAACCGCCATCGAATTGCCAACCGCCGTGCCGCGCTATGACAGTCTTAGCTATTGACGCCCAATAAATGAGATGCGCCGCCCTATTCGACTGTGGCAGGAGTGCGCTTGCGTCGGTTGATTTTGCACCCGATCCGGCACACGCCCATCCCAAAGCGCGACACCTTGCCAGAAGACGTACCTGCCGACCCAATGCCATCCGTCCCCACACTGCGCGCCACCAGCGAAGATAAGCAAGTTGCCCACATGGCTGCGGTCGCCATTGGCTTGTCGATGATCGACGCGGCATTTCCATCGCCTATTCCCGGCATCAAACCGGGGCTCGCCAATATCGTGACGCTCATCGCCCTGCAATGGTATGGCTGGCGCGTAACTGCGTGGGTCGTGGGCTTGCGGGTCATCGCCAGCGCCCTGTTGGTGGGCAGCCTGCTGACGCCGGGTTTCTGGCTGTCGCTGGCAGGTGCCGGTTGCAGCCTGCTGATTCTGGCCCCATTCAGTCGCCTGCCGAAGCGGTGGCTCGGTCCGGTCGGCCTGTCAGTGATTGCCGCAATGTTCCATCTGCTAGGGCAGTGGCTGGTGGCAAGATATTGGCTGATTCCCAGCGCTGGACTAGTTTATCTATTACCGCCATTGGCGACTGCGGCACTGATCACCGGTTGCATCAACGGATTGATCGCGGCACGCTGGCTCACCCAACATCCACATTCCACCCCGATAGAAACCGGCCCATGACCCCACCTCGTACCGTTACCCTGGCACTGACCGGCGCATCTGGCATGCCGTATGGACTACGTTTGCTCGAATGCCTGCTCGCGTCTTCCGCCACAACCTACTTGCTGTATTCACAAGCCGCTCAGGTGGTGATCCGCCAGGAAATCGGCGAAACATGGCCATCCCGCGCCAAGGATGTCGAGGCCATGCTACTGCAGTGCTATCCCGAGGCTGCGGGCAAGTTAAGGGTGTTTGGTCGTGAAGAATGGTTTGCACCGGTTGCCTCCGGCTCCAACCCCGCGGATGCGATGGTGATCTGCCCCTGTACCATGGGTACACTGGCGGCGGTAGCAACCGGCATGTCCGATAGCCTGATCGAACGCGCCGCAGATGTCGCTATCAAAGAAGGACGAAAATTGGTGATTGTGCCGCGAGAAGCGCCCTTCTCCGCGCTACATCTTGAAAACATGCTGAAACTTGCCCGGATGAATAATGTCTGCATCCTGCCTGCCAATCCGGGCTTTTATCATCATCCACAGTCTGTGGGTGATCTCGTGGATTTTGTGGTGGCCCGTGTGCTTGATCAAATCGGTGTCGCCCATACCTTGATGGAGCGCTGGGGTGAGCCCAGCGCCAAGACGGAGTTTTCATCATGATTGCGCCCCTGTTTCCTGACTCGAATTCGAGCGGAAATTCATCACCAAATCAGAATTCCAGCCCAGGCGCGAATTCGAAACCCAACCCCATTCCCGTTTCCAATCCAATACCCCGCACCAACGAAGGAGCTAAATCCATGGCTATGGATGTAATCGACTACAAATTGTTTGGCGACGACATGCAATTCGTCGAGGTTGAGCTCGACCCTGGCGAGGCCGCTGTGGGCGAAGCCGGCACCATGTTCTACATGGAAGATGGCATACAAATGGAAACCATCTTCGGCGACGGTTCCGACTCACAGAAAGGTCTGATGGGCAAGCTGTTTGGTGCCGGTAAGCGCCTGCTGACGGGCGAATCCCTGTTCACCACCCTGTTCGTCAACCAAGGTCACGGCAAGAAGAAAGTTGCGTTTGCCGCGCCTTATCCGGGCAAGATCATCCCGGTTCATCTGCCGGACGTTGGCGGCACACTGATCTGCCAGAAAGACTCTTTCCTTTGCGCCGCCAAGGGTGTGGCCATCGGGCTAGCCTTCCAGAAGAAACTGGGCGCTGGCTTCTTTGGTGGTGAAGGCTTCATCATGCAAAAGCTTGAGGGCGATGGCCTGGCGTTCATCCACGCCGGTGGTGCGATCATCGAGAAGAATCTGGCCCCCGGAGAGCTATTGCGCCTGGACACTGGCTGTCTGGTGGCCATGCAGCAAAGCGTGGACTACGACATCCAGTTTGTCGGAGGGGTAAAGAGTGCGCTGTTTGGCGGTGAAGGGCTGTTCTTTGCCACCCTGCGCGGTCCTGGCAAGGTCTGGCTGCAATCACTGCCACTGTCGCGTCTGGCCAACCGCATTGTCGGGGCCTCGACCATGGGGGGCAGCCGCGGTGGCGAACAAAGCGGTGGACTGTCGAGTCTCTTTAGCAACGACGACTAACCGCACCGTACCTGAAAAAACAGCCGGGTATTCCCCGGCTGTTTGTTTTGAAAACCCGACCTTCTTACTGCCCCCACCAACTCATCCACCAGGCAGACCCGCTGCCTTCAAAATGGCAATTAATGGCCTCTGCGGACACGGTCCAGGCGAGGCTCATGGCCGGCAAATGCAGTTGATTGGTCCCCGCGTGCAAGCAACCACCCTCGGCGGTAAACAGGCCAAACCAGTCAGCCGAAGCTTGTACAGGCTGCCCGGCCTCCACTACCGCCATCCGTCCCTGCTGGCGACGATGCATCAGGTTGAAGTCCCGTACTTTACCCGCCAGCAACGTGCAATCGGGGGCCAGCGCACCGTCGAAGGCCAATAAGGTATCTCCGGCGTGGACGTCCCGCTCGAACAGGCGCACACCTTCGCCCTGCAAAATGGCAAACCAGCGCTGAATGCCCTCGAAGCGGGAGAACGGTCCGTCGGCCTCAACGTCTGCTACGCTGATCCGCAAGGTCCAATCCGGCGATTGTGGCCAGGCCAGCAGTTCGCGGGTGATACCGCCCCCATTACGCCAAGGCTGTGGCGCCACAGCCTCGGCATTCACAATCGTCCACTTCATTATGCCTCCATCCTCATCAATCCAGTCCACGCTTACCGTCGCGATGGTAGCCATGAGCCGGGATCAAATCGTGTAATCCTCTACAAAATTCTGAGCGGTGCGTGGCCGGATATGCAGTCGTTCGCCAGCCAGATACCGCTTGTCTGCATAGGCTTCACGACTCAACTCCGCCTCGACAGGGTCGCCATTATCAAGGCGCAGCTCCAGCCGTACCACCGGGCCGATGGCACGGATATGGTCGAGCGTCGCCGGCAGAGTCAGGGCAGCAGGCTCTCGCAGGAGTTCAATATCGTGAGGACGTACATAGGCCACCACACCCTCCGCCCCAGCATGCTCACCCACTTCGGCAAAGCCACCATGCACCCGGCTGTGAAACAGATTCACATCACCCAGAAACTGATAAACAAACGGTGTGGCCGGGGTGTCATAAACCTGCTCAGGGGTGCCAACCTGCTCGATCTTGCCCTTGTTCATGACCACCACACGATCAGCGACTTCAAGCGCCTCTTCCTGGTCGTGGGTAACAAAGACCGAGGTCACATGCACCTCGTTGTGCAGGCGCTTCAACCAGCGCCGCAACTCCTTGCGGACTTTGGTATCCAGCGCGCCGAATGGCTCATCCAGCAACAGCACTTTGGGTTCGACGGCCAAGGCCCTGGCCAAGGCAATCCGCTGGCGTTGCCCACCCGACAACTGTGCCGGATAACGATCGGCCAGCCAGTCGAGCTGCACCAGCTCCAGTAACTCATGCACTCGGCGACGAATCTCGGCCTCGGGAGGCCGGGTCTGTCGGGGACGTACCCGCAGACCGAAGGCCACGTTCTCGAACACAGTCATGTGCCGGAATAGTGCGTAGTGCTGAAATACAAAGCCAACCTGACGCTCACGCACATGCGTGCCGGTGGCATCTTCGCCATGAAAGCGGATCTGCCCGGCATCGGGTGTTTCCAGCCCGGCAATGATCCGCAGCAGCGTGGTCTTGCCGCAACCAGAGGGGCCCAGCAAGGCCAGCAACTCGCCGGTTTCAACCTTCAGATCTACGTTGTCGAGCGCCACAAAGTTGCCGAACCGCTTGGCGACCGATTGAATTTCAATGCTCATGCTCAGCCTCAGTGATCGTGAACCACAGCCTGCTCGGCTGCCATTTGCCGCTCGCTACGCCATTCAACCCAGGTTTTCACGGCCAGGGTAACCAGCGCCAGCAATGCCAGAATCGAAGCACAGGCAAAGGCGGCTACAAAGTTGTACTCGTTGTAGAGAATCTCTACATGCAGTGGCACGGTGTTGGTCAGGCCACGAATATGGCCAGATACCACGCTGACCGCACCGAACTCCCCCATCGCCCGCGCATTGCTCAAGATCACCCCGTACAGCAACCCCCATTTGATATTCGGCAAAGTCACCTTCCAGAAGGTCTGCCAGCCACTGGCGCCTAACACCAGCGCGGCCTGCTCTTCGTCGGTGCCTTGCGCTTCCATCAGCGGGATCAGCTCCCGTGCCACAAAGGGGAAAGTAACAAAGACCGTCGCCAGCACCATGCCCGGCACGGCAAAAATGATCTTGATATCGTGCTCGGCCAACCACGGCCCCAGCCAGCCTTGCGCGCCAAACACCAGCACGTAAATCAAGCCTGCCACCACCGGCGATACCGAAAACGGCAAATCAATCAGCGTAATCAGCAGGCTTTTGCCTTTGAAGTCGAACTTGGCAATCGCCCAGGATGCCGCCACGCCAAACACCAGATTCAGAGGAACCGCGATGGCGGTAATGATCAGGGTTAGTTTGATCGCCGACAGCGCCTCTGGCTCTTTCAGGGCTTCCCAATATAAATCCCAGCCTTTGCGCAAGGCTTCGGTAAAGACTGCAGCCAGCGGCAAAAGCAGGAAAAACGCCAGAAAGACCAGGGCTGCTACGGTGAGCAGCCAGCGCACCCAGGCGGGTTCGTCTGTTGCGCCGGATCGTTTGCTTGAATGAAGGGAATGCATGAAGACTCCGCTCTCTCAGCGCTATTTGCGCATGCCGTGGCGGCGACCATGCCACCACTGGATCAGATTGATGACGAAGATCAGGCCGAACGAGATCAGCAGCATCACGCTGGCAATCGCCGTCGCCCCCGCATAGTCGTACTGCTCCAGCTTGCCAATGATCAGCAAGGGGACAATTTCCGACTCCAGCGGAATATTGCCGGCGATGAAAATCACCGAGCCATACTCGCCAATCGCACGGGCAAAAGCCAAAGTGAAGCCTGTCATCAACGCTGGCAGTACCGTTGGCAGAATCACCTTGCCGAAGGTCTGCCAGCGGCTAGCTCCCAGGCAGGCTGCCGCCTCTTCCAGCTCTGCCTCCAGCTCCTGCAATACTGGCTGTACGGTTCGCACCACAAATGGCAGGCCAATAAACGTCAAAGCCACCACCACACCAAGCGGTTTGAATGCTACCTGCACGCCCAGCGGTGCCAACCATTCACCAATCAAGCCATTTGGCGCATACAGCGTGGTCAAGGCGATCCCTGCGACTGCAGTAGGTAGGGCAAACGGCAGATCGACCAACGCATCAACCAGCCGCTTGCCAGGAAAGCGATAGCGGGTGAGCACCCATGCCACCAGCAGACCAGCGAACAGATTGATCAGCGCCGCCACAAAGCTGGCCCCGAAAGTAAGCTGGTAAGCCGCCATCACCCGTTCTGCCGTAACCACCTCCCAGAACCGGTCGAAGGTCAGACTACTGGTCTTGATGATCAACGCCGACAACGGCAGCAATACCACCAGACCGAGGTAGAACACGGTGTAACCGAATGCCAGACCAAAGCCGGGCAATACGCTTGCTTGTCTGAATCGCATAGTTGATCACGTAAGGGGGAAATGGGTGCTCAAGGACGAGCACCCCAGGAAATCACTTCTTGCTGTAGATCTGATCGAAGCTACCGCCATCGTCGAAATGCGTCTTCTGTGCCTTGCGCCAGCCGCCAAAGACCTCATCCACTGTAAACAGCTTCACTGCAGGAAACTGGCTGGCGTATTTCTTCAACACTGCAGGATCTTGCGGACGCAGATAGTTCTGGGCCGCGATTTCCTGGCCAGCAGGTGACCACAAGAACTTCAGATACTCCTCGGCCTGCTTGCGAGTCCCTTTCTTGTCCACCACTTTATCCACCACGGCAACTGGTGGTTCGGCGCGAACGCTCAGGCTGGGGTACACCACCTCGAACTGGCCCCGGCCAAACTCGCGAGCAATCATCTCGGCTTCGTTCTCGAAAGTCAGCAATACGTCGCCAATATTGCGCTGCATGAAGGTCGTAGTGGCGGCACGGCCACCAGAGTCAAGCACAGGCACATTCTTCAGCATGGCACCGACAAACTCCCGCGCCTTCTGCTCGTTTCCGCCGGGCTGCTTGAGCGCGTAGCCCCAGGCCGCCAGATAGCTGTAACGGCCATTACCCGTAACCTTGGGGTTGGGCATCACAACCTGAATACCGGGCTTGACCAGATCAGACCAATCCTTGATCTGCTTGGGGTTGCCCTTGCGCACAATCAACACCTGCAGCGAGGTAAAGGGCAGACTGTTATTTGGCAGACGGCTGGCCCAGTTTTCCGGTATCAGCTTGGCCTTGTCATAGAGGGCGTCAATGTCTGGCGGCATGTTCATGGTAATGACGTCCGCCTCCAGTCCGTCGATCACCGCGCGCGCCTGTTTACCCGAGCCACCATGCGATTGCTGAATCGTCAGCTCCTGCCCGGTGCGTGCTTTGTAGTCCTTGATGAAAGCCGGGTTAAGGTCTTTATAGAAATCGCGCATCACGTCATACGAGACGTTCAGCAACTCGTTACCTGCCAGGGCGCTGCCGGACACCGCTGCCAGCAGTAAAGCCGTCAGCACTGAGAATCGTGTTTTCATCTTGGAACTCGCCAGATGGGATGAGATGGCCGCAGCTTAGCAAGCCTCTGCATATTTCAAAAAATAATATTTTTCTTCCGCTTTATGTTTTGCAGGAATTTAAACCCATACCAAAGCCGTTTACCGGCTGGCCAAGACGCCTGGGCGCTGCTGACGTACCGTGGTGGTGATCAAGCCAAGCAATGCATCACGGCAATGCCCACACCAATCCAACCGCGTATTGCCCGCAAAAAGCCAACCCCACCGCATCAGGCCAACCGGCCCGGCTCTCTCCCCTACTTCACTTATCCTCCGGGACCATCAACGCCCGAGCCCGTCCAGGGCATAGGCAAGGTCTTCAATCAGATCCCCAGCGTCCTCCACCCCAACCGACAGCCGCAGCAATTCCGGCCCCAGGCCACGTTCTGCCCGCAACTCAGGCGTCAGGGAACCGTGGCTCATACTGGCTGGCTGACTGATAAGGCTCTCGACCCCGCCCAGGCTTTCCGCCAGCGCAAACAATTTCAGTCGCGACAGAAACCGGTTCACCCCCGCTGCATCCGCCGCCAGCCGCACCGAGAGCACCCCACCATGCCCTTTGGCAAACAGGCGGCAAGCCAGTATGTGCTGGGGGTGGCTTGGCAAGCCCGGATAGATCACCTGGGACACTTCCGCTCGTCCTTGCAGCCAGTCGGCAATCCGCAGGGCGCTTTCAGAATGGCGTGCCATGCGCAGATGCAGGGTGCGCAAACCTCGCAATGCCAGAAAACTGGAGAAAGGGTCCATCACCGCCCCGATGGCGTTCTGCAAATAGGCGAGCCGCTGTCCCAGTGCGGCGTCCTTTACCACGGCAGCGCCGCCAATCACGTCGGAATGACCATTCAGATACTTGGTGACCGAATGCACGACGATATCGACGCCAAAATCGAGTGGTTTCAGAAGGTACGGCGTGGCAAACGTGGCGTCTGCCACCACCAGCGCTCCTGCCGCATGGGCAATCTGCACGACCGCTTCCAGATCCACCACTTCGAGCAGTGGATTGGTGGGCAATTCGACCCAGACCAGCTTGGTATCCGGTCGCACTGCAGCACGCAGTGCTGCCAGATCACCCGTTGGTACATAGCTCACCCGCAAGCCTGCCGAGCGATTGCGCACCCGTTCGAACTGGCGCCAAACGCCGCCATAGAGATCTTCGAATGCCACAATGTGGCTACCTGCATCCAGCAATTCCAGCACCGTTGCCGTGGCCGCCAGGCCCGAAGCAAAGGCCAACCCGGTGCTACCGCCTTCCAGCTCGGCCAGTGCCCGCTCGAACGCCTGCCGGGTCGGGTTGCCGCTGCGCGCATACTCGTAAGGGCCAGGCTGGCCCGGCGCAGACTGGATAAAGGTCGTACTGGTGTAAATCGGCGGCATCACCGCGCCAGTGGCATCCGGCTCGTAACCGGCATGAACGCTCTGCGTATCAAACTGCGGCATGGTTGACTCCCTGCAACTGGCGATGACGCCAGTGGTTGATCAAGTCACTCTGAGTAATCAGCCCGATAAATCGCCCCCGCTCCACCAACAGCGCCACATGGCCCTCGTTGAATGTTCGCAACAGGCGTTCGACCGAAGCTTGCGGCGACAATGTTTCCAGCTCGGTTGTCATGGCATCGCGCACTTTGAGCTGAAAATTTTCTGGTTCTTCGTGGACAGCAATCAGCACATCCCACTCATCCAGCAACCCTACGATTTCATCCTGACCGTGCAGAACGGGCAGTTGCGAGACATCATGCCGGCGCATACGGGCATAGGCATCAGCCAGGGATTCATCCGGCCGGCAGGTAACCGTGGCGCCCAGATCGTGACGGCGGGTCACGATATCCGCGAGATCCCCCCTTCGCGGCAGAGCCTTTAGCCCCTGGTCAACCAGCCAGCCATCGTTGTATTGCTTGGACAGATACTTATTGCCGCTATCGCAAACAAAGGTCACCACCCGCTTCGGCTTGTTCTGGGCACGGCAGTACCGCAGCGCTGCTGCCAGCAAGGCGCCAGATGAAGATCCGGCAAGGATGCCTTCCTGTTGCAACAACTGGCTCGCGGCCTCGATCGCCTCACCATCACTGACGCGATATGCCTGACGGACCAGGCCGAAATCAGCCTGAGGCGGAATGAAGTCCTCCCCGATGCCTTCAACCCGCCAGCTCCCCGCCACTCCGACCTCACCGGTCTCGACATAACCCGCGAGCACCGATCCAACCGGATCAGCCAGCACCAGTTCGACATTCGGTGCAGCCCGTCGAAAGAAACGGGATAGGCCGGTCAAGGTACCGGATGAACCAACCCCCACCACCACTGCGTCGAGCTGGTGATCGGTCTGGCGCCAGATTTCCGGTGCGGTGCCATGCTCGTGGGCGGCAGGATTGGCAGGGTTATTGAATTGGTCAATATAGAAAGCACCCGGTGTCTCGTCAGCAATCCGTTGTGCGTAATCCTGGTAGTACAGTGGATGCCCTTTGCCGACATCGCTGCGCGTCAAAAGGACTTCAGCCCCCAAAGCCCGCAGATGCAGGATCTTCTCCGTGCTCATCTTGTCGGGTACCACCAGCTTCAGCTGGTAACCTTTGCGTGCTGCCACCAGCGCCAAGCCCAGGCCAGTATTGCCAGCCGTTGCCTCGACGATGGTGCCGCCGGGCCGCAATTTGCCGTCACGCTCGGCCGCTTTGATCATGGCCAAGGCAATCCGGTCTTTGATTGAGCCGCCAGGGTTCTGGCTTTCCAGTTTTACAAACAGCTCACAGGGGCCGGTGTCGATCCGGGTGATTTTTACGAGCGGGGTCTCGCCGATCAACGCGAGAACGGGATCAGAAGGCATTGTTTACCTCGTGGGTTAACCGTTTTTCAAACAACCATGCAGTTCATGCGTTTTGGTCAACGTATAGCGATCACCCTGCCATCCGCCTGAACCCGCCTGCCGATGCGAAAGCCATGACTGCGAAAACTCGCCAGCATCCGGGCAGATTGTGGGGATTCAAAGGCCACCAGTGGCAAGGCCAGCACCACGCGCTCTGGAGACAGGCCAAAATGGCCGAGCAGACTGGCAAAGGCACGACCATGCCCTTCTCGCACGTAGTCAAACAGCCGTTGGTGTACCGGAAGGATCAGCCATTCCTTACGCTGATCAATGCAGAAGTGGTTGAGGGCATGCATAAGGCGGCATAAGCGATCAAGCCTCAACAAGGCATCTTCACCTGCAGCCAATGCAAACAAACGCTCAGCGGGGATGGGCTGCTCTTGCGGTCCGCTGACCATCAGGGATGCCAGTCGGGCTGGCTGGCGGTCGTACTCCACGGTCTCAAACGCGCTTTGCAGCTGACATTTGAAATAGCGCCCGACGACACGGCCGGCGTCCTGTAACAGCGGGAAACCAGCAATCGCATGGGGTGGCAAACTGGCCAGCCCTTGCGAAAGGCCAGAAGTGGGAGAAAGTACGGCGGCAGGCAGACCCATCTGGTTTACCTCGCGTAGAGGCGATCGAATACGCCCCCATCAGAGAAATGGGTTTGCTGAGCTTTCTTCCAGCCTCCAAAGACTTGATCCACCGTAAACAGCTTGGTTTTGGGGAATTGCGCGGCGTACTTCGCCGCCACCGCACCATCAATCGGCCGGTAGTAATTCTGTGCCACGATTTCCTGGCCCTGCGGGGTGTACAGGAACTTCAGATACTCCTCTGCCACCTTGGTCGTGCCGTGCTTGGCCGCGTGCTTATCGAGTACCGCGACGGGTGGCTCGGCAAGGATGGAGGTTGAGGGAGTCACAATTTCAAACTTGTTGGGGCCAAGTTCCTTGATCGACAGCAGTGCTTCGTTTTCCCAGGCCAGCAATACATCGCCGATGCCACGCCCAACAAACGTCACCGTCGAAGCGCGGGCGCCGGAATCGAGCACCTTCACCCGCTTGAACAGTTGGCTCACGTATTCCTGAGCTTTCTGCTCATTGCCACCTGGCTGCTGCAAGGCCCAACCCCAGGCAGACAGATAATTCCAGCGCGCCCCGCCCGATGTCTTGGGGTTGGGGGTGATGATTTCGATGCCCGGCCGGGTCAGATCTGCCCAATCCTTGATCTGTTTGGGGTTTCCCTTGCGCACCAGAAACACAATGGTCGATTGATAGGGCGCCGCATTGTGCGGAAGGCGTTTTTGCCAATCCGGCGGTAGTAGCTTGGTCTTGTCGGCAATCTCGTCAATGTCGTATGCCAGGGCCAGGGTGACGACATCGGCCTCAAGGCCATCAATGACCGAGCGGGCCTGTTTACCCGAGCCACCGTGCGACTGCTTGATGGAAACGTTATCGCCCGTTTTCTGCTTCCAATGCGCAGCAAACGCTTTGTTGAGGTCTTGATACAGCTCGCGGGTCGGATCGTATGAAACGTTGAGTAGGGATACGTCGGCCGCCAAGGCAGAGCCGGCCAGCAGAGCCAGCCCCAGGAAGGTTGGTAAACGTGACAGGGACATCGCATGCACTCCAGATCGTTAAGGTTCGATCGGAGTCTAGCCAGCCCACTTAACAACCAAAAGGAATTATAAATTAAAATTTAATAGCAAATAAGAATATAAAGCGCAGCCACATCCCGCTTACCACAGGGTCCATATTGCTCATTCATTCTGCCCCCGCCAGCCCCTTGCCAACGCGGAACAGCGAGGGGGTATCTTGGCGGTGCTTGCCCCATACCCGTCGGAAATCGCGTCCCGAGGCAAAGCCGGCGAGTTCGGCAACGCGCTCTATCGAATGCCGGCCGTGTTGCAGCAAATCTGCGGCATAAGCCAGCTGTAATTTCTGCCGGTACTCCACCAGACCAATCCCGGCATGCGCACTGAACAGCCGTGAGAGATGTCGGGCGCTCACATGAGCCAAATCAGCCAATTCGGTAACCGACCACATTTTCTGAGGCTCGCGGGCAACGATGTCCTGCACCTTATGCACAGCCCGGTGCAGGTGGTTACGATGTTCCAGCCAAGGGGATAGCTGCGGGTCGCCGCCGCCGCGCCGTAGATACACCACCAGTTCACGGGCCGTCGTGGCAGCAATCTGCGGACTGGCGGTGGCGGCGATCAGATGCAGCGCCAGATCAATGCCTGAAGTGATTCCGGCACTGGTGGCGATGGGTCCATCTTCCACAAAGATCCGATCTTCCTCGATCTTTGCCAGCGGCTCGCGCCGCACCAGCTCCTCAATCAACGAGTGATGGGTGGTACATCGGCGCCCGGCCAGCAAGCCGGCTTCCGCCGCCAACAAGGCGCCGGCACATACGGTAACCAACTGGCGACCGCCAGCACCATGCGACTGCAGCCATACCCGAGCCTGCGCAGCTTCGTTCTCAACAAAGCCGTTGTAGCGGGCGCTAACCCCCGGAACCACGATGCGGGCGCAGTCGGGCAAGCGATCCGGCAAGGGCTCGCAGCCCGACAAACCCAGGCCAATTGACGAGTGGGCCACAGCGGATGGCCCGACAAAACGCAAGCGATACGGCGCACCGTGACTGGCGGCAATACGCAAGGCATCGGCTGGGCCGGCGACATCCAGCAGGATGACGCCAGGCAGCAGCAGAAACACCCACTCTATGACTTCCGGGCTCAGTTCAGATCGCTCAGGCATTGCGCTACCGTCTTGATGGTGGCAAAGCGGCCGGCCAGCACCAGCTCTGTCTTCTCCTTGATTTCAGCGGTGCTGAAGACACGGCCGTTGGCATGTTTCATCGGGAAAGTCAGGGTGGCTTCTGTCACATAGTCCACTTGGTAACCAAGGTCAGACGCCACACGCGCCGTGGTCTCGCAGCACTGTTCGGTGCGGATGCCCGAGATAATCAGCTTGCGGATACCCCGCGCATCCAGCCACTCCCTGAGCCCAGAGTCGGTGAGGGCGTTATGGACGCGCTTTTCCACCTGCGCATCAATTGGGCCAGGCAACCAGTCAATCGCTTTGACCCAGCCAGAAGCCTTGGAGAACGGGCCTTCATCTTCAACATGGAACACGCGCACCACCGGCACACCTTTGGCGGCGCAACCGTCGATCAGCGTGCTGATGGCTTCCCGAAACGCCGGCACGTCGTCCTCGCGCCAGTGTGGGTAGTTCTCGAAAGATTGTTGGACGTCGATAACGATCAGGGCGGTCTGTGCAGTCATGGTCATATCCTTTGGATGGGTTGGGCAGTACGCTTGTTGTGCTGCCATGGACGCCATCTTAAGCACCTAACCCACTTGCTCCCATGCCTTAGCCGGACACGATGCGGACATATTCGGACATGCCTTGGCAGCGCTTAGTCATCCAGTTCGGATACGGCAATCCGCCAGCTTTCGGCCCGGCCTGCGGCATACCATTCCTGCATGGCTGGCAGGGCCAGCACGGTATCGGCGTACTGCTGCGCCAATGCTGGCAGCTTCACGTCATAGCTCTTGAAGCGGGTCACGACGGGCGCATACATGGCATCCGCCACACTGAAAGATCCAAACAGAAAATCGCCAGCCCCCGCGTGCCGCTGCCGCAAAGCGCTCCAGATGCTGATGATCCGCGCTATGTCCTGCTCGACTTCTGGCGCCTTGCTCAAGCGAGGACGTTCGCGCCGCAGGTTCATTGGCATCTGGCCACGCAGATAGGTAAAGCCCGCATGCATTTCTGCCGCGATTGCGCGGGCTTCGGCGCGATCAGCCATCGCAGCCGGCCAGAGCTGCCGCTCCGGGAAGCACTCTGCCAGATACTCACTGATTGCCAGCGAATCCCAAACCACTATATCGCCATCGATCAAGCATGGGACTTTGCCTGTGGGTGAATAAGCCAGTGTCCGTTCACGCGAGCCTGCTTCATACAACGGAATCAGAACCTCTTCGAACGGTATCTGGGCCTGCTTGAGCAGTAGCCAGGGTCGCAAAGACCAGGATGAGTAATTCTTGTTACCGATAATCAGCTTGAGCATGCATGACTCCGTAAATGGAAACCGCCGGCAAAACCGGCGGTTGGGGGGTATGTTCGATCCTGCAACGATCTTTCACGACAAGGTCAGCGATGGGCCTTGGTGCGGAATTCCAGCAAGCGCCCACGCACCCCGGTCAACCCAACATATTCGGGAGCTACCGAATCGACACTAGTCGGCCGGAAACCGAGTTCGGCCGGAAAACCAGCCGGGTCAACACTGGGAGTCTTCATCGAATCAATGTTATCGACACTCATCAGAGGGCGGGGCAGCACCTGCATGATGGAAGCCTGCAGGCGGGCAATGCCCTCTGGCAGCGACACAATCATGGGCTGATGCTTTTGCAGGCTGGCGACATAAGCCACCAGCTGCCGCAGCGAATATTCCTTTGGCCCTACCAGATTGAAGCTCTTGCCTGTCCATTCGGGACGCTGCAAGGCCTGATCAACCGCCTGCGCGACATCCTCGACCCACACCGGCTGATAACGGCTGTCCGCCCCCGCCAGCGGCAACACCGGCAGTGCGGTCAGCTTGGCAAACATATTCAGGAAGGCATCGCCACGGCCAAATACCACAGAGGGGCGGAAAATCGTCCAGTCCAGTCCACTGGTTTTGATTCTATCTTCGCCCTCGCCCTTGCTGCGCAAATAACGGCTACTTCCGCGCGCATCCGCCCCCAGCGCACTGATATGCACCAGCCGGCGGATTCCCAGCTTCTTGCAGGCAGCAATGATTTTTTCAGGCAATTCAACGTGTGCCGCGCGAAACTTGGCTTCGCTGCCATGCAGGATACCCACCAGACTGACCACGGCATCGTGGCCCTGCAACAGCTTTTCCAGTTGTGCCGGATCGTTGACATTGCACTCAACCACATCGGCATTGGGCAGGGGAATCAGCTGCTGTTTCGCATGTTCACGATGACGGGCAGGAATGGTGACTGCACAGCCACGCTGCACCAAGCGGTTAGCAATGGCAGTACCAATAAACCCACCACCGCCAATCAGACAGATACGTTGCATTACGTTGAATCCTTTACACATTGAAACCCGGCCGGTCTGCCACCTCCAGCGGACACACCCGACCAGGTATTAGACAAAACGCCTTGAAGCCAAAAACAAAACCAGTGCGCAAACTTTTTACAAGCGGCACCTACGCCAGACGGAAGCGACGCATGCCGTCACGCAGGGCTGTTGCCATCTGCCGCAGCGACTCGACTGCCATCTGGTTATTCTTCATCTCGACCGTATTATTTTGCGCCATTTCGGCAATTCGCTCGACTGTCTGAGCAATATGCTGGCTACCCGCGCTCTGTTCGCGGGTAGCAGAACTGATAACCCCTATCAGATTGGAAGTGCTATTGGCCTCGCTGATGATTGCCTGCACAAAACCACCGGCCGTGGCTGCCAGTTCTGATCCGGACTCCACCTGCCTGTTCACTTCCTGCATGCCATGAATGGCAATCGCAGCCTCTTCTTTCATTCCATCCAGCACACCGGCAATCTCGGCCGTCGCCACCCGCGACTTCTCGGCCAATTTGCGGACCTCGTCGGCGACCACGGCAAAACCTCGCCCTTGCTCGCCCGCCCGTGCCGCTTCGATCGCGGCATTCAGCGCCAGCAGATTGGTTTGGTCGGCAATTTCCCTGATTACGGCCAGAATCCCTGTCACCTGCTGCGAACGGTTGGCCAGATGATCAATAGCCACGCTCGATTGCGCAGCCTTGTCCTTGATGAACAGAATCTGTTCTCGCGCATCGCTGACAGCTTTATCACCCTGCTGCGCATGCTCGCAGGCTGACCCGGCCACCTTACTGCTTTCCGCAGCGTTGTCCGCAATGACAGAAATGCTGACCGAAAGCTGCTCAATCGACGCCGCCAGATTTGCAGCCGCATCGCTCTGCACGGTTGAGGCCGTCAGCACATGGTCAGCACCGTCCGCCAGTTGATGGCTCGCCCCCGCCAGCTGCTCGACCAGACCATTCACCTGCCTGAGCACGCCGGACATATTCTGGCTGATCTGATTGGCGAGGATCGCCATGTGGTCAATCTGATTGGCCGTTGTCGCCAGGGTGATGCCGTGACCAACCGGAATCTGCGCAGTCAGATCGCCTTCGCTGGTACGGCGCATGATGTTGGCGATTTCTGTGAGTCTGGCCGCACGCCGAATGTTGACCCACCCGCCAAACAACGTCAGCACCACCATGGCAACCGCATCAAAACCAACCAGCCGCCATAGCTGCTCCGACGGCGTTCCAACCATCGACAGAAACAATAGCTGCCCTGAAAACGCCACCAGCAACACCACCACAATGGCTGAAACAGTCTGCGTCCCGATACTCATCCGGCTGTAGCTCATGAGTCTTCCCCGCCCGCTATGATTGTGACAACACCTCGGGGGTCAACGCCCCCAAGCTTTGTTCAATTTAGTTGTGAGTTTCGGGGCTTAGCAAGGCGGGCCACCATTGCATTCAGTCGTGCCAAACCTTTATGGCAATTCATCCGGCTCGGCCACATCCCCGGCACCGCGCGCCGGTACCACACCCAGCCGACGTTTCAACGGCGCTACCGGATGTCCAAAAGTCATATCGTAGTAAACCGTATTCGCCATGACTTTCTTGACGTAATCCCGGGTCTCGTTGAAAGGAATGGACTCGGCATAAATCGCCCCTTCCAGTGGCTTGGCCGCCTGCCAGGCCCGCGCGCGCCCAGGGCCGGCGTTATAACCCGCCGTTGCCAGCACCGGCTGGTTGGACAGCGAGCCGAGAATCGACTTCAGGTAGTAGGTTCCCAACTGCACATTGGTACCAATTTCATTCACCGTGGCGTGCTCATAACGCTTGATTCCCAGCTTATTGGCCACCCAGCGGGCCGTGGCAGGCATCAGCTGCATCAACCCCGATGCGCCCACGCCGGACTTGGCCACGGAGATGAACCGGCTTTCCTGCCGGATCAAGCCGTAAATCCACGCCTCATCCAGCTGCAATTGCCGGGCATATGCCTGAGTCACATCGCGATAGGGCGCCAGATAACGCAGGCTGAAATCGTGAATATTCTGTGTGCGGTCTGCCGAATAAATCGCGCGATCGTAGAGCTTTTCCGCCCGCGCCACCTCGGCCGCTGCCAGCAGACGACGATCATCCAGGCCGCGCATCGCCCAATTCCACTCGCGGGTAGCTTCGAGCCGCCAGTTCATGTCATACAGTGCCAAGGCACGTTGCACGCCGGGGAGCTTGCGAGCAGCCTTGATCTCGTCATCCGATACCTTGGCCCGCCCCGCCGCGGTATCGACATAGCTTCCCAACTCCTCGCGTGCCAGTAATCCATAAAAATGATGGCTGGCAGCAAGCTCGGCAAAGCTGCGATTCGCATCCGTCGCATTGCCCTGGGCCTTGACTCCTCTTGCCCGCCAGTAAACCCAGGTCGGGTCCGCTTTGGCTTTGGCACTCATCGCGTCAATCGACTTGATGACCTCCGCCCAATCATTACCGCGCAAGGCGGCGCGGGCACGCCACTCCAGGCTGTCGTCGTCCAGAAATTCGCTATCGGCCTGTTTGAACCACTTCAGCGCATCCGGATGCAGGCGGCGAGCTGCGTGATACGCGATCCGCGACCAGGCGTACCGCATTTCGGCAGCCGGCAATGACTTGCCAAAATGTTCCAGCAAGCTCGCGGCCTGCTCCGGATCGGTGCGGGCGATGCGCGAAATGGCGTGAATCAGCAGCTCACGGCCACCACGCTGGTTGGTTGCCAGCTTGGGCAACATTTTCTGCGGACCGGCACTGACCTCGCTGACCAATTTGCTGGTCAGCCCTTGTGGCTGGCTCAGGCGCGCAATCAATTTGCCGGCAAACTCGGCGTTATTCGCTTCAAGCGTCCGCCGCAGGCGCTTCCAGACATCTTCTTCATTCAGCAAGCCTTGGCTGAACATGGCGTCGAATACCGGAATGCAGGCATCAGGCAAGCCACGCGACGCAAACCACAGACTTTTCTGTGCCGCCAGCCCGGCCCAATCCTGCTTGTTCACCTTGAGTTGCAGCTGATAGCAATTGACGTCGCTCTCTGGCTCGATCTGCGAAAACTTCGGCAACTCGGCTTCAAATACGGCCCAGTCCCCGCGCTTGCCCAACTCCCGCAGCCATTCCCCCCGCAAACGATCCGCCAGCGGGCTATCGCCAAATCGATCAAAAAACGCCGAGACCTCTGCCGCAGCAACCTTGTCGAGCTGAGTCGAAAGCAGCCAGTAGCGCGGATAGCTGGCCAGTGGCGTGTCATCCAGCCGCTCAGCCTGACGAGCCAGCTTTGGCAAATCGCGGGCGCGTACCGCGTCGCGTGCAGCGGTCATATCATCGGCCATGCTGGCCAGTGCCAATCCTGGCAGGCTCAGTGCAACCATTGCGACAAGGTATGAGGGATTCAGACGAACCCTGCGGGTGCGGCGAGATGGCTTCGCCGGGGGAAAAACGGAAGGCTTGGACATTGCTATGTTTTGAAACCTGTTTGCAAAATGGGACGGCCCGGCTTTCCAAGTGCGCTCCGTGCCGCGAGTTGGTCATCCAGCATGGGCGGAAAGCCGCAATCAGCTTGGAGTGTAGCTGTCTGGCCAAGTCCGCTACAACGACAGTGCAAGAATTATTTAGATTCTTCCGGCAAGCAGCTCTAGCCAGGGAGTCCAACCTCGGCCGATGCACGGTAAACTCGGCTCCATTGACGTTTTATTTCCGGATCGCGCTTGGTCGGATTTGGGCTTGATGCAAGGTGAAAAGCGTGCCACTCAGTGGACTAAGCATGCGATTTTTTACGCGGCAGCAGGCCCAAATCCTGCAAAACCCGGTGGGCCTAGTTAAGCGAACCCTGACAACGCCCCAGCCCTGAGGGCTTCACCAGAAAGCAGCCTGGCTCTGCGTTGCAGAACGCTTGCATAGAATGACTAGGTAACGCGCCCTATGCCTTGTTCCAGGCCGTTTTCGGCGAAACGCGATCGGCAAACTCACTTCAACCCAATCTAGGCGCTATGCCCACCATTATCCTTTTCGGAAACCGCATGTCAGCACCGTTGGCCGTTGAGGCCACCCCAGGCAGCAAACTGATCGACATCGTGCGGGAGCAGGTGCGCGACCACGGTTTGCCGCTCTATTGGCGCTGCGGGCAAGGCACATGCGGTGCCTGTCTGGTCAGGCTCAAACATACGCAGTCCGGGCTAGCCCGACCAATTACACTCAGCAGCAAGGAAAGAAACGTACTGCATCGACTGGGGCAGTTCGACGACACACAACGCGCCACCACGGACCACCCGGACACACCAGCTTTGCCGCGCCTGGCCTGTCACGTTGTAGTAGATGAAGAGGATTTGGAGGTCAACTGGTAACGGCAAGCGCCGCGTCGGCGATAATTTCGCGATATTCGGGCACTTTGTAAGCCCCCCGACAATCTCAGGCACTGTCATTTCAAGGCGTGAGACATCTGAGAGATGCCCCTATCACACAACGCCTGCCGATTCCCCTATTTGATGAGGTGTATATGCTCAAGCCACTAGTTTTACTGATTTCCCCCATCCTGTTGCTGACGGGCTGTGCCAACTGGGTCAAGGTGTCTGCCCTGGGCTCACGCGTAGCCGTGGTGACGCAAGATACCGTCGCCAGTTGCAAGAAACTGGGCGATACCACTGCCACTGTCACACCACGCTTTGGAATATATGAACGGAGTCAGGAAGGCATGGGCTCGGATCTGGATTCACTGGCTCGCAACGCGGCAGCCGATATGAACGGCGATGCGATCGTCGCCACTTCACCGATTCTGGATGGCAAACGCAGCTATGCGGTTTATCGGTGTGGGCGTTGATCGTCCTGCCATGCGAGACGTCTTGGCTGCTACAGGTAGCAACAGGATCTTGCCGACTGCGTCAGCGCTCACGGGCGGGGGGTGTAACGACTTCTGCCAAGGCTTCGACCGATACATCAATCTTCACCTCATCCCCCACCAAAGGAATGAAGGCTTTCATGCCAAAATCCGAGCGCAGCAAAGTCCCTGACAAATCGGCGCCGCAGGCCTGCCGAAGTGCCATGGTGTGAAAACCACAGCGCCAGCGTTCAACTTTGAAGGAGAAGGGTCGGGTGACCCCGAGTAGAGTCAATTCGCCTTCAACGGCATCGAGCCGTTCTTCAACGAATACCAGGCGTTTCGAGATAAACCGGATTTCGGGGTAGCGTTCGGTATTGAAAAACCAGCTGCCCTTGAGCCGGCTGTCGCGATCCGGGTCGCCCGTGCTGATGGAGTTCGCATCAAGCTGCACGGTAATCTGACCTTTGCGGGCTGGTAAGTCCAGCTCCAGGCGGCCGTCGGTCTTGTCAAAGCGGCCTCGCGCTGTAGAAAACCCCAGATGGCTGACAGCGAACTGTGCAGAGGTATGCAGCGGATCAATCAGAAAAACATCAGCCCAAACAGGCCCGGCCAGCAAGCCAGGCATCAGGCCTAAAAACCATGCCACCCGCCGGCAAGCCAGCCGGAGCCGACTTGTCAGGCGGGGTAATACTCCGGCAGGAGGCGCAAGTTTATTTGCGCGCACCTTCGACCTGCACATTCAGTTTTACTTCTTCACCAATGAAAGGTACGCCGTACTTCATACCCCAATCGGTACGCTTGATCGTCGCTTTGACTTCCGCGCCACAGATGTACTTCTGATCGGAGGCGCGCACTGCGCACTTGAGCTGCTCAATCTTCAAGGAAACCGGCTTGGTTTCACCCAGCATGGTCAACGTGCCTTGTGCTTCAACAGGCTTGTCGGCATCGAATTTGAAGGTTTCCGACTTGAATTGCGCAGTCGGGAATTTCTCAACATTGAAGAAATCCTTGCTACGCAGATGGGTATCACGCTTTTCGAAGCCAGTATTCAGGCTGGCGGTCTGAATCGTCACATCCACCTTGCCGGTCTTGGCTTCACGATCCAGCGTCAGCGTTCCCGATGAATTGGTGAAGAAACCACGGGTATTCGAAAAACCCAGGTGGCTGACTTCGAAGCTCGGATAGGTGTGGGTGGCGTCCAGATCGAACGTCTCAGGTGCGGCAAGCGCAACCCCGGCAGCCAGCATGGTCGAAACAGCTACCAGAGAAAAACGGAACATCTGCATGGATCTAATCTCCTTGATGGGACAATGGGCGCCTTGGCGCCCTCTTTATATCAACCTTGTACCGGCTTACTTCGGCACAAAGAGCTTGAATTTCACTTGTACATTGTCAGCGACCATGCCGGTATCCGACCACTCGCCCTCACCGACCTTGTAGGCCGTACGCGAGAGCGGGAAAACCCCTTCCAGCCATTGCCCATGGCCATCGGTCTTTACTGTAAACGGTACGGTCACATTGGCCGCCCGCCCCTTCAGGTTAAGCTGCCCAACAGCCTGGAACTTGTCGCCTCCCACAGGCTTGAACCCTGCGGCCGTAAACTTTGCCTGAGGAAAGCGAGCGGTATCAAACCAATCCTTGGTCTTGAGCGCATCGTTGGCGTCAGGACTGCCGGCATCGGCCTGAGTCAGATCAATACTGACATCCACCTTGGCCTCGGCCGGTTTGGCAGGGTCGAACTTCACATCCGCCATGAACTTCTTGAACTGCCCTTCTACCGGCACATTCATCTGGGTAAACACAAATCGCACCTGGCTTTTGCCCGCATCTGCAGGTTGTGCAAACACCCCTGCACCAGCCCCTACCAAGGCCATCGCGACCACTGAAGAAAGTAAGACCTTACGCATACGAATAAAACTCCTGTGCAACGATCATCCGAGCATGCGCCGGAGAACGTCGTCCTTGTCGATGAAATGATGTTTCAGCGCTGCCGCCGCATGGCCAGCCGCCAATAAGAGCAAACCCCAGGCAAACAGTTCATGGCCCTCTTTCAAAAGCTTGCCCAGCTCTTCGTTCTTGCCAATCAGGTCGGGCAGCGGAATCAGCCCAAGGTAAACCACCGGAAAACCCTTGGCCGAAGACATCAACCAGCCGCCAATCGGTACGCCAAACATCAATACATAAAGACCAATATGCCCAAGATGCGCCAACATCTTTTCATGCTTGGGCATGTGGGCCGGCAGTTCAGGGGCCGGATGCTTGAGTCGCCACAACAGTCGCACGGCCACCAGCCAGAGCACGGTGATACCCAACCACTTGTGGTAATTGATGTACTGCAACTTGCGCGGCGAAAGTGGCATGTCGTCAAACGACAGCGCCAAGGCAAACGCCCCCAGAATCAGCAAGACCATCAGCCAGTGAAGAATCCGGGCTGTCAGTGTGTAGCGCACAGGAGTCATCGCAAGTCCATGTATTTAAAATAGTTGATCACAGCCACCACCTTGTCTGTCTTATTCTCTACACAGATATGACAAATTGATAGCGAAGTATTTTTAAACAATTAGTCAAAAATCAAGAACAAGATTTCGGTCCGCAATGAACTCCGACCCGGAAACCCACAATCCAGTTCACGCCAGATGCCTGCCCGCACCCTGTTAAAATAGCGGCTTTTCACAGAATTGCTGGTTACAGATGCAGGCTAGGCTCTGTTGACGTTTTGGTATGCAGTCGAGTTCAGGGTGAGTGCGGTTGGTCGCGTAAGTAAGCGTCCTAACATTGCCTTGCTCCATAAAGTCGACTTGGCTTTGTGCAACGGTTGCCGCAAAGCGATTTACCGCCGAGGCGCCCTCCCGACAGGGTTGGAACCCCATCGGGAAGCCCAATCACCCACAGCGCCCAGTTAATTGTCTGCTCGTGTAACGCAACGAAATAGGTTCCAACAAACCATGATCATCGGTATCGACCTTGGTACAACCAATAGCCTGGTAGCCGTTTGGCGCGATGGCAAAGCCCAAACCATCCCCAACGCCCTGGGCCACATGCTGACGCCATCGGTTGTCGGCTTCGATGATCAGGGGGAAATTCTGGTGGGCTTGCCTGCGCGGGAACGGATGCTGACGCACCCGCAGCTGACCACCGCACTCTTCAAGCGCTATATGGGCAGTGACCGCTCAACTCGGCTGGGCAACCAGCAGTTCCGGCCCGAAGAGCTTTCTGCTTTGGTTTTGCGGTCACTCAAAGCGGATGCCGAGCGCTTTTTGGGCGAGACCGTCACAGAAGCCGTCATTACCGTTCCAGCCTACTTTAGCGATGCCCAGCGCAAAGCCACCAAGATTGCAGGCCAACTAGCAGGCCTCACTGTCGAGCGGATCGTCAATGAACCTACCGCCGCAGCCTTGGCTTACGGCCTGCACGACAACAATCCGGAAAGCAAATTTCTGGTTTTCGACCTTGGGGGCGGTACCTTCGACATTTCGATTCTGGAGTTGTTTGAAGGAGTGATGGAAGTCAGGGCCTCGGCCGGCGACAATTTTCTGGGCGGCGAGGATTTTGGCGAAGCCTTGGTAGATGGATTTATCGACGCCGTAAAGCCTGCACTCGACCATTTCGACAAGCAGGCCGACCAAGCTTTGTATCAGCAGCTCCGACAGGAAGCCGAGCGGGCCAAACGGATGCTTTCATCCGCCTCACAAGCCACCATGAGCCTGCCGTGGCAGGGCCAGACGCTTGAATGGACGATCAGCGACGACATGTTTGCGCAAAGTGTTCAGCCATTGCTCAACCGCCTGCGCGAGCCGATCGAACGGGCATTGCGTGACGCCCGTATCCGTGTTGCCGAACTGGATCATATCGTGCTGGCGGGCGGTGCCACCCGCATGCCACTCGTGAAAAAGCTGGTCGCCCGCATGTTTGGCCGTCTGCCATCCATGCACCTGAACCCTGACGAGGTCGTTGCCTTGGGGGCCGCAGTGCAAGCAGGTCTGAAAGCCCGTGATGCCGCCTTGAATGAAGTGGTCATGACTGACGTCTGCCCTTACACACTCGGCGTTGATGTATCGGAAGAAATTTTGCCAGGACAGTATCAGCCAGGCTTTTTTCTGCCGATTATCGAGCGTAATTCCGTCGTGCCAATCTCGCGGGAGCAGACCGTCACCACCATCAGCGATAACCAGCCCGCCATTCATGTTCGCATCTTTCAAGGCGAGAGTCGGTTGGTAAAGGACAATATATTCCTTGGCGAGCTCACGGTGCCCACCCCGCCCCGGCCTTCCGGCCAGATGGTGTCGATTCGCTTCACCTATGACGTGAACGGCCTGCTCGAAGCCGAAATGACCGTCGCCGAAACCGGCGAGAAACATCGTCTGGTGATCGAAGAAAACCCTGGCGTACTCAAAGCAGAAGAAATTGAAGAAAAGCTACGGGCACTGACCCGGCTGAAAATCCACCCCAGGGATCAGCTCCCCAACACCGCACTGCTGACGCGTGCCGAGCGCCTGTATCAGCAAGCATTGGGGGAAGATCGGCTATGGGTGGGACAACTCACCAATGCCTTCCAGGCAGCACTGGAAAGACAAGACAATGCAGATATCGAACAGGCCCGTGAAAATTTGAAATCCTTGCTAGACGAAATTGAAGGAGAAAGCTGGCTGTGAACGAGGACAATCTCACCCTCACCTGCTGGACGACGCTAGGCCTGCCACCAGGAAGCGGGCTGCAGGACATCAAGCGCGCCTACGCCCGCCTGCTCAAAAGTACCCGGCCCGAGGATGACCCCAAAGCCTTTCAGACACTGCGAGATGCCTACGAGACGGCTCTCATGCTGGAAATGTCCCAGCCCGTTGCCACCCCACTGGCAGCGCCAGAGCCGCCCCCCCCCACCGTCGGCCGCGAAGCTGAGCTGGAAGCCTTGATGCAGCCATGGATTCAGGAACTCGCCCAGTTATGCGAACAAGGTGAGATCGAGTCAGCACTGGCCGCACTGGAACGCAGGCTGGCCGAGCCCGTGCTGTCAGAACCGCTGGCTTGGACTGTGTTTGAAGACGGCCTGCTGTATATCTGCTGCGACATCGAGACCCTGCAGGATGACGTGATTCGCCGCTGTGTCGAGGTTTGCCGCTGGTTGGAGCCCGATCACTGGATGGCCGAGAAAGAACCCAAGACCGTTGACTGGCTACGCCTGCGCCTACTTGAGGCCGATGCCCTCAACCGTGTTGAAGAAATCCTTCATCTGGTCGAGACCACCAACGAGTATGACGCGCTGGCCCTGTTTCATGCCAGTCTGGAGCAGGACATCCTGTTTAATTTTGACGTGCGCGCCTTGTTCGAAGGCGAGCTGATGGTAGGGTTGTCCGAGATTCATCCCGTACCATTGAATTTAACGCTGGCTGTAGCACAGACTTTTGGCTGGTCTCGAAGCCATCAGCACCTGCAAGATTACCAACCTGAAGCTTGGGCAGAACTCACCAAAAAAATGGCCCTCGCATTCTCAACACCCCCTCACCTCAGCTAGCTGACAATCCCCCCCAGCCAGCCTCTGGCAGGACTTTCGACTTAAATCTTCAGATTCCACTTGAATATTCCACTTTAAGCTTGTGGAATAGTTCACATAAAGTGCAGCAAGCTCTAGCCGTCGGCGCTGTATACGGCTAGCCTTGCGCCTCCTGTCGCATGCAAAGCATTTGAATACAGGCTTGGCAGCGGGCGGCAGATTTGCCATGACCTGCTAATGTCAATGCAGGGCAAACCGTTTTCACAACGTTTGACCGGAGCAATCGCGACGAGCCCGGCAGATAAACGGGGAATTGAACGCCCGAACAGGGCGGGCACGAAACAAGGGGAGCTGGATGAAGAAGGGGTTCTGGAAATCAGACTGGTTCGTCGGCATTGTCATGCTGCTTATATTTGCCATCATCCAGTTTGGCACCGGCCTGCTGAATGCCCTGGAAAACAAGGCCTACGATGTCGGAATGAAGTTGGCCAACCGCGTCCCCAATGACCGCATCGCCATTATTGCCATCGACGAGCAAAGTATCGCCAACATCGGCCGCTGGCCGTGGTCTCGTGATGTTCACGCGCAGTTTCTGGACAAACTCTCCGCTGCCAAACCCAAGTTGATCGCCAATACCGTCCTGTTTACCGAACCACAGCAGGACAAGGGCACGGTATACATCAATCAACTGCTTGACCTGTATCGCAAGAGTAAAGCCAACGGTGCAGAAGCGGGTTCCCCCGAATACGAGCAGTTTGGCAAACTGCTGGAAGACGCCTCCGATAAGCTGAACTTCGATAAGCAACTGGCACGCAGCATCGGCCAGGCGAAAAACGTCCTGCTCCCCATGGTGTTTGACCGAGGTGAGCCGCAAGGCAACCCGGATGCCCCTACCCCTGATTACGTACTGAAGAACCAGATCAACGTTGCCGGCGCCGACTCCGGTTCTCTACCGTATCCCACCGTCCGCTTCCTGGCCCCACTGCAACAATTCGGTACCCAGGCCAAAGCGTTGGGGGCGTTGAACGTAGTACCAGACCAAGCAGATGGCATCGTCCGGCAGGAGGCTCTGGCCCTGCGCTATTACGATCAGACCTATCCCTCCCTGGCCCTGGCGGTCGCAGCCAAGAGTCTGAACCTCGATTTGAAGCAGGTGACTTTTACTGGCGAAGTCATGCAGCTGGGTGGCTTACAGGTCGCCACCGGACCCAACGCGCTGATGGCGTCGTACTTTTACCCGGATCGCGACGGCAAGCCGGCCTTCAGCGCTGATTCGTTCTATGACGTTGCCAGCGGCAAGATTCCGGTCAGTAAATATCAGGACAAAATCGTCTTGATCGGCGCTACCGCGCCAGGGATCGGCTCTACCTTTGTCACGCCAGTATCGGCCACTACTACCCCGGCGGTTTACCTTGCTCATGCCGTCTCGGACATTTTGCAAGGCCACTATGTCAAGTTACCTAATTGGGCCGGCTGGTTATCCATCCTGATGATTGCGCTGGTTGCCGCCTATCTCATCGGCCTTTTGCCCAGACTCAAGGCCGCGCAAGGCGCTGCGATCACAGGGGGGGTATTTGCCGTATTGGTGAGTGCCGACATCGGCATGATGGCCATTCAACTTACCCATCTGCCTTTGATGGAAGCTGCGACGCTGTTGCTGTTCGGCCATTTGCTGCTAACTACCAAGCGCTTCCTGATGACCGAGCGAGGCAAGGAAGCATCGGAACTCTCAGCGGCCGAATCCAACCGTATGCTGGGCTTGGCGTTTCAGGGCCAAGGACAGCTGGACATGGCCTTCGACAAGTTTCGCAAGGTTCCGATGGACGACTCGATGATGGAGCTGCTGTATAACCTGGCGCTCGATTTCGAGCGCAAGCGCCAGTTCAACAAGGCCGAGATGGTGTATCGGCACATGGCCGACTTCAATCCGAAGTACAAGGATCTGGAACAGAAGATGACCCGTTCCAAGCAGATGGCCGAAACCGTCATGCTGGGTGGCGGTAGCACCCGCTCGAATGCCAGTACGCTGGTACTCGAAGGCGGCGCCATTGAAAAGCCGATGCTCGGCCGCTATCAGGTGGAGAAAGAGCTGGGCAAGGGGGCAATGGGCGTCGTTTATCTGGGGCGAGACCCCAAGATTGGCCGCGAAGTTGCAATCAAGACCATGGCCTTGTCTCAGGAGTTTGAAGCGGAGGAGTTACAAGATGCCCGCGAGCGCTTTTTTCGCGAAGCAGCAGCAGCAGGTAAGCTTGACCATCCCAACATCGTCAAGATCTACGATGTCGGCGAAGAACATGATCTTGCCTATATCGCGATGGAGTTCCTGAAAGGCAAAGACCTTGCGCCTTACACCAAGGCCGGGCATTTGCTGCCGATCCCGGAGGTGATGAAAATCGTCTATGACGTGGCCGAAGCCCTGAACGAAGCCCACGCCATGAACATCGTGCATCGCGACATCAAGCCTGCCAACATCATGTACGAAACCGACACCAAGAAGACCAAGGTGACAGACTTCGGCGTGGCACGCATTACCGATTCCTCCAAGACCAAGACGGGTATGGTGCTTGGCACACCATCGTATATGTCGCCCGAACAATTATCGGGCAAGAAAATTGATGGCCGCTCAGACCTGTTTTCGCTGGGCGTCATGCTGTATCAGATGACCGTCGGCACGCTGCCCTTCCAAGGCGAGTCGATGGCGGAATTGATGTTCCGGATTGCCAATGAACCCTATCGGAATCCTAAAGAACTCAATCCCAATCTGCCGGACTGCCTGGTAGCAGTCATCGACAAGGCACTCAAGAAAAATGCCGAGGAACGTTTTCAGACTGGCGCGGAGTTCGCGCAAGCACTGCGGAAATGCGCAGTGTCGCTTAAGGGGTGACGATGGGGACGCTAGTTCACGCGATTGAAATGCAGGGAATCAGTGATTCCGGCATGGTAAGAGGACATAACGAAGATGCAATCGGCTACAAGCCCGAATTGGGATTGGCCATTCTGGCGGATGGCATGGGCGGCTACAACGCTGGAGAAGTCGCCAGCGGCATTGCGGTCACGCTGATTTCAGAGGGCGTCAAAGGCGCATTGGAGTCGATGGCACCCCATCGACCCGAGCCCATGAGCGGCAAGCCGCTGGCGCACCGGATATTGCGCGATGAAATCGAGAAAGCCAATCTGGCCATCTTCCAGACAGCACAAAGCCAGCCCCAATGCGCCGGGATGGGCACCACCTTGGTGGCCGCCTTGTTCTACGATAATCGCCTGACCATCGCTCATGTCGGTGATTCACGGGTGTATCGTCTGCGCGGCGAGAATTTCACGGTGCTCACCAAAGACCACTCCTTACTGCAGGAGCAGATCGACAGTGGGTTCATCACTCCCGAGCAGGCGCGGCAATCGCAGAACAAAAATCTGGTGACACGGGCCGTCGGGATCGACCCGCAGCTGAATCCCGAATTGAATGACCACGAAGTACAAGTCAACGATATATATTTGATTTGTTCCGATGGTTTAAACGATATGGTGCCGGACGAAGATATTGCATTGGTAATGACCACCTTGCGCAGCAATCTGCAACTGGCTTCGCAACAGCTGATACAAATGGCCAATGACAATGGCGGACGCGATAATGTTTCGGTCATACTAATCAAGGTTAAACACGATTACGCCGCCGAACGCAGTTTATGGGCGCGCTTATTTTCGTGGTTTGCGCGATAAACGAGGGTAGAGAAAACTATGGCGAAACTCATTTTGAGCCTCGACGGAATGGTTCTCCGCGAATTCAAGCTCGATAAAGAAAAGGTCAAAATTGGCCGAAAACCACATAACGACTTACAGATCGACAATCTGGCCGTTTCTGGTGAACATGCCTTGGTCACAACAATCCAGAATGACTCATTTCTGGAAGATTTAAATAGCACCAATGGCACACTGGTAAATGGCAATCCGGTGCAGAAGCATTTTCTGCAGGATAACGATGTCGTTGAAATCGGCAAATACAAGCTGAAATACATGCGTGAAGCCAGCGCAGCCAAAGGCGGTGGAGAAGATTTCGACAAGACCATGGTGATCCGGTCCCCGATGGCCGCCAAGCCGGCAGCGCCATCCGCCCCCCCTGCAGCAGAGCCCCCTCCACCCAAATTCAATCCAGACGCGACCCAAATCGAGCAGATCAGCTCGCACGGTGAACCGACAGTTCTGGGGCTCCCTCCCGAAGTTCCGGCTGCGGCCATCAAGGTACTGAATGGTGCTAACGCCGGCAAAACACTGGATCTGGTAAAGAACCTGACCTCGCTGGGTAAGCCGGGTGTTCAGGTTGCCATTATCACCAAGCGGCCAAATGGTTATTTCCTGACGCATGTTGAAGGCAGCCAATTCCCGACGGTCAACGGCGAGCCGGTTGGCACCCAGGCGCATGTGCTGAAAGACCACGATGTGATTGAACTGGCTGGCATCAAAATGGAGCTGTTTTACAAATAGCGCCATTGGCCCAGCTAGCGCAGGATGCGCTTGGGGCGGCTTTGCTTTAAGCCTGCGGGGTGGCAAATCCAAGCCAAGTGCTGAGGCACGCATCACGCGGCTACCCCGAAATGGCAGGGTAGTCGCAAAGAAGGGCAGTGATTGCGAGCGCAAGCAATGCGTCCTGTGCTCCTTCAGGTAACCAGGGAAGTGGCTTCGTATGGCGTATGTCCGCTCAGATCTTTCTGACCGGCGTGCTTTTATTCAACCAGTCTTCGCTCTTGGCGGACAACGCGGCCATGTGGAATACGATCAAGAAGCACTGGCTACAACTCACACTCAGTGTGATGGTTCTGGTCTATCTGCTTGGCTATGCCGGCGGCTACTGGACACCGCATGCGTTGCGGCAATTTGATCTATGGCTCTACGATGCCCGAATGGTCGCCACCATGCCGGGCACCGTTGATCCGCGTGTAGTCATTGTCGATATCGACGAAAAGAGTCTGGCCAAACTGGGAAGATGGCCCTGGCGACGCGATATCGTTGCCAAGCTGGTAGATCAGTTGTTTGACCGCTATCAGGTTGGTGTAGTCGGGTTTGACGTGGTATTTGCCGAGCCTGACGATAGTTCCGGTCTACGGGTCTTGCGGCAGCTGGCGCAGACCGACCTCAAATCCAGTACAGACTACCTCGCGCTGTTACCCGAGCTGGAAAAGCGTTACGACTACGATCAACTCCTCGCGGAGCGTCTGAAGGGACGCCAGATCGTCCTTGGCTACTACTACAACGTGGCAGATTCTCCGCGCTCAGGACAGCTGCCCAAGCCCGTGTTGCCTGCAGGGATGTTCAAAGGACGCGATATTCTGGTGGATGTTGCCAAAGGTTATGGCGCCAATCTGCCCATCCTTGCGCAGAGCGCTGCAACGGGCGGCCACTTCGTCCCCTCCAGTGATATTGACGGTGTAACCCGTAAAGTCGGGAATCTGGTTGAAATCGACGGTCAATATTACGAATCCCTGTCGATGGCCATGGTCCGAGCCGTGCTTGGCAATCCTCCGATTGAGCCCCATTACCCCAAGCCACTTTTCGGCAAAAGCTACAACGTTATGGAGTCGCTGCGCGTGGGACCGATTTCGATCCCCGTCGATGACCAAGGCAAATCCCTGATCCCTTATCGCGGCCGCAATGGCAGCTTTCCTTATGTTTCGGCGTCCGACGTCTATGAGGGCACCGTTGACCTCAACAAACTCAAGGGGCGGCTAGTGCTGCTCGGTACAACAGCCCCCGGTCTCAAGGACTTGCGGGTATCGCCAGTTGGCCCGGTATACCCCGGTGTCGAAATTCATGCCAATCTGATCTCGGGAATGCTTGATGGCGCCATTCCCGATCACCCTCTCTATATCAGCGGCGCAGAAATCCTGCAGCTGCTGTTTCTTGGGATTGTTCTGTCGATTGTGCTGGTCGTACTCGACCCATTCAAAGCGTCAATTACCACAGGGGTTTTGCTGATATTGGTAGTAACCGGCAATTTCCTGCTTTGGCGAAAGGCTAATGTCGCCTTTCCGCTCGCCAGTGCCATTACGCTGATTACCGTGCTATTTGCACTGAACATGGCTTATGGCTATTTCTTCGAGGCCCGTAAAAAGCGGCAAATGGCCAGCCTTTTCGGTCAATATGTCCCGCCTGAATTGGTAGGAAAAATGGCCGAAGACCCTGAAAAATATACGATGGATGGTCAGAGCCGAGAATTGACGGTGCTGTTTTCGGATGTTCGCAGCTTTACCACCATTTCAGAGAGCATGGATCCCAAAGAACTCTCCCGATTCATGAATGAATTTCTGACCACGCTGTCTGAAGTCATCCGCAGTAAATATCTGGGCACTATCGATAAATACATGGGTGACTGCGTGATGGCATTCTGGGGTGCCCCGATATACGACCCTGACCATGCCACCAATGCCGTGCTGGCCGGTATAGAGATGCAACGTGCAATTGCCGAACTCGGGCCTAAACTGAAAGAAAAGGGCTGGCCAGAAATTCATATCGGTGTGGGGATCAACACCGGCAGGATGACGGTTGGCGACATGGGATCGCAGATTCGCAAGGCGTATACCGTCATGGGAGATGCGGTAAACCTGGCATCACGCCTTGAGGGAATTACCAAGCAATATGGAGTCGGCATGATCGTAGGCGAAGCAACCCGAAACGCCGTGGGCGACACAGTCATCTTCCGCGAACTGGATCGGGTGAAGGTCAAAGGCAAGGAAGACCCGGTCGCCATCTTCGAGCCGGTAGGCCGCAAGGAAAATGTCGATAAAGCCGTACAGAATCAGATCCAGCTATTTCACCAAGCGCTCAAGCACTACCGGACACAAAACTGGGACATGGCTGAACTTCAACTCATCAACCTAAAAAAGCAGCAACCCGATTGCAAACTCTATTCAGTCTATCTCGACCGCATCAAGAATTTCCGTCACACCCCTCCGCCACCCAACTGGGATGGGGTTTACGAATTCGATACGAAATAGGCCGGAGATCAGCATGCGCGTGAAAATACTCGGATGCAGCGGCGGTATTGGCGGAACGCTCAGAACCACTTCGATGCTGCTCGACGGCAAAATCCTGATCGACGCAGGTACGGGTGTTGGCGATCTATCCGTCGCAGAACTGGCTGCGATTGATCACATCTTCATCACCCATGCCCATCTGGATCACGTTGCCATGCTGCCCTTGCTGGTCGATACGGTTGGCGCCCTGCGTACCAGCCCGATTGTGGTTCATGCCAGCCAGGCCACGCTTGATATTCTGAAAGCGCATATTTTCAACTGGCTCATCTGGCCGGATTTCAGCGAAATTCCATCCGTCCAGGCCCCATTCATGCAGTTTGCCGCCTTCGAAGAAGGCGAAGTCTTCCCGCTGGATGGAGGGGGACGGATTGTTGCCCTGCCCGCATTGCATACAGTCCCAGCTGTTGGTTACCAATTGGATAGCGGCGCCGCCAGCTTGGTTTTCAGTGGCGACACCACCGTAAACGATGCCTTCTGGCCCGTCGTCAATGCCATTACCAACCTGCGCTACCTGATTATTGAAACAGCTTTCTGTAACCGCGAAATCAAGCTGGCGGAAGCTTCCAAGCATTTATGCCCAAGCATGCTGGCAGATGAACTGTCCAAGCTGCATCGTCCCGCTGAGGTCTTCATCACCCACCTGAAACCCGGTGAAATTGAGCTAACCATGCAGGAAATTGGGCAGGATGCGAGCCAGCACAGTCCACAGATGCTTTATAACAGCCAGATTTTCGACTTCTGACGGCATGTAATCCCACCGCCTGCCGTCTTGTTTGCCGGATTCTTTGCAATCGAGAGAGAGAATGAGCCAACCCGAATCGGCAGCCCGCCCGGCCAGTGACCCGGAACTGAGTATCGAGCTGCAATTCACGCGCAGTCTGCAAGCCGTCGCCAACAAAATCCATGCGACGTCGGACATTGATGAAATCATGCTCGAAGTCAGCCAGGCCATCTGCGACTTGTTCAACGCAGACCGACTCACCATCTATATTTCTACTGAAGATGGCGGCTCCATCATTTCCAAGGTCAAAACCGGGCTGAACTCATTCAAAGACCTCAAGCTTCCGATCAACGAGCAAAGTGTAGCCGGCTATGTGGCCAACCATCGCCGCATGGTAAACATCCGTGACGTATACGATGCGGCAGAACTGAAATCTTACAGCCCGAATCTGAATTTCTTGCAGGAGGTCGATAAGCGCACGGGTTACCGGACGAAGCAAATGCTGGTTGGCCCGATTCTTGAGGAAAAAACCGGCAACTTGGCCGGAGTGGTGCAGATCATCAACAACCGGGCCGGACGCCCCTTTCCTGCCCTCGCCGAGAAAGGCTTGGTGGAACTGTGCAAAACACTGGCCATCGCCCTCAAGCTTCGTCAGCAATCTTCTCGCTTTGTCGCCCGCACCAAGTACGACTATCTGGTTGCGGATGGCGTTATCGTCGCTACCGAGCTTGAAACAGCCATTCGATCTGCCCGCGAACATGGCGTAGACATCGAAGATCTATTACTGCGCGAGTTCCAGGTCACGCCTGCTGCCTTGGGGCAATCACTTTCGAAATTCTTTGGCGTGCCTTATGAGCCATTCAAGGCAGAACGCGTAAAGCCACTGGACCTGTTGCGCTCTTTTAAGCGGGACTTCGCCGAAAGCAGCCAGTGGCTGCCGGTGGAAGATGGCAAGGAAGGATTGATCGTCATCACAACCGACCCCGAAAAGGTCCGTGGTGGCCGCTTGGTAAACCAAGTATTCCCAGGTAAGACCATTGCCTATCACGTCTGCAGCCAGCGGGAGTTTGTGCAGACGCTCAATCTGTTTTATGGGGGCGCCGAAGCAGATGGTGGGGCATCTATCGGTGAGCTGCTATCCAACCTCGACGAAGGGGATGACGAAAATGACAGCGTCAGTGCCGAAGCGCTCTCGCTGGCAGCCGACAACGAACTCGTCAAGCTGGTCAACAAGATCATTGTCGATGCTTACAACATGGGGGCATCCGACATTCATATCGAGCCGTACCCCGGCAAAGCCAAGACCGAAATCCGCTTCCGGCGAGATGGTTCTTTGCAGCCATACATCGAGGTGCCGTCCTCTTATCGCGAACCCTTGGTGACGCGACTCAAGATCATGTGTGATCTTGATATTTCGGAACGACGCAAACCGCAAGACGGCAAGATCAAGTTCAAGAAGTTCGGGCCATTGGATATTGAACTGCGGGTCGCCACCATCCCATCAGCCGGCGGGATGGAAGACGTAGTCATGCGGATTCTGGCTTCCGGCGAACCCATCCCGCTCGACAAAATGGGTTTCTCGAAGCGCAACGAAACCAACCTGAAGTCGGTCATCTCAAAGCCTTATGGCCTGTTTTTCGTCTGCGGCCCCACGGGTTCTGGTAAAACCACCACCCTGCACTCGGTGCTCAAACACCTGAACACCCCGGAAACTAAGATCTGGACTGCGGAAGATCCGGTTGAAATCACGCAAAAGGGTTTGCGGCAAGTACAGATGAACCCAAAGGCTGGGCTGACCTTTGCCGTTGCAATGAAAGCATTTTTGCGCGCCGATCCGGATGTGATCATGGTCGGTGAAATGCGAGACAAAGAGACCACCTCCACCGGTATCGAGGCCTCGCTAACAGGCCACCTGGTGCTTGCAACCCTGCATACCAACAGTGCACCCGAATCAATCATCCGCTTGCTCGATATGGGTATGGACCCTTTCAACTTTGCCGATGCTTTGCTGGGCATCCTGGCGCAACGTCTGGCCAAGCGACTTTGCAAGTGCAAGCAGGCTTACCAGCCTGAAGAAGCGGAAATGCAAATGATGCTGCGCGAGTATTCTGAAGAATTGCTTGGTACGACATCGTGGCTAGCCGAGCCGGAGAAGCAGAAACAAGCACTCAAAGAAGAATGGTTACAACAATTCAGCGACAAAGATGGGAAGCTGACGCTGTACAAGCCCGTTGGCTGCGATGCCTGTGCAGGCACCGGCTATAAGGGGCGCGTTGGCCTGCACGAATTACTGGTTGGAACCGATCCGGTCAAAAAGAAAATTCAAGAACACGCGCGAGTCGCCGAGCTGTTTGCCGTGGCGTTGGAAGAAGGTATGCGTACCCTGAAGCAAGATGGCATCGAAAAAGTGCTGATGGGCATTACCGACATGCATCAGGTCAGGGCCGTCTGCATTAAGTAATAAGAGCCCTCCGAAGACATGGCAAGTAAATGGTTTTGCACTATACCTAGAGGCAGGCAAGCCGGGTTCCGCTGACGCTCCCGTTTCAGATCAGAACGGAGCATTAATTTGATACCTGGTCTTGCTGCGCATATCTGTAACATCCAGCCCTGAGCAAGCAGTCGCCCCTTATCTAGCCGCTGCCAGAGCGGCCCAGCGCTCGGCCAGGAGGCTTCTATGTTGAACGTCACCGAGTTAATAGATCGACTGGAAAGACTCAACGCCATAGGTAGCGAGCTCTCGCGCGAGCGAGATGCCAGTCGTCTGCTTGAGCACATTCTGCTGGCCGCCAAAGAACTCGCCCACGCCGATGCAGGCACCTTGTATCTGGTCGTCGATGGCAAACTGAAATTCGAGATCATCCGTACTGATTCATTGGGCATTGCCATGGGAGGCACCACAGGCGTCTCGATTCCCTTTCCGCCCATCCCTTTGTTTGATGCAGCGGGCAAACCCAATCGCAGCATGGTGGTTGCCTACTCGGTATTGCATGACCAGACCATCAATATTGCCGATGCGTATACCGAAGATGGCTTCGACTTCGCCGGCACCCGTCGCTTTGACGCCAATACCGGCTACCGCTCAAAGTCATTCCTCACCGTTCCCCTCAAAAATCACGAAAACGAAATCATCGGTGTACTTCAACTGATCAACGCCCAGGATGCGGCGGGCAATATCGTCCCCTTTGCCCACGCAGATCAGCGCCTGGTCGAATCGTTGGCCTCTCAAGCGGCCATTGCCCTTACTAACCGCCATTTGATTGACCAGCTGCAGGACTTGTTCGAATCATTAATTAACCTGATCAACACCGCGATTGACGACAAATCCCCCTACACTGGCGGGCACTGCGAACGGGTACCCGTTCTGACCATGCTGCTTGCCGATGCGGTCAACCGGGTTGACTGGGGCCCATTCAAAGACTTTCGCATGAGCGAGAAAGATCGATATGAGTTAAAAATCGCTGGTCTTTTACACGATTGCGGCAAAGTCACCACGCCCGTCCATGTTGTAGACAAGGCAACCAAGCTACAAACCATTTTCGACCGCATCGAACTGATTGACACACGGTTTGAAATCCTTAAACGAGACAGCTTGATTGCACACCTGCGAGGTAATATCGACGCAGCCACCCATGCTCGCAACCTTGAACAATATGATGCGGACAGGGAATTTCTCAGACATACCAACTTTGGCGGTGAATTCATGAATCGAGATGCCATCGCCAGAGTTCAGCAGATCGCCAGTTATCAGTGGTCTGACGCAAACGGTCACACCGTGCCTTTTTTAAGTGACGAAGAAGTAGAAAACCTCTCGATTGCCAGAGGAACATTGACCAATGCAGAACGGGAAATCATCAATCACCATATTGTGGTGACCATCAAGATGCTCGAAGCACTTCCTTGGCCAAGGCATCTCAAAAACGTGCCCGAATACGCCGGCGGACACCACGAACGGATGGATGGAAAAGGCTATCCGCGTGGATTAACCAGAGATCAAATGTCTGTTCAAGCGAGGACGATGGGCATTGCCGACATTTTCGAAGCACTCACCGCGCGCGACCGCCCCTACAAGCCAGGAAAAACACTATCCGAATCGCTCACCATTCTGGCGAGAATGGCAAAGGATCAGCATATCGACCTGGACCTCTTCGAAGTATTCATCAAAGAGAAGGTCTACTTGGCCTACGCCAATATGTTTCTTGAGCCAGCGCAAATCGACGAAGTCGATGAAAGCGCGATACTGACACTGTCCCGAGCCTGATTAACAACCTCCGACACGGACGTAAGGAGTTAGTAAGTGACAATCTTCGTCAAGATGTCTGCCATCCACCCACCTCGTTCATCTATCACAGAGAGCAATCACGCAGCGTCGATTCATGCAATCGCCATAATTGGCGGTATTTTTCCGCCCGCGGCTACCAACCTGGCATCCTAATTGCTAAGAGTAGCTAGCTGTAAATTTGAGGTTCGGATGAGACAAAGCAGTAAAGGCTTCACCCTGATTGAGCTGATGATAGTTATTGCAATCATCGGGATATTGGCGGCGATTGCCATTACACAAACGCTCGGATACATCCGCCGTGCAGAAGACAAGGCCGCACAGTCAGATGCGCGTAACTTTTTAACCTCCGCCACCGCAGGGAGTAGCAACTAACAATTCAGGACATTTGCATATTTTCTTTTTTGAGATATACTTATGCCTCTGATGAATTAAACTTAAAGTGACTTACAATAGATTGTTTTGCAAAGATTTCTCGCTCAAGCCAAGTAATTCAGCACCCACTCTAGCACGTCGTTAGTTCCGGTCGAATCCTGTTGCTTGTACTCACCGCAGATATCTATTGCTGGTAATTAACAATTACCAGCATTCGAATCTTTTGCGATTAAAATCATTACTTATTAAAGATATTCTTTCAATAAGCAGAGTCACTTTATTGCGTTTAACTTTACATAAAAAGCAAATTTATTTGCACGGTATAAAAATTTAAAGTAAAATAAGCTCACGAAATCAAAACTCAACCCACACTTTCATTTGAAAGGGAAACACAATGAAGAAGTTGCAAAAAGGTTTTACCCTGATCGAACTGATGATCGTTGTTGCCATTATTGGTATTCTGGCTGCTATCGCAATTCCTCAATTCAGCGAGTACCAGAAAAAGGGGCAAGATAAGGCCGCTCAATCTGACGCGCGTAATTTTTTGACTACCGCAGCATCAAACACCTCGAGCTAATTGCGTTTTAGTTACTGACATTAACTCTTGCAAATTCAGGAAAGCTTTTAAAATGGAAAAGAGCACTAAGATTGTTATTTTGGGTGGTGTAGTAGCGATGGGTTTGGCTACCGGTACTGCAAATGCAACCGCGGTAAGCGCCGCAGCATCAGCTACTGGTGCGGTGGCCACGTTTACTGTCCCAACAGGCACCGCCAGTGCTGGCGGTTTTGTAACCAACTCTTTCACCTTCAAGCTATCTAACAACGTATCCTTAGCCGCTCAGGATAGCAGCACCGCTGTAGCCGTAAGCTCGGCCAGCACAAAAGGGACTCGTGTTTTTGGCGGCAGCAGCAATGGCGGCGGCATTAAAGATTGCTCCGGCAGCAGCGTAGCCAATCCTGCTCCCAAAGCCACGCCAGATGCAGACAAGGATGGCTGCTCCTAATCGGATCAAGTCTAGAAATCCTTTAAGGATTTCTTCAAACACCGAAAGCAGAGGCTTACACCTCTGCTTTTTTCTTATATTCCATTAAACTTGCAACCCCAAACACTAAAGGGCGTCGTCACAAGACGCGTACCCAGATAGCAATACAGCGGATCTTGGCGGCGGCCAGAAAAGAGGCCATATGCTTGGCGTATCGAGTTGCATGCCGCGCCAGCGTTTGAGCTGCAGAATGGCTTTCTCAACCAGATGATGGTGGCGATATAAATCTTCGAGGTTCCGAGGCGTCAGCCCTTCGATCAAGGTACCTGCCTGGGTGCAATCAGCGATCGTTCCGGCTGTCAGCAGGATGTGGATGGCATACCATGTGCATCGACAGCAAAATATAGCTTGATTTTGCTATGCCCTTTACCCGATTGCCGCCACGCGCTCCGGCTAAGTCGGGGATGAATCTTGACATGGGAAATATCAATCATCAGCCATTCACAGTCCGGGTCAGAGATCAAACGTTCATGCCGTTTTCCCAAACACCCTTGTCGTGCTATCGGTAAAAGCGTCGAGTGGTGTTATCCAGTCGCCCTGATTGGGAGGAAGATCCCTCCATGGCGCACCCGTGCACAAAATCCAGAAACAGCATTGATAAACAATCAGTTATCCTTGGTTACCCCACCCCAATCTTCTTATCGCCCCGGAAGAAGAGGCACCAGCAAGAGCCAAGTCGCTTCAGATATGTCATGGCGACGATGCGCCGGCACTGCTATGGATTCGGATGTCAAGAAAAACGGTGCGACATAGATTACACCGCGGCGATGACCGATCGGCCAACAAGGCATTGTGGACCATTGCTACAGTTCGAATGAGGAGCGAACCCAGAACTAAGGCTTATGTGGAACGACGAACAGCGAAAGGCATGTCGAACAAAGAAATTTATCGCTGCTTGAAGCCATATATCGTTAGAGAGCTATACCCTCTCATCCTTGCGAACCTAGCTGCCACAACTAACGCTTCTTGACATAGGAGCGTCAACGCAGTGATGGAGCGCATTTGGCGACAGGATAACGCCAATCAGGATAAGGCCATTCGTGATGTTGCCGACTACAATTGTCGGGTTCCACAACGACCGTCAGCTGTATTCACATTTGAACCACCGATCACACAATGCCTTCGAGCAGCTTTCAACCGCCGAAACACTTAACACTGTGCCCGGAAATACGTGACCACTACAGCACTATATCCGCCTACACTTATCAATCAGAAAGCGTGCCCCCCATCTTACTTTGTCGATTTCAGGTAAGTTAGTGACCATTTTGGTCATGCGAGGTTTCGCTACCTTACGATCCACGTGGTCTGCCGCCTCATCCACACCAAATAAGCCCTACAGGAAAACGCTCAGTAAACCTTCAGAGGTAAGCTGGCACTGTGTTTGCTTATACACGAATGTAGCAAAGCATAGAGGGAAATGGTTAAGCATCTTGTAATTTAATTGCTGCCTGTCACGATCGCAGGACGATTGTTTGACAAATGTTGTTAACACCAACCTGTTATTTATTCTTACGTAGTAAGTTTTACCCCAAATACTTTTTCCTTTGAAAGGAACTACAATGAAGAAGTTACAGAAAGGTTTTACCCTTATTGAATTGATGATTGTCGTTGCAATCATTGGTATTTTGGCAGCAATCGCAATTCCTCAATTTAGTGAATACCAAAAGAAAGGCCAAGACAAAGCCGCTCAGTCTGATGCCCGCAATTTCCTGACAACCGCAGCCTCTAATACCACAAGCTAATTTCTGATCGTTGTAACTTCAATTCTCGGCACTCGATTGAGCTTCAGGAGATTAAAGATGGAAAAGAGCACTAAAGTGATTGTATTAGGTGGCGTAGTTGCCATGGGTCTAACCGCCGGAACAGCAAATGCGCTATCGGTTGCTGCAAATGCAACAGGTACACTGGGCACTTGGTCAGTTACCGCAGGTAACTTTGTTCAGAATGCATTTACCTTCAAACTTTCGAATAACGTTGCACTGATTGCTCTGGACAGCCCTACTGCTGTTGCAGTAAGCACCGCCAGCACAAAGGGAACCAGGGCATTTGGCGGTAGCAGCAATGGTGGTGGTGTACGCGACTGTGACGGCTCTAGCGTAGCGACTCCGGCTCCCAAAGCAGCCACAGCTACTGGTGATGGCTGCTCCTAAAAACAAGCAGTGGCTTTAATCCGAAAAACCGGCCCTAGGCCGGTTTTTCTTTTATGCGATTACCATTAAAATATATGCATCGCTTTCAAAACTGACGGGAAAACCATGTGGATGCATTTACTATCAGCTTGGTATTCAGGCTACCGTAGTCGCAGCTTTCAGGCCCTTTTTATCATAAGCCTACTATCAATGGGTGGAACCATTCTGGCTGCAACATTTTCGGGAAGACAGCCCTCTACAGTTGCTATGGATGTTGGATTGTCATCCATGCGATTTGTCAGCGTCTTAATGACTTTATTTTGGTGTCAAGAGTTAATAGGGAAAGAAATTGAGCGAAAAACAGTTTTCTTTGCATTAACTTATCCAATCGGTCGATCTGCCTATATCATAGGTCGTTATTTGGGTATTTTGTTACTCACCTTAGTTGCTACAATGCTACTTGGCGTAATGCTATTAATTACCATCAAGTTAGCAACACCCCAAGGTTATCAACAATCAACCCCTATTGATTTGACCCAATTACCTCTAGTTCTTGCTTTTAACTTTCTTGATCTTGCAGTAGTAGCCGCATTTTCAACGCTGATTGCGAGCATATCGACTACCCCCATGCTTCCCCTCGCCATGGGTGCAGCATTCTCCATTGCCGCGCGCAGCCTCGGCCCAACCATAGAATTCCTGAGAAGAAAAGGCGATATGGCTGCTGATATAGCACCGATATTCGATCCCATACTTTCTGCGACTCTCTGGATAATGCCTGACTTAAGCAGAATGGACATTCGTGTAGCTGCTTTATATAGTCAGAATTTAGATTCCTTGTCCATGCTACTCTCCGCCGCAATGTGTTTCGCCTACATCATCATTATGATGGCACTTGCAACTTGGCAGTTTAATCGTCGGGAATTTATCTAATACTAAGTACGCCGAAAATCATGAGTACACAAATAATTAAGAATGTACGCACTTTTCTTTCCAGCTCTAACGACGAAGGTTTAATTCTTTCTGAAATATCACAATTCTTAAATTTGGCAAGCACAGGCGATGCATTAGTTGCAATGGATGAAATTTGGCACCTCTGGACTCAATCCTCTCATTCAAGCACTGGGCTGGCAATTTTATATGCTGGGTATTTGTCAGCTCAAAACAGGCCAGATAGTGCACTCGAAATCTTAGATGCTTCTAATTTAAAAGATGCCACATCAATTGATCTTCTCTTGCATAAGGCCGAAATCTATCAATCAGCAGGTGATCTGGAAAAGGTATACGACTGCATTAAAGCAGCTCATCAGCTCACGCCAGAAGACCCGACCGTTATTTTCAATTTAGCAGTTGCATCTTTTCAAACTAATCGCATAAAAGATATTCCTCATTTACTTGAGCCTTTACTTTCAATACACTCGGACTTTTCAAATGGCTGGCATTTGCTCTCTGAGGCATACTTCTCTCTGAATGAGAATGATTCATGCACCAATGCGATTGAAAGAGCATTAGAATTTGACAAATCAATAGCAGTAATTTCCACTTATATAAGGGTATTGTTTCGTACTAATCGATTTATTGAAGGTCTATTAATAGCCAAAAAAGCTTGCACCTCAACGGGAAACAAGGAATTCATGGGCCTTCCCCTGATGGAATGCTTACGAATTGCTGGCTTAAATAAACCAGCCCTTCAACTTCTCCATGAAAAAATTAATAAATCAAATCCCGAACCTGGTATTTTAGGGCAGGCCACTCTTCTTCTACATTCAGAAAATAAATATGAAGAATCTATTTCCACTGTCGACCGAATATTGAAAGACTTTTCTGCAGATCCGAATGCAAACTTCTGCAGAGCGGTTGCTTGTTTCAAACTGAATCGTATAGATGAAGCATGGCACTACTATGAATCACGCTTTTGGCCTGGGTCGCAAGGTGGGCCACATGCACATATTGAATATGCACAATGGGATGGTCAGCCAATCCTGCATGGAACTCTATTGATTCATGCAGAGCAAGGCATTGGCGACGTTATACAGTGTTTGCGATATTTACCATGGATAAAGAATAGAGTAAAGACTGTTTTATTTGATATTCCAGGTGTGATGCTTGAATTCTTATCATACCTAGACGGCGCAGAAGAAGCAGCGTCGCAAGAAACAGAAATTCCAGAAATAGATTTCCAAATCCCAATCTTCGGAATTTGCCAATTACATGATGGCGCACTACCTGTCGCGCCTTATATAAAACCGAAGTCCGCGCTTATCCAAGAAGCCCGGTCGTGGATTACCCAAACTCAGCTGTTAAAAGTCGGGATTGCGTGGAGTGGCAATCCCAATCATAGGCGGGACTATCAACGTTCTTGCAGTATAGGCGACTTACTCCCTCTGGGAAGAGTACCGGGTGTCCAGTTTTATAGCTTGCAGAAAGGGCATGCCACTTGTGAATTGCAAGATGACCCTGATTGTCTAAGCATCATTCCTCTATCAGATCACTTTGAGCATCTAGGACATACAGCTGCTGCCATAGGTGAACTTGATCTTGTAATTTCCGTAGATACTTCGATTGCTCATTTAGCCGGTGCGATGGGAATCCCGACATGGATCATGCTGCCTTTTGAGTCTGATTGGCGTTGGCCCATAAGTGGGGATACGACATCCTGGTACCCTTCATTCCGAATTTTTCGACAAGCCTCACATGGTAATACTTGGGCCTTGGTAATCGAGGAAATTAGGAATGCTTTGCTGCAGCATGTATATGCTAACAAGTCATTACTGCCCGACACAGAAAAAACTCTCTGCGAGATCTTCACTAATCAAGAGAATTCCTCGGAAGACTCCGATAATAGCCTTCAACAATTTCTTTTGGTGTCCCAAGGCGAATCGCTCAGCCGGCAGCTTGTGGCGGCAATTGGAATGCGCCTGGAAGATGGGCAGTTTCCAGTTACAGCGAACTGGCTTAAATCAGAGGTTAATCATTTTGAAAATAGCTGGCAATTACAAACTCTAGCTGCCATAGCCCTGAAAAAGGAAAATTCGAGTTTGGCAGAAGTGCTACTCAGGTCCAGCTTAAGAATTAAGGATACACTTGATAGATATCGACTTTTAGGTGAACTACTACATGATGGGGGGAACTATGAAGCAGCGTGGCAGATTTGGGAAGTCTGCCTCACAAGAGCACCAGAAGCTCCTAACCTCAACTATCTAGCAGGTCGTACGCGCTATCGCCAGAACGACTTAGAAGCATCAATCACTCTCTATCGAAAAGCGCTTGCTTCTTGTAAGCGGCATGTTTTCGCTGCAAATAATTTAGGCTTTCTGTACGAAAAAGAAGGTAATGCCCAGGAGGCGATTCGCTGCTATCAGCATGCTATCCTATATAAGTACGACTATTTTAATGTCTGGTCAAATTTAGGTAGAGTTTTGCTGAATGAGAAATGCCCCGAACTGGCGAGGTATATTCTTGAGCATGCATTAGAAATAAAGCAAACTCTACCAGCGTTGATGTCCTATATCTTGACTTTGGACGAATTGGACGAACCGGAACTTGCTGCCAAGGCCGTAAAAGAGGCGTTGACCTACCACAGTACCGAGACAGACGACTTATACAATATCGGCTTAATTGCTCTGCATTCAGGCTTAACAGATATTGGTATTTCTCATCTCACCAAGGTTCTCAACCAAACACCCGATTACACCTCAGCCCATATTGCGCTTTCCTGGGAATATCTTCAGAAAGGCAACTATGCAGATGGATGGAAACATTTACATTTAGGAATAAAACCCCCTCCGCTACAGACTCCCGTTTGGGAAGGCACGAGTGATGTTTCTAACTCACACCTGCTCATTTACTGCAATGTGGGTATTGGCGATTTTTTACAATTCATCCGCTTATTGCCATTACTGCCGCCCGCTAAACGTAAAACGCTTGCGGTTACCGATAACCTGCATCGTTTATTCTCCTCGATTAAGGGGGTGGACGAGGTTATTGCGCTCAGCAAGTCGGATTACGACACGCTCAATGCAGACTACCTCGTATCCGTCATGGCGCTCCCACACATTTTGCGAGTGTCGCTGGAGGTTGACCCAAGCCCGCCCCCATACCTTAAACCTCCCTCAGAGACTGTCGAGCACTGGCAGCAAAAGCTCTCGTCAGATAGGCGACTCAAGATAGGCATCGTCTGGGCTGGAAACCCTGCATATGGCAACGATAAGTATCGTTCAACCCACTTGTCAGATTGGTCGCCGCTACTGGCCATTCAAAATCAGATCAGTCTCTATAGCATTCAAAAGGATATTGCTTCTAATCAGGCACTGGACCACCCGGAATTTCAGTTGAATAACCTGGTTGCCGATTGCAATGATCTTGCCGATACCGCTGCCTATATCCAATCATTGGATCTGGTCATTGCCGTCGATACGGCAATGGCTCACTTGGCCGGCGCGCTCAACTGCCCAGTCTGGATTTTATTGCCTTTCAAGGGGATCGATTGGAGATGGCAACTTGAGAAAGACAATGTACCTTGGTACCCCTCCGCCCGCCTCTTCCGACAGAAGAGAGGAGAGCCTTGGAAGGCTGTTCTGGCGCGTGTTGCAGATGCCCTGGAAGATCTATTGGCAGAGCGAGGAGTAAGTGATGGCGCGTAATAAGAGCTTTTCCACTGGCGTGGCACTCTCGCTTGCGCTGGGGATCGGCATCTATGGCATTGCGGTCAACCAATTAAGCCACCGGCCTGGGGTAAAAATTCAGGACGCGCTGCGAGTATCAGTTCCCGCCGAAGTCCAAATTGCTCTTGCCGGCGGGGATCGCTACCTGGCAGCGAATATCGCAGTGTTCCGTGCAATTGTTGTGGGGACAGACAAACTCGATGAAACCACGTCTCACGTGCTCGGGCGTGTTCAGCGAGAAGCGGCTTTACTCAATCCCTATCACGAAGACAATTACTACCTCGCCGCCGCCATCCTGCCGTGGACGGGCGAGGTAGATGCTGCCCAGTATGTCCTGGAACGTGCAGCAGAGGCTCGCAAGAAGGATCCGCTACCATCATTCTTCCATGGATTTAACCAACAATACTTTTATATGGACTATGCCGGGGCGGGACGGGATCTGGAAGAAGCTGCCATGCGCAGTACTGGTAGCGACAGATCGGCCCTACTGGCCATTGCCGCCAAATGGCACGAGAAGAGTAACGACGTCGATATTGCGATTGGCACTATCTCTGCAATGCGGCAATCCACACGAGATAAAGACCTCCAGCGCTACCTGGATGCTCGAATTAGTCGGCTGCAGGGCTTGAAAGCGCTGCGTACGGCTACTGCCGAATTTCAGAAGCAAACAGGAAGGCCGCCAGCTCGCCTGGATGACTTGGTTACCCACAAATTACTCACCAGCCTGCCTGTCGATCCATTTGGTTTCGGCTATGTGCTGGATGATAAAGGGCAACCAGTCTTGCTCAATAAAAAGCCATCTACTAATTAATTAACCGCATATGACCATGACCTGCGCTATCGCACTTGAAGGCCTAACCAAGCATTATCGTGACCGAAAAAAGCAGTCCACCAAGGCGCTCGACAATGTCACGCTATCAGTCAATCAAGGAGAAGCTTTTGGTTTCATTGGCCCCAATGGTGCCGGCAAAAGCACAACGATCAAGATCCTGACTGGCATCATCAGTCCATCCAGCGGCAAAGCCAGCATGTTTGGCACAGATGTTTCTGACCATCATGCCCGCCTTGGTATGGGATACGTACCAGAAAATCCTTATCTCTATGACTACCTGACCCCACTCGAAGTGCTAAAAATGGGAGTCAGTTTGCATAAGCTCAAAGTGGACAATACCGAGAAGCACTGCATGAAGTGGCTGGAGCGTTTCAGTATCGCGCATGTAGCCAACAAGCGCATTCGTAGCTTCTCCAAGGGGATGACTCAACGCACAGTCCTTGCGCATGCTTTGGCAATCCAGCCCCGCCTGTTGATTCTGGATGAGCCCTTGTCAGGCTTAGATCCAATAGGCCGTAAAGAAGTGGTTGATGTATTGATGGAATACCGCCACCAAGGTGGCACCATTTTCTTCTCTTCCCATGTTTTGCACGACGTCGAGCGACTGGCAGACCGCTTTGGCCTGATCCACAAAGGGGTTCTACGTACCGTTCAAGAACCACATGAGCTGGTTGGCGACACGGGCAAAGTACTGGTCAGGAGTATGGGCACACAAGCAATTGAGGGCATGGAAAAGGATGTCGGCGAGCGATGGTCTACCAATATTGAAAGGGATCAGCTCTGGCCACTGCTGGAACAGCTAAGAGCTGCCGACCATCAGATTGTAGAAATCAAACCCGCACTTACCTTGGAAGGTGCGTTTGTTAAGTATGTAACAGAAGATATTCAACCTAACCGCGCCAGCTAAGCTAAACCTTTGCCCAAATAAAAAGGCATCCCGCTGAAGAGGATGCCTTTTTATTTTTTATTCTGAAACTAGCGCTATTGCCCAGCTCAGGACAGGCTGCAATGGCCTAGGCAGCAGCCAACGTGCCTTTCATTTTTTGTAATGCTTTAACCTCAATCTGGCGAATTCGCTCGGCCGATACCCCGAACTCCGCTGCCAGTTCATGCAAGGTTGCCGCATCGCCCTCCGCCAACCAGCGTGCCTCAACAATTCGACGACTGCGTGGATCGAGCTTCTCCAGAGCCTCAGACAAACCCTCTGACTGCAGGTGATCGACGGCCCGGCGTTCCAGCACGGCTACCGGCTCGTTGTGAGTATCGGCCAACCAGTCGATCGGCGCATAACCTTCCTCGTCACCCTCTTCCGCATGCAGCGTCACGTCCTGGCCGCTCAAGCGCGTATCCATTTCCATCACTTCCTCAGGCTTAACACCGAGGTCTTTCGCGATTTCCTTGGCTTCGGACTGCGACAAAGCTGAGAAGCTCTGCTTCATGCTACGCAGATTAAAAAACAACTTGCGCTGCGCCTTGGTCGTCGCGATCCGAACCAAGCGCCAATTGCGAAGGATGTACTCGTGAATTTCAGCCTTAATCCAATGCACGGCAAAGGAAAACAAGCGCACACCACGATCTGGCTCGAAGCGTTTAACGGCCTTCATCAAGCCGATATTGCCTTCCTGCACCAGATCTGCCTGAGGCAAGCCATAGCCTGCATAGCCCCGGGCAATTGATACCACTACCCGTAAGTGGGACAAGACGAGGCGTCCTGCCGCATCAATGTCATGCTCCCGTTGCCAACGTGTCGCCAACTCGGTTTCTTCCTCCTGCGAAAGCATCGGGATTGCAGATACCTGCTGTACGTAGCGGTCAAGACCGTCGGACAGTACGGGCAAAGCGAACGTGGCACTCATCAAATCTCTCCTGAATTCTGTCAAGCACATGGATGACGATCAAATATTAGCACTCGTCATCTGAGAGTGCTAGCAGAAGAATAAGTTCCCGCAACACACGTTGTGTATGACGCTCCAAGAGGCTTATGCCGCATCCAGCTGACGCAGATGGCGCCGCACAGCAAATAACGCCCCAAGCAAACTAGCCACCAAAGCACCGGCAAATACAGTTGCCACGGCCTCTAGCGACGGGGTACTCAGCCGATAGGTCTCGCCATACAGTTGCGCAAACTGCTCCAGCGGTGGATTCAATTCGGCAACTACCCACAGGACAATTCCCCACCCTAGCAACGCTCCCATCCCGCCTTGCAGGGCAGAAAAATACAAAAATGGCCGACGAATAAAGTGATCTGTTGCGCCAATCAGCTTGGACACCTCGATTTCGTCTCGGCGCGTCAGAATTTGTAATCGGACGGTATTCGCCGTCACCAATGCGAGAGTCAACAATAGAAGACCTGCGAGCAGACGGGTTGTTCGTTCGCCCAGATCAACAATGCTTGAAAAGCGCCTAGCCCACGCCGAATCAGCTTCAACTTCATCGACTGCAGGATCTTTGCGGATGGTGGCAAGCACTAGCTCCAAGGCCCCAGCCTGCTTGAGTTCAATCAGAATCGAGTCCGGCAAGGGATTCTCGCCAAGATTGCCCACTAACTCGCCGATCCCACTGCGCTGGCTGATTTCTTTGAGCGCGATGGCGCGATCCACCACCTGTACCTTCGCGATCTCGGGGTGGCTTTTCAGCTGCTTTTCCAGGCGCATTGTTTCCGAGGGGGTGGCTGAGGGCTTCAGAAAAATCGTCGCCTCGGTTGTTGTAGGAATTCTGCCCACAACAGCATGCATATTCGTTACCAGTACATGCAAAGTCAGCGGCAGGGCAACCGCCACCCCGATTACTGAAACGTTGAAGAAGCTTGCAAGTGGCGCAGCAAGCAATAGCTTAAGTGTGGCAAGTAGTGCCGTTCTGTGTGCAATCAACCAGGATTTCATTGGGTAAACTGCCCCTTCGAAAGCCGCAAAATGCGACGTCCATAATCAGCCATGAGGCTTTCGTCATGGGCTGAAATAATGATGGTCACGCCAACCTGATGGAATGACTTGAACAACTCCATAATGTCCAGCGAGTAAGCTCTATCAAGATTGCCTGTCGGCTCATCGGCCAGCAATATGGCCGGGCGGTGTACTACGGCTCTGGCAATGCACAGTCGCTGCTGCTCACCACCTGACAACGCGACAGGATTGAGCTTTTCTTTGCCTAGCAAGCCCACTTTATCCAGCGCCGCCCGGACCCGACGTGTTGCCTCTCGCCGATCGAAGCCAACAATATCCAAAGGCAGCATGACATTTTCAAACACACTGCGGTCAAACAAAATCTTGTGGTCCTGAAAGATCAGTCCAATGTGCCGCCGCACAAAAGGCACAGAGGCGCGTTTCAAACTGGCAAGGTTTTGGCCGCTCACCACTACGCTACCGGAGGTTGGGCGCTCGATTCCGGCAATGAGCTTGAGCAAAGTGCTCTTTCCTGCCCCCGAATGGCCAGCCAGAAACACCAGCTCACCCGACTCAATCTGAAATGACAAACTCCGCAAGGCTTCCAGTCCGCCGGGATAGCGTTTTGTCACCTGATTAAATTGAATCATGCGTTATCACCTTCACAACAAAACGGAGCCTGAGGCTCCGTTCCAAATCCAACACAGTGCAGAACCGATCTCATCCATGACGCCCATGGTTTATCGCTTCAAGCAAGCATGGGTAGATTAATCAATCAACGCATCAACATAGTCTTTGGCGACAAAAGGCCGCAGATCATCAATCCCTTCTCCCACACCAATAAACCGTAGTGGAATAGGCCGTGTCTTGGCGATGCCTGCGATCACTCCCCCCTTGGCTGTACCGTCCAGCTTGGTCAGAACAAGGCCCGTGAGCCCCAGCGCCTCATCAAAAACTTTTACTTGGCTTAACGCATTCTGGCCGATGTTGGCATCCAGGACGAGCAATACTTCATGAGGGCCATCAGGCTCAGCTTTAGCAATCACCCGCTTCACCTTCTTGATTTCCTCCATCAGATGCAACTGGGTGGGCAGACGGCCGGCCGTATCAGCCAGCACAATGTCGATATTTCTGGCCTTGGCTGCTTGGATTGCGTCAAAGATCACAGCTGCTGAATCCCCGCCATCCTGCGCAATTACCACCACATTATTTCGCTCGCCCCATGCCATCAACTGTTCTCTGGCTGCTGCGCGGAAGGTATCGCCCGCAGCCAATAAAACGCTCTTGCCTTGGGACTGGAAATATTTCGCCAATTTGCCAATCGACGTGGTCTTTCCTGCACCATTGACACCGGCCACCATGATGATGAACGGTGCTCCGCTGTCGGTATTCAGTGGGCGCTCCAACGGCGCGATCAGATCACCGAGAGCCCCCTTCAGTGCACCCTTCAATTCGGACGCATCCTTCAGCCCCGCCAATGTGACACGCTCTCTGACTTGCTTGAGAAGGTGATTCGTCGCGTCCACACCCATATCGGCTGTCAGCAGAATGGACTCCAGCTCTTCGTAGATGTCTTCATCAATCTGACCCCCACCAAATAAAGCCGCAAGCTCTTTACCCAGCTTGTCTCTCGTCTTGGCTAGACCTGCTTTGAGTTTGTACTGCCAGACTTCCTGACTAGCTTCAACGACGTCTTTCGCCAACACCGTGACATCGGTATTCAGTATCTCGACCGTTTTTTGCCAGAAGGACTTTTCTTCAACAGCAGCTGGCGCCTGGACAACTGGCTCGGTAACTTGCGCCGGCGGCTCTACGCTTGCAGGATCTGCTGCGAGGGGTAGCGGTTCTGCCGCAGGTGCGATCGGCGCCTGAGATTCGGGCGCGCCTTCGCCTTCGGCTGTCGGAGTCGCCGGGACATGAGGGGCAGCAGTAGGAGCCGCCTCATCACCTCTCATCAGCTCACCCAGATCGGTGTTCAGTAACTTCCAGCCCTGCTTCAGGCGGCTTTTCCAGGCGGAAGGTTCAGTTGATTTCGGGGGGGTATTGGAATCGTGTTCTGTCATGAATTCTGCCTTATGAAGCAGGCGAAGAAGGAATAGATATCGAATTGGGTTAGCATTTTATCTTTTGCAGCCATTCGGCCCAAGCGCCGCTTGAAAAACGATCATGCAACGAAGCCGCCCTCAATCATCTGGCCACGCCCCCAAGCAAAAAAATCAGATTCGTATCATCGGTGGAGAATGGAAACGACGCCAGCTTAAATTTCCAAATGCAGAAGGTTTGCGCCCCACGCCAGATCGCGTGCGGGAGACCGTCTTCAACTGGCTCGGCCAGGATCTTTGGGGGAAAACCTGCCTCGACTTGTTTGCAGGTAGTGGCGGCCTGGGGTTTGAAGCCGCATCACGGCGCGCCCGAAAAGTCATTATGATCGAAGCCAACCATAGCGTTTCGAAAACACTGCAAGAGAACCGGCAGACACTAGGTGCGAGCAACATCGAAGTGCTATGCATGGATGGGATGATCTTTCTCGATAAAAACAAAGAAACGTTTGATGTAGTTTTCCTCGACCCGCCCTTCCACTCGGATCTTCTCGGCAAAGCCTTGGCCAAACTGGCGCCACATCTGGCTGAAACGGCATACGTCTATGTAGAAACAGATAAATGGCCGACATTAAGCGGATGGCGCACCGTAAAGAAAGGCAAAGCGGGGATGGTTCACTATGGACTCATTTCACGAGATACCCCGAATGAGGATGTGGAAGTCCACGATGGCCATTTTTGAGCCGTTCACCCACCCTGCGCAAACTCCCCCTCCACCGTGAGCATCGGGCCGAAATGAAAAGACGCGATCCCAAGTTATTCCTGCTAGGCACTGCTTCGACCTTACCAGCCATCGCATGGGCAAGCGGCACAGCACATACCAGCACCCATCTGCTTTGGCTGCTCATAATTTTACTGGCAGCGCGGTTATCCAACCTGATCGAAAAGATCGGTCAGCCCGCAGTTTTGGGAGAGCTGTTGATTGGGATCATCTTAGGTAATCTGGGATTGCTAGGACTCCATCAGCTGGATGCAATACGAAGTGACTCCATCATGGAATTCCTGGCCAAACTCGGAGTGATCATCCTGCTGTTTCAAATCGGCCTGGAGTCCAATCTTGATGTCATGCGTCGCGTGGGGCTACGCGCACTGATGGTTGCCAGCGTGGGTGTAATCATCCCCTTTATCTTCGGAACGCTGTTGATCGGCCCATTGCTACTACCCGAGTCGAGCTCGATTACCTACCTCTTTATTGGTGCAACGCTCACAGCGACTTCCGTTGGAATAACCGGCCGCGTCTTTAAAGACGCAGGCATTCTGCACAGTGTCGAAGCATCCATTGTGCTTGGGGCGGCAGTCATTGATGACGTACTAGGCTTGGTGATTCTTGCCGTGGTCAGCGCAATTGCCAGCAAGGGCAGCATCTCTCCCATTGAAGTCAGCCGAATTCTGTTGCTAGCGGTTGCCTTTCTCGCTGGCTCCATCATCGTCGGCCGCAAGCTGGCCCCTCTGATTTCAACGTTGCTATCGCGACTGAACCCGGGTAAAGCCATGCAATTCACCATGCTGGCGTGCTTCTGTTTCGGATTTGCCTACGCCGCCAATCTGGTAGGTCTGGACCCCATCGTTGGCGCGTTCGCCGCAGGCCTGATTCTTGAAGCCAGCTATGTACACAACTTCGAACCAGATAGCCTGCATGTGGAACTTCGAGAAGTCATGACGCCCGCTGAGCCGATGTTGCAGCAGGCAGTCAAACACCTTCTGGAAAGAGAAAATCAGCACCGCTTGAATCGGCAGATTGAGCCGGTTGGCTATTTGCTGGTCCCGATCTTTTTTGTGATGAGTGGCATGCAGGTCAACCTGGCAACGCTGGCTGACAGCAAGACTATCTTGATTGCAGCGGTGATCTCTGCAGCTGCCGTCATTGGAAAGATTGCCTCTGCCACAATAGCCGGACCTGTCAATCGCTGGCTGGTGGGATGGGGCATGGTGCCAAGAGGAGAGGTGGGATTGATCTTCGCAGCCATTGGCAAACAGCTGCAGGTAATCCCCGACCAACTCTATTCGGTCTTGGTTTTGGTCATTGTTTTCACAACACTTATCACCCCGCCGACATTAAACTTGATAATAAAACGCAGCCAATCCGAGCCTTAGCCATGAGCAACTTGCCATACCCCGCAAGGAGCGGGAAAATACCCGAGTAAAAACCTTGGGAATTATTAAGGAAGACCCGCCATGGCACTCATGATTACGGACGAATGCATCAACTGCGATGTATGCGAGCCCGAATGTCCAAACAATGCAATCTCGCAAGGTGCCGAGATTTATGTCATCGATCCCAAGCTGTGTACGGAATGCGTCGGCCATTACGATAAGCCGCAATGTCAGCAGGTCTGCCCTGTAGATTGCATACCTTTCGACCCAGATCTTCGCGAAACTCAAGAGCAATTGATGGAAAAGTATCACCAGATCTGGTCAAAGTCGGCATAAGGATCTGATCGACAATCTGCGCACAATCCGTCCTCATCATAACCACTGACTCCCTTCGAGAAAGCTCCAAAACAAAAGCCCACCAAACTTGGCGGGCTTTTGTTTTGGTTACACACCGGTCTAGTTGAACATCAACACTAACCAGGCCGGTGTTTCACACTGATCACAACGGTGGACCTATTTAGTTCGTATCAGAACAGGTTCCTGACTGGCCATATGGACTAATCACTGACAATGACTGGAGGAATACCACCTCCGTAAACGTTGTTGTAGTGGTCTCATTAACCGCTGTTCCATTGGGTTGTGTAAGAATCTGTACGTCTGTCAGGTTTGGTGAACGTGTTTTGAAAACGGTCTGCGTACCAGGAACTGCAGGTCCAACCCAACGCTGTGAGGCCGGCGTAATAGTCTCATCAGGCTTTTGTGTTTCGACCAAAGTACCGTTGTTGCCAGTAGTGTTCGACACGGTGAAATACCGATTCAACTGGCGCACTGTCACATTTCGCTGGAAATAACCGCCCTCAATTAGGCGCCCCGGTGGGCGCTTATCCTTAGCGTAATCACCTTTTACCCCTTCAAGGATAATATTCTTTACCGTTGCACGAGTCTCAGTACCAGCAACTTTTACAGTTGCGTCCAGAGTCCCGCGTACCCAGTAAGCATACTCTTTGGGGAATGTAATCTTGGTTGTCGCAATACCATCTGCGTTAGTATTTGCGGTTGCAGTAACATTCGCCACTGCGCCAGGTGTAAGCTGACCGTTGCCGTTAATGTCTTCACCCGGGTCAAGAATACCGTTGTAATTGACATCTTCAGAAGCACATACGGTGGTATAGGTTGGAACCCACTCTTCTGCGCCAGCAGAGAAGTAGCCTTTGTAATAAAGATCCAGAACAAAGGTAAACTGAACAGGTTGATTTGCAACCGGGTTTCCTGCTGCATCCGTCACGATAGCGGAATATGTCTTCTGGTAATTAGTCTGGCCATCAGATCCTTGCAGGTTATCAGTGCCTAAACGAACAAACAGGGATTGTGCTGCAACGGTCAACTTGATGTCACTGGACACCCCGTTTGTTATCACTCTGTTATTTACTTCACGCACGGTCGCCCGGATCACAACACCATCTTTCGGGCTGCTGATCGTACCTGACGTATATACCACCGAAGCAATCCCACTTTCATCAGTCAATGCGGAGGGACTACTCAAAGTACCGCCGGTAATATCCGAGATCGCAGAAAATTCGACGCGAGCATTTTTGACCAAATTATTTGCAGAATCGCGAACCACGGCCGTTAGAGTAGCTTGGCTTGCCGCATTATTTGGTTTGAATACACCCAGCGTTGTACGGTCTGCTTGCAAATCGACACGGCTGGCAGTCGCGGCTACAAACCGCATTGAAATAGTATTGGAAGTCGTACCTCCCGAGCTCGTCGCCAGCACAATGGCAGAACCTGCCTGATCAGAAGCCACCATGATCGACGCCTCTCCTTGGGAGTTTGTGGTCGATGACGATGCTGGGACTAAACCAGACTGGCTCGCGTCATACAGAGTACCGCGAGTGGTAGAAAAATTGACGGTGCGGCCTACCGCAGGCTGACCACCCTCCAACCACTTTACGGTTATCAACTGCGGTGTACGCAGCACTACATCGGTCTGGCCGTTGTAGCCAATGAACTGGAAGCTTGAGCTGCTGACGTTCAAGTTGAACTGTTTGGCTGCACCAGCGGCACCAAAAGTCAGAATATCAGACCCTGCCCTGTCGCCTTTCACAGTGACAGTCAGCTTGCCTTGGCTATCCGTGGTTGTCGATACTTTGCCAACCCCTTCGGTTGTATTGCCATTTTGTACAACTTTAAGCGTATTTCCCAAAGCCGAGGTGATCACCACCGGCTTATTACTAATTCCTATTCCACTGGAATCGGTAACAGAAACAACCAGATCCGTCGAACTATTTAAAACAATGGAGGAGGTACCCGATACAGCAATGCTTGTACCCGAAACAGTAACCGTTACGCTACTACTAACCTTTCCAGAGGTTGCTGTAACGGTAACATTACGATTAGAAGGATCTCCGCTGGTATTTAATTTAGCGACAACGGAACCATTGCTACCGGTGACCGGATTCTCAGCCGTTACCACGCCATCTGTCGTACTGAATTTAACAGTCTGGCCTGCCATCGCTGCATTACCTGAATCTTTAACAATAGCGGTAATTTCTACGGCTGTTTTGTTATCAGAATTGAGTTGAGTCGAATTGGCAAGAATTGAAATACTTGCAGGCTGAGGCCCTGTCTGGCCGGTGTTTACTGAGCCACTGGAGCCCCCACCGGAGCCATTACAGGCTGTCAGCAGCACCAGACCGGCCATGGCAAACCATTTGCCAACGGACGTGTCTTTCGCGGAGTCGAAAAAGCGCATCACAGCTGAATTCCTTTGTGAAATTAACGCGAGAAGTGTTTGAATTTATTCAATAAACTCAAAACAGGATATTGTCATTTCTACATTTAAACCTATATAGCTGGGAAAAGCAATCCTCGCTTATGCCATTTGGATCAAGTTGTCGCCGACCAACGTCCATTTTGGGTGGGTTTCCCCGCCTTATTGGCTCAGTTTGAGATATAAGCCAAATTCAAGAATAAGTGAATCGGCAACATCCATCGACCACGAAAATACTTGTCCCAAGACAGTACATCGACACGCCAAAGCAAAGACGCCCGCGATGAAAGCCATCGCGGGCGTCTTTGTTTGAACTTTGCGTACCCAGACTCCTGCTACGGAAACCAGCACGCAAGCCAAGAGCCTTACATGTCCATACCGCCCATACCACCCATGCCACCCATACCGGCAGCCGGGGCGTCATCCTTAGGCAGTTCTGCAACCATGCAATCGGTCGTCAGCATCAGTGAAGCCACGGACGCAGCATTCTGCAGAGCGGAGCGTGTCACCTTGGTTGGGTCCAGAACGCCCATTTCAACCATGTCGCCGTATTCACCGGTAGCGGCGTTGTAGCCGAAGTTACCGCTGCCATCCAGAACACGGTTAACAACCACGCTGGCCTCGTCACCGGCATTGGTCACAATCTGACGCAGCGGGGCTTCAATCGCCTTCAGAACGATCTTGATGCCTGCGTCCTGGTCGTGGTTATCGCCCTTGACGGAAGCCAGGGTAGAGCGAGCACGCAGCAGCGCAACACCGCCGCCAGCGACAATGCCTTCTTCCACAGCAGCGCGGGTCGCATGCAGTGCGTCTTCAACACGTGCCTTCTTTTCTTTCATTTCAACTTCAGTGGCTGCGCCAACCTTGATCACGGCTACACCGCCAGCCAGCTTGGCCTTGCGCTCTTGCAGCTTCTCGCGATCGTAGTCGCTGGTAGCTTCTTCGATCTGCTTATTGATCATGACAACACGGGCCTTGATCGCATCTTCCTTGCCGGCACCATCAATGATGGTGGTGTTTTCTTTAGCAACTTCAATGCGCTTTGCCTGGCCAAGATCAGCCAACGAAGCTTTTTCCAGAGTCAAACCAACTTCCTCTGCAATCACGGTACCGCCAGTCAGGATGGCGATATCTTCCAGCATGGCCTTGCGACGATCGCCAAAGCCAGGAGCCTTCACTGCCACGGTCTTCAGAATGCCGCGGATGTTGTTGACCACCAGAGTCGCCAACGCTTCACCTTCTACGTCTTCAGCAATGATCAGCAAAGGACGGCCAGCCTTGGCAACTTGCTCAAGTACCGGCAGCAGGTCACGGATGTTGCTGATCTTCTTGTCGAACAGCAGCACGAACGGGTTGTCGAGCGACGCAATCTGCTTGTCTGGGTTGTTGATGAAGTAAGGGCTCAGATAACCACGGTCGAACTGCATACCTTCAACGGTATCCAGCTGGTTTTCCAGAGAAGAACCATCTTCAACGGTGATAACGCCTTCCTTGCCAACCTTGTCCATTGCGTCGGCGATGATCTTGCCGATGCTTTCGTCGGAGTTCGCGGAGATTGAGCCAACCTGAGCAATTTCCTTGCTGGTTGTGCAGGGCTTGCTGTTCTTCTTCAGTTCTTCTACCAAAGCGACTACAGCCTTGTCGATACCGCGCTTCAGGTCCATTGGGTTCATGCCGGCAGCCACAAACTTCATGCCTTCCTGAACAATGGATTGAGCCAGAACGGTAGCGGTGGTAGTACCGTCACCAGCAACGTCGGATGTCTTGGAAGCCACTTCCTTGACCATCTGAGCACCCATGTTTTCGAACTTGTCTTTCAGTTCGATTTCCTTGGCAACGGATACGCCATCCTTGGTGATGGTAGGGGCGCCAAACGAACGCTCCAGAACCACATTGCGACCCTTGGGGCCCAGAGTTACCTTTACTGCGTCAGCCAGTACGTTGACGCCAATAACCATTTTCTGACGAGCGGAATCGCCAAACTTTACGTCTTTTGCAGCCATTTTTAGTTCTCCAAATACGGTTGAATCCGGGTTTGCGGCAGAGTGGCGAGGATTAAGCCTCTACAACACCCATGATGTCTTCTTCGCGCATGACCAGCAGCTCGTTACCGTCAACCTTGACGGTCTGACCGGAGTACTTACCGAAGATGACCTTATCACCGACCTTGACTTGCAAGGCACGAACCGAACCGTTTTCCAGCACTTTGCCGTTACCGATGGCAACTACTTCACCCATATCTGGCTTTTCTGCGGCGTTGCCGGGCAGAACGATTCCAGATGCAGTCTTCTCTTCGGCTTCGACACGCTTGATGACGACGCGATCATGCAAAGGACGGATTTTCATGGACACATCTCCTGTTCAAAAGAAATTCTGAGCGAATCAGCGGAATCTGATTTTGAGGCTAAACCCCTCAAAACCCAGCATTGCTAGCACTCATCGCTGACGAGTGCTAATGATATGGGCGACATATGGCCTTTTCAAGACATCCGGCAAACATCATTTGCTGCTGGAATGAAATCGAGGGCAAACCTTGCCTGCCTGCGCAATCCAGGACATCCATCGCTGGAGCCGACCGTGCTACTTACATGACAATGCACCCGACACTTCCGATTGGAAGACCGATACGAGAGTACCCCAAACCCCGAACATTGGAAGACAGGCGTCCTCGTCATCGAATACCCGCCCCTTCCGCAGTTTGCGAACCCGTTAAGAGGTCCAAATGAATAACCAATCTTGGCTCAGCCGCAGCCGGCAAGCGGTTTGGCACCCATGTACCCAGATGAAATTGCACGAGTCGCTTCCTATTGTCCCGATCGCCCGCGGGGAAGGTATCTGGCTCTACGACTTTGAAGGCAAGCGCTATCTCGATGGCGTCAGCTCTTGGTGGGTCAATTTGTTCGGCCATTGCAATCCGGTGATCGGCGACGCGCTCAAGCAGCAACTGGACACTTTAGAGCATGTCATCCTGGCTGGCTTTACCCAGCAGCCGGTCATTGAGCTATCAGAGCGATTAGCCGCGCTCACCGGTCTCGGCCATGCTTTTTATGGCTCGGATGGTGCATCGGCTACCGAAATTGCGCTGAAGATGTCCTTTCATTACTGGCGAAACACCGGTCGGGCTGAGAAATGTGAATTCGTCAGCCTGGAAAACAGCTACCACGGTGAAACGATTGGCGCTTTGTCAGTTACGGATGTCCCTTTGTTTCGTGATACCTACGCACCGCTTCTTCGCCACAGTCACCGCGTCCCATCACCTGATCCACGTCTGGCCAGACCCGACGAGACTGCAGAGCAATATGCTGCGCGTACGCTGGTATCGCTAGAAACCTTGCTGGCTGACCATGGGCAGCGCATCGCCGCGCTGATTGTGGAGCCGCTGGTGCAGTGCGCAGCAGGCATGGCCATCTACCCCGCCAGCTGGCTCAAGCAGGCGGCCGCGCTCTGTGAAAAGTACCAAGTTCATTTGATCGCGGATGAAATTGCCGTTGGATTTGGCCGCACCGGCAGCATGTTTGCGCATCAACAAGCCCAGATCCGGCCAGATTTCATCTGCCTGTCCAAGGGAATTACCGGGGGCTATCTGCCACTTGCAGCGGTCTTAACCACCAACAAGGTTTACGAAGCTTTCTATGATGACCATATCGGTCGAGGCTTTTTGCATTCACATTCCTACACCGGCAATGCGCTAGCTTGCCGAGCAGCGCTGACGGTACTGGATATCTTCGAGCACGATCAGGTATTGGCGGTAAACGAAAGCAAGACCACACGCTTTAATCTGCTGGCGGCGCCCCTGGCGCAACATTCCCGGGTCCATAATTTTCGCAATATTGGAATGATCTGGGCATTTGAAGTCGATAGCGCAGGCCCCGGTTTTTCGCAGCGCTGTTTTTCAGCGGCGCTGGCACGAGGTCTGCTGCTAAGACCTATAGGCAATACGGTTTATCTGATGCCGCCATATGTCATCGATGACGCAGGTTTTGGCTTATTTGTGGAGGTCATGCTGAGCCTGCTCGACTCGGCTGAATTTGCGCCGGTCGCGTCCGCCGAAAAATAAGGTATAACTAAATTTGATCCTGCCATCATAACCAACATGACGATCAGCTTTAGCGTTCCGACACCGGTTGCCAACCCGCATATTGCGGTTGAAACCAACCCCAAGGCACTCAAGGCTTGGTTGGTATCTTTGCCACACGCCAACCTGCTTGAGACCTCGCGCGCCATCTGCGACGCGCTGGCCACGCTCAACCGGGTAAAGATTGATGCGGATACCCGCCAGAAATTGCTTGAGCACTATCAAGTCACGATCGACATGCTGGAAGCGCCGCTGGAGCAGGCCTTCACCTCCGGCAGCGTGCCGATGAAGGACAAAGCGCGCAACTCGGCGAATATGGCGCGGGCTTTGCAAATGGAACTCGCGAATGGCTACAAGCTGGCCATTCTCGACAAGCTGGAGAAACGTTTTTCTTTTGGTAACAAGCAGCTGCCGCAGCTATTCCAGCATTTGCTGATGACTTATCAGAAGCTGTTCTGGGTATGCTGCAAATGCTATTGCCCATTGCCTCCCGGTGTCTGGTTTGAGCTGCATTGCGTGTTCCGTCACGTCATTCAGCACAAGATGATCGACGGCCCGGAAGAAGCGGCCGGCAATCCCAACATGACACTTGGTGGCTTATACAAGCAGATTCTGCTGCTGTCGCTGGCGGACCCCTATCGCTACTCGACGTCCGATCTCGACAAAATTCAGGATCTGATCCGCAACTATGGCGCTGCTGCGCAGTTTCAGCCCCTGACGGTCACTCCCAATCCAGCCGGCTTTTTTCTGGTGCGTCTGGAGACAGACAGTCCGCCCGTGTTTCTGGGTCAGCGTCCCGTCGATGTCGATTCCCGTAGCGCGATTCTGCTCGATACGCTGGATATGGCCAAGCACCTGCATAAGGCGCTGCAATCCGTCGAATCGAAAGCGCACAGCGTGCCCGACAAGGCCAAGGCTCAGGCCTGGATTGATCTACTCAAGCGAGTGATCCGTCAATGGAGCATTGCCCCGAAACGGGTTTTCCAGCGGATTCGTGCCAGCAGCCTGGTGGAAGTCTGTGCCGGGATACGCTCCGCCAGCTTCTATGCCAACGGCGCCAAAGCCTTGTTGCAGCCCGTGGTACTTGACACGGGAATTGAGGTGAGCGAGCAAGGGAGCGAAGGTCCGGCCACGCTGAGCGGCGCTGTCGTACCGCCACCCGATGACTGGGTCGTTTTAAACGAAAGCCCCGGTGGTTACGCTATCCGCATGCAACCGGTTCCGCAGCACTGTCAGTATCGAGTTGGCGACATTGTCGGCCTGCAATCACGCGAGCAAGGCGGCTGGATGGTTGCCGCATCGCGCTGGCTGCAGGTGGTAGACGAAGGCGACGCCATTGAGATGGGAGTGCAGATTCTGGCATCGAAAGCTGAAGCGGCGCTGATTCGGCCAACCATCGCGCATCAAGGCACCACATTCCAGCCCTGTCTGCTGCTGCCAGAAGTTGTCGCCCTGAAGCAGGCACCACTGATCGCCGCCGCACGTGGCACGTTTGGGCCAATGCGGGAGTTGGCGATTTATACCGATGAAGGTGAGTATCTGGTCCGCGCCACCAAACTCATCGAACAAGCGATCGGCTTTGATCTATTCGAGTATATGCAGAGTACCGGCGCACCGGGATAAGCCTCCGCTTCGTCACGGTTTATAGCCGGCTAGGCTCTGTTGACGTTTTGTTTCCGGTCGCGCCATGCCCCAAAAATCGGCCCGGCGCGACCGGAAACAAAACGTCAACAGAGCCTAGCGCCAGCCTTCAGTTCGGCCAGAGTCACGTTCAGCTCGGCATCGACCTTGCTAAAGTGCCGATCCAGCTCACTGGCAATGCGGTCCACAGGTTGGTCGTCTGGCTGGGGGTGTGGGACCAGGGTGGCGTAAACCTCGCGCAAAGTCAGCGACTCCAAAGAAATCGACAGCACCCAACCACTATTGCGCGTTGCCTGCACCCATTGTTTCTCTGCCAGCTGCTCCAGCAATCCATGCAGCTCATCCAGCCCCATCGCCAGCCGGCGTTGCAGAACATACTCGGTCAACGCTTCACCGGTCAGACGGGCATTGTCAAGCTCCAGCAAGGCTCTCACGGCATCGCGCACGCGTCGCCCTGGTAACACCGGTTTGCGCCATGCGCCGCCTTGCCAGTAAGACAGGGCTGCCGTCAGCACCGCCCCCGCCAGCACAATCATCCAGCTCAGATAGAGCCACATCAGAAAGATCGGCAAGCTGGCAAAGGCGCCATAAACCAGCTTGAAGCCTGAGAACTGCCGCACATACCAACCGAACAGTTTTTTCATCAGCTCGAACAGAATGCCGGCGAATATGGCACCACTCATGGCATGCGGCATTGGCACCGGGCAATTGGGCACCACCCCATACAGCAAGGCAAATGCGATGATGGCCAGCAAAATGGTGCCACTTTCCAGCAAGAACGACGCAAACCACCCCGCATTGAGACCTGATTCGGCAAACAGCCAGGAGGTCAGTGAAATCGAAACACCAATCAGCAAAGGCGCCAGCGTCAGCGTCGCCCAATACGTCAGCGCCCGAGTCACCAGTCTGCGGGACCGGCTGACGCGCCAGATCCGGTTGAAGGTCTCATCAATCGTGATCAACATGGCCAGCGCCGTAATGCCCAGCGCTGCCGTGCCCATGACGGTCAGTTTGTCGGCATTGTCAGTGAACTGCTTCATGTAGACAGTAATGACCCGACCGGCTGAATCGGGCACCAGATTGGTCAGCAGAAAGGTCTTGAAGCGGTTGCTGAAGATCTCAAACGTCGGAAAAGCCGAAGCCACCGTCAGGGCGATGGTCAGGAAGGGCACCAACGCCAGCATGGTAGTAAAAGTCAGACTGCCTGCGACTTCCGGGCAGCGATCACGCCAGAATCGACGCAGGACAAAGCCAGCGAAATCCAGCGGCGCGGGCAGCTTGAAGCCAGACTGTCTGAAAAGTGAAAACAGGTTGCGCATCTGACGGGTCGGGCTAAGGAGCAAAGCCTTATAATAGCGCATCCCTATTACTTCCCCTTTTGCCTGTTGATGCCTGAAATTCTCGTCTTGTACTACAGCCGGCACGGCTCGGTGCGACAATTGGCACGCATCCTGGCGCGCGGCATCGAGGCCGGCGGCGCGACGGCCCGCCTGCGCACCGTCCCGGCCGTGTCGCCCGTCTGTGAAGCAGTCGCCCCAGCCATACCAGAAGAAGGCTCACCTTATGTTGAAGCCAAAGATTTACGCGAGTGCGTAGGGTTGGCGCTAGGCAGTCCGACCCGGTTTGGTCAGATGGCCGCTCCCCTCAAACATTTTTGGGACAGCACCACAGCGGAGTGGGTGAATGGTTCGCTAGTCGGCAAGCCTGCCAGCGTGTTTACCAGCAGCGCAACACAGCACGGCGGGCAGGAAGCCACCCTGCTTACCATGGCCCTGCCCTTGCTCCATCACGGCATGCTGCTGGTCGGACTGCCCTTTACCGAACCGGCCCTCAGCGAGACCCAGAGCGGCGGTAGCCCCTATGGTGCCGGGCATATTGCAGGCGAAGATGGCCGCAACCCCATTACTGAGCACGAACGCCAGCTCACCTTCACCCTCGGCCGCCGTCTGGCTGAAATTGCCCTCAAACTGGCTTGATACCGTGACACCCTCCACACTCAATCTTCGTAATTACACGATTGTCGGCATGCTCTGCCTGATCACCGTCTGCGCAGCCTGGGAGCTGCGCCTCGCCCCTTTGCGCCCTGGTGGCTCCTGGCTGGCTCTGAAGGCGCTGCCCTTGCTGTTACCACTGCCGGGATTGCTGAAAGGTCGGCGCTACACCTATCAATGGACAGGCATGCTGGTACTCGCCTATTTCACCGAAGGCGTGATGCGCGCCTGGGGTGACAAGGGCTTGTCGCAGTGGCTTGCCCTGGCAGAGCTGACGTTGGCCTTGGTCGTCTTCACCACCTCGGCCATGTTTGCCCGACAAACCCGTGATAGTCAGCCTCGTGGCAGCACATGAATTGCTTTGATGTTCTGCGGCAGCTTTCTGCCGAACATTTCATCTCGGGCGAAGCCTTGGCTTCACAGCTGGGGGTGTCACGCAGTTTGATCTGGCAAGCCCTGCAGCAAGCCGAGCACTACGGCATCGAAGTTCACAGCATACGAGGCCGAGGTTATCGGCTGTCCCGGCCCCTGATATGGCTGGACGAAGCCACCATCGCCCGTCATCTGGGTTCACAGGCGCGATTTTTCGACCTGAAACTGTTCGATAGCACCGGCTCGACCAATACCGAGTTGCTGGCAGCAGCCGGAAAAGGCGCACCATCCGGCATGGTATATGCCGCCGAATGGCAAACCGCTGGCCGGGGGCGACGCGGCCGCCAATGGCGTGGCGAACTGGGTGCCAGCCTGATGTTCTCTCTGCTGTGGCGATTCGATTGCGGTGCTGCCCAGCTGTCAGGGTTGAGTCTGGCGGTAGGCATTGCCCTGGCGCGAGCCGTCGAACGCCACGGGGCAACCCAGGCCCGGTTGAAGTGGCCGAACGACCTGATCGCCGGGACACAAAAGCTGGCGGGGATTCTGATCGAGGTGCAGGGAGACGCCCTCGGCCCGAATGCTGCCGTGATCGGCATTGGTCTGAACATCAACCTGTCGCAACAAGCCCGCACGGCGCTGGACCAGCCAATTACCGATATGCAGGCGCAAGGCGGTGAGACCAATCGCAACGTTCTGCTCGCCGGCATTCTGGCAGAGCTGGCCGACATCCTGCCGGCATTCGAGTCTGGCGGCTTCAAGCCGCTGGTTGCCGAGTGGGAGCGCCGCCACGCCTGGCACCACCAGCCGGTCACCATCCTGCACTCGAATGGCGAACAGTCCGAAGGGGTCGCCTTGGGCATCACCGACGATGGCGCCTTGCGAGTCAGCGGTGCGCAAGGGGAATTCCGCTTGTTCGCCGGCGATGTCAGCCTGCGCAGAAAGGATTCAAATTGAACCTGCTGGTTGATATCGGCAACACCCGCATCAAGTGGGCCATTCGCCAGGGAACGCACACCCTGCATACCGCTGCCTGCCTGCATACGGAGCTAGCAATGCTGCCGGCGCAAATCGCACCGTGGCCAATCAGCAAGGTTGTAGCCTGCAATGTGGCAGGGCCGGAACTGGCGCAGGCGCTGGCCGCCGCTGTCCAGCCACTCACCGTGCAATGGTTGATTCCTGGCCGCGAGCGTTGTGGCATTCACAATAGCTATACTGAGCCGGCGCGGCTGGGGGCGGATCGTTGGGCGGCATTGATCGGTGCCCGCCAGCAGCGAGAGGGAGACCTGCTGGTGGTCATGGCCGGGACGGCGTTGACCGTCGATGCCTTGACCACCGAGGGTGTCTTTCTGGGTGGCACCATTTCGCCCGGCTTGCAGCTGATGCGCAAAAGCCTGGCACAAGGCACTGCCGAGCTTGGCCTGCCGCCCGGCCAAGCGACCGAATTTCCATGCAATACCGGCGATGCCATTTTCAACGGGGCCCTGGTGGCACTAGCTGGCGCCATTGAACACATGGCGGCCCGCCTCGCCCGTTTTAGAGGTCATGAGGTAAGCTGCCTGATCTCGGGAGGGGATGCTGCAGTGATTACACCTTGGCTCGGCATCGCCGCCTCTCATGTCTGTCATATAGATAATCTCGTGCTTGAAGGCTTGGCCGTGGTGGCCAATGAGGAAATCTCTTTATGAAATGGCTTTTTCTGCTACTGCTGATCGCGAATTTGCTGTTCTACGGCTATAGCCAGTTTGCCGAACCGACGGCAGCGCCAGACTGGCGCTCGCGCGAAGTCAATGCCGACAAAATCAAGCTGATCAGTGCCGAAGCCCCCGAACCAGGCAAACCAGGTGTTGATAGCGCAGCGACTGCCACAGAACCCAAGCCTGCCGATGCCAAACCAGCCGAACCCACGCCTGCGGAAGCTCCTGCCCCGCTAGCCGCCCAGGACGCCGCCAACAGCTGCATGGTCTGGAAAGGGCTACCAGAGCGCGACTTGCTGCGAGCCAAGAGCAAGCTCAAAGCCCTCAAACTGGCCAATGCCCCGGCCGAGCAACTGATCAGCGATGGTCCAACCAAATTCTGGGTATACATTCCGCCCCGCAACACCCTTGCTGAAGCGCAGCGCAAAGGCGACGAGCTGAAGGGGTTGAAGATTGACGACTATTACGTCGTCAACGATGGCGGGAAGTGGCAAAACGCCATATCACTCGGCATCTTCTCGACCCGAGAAGCCGCAGACCGGCGGCTGGAAAGCCTGAGGACTGTCGGCGTCAAATCAGCCGTCGTACGCGAACGTGGCGATGGCGTGCATTCAGCCACCCTGTCGCTCAGTGGCATTAGCAGTGAGCAAAAAGAAAAACTGCAGGCGTTGGCCGCCGAGTTCAAAGGCACGACGCTGGATGACAGCCGCTGCTCGCGCTAGGCCGATCTTGAGTTTGCCGCCGCCACAAATCGGGTGCGAAGTCAGGACGACGCCAGCCGTGCTAGCGGCTCATTTAATGCTGAAGCGGATCTGATCGTCGCCTTTGCCGGGCACCGAGAGTTTGACGATAGCCTTGCTGCCGCTACCTAGTTTGAAATTACCGGTAGCGCTCAAGGCATTGCCGTCAGCCGGAGTGAGCTTGGCTTCCACCTTGCCACCGCCGCCAAGCACAATAACCGAACCACTGGCCCCCTTGGCATCCATCGCCTTGCCGTGGTCACTCAGATACACCGCCAAGCCACCTGGCTTGGCAACCAGCTCCACCGTCACCAGAGCCCCTTCTTCAATTACCCCGCCATGTGCTGGCTGCAGGTCGCCGTGAGCCAATGCATAAGCAGAGGCGAAACTGGTCAGGCATGCCACAAATAGCCGCTTCATCGTCATTCCTTGTTTAAAAATTCGGTTTAAAACGCTTCCTGGCTTTGGTCTGCCAGCAAAACCTGCAAGGGCTTTTCGCCAAACAACCAGAACATCAACGGTGTCAGCAGCGTATCAAGCAAGGTCGAGCTAACCAGCCCCCCGAAGATCACCACCGCCACCGGGTGCAGAATCTCCTTGCCTGGCGCATCGGCCGCGAACAACAGGGGTAGCAGGGCAAACGCAGCCACCAGTGCTGTCATCAGTACCGGGGTCAGCCGCTCCAGTGATCCGCGCACAATCATCGCCTGGCTGAATTGTTCACCTTCAAACTTGCAAAGGTTGATGTAGTGGCTGATTTTGAGAATGCCATTGCGCGTTGCAATACCTGTGAGCGTGATAAAGCCCACCAACGACGCCACCGACAGCGATACCCCGGCCAGCCACATCGCCACGACACTGCCGATGAGCGCCATTGGAATATTGCCCATGATCAGCAACGCCAACCGATACGATTGATAGCGGCCATACAGGACCATGAAAATCAAGCCAAGCGAGAGCACCGACAAGCCGGCAATCAGCTGCGTAGCCTGCTCCTGCGCCTGAAACTGGCCTTCAAGGCTGACAAAGTAACCTGCAGGCAAATGGCTGGCCGCCAGCTCGTGACGAACCCGCGCCACGATGCCTGCCATATCCGAACCATCGGTATTTGCCGCGAGCACAATACGACGCCGGCTATTTTCACGACCGATCTGGTTTGGGCCATCGCTTTCTTCCACACTGGCAACCAGACTGAGCGGAATGCGGCCATGCGGGGTGTCGATCAGCACATTGGCGAGTCCCTGCGCATTACGTGCCGTATCCGGCAGACGCACCACCAGCTTGAAGCGCTTATTACCATCCACGATCTGCGCCACCGTATCCCCTTCGCTCAGGGTCTCAAGCGTTTTCAGCAAGGCACCGGGGGCCACGCCGTATTGCGCTGCCCGCGCATAGTCCAGCCGAACCTTGATCTGCGGAATCAGCACCTGCTTTTCGATTTGCAGATCGGTTAATCCCGGCACATTCGCCAGACGGTCGCGCAACGCCGCAGCCTGGCCACGCAAGGTATCCAGATCATCTCCATACAGTTTGACCGCAATCTGCGCACGAACGCCCGACAGCAAGTGATCAAGCCGGTGTGAAATCGGCTGCCCGATCAGCGTTGTCGCAGGCAGTGGCGCTAGTTTCGAGCGGATATCAGCAATGATGACTTCCCGACCACGATGGCTTGGCTTGAGATCGACATCCAGCTCGCTGGAATGTACCCCTTCCGCATGCTCATCCAACTCAGCACGGCCAGTACGGCGACCAACGCTTTTTACCTCGGGCACAGTCATGATCAGCGTTTCGGCCAATGCCCCCACGCGGTTCGACTCGGCCAGCGAGGTGCCGGGGTTCAAGAGCAGGCTGATAGTCAGCGTGCCTTCGTTGAAAGCCGGCAAAAAAGCGCGGGGGAAAAACGGTACTGTTGCCACCACCATTGCAAGCAACAGGATGGCCAGCCCGAGAATCTGCCGGGCATAGCCAAACGATGCCTCCAGCAACTGGCGATCCCAGGCCTTGAGCTTTCGTACCAGCCAGCTGTCGCCGTGATCGAGTTGCTTCATGCCCGGTAGCAGGAAGTAGCACATGACGGGCGTCACGGTCAGCGCCACCAGCATGCTGGCCAGGATGGAGGTGATATAAGCGATACCCAGCGGTACAAACAGCCGCCCCTCGATGCCGGGCAAGGCGAACAAAGGCACAAACACCAGCACCACCACCAGCGTGGCAACCACCACCCCGGAACGAACTTCATTACAGGCCGCCGCAATCGCCTTGATGGTGCCAACCACGCCATCCGGCTTATGCTGCTTGAGTCGGCGCAACACATTCTCGACATCGACCAGCGCATCATCGACCAGCTCACCAATGGCAATCGCCAGCCCACCAAGGGTCATCACATTGATCGACAAGCCCAGTGCCTTGAATACCAACGCCGTCACGGCAATCGACAAGGGAATGGCCGTCAGCGAGATCAGTGTGGTGCGGCCATTCATCAGAAACAGATACAGAATCACCGCCACCATTACCGCGCCGTCACGCAAAGCCTCCTGGACGTTATCAATCGATGCGTCGATGAAATCGGCCTGGCGGAACGACACCTGAGGTTGGCTGATGCCTGCAGGCAGCGTCTTGCTCAGATCTGCCAGCGCCATATCGATCTCGCGGGTCAAGCGTACCGTGTCGGCCCCCGGCTGCTTCTGCACGCTGATGATGACTGCCGGTTTGCCGGCAAAACCCGCGTCGCCGCGCTTGAAGGCGGCAGCAAATTTCACCTCGCTGATCTGTTTCAGCAGAATCGGCCGATCACGACTGACCGCCACCGCCAGGTTCTGCAGATCTTCCAATCGGGTGGTGTGGCCAAGATGGCGGATCAGATACTCGCGGGCGTTCTGCTCCAGAAAGCCACCGCTGGTATTGCGGGAAAAAGCTTTCAGTGCGGACTCCAGCTGTTCAAAACTGATGCCCAGCTGCGCCATGCGCGCAGGGTCCGGCTCAACCCGGAACTGCCTGACCTCACCCCCAATCGGAATGACCTGCGCCACCCCTGGAATCGACAGCAAGCGCGGCCGCAGGACGAAATCCGCATACTCCCGCACTTGCATCGGGCTGACTTTGCCAGGGTCTGCCGGCAAGGCAATCAGCATGATTTCGCCCATCACCGATGAGATCGGCCCCATATTCGGGCTGACACCGGCGGGCAGTTGCTCCCGCACTTCGGCCAGACGCTCGGCGACCAGCTGACGATTGCGGTACAGATCACTTCCCCAATCAAACTCCGCGTAGACAATCGACAGCCCAATACCCGACACCGAGCGCACACGGGTCACCCCCGGCATGCCATTCAAGGCGGTTTCCAGCGGGAAACTCACCAGCTGTTCCACTTCTTCCGGCGCCATGCCGCCGGCTTCGGTCATCACGGTTACGGTCGGTTTGTTGAGATCAGGAAAAACATCGACTGGCATACGCCAAGCCGTCATGCCGCCATAAAGCAGCAGAACCAGGGCAAGCGCCAGCACGGGCAGGCGATTGCGTAAGCTGTGGCTGACGACCCAGTTGAACATTTTCCGGACTTTCAACGAATCTGGTTGATCAAGGTGGCTCCGCCCGTCACCACCCGTGCGCCAGCCGACACGCCCTGTACCAGCACGGTGGCGCTATCGAGAGGCAATACCTTCACGGGTACTGGCATGAAGCGTTCCGCTGCGGCGTGCAACCAGACAATGGCCTCGTTGGCCGGGTTACGCACCACCGCCAGTGTGGGCAATGCCACACCTTTGCGGGTAGTGCGGCTACGCGCCAGCAGTTTGACCGGCTGCCCCAGCGCCAGCGTTGCACTTGATGACTCCAGCCGGAACAGCAAAGGCAAGGCCCCGTCGCGTAGCGCGCGACTGCCGCCAAGATAGCGCAATCGGGTATCGCTACCGGCCAGGCTGGCATCGGTCAGCTGATCGACCAGACTGGCATCAAAGGCTTGTGCCTCCACCAGCAGTCGGGCTGGATCCACAACTTCAAACAGCACTTCCTTGGCATCGACCACCTGCCCGGCCACCACGGCAACACTCGCCACCACGCCACTCACCGGCGCCCGCAAGGCATCACGGCCCTCCACACCGGCTGACACCGCCTGCAGGCGTCCTGCCAGGCTTTCCAGTTCCGCTTCGGCGACGTCGATATCCCGCCGGGGCACGCTCCCTTCCAGCTCGCGCAGACGCGCCAGGTTTTTTTCGGCAAGCTGGCGAGCGCTACGCAGCTCGGCCAACTGGGCAAGCTGGCCGCTACGCTCGGCAGCCCCGAGCACAGGCCGCACATACGCCAATAACTCACCCTGGCGCACCGCCTGCCCTGGCAATGGCAAGCCACGTGGTCCAGGTTCGACACGCCCAGCCACCAGCGCCTGCACTTTGCCGCCCGCGCTGGGGTCCATGACGACATGGCCGTTCAGTTCTATCGTCTGGGGGTGGTCCGCCACGGCAGCCAACACGGTACGAACCGCCAGACGTCGTTGCGCAACCTTGGGCAAAAACACACTGCCATCGGGCAAGCGCTGTGGTCGATTACCGTTGAGGGTCTGAGCGACACTGGCCGCCGCATCGGCATGATCATGCCCCTCATGCGCCAGCACACCGGGCGGAATCAGCGTCAGCAGAGATAAATGCAGCAAGGCGCGTCTCATGATGTTTTCCGGCGAAATTGAAAACGAAGCAGCGCTGCCATGGCGATCACCCCACCCAGCGCCAGTAGCGGCCATCGCCAGCGAAGCGGATGCGGATGCGGTTCTGCTGAATCATCACCGCCAACTAGCAGCGTCGTCTCCAGGAGATCAGCGTCATTGCCGGCAGTGATGGTGAAAATCAATGGATGCTTGCCCGGCTTGGCGAGAGGCCCGGCCATCAGACGGTAGTGATCATCCACAGCTGTGGCGACCGCCTTGAAAGTACCGCTCTCAACTTCGATGCGCGCCCCTTGCACCGGCTGGTTGTCAGCAAAGCGATCGAGATAAAGCGTCAACTGCGAGCCATTCAGCTCGGTCAGTAACTCAAAAAGTTCGGACTTGGCCTCAGCACGCGGAGCGATCCCCGGTGTGACCGTTTGCCGGGTGACCGTATCACCATGATCTTCACCGCCATGAGCCGAGGCCGTACTGCCTGGCAGCACCAGCAGCCCGATCAGCCAAAGACGCACAACAGAAATCATGGCAACACTCCCAAAGCTTGGTTGTAACGGGCGATGGCCCGGCCGACTTCCAGTCGGGCGCGCGCCAGCGCTTGTTCGGCATCAAAGCGCTCCGCTTCGGCCCGCAGGCGGGTGGCCAGGTCAATATGACCAAGCCGATAGGCCTTCTGCTGCAGGGTGAAGTTATCCAACGCCAGTTGCTGACGGTCGCCCGCGATATTGACCGCCATCTGTTGCTGCTGCAGTTCGGCGGCCGCCCCCTCCACTTCAAGCGCTCGCTGCCGTCTTTGCTTGTCGAGCTGAGCCTGCGCCTCGGCCAGCTCTGCGGCGGCTGCGGCTTGTCGCGACCGATTGCGAGAATCTCCCCCCAGCGGAATCTTCAGTTTCAAAGTCAACGACTGGGCATAAGGATCTTCACGACTCTGGCGCTCCCGGGTGATCGCCAACCCCAGCTCAGGCGCATCCCGCAGATTGACTGCCGCCAAGCCCAATCGCGCCTGTGCCACCACCACCCGTTGCAAGGCAAGCAGCCATGCTGGATGTCGCTCCAGCAACGCAACCCGCTCGGCAGCGCTCGACGCAGATGGCACCTCGGCCGGTACCGCTGCTATCTCGCCAGTCTGCGTCGCCAGCACAACCGCTTGCCACTCGCCACGCGCCCGCTGCCAGGCTAGATCGGCCTGCGTCAATGCCAGTTCGGCAGCTTGCCTGGAGATCTGTGCCTGATTGGCATCGAGCCGGGAAACCGCGCCAGCCTTAAGCTGGCGGGCCAGATCGTCTGCCACGGCGCCAACTTCTTCGAGGCGGCGCCGGGCAATTGCCAAATCGCTGGTAGACAGCTGTAGCCGCCACCAGGCCTCACGCAGCTCGCCGGCAAAGCGCCATTGGCTGTGCAGCTGCTCGGCACGATAAGCGGCATGCTCAGCCAGCACTGCAGCCATCTGCTGCTGACGCTCACCCGGCTGCCAGAGCGGCACCCCGACTTCGACCTCCCACTCACGCTGGCCGGTATTGCGATCAATCCGGTCACTCTTCTGCGACAGGCTGATGGCCGGTGGCTGGGGCGTCCAGGCGCGAGCGGCGTCAACGCGTGCAGCCACTTCCTCTTCACGGGCGGCGCGACCAAGCGCTTCCGGCTGCCGTGCCCAGGCCGCAACAAAGACCTCGTGCAGGCTGGCAGCCTGTGCCGGCAGAAGCAACAGCAACGGCCATAGCCGCCAGAACGAGCAAACACGCATGGACTCCTCCGCTGAATGGCAACTCGCCGCGCCCCAATATGGGACTTTTTGATTGATTAGCAGCTTAAATGGCATAGCTCGTCGCTGAACTGACCATCAGATTACAAATTTGTCATCCAGGCCTGTGGTGGCGCTGTATTCGCTACGATGCAGGTAAGAGCAACGCCCGGCCAGCGGCCGGCTGTTTAGTTTAGGTTCTGTTGACGTTACGTTTGCAGAACCCAGGCTCTGTGGACGTTTTGTTTTCGGAACGCGTTTCGGCGAAACCCTCCGGGCCGGGTCGACTTTTGGGGCATGGCATCGTTTGGGTTCGCTTATTTAGCTCGCTAAACCGCTCTCACCCAGCCTCGCCCTGCCCCAAAACTCGGCCCGGCGCGACCGGAAACAAAACGTCAACAGAGCCTAGTTGTAGTCCGATGCCATCAAAATTGGCATTGCACCGATATGCTGATCGCAACAGGTCTTTCCAAAGGCAAGCACCATGCATTTATTACTGGTTGAAGACGAACAACACGCAGGCGAATATCTGAGCAAGGGGCTGCGGGAGAACGGCTTTGTGGTGGACTGGTTGAAGTCCGGCCTGGATGCTTTGCATCAGGCACAAAACGTTGAGTACGATGCCATCGTGCTGGATATTGGGCTGCCAGACCTGAATGGTTGGGAGATCATCAAACGCCTGCGCCAGAGTCAACACACACCCGTGCTATTTCTGACCGCCCGCGACCGGGTGGAGGATCGGGTTCGCGGCCTGGAGCTGGGCGCGGACGACTATCTGATCAAGCCTTATGCGTTCTCTGAACTGCTGGCGCGTGTCAGGGTCTTGCTGCGGCGAGGCAAACAGCAGGAACTCGATGTCCTCACGCTGGGAGACCTGAGCGTGCACCTGCTACGACAGCGCGTCGAACGGTCTGGCCAACGCATCGACCTGACTGCCAAGGAATACGCGCTGCTCCTGCTGTTTCTGCGCCGACGCGGCGAAGTACTGAGCCGCACGCTGATTGCAGAGCAGGTGTGGGACATGAATTTTGACAGCGATACCAATGTGGTCGAAGTGGCAGTGCGACGGTTGCGTAGCAAGATCGACGAGCCGTTCGGCAGCCAGTTGCTGCACACCGTCCGTGGTTTTGGCTATGTGATGGAGCAGCGCGATTGAAATGGCGTCTTGATCCGTTTCCCGAATCCACCACGCTCAGCAGCCGGTTGGTGGTGTTGTTCTCTCTCGGTTCGGCACTCTTGCTGAGCGCAGTGGGCTATTGGCTCTACCACGCCCTGCAAATGCAGCTCGACGAGCGCGAGCTGGCGGAAATTCATGGCAAGACCGAAATCATCGAGCATGTACTGAGCAACATTCCCAGCGCCGAAGCGCTACCCGCCCGACTGGACCGGCTGCGCGACATTCCGCTGGGCCATCCGCACCTCACCATCGGACTAAATAGCAATGGGCACTGGCTTTTGCCATTACCGGCGGTTCTGAGTGACTCGGCAGCGCTGGCCGCACAGATCACCCACCTGGAGCCCGGCAAGGTTCGACATCTGCAGCGCGGAGAATCCAGTTGGTGGATCAAGCGCATCCGGTACACCTGGTCACGCAATGCACCAGCCGCAATCGATGCCTTTCTGGTGATCGATGTCAGTGAATCACGGCAAATCCTGCGTGAGCATGGCTGGTCGGCGGTGCTTGCCGTGGTCCTCGGTTCGCTGGCCAGCGGGCTGCTGGCATTCTTTGTAGCCCGTCAGGGCTTGGCGCCCATTGCCCAGATCGCCACCGAGGCTGAGCAGATGACCAGCGCCAAGCTGGGTGCGCCGATTGATATCGCCCACGCCCCAGGCGAAATCCGCCAGCTGGTTGCCAGCCTTAACCGCATGCTGGAAAGGCTGGGCGACAGCTTTCGCAGCCTGGAGCAATTCTCCGCTGATATCGCCCATGAGTTACGGACACCGCTCAATAATCTGATGCTGCAAACACAGGTAACCTTAAGCCGTCCACGTCAGGCGGACGAATATGAGGAAGCCCTGCTCGGCAATCTGGAACAACTGGAGCAGCTGCAGCGCATGGTGTCGGATATGCTGTTTCTGGCCCGGGCTGATCGCGGCATGATCCATCTGAATCGTGTCACCGTTGACCTCCATGCCGAAGCCCAGCAGCTGGCGGAGTTCTTTGAATTGGCCGCCTCCGAACGCCACCAGCGGATTGGAGTATGCGGACAAGCCTGCGTATCCGGCGACCGTGCCATGCTCCGGCGCGCCATGACCAATCTGCTCTCCAACGCCGTTCGCTACGCACCCGACCACGCCAAAATCGAACTGACGCTGGAAGAAACCGAGCATGGCGCCGTACTTTCAGTCAGCAATCCCGGTGAGCCCATTCCCGCCGAGCGACTTAGTCAGCTATTCAGCCGATTCACCCGCAATGACGACGCCCGTAGTCGCGACACAGACGGTGTTGGCCTGGGCCTCGCTATTGTCGATTCCATCATGCGCTTGCACCAAGGACAGGTCGTAGCGGTAAGTGATCAGGAAAAAGTCCAGTTCCAGCTGCGTTTCCAGAAAGGCCTGGACACGGCAGCAACCCATCAGGCATCGCGAGTCTGACTGATCAGACATCGAGACCCGGCGCTGTCAGCACAAAGAATTGGAGTTTGGTGGAAGCCGTGGAAGCCTTTAGATGACAAGGACGGCTACATTGAAGAGGCCGCCCACCACCGACAGAAAGTCTCCGGGCGGCCTGACATTGCTGTGATTACTGCTTGTGAAAGACCAGATCCCACACACCATGGCCAAGATTCAGGCCACGCTGTTCAAACTTGGTCAGCGGCCGCCAGTCGGGTCGCGGCGCGTAAGTCTCGGCGCTGTTCTTGATACCGGGGGTCGCGCTCAACACTTCCAGCATCTGCACCGCGTAGTCTTCCCAATCGGTCGCCATGTGAATATACGCACCCGGTTTGAGCAAAGGCAAAATGCCCGCCACAAATTCGGGCTGAACCAATCGCCGCTTGTGATGGCGCTTCTTGGGCCACGGATCGGGAAAGTAAAGGTGAAAGCCATCCAGGCTCGCGGGCGCCAGCATATGGCTGCAGACTTCCACGGCATCGTGCCGGATCAAGCGCAGATTGCTCAGCTGCTTTTCCTCGATCAGTTTCAGCAAGTTGCCAACGCCAGGGCCATGCACCTCAATGCCCAGAAAGTCGGTATCGGGACGGGCGGCTGCGATCTCGGCGGTTGCGCCTCCCATGCCGAAACCAATTTCCAGCACTTTAGGTGCCGACCGGCCGAACGCCGCATCCAGATCCAGTCTCGCCGGTTGGTAATCAATGCCCCAGCGGGGCATGCCCAGATCAATCGCCCGCTGCTGCGCATCCGACAAATGCCCTTGCCGCAGCACAAAGCTACGAATGTGGCGATGTTTCAGGTTTTCTTCTTCCATTACGTGCAATTCACTCAAACCAGTGGGATAGGCCCAGAGAACACCGGGCCATTGAATAGGTCATCAGCAGGCTGGAGACCCGTATGCAGATCAGCCAATCATGCCGTTTGTAGGCGAGCTGGGCGTAGCCGAGTACAGTTTGCGTGGCATACGCCCCGCCAGAAATGCCTCTCGCCCTGCTTCCACACCTTTGCGCATTGCGCTGGCCATCAGAACGGGATCTTGCGCTGCCGCGATCGCTGTATTCATCAATACGCCGTGACAACCGAGCTCCATCGCAATTGCGGCATCCGACGCGGTGCCGACCCCGGCATCGACAATCACCGGAACCTGTGACTGCTCGATAATGAGTTTGAGATTCCAGGGATTGAGAATCCCCATACCCGAGCCAATCAGGCTGGCCAGCGGCATGATGGCGCAGCAGCCAATCTCTTCGAGTTGTTTGGCAACAATCGGGTCATCCGAGGTATACACCATGACATCGAAACCCTCCTTGACCAGGGTCTCAGCCGCCTTCAAGGTTTGCATTACATTGGGGAACAAGGTGTGGGGATCTCCCAAAACCTCCAGCTTGACCAGCTTATGTCCGTCCAGCAGTTCACGTGCCAATCGGAGGGTCCGCACCGCGTCATCCGCTGAATAGCAGCCCGCCGTGTTGGGTAGATAGGTGAATTCAGCTGGCGGCAGAAATTCGAGCAGACTCGGTTGGCCCGGTTCCTGACCGATATTCACGCGACGAATCGCCACGGTGATGATTTCAGCCCCCGCAGCATCAATAGCTGCCCGGGTTTCCGAGAAATCTTTGTATTTACCTGTCCCCACCAGTAGCCGGGAACCATACTCCCGCCCGGCGATAACGAGCCTGTCCTGTTTCATTCACACCAACCTTGAAATAAAAGAAAGGCGGTCTCCGCCTTAAACGACGCGACACCGCAGCGCAAAAACATCGACTGCGACGCCCGTCCAACCCGTCCGCGAAGCGCTTGGCTAACCACCACCTACCGCCACCACAACTTCCAGCTTATCGCCCGCATGCAGCAATGTTGTGGCATGCATGCCGCGAGGGACAATCTCGCCATTTCTTTCCACTGCACAACGTTTTCCGGCCAGGCCAAGGGCACTCATCAGGTCGGCTACCGACATTTCGCCATCAAAACGATGCAGCTGCCCATTTACGGTAAGTTCAAGCACGATTCGCCCTGCACACAAAATTCGAGGGGCGACGATTCTAGCACGCCCCTCTCTACAGCCGGCGGCAGCAAACATTGCGCCGGCACGCGATACTCAGACCCGGGTCACCCGCACGATACTCGGCAACTGACGCAAGGCCTGCTTCACTTTGGCCAGATGCAGGCGGTTTTCGACCTGCACAGTGAATTTCACTTCAGTGTAATGGTCGCTACCGTCGAACCCTTCGTCATTCATCCTGACCGTTTCGATATTCGCTCCTGCCTCCGAGATTGCCGCAGCAATCTGGGCCAGCACCCCACGCTCGTGTAGCGCCAACACTTTGATGGCAACATCAAACAGCTTGCTGGACGAAACATCCCACTCCACATCCAGCAATTTATCCTGATCAACACGCCCGCTCTTGGTCATCTGCGGGCAGTCATGGGTGTGCACGACCAAACCCTGACCTTTCTTGATCACCCCGATAATCGGATCGCCAGGAATCGGGTTACAGCACTTGGCAAACTGGACGGCCAGGCCCTCGGTCCCCCGGATCATGATCGGCCCGGGTTTGGCGGACTCATCGGTCAACGCCCCGGACAATACCAACAGACGTTGAGCCACCACGACCGGTAAACGTTTGCCTAGACCAATATCGGACAAGACCTGATCACGACTGATGGGGGCGTTCTCTTTGAAGTACCGCTCCCAGGCCTCTGCCGTCAGCTGCTTGACCGATGCCAAAGCATTGACCGACTGGTTCAACATCTTCTCTCCAAGCGCAACAGCCTCCTCATAGCGCATGGTCTTGAGAAAATGTCGGATATGGGACCGTGCTTTGCCCGTAGTCACAAAATTGAGCCAGCTCGGATTTGGCTTGGCATGTGCGGCGGTAATAATCTCCACCCTGTCCCCTGTACGGAGCACCGTCCGCAGAGGCATCAGGTCATAATTGATCTTGGCCGCAATACAACGATTACCAATATCGGTATGCACGGCATACGCAAAGTCCACAACCGTAGCACCATGTGGCAGGGTCAGAATCTTGCCCTTCGGGGTGAAGACATAGAGCTCACCCGGGAAAAGATCGACTTTGATATGTTCGAGAAACTCAATCGAATCCCCACTGACTGACTGAATCTCCAGCAGGCTTTGCAACCATTGATGCGTTTTCTGATGCACATCACCGAAACTCTCATCGCCGCTCTTGTACATCCAGTGCGAGGCAACGCCAGACTCGGCGATCTTGTGCATATCCTGCGTGCGGATCTGGATTTCAATTGGGGTGCCGTACGGGCCAAACAAGGCCGTGTGCAAACTCTGATAACCATTGGGTTTAGGAATCGCCACATAGTCTTTGAACTTGCCGCCAATCGGCTTGTACAAACCGTGTAACACGCCCAGCGTCAGGTAACAGGTGGGAACATCCTTGACGATGACACGAAACCCATAAATATCGAGCACTTCTGAAAACGACAGGTGCTTGTCTTGCATCTTGGTGTAGATGCTATGCAGGTGCTTTTCACGACCTGATATGGAGGCCTCGATACCCGCATCGGCCAGCCGGGTTTTGATGGCGTCGATAATCTTGCCAAGCATCTCCCGCCGATTGCCACGCGCCTTGGTCAGGGCTTTGGACAGAACCTGATAACGATGTGGGTGAAGATATTTGAAACTCAGGTCATCAAGTTCCTGATAAACCCGATGCAGGCCGATCCGATTGGCAATCGGCGCATAAATCTCCATCGTTTCTGCTGCTATCCGCTTTTGCTTGTCTTCACGCATCGACTCCAGCGTGCGCATATTGTGCAAACGGTCTGCCAGCTTCACCAGAATCACACGCACGTCTCTGGCCATTGCCATCAGCATCTTGCGGAAGTTCTCGGCCTGCGCCTCTTCTTTGCTTTGGAACTCCAGTCGTTCAAGCTTGGACAGCCCATCCACCAGATCGGCAATGGTGCGGCCGAATTTCTCAACCAACTCGATCTTGGCCACACCGGTGTCTTCCATGACATCGTGCAACAACGCCGCCGCCAGAGCCTGCGCATCCAGATGCCAGTCTGCCAGGATGGCCGCAACCGCCAATGGGTGAGTGATATAGGGTTCGCCGCTCTTGCGAAACTGGCCACGGTGGGCAGCTTCGCCGAACTTGAATGCTTCAATCAGCAGGAGAACATCTTCGGATCGCAAATACGTGCCAAGCCGCCGGAATAGGGCGTTGGCGTCATTCACGACCTGAGGTGCCGTTTCGGCAAGAATGGGAACATCGGCTAGAGCCAGTTCCATAATGAACGTCTCGAAAGGTGCTGGACGCCAGGATGGCGTCACCAGCAAAGCCGGGCGCGCAAAACGCGCCGGCCGGATCAGGGTTTATTTCGATGCAACATTTCCAGGCCGATCTTGCCTGCAGCCAATTCGCGCAATGCAATCACGGTCGGCTTGTCCTTACCAGGAACATCAACCAAGGGGGTCGAACCATTGGCAATCTGCCGGGCGCGATAAGTTGCAGCCAAAGTCAGATCGAAACGGTTGTTAATGCGCGACAGACAATCTTCAACAGTAATACGTGCCATACATCCTCCTACAAAAAACCATGCGCCTTACGCGCCCTTCAATTTGGAAATCAGCTCGGAATGGCGTGCCACCTGCCGGTTCAAGGTGAGACGTCCTGCACGCACGATCGCAATGATGTCGCGCACTGCTTCGTCAATATGCTCATTGACGATGATGTGGTCGAACTCTTCAACGTGGGCGATTTCTTCGCGCGCAGCTTTCAGACGGCGTTCAATGGCGTCTTCGCTATCCTTGCCACGATTCCGCAAACGCTGCTCCAGAATTTCAGCAGACGGCGGCAAAATAAAAGTACTGATTGCCTGAGGAAACAGCCTTCGCACTTGTGCGGCACCCTGAGTATCAATCTCAAGCAGAATGTCTTTGCCCGCAGCCAAGGCTTCGTTGATCCAGACTTGCGATGTCCCGTAGTAATTGCCATAGACCTCAGCACTTTCCAGGAACTCGCCACGCGCGATCATCGCTTCGAAGGTTTCTCTTGAAACGAAATGGTAATCACGGCCATCCACCTCGCCTTCACGAGGCGCACGGCTGGTATAGGAGATAGACAACTGCACCTGCGGCTCAGCGGCCAGCAAAGCCAGCACCAAGGTGGTTTTTCCTGCACCGGAAGGTGCAGCAATGACGTAAATGTTTCCAGAGTTCATGATGGAAAGCGTATTTCTTTGTGCCAAAAAATGGGCAGCCTTGAATTTAGAAGCTGCTTGCCAAATTGAATATGCAACGGTCCAGTCGGGGAACAACCGCTCACGGAATCCAAAATGCAAGGTGACTTACAAGAGGATTCGGGGCACCGCCTGACCGCGAACCACGGCTGCGTAGCAATTTTGCAAACAGCTTCCAATAGGCAAGGCGTCATTTCAGCGTATCACAAAACAAAAATGCCGGCTCATTCCGTGCAAGCCGGCATTCGCACCAAAATTATTCCAAACCAACAATTACATATTGGTTTTATTCGATATTCTGCACCTGCTCGCGCATTTGCTCGATCAGCACTTTCATTTCCATCGAAATCTGACTGGTTTCAATTGAAACAGACTTCGAACCAAGAGTATTCGCTTCTCGATGCAGTTCCTGCATCAGAAAATCCAGGCGTTTTCCAGCAGAGCCGCCAGCAGACAGAATACGCCGCAATTCGCTCAGATGCGCATTGAGTCTTGAAATCTCTTCAGCGACATCAACCCGTTGTGCAAACAACGCCACCTCTTGTTTGACGCGATCATCATCAAGACTACCAAGCGCTTCTTTCAGACGCTGAACAATTTTCTCTTCATACGCAGCAACGATAGCCGGGATCTTCGGCGTCACTTCAACCACCAGCTGCTCCATCCTGCTGACGCGCTCCAGCATCATCGCTACCAGCTTCTCACCTTCACGACGGCGTGTCGCCACGAAATCGGTCAGCACCGCATCGAACATTTCAAGACAGGTCTGCTGCAGCATTTCCGGCGGCAGCGCATCAGAAGCCATGACGCCCGGCCAGCGCAGCAGCTCGCCCAACTTCAGCTCACCCGCGCCAGGAGCCATCGCCCGTACCTGTTCAGAGAGGGCAATCAGGCTTTGCAGATAATCACGATCTACCCTCAACGGAGCTGGCGCACCGGTGTCAGTGTTGTAGCTAACACGACAGTCGAGCTTGCCTCGCGTTACCTTGCCAGCCATCTTTTCCCGTAGCTGATTTTCCAGCAAACGCAGCTCTTCAGGCAGACGCAGCGAAACATCGAGAAAGCGATGGTTGACAGCGCGCAATTCAACCGTCAGAACCCCCCCCACCAGCTCGCGGCTGATGGTTGCAAATCCTGTCATGCTGACGATCATGCTCTACCTCTTCAAAGAATATGGGCTGGTTTGCGACACTTCAGCCGACTGGCAAAACCGAGACAAACAGCCAGAATTCAGGTTGTTGGTACAAAATATAACCAAGATACTTGCTGCCAAGGCTTTACAAGCAGTACCCAAGGTCACCAAAATTGATTCGGGCTTCACCAAATATCCATTGGTAAAGCCCGAGGTCGGCCGGAAGCGGCTATAAAGAATCTGTACCTCAGATACTGGTTTGCATGTAAACCCGTAGCTTCTGCGGTGCCGCCAACTATAACACACGGGCCTACCCCCAGTCTCAATGACTCCGACGTCCAATGCCCCGCTACCGCGAGGCTACCAACTGCTGAATTACACCATCGTGAAGCAACTCTCTGCGGGTGGCTTCTCGATCGTTTACCTTGCTCACGACGAGGAAGATCATCCTGTCGCCATCAAGGAGTACCTGCCCAACGCGCTGGTCCTCCGCAAAGAAGGCGAAATCGTGCAGGCGACCTCAGCCGACAAGCTGGCGCTGTTTCGCCACGGGATGAAGTGCTTCTTTGAAGAGGGCAAGACTCTGGCCAAGATTTCGCACCCAAATGTGGTGCGAGTCATTAATTTCTTCCGCTCGAACGAGACTGTTTACATGGTCATGGAATACGAGCGGGGGAGGACGTTGCAGAAAGAAATTCAGGTCAGCCAGGGTGGCGTCAAGGAAAACATGATCCTTTATGTTTTCTGCCATTTGCTCAATGGCTTGCGTGAGGTTCATCTGCACAGGCTGCTGCACCTCGATATCAAGCCGGCCAATATCTACATCCGGCGGGATGGTTCGCCGGTACTACTCGACTTTGGCTCAGCCCGGCAAGCGCTGGGGACGGCAGTTAACAAATTCACGCCAATGTACACCCCAGGGTTTGCAGCCCCGGAACACTACAACGACCGCGAAAACCTCGGCCCTTGGAGTGACATTTACAGCGTGGGCGCCACCATTTTCGCCTGCATGTCGGGCATGGCCCCTCAGGCAGCCGATCAGCGGATGAAAGAAGACCGCTATACCTCAGTCAAGAAGCTCTGGTCGGGCCGTTACTCGGACAGCCTGCTGGATATCGTTGACTGGTGCCTGAAGCTTGAGCATACCGATCGCCCCCAGAGTGTGCATGCCCTGCAAAAAGCGCTGCTTGAGGTCGCCGCCGAACCACGCGGAGATAAGAGCGGATCGTTGCTGGCCGGATTGCGCAATACCTTGAGCCGCCTCGGCGGTAAAGGAGAGGCCAAGTGAAATTTACGATATTCCAGGAAAGCCGCCGTGGAGCGCGTCAGTACAACCAGGACCGTGTTGGTTACTCCTACAGCCGGGATGCCCTGCTGCTGGTTGCGGCAGATGGTATGGGCGGTTATCTGCATGGCGAAGTCGCCGCACAGATAACGGTAGAGCTGCTCTGCGATCTGTTCCAGAAAAAGGCACGCCCCACCATTGCCAATCCCCACCAGTTTTTGAGTGATGGCTTCATGAAATGTCATGATGCAATCTTCAATTACGCCACCAATCACCATTTACTAGAAACCCCGCGCACCACCTGTGTCGCTATCATCATTCAGGATGGGGTGGCTTATTGGGCTCACGTTGGGGATTCGCGCCTCTATCTGATTCGCAAAAGCAAAGTGATCGCTCGCACCAAAGACCACTCCAAGGTGCAGCAGATGGTCGAAGCTGGCAAGATTTCGGCCCAAGAGGCGGAGCGCCATCCTGAGAAGAACAAGATCTACAACTGTCTGGGCAGTATTTATCCCCCCGAAGTGGAAACCGGTGGCAAGGTGCCCATGCAGGATGGGGACTGCGTCATGCTCTGCACTGACGGCCTGTGGGGCTGTGTCACCAATGAAGAACTGGAACAATTTCTGACAGCGTATCCGGTGTTGTATGCGATTCCGCAATTGCTCGACCGGGCGGAACTGCGCGGTGGGGTGCATGGCGACAATCTGACCGCGATCGGCATCAATTGGCATGAAGATGATGACGAGCTGTCAACCATCGCCCTTTCGACCCGCAAGCTGGATATTGATCAGGTCACGACCCGTGTTGATACCTTGGCGGCGGACCGTCAGCTGAAAGAAAGCAAGGAAGTCACCGAGGCAGACATTGAAGCTGCGATCAACGAGATCCAGCGTGCCATCAAGAAGTTCTCGAAATAAGCGTTGGGCGCCCAACCTTATTGATCCCCCCTCCCGCGCAGCACGCCCTCCCCACGGTGTGCTGCGCTGCAATTGCCATTGCCCCTTGGCAAATGCCTAAAGATCCGGACTGATGAAGTTTGAATTTTGCAGGAGCGGCTTTAGGCTCTGTTGACATTTTATTTCCGGATCGCGTTTCGTCGGAATTGGGCCTGATGCAAGGCGAAAAGCGCGCCGGTTAGTGGTAAGCCACGCGATTTCCCGGCTGGGCGCACAGGCTGTAAGGCTTGCATTGCAAGCCAACAGCCTGGCAGTCAACACCGCAGCAGGCCCAAATCCGGCGAAACCCTCCGGGCCGGGTCGATTTTTGGGGCATGGCGTCGTTAGCGTTCGCTTATTTAGCTCGCTAAACTGCGCTCACCCTGCCTAGCCCTGCCCCAAAACTCGGCCCGGCGCG
>NZ_JARRAF010000040.1 GCF_030129945.1 Parachitinimonas caeni
CCAAGCACGAAATCTACGACTACCCCGGCCAATACGTGGACCCCGGCGTCGGCGAGCACTACGCCCGCGTCCGCATCGACGAACTGCAGGCGCGGCATGAACGCGTGGTCGGCCAAGGCCCGGTACGTGGCTTGCCGGTCGGCTATCTGTTCAGCCTGACCGAGCACCCGCGTGGCGACCAGAACCGGCAATATCTGGTGGCGCAAGCCACCCTGCACCTGTCCGAATCCGACTACCGCTCGGGTGGCGGCGAGTGGGAAGCCCAGGTCGATATCCAGGCCCTGCCCTCCAACCTGCCGTTCCGGCCCGAGCGCAGCACGCCGAAACCCATCGTGCAAGGCCCGCAGACGGCCGTCATCGTCGGCCCAGCTGGCGAAGAGATCTGGACCGACGAACATGCGCGGGTCAAGGTGCAGTTCCACTGGGACCGGCGCGGCAAGAAGAACGATCAGTCCAGCTGCTGGGTACGGGTGTCGCAACCTTGGGCCGGCCAGAACTTCGGCATGGTGGCGATTCCGCGCATCGGTCAGGAAGTGGTGGTCAGCTTCCTCGAAGGTGACCCGGATCAACCCCTGATCACCGGCCGTGTCTACAACGCCGACCAGATGCCGCCGTGGGACTTGCCCGGCAACAAGACCCAGTCCGGCATCCTCAGCCGCTCCAGCCAGGGCGGCCACTACGACCACGCCAACGCTTTGCGCTTCGAAGACAAGAAGGGTGCGGAAGAAGTCTGGCTGCACGCCGAGAAGGATCAGCGGATCGAGGTCGAGCATGATGAGAGCCATTGGGTCGGCAATGACCGCAGCAAGACGGTAGACCACGACGAGACCGTGCATATCAAGCACGATCGCACCGAGACGGTTGATCACGATGAAACCATTACCGTTCACAACAACCGCAGCGAGCGGGTGGACCACAACGAGACGATCAGCATTGGCGACAATCGCGATGAAGATGTCGGCAAGAACGAAACCGTCACCATCGGCAAGAATCAGACCTTCGATGTTGGCCAGAGTCGTACCAAGACGGTTGGCAAGCATGAAAAGGACAAGATTGGCCGCAACTGGTCGATCAATGTCGGCCGCTTCAAGACGGAAACCATCAACTTGGCCTTCCTGCAAAATGTCGGGCTGGCCAAGATGGTGAATATTGGCACCGTCTACAACCGTAATGTCGGAGCGATGATGCTCACGACTGTTGGCGCCTCTCGTTCAGACCGAATTGCCAACAACCACACGCAGAAGATCGGTGACAACAAGACCGTGAACGTCGGCGATACCTACAGCTTGACCGTAGGCGAAGGCAGTCACATCGTCATGGACAAGGATTCGATCACCCTCAATGTGGGCAAGGCCACACTGGTGATGAAGAAAAACGGCAACATCACGCTCAATGGGCACGATCTGAACATCGGCATGTCCGGTGACCAGCGCCTGAAGGCCAGCGGTGACATTACGCTGAAGGCCAGCAAGATCCACGAGAATTGATCGCAATACCGGCCATTCCTGACCAATCGGGGTGGCCGTTACCAAATAAATAATATGGGCAATCCATTGCCCATTGAGGGAAGCAGTCATGAATCACCAAACGGGCCCACTTGCCGGCGCGGCTGCCAGCGAGACACCAATGCTCGACAGTCTGATGGAACGTCCGGCAACGCTGGCCAGCATGGCCAGCCCAGCCACACCCCAGCGTGCTGACGGCATTGCCCTGGCACGTCTGGTTTCGATTGATGACCAGGGCCATGCCCACGTCGCCATTGCCGAACTGGGGATAGAGGACGTCATTGCCCGAAGCCTGGTGCCGGTTGACCCCAGTCGCATCGGCGCGACATTGGCTGTCGGCTTTGAAGGTGCCGACCCGAACAAGCCCATGCTGCTCGGCTTTATGCTTGATCCTCAGATTCCAAACCGCACCGCCACCTCCCCTGCAGCCACTGCGCCAGAACCGCTGGTTCTGGTGGATAACAGCCATGTGGTGATCGAAGCGCAGCAAACCATCGAACTGCGTTGTGGCGAATCGGCGCTGATTTTGCAGGCCGACGGCACCATCTTGCTGCGTGGCACACACCTCACCAGCTACGCAACGGCCACCCAGCGCATTCTGGGCGGCTCGGTACAGATCAACTAGAGCCCCGCCATGCAACTGATCAACGGGTCGAAGTTTCTGGCCGTATCGGCATTTGGTGCCCACGACAAAGCGGGCAGAGAACATCTGGTGATTGTCGCCAAGTCCAGCTGGCGTATTCCGGACCAGGGGCAGCGTGCCCGCCCCATCGAGCCGCAACCCATCGTTGAAGCGGATCTCTATGCCGGCGAGCCCGGCATGAGTGCCCTGCTCTACGGCTCGGATATTCTGCACCGCAAACCCAAATGCGATGTGCTCCTCAACGCCAACGGCCACGCCCCGGAGGGCAAGCCCGTTGCCGAACTCCTGGCAGGCTTTCGCATCGGTAATCTGCAGAAGCTGATCAAGGTCCACGGCAAGCGCCAGTGGCATAAGCGGCTAGGCGTGTATGCGCTGTCCGCCGCCGAGCCGTTCTTGAGCATGCCCTTGCACTTTGGACTAGCGTTTGGTGGCATGCGGCCGATTCGCGGCAGTGAAAAGGAAGGCAAGCCAACGTTATTTGAAAGTCTGCTCACCAACCCGGCCGGTATTGGCTGGGGAGGCAAGCAGACCGAGGGCGATCTTGACGGCGCGCCGGCCCCCAGCCTCGAAGCCATGAACGACCCGGTGCGATCACCCGGTGGTGACCACGCCCCGGCCGCCTTCAGTGCCATTGGCCGGCATTGGCAACCCAGAGCCGGTTTTGCCGGAACCTATGACGATGCCTGGTTGCGCGATGTCTTTCCGTTTCTACCCGCCGATTTTGACGATCGTTTCAATCAGTGCGCACCGGTCGATCAACAAATCGACTACCCCGTAGGCGGTGAAGAAGTCGTGCTGCTCAATATGATGAAAGATCAGCCACAGGTGCGGTTTGTGCTACCCAACCTGCAGACGGTACCGATTGCCATTCTTGATGTTCGCTACAAGACCCATACCCCGACTGTCGTGGTGGATACGCTTTATTTTGAGCCGGACGAACATCGTTTCAGCGCAGTCTGGCGTGCCAGCATTCCACTGAAACGCGGCATTCATGAGATCAAGACCGTATCCATCGGCGCACTGGCCAGACAGCAGCTCGATGCAGAAATTGCCGGCGGTGGCTGCAAGAATTGTGGCAAGACAGAAAGTGGCCTGGAGACCGAAGCATGAATAACGCTCAGCCACTGATTCTTTACGCAGCCGGCGCTTGCTGCTCGCTCGGCTACCAATTGGCCGCAGCCGAATGCGCCATCCGCGCGGGCATGGACCATTTCGAGAACAGCGAATTCCGCGACAACAGCGGCAAACCCCTCAAAGTAGCCCGCCTGCCCATGGGTAACGTCTGGGGAGAAGAGCGGCTGGCCCAACTGGCAGTCGCTGCAGTCAAAGATTGCATCACCCGCTCAGGCATCACTTTGCATGCCAATGAAACGGTGCTGCTACTCGCCGCCGCCGAGCGGGACCGGCCACACACCGAGGTTGAACGCTATCAAGCTTGCTTTGACGCCATCGAAGCCACGCTGGGCGTTAAATTTCACGCCCACAGTCGCATTATCCCCTATGGTCGCGCTGCGCTAGCACCGGCCTTGATGGCGGCCAGCGAAAGCCTGCGCACTGACCGGGCCGTCAAGCAAGTCCTGCTGGTGGGGGCAGATAGCTATCTCAACGCCGCAACCATCAACTACCTGCTCGCCACACAGCGAGTGCTCGAATCCGACAATGCGCGGGGCTTTATCCCTGGTGAGGCAGCCGCCGCCCTGCTGCTGAGACGGCATGACCCGGCCGATAGCCGCCCAGCCCTGCTGCGCTTGTCCGGACTGGGTGTCACACGGGAGGAAGGCAAGCCTGACGGCGAAGTGCCGACACGCGCCCAGGCACTGAGCAGTGCCATCCGCACCGCCATGCAGCAGGCCGAGCTGACTGCCGCCGAGCTTGACTTCCGGCTGTGCGAACACAACGGAGACCCGTTTTACGCCCACGAGGCAGCCATCGCCCATGCCAGACTGGGTGCCGATGGCTGCGGAGATCTGGCCATGCTGACCCTGGGTGAGTATGTGGGAGAAGTAGGTGCTGCCATCGGCCCATTGGCGCTGGCTTACCTGAGTATCGTATGTCAGCGGCCGGATGGTCCCGGCCCGGTCGGGCTCATCCATCTGGGCAACGACGATGGCGCCCGCTCGGCGCTGATTGCAGAACGGCCGTAAGTCCGGCAGAACGATTGAGGAAACCGATGAGAACCAAGGTCTACGCCAATAACAACGAGATCTGCTGCAAAGCTTCGAGCGGCATGAGTACCCTTCCGCCCATGGATGTCTGCTTGAGCCCACCCCCTCCAGGCGCCGGCCCGATTCCGATCCCGTATCCGAATATTACCCGGGCCAAGGATCTGGACAATGGCTCGTCCACGGTTTTCATCCGCCGTACCGAGATTGCCCTCAAGAATGTCTCCTGCTTCTCAACCAGTACCGGCAACGAGCCCGCCACCATGCCCCTGCCCAAAGGTATCGTCACCCATGTGCTGAAGGGCAAGGCGTTTTTCACCAACTGGTCACCCAACGTCAAGGTCGAGGGTCTGAGCGTCTGCCGCCACCTGGATATCATGACGCATAACCATAGGTAGCCAGGAATTGGGCTGACTTCAGCATCAGGAAAACACAAATGAGAAGCACCCCCTCACAAAACATCTCCAGCGACACCAAAAGGCTCCGCCTAGCCCAGGATTTGGCAAATAGCGATGGGGATCTTGATGCGCCTGATCTGCAAGGCTTACAGCTTGCACGCGCCGCCGTTCCAAGTGGTGACCCCATCGTTGCTGCCCTTTCTGTGCCTAGGACTGCAGCATCCAGCCCACCGAATACCCCACCTATTTTCTATACAAGTGATGCGGATATCGCAGCAGCATGTAAAAGTGTCGATGAGGCTATCGACAACAACTGCAAGAGTAAAACCTCGGTAAATCGCTCCGGCGACGATAAAACCGCATTTGACAGTATCGTGGATTTAGACAAACAACTCCAAGAGTCCATATATGGTGCGGGGCGAGGTCTAAGTGAGGCAAAAACAAACAGCGCAACGAAGTGGTTATTTGACCACTGTGAAGGTCTATGGCAAAAACCAAGCCAAAACAATTTAGGGCAATATTCAGGCAAGCGAAAAGATCCCAACCGTACATTCATAAAAAACAATAGAGGTGACGTCATCTCTAGTTATCAGGCAACGGATAACAGCATGAGCAACATGAGCCTGGAAGATGCTTATGCCAAAATGAGTGAAAACTGGGCCAAGCAAAATAAATGCTTACAGGCAAAGAAGTGCAAATTTATTCCATTCAAGAACACCGACAAAGAAAAGCAGGCTAAAGATGGAAAGGGCTGTTGCCCCGGCCAGACAGGTCATCATGTCATGCCGGATGCCATGTTTCGTTCGCTTGATCAGCCTGCCCCAAGTAGCGGCACAAAAAAAAGAAAAAGAAATGACAAAGAAACCTTTGGGTGCTGGGGTAATTATGACGAGGGAGATGCCCCAACAATCTGCGTAGAAGGAACAAGTAACCATGGGGGTTCACACGGTCTTATGCACGATAATTCAACCAAGGTCTTGGGAGATGTTCTGTCTCAGCCAGAGATGGATTATCGCAAAGCAAGAGATCTGATGTCGGATGCACTATATGATGCATTCCCTAATTGCTCAAAGGAGTGCACCAAAGCCCAGCTGGATAATTACTATAAGAAAGCAATTAAATCCGAAGGGGAGTGTTCTGGAAAAGAACTTAAAGATGTCAAAGTCGTACCTCATTCTGGCGCTAGTGCAGACACTTCCAGAGTTCGCGTCCCCAAACAGACTACTTCCTCGGGCGATGCTCCATAATGACGACTAAATCTGCTTAATGCAATTATTCTAAATTACGCACAGGAATCAAATTATGCTTGTTGATAAAAACAGCTGGGAGCGATACTTCAAAGGCTTCTCCATTCTTGACGTTACATCAAGTAAACCTACACGATTTTGGTTTGCACTGATTGAGAACTATGGCACTCACGATCCTGACCTGTTACCCAGAACGAGAATTGTCTCTATAAATACTGAGCGGCCAATAGAAAATCGCTTTATCGTTTCCGAATATGCTCATTTTGACAAAATCAGTTTAGCATTCCAATCTACACCATTTCGTGATGTTATTGGTATTGACCTAAGGTGCAATGTCTACTCCTTTAACGAAAAATTCAATGGCGAAGAGAATCCAGTAAACACCCGTTGGCTTGACAATAAGCGTGCGCCTGCCGTTAGCAGGGCAAAGCAGATAAATGGTGTAGTTTATGCGATTGCCGGAGATCGAATGTTATTTAAGCGAGCAGATATTGAGCAGTGGCAACTAGACAATGATCTCCCCAGGCCAACTGAGCGAATTAGTGGCAATGGATCAGTACTGGACTTTGGTTTTAATGATGCTGCAGCATTCCCAAATGGTGAAATGTATGCGGTAGGTGGAAGAGGCGATGTTTGGCACTATCGCGACGGGGACTGGCGGCAACTTCCCTTCCCATCCAATGAGAAATTAGATTCCGTTTGTTGCGCCGGTGACGGTAATGTGTACATCAGCGGGCATGGCGGTACATTGTGGGCAGGGAAGGAAAATAAATGGGAAAATATCGTTAAGGAAGAGTGGTCTACCGTTCCAATAAAAGATATGGAATGGTTTGATGGAAAACTGTGGCTGGGAAATGAATATGGGCTTTGGTATCTAAAAGACAAAACCCTGCATCACTCAACCGATCTACTCTCGGGAGAAGTCGCTGCTTGCTGCGGCCGCATTGATCTGAGCTCAGATGGTAAACAGCTGCTTAGTGCCAGCCCGATTGGTGCCGCTCTCTACGATGGCGAAAAATGGGAAATTCTGTTTAACACCCTGGAATTTGCTTGATCTGCTTACTCTGCCTCTGATAACACCGAATGCCCTACATCTGCCCCCCTCTTCCTTCCGCCATCCGGCCGCTGGTCATGCGTCATGCCAGCGACGCGGGTTTTTACTGGGCGCAGCATGACCAGTCCGTACACTCGCCCAAGGTGGGGCTGGAGCGCTTGCTGCACTTTGGTCGGGTGCTGGATGCGCATCTGGATGGTCTGCTGGTGGCAGGGGATGAGGGTTGGCAAATTGCCATCGAAGAACTTGAGCGCTGGCGCAGTAGTCGTGAGGTATTTGTGGCGGCCTATCTCGCGTTGCGTAGCGACAATGGCGACCGGCTACGGGCAGTGTGGGACGTCATCAAGCTCTCGCCCGAGCGAGGTCTGCGTGGGCTGATTTCAGCGCTGGCCTGGGTGCCCGCCAAGCATAGCCTGCCCTGGATCGAACACTGGGCGCGAGGCAACCAGCCGGCACTGCAAGTCACCGCCCTGCGCGCGGCCGCCTTGATGGGTGCAGCAGCCGATGCCGCTATCTCCACCGCTGTCGAACCCGCTCTCCGCCAGGAAGACAGTTCTGTTCGGGCGGCTGCCTGTCGTCTGATCGGAACTGGCCGTTTCAGCCCACCTCCTGCCGCCCTGGAAGATTGGCTGAATCACGCCGATCTTTGCACCCGTGCTGAAGCGGCCATTGCGCTGCTGCCACACAAGCCTGAGGCAGCCGTCAACAGTCTTTGGAAGGCTGTCGGCGAGCAAGCCGGTCTTGCCGCAGAGGCGGAAGGGTGGGACAAACAACAAGCCGAGCGAAGGCTGGCACGTTGGGTACGGCTTCTCGGACCTTACCTACCCTATAGCCACCCAGCGATCCCGCAGCTGGTGTCACGCCTGCCGGTACGACAGGGCCTGCAGCTTGCGCTCTACCACGCAGATCCAGCCTTGTTGCCCTGGATCATCGATCAGATGGAGTCGCCGGATACTGCGCGCTACGCCGGATGGGTCTGGTATGCCCTCACCGGCGTTCATCTCGAACGTTATGGCTTGGCGGTTCCTCCCGATGCGGACGACGAGCGCATCACCCTGGCTGACTCGGACCTTGATGCAGGCCTGCCCTTGCCGCACCTGCCATCGATACGAGCCTGGCAATCCATGCATGGTAGTGCCCTCCCCGCAGGCAGCCCGGTCTTGCTCGGCCAGGCCTTGAACACCGATCTGGCGATTAGCACGCTGGCTTTGGCCCCCCAGGCATTGCGCACCATTGCCAGCCAGTGGCTCGCCCGGGAGGCTGCGCCCTATCGCGCCCTGAGTACTCGCAGCCCAGCCGCACGCCAAGCGGTATGGCTGACCAAGCTACCCCATTCTCATTGCGATGAATGGGTGCTCTCCCGTTTGTAATGTGAGGCAGTCAATGATTTTAGACCCTTGGACTGACGCGGCGCAGATTGCCGGGCGACTCCAGCAGCCGGGTAGTCGTCTGGTGGTGGCCATCGCAGCGGAAAGCTGGTGTGCAAAGTGTCGTCAGCAACGCCCTTTATTCGATGCCACCGCCCGCAATGCGCGGTCGGATGAAACCTTTCTCTGGCTGGACCTTGAAGACCACGCCGAGTTTGTCGGTGATTACCTGCCAGACGATCTGCCAATGCTGCTGGTGTATCAAGACGCCGAGCTGATCACCCATCAGGTGTTACGTCTGGATACCGCATCGCTCGCCGCACATGGCACTTTGCAGGCGCATCCGGCCGATCCGCATATCTGGCTGCAACTGGCGGTCAATAACTGGGCTTCAGAACACCACGAAGCACCAACACTGGCCTTCCCTTAAGCGCCCCTATTCAGCACCAGTATAAATCTGCACCGCTATTTTAAATTCGCCATGAATGCTTCTCCACCGCCAGTGGCACCTTTCAATACGCGTAAATTCGCGATTGCGGCCTTGGTTTTATCACTTAGCTCCTTACTGATTGGGCCATTTGGCTGCATTCCGGGAATCATCCTCGGCCACTTAGTCCGTGCATATGAAAAAACCGGAAAGTCCGCCAAAATGGCGCTGGCAAGTTTGGTAATTGGCTATTTATTCTTGCTACTCATCATTGCCAGTTTGGTCGTTATTGTTATTCAATTTTTGATTGTCGGCCAGACGATGAATGCCCTGGGTGGAAATGTCCCCAGCTGAAAAATAAATAGATAGCTGAAGAGAGGTTTTTCATGCCCGAAGGTGCATTATCGATTCGTCTGACGGCCCTTGAAGATTGGCAGATTCTCAAGCAAATCAGGCTCGCATCGTTACGCGATGCCCCATCCGCCTTTGTGCAGACTCATGCCCAAGCCAGTGCAATCAGCGACCAGGAATGGCAAGATCGCGCAGCGGGCCTATCTGAGCCGCGCATTATTATGGCGTTTATCGACGGCAAAGCCGTTGGAATGATTGGCGGTATCAGGTACGAAGGCGAATTCAATATGGCGTCGATGTGGGTATCACCGGAATTTCGCCAAATAGGCATTGCGAGCAAACTGATAACAGGCTTGAAAACCTTTGCAAGAAATCAGGGATATATCCAGCTGATATTGCAGGTAGCAGCAGCAAATAATGCGGCCATTCAATGCTATCTACGACAGGGTTTTCAGCTTTGTGACAATTCTGCGGGAGCCGCACCCTCTTTTGACGATAATGATCGAAAAATGGTGTGCCTGCTTTGAATTGCCATTACCAGTGAAATAAAAAACCGGCTTAGCCGGTTTTTTATTGCTACAACGCGTCACGATGACACTCCATCAACGACAAAGCGCCCAGAGATTGGCCAGTACCACCGTATTGAGGGGGTCCAGATAGCCAATTGTTGCCAGCATCGTCAGCACCAGCAACAAAAGCGAGCCCAAAATCCAGGCGAGCCGTTGTTTCATGGCGTCGCCACTGCGGCTTGTTGACCGATGGCATGCTCTTTTACCGGCCAATTAATGATCGCAGCAAAGACCCCCAGCGCAATGGAGATTTGCCAGACAACATCGTAACTACCGGTCCTGTCGTAGAGAACACCGCCAAGCCACACCCCCAGGAAGCTACCAATCTGATGCGAGAAAAAGACGAGACCGGACAACATGCTCAGGTAACGAACACCGAAAATCTGGGCAACCACCCCATTGGTCAGCGGTACGGTCGAAAGCCAGAGCAGGCCCATGGTTGCCGCAAACAGGCAGACTGACAGCTGGCTTAGTGGCATCGAAATGAAAATGGCAATGACCACGGCACGTGCAAGGTAAATACCCGATAGCAGCAGCCGCTTGGGTACGCGCGCGCCGAGCTGCCCGGCCACGAAGGTTCCGAGGACGTTGCAAAGGCCGATCAGCGCCAGGGCATAACTGGCGGTCTCGGCCGGCAAGCCCTTGTCCTTGAGGAAGGCCGGCAGATGTACGCCAATAAACACCACTTGGAAGCCGCAGACAAAGTAACCAGCCGTCAGCAATAAAAAGCTTGGGTAACTGATTGCCTGCTTGAGCGCCTGCCCCACCGATTGCTGGTTTTCCTCGGTGCCACCAGCCCTCTCCGGCTCGTAGAGTCCGGCAGACAGGGGGGCAATCAACAAGGCCATCATGGCCAGGATCAACAAGGCATTGACCCACCCCAAATGGGAAATCATGAATTGCTCGGTCGGTACCATCAGAAACTGCCCGAATGAGCCAGCGGCTGCGGCCAGCCCCATGGCCTGGGAGCGCTTGCTTTCAGGGAAACTACGTCCGATGACGCCGTAAACCACGCTATAGGTCGTACCAGACAAGGCCACACCCAGCAACACGCCAGCCGAGCCAGCAAATGCCAAGCCAGATGCGGACATCGTCATCAGCGCCAGTCCGGCCGCGTAGAGCAAGGCCCCAATGATCAGCACTCGCCGCGCACCGTAACGATCTGCCAGCATGCCGGTGAAAGCCTGGGCGGCGCCCCACACCAGATTCTGCAGGCCAAGCGCGAAGGCAAAGACTTCACGATTCCAATGAAATGCCTCGGTCATCGGTGGGAGAAAGAAACCAAACCCATGCCGGATGCCCATGGACAGTGAAACAATCAGGCCCGAGCAGATGAGGATGGTAGTCAGCGAAGGTTGGGAACGGGGCATAGCAGGCTCCGGTGCAGTAGTGTGTCCGAACGATTGTGCGCTTTTGTCCGGCACAGCCAAAAGAGACAGTCCGTACAATTTCAACCAACACAGACCCGGCCAGATGGGCAAACGGCCACAGATGTGGCCGTTGTTTAACTGCTGTCACGCCTTCCTGTTGCCCGTAGCGCCGCTACGGCAAGCCTGTCAGCCGTGGTTCTTGGCAAAATCCTGCATGAAATTGGCCAAGGCCTTGACGCCCTCAAACGGCATGGCGTTATAAATGGATGCGCGCATCCCCCCCACCGAGCGATGGCCTTTGAGTTGCAGCAGGTTGCGTACTTTTGCTTCCTTGATGAATTCGTCATCCAGCCGCTCATCGGTCAGGCGGAATGGCACATTCATGCGTGAGCGGAATGGTTTATCGACCGGACAGGCATAAAAATCGCCTGAATTGTCGATGACTTCATACAACAAAGCGGCCTTTTCGATATTGCGTTGCTCGATTGCCTTGAGCCCACCCTGCTTCAAGATCCATTTGAAGACCAGCCCCGCCACATAAATGGCAAAGGTCGGTGGCGTGTTGTACATCGAGTCACCATCGGCGTGGATTTTGTAGTCGAACATGGTTGGCGTGCCAGGCACAACCTGACCGAGCAGATCTTCCCGCACGATCACCACGGTCAGGCCCGCAGGGCCGATATTCTTCTGCGCACCACCGTAGATCAGACCGAATTTATTGACCTCTACCGGCCGCGACAGGAAGTTGGACGACACATCACATACTAGCGGGGTATCCCCGGCATCCGGTGTGAACGGATATTCGACACCGCCGATGGTTTCATTCGAGGTGTAGTGCAGGTACGCGGCATCTGCCGAGCGCTTCCAGGCCTCCTGCGCCGGAACATAGGCGTAAGCGCGGTCTTCCGACGACGCCACGATGTTCACGTCTGCAAACTTCCGGGCTTCCTTGATGGCCAGTTTGGACCAATGGCCGGTATCAACGAAGTCGATCACTTTCTTGCCACGCACGAGGTTCATCGGAACCATTGCAAACTGGGTGGAGGCTCCCCCCTGCAAAAACAGCACCTTATAGTTCTTGCCAATGCCCATCAGGCTGCGCAGATCTTCTTCGGCCTCGGCAGCGATCTGCATGAACTCTTTGCCGCGATGGCTCATTTCCATCACCGACATACCGGTACCATGCCAGTCCATCAATTCTTTCTGCACTTCGATCAGGACTTCGCGTGGCAACACTGCCGGGCCGGCGCTGAAATTGAAGACGGGGGACATCGAACGCTCCTTGTATTGACGATAGACAGCAGGTTTTCCCACTGTTAAAGCTTAGACAACATTGCGACGGTTTCGGTCGCAGGAATGCATCCACCGGGGATGCCAAGACCATCAAGAAAGTCCTCCAGCTAATGCTGATGGGCCAATCCGGGTGATGCCAGCTTGTTAGCGCGTCAGTTACTGGTCAAGAGTCACTTACTTCAAGTTTTTCAGGACAGCAGAAAATGCGCGCGGGCAACAGCCGTCGGTTTGCTGCGATCATCCTGCCAGGCAGTCATCAGCACATTAGCTACGCGCTTGCCCTGCTTGGTGATTTCACACTGTGCGTAAAGGGTTTGCGGCTTGCCAGATCGCAGGTAGTCCAAAGAAAAATCCACCGTCCTTGGCACCTCATTTGATTCGCGCGCCCACATCAGGTGCAACAGTGCGGCGTTTTCAAGAAACCCGCCAATCACGCCGCCATGTAGCGCTGGCAGCTTGGTATTACCAACATTGCGCTCATGAAACGGTAGAAGGAACAACAGATTGTCGTTTTCCTCCTGCATCTGCACCCCCAGCAGCTGAGCATAGGGGATCTGCTCGATGATGCCGGTGTAATCCCCGCTATCTTTCGCGGCATGCAGTGTTTGGATCAGTAAGGATTCAGCGGTTCGCATCGCCGGCCTCCGCAACAGTTTCGCTTCCCAGCGTTGCCTTGCTGGAATCGCGCATGAAGGTGCCTACGCCATAGGCAATCGGCTGATCGTTACCATCCTGATAGGCCGTAGCGCGAGTAAATGCAATCTGCCGACCCAGCCGGTAGCACTCGGCCGTGCAAAACACCGGCGAGCCCGGCGTGGCACTGCGCAGGTAATCAATGCGCAAGTCAAGTGTGGCAATGGCTTCTGCAGACTCAAGAAAGGAAAAAACGGACAGCGCACTGGTGGCATCAATCAGCGAGGTGACCACCCCGCCATGCAAAACACCGGTTTTCGGATTCCCCACCAGCTTGGTATGGTACGGAACAAGCATCGTAGCCCGCCCGCGCTCGCCGGCAACAAACTCCAGACCAATCGTGCTGTTATGCGGAAGCTGACAAAACCAGGACCAAATGTCCTGAAACAAAGCCGGATTGGTAACCGGCAGCGGTAGATTGTGCATCGCAGCTCCTTGCAAGAAGCGCCAACCGTGGTCGATCCAGAAAGCGATCTGCACAGGTGGCCATTTCGATCAAAGGTATGGGACCAACGACGCGCCGTTGAATTCCCGTCCGCTGACACTGTGTTACACGAGATCCCCGTGGGCCACCTCATCCGACCCGCCAAGGCAGATCAAGTACCCATGCAAACACCCGGCCACAGAACCCGGCGCCTCCTCCCGGTTGGCACGATTGCAATCGCTGTGCTGTTCTTATTGTAGGCTCTGTTGACATTTTGTTTCCGATCCGGAGATTAAAACGTCAACAGAGCCTAGAAGCCGATTCGACCGCAGCTGAAGGTTGAATCAACCAACAGCAAACAGGCGCCGGGGATTCCGGCGCCTGTTTGTCATGACAATTTATGCATTACTCGGCTGCAGCTTCACCATCACCTGTTTCATCAAGCGGCTCGCCGTCTTCCACCTCACCCTCCGCATCGCCATCGGTCTCTACGACTTTTTCAACACCCGACAGCGTTTCACCCGCATCCAGGTTGATCAGGCGCACCCCTTGGGTGCTGCGACCGGTTTCGCGAATCTCGGCCACCGCAGTACGGATCAGCACACCACCCGTGGTAATCAGCATGATCTGGTCGGACTCCTGCACCAGCGTAGCGGTCACCAGCTTGCCGTTCCGTTCTGACAGTTCAATCGCAATCACCCCCTGGGTACCCCGGCTGGTGTGACGGTATTCGCTGATCGCGGTGCGTTTACCATAGCCAAACTCGGTGGCTGTCAGCACCTGCCAGGTTTCCGAATCGGCAGCCAACAGGCTGATCAACTCTTGCCCCGCTGCCAATTGCATGCCACGCACACCGCGTGCGGCACGTCCCATCGGCCGCACATCCGACTCATCAAACCGCACCGCCTTACCCGCGTCGGAGAACAACATGATTTGATGCGAACCGCCGGTGAGCACGACCCCGATCAGGTGATCGCCCTCCTCCAGATCGACAGCGATGATGCCCTTCTTCATTGGACGGGAGAAATCGGACAGCGGCGTCTTCTTCACAGTACCGCGCTGCGTTGCCATGAATACGTACTGATGATCACTGAACTCCTTGACCGGCAGAATGGCCGTGATCTTCTCGCCATCCTGCAAAGGCAAGATGTTGACGATCGGCTTACCGCGCGAGGCACGCCCCCCCTGCGGCACTTCATACACCTTCAGCCAGTAAATACGGCCCAAGGACGAGAAGCACAGCACGTAGTCATGGGTATTGGCGATAAACAGGTTGTCGATGAAATCGTCTTCCTTGGTTGCCGTGGCCTGCTTGCCACGCCCACCACGCCGTTGTGACCGATACTCATCCAGCGGCTGGGCCTTCATATACCCGGTATGAGAGAGCGTCACCACCATGTCCTGCGGGGTGATCAGATCTTCCAGGCACAGGTCTTCGCCGTGGGCGATGATTTCAGAACGGCGCGGATCTCCATATTGCAGTTTGATCTCGCCCAGCTCCTTGATGATGATCTCGGTGATACGCTCTGCACGTGCCAGGATATCCAGCAGATCGGCGATCTTTTCCATGATTTCGCGGTATTCGCCGACAATCTTGTCCTGCTCCAGGCCGGTCAGGCGCTGCAGTCGCAGTTCCAGAATCGCTTGCGCCTGTGCTTCGGACAGCTTGTAACCACGTTCGGTCAAACCAAACTCTGCCGCCAAACCCTCCGGCCGATAACTATCGGCCGTCGCCCGGGACAACATCTCTTCAACCAGTTGCGAACGCCAGTAGCGCGCCATCAAGCCCGTACGCGCTTCTGACGGTGTCGGCGCGGCTTTGATCAGAGCAATGATCTCATCGACATTCGACAAGGCAACCGCCAGACCTTCGAGCACGTGACCACGCTCACGCGCCTTGCGCAGTTCGTAAATGGTGCGGCGGGTGACCACTTCACGCCGGTGACGCAGGAAGGCATCCAGTACCTGTTTGATATTGAGCAGGCGCGGCTGACCATCAACCAGCGCCACCATATTGATACCGAAGCTGTCTTGCAGCTGAGTGTGCTTATACAGATTGTTGAGGACCACCTCGGCGACTTCGCCACGCTTGAGCTCGATCACCACACGCATGCCCGACTTGTCGGACTCATCACGCAGATCGGAAATGCCTTCAACAACTTTATCGCGCACCAGCTCGGCAATGCGCTCACACAGCTTGGCCTTGTTCACCTGATACGGCAGTTCGTCAACGATGATGGCCTGCCGTTCGCCCTTGCCGATCTCTTCGAAGTGGGTCCGGGCGCGCATGACCACACGGCCACGGCCCGTGCGGTAGCCTTCCTTGACACCCGCCGTGCCATAGATGATGCCGGCTGTCGGGAAATCCGGCGCAGGCACGATGTCGATCAGCTCGTCGATGCCGATCTCGGGATTGGCCAGCAGCGCAAGGCAGGCATCAATCACTTCCACAAGGTTGTGCGGCGGGATATTGGTCGCCATCCCCACAGCAATGCCGGAGGCCCCGTTGATCAGCAGGTTGGGGATGCGTGCCGGCAGGATCAGCGGCTCTTGCTCTGAACCATCGTAGTTGGGACCAAAATCGACGGTTTCCTTGTCGATGTCGGAGAGCAGTTCATGTGCAATGCGCGACATGCGGATTTCGGTGTATCGCATTGCGGCCGCATTATCGCCGTCGATGGAGCCGAAGTTACCCTGGCCATCCACCAGGGGGTAGCGCAGCGAGAAATCCTGCGCCATACGGACGATGGTGTCGTAAACAGCGGTGTCACCGTGCGGGTGGTATTTACCGATCACGTCGCCGACGATACGGGCGGACTTCTTGTAAGCACGGTTCCAGTCATTGCTCAACTCGTGCATCGCGTATAAAACCCGCCGATGCACGGGTTTAAGGCCATCTCGAACATCGGGCAGTGCGCGCCCGACGATCACGCTCATCGCGTAATCGAGGTAGGAACGACGCATTTCCTCTTCGAGGCTGACCGGGATGGTTTCTTTCGCGAATTGTTGTAGTTCTGACATAGGAACGGTTTGAACCGGGGGAAAAATGTCACAAATTTTACCATGCGCACCCCCTCCCAAGCACCCATCGCCGACGTCACAACCAGCCAGACAACCGCTCCAAATCGCTCACGAAGCCCCGAGATTGCTATTTATTCCTGCCAAGACAATCACTTGGCTGCACATAAAACATTTTGCCGCAATGCACACACCAGCCACGCGATTCACGATAAACGTCGGTAATTTGCTTATTAATTGCCTTGCACCCCGCTGCAGATTTGGCGCGAGCCGTCAGCCTCTTATAAACTTGAGGGGATTCATGCTCGTTCGCCGCGTGGCAAGGGGTGCGTCGCTACCAGTTCAGACGCATTTCAGGGAGAGCGCCACGCCAGCAAATATCCGGTTTCGAGCCGGCATGCACCGCTTTATTGCAGTGCAATGCCAGCCAGCCCCTACCGCTCGCAACAGCTTCAGGGCCCAGTCTTGTACTGCACCGGGATTTGCCAGCCGAAGTTGCACGGGCACCGAAGCCGGCGCAACCAGCGTGTCTTCGCGGTAGTCATCTACGGCGATCCGAAAACACTCTGGCGGCCCCCCAGCGTTCCAATAACAGAACTTGGAGTAACCTAAACATGCAATTCACCCCACGTACCCTGGTTCAAGCCGCAGTTGTTGCTGCACTCGGCCTGACCGCTGCTACCGCTTTCGCCAAAGACGGCTACCTGACCGATACCCGCGGCACCATCGTTCGCAGCGGTTTCGGCCTGTGCTGGCACACTTCCGACTGGAAGCCGGAAATGGCTACCGAAGAGTGCGAACCGGATCTCGTGAAGAAGCCTGAGCCAAAGCCAGAGCCAAAACCTGAGCCAAAGCCAGAGCCAGTACCTGAAACCAAGCAGGTCACTACTCCCGCCTCGACCCAGGCCAAATTCGAGCGCATCACTCTGAATGCCTCGACCCTGTTCGAATTCGATAAGGCGGTACTTAAGCCTGAAGGCATCGAGACCATCGACAAGCTTGCTGGTCAGCTGAAAAACGTTGATCCGAAGGAAACCAAGATCACCGTCACCGGCCACACCGATCGCCTGGGCAAGGACGCTTACAACATGAAGCTGTCGGACGCTCGTGCCAATGCCGTGAAAGACCGCCTGGTGGCTGACGGCGTTAACGCCGGCGCCATCACCGCCGAAGGCAAGGGTAAGACTCAGCCAGTCACCAAGCCCGAAGACTGCAAGAAGGTTGCCAAGAATCGCAAGAAACTGATCGCCTGCCTGCAGCCTGACCGTCGCGTTGAAATCGACATCACCGCAGCACGCGAAGTGAAGTAATTCTGCATCGGGCACTGTTGAACTTTGCAGCCCTCAGGGCAATCCATGGTTCAACAGCGCCTGAGAACGTGTTGAAGGTTCGTCGCAATTACCATCCTTCAAGTGATGGCAAGCGCGATGAATGCTCAGCAGGTTCCAAGCCCCGGCCTGTCCGGGGCTTCTCTTTTTCAGCGCCTGTGGGAAGCTGTTTGTAACTTGGTGGCGCGATCCACGTACGCTGCAGGGCAGCACCGGAAGCCCTCCCCTTGCACATGCTGCCAAGCCACTTTCTGGTTCAGGCCAGCCGCCGAACCGGCTAACCGACTGACAGGAATGCCATGCAATTGAAGCCTTTAGCCTCATCCTTACTCGCTGCCATCTGGTTTGCCATACCGGCGAGCGCCTTTGCCGATGGCGTCAACCAGCTCAAATCCTTCATGGAAAATGCGCGTTCACTGAAGGCGGATTTCTCACAGACCGTCATCCAGAAGAACGGCAAAAAGCCCCAGGAAGGTAGCGGCACCCTGACCATTCAGCGTCCTGGCAAATTCCGGTGGACTTACCGCAAGCCCTACGAGCAACTTCTGGTTGGAGATGGCACCAAACTCTGGGTTTATGACCCCGATCTGGCACAGGTAACCGTCAAAAAGCTTGATGAATCCCTGGGCAACAGTCCCGCAGCCTTGCTGGCCGGTAGCAATGATCTGGAGAAAAGCTACCAGCTGCGCAATCACAGCGAAATAGACGGCATCGCCTGGGTAGATGCCAGCCCGAAACAAAAAGAGAACACTTTCGAGCAAATCCGGTTGGGCATGAAGGACGGCAAGATCGCCGCCATGGAACTGCACGACAATTTTGGTCAGACCACGCTGATCCGCTTCAATAACGTTGAAGTCAACCCCAAACTGAATGCTGATCAATTCCAGTTCACGCCGCCTAAGGGTGCCGATGTACTGGGAGATCGCTAGGGCCTCGCCAGCATGGACCTGTTCAGCCAAGCACCGCCGCCGCCCTTAGCCGAAGCGCTACGCCCCAAGACCATCGACGAAGTCATCGGTCAGACCCATCTGCTGGCAGCGGGCAAGCCATTGCGACTGGCTTTCGACTCGCACAAGCCCCATTCGATGATCCTGTGGGGGCCGCCCGGTGTCGGCAAGACCACCCTGGCGCGCCTGATGGCTGCCAGTTTTGACGCTGAGTTCATCCCGCTATCTGCAGTCTTCTCGGGGGTCAAGGATATCCGCGCAGCGATGGATCAAGCCGAACGCTATCACCAGCGCGGCCGGGCCACCTTGCTGTTTGTTGATGAGGTGCATCGCTTCAACAAATCGCAACAGGACGCATTCCTGCCATTCGTGGAAAGTGGGCTGGTGACCTTTATCGGCGCCACCACCGAGAACCCCTCTTTCGAGGTCAATTCGGCACTGCTGTCCCGAGCGCAGGTTTATGTGCTGAAAGCGCTTGATGAGGCGGAGCTGAGACAGTTGATTGAGCGCGCCCGCCAGCTGGCACTGGGGCATCTGGAGTTTGACGAGTCTGCTATCGCCACCTTGGCAGGCTATGCCGATGGGGACGCCCGCCGCCTGCTGAATCTGCTGGAGCAAACAGACACAGCCGCCCGCAATCAGGGGCTAAGCCGGATCGACGGCGAATTTCTGGGCAACGCACTTTCGCTCAATGCACGCCGTTTCGACAAAGGTGGTGACGCGTTTTACGACCAGATTTCGGCACTGCACAAATCAGTCAGGGGTTCCAACCCTGACGCAGCACTGTACTGGCTGACGCGCATGCTCGATGGCGGGGCGGATCCCCGCTATCTGGCACGGCGCCTGATCCGCATGGCCTGGGAAGACATCGGCCTTGCCGATCCTCGCGCAGCTGAAATCACCCTGAGTGCCGCCGACACCTTCGAACGCCTCGGCTCGCCAGAAGGCGAACTGGCCTTGGCGTCTGCGGCCATTTATCTCGCCGTCGCCCCCAAGAGCAACGCGGCTTATATGGCGCATAAGCAGGCCGTCGCGTTTGTGGGCAAGGATCGCTCCCGCCCGGTACCGGAACATTTGCGCAACGCCCCAACCCGTCTGATGAAAGAGCTGGGCTATGGCAAGACCTATCGCTACGCCCATGACGAGCCGGAAGCTTATGCGGCCGGAGAGTCTTATCTGCCTGAGGACATGCCGCCTCCGCACTGGTACCAGCCGGTGCCACGAGGACTGGAAGCAAAGATCAGCGAAAAGCTGAAGCATCTGGCCGAACTGGATGCCGAAGCCCGATCCCCTACCGGGAAGCCTTGATAGACGCCTCATCCCAAAACCACACGCTCACCGATCCAAGGTTTTCCCGTGCGCATAACCCCTCTGATTTACCTCGCGCTGACCACGCTGAGTACCGTTGCAGCCGAAACCATCAGCTTCCCTGCCCCGAATAATCTGACGCTGAGCGGCGAGTGGTTTCCTGCCAAGGCCCCCCCTGCCCCGGCGGTCATACTGGCGCACGGCTGTGCCGGCCTGTACGGCACCCAGAACACGATTCATCCCAGAGATGCCGCAATGGTCGAATACCTGAATGAGCGGGGCTATAGCGTACTCATGGTGGATAGCTTTCGCCCACGGGGGATGAAGGAAATCTGCACCACCCCCATCAGCAAACGCACCATCAGCCCGACCGACCGCGCCAACGACCTCTATGCTGGGCTGGAATGGCTGACCAAGCGTCCGGATGTAGACGGCAAGCGGGTGGGTCTGCTGGGCTGGTCAAACGGGGGCAGCACCACATTACGCACCATTGGTCAGAATCGCCCCGCCAGTAGCGCACGCTTCGCTGCAGCCATCTCGTTCTATCCAGGATGTGCCGGGCCGGCAGAATCGGGCTTCACCCCCACCGCCCCCCTCTTGATTCTGATTGGGGCCGAAGATGACTGGACGCCCGCCGCACCTTGCCAGAAGCTGGTTGAGCAATATGGCAAAAAGCAGCCACCGATCGAGCTGGTGAGCTACCCCAACACCTGGCACGACTTCGACAACCCGATGCTCAAGGCCAAACGGCTACGCAGCGATGTTCCCAACGGCGTACGTCCTGGCAGTGGCGTTACCCTGGCACCAAATCCCGAAGCCGCCCGCGATGCATGGCAGCGCACTGCAGAATGGCTAGGCCGCTGGATGCCCGCCCCGCATGCTGCCGCTCCTGCGCCAGATCTGCACACCATGCCAGCACCCATCGCCTCGAAAGCTAAACCATGAAGGCCAACAAGGTGGCACCGGTCGTGCTACGCCAACACCCCGACGGGCCGCAGATTCTGGCATTTATCCATCCACTGGCAGGCCACCAGCGGGTAAAAGGCAGTCTCGAACCGGGCGAACCCAGCCACTACGGCGCCGAACGCGAATTGAAAGAAGAGACAGGACTGGCCGGACGAGCCGTGCGAGAAATTGGCCAATGGGATGCAGCGTTTCAAGGCCAGATATGATCCTTCCAGCTCTGCGAGGTCGCAGAAGCACTACCCGAGCAGTGGGTACACCCTTGTGCGGATGATGGTGGGCATGATTTTGTTTGTTTTTGGCATCCGCTACGCGCCGCACCCGATGAGCGCTGGCATCCGCTATTCCAGAATGCTCTAGTCTCTCTACGCGAACGCCTTTATTAGACCGGAACGACGGATGTTTTAACGGTAGGTGTGGCTGACACATCGGATAGTCATGCCAAGCCATTTCATGGGTAACACACCCAATAATCCCCGTGAATCAAATCAATTCTTTTAGCGCCTCTGTCATCATAACCGGCTGAAATTCAGTTACCGAGTATTTGGCCACTCTAGCCAATACCAGTGGATCGGCATTGAATACCGACTCCACTTCTTGCCTGGTCGTGTGGCGCGAAAGAATAATCCCACCGCTTCTCGGAATTTTTCTCCCACCCATAAATAGTGAGCCATTTTCATAAAAGTCTTTCAGATAATCACGATGCGCTGCGACATGTTGATCCACCTCATCAAGCGGCCGAATGAACTCCAGATCGACAAGAAACATAATGACTCCAAGCATTTGTATTGAGGATGGAAGAAGCGCATACTAGCGCTTTCATTTTCGAAGCACAAGCTGCCATGTCACCCCCACTACCCGGTTCTGCTGTCCGAGGTTCGCAATCCGGCCGCCCTTTGATGGCGCTATTCGACTTGCTGGGCCGTCGCTGGGCCATGCGCATCCTGTGGGAACTCAACCACAGCCAACCAACATTTCGTGAGTTGCAAATTTTATGTGATGGAATTTCATCAAGCGTTCTGAATACGCGTCTCGCTGAAATGAGGGCAGCCATGCTGATCGAATTAAATGACTACGGCTACAGTTTGACACCACTCGGCAAAGAGTTAATGCAACTTATCGCCCCTTTACGTGAATGGTCAAAACAATGGGAAGAGTCCCTCAAAGATTAATTCATCTGAAATTTCCATATCAATTACTTTTAAATCAAATATTGATTATTTTAAATTGCAACAAGCAGTGAATGAGAGCGCTTCTGGCCTCAACCGGCACGGCGCACCAATGCACTCCACTCAAGTGACCAATATTCATAAATACAACACCTAGCGCAGGTAGGCCCCACCCTGACAATCCAATCAGAACTTAAATTCAACATATTGATTATTAAAAATAAAATTAAATAAGCCACCCATGATCGGCTCGATATTTCATGCCAAAATTTGATGTACAACAATCGCATCACCCTGTGCTTTGGTACATTACCGCCCGCACGGCCAGCATATTGTCTTACAGCATTCTGTTTACTTTATATCTGCGCTTTATTTGGCCAGTCCAGACTGGCTTATTTCATTGCCATCCCGTTTTTTGAAAGAGAATATGAAGATTCTGACGTCAACCCCTGCCAAAGCCAGCGCATTACTGGCCATCGCCCTGCTCCAGGGCTGCTCCTCCGTTGCCAAGTTTGACAGCGTAACGCCCGGCACCACCCTGGCAATTCGCGGCATGGAAAGCAACACGCTGCCACGCACTGAAAAGCTGGAATCCAAATCTACCGGCCAGCACGAATTCGTCGCGACAGCCCCCAGCGGCCAGAAGCTGTATGGTCTTTTGCCTCTGCGTGTAAACGGCGGCACCATGACCACGAGCATTCTGTTCTTTGCCCCGGCACTATTCATCGGTGGCTTCCGGGATGCTTACGCGTTCTATCAGGTGGACCCTGAAGCCGGCACACTGAGCTACAAAAATCGCGAAAAAGATAGCTGGCACACCTACAAGCCCTCTGCCGCCGAGAGCGAACGCGCCAAGCAATACTTTGATGCCAGCAAGGGCAGCCAGGTGAAAATGGAGTCTGCCACCGCAAACAAGACCGACACGGCCGCACGCAGCAGTAACTAATACCCAGCGGACAACCCACACAGCCGGGCCACCAGCCCGGCTTGCCTTACTCCCTCCCCCCCTTCAGGCGTTATCAACACTTCAAAGGCTATCAACAGGCAGCCACACTTCCTTTGCGCGAGATAAGTTGCATTTTAGATGCAACTTAAATAGCATATGCTGTGTTCGCCCCATTTCGCACCCGCGCCATGCAACTCACCCGCTTCTCCGATCTCGGTCTGCGAGTCTTGATGTACCTGACCCAGCAACAAGCCAACCGGCCGCAGGCGGTTACCATCGCCGAGGTCGCCACGCAGTTTGCCGTCCCACACAACCATCTGGTCAAAGTGGTCAACCGCTTGCGTAAACTTGGCTGGATCGAGGCCATTCGAGGTCGTAAAGGCGGCCTGCACCTTGCTGTCGAAGCAAATGCCCTGCGCCTCGGCGCCGTGTTGCGAGAACTCGAAGGTCATGCCGAGCTGATCAACTGCGCCGAGCCACCCTGCACCCTGCGCGGTCGCTGTCTGCTGAAAGGCGCTCTCAATGCCGGCATGCAGGCGTTCTACGACAAACTGGATCAATACAGCCTTGCCGATGTCTGCAGCACCACAACCGCTGATGCCATCAGCGAGATGCACCAGCAATACCTGGTCCGTCTGGTGAGCATTTCTTCCTGAATTGTCTAGATTGATGAATTCACCGGCCATTACAGTCGCACTTAAAGTTGCATTTTAAATACCACAAAAAGGAGCCTACACGATGCTGTCTGCCACATCCCGTCCCTATATCGACGCAAGCGTACCGGTACTGCGCGAACATGGCGTAACCATCACCCGCCACTTCTACGCCTCGATGTTCGAGGCGCATCCCGAGCTCAAGCAGATCTTCAATATGGGTAATCAGGCCAATGGCAGCCAGCAGCAATCCCTGGCAGCGGCCGTGTTTGCCTATGCCGCCAATATTGATAACGCTGCCGCGCTCGGACCGGTTATCGAACGCATCGTTCACAAGCACGCCTCGGTTGGCATCACCCCCGCTCACTACCCGATTGTGGGCCGCCACCTGCTCGGCGCCATCCGTGCAGTACTTGGCGATGCTGCCAGCCCCGACCTCATGGCTGCCTGGGATGAAGCCTACTGGCTACTGGCCGGCGAACTTATCGCCGCTGAAGCGCGCCTGTATCAGCAAACAGGCGTCACCGCTGGCGAACTGCGTCCGCTGAAAGTCATGGAAATACGGCATGAAAACACCCAGGTAAAATCGTTTTATCTACAAACCCCCGACGGGCAATCGCCAGGACGCTTCCTGCCAGGCCAATACATCAGCGTCGCAGCACAACTCGGGGACTTGCGCCAGCTACGCCAATACAGCCTGTCCGACCACCCCGACCAACCCTGGTGGCGCATCACCGTCAAGCGCGAAGATGCTAGCGATAGCACACCCGCCGGTCAGGTATCCAACTGCTTGCACACGCAGCTTCAGCCCGGTGACAGCCTGCTGGCCAGCGCCGCCTTCGGCGACTTCACCCCCGACACCACCGGCCAACAACCCATCGCCTTGATCAGCGCAGGCGTGGGTATTACCCCCATGATCTCGGTACTGAACCAGCTGGTCACCCAGCGAACCAATCAGCCCCTGCTGTTTGCCCATGCCGCACGCAACAGCCAGCACCACAGCCTGCGGGATGATCTGGCAGCCGCTCGCGCCACCCTTCCTGCCATGCAATTGGCCATCAGCTACGAACAGCCCCTACCTGCGGATCGGCCAGGCACTGACTACCATCACACCGGCACCTTGCCGCTTCAGGACCTGCTCGCCCAACACGGCACTGCCGGTCGGTTCTACCTATGCGGCCCAGTCGGCTTCATGCAGCAACAATGGAAAACCTTGCTGGCAGCAGGCGTAAGCCCGACGCAGATCCATCGTGAAGTGTTTGGGCCGGAGTTGCTTGATCACCTGTTGTAACCGTCAAATCTGCGGCTAGCGTCACAAGAAAAAAGGGTAGCACCATAAGGTGCCGCCCTTTTTATCTTGCAGCCAGCACATCGTCCATCGACGGGAACAGGCGCTTATGATGATTGCCGATCAGCAGTAACGCCGCCCTGGGCAAAACGAGGGCTTGCCGGAAAGGCTGATGGTATTGGTTTTACAGATTGTCTCCCCTTGCACATTGCGAATCTCGGCGTAGCGCGAATACCTGCCGAAACCATCCAGGCTGACGGTATTGGTCCGCGATGCAGGCACCGGGCCGCCATAAGCTGCATTGTCTTCAACCGCGCCGTTCTTGTTGCTGAACCAGTAGGTCGCCGCACCTGCCGGTACATTCTCGCCGTTTACCGTCCAGGTAATGGTCCCGTCACCAGATGGCAAAACTCCCGTCTCGGTCAGCACGCAGGTAACAGGCTTCGGCGTCGGAGTGGGTGTCGGGGTTGTCGGAGGTGTCGGGATAGGTGCAGGTGGCTGCGCCGTATTACGAATACTCCAAATGTTATCGCGACTCCCGCCACACGCAGTGTAGTCCGTGCTTGTTCCTTCAATTACCCACCCGGCAGGCAAAGACTGGCCTGCACAGATCCGCATGCTGTATTTACCAGCAACTGCCTCAATGACGGCAATATTGTTACTGGTTGGATTATTACAGGCGGTGTAATTGGTTGAGTAATTCACCAGTAAATAGCCATTAGGCAGTTGCTGGCCACTGCAAATCTGCATCGAATTTTGACTGGAAATCTTCTCAATGTGTGTGACATTGCCCGATGTCGCGTTTCCACAGCGGGTGTAATTCGTTGAGCTATTGGTCCAGACCCAGCCGCCCGGTATATCTTGTCCGGCACAGACATCCAAAGATGTTTGACTCCCAAGGCGCACAATAGTCCGCATATTATTCGAGCCTGAATAGCTGCCACAGGTAGTGTAATTGGTATGAGTATCGGTCCAAACCCATCCCGCAGGAATACCTTGTCCGGCACAGATAGTCAAAGATGACTGACTTCCAAGGCGCTCAATAGTCAGCACATTATTTGAATTGCTGCCGCAGATAGTGTAATTAGTATGAGTATTGATCCATACCCATCCAGCCGGTATATTCTGGCCACTGCAGATCTGCATGGTCTCACCATAACTGGCTGCCGACAGCACCAGACCCGCCAATACCAGACTGGAACGCATGATTAGTTTCATGTAAATCCCTTATTTATGTTTGATTTTGTTTCTCGGTAAAATGCTGATTACACAGGCACGGTTGCGGCGGGCATTATAATGTTTTATCTGAAAAAAGATAGGCCATCTTGTCAATTCAAATATTTATAGTAATTACTAAATAAATAAATTTCACACAAAATCTTTATTTACCAGAAACTTATAAAACAGGGGATTCTTCGCACTCATTGCCATAAAAGGCTCACCTAGCACCCGAAAGCAGGCGGAGAGCCTTAGTCAGACTGTGATTACGGCAGGGCCGTCGTCTATGATGTCATAGTCAACCATGTAGTGATCGGAGTATCGGGCTGCCAAAGCAGCATTCCATAAAAAATGGAAATGGAGAAAATGAAATGAGTGTTCAGCTACGTTCTGCCGATGGATCGGAAATCTCTTTGGCTGGGAGATATTGGTCATTCTTCTTGTGCCTGGCAAAAACCTGCGAATGGAAACCAGCCGGCACAAAGAAGCCCGAAAAATGGGGTTTCTTTAAGCGATGGGATGGAAATTACGAATCAAGCGATGGGCAGCAAGTCACTGACAGCGACGCACGGGAATTTAGCGATGCCCTGAACCGTTGTTATTACAGCAAACACTGCTTTGATATTATGGCAGCGGTAGCAGAGGAAATTGAATCGCAAATTGAAGCCGAGTTTGGCCAGGAAATTCCTGCACATCTACGGATCAACACTTCATCCCTAAGAGATGCACTGGGTGCATTAATGGCAATGTCGCACAAAGGGGGATTTAGAATCTTTTAAAACCTAAGCATAAAAATAGATAGATATAAACAACATAAAACCAACCAGCCATTTATAAACAAAAGCAGTCTCTTTCTATTTTTGACAGACTCTTTGCATATCGTTCGATTACTCTGGCCCACGCCCCATATCGTCGGCGCGGGCCCTCTTGAGCGGGAGTTCTATCAAGCAGCCAGGCAGGCTGGCTGGTGGCTGGCGTCCGGTAGACCCGATGCCCGCTCTACCACCTCCCCCAACACAATCACGGCTGGACTGGCGAGGCGAGCGGTGGCGACGGCGGAGGACAGGTTCGCCAGATCAGTTGTCAGCCAGCGCTGTTGCGGGGTCGAGACCCGGTGGACCACGGCTACCGGCAAGGCGGGGCTGAAGCCGGCGGTCGTCAGTGCCTGCACCAGCTGGTCCAGATCATTCATGCCCATGTAGCAGACCACCGTGAGGCCGGATGCCGCCAAAGCGCGCCAGTCGGGTTGGCTGCCATCGACGGTGTGTGCGGTGACCAGCGCCACGCCGCGGGCGACGCCGCGCCAGGTGAGTGGCAAGCCCAGGCTGGCGCCAACCGCCAAACCGGCCGTAATGCCCGCCATCGCCTCGACTTCGACCCCACGTTCGGCCAGCCAGGCCCATTCTTCGCCACCCCGGCCGAAAATGAAGGGATCACCCCCTTTGACCCGCGCCACCGCCTTGCCCTGGCGGGCATAACGCCACATCAGGCGCAGGATGAAATCTTGCGGGGTGGAGCGGCAGCCGCCGCGCTTGCCCACATAAACAATGCGGGTGCCAGCCGGTGCCAGCACCAGAATTTCGTCGCCGACCAGATCATCGACCAGCCAGACCGTGCAAGCCTGCAACACCCGCAGGGCTTTCAGCGTCAGCAGCTCCACATCGCCGGGGCCGGCACCTACCAGCCAGACTTTGCCTGTTGTGCGCATGGTATTTCTCCTTTGGGTTTTCAATGGGTTAGGCTCTGTTGACGCTCCACCAGCCCGGCAATCTCGCGCAGACAAGAACCACAGCCCGTGCCGCAGCCCAGCTCCGCTTTCAGTCCAGACACGTCCAGACCACGATCGACACCCTGACAGATGGCATCTTCGCGCACACCGATGCAAGCACACACCACCCGGCTGATGCGGGCAGCTGCCCGACCACTGAACAGGCTGGCGAGGCTGATCGGCGCCGTACCGCCATCGGACCATTGCGCCAGTGCGGTGGCGGCACGGGTGTCGGTACACAGCAGCCAGGCGGTCGGCCTGCCGGCGTCCGACAGATTCAACCGGCGCAACACGCTACGGGCCGGGTCGTCGAGGGCCGCATCGGGCTGGGACAGCCCCAGGCTCTGCGCCAATTCCGCCAGTGCCGCCAAGGCTGGCGCCGTGTCGGCAGCCAGACGCAGCCGCCACCCGCCACCCGCTTCTGCCACGGGCACCAGCACGGCATAGGGAAAACGTTGCAACCAGGGCAGCAGACGCTGGCGGGCTTCTGCGGTCGGCTCACCCAGCCAGCCAATGGCCTGCCAACCCAGCTTGGCGGGGGCGATGGCAATGGCGGTGTGTTTGAGTTCGGGTTGTTTCGAATGGGGGTCGAACGCCGGCAGCGTCAGCGCATTCACCCCCTCGCTGGCCACAAAGGCACGCCCCCAGTGCATGGGCAGGAAAGCCAGACCGGGCTTCAGCTGATCGTCCGCCACCACGGGCAGCACCAAGCTGCCACGACGGGATTTGATCCGCGCCAGCTCCCCCTCCGCCAGCCGATAGCGGGCCAGATCGGCAGGATGCAGGCTGAGCACCGGCTCCTCCACATGGCGGATGAGCGCTGGCGCCAAGCCGGTACGCGCCAGGGTGTGCCAGTGGTCACGCAGACGGCCGGTGGTCAGGTGGATTGGATAGTGGGCCGAGGTAGCCTCGGCGACCGGCTGATAGCCGACATCGACAAAGCGGGCGCGGCCGTTGGCGGTAGGAAAGTGGCCATCACCATACAGGCGGGACGTGCCCTGCCCCGCCCGAAACGGCCATTGTTGCGGGCCCAGTTGGTCCAGAGTGGCGTAATCGAGCGCGCTGTAGTCGAGATCGCGCCCGGCCGTGGTAGCTACATGCTCGGCAAAGACGTCGGCCGGGCTGGCGTAAGCAAAATTCGTTATCTGGGTAGGCGCCAGCCGGGCGGCCAGCTTCTGCGCCACGGCCGCTGCCAGCTGCCAATCGGGCAAGGCATCACCGGGTGGAGCGATGGCCGCCCGCACCCGGCTGATACGGCGTTCGCTATTGGTCTGGGTGCCGTCTTTTTCCGGCCAGGTGGCGGCGGGCAACACAATGTCGGCAAAGGCCAGCGTCTCGATGTCGGCAAAGGCTTCCTGCACAATCACCAGCTCCGCCCGCTCCAGCGCCGCCCGCACCTTGGCCTGGTCGGGCAGGCTGGACGCCGGGTTGGTGGCGGCAATCCACAACGCCTTAACCTTGCCTGTCGCAGCCGCATCAAATAACTCGATCGCCGTCAGGCCCGGCTGCACGGGCAAGCCCGCCACACCCCAAAGCGCTGCCACCTCTGCGCGGTGGTCGGCATTGGCCGGGTCGCGATGACCGGGCAGCAGCGTCGCCATACCACCGGCTTCACGCCCGCCCATGGCGTTCGGTTGGCCAGTCAGCGAAAACGGCCCTGCCCCCGGTTTGCCGATCTGGCCGGTAGCCAGATGCAGGTGGATCAAGGCCACATTCTTGGCGGTGCCGCTGCTCGACTGGTTGAGACCCATCGTATACAGCGACAACGCCGCACCGGCCTGCCCAAACCAGCGGGCCGCCTGCACGATGTCGTCTGCCGGCACCCCACAGACGTCAGCAGCGGCCTTGGGGGTGAATTCATGCACCCGTGCCTTCAGGGCGGCAAAACCTTCGGTGTGGCGGGCGATGTAGTCGTTATCGACCCACCCCTCCCAGATCAGCACATTCAGCATGGCGTGGAACAGCGCCACATCGCTGCCGGGAGCAATGGCCAGATGCAGGTCGGCCAGATGGGCGGTGTCGGTCCGGCGCGGGTCGATAACAATCACCCGCATCTGTGGCCGTCGCGCCTTGGCCGCTTCCAGCCGGCGGAACAGCACCGGATGGGCATAGGCCATATTCGAGCCGGCAATCAGCACACAGTCGGCGTGGTCGAGGTCGTCGTAACAAGCGGGTGGCGCGTCGGCGCCCAGGGTCTGCTTATAGCCGGTTACCGCGCTCGACATGCATAGCCGTGAATTGGTATCGAGGTTATTGGTGCCTACCAAACCACGCGCCAGCTTGTTGAAAACGGCGTAGTCCTCGGTCAGCAACTGACCGGATAGATAAAACCCCACCGCATCCGGCCCATGCCGTTCGATGATGCCCGCCAGCCGATCGGCCACCTGCGAAATCGCCAGCTCGCGCTCAACCGGCTGCAAGGCCGCGCCGCGTGCCGGCCGCAACATCGCTTGCAAGACCCGGCGGTTGTCATGCCGTACCGTGTCGCCCAAAGCCCGGCCCTTGCTGCATAGCTGGCCAAAATTGGCGGGGTGATGCGCATCCCCCACCACCGACACCACCCGTCCGGCCTCGGCCGTCACCTGCACGCCACAGCCGGTACCGCAATAGCAGCAGACCGACGCCACGCTACGGCGCTCGTCTACCAGAGGAATCCGCTTGGCGCTCATGCTCATTACTCCCCGGCGTCAGCAGGCGTGGTCGCAGGTGGCAACCGCCTGCGGCAGGGCCAGGTAGACGGTGCCGGCCTCCAGCCGCACCGGGATATGCCCGGCGCAGCCTTCGTCGGGCCCTTGGGCCTCGCCACTATCGAGGGCGATCACCCAGTTATGCAGCGGGCAGGTCACCGCCCGGCCATGCACCACCCCTTGCGACAAGGGCCCGCCCTTGTGCGGGCATTTGTCGATCAGAGCAAAAATCTGATTGTCCACGGTGCGAAACACGGCAATATCATCCGCCCCCGCCCGCTTCACCACCCGCGCCCCTTGCGCCGGAATGTCGTCGATCTGGCAAATGGCTTTCCAGTCTTGTTGCATGGTGATTCCTTTCATATGACCAGTTCTGGTCTTGACCCATATCGAGCGCAGCCGCCGACACGTGGCGCTACTGCTGCCAGGCCGCGAATACAAACAAACTTCAACTACGTAGAGCCCATACCCGCGCTATCAATCAGGGTGCCGAAGGCACTTAAACAAGAACAAGGCCCCTCACAGGTCACCCTGCCAGCACCTCAAATTCATGCTTATCCACCCCCTGCTTGGTCCGCTCCAGCCATGGGTCCTGTTCAAAGCTCAAGGCATAGCGCAGGCGGGCATACAGCTCGGCCCGGCCGTCGGCATCGTCCACCACCCTTTGCTTGATGTGTTCGAGCCCAACCCGATGCAGGTAATGCACCGTGCGCTCCAGATAGAACGCCTCTTCGCGATACAGCTGCAGAAACGCGCCGCTGTATTCGAGTACCTCATCGTGGCTGGTCACCTTGCACAGAAACTGCGCCACTTCGGTCTTGATGCCGCCATTGCCGCCGATATACAGCTCCCAACCCGAATCAACACCGATCACCCCCACATCCTTGATGCCGGCTTCGGCACAGTTGCGCGGGCAGCCCGACACCGCCAGCTTGACCTTGGCCGGGCTCCACATGCCGAACAGGTCTTTTTCGAGGTCGATGCCCATCTGGGTCGAGTTCTGCGTGCCAAAGCGGCAGAACTCACTGCCGACGCAGGTCTTTACCGTGCGTAGCGATTTGCCATAGGCGTGGCCGGACGGCATGTCGAGTTCAGCCCAGACCTTGGGCAGGTCTTCTTTTTTTACGCCCAGCAGGTCGATACGCTGGCCGCCCGTCACCTTCACCATCGGGATCTGATACTTGTCGGCGACATCGGCAATCCGGCGCAGCTCGGAGGGATTGGTGACGCCGCCCCACATGCGCGGCACCACCGAATAAGTGCCGTCTTTCTGGATATTGGCGTGAACCCGCTCGTTGATCAGGCGCGAGCGTGAGTCGTCGCGGGCTTCGCCGGGCCAGGTCGAGATCAGGTAGTAATTGAGCGCGGGCCGGCAGGTGGCGCAGCCATCGGGCGTGCGCCAATTCAGGTAGCGCATCACGGCTGGAATGCTGATCAGATGCTGTTCGCGGATCGCCTGCCGCACGGCGGCGTGGTTGTGATCGGTGCAGCCGCACACGGGCTTTTCCGACTTCGGCTTCACGTCGGCTGCCCCGCCGACACAGTTGATGAGAATCTGCTCGACCAGCCCGCTGCACGAGCCACACGAGCTGGCCGCCTTGGTGTGCTGCTTGATGCCGTCGACCGTAAACAGGCCCTTGTCGCGGATCGCCTTGACGATGGTGCCCTTGCACACACCATTGCAACCGCAGACTTCGGCCGAATCCGGCATGGTGGCAGCCCGGTTTTCGCCAGCGTGGCCCACATCGCCGACCGCGCTTTCGCCAAACATCAGCTGATCGCGGATCTCGTGAATCGGCTTGCCTTCACGAATCAGCCGGAAGTACCAGGCGCCATCGCTGGTATCGCCATACAGGCAGGCGCCGACCAGCCGGTCGCCCTTCACCACCAGCTTCTTGTAAACCCCACCCACCGGGTCGGCCAGCGTGATCGCCTCGGTGCCTTCGCTGCCCATGAAGTCGCCGGCCGAGAACAGGTCGATGCCCGTCACCTTGAGCTTGGTGGAAGTCACGCTGCCTTCGTAGCGGCCGATGCCGTAATTGGCGAGGTGATTAGCCGCCACCCTGGCCTGCTCGAACAGCGGCGCCACCAGCCCATAAGCAATGCCGCGATGGCTGACGCACTCGCCCACGGCGTAGATACGTGGGTCGTAAGTCTGCATGGTGTCGGACACCACCACGCCCCGGTTGCAATAAATACCGGCACTTTCAGCCAGCGTAGTATTGGGGCGGATGCCTACCGCCATCACCACCAGCTCGGCCGGAATCTCGTTGCCATCCTTGAACCGTATGGCCCGCACCGCGCCGTGCTCATCGCCCAGCAGCGCTTCAGTCTGCTTTTCCAGCAGAAAGCTGAGCTGGCGGGTTTCCAGATTGCGTTGCAGCAGCTTGGCGGCAGAGGGGTCGAGCTGGCGTTCCAGCAACCAGCTCGACAGATGCACTACGGATACCTGCATGCCACGTGCCGCCAACCCGTTGGCCGCTTCCAGCCCCAGCAGTCCACCGCCGATTACCACCGCATGCCGCTTGGTTTGCGCGGCTTCGATCATCCGGTTGACGTCGTAGATGTCGCGGAAGGTAATCACGCCATCGAGGTCTTTGCCCGGCACCGGCAGGATGAAGGGGTTGGAGCCGGTCGCCAGCAGCAGGCGGTCGTATTCGGCCACTGTGCCGTCTTCCGCAAGCACTTCGCGCCGCACCCGGTCGATCTTCACGACCTTTTTGTTCAGGTGGAGGGTGATGCCGTGTTCGGCATACCAGTCCACGTCGTTGAGCATGATGTCCTTGAAGCTTTGCTCGCCGGTCAATACGGGTGAGAGCAGGATGCGGTTGTAATTGGCATGCGGCTCGGCACCGAACACGGTGATGTCGTATTGGCCAGAGGCCAGTTTGAGCAGTTCTTCAAGGGTACGGACCCCGGCCATGCCGTTGCCGACCATGACGAGTTTTTGAGGCTTCATGTGGATGTCTCCTGGCTCAGTGGTTGGGAAGGTGGGTATACCAATTCCCATCTACCCTGGGTTTTAACGCCATCCAGTGCGTGATTTGGGGGCAGGATTCACCACACTCCCAAGCCACCGCACTGCAAGGCGCAAAAAAACTCAGCATCTTCTTTGTTCTCAAATGTAGAGATTCCAGTTAAGCGCCTGCGGCGCGGCATTTAGGTGCGGGGGGTGCCCCGCAGGCACCTTCCTTTCTTTGCATCGCCAAAGAAAGGAAGCAAAGAAAGGCGACCCAGCTTCACCGCCCTTACGGGTTCCCTGTGCTCCTCGCCCTGCGTGGCCGGTGCGTAAACTCGCCCGGCCTGCGGCCGGACTCAGACAAACGCCCCGGACACCCCCACTCCGGTCTGCGGTGCTCGGCGGTTCAGATGGGAGGGGATGCATAACAACCCTTTTCGGGCTGAAGTCATGGCAAACGAAGGGGTTGAGGTACCTGCTGACTTCGCTACAGCGAGCCCCTTTCGCCCTCTGAGCCGCCGAGGGCCGGGACACTGGGCGGGGGAAGTCGGCGGCAGCCTGTCTGAGCCCGGCCGTAGGACGGGCGAGTTCTGCCGACGCCCGACCAGTGGCCCAGACCGAGGGAAGTTGCGCAGCAACCGGCGAAGTGGGCTCGCCTTTCTTTGCCTTCTTTCTTTGGCGAAGCAAAGAAAGAAGGGCGCATGCGGGGCGCACCCCGCTCCCAAACCACCGCGCCGTAGGGCGCTGAAAACGGCTATCAACAACCATCCCCATCACCTCAACAACAACCAATACAAAAACAGCAGATTCAACCCCAGCGAACCCAGAGCTACGCCCCGCCACACCCGCAAGGGCGCCCGCTCGGCCCAAGGGGTGTGCCGACGCACACTCAAGGGACGGGCCTCGCCGTGTTCCAGCGCCAACAACAACTCCTCGGCCGTCTCGAAACGGCGGGCGGGGTCTTTATCGATGGCTTTGAGCAACACCGACTCCAGCCAGCCCGGCAGATCGGGCCGGTAACGACTGGGCAAGGTCGGCGCACCAAATTGCGGGCGCTGAAAAGCCTCGACCTCGCCATAGGGAAAACGGCCCGTCAGCAACCAGTACAGCGTCACGCCGACGGCATAGAGATCGGACTGCGGGCTGGCTTCGGCCCCCGCAAACAATTCGGGCGCCATATAGCTGGGCGTACCGGGGGTGAAGGGTCGGTGGGTCAGGCCGGGGCAGTGCGCCACGCCCAGATCCAGCAGACGCAGCTTGCCGTCCGCCCCCCAGTGCAGGTTGTCGGGTTTGATGTCGCGATGGACGATATTGAGCCGATGCAACTGGCCCAGTGCCCGGGCCAGACGCAGGCCGATGGCGACGCCTTCATCGGCCGACATCGGCTCGGACCGCTGCCGGCGGTGGGTCAACGTCTCGCCCTCGTACCAGCGCAACAGGTAGTACAGATGCTGGCGGGCGACACCGGCTTTCACCTCGGCAAAGTGCGGCGGTGACAGCCGCTTCTGCAGCCACTCTTCCACCAACAGGGCCTGCGCGGCGTCGGCATCCCCTTCCAGCGTCGGTGGCAGGGTTTTCATCACCCAAGCCAGGCCGTGATCATCCCGCACCCGGTAGGCCAGGCTGCCCGGCGAATCGGCCAGGACCGTTTCAATTTGCAGGGCTTCAAAGCGCTGGCCGGGCTTGAGGCGGGGCGGCAGCGGCAGACAGTTGCCACGCGCCAGCTCATCACCCAGATTGGCGGCCGGCAGGCCATCCACCCGCACCACCAGGGCACTCAGATTGTCACGGGCGCCCGCCTCCAGTGCGGCAGCCAGCAGGGCATCGCAGGCATGCTGTGGCTCGGGCTGGTTGCGCAGCAGTTCGCCGATATGCATGTCGGGCAAGCTGGTCCAGACGCCATCGCTCGCCAGTAGAAAAACATCCCCTTCGGCCGAGTCGCCGTCGCAGAAATCCACCACCAGATGTTCATCCAGCCCCAGCGCCCGCTTCAGCACATGGCGCATGGTGGCTTCTTCCCACACATGCTCCACCGTCAATCGGGCCAGTCGGCCAGCTGACAGCCGATACAGGCGACAGTCGCCGACATGCGCCACCGTAAAGCGACGGCCGCGCAGCACCAGTGTGGTCAGGGCCGCCAGCAAGGGTTTGCCCTGCGCACGCAGCCAGCGGTTATGGGCGTTCAACAGCCGGTCCAACGCGGTGGCGACCTCCCAGGTTTCGGGCGTGGCGTAGTAATCCGCCGCCACCGCCCGCACACTGCTGGTGGCCGCCAGCCGGCCATCAGCACAGCCGGAGACGCCATCGGCCAAGGCAAACAGCGCGCCTTTGCCCAGCAGCTGCGCGGCATCCGGCGTGACGCAGGCCAGTGCATCTTCATTGCGCTCGGCTTTGCCGGCGCTGCTGGCGGAACCGATGGTGAGCGCGAGGGTCATGGGTGTGGTTTCTTTTCTTTGAACATCATCTTGGTGCTCACTTGTAGCGATTTCAGTTCAGCGCCGCAGGGCAGTACAAATCTGAACCCCATTCTGGTTCTCAACTAATGAATTCCGGTTAAGCGCCTTACGGCGCGGTATTTAGGTGCGGGGGGTGCCCCGCAGGCACCTTCCTTTCTTTGTCTCGCCAAAGAAAGGAAGCATCGAGGCGCGATCCCGCTGCGCCGGTTGCTACGCAACTTCCCTCGGTCCGGGCCACTGGCCGGGCGTCGGCAGAACTCGCCCGTCCTGCGGCCGCGCTCAAACAGGCTGCCGCCGACTTCCCCCGCCCAGTGTCCCGGCCCTCGGCGGCTTAGAGGGCAGTAGGGGCTCGCTGTGGTTAGAGCTGTGGTCGGCCTCAAACTGCAAACCGCTGTGAGCACACTCAATCTCTTCGCACGCCATGACTTCAGTCCCAAAACGGTTGCTATGCGCCCCCCTCCCATCTGAACCGCCGAGCACCGCAGACCGGCGTGGGGTCGTCCGGGGCGTTTGTCTGAGTCCGGCCGCAGGGCGGGCGAGTTTACGCACCGGCCACGCAGGGCGAGGAGCGCAGGGGACCCGAAGGGCGGTGAAGCTGGGTCGTCTTTCTTTGCCTTCTTTCTTTGACGAAGCAAAGAAAGAAGGGCGCATGCGGGGCGCCCCCCGCTCCCAAACCAACGCGCCATAGGGCGCTGAAAAACTCCGCATCACCCTGGCTCCAGCCATGTGCCTAGCCAGAGCAGATAAGCAGCCCCCCCCTCACACCCTCGCCCCCGCAACCGCCGCCGCCCCCCACGTCGTCCGCCAGCGCAGCTTGACGCCATACAGCCCCAACCACGCCACCAGACCCATACTGGCGAACAACCACAGCCCCAGCTGATAACTACCCGTCGCCTGCTTGACCGCGCCCAGACCCGCTGCAAGCAGGAACCCCCCCACGCCACCCGCCATGCCGATCAAGCCCGTCATCACGCCGATTTCCTTACGAAAGCGCTGTGGCACCAGCTGGAACACCGCGCCGTTCCCACAACCGAGTGCCAGCATGGCGCCCACGAACAAGGCCAGCGCGGCATAGGCGTTGGGTAGATTCAGCCCTACCACCCCCAGCAAGACCCCGGCGGCGGTGTACACCCCCAGCAGGGTCCGCACACCGCCGATGCGGTCAGCCAATGCGCCGCCCAGCGGACGCATCATCGAACCCGCAAACACACAGGCAGCCGTGTAATAGCCGGCGGTGATGGCGCTGAGGCCATACTGATCGTGAAAGTAACCGGGCAAGGCGCTGGCAAGACCCGCAAAGCCGCCGAAGGTGACGCAGTAGAAGAACATGAACCACCAGCTATCCTTGTCACCCAGTACCCGCAGGTAGTCGGCAATCGCCTTGGGGGCAGGACGTTCCGGTGCATTTTTTGCCAGCAGGCAGAAGGCAATGAACACGATAGCCAGCGGGATCACGGCAAAGCCGAATACGTTCTGCCAGCCAAAGGCGGCCGCCAGACCGGGCGCCAGCAAGGCGGCGAATACCGTGCCCGAGTTGCCGGCACCGGCTATCCCCATCGCCGTGCCTTGGTGCTGTGGTGGATACCATTGCGACGCCAAAGGCAGCGCCACCGCGAAGGAAGCCCCTGCCACCCCCAGAAACAGCCCCAGCAGCAAGGCTTGTTCGAGCGAATGAATGCCGAAATACCAGGCCGCACCCAGCGCCAGCATGACCACCACCTGCCCCAGAATGCCGGCTAGTTTGGGCGAAAGCCGATCTACCAGCAGGCCCATACCAAAGCGCAGAAAGGCACCCGCAAGAATCGGGGTCGCCACCATCAAGCCGCGCTGCTGAGGTGTCAGATGCAGATCTGCCGCGATCTGAATCGCCAGCGGTCCCAGCACATACCAGACCATGAAACTCAGATCGAAATACAGAAACGCTGCCAGCAAGGTCGGCCAATGGCCGGCTTTCCAGAAATCCCTGTTCATAGGTTTGCTCCTATCGGTATGGATTGAGAGTTGAGACACATGAAAAAGGGGCCAGGCCATCAGCTGGTGACGGCAGGCTCGGGTTCAGACCAGTGATGCCCTGCCCAGACCCTGCCATCGACCAGAGTGGAAGTGCGCATGCCAGCAGCGGGCACTGACACCCCAGACAGTGCGGCTGCCGAGCGATAGAGCGCGGTCTGCTGCAGTCTGCTGACTTCCGTCAGCGGGTCGATTGCGCCCCGGATCAGCCCCCAGCGCCGAAACTGGTCGATGAACCACAAACCATCGGATAGCCAGGGAAAGTTCACCTGCCCGTGGTCGAAAAAGCACAAGGGATGGGCGTCGTGCCACTGCCGGCCCAGGCCATCCTGATAACGCCCCATGAAACGATCTGCAATGATCTGGCGGGGCAGCCCGATCACTTCCGGAGCGGCCAGCATGTCAATCACATGGTCCGGGTCGGATTGCTCATCCAACCAGCGACAGCTATCGAGTACCGCCGCCATCAAGGCGCGGGCGGTGTGGCGATGACCCGCCAGCCACGATGCGCAGACCCCCAGTACTTTTTCCGGGTGATCCGGCCAGATGGCCTGGGAAGTCGTCACGGTAAAACCGGCATTGCCGGCAATGGCCAGCGCGTTCCAGGGCTCGCCGGCACAGAAGCCCTGGATCTGCCCGGCCTGCAGGGCCGCCACCATGCGCTGGGGCGGCAAGGCAATCAGATCGAGGTCTTGCAGGGGGTGGATACCCTGAGCTGCCAGCCAGTAGCACAGCCACATAGCATGGGTACCGGTGGTGGCGGTATGAGCCAGGGTGGGCCGCGCCCCCGAGCGCAATAGTGCTTTCAGCGATGGGCCATCACATACCCCCTGCTCGGCCAGACGGTTGGCCAGCGTAATCGCCTGACCATTGCGATTAAGGCCCATCAGCACGGCCATGGGCGTCGCTGGGCAGCCAATGCCCAGATGGCTGCCGTAAATCAGGCCATACAGGGCGTGTGCGGCATCCAGCTGGCCTGTAACGAGCCCATCGCGCAGCTGTGCCCAGGATGCTTGCTGCACCGGCTCAATCTCGATGCCGTACTTGCAGTCGAAGCCCAGTTCGGCCGCCAGCAAAACCGGCGCGCAGTCGGCAAGCGGGATATACCCGACTCTCACCCGTGCTTTCTCAGGCTGCTGGCGATTCAAGTCAGACAGGTCGATGTCGATTGCCACGACAATCCCTTTCGCGTTTTACAGGCCAAAAAAAAGCGTCCGTTACCCGAGCGTTCTGCTCGGATAACGGACGCCGTTGTCCGTCAACCCATGTGAAACCGGTTCAAGTCATGAACAGATTTCCACACCACGAACTCTGTTGGCCCACGCCTTTGTGGTTACCTAATCGAGTCAGATCGAATCAGAGGTCTATTCCCACCGCCATTGGCAGGAAGGGTTACCGCATTACCTATGCAATTGCTGTGCCAGCTAGGCTCTGTTGACGTTTTGTTTCCGGTCGCGCCGGGCCGAGTTTTGGGGCAGGGTGAGGCAGGGTGAGAGAGGTTTAGCGAGCTAAATAAGCGAACCCTAACGACGCCATGCCCCAAAAATCGACCCGGCCCGGAGGGTTTCGCCGGATTTGGGCCTGCTGCCGCGTAAAAAATCGCTTGCTTAGCCCACAAAACCGCGCGCATTTTTACATGCAAAAGGCCCC
>NZ_JARRAF010000041.1 GCF_030129945.1 Parachitinimonas caeni
AGGGCCGGACGGAGGCATGGTAGCGGTGGTAGTCGCCTTCACGGCCGATCTGGGCGAAGCGGGTGACGTGGCCGCAGATCTGGCGTTCGCTGCCATCCTGCAGTTCGATGTCGAGCGAGACCGGATGGCCGAGCAGCGCTTCGAAGTTGATGTCGGGTTTCTTCGACAGGACTTCGATCTCGGCCTCGAACACGGTGGAGAGCGCATCGCGCAGGGTCATGCTGCGGAACAAGAGGGCGTCATCGCCCAGCGGGGTGTGGAGGCGGAGGGGGCGCATGCAAATATCTCAGGGTAAACGTTGAATACTGAATACGTAGGGGTTATCGCCGCTGATGGCTTGCAGCTGCCAGCCACCTGGCTGGGTGACTCCACGGCCATTGCGAAGTACCAGTTCACTGGCAACAAACTGATCGTCTTGCTTGCCTGGCGAAACGGTAAGCAGGACTGCTCGATCAGGCTCGTAGCGGATGGCGCTGCACGCGGCGAACCAACCCGTGTACTGCCATGCCCGGCCGGCCCGACGATCAAACAGCACAATGCTGCGCAGGCGCTGAAATTTTCCGGTATTGCCTAGCCCGACCAAATTGGCTTCCAGACAAAGCTGGCCGTTGTCCCAGCGGTATATGCCCGCTGTTTCAAGATCCAGTTCGCCAGGGCGCTGCGCGAGCTTTCCGGGTAGATTCAGGGTTTGTATGGGCAGCTTGCGGCCTGCAACGCGCCAACCCTCGGTCTCGCTCCAGCGGGCATCCAATGCTTGACTGGAGGACTCATTCACCCAGCGAAAACCAACAGGCTTATCGGGTTTGGCTTCGACAAACTGGGGTTCGAAGCGGCCAGAAATATTGGATAGAGGTAAGGCTTTGGCGCTCTGCGACCGGTAAAAGGCGTCGTAGGAGTCAAAACGGGTGGCGCTGTCAGCGGCCAGCAGACTGCTGGAGCCCTGCAAGCAAAATATCGGCAACAGCAGCCAGCGTGAGGTCATTTCCAGGCTTTCCCTGAAACTGCTTTCAGATAATCGTCCGGGTGCTTCCAGAAGACGGTCTGTCCCCAGGCAGCAGTCGAAATATAGACGGTGTCGTAACGGCCTCGCTCACGGCCATTGACGAGCTTTCCGTGCTTGTCGGGTACTTGCCAGTAGGTAATCCCTGCTTTGGCGCTTTCCTTGACATCGAAAATATTGTGCTCGGGTTGGTCAAACTTGATGCCGGCTTTCACCTTGGGGTGATTGGTGTAATTGGACTTGAGATCTTTACCATCCCAGAAATAAGCCCCGTTCGAGTAGTCGGTGCCGATGTTCTCAATGGCATTCCGCGCACCCTGCAGGGCACGACGCATGCCGGGATCGGCCCAACGGGTTTCGGGTTTGGCCTTCGACAACAGCTTGAAGCGGGCGTTGCCATCTACGGCCGCGTAGGCAAAGGTCGGGTCTGCCTCCAGATAAGCTTTGATCTTGGTATGTCCGGTTGCCTTGGCGCGACGGACCAGCACCTGGGCAATCGCCGTCAGTTCTTCAATCGGAGATTCAACCGATGCTTCGCCATAGGCCACCGCAGCCAGCAGCACGGTATCGGCATCGAAGTCCGGCATGGGCTGTGTGGCCTGATCGGGCTTGGCTCCCGGATCGGTGTGTGCGGCACGGGAGGTGGTCTGTATGGTCGGCGCGGAAGCGGCTGTATCGGGCGACAAGCCTACGGGGCCGGGGGTGCGTTGATTTGCCATGATCGGTTGTGCTTATACATTCAGGCGGATTTCCCGCACATCCAGCAAGGCGAGTTCGGTGCTGTCAGTAGCCAGGAGCTTTTGCCCAAGTCCCAGCCAGAGATCGTGGGGGGCTGGTTGCCAGTCGGTCTTGCGGCAGAGTGCCAGACGACGGTCATCTGCCAGCTCGGAGCCAGGATAACGGGCGGGGAGCAAGGCACCGGATTCGATGCCGTTGGCAAATTGCAATACAGCAGGCAGCCACAGAACATCGCGCAGATCAACAGGCGCTTCAATTTTTACCGACTTGAGCTGTTCGAAGGCGACCCAGTGGTAGCGGTTATTCATGAAGACTTCGAGCACAGGCCCCAACCGGCTGTCGGCATCGGCAATCCATTCGAAAGGCACGCCGTCGATTTCGCCGGCGACCGCTGGCGCAGTCTCAAACGCCGTTTCGCGCAGCGCGGCAGCGCTGTCTGCCTTGTGATGGGCCAGGTCATGGATTGATTGGACCAGTTGCTGCAGCCAGGGTAGCGGCTCGCCCCACAGGGCAGGGGGGTGCTGACCGGCGAATACCGCGGCACGATCTGTCTCGCAGCGAATGGCGTCGCGATAGATCGCTGCCAGTGCCAAGCATGCCGGATCGAGTTCGGCGGCTGCATCCAGCTGGGCAGTAGCACGCTGCCATTGCCCGAGTACGGCTAACAGCTGAAACATGAAAACCCTGGCGGGGGCATCATCAGGCGCCTGACGGATGCGGCTGGTCAGTGCCGCCAAGGCGTCATCGGGGCGGCCTTCTTTCAGCAGGGCAAGGGCTTGGTCTGTCATGAGTGATCTCTAGGCAATGAGGTAGAAGGCAACGTGGTTAGCAAGCTGAGAAATAATCTGGTTTGCAGCGATGCCTGCGCAGCAGGCTAACAACGGTGTCCGCAGTGTTCAATCTGGGGTGGCGAACCACCCCAGATTGAACCCAGAACAGGCAGAAGCCGATGACTTTGCCAAGGCAAAGCCATCGCAAACATTAAACCTGCTTGTTGGCCTTGATGTCCCAACCGGACTTGACCTTGCCACCTTGAGCGGCGCCGTCTTTGCCCTGTGGTTGGTATTCGATCTCAACCTTCGAGAACGACAGACCAACGGTCTCCACTACACGCTGGCCGTCTGCGTTGCTGCCGCCGGCAGTCACGGAGGTAACCATAACGTCGGTCATGATGACCTTGAAGTAGTCGAGAGGGGTGTTACCGGCCTTGCGAACGGTCAGCTCGGCCTTGGGCAGGTGCTTGCCCGAGAAGCAGTGCTGAATCAGGATTGGCGAGGACTTGTCGATGAAGTGGGTAAAGGTAACGTCTTCAACGCTGATCTTGCCCGAACCACCACCTGTACCGGTGTGCATCGAGGAACCTTGAGCCATACCCCAGTTGAAAGACAGCACTTCAATTTCGTTGCTGTGTGCTGCGTCGATCGATTCGCCTTGTACGCCTTCGATCTTCAGAAAGATATCACTTGCCATTGCTGCGCTCTCCTTTCGGTGTTTGAGAGATTTCGGGTGTTACTGACTACATAAAAACAACTAAGCGTCCAGGTGACCGCGCAGCCATGCGCTTGACTTTCGTCTGGCGGCACGGACCTGGTGCTTCCTGGCGAGCCGGAGCGCCGGCACGCACAAGCTGGGCTGGAAGGGTTCTTACGAACCGGATTCCTTGAGTGAAGGCAGCTTGGAGACCAAGCGCAGCGAAACTGTCAGGCCCTCCAGCTGATAATGCGGGCGCAAGAAGAACTTGGCGCTGTAATAGCCAGGGTTGTCGGCGATTTCTTCTACCACTACCTCGGCGGATGCCAGCGGGCGCTCAGCCTTGACTGACTCGGACGAGTTGGCAGGATCACCATCGACGTAATTGAGAATCCAGTCGTTCAGCCAGCGCTGCATGTCGTCCCGCTCTTTGAACGAGCCGATCTTGTCGCGCACGATGCACTTCAGGTAGTGAGCAAAGCGACAGACAGCAAACAGATAAGGCAGGCGTGCTGCCAGCTGAGCGTTTGCCGTGGCGTCCGGATCGTAGTATTCGGCGGGCTTCTGCAAAGACTGGGCGCCAATGAACGCGGCCACATCGGAATTCTTGCGATGCAGCAGCGGCATGAAACCATTTTTGGCCAGCTCTGCCTCGCGACGATCGGAAATGGCGATTTCCGTCGGGCACTTCAGATCAACGCCACCGTCATCGGACGGGAAGGTATGGCAGGGCAGGTTCTCGACGATACCGCCTGATTCCACGCCACGAATGCGGGTACACCAGCCGTAGTACTTGAACGAACGGTTGATGTTGACGGCCATGGCGTACGCCGAGTTGGCCCATGAGTAGCGCTCGTGGGCGGCGCCTGCGGTGTCTTCCTCGAAGGCAAACTCATCAACAGGGTTGGTCTCGGCACCATACGGCAGGCGCGCCAGGAAACGAGGCATGGCCAAGCCGACATAACGCGAGTCCTCGGAATCTCGCAACGACCGCCAGGCAGCGTATTCCGGAGTCTGGAAGATCTTGGTCAGATCGCGCGGGTTGGCCAGCTCCTGCCAGCTTTCCATCTGCATGACCGAGGGCGAGGACGCGGCCAGGAACGGACAATGCGAGGCTGCGGCGGTTTTGGCGATTTCGCGCAGCAGTTCAACATCCATCGGGCTATGGTCGAAGTAGTAGTCGCCGACCAGACAGCCAAAGGGCTCGCCACCAAACTGGCCGTATTCTTCTTCATAGACGCGCTTGAAAAAAGGGCTTTGATCCCAGGCAATGCCCTTGAACCGGCGCAGATTGCGATGCAGCTCGGTCTTTGAAACGTTCATGACCTTGATCTTCAACATCTCGTCCGTTTCGGTATTGGTGACGAGATAGTGCAGACCACGCCATGCCGACTCCAGTTGCTGGAATTCGGGATGATGCAGAATCAGGTTGATCTGGGCTGAGAGTTTGCGATCCAGCTCGGCGATGATGGCTTCGATGGTCTTGATGGCATCGTTGCCGATCAGCTTGGTCTTTTCCAGTGCCTGGGCTGCCAGAGTACGAACTGCTTGCTCGACAGCGCTTTTGGCTTCGTCCGACTTGGGGCGGAATTCCTTCTGCAGCAGCTGTGACAGCTCACTGTCGTTTTCTAATGCCGCGCCCTGTGTCTGATTAAATAATTGTGTGCTCATATGCGCTCCTCCAATCAGTCAGTCGATCATTCGTCAGCAGGTTTGTCCGATGCCTTGTCAGCAACCGGGGCGGACGAAGTGGCCTGATTGGGCTGGGATCCAAGCGTGGATAGCAGACTGGGGTCGTTAAGAACTTTATTGATCAGGTTCTCCGCGCCGGTTTTGCCATCCATATAGGTCAGCAGGTTGGACAGTTGCTGGCGGGCTTCCAGCAGTTCACGCAAAGGCTCGACCTGACGGGCCACTGCGCCCGGCGTGAAGTCATCCATGCTGTTGAACGTGATATCAACGTTCAGGTTGGTCCCGTCATTGGTCAGGACGTTATCAACCGAGAAGGCTACCCGAGGCTTGATCGACTTCATGCGGGCATCAAAGTTGTCGATATCCACTTCGAGGAACTTCCGGTCTGCCAGGGCGGGCAGTGGCTCTGCCGGCTTGCCGGAAAGATCGGACAGAACGCCCATGACAAAGGGAAGCTGGATCTTGCGGTCGGAGCCGTAAACTTCTACGTCGTACTCAATCTGCACCCGAGGAGCCCGGTTGCGTGCTACGAATTTTTGGCCGCTGTCGCGTTTGACGATACTTTTCGCCATTTCGGTTCCTGTTCTAAGGTATTGATTAAATAACCACTTTTGTGGATTGACTGGAATGCACTAATTTAAATTACCAAAACCATGCCAAACAAATTTCAAAACCACTTAGCGGTTCAATCCAGCCAGTGATTCGATCTGAGAGATGCTATCCGGCGTCAGCTCCTTGATGATTTCGACGAAGTTCATCGACATCAGCTTCTGCGCACGCCGCAGCAGCAGCGGCGCCGGATTGCTCGGCTCATTCGTCTCAATGTAGCGGCAAATCAGATCCAGAGTCCGTATGACATCTTCACGGCTTGCGATGGTGCCGGGTGCGCTGACGGCGGGCTTGGTAGCGACCACCCCGGCAGTTGGCAATCCGCCCTCATCAGCATCTACAGCGGCTCCGGTTTCAGCCTGGCCGCCGGTGGCGTCATCCAGAACCTTGCGCAGGGCGCGCAAAGTGTCTACGAGTGGCGCAAGCTCAAGGCCATAGGCGGACTGGTCTGCAAGGAATGATTCAATTTGCCGGCAGCATTCAAAAGCACGGCGGACTTTTTCGGCAGCCGCTTTGGTCGCGTCGAGTTCTTCGGCAAACAGGCGGGTCAGGGTCGAACCATCCATACCTGGCTCGTCATCCGAGGCCGGCAGGCGTCCCAGCATGACTTCAACATCCCTTACCCTGGCTTCGCCAATTGCGCGGGAACGCACCAGCGCAGCTTTACGCAAATCGCCTACAACGGCTGAGGTGCTGGTCAGGGCCGCCAGAGAGGACAGACGCATAGTGACGTCATCCCCTTCTTCAATCTCAGGGTGGACACTGTCCCAAAAGCGGCAGAGTAGCCCGGTTGTCAATTCCAGACCGTCAACGAATCCCGAAAGACCATCAAGCCGACACGCCGAGCGCACATACAGCATGGCGACCCGCAGATCCTTGCTGCGCTCCAGCAGATTGACCGACAAATCGCGGACCTTGCGCCAGTCCGGCTCGGATGCTTTAACAACCACATCGCCAAACTGTTGCTCAGGCTGCTCGGCGGCAAGCTGTTCCAACTCCATGAAGTCTGGTTCATATTCAAGGTTGGGGCCGCTGGGAGAGGCAGCATCCACAGGGCTTAACAGGCGTTCGATTTCAGGATTGCTTGCACTGAATTCCATGTTTGATGGTCCCATTGTCATGAGGCGCGATGCTAGATGAATTCTTAGGCCCAATCAACAGTCATAATTATGTTGATATTATTGTTCGGCAAAGTCGTTCATCGCATTAGAATATACTAATGTAGCAGTTCTTGTGAGGGCTTGTTTGCCCCGTGTATGATTCCAAGCTGTTGGCATGAAGCGGGCTGTCTGGTGCGCTTGTCAATGCTGCCGGAAGTGCCTGGTCTGATGCAGGGATCCCAAGGGATGGTGTATTGTGGCCGGGTTGAAAGCCGTATAGGGTAATGATTCCGGGGGAGTGCGTGGAAATACGTGGTGCCAGGGTCAGTGTGCAGGAAGTAGAGAAGCGGCTGAGTAGTCCGATACTCATAGCCTATGACAATAGCAATAAAAAGCGCATTAGTTATACCCCGGCAACCGGTGAGTTCGAAGTGGTTCTCGGGGGAATTGTCGGACGATTTCGGGCTATGGAAGAGGCATTGCAGGCATATAATGATAGTGCTATCTGAAGAAATTGTTCGACAAAATCATCTATCTCAATTTAAATCATCACTTTTATTTGGGTCATCAGCACGTAATATCTTGCGTGGCAAGATGGCTGAATCACAGGAGTCAAATCAAGTCATGCGTGCCATTTTTCGCCGCCCTTCTGCCCTTGCCAGGTTGGCCGGTCTGGCCATGATCGCCGTACTTGCTGGTTGTGCCAGCAAGCCTGTTACGCTCAATACCGCGCTGGCGGCAAATTCCAATGTGAATCCTGACGTGAACGGCCGGTCGTCGCCGATTGCTGTCCGGGTTTATCAACTGACCGGTACTTCTGCATTCAAGAGTGCCGACTTCTTCTCTTTATACGAGCGGGATAAGCAGACGCTTGGTGAGGAGTACATCTCTACGGAGGAGTACATCCTGGTGCCCGGCGAGACAAAAAAAATTGAGCGCAAGCTGGATGACCGCGCCCGCGCCATTGGTGTGCTGGCGGCTTTTCGCGATCTGGAAAAGTCACAGTGGCGCAGCTTTGCCGAGATTACTGACGGACATCGCAGCTCGCTGTTGTCGCGTGAGGTGAAATTGCCGATTCTGGTGTCGGTGGAAGGACGCAAAGTGTCACTGAAGATCGGTGATGCTGCCGACGATGTGTCCAGCAAGGTTCAGCAAAAGGCTGGCGAGGTCGTTGAGGATGCCAAGAAATCAGCGGCTGATCGTGCTCAGGAAGAGGCGAAAGGCCAAGCCAAGAAGCTGATCAACCGCTTCTGAGGCATTGAGATTGTGTTTGTGATGCACAGTAGTAGCTTGAGCGGGCTTTGCTAGAACAAGCCCCGCCTGGTTTTTTCACGCCGTTTGGCGGGCAGGCGACTTCATCAACTCATTGATATGGTGTTTTATTCAAAGTGAATAAAAACAAAGTTGTTTGGACGGAAGGGCTGTTCCTGCAGCCACACCACTTCCAGCAGCAGGAGCGCTACTACGAGCAGTATGTTAACAACCGTTGCGCGGCATTGGGAAACTGGGGTTGGGGCTATCTCAAGCTGGAAATTGATGCGGCGTCTCTCAAGCTGGGCAAGCTCGCATTGCTGACGGCAGAGGGCGTGTTCAAAGACGGTACCCCGTTTGTTGCGCCTGATATTGACGCCATTCCAACACCGCTCGACATTCCTTCCGATGTCTCGGATGAACTGGTGGTGCTGGCTTTGCCCTTGCCAGTAGACGGGCAGAATGAACAGCAGGTTGTTCCTTCCAGCCGGCCGACCTTGGCTCGGCATCAGGCCCTAGACATTGAGGTGGCCGACATCACCGGCACGGCGGCCTTGCCGGCCTCCATGCTGGTTGGGCGGATCAACGCCCGGCTTATGCTCGAACGTGATGTGACCGGGGCCTATACCACGATTGGCGTTGCCAAGATCAGAGAACGCCGGGCCGATGGCGTGGTGGTGCTGGATACAGACTATATTCCGCCCGCGCTCAGTTGCCGTGCCGTGCCGATGCTGGATGGATATGCGCGCGAAATCGTCGGCTTGTTGCGGCAGCGTGGTCGCGCGTTGGCGGCCCGCATCGCAAACCCTGGCCGTGGCAGCGTGGCAGAAATTGCCGAATACCTGCTGTTAGGCACCATCAATCGCTACGAGCCCGTGTTTTCGCATTTGGCGGATGCACCCGGCTTGCACCCCGAAGCCTTGTATCGCCACGGTTTGCAACTCGCGGGTGATCTCGCCACCTTCAGTCATGAAGATCGCCTGCCTTTGCAGTTCGGCAAATATGATCATGACGATCTGGCAACCCACTACCACTTGCTGATGGACGATCTGCGTCGCTCCTTGTCGATGGTGTTCGATCAGAGCGCTGTGGCAATCGAGCTGCAGGATCGCAAGTATGGCGTTCGGGTGGCCATCGTGCCGGATATGGAACTGCTGCGTCAGAGCGGCTTTGTGCTGGCTGCCAGCGCGCAGATTCCTGCCGAAGCCTTGCGTTTGCGCTTGCCGGCCCAGATGAAAGTTGGTCCGATCGAGAAGATCCGCGATCTCGTCAATCTGCAGCTGCCCGGCATTGCGCTGCGGTCTTTGCCGGTCGCGCCAAGGCAGGTGCCTTACCACGCCGGCTTCCACTACTTCGAGCTGGATCGTAACCACGAACTATGGGGGCAGCTGGAGAGATCCGGTGGCTTGGCCTTGCATGTTGCCGGTGATTTCCCAGGCCTGCAGCTCGAATTGTGGGCAATCAAGAGTTAAATGCCCGTTGATGCCTGCTGTCACCAAACTTGACGGTGCATCGTCAGGTATCCCCGCAGCAGGCCTTTCCGACAGGTTGAGCCCTACCCGAACAATGGCCGCTTGAATGCGGCGGCATCTAGGTAACTGCCAACATGGATATCGACTTCAATCTGATCAAACCCTCGCCAGGGGGAAGTGGCTCCTCGAATTCAGGTGGCCAGCAACCGGGCAATACGCTGCAGGATCTGGGCGGCGAGCACAATTACCGGGGCAGCGGCCGCCGCGTGGGCATGAACCCGCTGCTCAAATGCGCCAATCCCGTGCTGTATATGGTGGGTCACCTGCGCCAGAGTCAGCATCATCCCGACCCCTCCGCCCTGCGTGACTACCTTGCTGACCGAATCCGCGAGTTCGAAGACGTGGCGCGCGCAGATGGCATTCGTCATGAGAACGTGATCGCGGCCCGGTATGTGCTGTGTACCTTTCTGGATGAGGTGGTGGCCAGTACCCCTTGGGGGGGGTCCGGCATCTGGTCGCGCCATAGCCTGTTGGTGATGTTTCACAACGAGACCTGGGGGGGCGAGAAGTTCTTCCAGCTCCTGTCCAAGCTGGCCGAGAACCCCGCCGGTAATCTTGATGTTCTGGAACTGATGTACTCCTGCCTGTGCCTGGGCTTTGAGGGCCGTTACCGTGTTGTCGATGGCGGTGGCGCGCAGCTCGAACTACTGCGTCGGCGCCTGTTGGAGTTGCTGCGCAAGCAACGAGGCGCCGCAGAGCGTGACCTCTCGCCAAACTGGAAAGGCGTCGTCACCGAGACGGTTCGCAAGTTCGCGGCAGTCCCGCTGTGGGTGGTGGTGGCCGTTGGTTGCGCGGTCTTGATGGCGATTTACATGGCGTTTGTGCTGCGACTCAATGCCCAGTCAGACCCGGTGTTCGTGGCCATTCAGAACCTGCGGGCCAAGGCGCCGGTGGTGGTGGTGGAAAAGCCGGCTGCCAAGCCGCGTCTGGTTGGTCTGTTCGAGAAAGAAGTGCGCGAGGGCCTGGTTTCCGTCATGGATAGCGAGAACCGCTCAGTCGTGACCATCCGGGGTGATGGCCTGTTTGAGTCCGGCAGTGCCCAGCTGAATGATCGCTACCTGCCGTTGCTGAACCGGATTGGTGACGAACTGAACAAGGTGCCCGGCAAGGTGTTGATCACCGGCCATACCGACAACGTGCCGGTACGTTCACTGTGGTACCCGTCGAACTGGCATCTGTCCAAGGCGCGGGCCGAGGCGGTGAAGGATATTCTGGCGGTGCGCGTCGCTGCCAACCGCATCGAGATTGATGGTCGTTCCGATATGGAACCGGTTGCACCCAATGACACGCCAGCCAACAAGGCGCGCAATCGTCGGGTCGAAATTACCGTGTTCGTTACCAAGTAATGCGTGAGCAATACCCAGGATAAGCAATGAGATCGATTCTAGGACTGATTTTCAACCGCTGGGTGCTTGCTGCACTTGGTTTCCTGTGCTTTGCACTGCTGGTCTGGTTCATTGGGCCACTGGTGGCGATAGCTGAATACCGGCCACTCGGGCCTGCATGGATCAGGCTGGCGCTGATATTCGGCGTGGTCTTCGCCTACCTGTTTACGGTGACGCTGGAATTCTGGCGTGCCCGTCGTGCCAGCAAGTCGCTCGAAGCTGGCATGCTGGCGCCTGCTCAGACGGTTGAACCGGGGACGGCCGCTGCCACCGAACATACCCAGCTACAGCAACGTTTTTCCGAAGCCTTGCAAGTGCTCAAGCTTGCGCGCAGCAAATCTGCGGGAAAAGGTTGGCGTGGCGCCATGGCGGGGCTTGATAGCAGCCGCTATTTATATGAACTGCCTTGGTATGTGATTGTTGGCGCGCCCGGCACTGGCAAAACCACGGCCCTGGTCAACTCCGGCTTGCACTTTCCGCTGGCAGAGCGCTTTGGCTCGGAAAGTGTGCAAGGGGTTGGTGGCACCCGTAACTGCAACTGGCTGTTTACCGATAATGCGGTTCTGCTCGACACCGCAGGTCGCTACTCCACCCAGGCCAGCGACAAGCAGGCTGATTCGAAAGAGTGGGCGAGTTTTCTGCAGCTATTGGCCAAAAACCGCCCGCGTCAGCCCATCAATGGCGTGATGGTGACCATCAGCGCTACCGACCTGATCCACGCCACCACTACCGAGCTGGACCTCCAAGCCAATGCCTTGCGCAACCGGATTCAGGAACTGCACAAAGAGCTGAAGATCAGCTTCCCGATTTATCTGCTGGTCACCAAATCAGACGTACTGTCTGGTTTTGCCGAGTTTTTTGACGAGATGACCGCAGAAGAGCGGGCACAGGTCTGGGGAGTGTCCTTCCCGCTCGCCAAGGAAGGTGCAGAGCCGGTTGGCATGCATACCGTGTTCCCGGTGGAGTTTGATTCGCTGCTTGATCGTCTCAATCAACGGGTGCTTGATCTGCTGGAGAAGGAGCGAGATGCCGAACGCCGTTCGCGCCTGTATAGCTTCCCGCAGAATTTTGCCGAAATGGGCGGCCCGTTGACGGAGTTTCTGCGTTTGGTGTTCGCACCCAGCCCATATGAGCAGCCCGTCATGCTGCGAGGTGTCTACTTCACCAGCGGCACGCAGGATGGTGCACAGGTTGATCCGTTATTTGGCCAGTTTGCCCGGCCCTTGGCGCTGGATCGTCCTGCGCCGGTTCAGCGAAAGGCCAGCGGCCGCAGCTACTTTATTTCCCGCCTGCTGACAGACGTGATTTTTGCCGAATCGCAACTGGCGGGCACCAATCGACGCTGGCTACGCCGTCGCAACCTGATCATGGGTGGCGGTTATGCTGCTTTTGCCTTGGTTTCGGTCGGCGCATTGGCAGGCTGGACGGTCAGCTATCTGCGAAATGATGGCTATCTGCTGGATGTCGAGAAGCAACTGCCGGCCGCGCGCAAGAAGGTGGATGGCGTGGTTACCACACGGGCCGAGCAACTCTCCGATCTGCTGCCGGCGCTGGAGGTGGTCCGTGACGTTGCGTCCACACAGGAAGTCAAACAGGACAAAGCTCCATACAGCATGCGTCTGGGTTTGTATCAGGGCGACAAATTGCATTCGGCCGCTGACAACGCCTACAAGCGCTTGCTGCACGAAGCACTGCTGCCCCGCATCGCCTTCCGCCTGGAAGAGGCCCTGCGTAACGCCGGAGATGATCCGGAACTGCGTTACGAAGCCTTGAAGGCATATTTGATGATTCATGATGCCGATCACTTTGACGCAACGGCGTTCAAGACCTGGGTACTGGTGGATTGGGAAGCGCGACTGTCGCGTGATGTCACCAGCCAGCAGCGGGCCGAACTGGCACTGCATCTGGATGCGTTGCTGGCCAACAAGTCTGTGACCAGCCCGGTGCCGCTGGATGAAAAGCTGGTTGCCGAAGCGCGGGAAGCTCTGCTGCGGCGGACCCTGGCGGAGCGCGTCTATGGCCGCCTCAAGCGCATGGGAATCGCCCGCGAGGTGCCTGACTTCAAGGCAACCGAAATCGCCGGCCCGCAAGCCATGGTGGTCTTGACCCGAACCAGCGGTGAGCCATTGAGTAAGGGTGTATCCGGCTTCTATTCGCTGCGTGGGTACTACCAGCACTTCATGAAGGAAATCAACGGCGTGGCCCGTGAGATGGCGGAAGAGCAGAGCTGGGTGCTTGGCGTCAAGCAGCAGGCCCCCGCCAGCGTGCCTGCCGGAACGACCGTGCCAACGGAGTTTGATCCGGCCGCACTCAAGAAGCTGAACGAAGACGTGCGCAAGCTGTACCTTGAGGAGTACGCCAATACCTGGGAGAAGTATGTTGGCGATATCAAGCTCGTGCAGTTCGGCAATCTGCAGCAGAGCGTCAATGCTGCGCGCGTTCTGTCGGCGCCTGACTCGCCACTGGCTGCCTTGTTGCGCGGCATCGTTAAGGAAACATCGCTGACACAGATTGCCGAGGCGGACAAAACCGTGGTCGATAAGGCCAGCGACACCCTTAATCAGAAGAAGGAAGCGTTGAAGCGAATGATTGGTCAGGGTGACCAGCTGACGCCGGCAGATACGGCTTCCTATCGTCTGGAGCGCATCGTGGATGATCGGTTTGAAGGTCTGCGTCGTCTGGTGCGTAGTCCGCAGGCAGGCCAGCCAGCACCGCTTGATGCCTCTCTGGGTTTGCTCAACGAGTTCTATACCTACCTGACTGCGACCGACACCGCGGTGAAATCTGGCGTGCCGGCGCCGCAGAGCGATTTGCCAACCCGCCTCAAGGCCGAGTCGGCACGCATGCCCGAGCCTATGCGTTCAGTCATGCAGTCGCTGTCTACCGCCGGGGTAAGTCAGGCCTTGGGTGTGACCCGCGACAATCTTTCATCCAGCATGAGTTCTGCAGTCGCCGACTTCTGTTCGAAGGCTGTTGGCGGTCGCTATCCGTTCAACCGCCATGCCAGCAGCGACGTGCGTCAGGATGACTTTGCCCGCCTGTTTGCCACCGGGGGCGTGCTTGACGAGTTCTTCCAGAAAAATCTTGCGCAGTATGTCGACACCGGCAAGAAGCCTTGGCAGTTCCGTCAGGTAGGCGAGGGTTCCATGGGGAATGCGTCGGGTGCGCTGATCCAGTTCCAGCGCGCGGCGGTGATTCGCGATGTGTTCTTCCAGGGCGGTGCGCGTACCCCAACGCTCAAGCTTGATTTCAAGCCGGTTGAGATGGATGCAAGCCTGATCCAGTCGGTGATTGATATTGATGGTCAGGTCATCAAGTATGCGCACGGTCCTCAGGTACCAACCACAATCAGCTGGCCAGGCCCCAAGGGGAGTGGTCAGGTGCGAGTCCAGTTTGTCGGGCAAGGTGGTGCCGAAGCGGGAGGCATGGTGTTTGAAGGGGCCTGGGCGCTGTTCCGCGCACTGGACAAAGCACAGATCGTTTCGACCAACCAACCTGAGAAGTTCCGGGTGATCTTCGATATCAACGGTAAGAAGGCGCAGTATGAAGTGACCTCCGGCAGCGTGCAGAATCCGTTCCGCCTGTCCGAGCTTGCCCAATTCCAGTGCCCGTCGAGGTTGTGATATGAGCGGTAATGATCTACCCGTGGCGGGTTGGTACGGCAAAATTCCGGCGCTGGCCGATTTTGCCTCACGCCGGCTCGACCCTGCGTTTGTAACCGCCTGGGATGGCTGGTTGCGCGCATCGCTGCTGGTCAGCAAAGAGAAGTTGGGCCAAGCCTGGCTGGATCGTTACCTGACTGCCAGAGTCTGGCGGTTTCTGCTGACGCCCGGTGTTTGCGGCAATGCTGCTTACATCGGCGTCATGATGCCCAGCGTGGACGGTGTAGGTCGCTACTACCCGTTTACCATCTGCGCCCCCATCAGCCCGCCCTGGACCGCCCGCTTTGCCCGCGCTGAGGGGATGGGCTGGTTTTCCCAGGTGGAGCGGGTGGCGCTGGAGGCGTTGTCGCAGAATCTAAGCCCCGATCACATCGACGAAGCCTTGCTACGCTGTGGTTTACCGCGTGCCTTGCCGGAAGATGCCCAGCTAGATGACACCGTGTCGCAACTGGCGGATGCCTGGCGTTTACGACCAAATGCCATCACCCAGATGGGGTTGAAAGGGGCGCATTCGCTGGGGGATCTGTTTCTTTCGATGGGGCGTACCACCTTTGGCCGCATGAGCGAAGGCAAATCTTTGTGGTGGACCGATGCCCCGGAATTCGCCATGCCCATCCTGCTACGCTTCGACGGGATGCCACCCCCTCATGCGTTTGCCCAGTTCTTGCTGCTGCGACCGGGTGAGCCAGAGGCCAGCCAATCGGTGATGGCGGGTTACTGAGGGTTCAAACCATGAGCATCGATGTCTTTCCTCTAGAGCGCCTGCAGCCCACCTTGCTGGATCGTCTGACGGATGAAGAGCCGGACAAGGTGGAAGAAGCTCCTGAATCCCGCACTGTTGCCAAATCTCAGTACCGTAAAGCGGTGTTGCGTGATCTGGGCTGGTTGTTGAATGCCACGCAACTCGTGTCGCAACGCGATCTGGTCGGGCTGGATGAAGTGGCGCATTCCGTCGTGAATTACGGCCTGCCGCCGTTATCTGGTCGCAATCTGTCTCAGCTCGATCCCCGCTCGCTGGAGCGTTCGATCCGCGACAGTATTCTGTGTTTCGAGCCGCGCATCCTGGCCGAAAGTCTGGTGGTCACCATGCTGGAGTACGATGTGCTTTCAAGCCATAACCTGATTGGCTTTGAAATTCGCGGTGTCCTCTGGGCGCAACCCTATCCTATCGAGCTGCTGCTCAAAACCCAGCTGGACCTCGAACGCGGGGAATTCCGCGTCGTGGACGCCTGAGCAACCCTCGTTCCGAGCCTGTATGAACTCCCGATTCCTAGAGCTGTACAACCAAGAACTGCGCCATGTCCGCGAGATGGGCGTCGAGTTTGCGGCCGAGTATCCCAAAATTGCCCGTCGCCTGGGGCTGGGTGGTGTCGAGGTCGAAGACCCCTATGTCGAGCGACTGCTTGAAGGCTTTGGCTTTCTCAGTGCCCGTGTGCATTTGAAGCTGGAAGCCGAGTTTCCGCAGTTCACCCGGCATTTGCTGGAGATGATCTACCCGCATTACGGTAACCCGACACCCGCTGTTGCGATTGCGCAGATGGTGCCTTCGCAAGGCGCCAGCAATCTGGCCAATGGTTATACCGTGCCAAGAGGTTCGCGCATGCGGGGACTGCTGACGCATGGCGAGCAGACGGCTTGTGAATTTGTGTCTGCCCATGAAATCAAGCTCTGGCCCATTGAGCTGGAATCGGCGCGTTACCAGACCTACGCGGCAGATCTGCCGCCGGGACGCTGGGGAAATACACCGATCAAGGGATTATTGCGCCTGCGCTTGCGTACACGAGGGGCGTTGCGCTTTGACCAGCTGCAGATTGATGACCTGCCAATTTTCCTGGCAGGGCCCGAGGATGTGGCGAGCCGCCTGCACGAACTGATTCTGGGTAATGCCGCTGGCCTGATGGTCAGTGATCCGAACCGACCGGGCGAAGGGGCCAGAGTCTTGCCGGCCAGCTGTGTCCAGCCTGTGGGCTTTGAGGACAACGAAGCGTTGTTGCCGTACGGCAACCGTTCCTTCCAGGGTTACCGGTTGCTGCATGAATATTTCGCCATGCCGCACCGTTACCTGTTCTTCCGTCTGGCAGGCCTTGCCGACGAGATCCGGCGCGTTGGGGGTGATCAGATCGAGATCGTCCTGCCCTTCACCAAGGGCGATGATGCTTTGGCCTCGCTGGTGGATGGTGATGCCTTCAAACTGTTCTGCACGCCAGTCGTCAACCTGTTCCGCAAGCGGATTGACCGTATCCATCTGCAGCCTGGCGTATTCGAGCATCATGTGGTGGTAGACCGTCGCCGGCCGCAGGATTTCGAGGTGTTCCAGCTGCTGCAGCTGGAAGGCTATACCGCCAATCAGCATGATGAGCAGATTTTCCGGCCGTTCTACGCCTCTTACGACGCGCCGCCGGAGTTACGCGGCGAAGCCTACTTCACCGTGCGGCGGGAGGCTCGGCTGCTATCCGACCGCCAGCGCCGAACCGGTGCGCGTGCCAGTTACGCCGGTAGCGAATTGTTTGTATCGCTGGTTGATCGCCAGCAGGCGCCGTTCCGGGCAGATCTGGATCAGCTGGGGGGGGAAGTGTTGGCCACCAACCGCGATCTGCCCCTGATGCTGCCAACCGGCGGCGACCACGACTTTACCTTGCTGGATACGGCTCCGGTTGATGCGGTGCGCTGTCTGCGCGGCCCGAGTCGGCCATTGGCGGCGGTTACTGAAGGGGAGATTGCCTGGCGATTCATCAGCCACTTGTCGCTTAACTATCTGAGCCTGACCGATCTGGACCCGCAGCAAGGAGCGGCAGCCTTGCGCGAGTTGCTGTCGCTCTACAGCGAGCGCGGCGACATTGTTTATGCCAAGCAGCTCGAAGGAATACGCTCGGTCAGCGCCAAGCCGGTAACGCGCCGGCTGCCCATGCCCGGCCCGATCGTATTCGGGCGCGGCATCGAAGTGCAGGTGCTGGTCGATGAGACACCGTTTGCCGGGTCCAGCCCCTTTCTGCTGGGCATGGTACTGGAGCGCTTCTTTGCCCGGCATGTCAGCCTTAACAGTTTCAGTCAGACAGTCCTGACTTCTCAAACACGCGGAGAATTAAAGCGATGGTCAGCGAGAGCGGGCACACGCCAGATCGTGTAGAGACGCTGGCGTACGCTCAGGAACACCCACGCGAATACCAGCTTTTCCAGTTTCTGCGTCTGCTGGAATGCCTGAATGCCGACAAGCCACGGCTTGGTTACGCCCATCGTCCTGTTGATGAGCCGGTCAGGGTCAACCAGCCGCCATCCCTGCTGTTCGCGCCGAGCGAGGTCGAAAGCATTGAGGTGGATGCGGCGGGTCGGGCCAAGGTGGCGATTCATTCGTTCGGCTTGTTCGGGCCGAATGGCGCATTGCCGATTCATTTGTCTGAGTACGCCTGGGATCGTCAACATAATTATCGGGATTCGAGCTTTTCCGGTTTTGCTGACGTTTTCCATCATCGGATGGCCCTGTTGTTCTACCGGGCCTGGGCTACCTCACAACCCACGGTCGCGGCAGATCGACCGGATGACGACCGGTTTTCGCGGTTTGTCGGTGCAATGGCCGGCTACGGCATGGCTTCGCTACGCGAACGGGATGTGGTTGATGACCCGGCCAAGCTGTTTTATGCGGGCTTGCTTAGTCGCAATGTCAGAAATGCCGACTGTCTGCAACAGATTCTGCGAAACGATCTGGGCGTTGAAGTGGAGATCGAGCAGTTCAAGTTTCATTGGATGGAGATCCCACCCGATCAACGCACGATGCTGGGTCGGCCCGGCCCGCAGAATGCGCTGGGGCAGGGGACCTTGATCGGCAGCCGGGTGCCGGATTGCCAGCATGCGGTGGGGATTACCCTTGGGCCGATGAGCCTTGCGCGCTACCGACAGTTCCTGCCGGGATCCCCGAGCCTGCAGCGCCTGCTCGACTGGTTGCGCAATTACGCGGGTTTTGAGTTCCGTTGGGATGTGCGCCTCAAGCTGGCCAAGCCTGAGGTGCCGGCGCTGAAGCTGGGGCGCGGCGGGGGGCAATTGGGCTGGACGACCTGGCTTGGCCATTACAATCGGCCGGAAGATCCTGCCGATATGGCGATGACGCTGGAACTGGCTGTTGATTGATCCATACCCGGCACCAGCAGGTGCCGGGTATGGATGGTTACGACTTGTCGCCGTCCTTTTTAGGGGTGGGCGACATCAGGATGCTGGCAGAGAGCGGGTTCTCCAACGGCATCGAGAAGTTGGCATCGGTGTTCCGGGGAGTGGTCGGCGACAAGCCTAAGGGATCGCCCAAACCCAGAGGGTCGGCAACCGTGGTATGGGCGTGAACATCGAACACACCGCCCGGCGCCAGTGGATCGGCACCCGAGCCGCCTTGCAGGCCGAACAGGAGATCCAGGCTTTCACTGCGGTGGCGCGTTGGGTCCAGGTTATTTTGCTGGTGCATGGGGTCAACCAGATCGACAGAGCGATTTTCGTTGGCTCGACCTAGACCCGTCCCCGGCTTGGGGCCGAGATCGAGATAGTTGGAAGCTGCCAGTGGTTGTGCGCCTGGTGCGGCAAACGGGTTGGCAATCACTTCGGATGCCGTCTTGTTTGGCTTCTGACCGGGTTTGGTGGCACCGAACATATCGGTTTCGTTAACCATCAGACTGCCGGGCCGGGCCGGTTCGGCAGGCGGCGGGGCCGACGAGGGGGTGGTGGCTGGTGCTGGGCTCAACCAGTCGTCAACGAGTGGTGATGGCGAAGTGCTGGCACCCAGCAAGCCAAGTGGGTCATCGACTGGCTTCGCGGCGGCTGGTGTAGCCTTGACCACGATGGTGGCGCCGAATGGATCGTCGGGTATCAGGTCTGCTGCGGGTTGTGGCGGCTGGCGCTCCGCAATCAATGGGGCCGGATTCACTGCTGGCGTCGGCTTGGCCGGGTTGTGCCAGTCGTCGGCTGGTGCGGTGGCCGGCGTAACCCTGGCATCCGCCGCTACCACGAGGGGATCGCTGGTCGGTTTGGGCGTGGCTTGCATAACGATGGTGGCGCCGAACGGATTGCCCGGAATCAGATTATTGGCGGGATGCGGCTGTGGTGCCGGGCCGCTGCCGGTGTTGGCCACAATGCCATCAAAGGGATCATCATCCGGAAACAGCGGTGAAGCCGGTTTAGGGCTGGTAATCGGCGCCGGCTCGATAATGGCTGCTGGTGCTGGTGCTGGTGCTGGTGCTGGTGCTGGTGCTGGTGCTGGTGCTGGTGCTGGTGCTGGTGTGGTGGGCGAACCGTTGCTGAACAAGGCAAACGGGTCATCGACCGGGATCGCAGCAGGACTGCTTGCAACGGCGGCCGGGCTTGGCGCCACCACTGGATCGCTGCCGAACAGGGCGAATGGATCATCAACCGGTACGGCGCTGCTGGCCGGGGCAGGATTGACTTCTGGTGCAGGCGGCGTAACAGGTGTTGGCGCGGCCGGGGCAAACAGCGCGAAGGGGTCGTCCGCCGGTAAGGGTGTTGCGGCATTGGGGGCGGCGCTTACCTGGGGTGCGGCCGGACTTCCGACCATTGGCGCTGTGGGGGGAAGCTCAGCCGGTGCCGTTGCAATGGGTGCGAGATCGGCAAATGGATCTACCGGAATCGGCGAAACGGGCAGGGCGGTGGGCGAGGATAGATCGCCGAATAACGCAGCTTCGTCCGGGATCTGCGCAAGCGGTGTGCTGGCAGCTATCGGTTCCGGTGTTGGCGTGGCGACCGGCTCGCCCGGCAGGCCCAGGTCATCCGGAATCATGCCGACTGGTGCGGTGGCGGTGGAGGATGACAGGACGGCATAGGGGGTCGGTTGCGGAACCGGTGAGGCCGGGATGGCGCTGGAGCTCGTATCCAGATCGACCTGCATGCGATAAATGCCGATGCGGATGTCGTCGTGATGGTTGAGCGCAGCAAATTTGCCGTATCCCAGTGGTCGGTCGTTCAGGAATACCGGCAACAGATCGCCGAGATCTTTCAGGCGCCATTCACCATTGATGAGTTCGATGGATGCATGAACCTGCGAAAGATTGGCGTCGTTGCGCAAGCATAGCGAGTTGGCCGGGGCGCGACCCAGTGTGCCGCCCTCCATATCGAATGAGGCACCGATGCCGGTTTCCGGTGTGCGACCGTCGATACTGGTAATCCAGATTTTCATGCAGTGAGCTCCTGCGCAGAGGGTTGAATCTTGAACCGGGCAATTGTAGCAAACCCGCTTCACGCCGGCCTTGCAGGCTGTAAGGCTGGGGGCAGTGGGTTTTCGAGTATGTTGTAAAGGTGTCGTTGACGGCTGGAATGACGGTCCGGTTTGATTGGGTCGTGCAGGTTGGCCCAGGCAGGGGCCTGTGTTGACTCGGGATGAGCCGTCAATCTGCCAAGTGTGCCAGTACCCATTTTCATGACAGGACAGCAAACAAGATGACCGTTATCAATCGCGCCACGCTGTTTGGCAAACTCAACCCACTGTTGTTCAAGGCAGTGGAAAGCGCCGTCGTTTTTGGCAAGCTGCGGCATCACCCCAAGGTCGAGCTGGTTCATTGGGTGAATCAGATTCTGAATCTACAGGACTCCGATTGGCATCGCGTCATCCGCCATTTTGGGCTGGATGAAGCAAAGCTTGCCAATGACCTGTCGGCGGTGCTTGAGCGGCTGCCACGCACTTCTGACAGCATCGACCTCTCGGCAGATCTGGAAAATGCTGTCGAGCGGGCCTGGGTTTATGCCTCATTGGCGTGCAATGCCGCCAATATCCGCGGTGTCCACCTGCTGGTGGGGATGCTGCACACCGGTTTTTTGTGTGATGCGCTGTTCAAGATTTCTTCCGAATTCCGTCGCATAGACCTGACACGCTTGGCAGCGGATAACGCCAGCATCGTCTCGGGCTCCCCGGAAGACCAATTGGCGACCAGCTTTCAGACGGCTGCTCCTGGCGAGGCCAGCGAGGCGATAGCGCCGGCTGCCATGGGCAAGCAGGAAGCGCTCAAGCGCTATGCCGTTGATCTGACCGCCCGCGCCCGGGCTGGCGAGCTGGACGCAGTAACAGGCCGTGACGATGAGATCCGCCAGATCGTCGATATTCTGATGCGTCGGCGCCAGAATAATCCCTTGCTGACGGGGGAGGCTGGCGTTGGCAAGACCGCCGTGGTGGAAGGTTTCGCCCTGCGCATTGCCAAGGGAGATGTACCTCCACCTCTGCGTGAAGTGAGCCTGATGGTGCTGGATATTGGTCTGTTGCAAGCCGGCGCCAGCATGAAGGGGGAGTTTGAAAACCGATTGCGGCAGGTGATCGAGGAAGTCCAGTCCTCCGAGAAGCCCATCATTCTGTTCATTGATGAAGCTCATACCCTGATTGGTGCGGGTGGTGCGGCTGGCACCGGCGATGCCGCCAACCTGCTGAAGCCCGCCCTGGCGCGCGGTACTTTGCGGACTATCGCGGCCACGACCTGGAGCGAGTACAAGCGCCATATCGAGAAAGACCCGGCGCTGACCCGTCGCTTTCAGGTTGTACAGGTGCATGAGCCGGACGAGGCCAAGGCGCTGAAGATGATGCGTGGGCTGACCGACCAGCTTGAGCGACATCATGGTGTGCAGATTCTCGATAGCGCTCTCGAAGCCTCGGTGCGCCTCTCCCATCGCTATATTCCTGCCCGGCAGCTGCCGGATAAGTCGGTCAGCCTGCTGGATACCGCTTGCGCACGTGTGGCGGTCAGCCAGTATGCAACGCCGGGGCATATTGAAGACGAGCAAAAAGCCATTGAGGCGCTGGAAACCGAATTGGCGATTGTTTGCCGGGAAGCTGCTATTGGCTTGGGAACACCGGGTCGCCGTGAAGTGATTGAGGCTGAACTGGCCGAGCGCCGCGCCGAACTGGCGACGCTGGAGGCCCGCTGGACGGCTGAGCGTGAGCTGACGCATTCCATTCTTGAGGCCCGCCGAGAGCTGGCAAAACTGGTGGCTGAGCTGGAGCAGGATGATGCCGAGGCCGCTGAGCTGGCTGCGTCAGCCGAAGAAGGCAGTGTGGATGGTGCGGCATTCATTGCCGAAGCCCAGCCCGCCTCTGATGCGGCAACGCGTGAAGAAAAGCTCGCACACCTGCAGGCGCTTCAGGCCAAGCTTGCCGAGTTGCAAGCGGACAAACCCTTGGTGCTATCGACCGTAGATGAGATGGCTGTTGCGGCGGTCGTGGCCGATTGGACCGGCATTCCGGTTGGGCGCATGGTGAAAGACGAGATCGAAGCGGTGCTCAAGTTAGCTGATCGTTTGAATGAGCGGGTGCTTGGTCAGAACCATGCATTGGAGGCGATTGCCCGTCGCGTTCAGACCTCACGCGCCCGGCTTGATGATCCGAACAAGCCGATCGGAGTTTTCATGTTGGTGGGGCCGTCTGGCGTCGGTAAGACCGAAACAGCGCTGACGCTGGCGGAAATGCTCTACGGTGGCGAGCAGAACCTGATTTCGATCAATATGAGCGAATTTCAGGAAGCCCACACCGTTTCTACCCTTAAAGGCGCTCCACCCGGTTATGTTGGTTATGGCGAAGGGGGGGTATTGACCGAGGCGGTACGTCGGCGTCCTTACAGCGTGGTGCTGCTGGATGAGATCGAGAAGGCGCATTCCGATGTCCACGAAATCTTTTTTCAGGTTTTCGACAAAGGCTGGATGGAAGATGGCGAAGGACGTTATATCGACTTCCGCAATACGGTGATTTTACTCACCTCCAATGTGGGGAGCGATCTGGTGATGAGTCTATGCAAAGACCCGGAGCTGATGCCGGAACCCGAGGGTATTGCCAAGGCGCTGCGTGCGCCACTGCGCGAAGTCTTCCCGGCGGCGTTGCTGGGACGGCTGAACGTTGTACCGTACTACCCGCTCTCCGATGCCATTTTGGCGGATATTATCCGCCTGCAGCTGGATCGAATCGCCAAGCGGGTGTCGGCGAACCACAAGGTGGATATGCGCTACGACAGTAGCTTGATCGGCCTGATTGCGGCGCGTTGCAATGAAATCGAGAGTGGTGGCCGAATGATCGACGCCATCCTGACTAGTACCGTTTTACCGCGCCTGTCTACTGAGATCCTGTCTCGACTCTCCAAGGCCCAGTCTCTGCAAAGTATTGTGCTGTCTGCAGCAGAGGGCGAGATCGTCTATGAGTTCAGTTGAGAGTTGTCGTCACGGCGCCAGCTGAAGACGCCGAGTGGTGCTTATAAAAAAGGGACGTCTGCGACGTCCCTTTTTTTGGTACGCGGATGAATTGATATCCGGCATACGTGACAGAAGTATTTATGGTTGTCGGAACAGCACATAGTGCTCGGTTTCGTCACCTGCGCGATTGCCGCGCCAGATCATATGCCAGTTGCGGAAAGCGACGGCCGAGGGATCATCCGCCTGTACAAGCAGCAAGGGGCATCGAGGCATGATGGTGTCTTCCAGCCGCTGAGTACGTATACCGGCGTAGTAGTGCAGCATACCGCGTTGGCTGTCACCGAGTTTCCAGCTGGACACACATTGATTTCCTTGCGAGTAAATGACCTGGCTGAGTTGGTTGGCCAGCGGTCGGTAACTGGTGCGAGCATCCGACCAGGGGAGCCAGAAAGCCATGGCTAGCCCCCAGACCAATGTGACCCCGGCCGCCCAGTTGGTAACCGCTTGTCGGCCCATGGGACGACGGCGTGATACGGCCCACAGCCAGACCAGGCTCATAACGATACCCACCACAGCGGCGATGGGGGAAAACACGGGCTGGAATCCTGGTGCCAAGGCGATCGCCCGTGCTGCCATGCGGGGAGGTATGCCAAAGTGCAAGGCTAGCCAGCCTAGCCATAGCAACAGAGCGAGCAACCCGAATGTCATGACACCAAACCAGTTGAGGAATGCTGCCATGCCACGGCGTTGAATATCCAACCCGGCGGCACCCAGAATGGCCAGTGGCGGGAGCAGGGGCAACGCATAGTCGGGATATTCGCGTACGGCGATGATCACCGGGATGATGTAGCAGAGGATTAGTACGAGTGGTAGCCGGATGCGGACTTCATCAAGCCGGTCCTTGAGCATCCAGAGGCTGGCTGCAGCAATCGGCCAGGCTGGCCAGGCAAACCAAGGAAGTAACTTGAGATAGTAACCAAAAGGATGGAAGACCGAGGCGTTGCCAAAACCACCAAAGAATCCAAGTGCATGGGTTTGCCACCAAAATTCGAAGGTCTCCGGCGCTTGCTGTAATAGTGCCAACGGCCATGCTGCTGCGAGCGGCAATGCCACTGCCAAGGCAATCGAAAATGTGGTGATACGTATCCGAGAGCTCCAACTTGCAAGATGACTGACCAGCCATGCTGAAGCCAGCATCAGCATCGGCTCAACCAGACTGCCGGCCATGAACATGATGGCTAGCGAGATGCCAAGCACACTGCCAGCCAGCTGAGTCAGGCGCGGTGCCAATGACAGGCCATACATTGCAAAGGCGTAGCCGGCCAGTAAGGCGGGGCTAGGTGAAAGTAAATGTCCGGGCAGCAACAGTCCGAGGGAACCCAGCAGGATAAGGACCGCGCTCCGGCCATGGCGGCGGCCGATCAGCTCGCGGCCAGTCAGGCCAGTTCCCCAAAGTGCAAGGGCCGTAAAGAAACCAGAGGCAAGCCGGGCCGCGTCATGAATGGGGAGCCATCCCTGACTCATGCGTGCAAAGAACGCGGCCACCCAGTGAAACAAGGGAGGATGCTCCACCAGAGCTTGCCCGGCCACCTGCGGCACCAGCCAATTGGCGCCATTTAGCCAATGCCGGATGATGTCGGCCAAGACAATTTCATCGGGCTTGAGCGGCTCGCGCCCTATCAGGCCGGGTATTAGCCAAACCAGACAAAGCAGTAGCAGCAGCCACGGTTTCTCGGTTGGCTTAGGCAAGGGTAGTTCATGGGGGGGCGTGTAGGTAAGCATGGTGGTTGCGTGTCACGCTTGTAGATCGGCAGGGCAAATAGCAAAAAAGGCAGCTTGCGCTGCCTTTTTGTCTCGGGGCCAGAAGCCCTTGGCGAGAAGCTTAGCGCTTGAATGCGCCGTACTTCTGGCGGAATTTCTCAACACGACCTGCCGTGTCTACCATTTTTTGCTTGCCAGTGTAGAAAGGGTGGCAGGCAGCACAAACTTCAATGTGCAAGTCTTTGCCCATGGTCGAGCCAGTCTTGAAGGCGTTGCCGCAAGAGCAGGTCACATTGATTTCAGTGTAGTTAGGGTGAATACCGGTTTTCATGGGAATCCTTTGGAAAAGGCGGGCCTGGATTGTGCAGTGCCCATTTGGGTAAAACGTTTATTATGAAGCCTGCAACCTTGCTTTGGCAAGCAAAAGGCCGCAGTGCTTAGCGCCGCATTGAGTCGAAAAAGTCCGCGTTATTCTTGGCGCCGCGAATCTTGTCAAGCAGGAATTCCATCGCATCAAGGTCGTCCATTGGGTAGAGCAGCTTGCGTAATACCCAAATGCGTTGTAGTTGGTCTTGCGGGATCAGCAATTCCTCGCGACGTGTGCCGGACCGGTTGACATTGATTGCCGGGTAGATCCGCTTCTCGGCCATGCGACGGTCGAGATGGATTTCCATATTGCCGGTACCTTTGAATTCTTCGTAAATCACATCATCCATGCGGCTGCCTGTGTCGATCAGGGCCGTGGCGATGATGGTCAGACTACCGCCTTCCTCAATATTTCGGGCAGCCCCAAAGAAGCGTTTGGGCCGCTGCAGGGCATTGGCATCCACACCGCCGGTCAGTACTTTGCCTGAGGCAGGGACGACCGTATTGTAAGCGCGTGCCAGGCGTGTGATTGAGTCAAGCAGAATCACGACGTCTTTTTTGTGTTCGACCAAGCGCTTAGCCTTCTCAATCACCATTTCGGCGACCTGAACATGGCGGGTGGCGGGCTCATCAAATGTTGAGCTGACAACTTCACCTTTTACCGAACGTTGCATTTCGGTGACTTCTTCAGGGCGCTCGTCAATTAGCAATACGATCAGCATGACTTCCGGATGATTGGAAGTAATGGCGTGGGCGATATGCTGCAGCATCACGGTTTTGCCGGACTTGGGCGGCGCAACCAGCAGGCCACGCTGACCTTTGCCTATCGGGGCGATCAGATCAATGACTCGCCCGGTAATATTTTCCTCGGCTCGAATATCACGCTCCAGCATGAGTCTTTCGCTGGGAAATAAAGGCGTGAGGTTTTCAAACAGGATTTTGTGTTTGGTATTTTCAGGCGGCTCGCCATTTACGCGATCCACTTTTACCAGGGCAAAGTAACGTTCACCATCTTTAGGTGTTCGGATTTCACCCTCGACGGTATCGCCGGTATGTAAATTGAAACGGCGGATTTGCGAAGGACTTACGTAAATGTCGTCGGGGCCTGCCAAATAAGAAGTATCTGGCGAACGCAAAAAGCCAAATCCATCGGGCAAAACTTCCAAAGCGCCATCGCCGTAAATACTTTCACCACGTTTTGCCTGATTTTTGAGCAGGGCAAATATTAAATCCTGCTTTCGCATCCGGTTTGCGCCGTCGATTTCATTGGCGGTTGCCATTTCGACTAGCTCGGAAACGTGTAAATGCTTTAAATCGGATAAGTGCATAGCAGCTGCGATGACTCGAAGGAGAATGAAGGATTTGGGGGTTTGGGATGAAAACGACGGGCTGAATTGCCGGTCGGTTTTGCATTATCGGAAAAACACCGCAGTAATGCAGGGAGAAATTAGATTCTGGCTGAAGATTATACGCTGGAAACTTGCATGTCAATGCGAGTTAAGCTTGGCGACGCAAAATTTAATCCTTGATTAATTGCATGGCGTCGCCAAGTAATTACAGATTGTAGCTTACAAATGACTGTCGATAAAAGCAGTAAGTTGCGACTTGGACAAAGCGCCTACCTTTGTGGCTTCGACATTTCCATTCTTGAAAATCATCAAGGTAGGGATGCCGCGAATGCCATATTTGGGCGGAGTGGCTTGATTTTCATCAATATTCAGTTTGGCTACTTTCAACCGGCCGGCATATTCGGTTGCGACTTCATCCAGAATTGGAGCGATCATTTTGCAAGGACCGCACCAGTCCGCCCAGTAATCAACCAGAACGGGTTGTGCAGACTGCAGCACATCTTGCTCGAAGGTGCTGTCGGTGACGTAGTGGATATGTTCGCTCATTGTGTTGTTCTCCAATCGTTTGCTCATGGGCTTGGCAAGGATGCCTGCGAGCTCAAGTGTTCGCGCTATGCTAGCCAAAATGCGGCTTTGCGCAAAGCGTTGTGGTGTGGCTACCCGGGATTTTATCCCCGCCTGGTAAAGGCCAGCGGTGGTGTTGAAGCACTATCTGCTTGAATTTGCTGATGTGGGATGTGCCAGATCAGCATGAAGCGATGCAATGAATATTGGCGGCGTTGCGCGCTAAATCAAGACGGTGGGCGCGAATTATTGCAGTTCACGCGCGGCATCGATGGCTTCGGACAGGCGTTCTACTCCAACAATCTTCATCTCGCCGATCGCGTGTTTGGGCAGGTTGGCTTTGGGTACGATGGCGGCAGTAAAGCCCAGCTTGGCTGCTTCGCGCAGGCGTTCCTGCCCACGCTGTACGGGGCGGATTTCGCCGGCCAGTCCGATTTCGCCAAAAACAACCAAACCCTCAGGCAATGGTCGATTGCGCAATGAAGAAACAATCGCGAGCAGTACGGCCAGATCAGAGGCTGGCTCGGCGATTTTTACGCCACCTACGGCATTGACGAACACGTCCTGATCAAAGCAGGCAACGCCAGCGTGCCGATGCAAGACCGCGAGCAGCATGGCTAAGCGATTTTGTTCCAGTCCCACTGAAAGGCGGCGCGGATTGGGTGCGTGTGCCTCATCTACCAGCGCCTGAACTTCCACCAGAAGCGGTCGGCTGCCTTCCTGGGTAACCAGCACGCAGGCGCCTGGTACGGGCTCGCTATGCTGGGATAGAAACAGTGCGGAGGGGTTGCTGACGCCACGAATACCTTTTTCCGTCATGGCAAACACGCCGATCTCGTTGACTGCGCCGAAACGGTTCTTGATTGCCCGGATCAATCGAAAGCTGGAATGGGTGTCGCCCTCGAAGTACAGGACCGAGTCAACGATGTGCTCCAGCACGCGCGGCCCGGCCAAGGCACCTTCCTTGGTCACGTGACCTACGATAATCATGGTTGTGCCGGTTTTTTTGGCAAAGCGTGTCAGCTGTGCAGCGCACTCGCGTACCTGTGCGACGCTGCCTGGGGCGGACTGCAATGCCTCGCTATACACCGTCTGAATAGAGTCGATGACGGCGAACTCTGGTTTCTCCTTTTCCAGAACGGCAAGGATGGACTCCAGATGAATTTCCGAAAACAGCATGACAGGCTCGGCATTGACGGCCAGTCGGCTCGCACGCAAAGCAATCTGCTGGGGCGACTCCTCTCCTGAGACGTAGAGCACGCGCCGGTCAAGGCCGATATGGCAAAGCGCTTGCAGCAGCAAAGTGGATTTACCGATGCCGGGGTCGCCGCCAATTAGCACTACGGCCCCGCCCACCAAGCCGCCGCCCAGTACGCGATCCAGCTCTTCGCTGCCGGTTGTAGTGCGGGGTGATTCGGCAGTCTCTACTTCAGACAGTCTTCGCACGGTGCCGGTAGCGGCCAGGGATTGAAAGCGGGAACTGCCGCGTGTTTCGGCAATTGATTCGGTCAGGGTGTTCCAGGCGCCACAGGCTGGACACTGTCCTTGCCATTTCGGAGAAGCGCCCCCGCAGTCACTGCAAACGTATTGGGTCTTGGACTTGCTCATAAGGTATTCAGGTTGAGGGAATTGCAATAGTTTAGGGAAATCTATTCTGGTAGAGGTAAATACGCTACGTCTTCTCTATGCTCTGGTGACGTCCTGTTTCCTGTCGCGCCGTGCCGAGTTTTGGGGCAGGGCGAGGCAGGGTGAGAGTAGTTTAGCGAGCTAGATAAGCGAACCCTAACGACGCCATGCCCCAAAAGTCGACCCGGCCTTGCGTGGCTGTTGCCGCAAAGCGGCTTACAGCCACGGCATCCCCCCTGCGGGGACGGAGGGTTTCGACGGGTTTGGGCCTGCTGCCGCGTTGACTGCCTGGCTGTTGGCTTGCAATGCAAGCGTTACGGCCTGTGCGCCCAGACGGGAAATCGCTTGCTTGGCCCACTTAAGCTGCGCACTTTTCGCCTTGCATCAGGCTCAAATCCGACGAAACGCGATCCGAAAACAAAACGTCAACAGAGCCCAATGTGGCCGAAAAGGAAATGGCAAGAATGCCAGGATCAGACAGTAGGCTTGAAAGTCCGGCCATGTCGTCTGACAATGCCTGTACGGTTGTGGACAGTTAAAGGTTTTTTAGATGACACCATTGCAGATAGTGCATGAAGGTGGCCAGCCTCTGGTTGAGCAGATCGTTGAGCAATTTGTCACGCAGATTCAGAACAAGAGTCTGCGCCCTGGCGCCAGATTGCCGTCAATACGGGGGTTTGCGGCCGAATATGGGGTGTCCAAGTTTACGGTTGTGGAAGCGTACGACCGCCTGGTTGCGCAGGGGTTCGTAGCATCCCGGCGCGGTGCAGGTTTTTTTGTGGCCAGCCGACCGGAGCCAAAGCTGGAGTTGCGCAGAGAGCAGCCGCTAGCGCGGGTATTTGATAGTTTGTGGTTACTGCGTACCGATGCCTTGGCGCTCGACAACAATATCCTGAAAGTCGGCTGCGGATGGCTGCCTTCTGATTGGATGCCTGAAGCGGAGCTGGAGAAAGCCTTGCGCGACCTCGCTCGCCGGCAGAAGGCCAGGCTGACCTGTTATGGCGAGCCTTTCGGCTATTTGCCACTGCGGCAGCAGTTGCAGATCCGGCTGTCCGAGCTGGATATCGAAGCGCCACCTTCGCAGATTCTGCTGACGCAAGGGGCCATGCAGGCACTAGATCTACTCTCGCGCTATCTGGTGAATGAGGGGGATGTGGTGCTGGTGGATGCTCCAGGCTTCTTCACGGTTTTTGCCAATCTCAAGCTGCATGGGGCGCGTATCGTCGGGGTGCCTCGCACCCCGAATGGTCCGGACATTGTCGAACTCGAACGTTTGCTGGCCCTGCACAAGCCCAAAGTATTTCTCACGAACAGCGTGCTGCATAACCCGACAGGTAGCAGCCTGTCGCCGGCGATTGCATTCCGCATCCTGCAGTTGGCTGAGAAGTACGACATCACGATCGTCGAGGATGATATCTACAGTGACTTTCAGGCTGGACCGGGTGAAAGATTGGCTGCGCTCGATCAGCTGAATCGGGTGATCTACGTTGGCAGCTTTTCCAAAACACTGTCAGCCAATATGCGCGTTGGCTTTATCGCCGCATCGCCACGGCGGATTGAGGATATCTGCAATCTGAAGTTGCTGACTGCGATCGCCAGCTCGGAAGCTGCGGAGCGGGTGATTCATACCATGCTGACAGAGGGGTCATACCGCAAGCATATGGATAGAGTGAAGGGCCGCTTACGCGGCGCCATGACCAGAGTCTGCACCCAGCTTGAGAAGCTTGGCTTCGAGCTGTGGTTACAGCCACAGGATGGCATGTTTGTCTATGCGCGGCATCCGGCGGTCGAAGACTCTTCCTTGATGGCCAGCCCGGCATTGCAGGAGGGGGTTTTGCTGGCGCCGGGCCAGTTGTTCTGCCCGAATATGGTTCGCAGCTCCTGGTTTCGGTTCAATGTCGCGCACTGTGATCAGCCGGCAGTTTTTGAATATCTTGGCAGAATGGTTGCCCAGGCAAGCCGAACCGGGGTTGTGCGCGTATAATTCAGCCATTCAAATCAACAGTCTTTCGAAACGGCGGTGAGTGACCGCCGTTTCTCATTGGAGTTCTTTCATGTCATCGCCCCGTAAACCAACGTTAAAACTTAGCCGCCCACCCGTGACGGAGCAGAAGCAGGCTCGTCAACCCGCACCGGCTTTTGCCGGCCGAGGCAAGCCAATGCCTGCCGGACGAGGGGGGCATGGCGACCAGAAACCGCAAGGCAATTGGTCTGGAAGCCGGGGCGAGCAGTCCGGCGGCTGGTCCGAGCGCCGTGAGGGCAGCTCGGGTCGAGGTGGTCCGCGCTTTGCGGGGAGGGGTGAACCGCAAGGCGGTTATGCTGACCGGTCCGAGCGGGGTCGCGACCGTCAGCCTGGTGGCTATGGCAACGAACGCCAGGATGACAGACGCCCGGCTGGCGGTGGACGTTTCAATGACGAGCGTCGTTCTGGGGCTGGACGTTTCGAGGAGTCCAGCGGAGCCGGGCGGGACCGTTATCAAGGCCGTGATGAACGGAATCAGCGAGGGGGGGAAGGGCGTTTTGAAGGGGGGGGGCGTGGCCAGAATCGCCAGCCGGGCGGTCAGGGTGACCGGTTTGGCGGCGGCAACCGCTACGAAGATCGACGCTCTTCCGGTGGCGCGCCTTACGAGCGTCGTCATGATGAAGGACGTGGCTTTCAGGAGCGTCAGGGGGGCGAACGCCGACCGGCAGGACGCTTCCAGGACGGTAATCGGTCGGATGAACGTTTCCCGCCGCGCAACGAGCGAGGAAGTGGATACGGAGATCGACAGGAAAGAGGGCGCGATGGCAATCGGTCCCGGCCAGCTGGAGCTTGGGATGAAGCCCCGCGTGGTAGCCAGGGTGGTCGGCGTGGTTCGGCTGATGGTGGCGGATATGACTCCCGTCCTCCGGCGCGGGATGCACGTGGCGGAGCCGGGCGCTATGGCGAGGAGCGCCGATTCTCTTCCAGCGAGTCTGGTGATGGCCGACGTCAGTCACCGCGCTACGAAGGCCGTCGCGATGACCGTGCGCCGGAGCAGGAGCGCTTTGGTCGCGGGCGTGACGACCAGTCGATGCGTCGGGAGGGAGCTGGGCAGCCGCGCAGGTCAAACTATACCGGCAGCGAAGAGCGTGGCCCGCGCCGAAATCCGGGACAGAATGATATGCCGCGTGGTGACGGCTTCGCTCCACCGCCGCGCTTCAAGCCGCTGCAGGTTGCACCGGCCAAGAAAATGCCGATGCGCGGCGGTAATCAGAAGCAGGTGCTGGTTCAGCAGCAATTGCGTGAGAAGCGCGTAGAAGCCCGGCATATTGACGAGCAGCGTCTGCAAAAGGCGCTGGCTTACACCGGATTGGGTTCCCGCCGTGAGTGCGAAGAGTGGATTGCCGCAGGCCGCGTCAGCGTCGATGGTGTCGTGTCGGTTCTGGGTGCGCGGGTGTCGCCGGGTAACGTCGTGCGGGTTGATGGCAAGATTGTGCATATCAAATGGCCTGACCGCTTGCCGCGTATCGTCATGTATCACAAGCCGGAAGGTGAAATCGTCAGCCGTGATGACCCGGAAGGGCGAGTAACCGTGTTTGATCGTCTGCCGCGTCTGCATTCCAGCAAGTGGGTAGCGATCGGTCGCCTGGATTACAACACCAGCGGCTTGTTGGTGTTCACCACGTCGGGCGAGTTGGCCAATCGCATGATGCATCCCCGGTTTGAAGTGGAGCGTGAGTACGCCGTGCGTATCCTCGGGCAGCTGACCGACGAGCAGAAAACAGAAATTACCCGAGGTATTGCGCTGGAAGACGGTCCAGCCAGATTCGAGCGCCTGGAAGACCACGGCGGTGAAGGGCATAACCACTGGTATCGCGTCGTGATTCGGGAGGGGCGTAACCGCGAAGTGCGCCGTATGTTTGAATACTTTGGCTTTACCGTATCGCGGCTGATGCGTGTGCGTTTCGGCTCAATGTCGATGCCCTCGCGCCTCAAACGTGGCCAATACTACGAGCTGGACGAAACCGAAGTGCTGGCAGTGTTGAAGTGGGCAGGGCTGGGGTTGACGGGCACTGCCAACTGATAAGCCGGTGGCGTCTCGTCGCCCACCGCCGCAAATAGTCACATCGCGCCCTGATGGGCACCCCGCAGGGGGTGTCTGAGGGGCGCGATTGCATGGTGATGGGGCGATGTGGCAACGACGGACTGGTGCTGGTCTGGAGGTGCTCAGGCCAGGTCAATGGGCTTTTAAAATGGATTTTGTTTAACGGACCATACGGCGTTTATGAGTAAGGCATTTACCAAAGAGTCCGAGCAGGACGATGACGATGCATTGCCGGCCCATTTGCAAATTCCGGCCAATGCCAAGAACTACATGACCCCCAAGGGCTGGAACCGGCTGCGGGAAGAGTTGCATGTACTGGTGACCAGAGAACGGCCAGAGCTCACGCAGATGATTGCCTGGGCGGCTGGTAATGGCGATCGCTCGGAGAATGGTGACTACATCTACGGCAAAAAGCGGCTGCGAGAAATTGATCGCCGTATCCGCTTTCTGACCAAGCGGCTCGAAAATGCCGAGGTGGTTGATCCGGAATCCCGCGAGCCGACAGATCAGATCTTCTTTGGGGCGACGGTGACTTATGCCCGTCCGGATGGGAGCGAGCATACGATCAGCATCGTTGGCATTGATGAGCTGGATCTTGATAAAGGCTATGTCACCTGGATTTCGCCGATTGCCCGGACTCTGACGCGGGCCAGGGAAGGTGATGTGGTGGTATTGCGCACACCGGCAGGTGATGAAGAGCTGGAGATCCTGCAGGTTGAATACAAGGCGCTGGATTAACCCTCCCCAAAATCGCCCCTGATTTGAAGCTTTTACGCGCTCGCGGATAGCTTTCGCTCTCTCCCCGACAAACGGACAGCGTCTTCCGCGTGCCGTTTGTGCTTGGTCAATAACTTTCCAGTTTTATCGCGAGAACCAGACAAGGCGTGGCATAAAAGCCGCGCCTTGCTTGCTTTGGTGCGTCGAAACTTCTAGTAATCATGTTGAGGGTATCAATAGTGTCTGGCCTATTGCGGTGGCGTAATTCGATGGCTACCACAGGCCTATTGGCCCGCGGCCTTGTTCATTGATCACTTTTCGAAGTGATAAGGGAGAATCGAATGCGCTTCATGCAACGGATTAGCGTCAAGTTGATTGCGCTGTCGGTGGTGATCGTAACCTTGTTGCTGGGGGTGTCCGGCGCGGTGAACTACGGAATCACCAAGGGTGAATTTGAGGCCGGGCTCAAGGACCAGAGTGATGCGCTGAGTAAACGCCTGCAACTCAGCTTGCCGGCGGCTATCTGGAATTTCGATAAAAACCAGATCGGCCAGATTCTCGAAGCCGAGATGGCTTCCAAGGTTTTCAACGGCATCCTGCTCTCGAATGGCAAAGAGCTGGTTGATGGCCGGGTCAGGGCCAGTGACGGCAAGCTGGTGGTGGCGAGCAAGGATTCGAAAGCCGAAGGACAAAAAGTTGAAGTTCCGCTGCACTTCAATGACAACGGCCAGACCAAACAAGTGGCCATAGCCACCATTTTTGTTTCCCGCTCCGAAATGGAGAAACTGCTCGCCAGTGCGCTTACCCGTGTGGTGATGCAGATTGTGATACTCGACGTATTGCTGGTGCTGGCCCTGGCCGCCGCACTGGCTGTGGTAGTGATCCGGCCGCTCAAGCAACTCAACAATGCTTTGCATGGGATTGCAGAAGGCGACGCCGATTTGACCCGCCGCCTGGATGAATCCAGCAAGGATGAGTTCGGTGAAGTGTCTCACTGGTTCAACGTCTTTGTCGGGCGTCTGCAGCAGGTGATCAAGCAAGTCGCGGATTCGGCCGTTCAGCTTGCCGCCGCAGCCGAGCAGACCAGTCGCATTACCGAGCAGGCCCACCATGGCATCCAGTTGCAAGAGCAGGAAACTTCGCAGGTGGTAATGGCTGTGGGCGATATGACCTCCAAGGTCAACGAAATCTCTGGCCACACCGCCGGTGCCTCTCAGGCTGCCGCCTACGCCGATGCCGAGGCCGACAAAGGACGGGGTATTGTCCAGCGGGCCGTCAATGCCATCAATGATGCGTCACTGGAGGTTGAAAAGGCGGCTGGCGTCATTCAGGAACTGGCTGAAAACAGCCAGAAGATCGGATCGGTGCTTACCGTCATCAACGAAATTGCCAAGCAGACCAATTTACTGGCCTTGAATGCGGCGATTGAGGCGGCTCGAGCCGGTGAGCAAGGTCGGGGCTTTGCGGTGGTGGCGGATGAAGTCCGGGTGCTGGCCAATCGTACCCACGACTCAACACTCGAAATCCAGAAAGTCATCAGTCAGTTGCAGGATGGCACCATGCGCGCCGTCAGTGTCATGGAGCGCAGCAAGGAAAAAGCCGATGCGGGCGTCAAAGAGGCGACCATGGCTGGCAGTACCATTGATCACCTGGCCGAGTCGGCTCGCAAGATTGCCGAACTCAACGAAGGTATTGCCGATTCGACGGACCAGCAGAACACCATGGTGCACGGCATTACCCAGAATATTCACCAGATACAGAAAATTGTGGGTGAAGCCGCTACAGGTGCCGAGCAAACATCCGTGGCCAGTGAAGAAGTGGCCCGTCTGGCGGTGCAATTACAGATCATGGTCGAGCAATTCAAGGTGTAAACAATTTGCTTCGGATAAATCTCTGGTGCTGGGGTGGGAATCAAGGAGGTTGCAATCATGTTGCTGAATAAATGGATGACCGCATTAGGTCTGGGTGTGAGTTTATTGGCCTCTACAGCGCTTGCAGCCGAAAATAAAATCATCACGATTGCCTCTCTGGAGTGGCCGCCCTATACCGGTGCCAAATTACCGGAGCAAGGGGCGAGTGTGGCGGTGGTTAAGGCTGCTTTCAAAGCCATGGGTTATGAATTGCGTGTTAATTTTTATCCTTGGAGCCGGGCAGTTGAATTGGGAAAGAATGATCCGGGATTTGCCGGGTATTTTCCCGAATATTTTTCAGACCAATTGGCAAAGGATTTCGAACTGTCCGAGCCGATAGGCACCGGCCCACTGGGCTTGGCCCAGCGCAAGGGAGAGGGGTATAACTGGAGTAAGGTTGCAGATCTCGCCTCGAAAAAAGTCGGCGTGGTGCAAGACTATGTGAATACCGATGAATTCGACGATCGTGTGGCAAAAAAGCAGCAACCGGTTGATGTGGCGCTTGATGACACCAAGAATTTATTAAAGCTTGGCGGTAAACGGGTTGATCTCGCAATTGTCGATAAAAACGTCTTCAACTATTTAATGAAGACCGATCCGCAATTGGCCTCTTTTCAGTCGGCGCTTGAAATGAACCCGAAAATTCTGGAGGACAAGAAGCTTTATATCTGCTTCAAAAAAGGTGCCAAAGGAAAAGAATGGGCAAAAATCCTGGCTGAGGGTCTGAAGAAAATCGACGTCAATGCCATCATGCAGAAACAACTGGGTAATTGAGACTGGCATATTTGAAACTTGTTGGAATTTTGGGTGGCATGCACTTCTTGAATTCAAGGCGTGGGTGCCAATCGCTCTAAGATCAAGTCATCGAAGCAAAAAAAGCCGCCTGGATATAGGCGGCTTTTGTTTTTCTGGATTTCGGCGAACCTAGGCTCTGTTGACGTTTTGTTTCCGGTCGCGCCGGGCCGAGTTTTGGGGCAGGTCGAGGCAGGGTGAGAGTAGTTTAGCGAGCTAAATGAGCGAACCCTAACGACGCCATGCCCCAAAAATCGACCCGGCCTTGCGTGGCTGTTGCCGCAAAGCGGCTTACAGCCACGGCATCCCCCTTGCGGGGACGGAGGGTTTCGCCGGATTTGGGCCTGCTGCCGCGTTGACTGCCAGGCTGTTGGCTTGCGATGCAAGCCTTACAGCCTGTGCGCCCAGACGGGAAATCGCGTGGCTTATCACTAAGCGG
>NZ_JARRAF010000042.1 GCF_030129945.1 Parachitinimonas caeni
GCCTGGCCATGCTGGATCTGCTGCAAGACCAGCTCAAGGACACCGACGCAGGCAGCGCCGACCTGCTGTTCGATGCCACGCTGACTCTGCTGGTAGGGGAGCTGCGGGGCTTGATGACCGATCTGGTCGTCGCGCTGGGGGGAGAGGAAGGCGCACCCGGCGCGACCGGAAACAAAACGTCACCAGCGCCGAACTAGTCGGAATAAAAACAATGGCGGACTCCTCAGTCCGCCATTGTTTTTCAGGCTTTATGTAGAGCAACCTGCGCCTTAACCGCGATGCCCCCGCTCGACCTGCACCCCCACCCGGCCCACTTCATGCAGGATCCCAAGTTTGGTTACCCCGACCTTGATCCAGGGTGCCGCAAACTCGCGCATCAAGTCCTGAGCAATGTACTCGGCCAGCGCTTCGAGCAGCAAAAAGTGTTGTTCGGCCAACACATGACGCAGCCGATCGACAACTTTGGCATAGTCGATCGTATCGTTGAGTTGGTCGGAATAACAGGCGCGTGGGCTGGGGATGCCGATTTCCAGATCCACCTCGACGACCTGTGGCGCAATGCGCTCCCATTCGTAAACGCCAATCAATGTTTTGGCGCGTACGCCGTGCAAGAAGATTATGTCCATTCGCTCTGACAAATCTGGCGCTTCGATCCGCGCCCCGTTTGCCTTTACAATCCAAAACCCCAAATCTTAGTGGATTTCGCGATGATATCGTTAGTATTCGTGGTCGCTGCCTACCTGATCGGTTCGCTTTCCTTTGCAGTCATCGTCAGCCGCGCCATGGGTCTGGCTGATCCGCGCAGCTTCGGCTCGGGTAACCCCGGGGCGACCAATGTACTGCGTAGCGGCAAGAAAATCGCCGCTTTGCTGACTCTGCTGGGTGATGGCGCCAAGGGCTGGCTGGCGGTGTGGCTGGCCACGCTGTTGCAGGCCGACTACGCCATTGGCGAGCGGACGCTGGCGGGTGTGGCGCTGGCGGTTGTGGTGGGCCATATGTGGCCCGTGCTGTTTGGTTTCAAAGGAGGCAAGGGCGTGGCCACCGCCGCCGGCGTACTCTTCGCCTTGCATGCCTGGATGGGTCTCGCCACCCTCGGTGTCTGGCTGGGTGTTGCAGCGATTTTCCGCATCTCGTCGTTAGCCGCACTCACGGCGGCGCTGGCTGCCCCGGTGTTCTGCTGGCTATGGCTGCCCGGCAAACAAGCCCTGTTTGGCGCCGTATTGGTAATTTCTGCCTTGCTGATTCGTCGTCACAAGTCGAACATCCTGAACCTCCTTGCCGGTACAGAAGGCAGGATTGGTACCAAGGCTTCACCACCGGAGGCCTGAAATCAGATGTGAAGGGCGTGCAGGGCTTGCTAAAAGAAATCTTTTTTGTGCGACAAATCGAAGGCGAAGCCAAGCGGCGCTGGTTTACGTCTGCGGATTTCGATTTGTATATCTGGCATGGTGCCTGGGGGGAGTTCACCGGCTTTCAGTTTTGCTACGACAAGGGTAATGGCGAACGGGCCCTGACCTATCGTGACGGCCACTTCTACCATGCCCTGATTGACGACGGTGAATACGGGCCCGCACTCAGCAAGTCCACGCCCATTCTGCGCTCGGCTGCGGTATTCGACCCTGCCCAGATCCTGCAGCGCTTCGCAGCCGCCAGCCAAGGCCTGCCCGCCGATGTGGCTGACTACGTACGAACCGAGCTGACAGCCGCTGTTGCAGCGGCAAGCTGAAATATCGCAGCCGCCGTGTTACTCGTTTACCACCTTGAGCAAAGCCGCCACACAGGCACCAGCCAAAGGCAGCGTGGTACACCAGGCAATCGTCTTCCAGTGCTGCAGAATAGGTTCCGCCGTCTCGCGTGGCAGGATTTCTGCCATGGTCAGCAGAAAAACAATCACCACGCCGATATCGACAAAAGTCAGCAATAGGGTGAGCTTGAGCAAGCGCCCGCCCCACACCTCGGCCAGTTCACCCATGTTGGATGATCCGCCATCACCCAGATTCATGAGCGGATCATGCAATTCCATTTTCATCATACCGAACCTCTCTGACGCTGAGCCCAGCCCTCGGCAACGTGCGCACACGTGCCGCCATGAATTAAAAACTAGCAAATAATCAAAGAGTCGGCGGCATTTTTGGCAATCTTGCCAACCGTCTGTCTGACAGCTGTAGTCACTGGCTGCGTGCCTACAGCAAAGAGCGTCGTTACTATCTTTCGAAGAAGCCGCCCGTCGGGCCCCAAGGCGCGAAGGCAGAAGCGAGAATATCGTTGACACGGCGCCGCGCCAGCTGCGCTGCCCAAGTCCGGCAGGCAGCCAGACTCTGCGATCAGCACGCCGATCCCCCCAACCCGCTATCAAGAAGGGAATACCCGATGCAACCGAGTCAGGCCGACATCGAAGCCCTGTGCAACGGCGATCACGCCGACCCATTTGCCCTGCTGGGCCCACACCAGCGTGGCGAAGATTGGACCGTCACCGCCTTTTTGCCGGGGGCGGTTGCCGTCAGTGTTCTCGACCGCAACGGCAGCCTGCTGGGGCGGCTGGATGTACTGGATGCGCGGGGTTTGTTCAGTGGCGTCCTTGGCAACCTTCAAACCAGCTACCAGCTGCAAGCGCTCTACGCCAGCGGCCCACTACTTCTGGAAGACCCCTACGCACTGGGGCCGCTGCTGAGCGCGGCAGACAGTCGGCAGCTCGCGGACGGTACGCACCCACGCCCTTATACCGTGCTGGGGGCACATCCAATGCAGGTTCAGGGGCATTCGGGTGTCCGGTTCTGTGTCTGGGCGCCCAATGCGCGCCGGGTATCGGTGGTGGGGGATTTCAATCGTTGGGATGGCCGCCAGCACCCGATGCGTCGGCGGGTGGAGTGCGGTGTCTGGGAAATTTTCCTGCCGGGCGTCAGCGTGGGCGCCCTCTACAAATTCGAGATCAAAACCCAGAGTGGTGACTTGCTGCAGAAATCAGACCCCTATGGTTTGCGCGCCGAACTGCGGCCGGCGACTGCCTCCATTGTCTCGGCGCTACTGCCACAGCGGCCCTTGCCCGCAGACCGCGCGAAAGCCAATGGACTGGATGCGCCCGTATCGATTTACGAAGTGCATCCCGGCTCCTGGCGGCGGCAAGGAGAACACGGCCAACACTGGCTAAGCTACCGTGAGCTGGCAGAGACGCTGGTGCCCTACGCCTGCGACATGGGATTCACCCATATCGAGCTGCTGCCGATTCATGAGTACCCCTACGATGGGTCCTGGGGTTACCAGCCGGTGGGCCTGTATGCGCCGACGTCCCGCTTTGGCAGTCCCGAAGACTTTCTGTATCTGGTGGAAGCCTGCCACGCAGCCGGATTGGGGCTGATCCTCGACTGGGTGCCTGGCCACTTTCCGGTCGATGTCCACGGCCAGGGCCGTTTCGACGGTACGCCATTGTATGAACACGCCGACCCACGCGAAGGCTTTCATCGCGACTGGAACACGCTGATATACAACTACGGGCGCAACGAGGTCCGCAATTATCTAGTCGGCAACGCCCGCTACTGGGTAGAGCGCTTTGGGGTGGATGGCCTGCGAGTCGATGCGGTGGCGTCGATGCTCTACCGTGACTACAGCCGCCCGGCCGGCGAATGGGTGCCGAATATTCACGGCGGCCGCGAAAACCTTGAAGCCATCGCGCTGCTGCGAGACCTCAACCACATGCTGGGCACCGAACTGCCCGGTGCCATCACACTGGCCGAGGAGTCGACGGCCTTTCCTGCGGTGTCCCGCCCGCCTGACCTGGGTGGCCTCGGCTTTCACTACAAGTGGAATATGGGCTGGATGCACGACACGCTGCAGTATCTGAGTCGCGATCCGATTCATCGGCGCCATCATCATGACGAGATGACCTTCGGCCTTGTCTATGCCTACACCGAAAACTTCGTCCTGCCGCTCTCGCACGATGAAGTCGTACATGGCAAAGGCTCGCTGCTGCGCAAAATGCCAGGCGACCGCTGGCAGCAAATGGCCAATCTGCGCGCCTACTTCGGCTTCATGTGGGGGCATCCCGGCAAGAAGCTGCTGTTCATGGGTGGCGAATTCGCGCAGGAGCGGGAGTGGAACTTCGATGCCAGCCTTGACTGGCATCTGCTTGAGCACCCCCAGCACTGGGGCATGCAGGCGCTGGTGCGAGACCTCAACCGACTGTATCGCAGCACCCCGGCGCTGCACGAAGTCGATTTCGAGCCGGCCGGCTTCAGCTGGCTGGTCAACGATGACCGGGAACATTCAGTCTATGCCTTCGCCCGTCATGGCCGGAATGGTTCAATCGCCCTGGTCATCTGCAACTTCACCCCGATCGTCCGCCACGACTACCGGATCGGCGTCCCCTTGGCTGGCCGCTATCGCGAAGCCATCAATACCGATGCCAACGGTTATGGCGGTAGTGGTGTCGCCAACCCCGTGCTGATGACCGAAGCCATCGCCTGGAATGGTCAGGCACAGTCGCTACAACTGACCCTGCCACCCCTTGCAACCCTGATTCTGTTACCTGAATGACTGCCGTTCCATTTCTACCCGCCCGCCTCGAAACCGGCCGGCCCTATCCTTTGGGTGCCACGCTTGATTCGCAGGGAGCCAATTTCGCCTTGTTTTCCGACCATGCCACCGCAGTGGAACTCTGCCTGTTTGACGCATCAGGCCAACAGGAGCTGGCGCGCCTGCCCTTGCCCGCCCACAGCAATGGCATCTGGTACGGATTTCTGCCCGGTGCCACCAGCGGCCTGGTTTATGGCTACCGCGTGTATGGTCCGTGGGCGCCAGCGTTGGGCCATCGCTTCAATCCGGCCAAGCTGCTGCTCGACCCCTATGCCCGCGAAATCGTTGGTCAGTTTGCGGCAGAGCGCGAATCATTTGGCGGGCTCGAACACGACGCCGATCAGCCCGACCCACGGGATAACGCCCGTGTTGCGCTCAAGGCCCGGCTGGTGGCCGATACCTATGACTGGGGAGACGACGCTGCCCCGCGCATCCCCCTGGCGGATACCGTCATTTATGAAGCGCATGTCAGGGGCCTCAGCCAGCTGCACCCCGCCCTACCCGAGCCATTCCGGGGCACCTATGCCGCACTGACCAAGCCCGCCCTGCTGGACCACCTGAGCCGGCTCGGCATCACCAGCCTGAGCCTGCTGCCAATCCACCAGCACGCCGACGAGCCAAGATTGACGGCGATGGGGCTCCACAATTACTGGGGCTACAACACGATAGGATTCTTTGCCGTCGAGCCAACCTATGGCAGCGGCCAGCAACCTGCCGCCGATGAATTCCGCGACATGGTGAAAGCCCTGCACGCCCGTGGCATCGAAGTGCTGCTGGATGTCGTCTACAACCACACCGCCGAGGCCGATGAGTGCGGGCCGATGCTGAGCTTCAAGGGCATCGACAACGCCAGCTATTACCATCTCGACCCCACCAACAAGGCGCGTTACCTGAACCACACCGGCTGTGGCAACAGCCTGAATCTGGCCCATCCACGGGTGTTGCAGCTGGTTCTCGACTCGCTACGCTTCTGGGTGACCGAGATGCACATCGACGGTTTCCGCTTTGATCTGGCGCCCGAGCTGGCTCGCAATCCCGACTTCTACGACGCCACAGCGCCTTTCTTTGCAGCCCTCCAGCAAGACCCTGTGCTGTCGCAAGTCAAACTGATTGCCGAGCCTTGGGACATTGGCCCCGAAGGCTATCGGCTCGGCCAGTTTCCGGCAGGCTGGAGCGAGTGGAACGATCAATTCCGCGACACGCTGCGTGCCTTCTGGCTGCACCAGTGGCCCAGCCGAGGCGAATTCGCCCGCCGTTTTGCGGCATCCAGCGATATTTTCCAACAGCGTGGGCGGCTGCCGACGGCCAGCATCAACTATCTGACCGCGCATGATGGATTCACACTCGCCGACCTCGTCGCCTACAACCACAAACACAACCATGCCAACGGCGAAGACAACCGCGACGGCCACAACCACAACCATAGCTGGAACTGTGGGGTGGAAGGCCCGACCGACGATGCCACGGTGCTCGCCCTGCGCGGCAAGCTGAAACGTGCCTTGCTGGCCAGCCTGCTGATGGCGCAAGGCACGCCCATGCTGCTGGCTGGTGACGAGATCGGCCACAGCCAGGGCGGCAATAACAACGCCTATTGCCAGGACAACCCGACCACCTGGCTGGATTGGGCACAGGCCGACGCCGATCTGCTCGCCTATGTACAACGCCTGCTGGCCCTGCGCCGCGACTGGCCAACCCTGCGCCATGCCATCTGGTACAGCGGGCCATCAGACAACCGTGACGAAGCCGATCTGCTTTGGCTCAACGAGGCCGGCAACCTGATGACCACCGACGAATGGCAACGCAAAGATCGCTTCTGCCTGGGCATTCGACTACGGGGCATGGCAAGTCCCCCTTGCCTGATTCTGATCAACGCCGAAGCCCAGCCCGTGACCTTCTCCCTGCCAGCCGGATCGTGGCAGGTGCTGCTGGCCAGCGAGATCGCAGACGGGGTGCCGCTTGAGCGCAGGGTGTCGGATTGCGCCCCCTTACCCGCACACAGCCTGTGGCTGTTGGTGCCCGCTAAGCTCTGTTGACGTTTTGTTATTGGATCGTATTTCGTCGGATTCGGGCCGGATGCAAGGCGCAAAAGCCGCTCGCTTGACCCACCAAGCAGCACGCCCTGTGCCTTGCTCCAGACGACTTCCCGGTGAAATGCGATCCGAAAAAGTGTCAACAACGCCTAAAATGGGCCGTTTTTTAATTACCTCACTCCTAGATTCAACCCATGACCATCCAGACCCTCTCCACCCAAGCCTTTGCCGGCCAACGTCCCGGCACGTCCGGTCTTCGCAAGAAAGTCACCGTCTTTCAGCAGCCGCATTACCTGGAAAACTTTGTGCAGGCCATTTTCGACTCGCTCGAAGGCTTTGCCGGACAAACATTGGTTGTGGGAGGAGATGGTCGATTTCACAACCGGGTAGCCGTACAAACCATTCTGAAAATGGCTGCAGCGGCCGGCTTTGGCCGGGTACTGGTCGGCAAGGGGGGCTTGCTGTCTACGCCTGCGGCCTCGTGCGTGATCCGCAAACATGGCGCGTTTGGCGGCATTATCCTGTCGGCTTCGCACAACCCGGGCGGGCCGGATGGCGACTTCGGCATCAAATACAACATTGGCAATGGTGGCCCGGCGCCAGAGAAGATCACCGAGGCCATCTATGCCCGCAGCCAGCAGCTCACCGAATACCGCATCGCCAAAGCCGCCGATATCAATCTCGACCAACTCGGCCAGTACCCCCTGGCTGGTATGTTGGTCGAAGTCATCGACCCGGTATCCGACTATGCCGAGCTGATGCAATCGCTGTTCGACTTCGACCGCATCCGCGCCCTGTTTGCCAGCGGCTTCCGCCTGCGTTTTGACGCCATGGGTGCCGTCTCTGGCCCCTATGCCCACCATCTGCTGGAAAACCTGCTGGGCGCACCGGCCGGCAGCGTCATCAACGGCACACCGCTCGAAGACTTCGGTGGCCATCATCCCGACCCCAACCCCGCGCATGCCACCGAACTGATCGGCTTGCTGAGTGGCCCCGACGCACCCGACTTCGGCGCCGCCTCGGATGGAGATGCCGACCGCAATATGATTCTCGGCCGCGACTTTATCGTCACACCCTCCGACAGCCTGGCGGTGCTCGCCGCCAATGCCAAGCTCGTACCCGGCTACCGCGATGGGCTGACGGGTGTGGCGCGCTCAATGCCCACCAGCACCGCCGTAGACCGCGTGGCTGCAGACCTCGGCATTGCCTGCTTTGAAACCCCCACTGGCTGGAAATTCTTCGGCAATCTGCTCGATGCCGGCCGTGCCACGCTCTGCGGGGAAGAAAGCTATGGCACCGGCTCGAATCATGTGCGGGAAAAGGATGGCGTCTGGGCCGTGCTGTTCTGGCTCAATCTGATTGCCGTGCGGGGACAGTCAGTCGCCACCATCGTGCAGGAACACTGGGCCCGCTACGGCCGCAACTACTATTCACGCCACGACTACGAAGGCATCGCCACCGATGCGGCAGATGGCCTGATGGCGCACCTGCGCAGCCAGCTGTCGGCACTCGCCGGTCAGACGGTTGGCGACTTCCCTATCGCCACCGCCGACGACTTCGCCTACACCGACCCGGTGGATGGCTCGGTATCGCATAAACAGGGCATACGCCTGATCATGCAGGATGGCAGCCGCATCGTCTTCCGCCTCTCCGGCACCGGCACCGAAGGCGCCACGCTGCGCGTCTACCTTGAACGCTACGAGCCCGCTAGCGGCAACCACCAACTCGACACCCAAACCGCCCTCGCTGGCCTCATCACCCTGGCACGGCGGTTAGCACAGATTGAAGAAAGAACGGGGATGGCGGCGCCGACCGTGGTGACCTGAGTCGCCCGGCTGATTGCACCGATCAGCCGCATGCCAAACCATGCGGCTGTTCCCAATCAAGCCAATTTATTGGCTCAGGACCGGCAAAAGACCCCCCCGCTTGATCCGCCCCTCACTTGATGGAATTAGCGGTTTGATCTATCCAGAGATTCTGGATTTATTTGCTTAGCCATTCAGCACGAAAGGGAAAAGCCATGCCAAAGATCTGGCTCGGGATCTGCTGCATTCCATTCGTTCTGGCGTGTTCACAACAAAAGCCTGATACCCATAGCGCCCAATGTGGTGATGCACAGTTTGAAGTAAAAATTGGAGTGGGTTATGGCAGTGATTTGTCGCGGGAGTACACAGTAACCGCCATCAAAGATGGTAAGAAGAAGGAGGTTTTCAAAGGATATGAATTTTTTAAATCGGCATGCCTCAAATCAAAAAAAGGTAAACCCATTTTTGTTATCGACAATTCATGTAGCGGCAGTGCTTGCCTGGATCATGGATTTTCAGCAATCGACCCCTCAAGCCTGAAATATTTGGTTCGCCCCCCTAGCAATAATAAAACTGACCACTGGAATAAAGTGAGCGCATTGCTCGAAGAGCCGATTCCCGACATGGACAATCTTCCTCACCTTCTCTGCTGTTCTGAAAAACAGAAAAGCGATTTTGAGTCATCACTACAATAGGCTGACCAGCCCAAATTGGGCCCGCTTCAGGTGAATTTTAGCGAAAAAATATCAGATCTACTCAAAGTTGATTTGAAAATAATTCTGCAGCAAAAAATTTTATGAGAAACCTTCATTTTCTTACTATAGACTCACGCAGATTGGAATATCTATGGGAGCGAGCTCCAACAAGCGAAAAAAATTTCTGCAAAACAATCCACTTTGCGCGTTCTGTGGTGGAAAAACACCCGCCACCACGATAGAACACTGCCCTCCCAGGGGGTTATTTCAAGATCGCCAATGGCCAGAAGGTTTTGAATTTCCTGCTTGTGCCAATTGCAATCGGAACACGTCCGACGATGACCTATTGGTCATTATCCTTGCCAAAATGGCCCCCAAGGGCAATACAGAATACGCCACGGAAGAATTACGGGGGCAATTAAGGCGTGCGGAGCAACAATTCCCTGGAATATTAGACCAAATGATGCCATCAGCGACTACAGCTCGCAAATACAATGAATCTCTGGGATTGGTCCCAGCCATAGGGAGAACACATCAAAAGACCGGCATACTTCAAATACCTGATGAATTTCATGAGGCAATATACTCATTTGCACGAAAGCTTGCCAAAGGCATTTACTACAATAATTCCAGATCCATATTTCCCTCGAATGGTGGCCTAGCTGTATATTGGTTCTCTAATGTCGACATTCTACAGCGCCAAAGCCACCCCTTTGAATTTCTGCAACACATTCCTGGCACTGCACCAGATATTGTACGATCAGGAAAGTATCTTCATGACCAATTCGAATATAAAATCAGCACCGCATCAGATTTCAGCGTATTCATTATTCAGGCTCTATTTGGAAATAGCTTTGGCTTGATCGTCTTGGGAAACAAATCTCCAGGACAGCTTGAAGCAATGTTAGAGAAACTCTCAAACCAAACAAACCATGCTGGTGCCTTTAAAATTATCCAAAGCCATATTGATTAATATATATCCAATCCATCCGTTAAACTCCTGCTTAGCTGGCTTTCTCAGCAAAAACCGCTCCTGCAGATAAAACATTAGCCATCCTGACCAATCAGAAATCTAGGCATGCAGGGATTGCCCGATGTCACGTTCAGTCACTTCGCCCCTTATCCAGACCAAGACGACATCTGGCCCGGTTGATGCTCGCGTCGAACAGGCCGTGCTGGAGATCACGCGGCAGTTTCGGGGGGATTTGTCCTTGCATGATCTTGCCGCTGCGGTCAGCTTGTCGCCCCATCATTTCCATCGGCTTTTCCTGGCGGAGATGGGTGAAACACCGATGGCTTATTTGCGCCGCGTCAGGGTGTCGCACGCCGACCATCTGCTGGCGGCCTTGCCCGACGCATCGCTGCTGAGCATCGCACTGGATAGCGGCTTCAGTTCCCCCGCCTGTTTTTCTCGCGCTTATCGGCAGATCTACGGGCAATCCCCAAGTGCGATTCGGGCGGGACTCAAGCACTCCGGGCCGGCCACCGACCCGCAAGGGCCTCAGCGCCCGCAGCTCTGTCATTTGCCAACCCGTCACCTGCGGGTGGTCCGGCAGGTGCTGGATGATGCGTTGATCAGTAAGACACTCGTCGAGATGGCAGGCAATCAGGCCACTTCAGGCCCATCGATTCTCGGCATTTTTGTTGATGCTCCCTTTCATGTGCCACCTCCTCAGTGCCGCTATTTCCTGGCGCGGGATATTGATGCAGAACGCGCATCAGACCACGATGTTCTGACCCTTCCCGGCGGCTACTACGCACGCATGACATTCACAGGCGCCACCGAGCACCTGGGGCCGGCCGTGTTTGCCTTCCACGATGAGGTTCTGGTGCCATCGGCCTATGCACTCGCTTCAACGCTTTTTTTTGAAAGGCTGCGCCCGCAGCAGAGCGGGGTCTGGGATTATCCGACCTGCAAACGCGAACTGTTTCTCAAGGTACGGCGTAAAGGTGAGCCGGTGATTTAGGCGCTGCACCACCGCAAGAATTGCAAAGCAGACGGGTTGGCGCATCGCTAACCTCAGCTTCAATCTTCGTTTGGAGCTACCACGATGCGCCCCTTGATTACCTATGGCTTTTACCCGGTCATTGCCAGCATGACCATCGTTTTTGCCTGGTTCAATTTCACTGGCCAATACGAACTGCAGCTCGCCTTCTCCATTTTCACTGCGAGTCGTTTTGTCCTGTTCATCGTGGCGGAGATCGCCTGGCCGTGCAGACCAGAATGGAGCATGACCTGGACCAGTTTCCTGCGTGACCTCAAATACATGGTGGCCGGAGGCGCTTTGTTGCAGGTGGTCAAATTTGCAACCGCCTGGCTGGCGATTGGTGCTGCGCAGAGCAAGCCTTCCGGGCTTGCCACCTTACCCTTGCTGCTTCAGGTAGTCATTGCCCTGCTCGTCTACGAACTGCTGCAGTACGGTATACATCGTTACAGCCATGAAGGGCGGGGGGCGCTGGGTCGGTTCCTGTGGCGAATTCATGCGGTACACCATCTACCTCAGCGCGTTTACTTTTTGATGCATCCGGTGATGCACCCTATCAACATGCTGATCGTGGTAGCGATTGGCCTGGTTCCATCGTTCGTTCTGGGCATCAATCGTGAGGCAGTGTTTATGTTCAACCTGATTCTGGGGGTGCAGGGCCTGTTTTCCCACTTCAATGTGGACATTCGCGTCGGCCCACTCAACTACTTGCTGATCGGCACCGAACTGCATCGGTGCCATCACAGTAGCGAGCTGGAGGAAGCCGGCAACTACGGCGCAGTCATCCCCTTTTGGGATTTGGTTTTTGGCAGCTTCTCATATGCGGGAGGGAAATTGCCGCGCAAACTTGGCATTGCAGACAGCACGCCCTACCCCAGCAGCAACCAGTATCTGGACTGCCTCGCCTTGCCATTTCGCGGCCACCGCCCGGATAACCATGACGGCAAAGAGCCGTAAGCGCTGTCACTTCACTGCGGCCGGGAGTTGGTTTTGCCAGATTCCACAGAAAGCCCCCAATGCCTCGACTCAGAGAGAGGCACTGAAGCTGTGGCCAGAAAACATCGGCTTTGTTTCCAACGACAGTAGATTCATAGGCGGAACCTGCCACTTAAATGTCGTTACATGGCGAGGCTCTGCCGAGCAGATTCAAAAAAAGCCCCGCAGCCTGTCCTAGCTGGCGGGGCGCTCGTGGGAAATGGGGTAGAGAATGGGGACGCAGCCCCACCTCATGCAAACCTGAACACCGCTACCCTTTGCTCCAGGCCAAGGGCAAGGCCGCGTAGTTGCTGGGCGGTGGCAGCAGAGGATTCGGCGGCGCGGGTGTTTTGTTCGGACATCTGGGCGATGGTTTCGACTTTGCCGGCAACTTCGTTGGCGACGGCAGATTGTTCGGTTAGCGAGCTGGTGATTTCGGCCACCACTTCGACGACCCGGCCGGAGCCCTCGCGGATCTGCGCGATAGCCGCGCCGGCCTGGCTGGCCAGCTCGACGCCACTTTCTACCTGGGCAACGCCTTGCCCCATGCCGCTGACGACGCCGGATGTGCCGTGCTGGATGCGGTCGATCATCTCGGCGATCTGGCGGGTCGAAACCGCCGTGCGTTCGGCCAGTTTGCGTACTTCGTCAGCCACAACAGAGAAGCCCCGGCCCGACTCACCGGCACGGGCAGCTTCGATGGCGGCGTTAAGCGCCAGCAGATTGGTCTGATCGGCAATTTCCTTGATGACGTTGACGATGCTGTTGATGGACTGGGCATCCTGCCCGAGCACCTGCACGCTGCCCGAGGCGTTTCGCACGGTTTCGGCGATTCTTTCCATGCTGCCAAGCGTGCGCTGGATGACCTCGCCACCGTCGGCCGAGGCGCGGCCGGAATCACTGGACAGGCGGTGCGCATCCTGGGCGTTGTTGGCCATGTGCGCAATGCTGACGGTGAGTTGCTGCACGGCAGAGGCCATCGCGGAGGCGGCATTGCTTTGTTCACTGGTCGAGCTGGCAACCTGATTGCTGATGGTTGCAATATTGGAAGCAGCCGACATCACTTCTCGCGCGCTGTGTTGAACTTCTCGCAAGGTAGCGCCGAGCCGCGCTGTCAGCTGGGCGGCACTGGCGGCGATATGGCTGAGTTCATCATGACCACGGGTGTCGGGCGACTTGGTGAAGTCGCCATCGGCAATGGCCGCCATGTCGCGCTCAACCTGTACGGCTCTTTGCATCAGATCTCGGGCAAAGCCGATGATCAGCCAGGTGACCCCCAACATCACCGCAAGACTGACGCCGATTTCCCGTAGCAGGGTTGCCCAGCCGCTGGCGATACGGTCGCGCAGCCGCTCTTCAATCGCGGTCTTGTAGAGCAGCGTATCGAAGCCATCCAGGCCATCGAGTGCAGCGCTCAGCCGGTCAAAATAGCCAGCCAGTTCCGGTCCGGATTTACCGTCCTGCAGAATCTGCTTGCGTGCATCGGCAATGATGGCTTCGATTCCCTGCTTGGCGGGTCCCCATTGCTGGAGCAGTTTGGCGGCCTGTTCGGGGTAGGTGTCTTCCAGCAGCTCCATGTCGTTGTCGATGCGACTGACGATGGCCGTGATGTCGCGATTGAGTAAGCCATCGATATAACCACGCGCCCGATCATCGGCCGCGCTGCCCGCCATCCCGGCAATGCTGCCACGCGCCTGTCCGACCCGATCGCGCAGCAAGGGCAGTTGGTCTACCAGTGTCACGACCATGTAGTAGGTGTCGGTTTCCGGGTCGAGTAATAGCCCGGTGTCGCCGGCTATATGGTGACGATATTCGTTGATCTGGCGCATCAGCCCATTATGGGCAGCAAAACTCTCACCGGGCGTCAGCTTTTGCCAGCCGGCTTTCAGCGCCTGCCAGTCCTGGGCAATCTGGCGGGATTTTTTGTCCCACTGCTCAGCGTGCATCAATGCGGTTTCGCTTTGCAGATAACGCACTCCCTCATCGACTTTGGCTTCGGCTTTGGCCCTGACGCCCTCCATTTGCTGGTTACCCGCCAGAACCGCCCCGGCACTGCCACGGTGCAGCGCCATGGCATTGGCCAGGGGCGTAAAGCCTTTCAGATAGCGCCCGCCGGTCTGCTCCAGTTTGTCGCGCTGGATGGCTTGATAGTTTTGCAGGGTGGCGTGGGTGATCAGCACCGCACTGGGCAGTACCGACAGCAAAAAGATCAGTAAAAACTTAAGGCGGAATGTCAGCTGCCGTGACAGTTGCACGACCGGATTCAAAACAGCGCCAAACATGGATCTCTCCCAGCAAGGATCAAAATTCTGCGGGCCGGTGTGGCAGGTCAATGGACGCTCACCCAGGCAAGTTCAAGCTTGGCATCTCAGACCTGAAGGGGAGACTTCGGATGCTCGTAATCCCCCCAAACGACGCGGGCCATCACCTGACATCCTAGTTCAGGATTCATGAGGTTCCAGACAATTCATCAACTTGCCTGCAAGGGTTGACTGGCTTTAGGCGGCGAGCCTGAGCCGAAAGCAGGATGGTGACCATGAATTCATTCAGTCATTCAGATGAGATTCTGGTCGCAACGGCCGGCAGCCTTGCCATAGGGCGGCGCCCAAGCGTTTGAGCCGTGCAGGCTGGCGACTCCAGTAGTGCCAGTACAGGGCCACGTCGATGTAGCGGCCGGGCAGCAGATCAATCAAGGTGCCTCGGTCGAGGTGATCCGTCAGCTGCAATTCAGGCACCAGTGCATAGCCAATGCCCGCCAGCGGTGCGTCAAGGAAGGCTTGCGATGACGGCAGGGTGTGGTGGGCATAGTCGGGGTCTTGCAGTGGAAAGCAGGTTTCCAGAAATACCCGGTGCAGATCGTCTTTGCGGTTGTAGATGACGGCTGGCGCAGCCAACAGGCTATCTGCCGATACGCCGGCCGCAAAGTGGCGCTCGACAAAGGCCGGCGCCGCTACACAGCGGTAACGCATTGCCCCCAGATACATCACTTCGCAGCCCTGCATCGGTCGTTGCAACGTGCTGATGCAGCCTGCCACCGTGCCATCGCGCAACAGCTCGTGGGTGTAATCCTGGTCTTCCAGCACCAGTTCGATCAGCAGCTGTTCACTCGCCAGCAGAGGCGCCAGGGCCGCCAACAGCCAGGTTGCCAGGCTATCGGCATTGGCACCGATAGTGATGCGCTCGTAGCCACTTGCCACCGCAGGCCGAATGTCAGCCAGCAATTCTCCTTCCATCAGACGGACCTGCTCGGCATGGCGCAGCAGCTGCTGCCCCACAGCCGTGGGCGTGGGCGGGTTGCTCCGCACCAGCAGTATCTGGCCCAGTTGCTGCTCCAGCAGTTTCACCCGCTGCGAAACCGCCGATTGGGTCAGATTGAGCTGACGCGCCGCTTTGTCGAAGCTGCCTTCTCGGATCACGGCGGCCAGTGCATCCAGCAACTTGTAATCAAGGTTCATTAGAAATTCTTATCAAACCAGAAAATTTAAAGATTTTCTAACTATGCAAGACGGCTTACGCTAGCGGCAACCCAATCCACCCCAAAGCCGCGCATCAACCCACCCGATTTGCCAGCGGCTGTTTCGTCGATACAAGAGGCTGTTATGTCTGTTATTTCTTATATGCAGGGCCTGGGAATGGGCGCGAGCCTGATTCTGCCGCTGGGCGCCCAGAATGTGTTTGTGCTGACGCAGGGCGTAAAAAACCAGCGCCCGCTGCTGGTAGCACTGATCTGTGCGCTGTGCGACGCCAGCCTGATTGCCCTGGGCGTGGGCGGCGCCGGCAGCCTGATCGCTAGCTCGCCCCTGTTGCTTAAACTGGCAACGGCGTGGGGGGTGTTATTTCTGGCCTGGTATGGCTGGCGTGCGCTGCGTGGCGCGCTCGATACCCGCCCACGCGGGGCGGATCAGACCGAGGCCCGGCAGGGCACGCTGCTGCGGATCGTCGCCGCCACACTGGCCGTCACCCTGCTCAACCCACATGTTTATCTGGATACGGTCTTGCTGCTGGGCTCGCTCTCGGCCCAGCACACTGGCGACGGTCGTTACTGGTTTGGCGCAGGGGCCATGACGGCTTCGTTCTGCTGGTTTTTCAGCCTGAGCCTGGGTGCCCGCCAACTGGCGCCCTTATTCAGACAAACCTTGAGCTGGCGACTGCTGGATGGCTTCACCTGCGCGGTGATGTGGGGCGTGGCGGGCAGTTTGATCATCGGTAGCCTGTAGGCCGCTTGCTGGCGATTACCCCGCCTCACCGATCACGATCCGGCCCGAGCCGGGTAAGCCTTCCACCCATTGCCAGCCAAATAGCTGAGAAGGCGTGAAGTATCCGCCCGGTCCTTCGCGCTGCAATACCTCGCGTACCGCCGCCAGCGAGCCATCAACCGTCAGCTGGTAACCGTTGGCGCAACGCAGGCGGGCTGTTTTGCTGACGCCAGCCGCGTTACGCACCTCGCCCCAGACCAGGGTACCCATATTGGCGCGCTGCTCGGCAGAGGGACCGCTGACCTTGCCCGCCAGCGCCTTGAGCAACCACTGCGCCGGGCCGCGTGCCAGCAGTGGCCGCAAACGCTCCAGCCAACGCATCTGGGTAATGCGCTTGGGCGGCATCGACAGATAGGTTTCGATATTGCCAATGCCGGTCGAAATCCAGGCAGTGGCCAGATCCCCCCAAGGTATGGTCACCGCAGTCCGCTCGCCCTCACCAAAGTCGATCTGCCGGGTCTTGAAACCCAGTGGCGCGGGTTCGAGCCGGCCATTGCGCCGCACCCGGCCTCCGCTGCCGATGCCTTCAACCGAGGTTCGCGCCGTGCCAGGGCTGGCACCGCTACGCGAGTCAAACCCCAACGCCAGCTCGGTGGCATCGGGCAGCGCCTGTTTGAGCGCAGCGGCCACACAATCGGTGGGGATGACATCGAAACCGACACCCGGACACAGCACCACGCCCCGGCTACGGGCTTGGGCATCGCACGGGTGAAGGGCTTCGAACACGGCAATCTCACCGGTGATGTCGAGATAATGCACACCCTGACGCAGGCAAGCCTCCACCAGGGGCTGTGCGGTGCGGGAAAACGGCCCGGCGCAGTTAAGCACCAGCGACAGCCCCTGCAGGGCCCGATCAAGCGCCGCACCATCTTCCAGCGAGACGGCCAGCCCAGGGCATCCCAAGCTGCTGGCGATGGCCGCCACGCGCCCGGCATCGCGCCCGGCCAGCAGGGGTTGCAAGCCCTGCTGGCTCGCCGCTTCGGCAATCAGCCGGCCGGTGTAGCCCGTCACGCCGTAGATCATCCAGTTTTTCATTGCATCTCTTTCTAGCCGCTCACGTTGTTGGAGAATCCCGCCCACCACCCAACGGTACAGCGGGTTGGTATGCCCTGAAACCGGCTGAGGCGCGACGGACGCACAGTTTAGGCGCGGTTACCGTCTGCTTTGCAAATCGCTATCGGGAAAGCCAGCCACGCCTGGGGCCATCGCAACATTCAAGATGCTCGAATCAGGTTCTATAGTGTCCTGAGAAAGAAGCAGTTTAGAAGCTATCCGGGTTTGCCCGATGCAGGCCAAATCGACGCCGGCTCGGTGGGCTACAGCAAGGGTCCAAGGCCGCGCCAGGTTCTGTTGAAGTCAGGTTTGCAAAACCGCATCCGGCAAGCAGCACCCAGGCTGCCTACAGGGCTTAGATAGGGGGAAGTCTTATGTCAATCCAGCCAGCTGCAGGTCTTGGCACGCGCTCAGGATCTCGCTGCACGATGCTGATCCACAGCCTGCTGCTGATGCTGCTGTGGTGTGCGGGGGGAGTAGCGTCTGCAGCTGGCAACGAAGACATCCTGACCGAGTCGCAGCGCGCCTGGGTGCGCGAACACCCGACCGTACGCTGGGCCCCCGAACAGGACTACGGCCCCTTTGTCTACGCCGATGCCATCGGCAATGTGCAAGGCCTGTCGGTGGATTTTCTGCGGGCGATTGGTGAAAAAACCGGGCTGGAGTTCACGCCAACGGCGCCGATGTCGCTCAAAGATATTCTGGAGCAGGCCAAACAACGGCAGGTGGATGTCATCACTTCACTGCGCCCCACCCCTGAACGCGCGGCGTATCTAAGCTTTACCACCCCTTATATCTCGGTCCCCACCACGCTCGTGGTGCGGCATGACGCTGCCGAAAGAAACCTGGCGCAGATGGATGGCAAGCCTGTTGCCGTTGGCAGAGGCTATGCGGTGGAAGCCTATGTGCGTGCCCATTACCCCAAGGTGCAATGGGTGGCCGTGAGCAGCGACAACGAGGCCCTGCGCAAGCTGAAAACCGGGGAAGTACAGGGCATGGTGGCCGATGCAGCGAGTGTCGAATTTGTCGCCAAGGCCGAGCGCTGGAATGCATACCGGATGGTCGGCCGGGTTGGCTTTGACTACCCGCTGTCGTTTGCCTATCGCAGCGACTGGCCACAGCTGGGCGAGATCCTTCAACGCGGGATGAACGCCCTGACCCCTGCCGACCGTGCGCAGCTGACCCGGCAGTGGCTCAAGCCTGAAACGAGTTTGCAATGGCAGTTTGGTGACATGCAGCCGATGCTGCTGGCAGGGGGACTACTGGTATTGGCGGTAGTCGTCGCCCTGTGGGCCCATCGGGGAGCTTCGAAAAGTGACCCACCCGATCAGTCATGATGCGCCACCCGCGCTAGCCGACAACCATCAGTATCCGCGACAAGAGAAGAGGAACGTGCAAAACCGATCGAACGGAACAAAAGCACGCTGGCATGCCGTCATGCGTTGCGGCGGCTTGTATTTCTGGCTGGCCATCGCAGCCATTCTGCTATCGCGCCAACCCGGCTCCATCGCCAATGTCTGGTATGCCAACGCCTTGGGCGTTGCCTGTCTGGTAACCGAGTCCTCCCGGCGCTGGCCGGGCCTGCTGCGGGCAGTGGCGCTGGCCAATCTGTTTGCCAACCTGCTCACCGGCAGCGACCTGCCCCAGGCGGCGTTGTTTGCCATCCCCAACACCCTTGAAGTGTTGCTCGGCGCCTGGCTGATCCGGCGCACCCAAAGCGACCGCAAATTCGATGACAGCATGGACAGTCTGTTGCGCCTGCTGACCATCGGCAGTTTCGTCCCGCCGCTGGCGGGTGCCACGCTCGGCGCCAGCATCCTTGCCTGGCGCGGCATCGCCAGTTTCGACCTGCTCTGGATCACCTGGTATGCCGGTTCGACACTTGGCTCCCTCACCGTACTGCCCCTGGCCCTGGTCTGGCTTCGTCCACGCAAGGGGCCGTTCCTGCCCCGGCAGGAGTGGGTCAAAACACTCTCACACTGCCTGGCGCTGCTGGCAGTCACCATCTTCGTGATGGCTTATCTGCCCTACCCCTTTGTCTATATGGTGGTGGCGTTGCTGCTCTCTGCCGCCCGGCTGCGGTTTGAAGGCTTTGCGTTACTGCTGGCACTGGTGTCGGCCACCATGGGGGCCATGACCTCGCTCGGCTACTTTCTGATTCCGCCGTTCATTTCCAACTGGCAGATGCTGTTTGTCTACCTGCCCAGTGTGCTGACGCTGATCCCGCCGCTCTTGCTGGCGGCAACCATCAATCAGGTCAAGCGGCGGGATGAAGCCCTGGCCGACACCCGCTCGCGCTTTCGCAATGCCATGGAGTTTGCTGCCACCGGCTTTGGCCTGTGTGACCGCAATGGCCTGCTCAGCGACTTCAATGCCTATTTATGCGACCTGATGGGTGCCAGCCGCGAACAGCTGGCGCAGACCACTCTGCACGAATTCATTCATCCCGAAGACCGCAAACGCTTTTCCAGCCATCTGCGCAGCCTCGGCATCGGCGAAGTCGGCAGCTTCGAGATCGAGTTGCGGATGGCCGAACGTAACCAGTACATCCCCTGGGGCCTGCTCCGCATGTCACGCCTGGGACGAGGCGGCCAGGGGACGGAATTCATCGTGCAGATCGACGACATCACCGAACGCCGCGAACGCGAGCGCGTCGTCGCCGAACTGTCCGAGCGTCTGGGCTTTGCCACGGCGGCCGCCGGCATGGGCGTCTGGGACTGGGATCTGACCACCGATGAACTGATCTGGGATGAGCGCATGTATGCGCTGTACTGGGGGGTACCCGAAGGGGGGATAGATACGCATACCCTGTGGCAGATGCGCATGCACCCGGATGATGCAGAAGAAGTCCAGGCTTTCATCAAAACCACCCTGGCGGGCAAGCAACACCCCGGCGCACCAGACGATGACGTCATGGAAGCCTTTGCCAACACGGCCTTTCAGGGCAAGGGGGACTTCAATCTCACGTTCCGCATCGTCGGCCCGCTGGGAGAAGTCCGCACCATTCAGGCCTCGGGCTTCGTCAAGCACGATAGCGAAGGCCGCCCTCTGCGCATGATCGGCCTCAACTGGGACATCTCGGCCCAGACCGAAGCCCGGCTGGCGATTGCCCGCGCCAATGATGAGCTGCAGACCATCATCAACCACATGCCAGCGGTTGTCGGTTACTGGGATACCGAAGAGCGCAACCGCTTTGGCAACAGCGCCTATCAACGCTGGTTTGGCTGGAGCACCACCGATCTGAAAGGCCATACCGTTCAGGAAATCATCGGCGATGTGCGCTACGCCATGAGCAAGCCGCACATCGACGCCGCCCTGCGTGGCGAAGCCAGCACCTTCGAGCGCGAGGTTGCCGGGCGGGATGGTCAGGTCCGGCACGAGCTGGTTACCTACCAGCCAGATCTGGTCGATGGCGTGGTCAAAGGCTTCTACACCTTCGTGACCGACATCTCGCCCCTCAAGCAGGCGCAGGCTGCGCACATCGCTGCAGAGTCACAGCTACGCAGCGTGATTGACTCTGCCGGCGAGTTTTCGATTATCACAACCGATCTGAACGGCACCATCCGGCTATTCAGTGTCGGCGCCGAACGCATGCTCGGCTACACCGCCGAGGAAATGGTCGGCAAACAGACGCCGGCCATCGTACACGTTCCGGCCGAAGTCAATGCCCGTTGCAACGAGCTCAGCGTTGAGCTGGGTTACCCGGTAAAAGGCTTTGAGGCCTTTGTTGCCCGCTGCCGCCTGGGCAGCGCCGAAAGCCGCGAGTGGACTTACGTCCGCAAGGATGGCAGCACCTTCACCGTCAATCTGGTGGTATCCGCCATCCGCAATCCCGATGGCGAGATCACGGGCTTTCTGGGCATGGGCACCGACATCACCCGGCAGAAGGAAGCACAGGCCATGCTGTCGGCAGCCAAGGAGCAAGCCGAGCAGGCCAGCCGGGCCAAGAGCGACTTTGTGGCCAATATGAGCCATGAAATCCGCACCCCGATGAATGCCGTGCTGGGCATGGCCCATCTGCTCGAAAACACCCGGCTCGACAACGACCAGCGCAAATACCTCGGCATGATCCGGGCCTCGGGCCAGTCGCTGCTGACCATCATCAACGACATTCTCGACTTCTCGAAGATCGAAGCCGGCCGGATGGAGCTGGCACCGGCCGAGTTCCAGATGGACGACCTGATGAACACCGTGGCGTCGATCATGTCGGTTAATGCCGGCGCCAAAGACCTGGAGCTGGCGATCGTCATCCAGCCCGACGTGCCCCCCCGCCTGCACGGCGATGCCATGCGGCTGCAGCAGGTGCTGGTCAACCTGACCGGCAATGCCATCAAGTTCACCCGCGAAGGCGAAGTCAGCCTGCATGTCGAACTGGCCGCCCCGCTCGCGGGCGATTCTGCCCAGCTGCGCTTCAGTGTGCGGGATACCGGCATCGGCATGACCAGCGAGCAGCTGGAGCGCCTGTTCTCGGCGTTCTCGCAGGCCGATACCTCGATCACCCGCCGTTTTGGCGGCACAGGGCTGGGTCTGGTGATCAGCAAGAGTCTGGTGCAATTGATGGGTGGTCAGATCGGCGTCAGCAGTCAGCCGGGCGAAGGCACCGAATTCTGGTTCACCCTGCCACTGCAGAGGGTGGCCGATACCCGTCCGGCCCGCAGCCAGAACCCGCTGAACATTCTGGTGGTTGACGACAACGACACCTGCCGGAGTGCGCTCTCCAGCATGGTGCAAAGCTGGGGCTGGCATTGCGATACCGCCGTTTCGGGCGAACAGTCGGTACACCGGGTTCGGCAGCGCCATGCCGAGGGCAAGGCTTACGATGCCATTCTCATCGACTACCGCATGCCGGGCATGGATGGCGTCACCACCGCCCGCGCCCTGCTCAGCATCCGCCGCACCCCGGTGCTGCTGATGGTCAACGCCTATGGCCGCGACCTGCTGGCACAGACGCCGGGGGTCGAACTTACCGATGGCGTTCTGCTCAAGCCCATTACCGGTTCGAGTCTGCTCGACGCCATCATGCAGGCGCGCCAGCAGCAAACCCAGACCACGGAGGCCGCCGCAGAACCCAGCCCGCCCACCCAGCCCGCCAACCGGCTCGATGGCGCCCGGCTGTTGCTGGTCGAAGACAACACCGTCAACCAGGCCGTGGCCTGCGGCATCCTGCGCCAGGCCGGGGCGCATGTGGACGTGGCAGGTGACGGCCAGCAGGCACTTGACCGCCTGCGCGAGACACCCGACGGCTGGGACATTGTGCTGATGGACGTGCAGATGCCGGTGATGGATGGTTTTACCGCCACCCGGCTGATCCGCAGCGAGCTGAAGCTCAACCACCTGCCGATCATCGCCATGACGGCTGGCGTACTGCCCGCCGAGCGCGAGCAGTGCCGCGTGGCAGGGATGGACGACTTCATTCCCAAGCCGCTTGATGTCCCCGAAGTATTCAAGGCATTGGGCCGGCACTGGACACCCAAGCTGGCGCCGGCGGCCAGCAGCGCCCCCCCAAGCGAAACCAAGGCCGCCAGCGCCCCGGTCAGCCCCCCCGCCGCTGCCCCCACCCCGGCGGCAACCGCCCCCACCAGCACGGCCAACGCCGCGCAGGGCCCGGCCTTCGTACCATCCAGCCTGCTGGGAATGGCGCTCAGCAACCCATCCAGTCGAGGTGCCATTCTGGGCACGATCGAAGGCATCATTTCGCGCGGAACCGAACCGATCAACGATGCCCGCAAGGCGCTCAGTGAAGACCGGCGTACCGAGGCCGCAAAAGTCTTCCACTCGATGCGCGGCTCACTCGGCTCACTCGGCGCCGTCCGCCTGCCGGCGATGAGCATGGAAGTTGAAACCGCAATCCGCGAAAACCGGCCGGTAGACCAGCTGCTGGAAAGCATCGAAGCCGAGCTGGCCAATGTCGTGAAAGAAGCACGCGCCTGGCTTGAGGAAAAGAAAAATGAAACGCCTTCATAGGTTCCATTAACGTTCCATTTCCGGTCACGTCAGCCCCTCTGCCACCGCCTGGTGCGGCAGAGGTTGGGACTGTCCACTGGCCACTGCCCTCGGCAGCCTCAGTCGTCCACGTCCTCCAGCGATTGGGAATGGACATAAAAGCCGAACGACGTATCGTAGTGAGTGTTCTGGCCGGTTTGGTCTTCCGGCAGCTGCACACTCAAGCCCAGCAAGGGGTCGATGCCCGCCGCCTCGCACAATGCCGCCAGATGATCGAGGTCGTGTACCAGCCAGGCATTGGCCAATGGCGGCGCGTTAAAATCGCCGCCGATTCGCTGCACAACGGCCCGCTCGCTACGGCCCTCCTTCTCCAGCCTTTCCGCCCGCCAGAAGCCATCTTCTCCGCGAACCGCCCGCCAGCTCAGCTCATAGCGACGCATCCGCAATGGATAGGCCCGATAGAAGCGCTCGGTCATCCAGTTCGAAGGGGCCGACATCCCCTGTGCCTCCAGCACCTCCAGCGGGTTTTTGAGTGCAGCCGTGAGCAGTCGGTCTTCATCGCGGGCCAGCGGGTGACGGCTGTCAAAGCGCAGCCGTGCATCCAGATTGCCCAGTTGCTCGGGCTGATCAATCAATAGCGACATCTGCAGGGCTGAATACACCTTCTTCGACCGGGCGCGCAGCACCTTATCCAGCGACTGCGGCTCCAGCCCCGGCCGGCAGAACACACCATACCGCTGCACATCGGGGCTTTGCGCCCAGCGGCAGTTGTAATCGAGCAAACCAATGTTTGGCGCCGCCACCAGTTGTTGCCGATGCCGATTAACCCGCCCCGCCGTCTGCACAATCGATTGTGCGCTGCTGGGCTCGATCACCGCCCAGTCAAAATCATGATCGCGGCCGATTTCCTCAACCGGTGTCGCCACGACGATGAACGGCACACTCTGCCCAGGCGACCGGGCCAGCAAGGCTTGAATTTCGGGATCGGCGAGAATATGGGCATTGGGCATGGCGCCCTTGCGCGTCAGCAGAAAATCGAGGCGCGATTCCTTGGCATGGCGCTGAATCAGAAAATCCTTGGCGTGGTAGCAGGCCACCCAGGCCTGTGGCAACTGCTGCGCCAGATAGCGGGCGACGCGAATCGCTTGAGTGACATTCGCGATCCGCACCAGCCCGAACGACAGCTGCTTACCGCCCGTGCCCGTCCAGGCCTGCGCGGCATGCAAGGTCTGTACCGCCGTCGAAACCGCCTGCAGCAGCAGGCCCATCGACTGACCGGCAAGCGGCACAATCTGCAGTTTGCGCAGGGTCGTGGCCGGCATGGCCGCCATCAGCCGCCCCAAATGGGCTTGATAGTGCCCAGCGAAATCCTCGCCCCCCCCAAAGCTCACTGGTGTGGTCAGATGGTCGAGCACCACCACCCGGCCGGCGTCGACCTCATCCCGCATGGCCCGCCGCATCGCCAGCCCACTGGCAAACGCACGCTGCACCGCCTGCGCCACCGGCAAGGCCAAAGTGGCCGACGAGCACACCACACTGCTCCCCACCAGAGCCGCCATCTGCACCAGCCGCAGCACAGCCACCAGCGATTGCGGATCGTAGGAATCGACTTCATCCAGAATCAGATCCGACCCGATCAGCCGCAACAGGGCTGCCACATGCCGGCCCTGCTGCCCCGGCTCGCCGGCCGCCACCAGCATATCCACCGTCGAAACCAGCACGGGTGCCCCCAGCAGCTGGCGACTGGTCTGGCGCCGCTCGGTCAGAATATCCATCCAGCCCGGCAACAGCACTTCCTCGCCGATGGTCTCGTACAGGCGGGCTTCGCCCGAAGCCTCGGCATCACCATAAAACGCCTCATCCCGCTGATGGGCATGCAGCTTGGCAATGGTGCGGTCACCAATCACCACCGCCAGTTCATCGGCGCCGATGCCAAAGTCGCGCCGCAAAGCATCGCCGGTCTGCAAGGTCAAGGTGCGCAGATTAAGTGCCACCGCAAATCGCGGCCGCTGGCGCAGACAGCAGGCAATCTTGGCGTTGGCGCGGGTCTTGCCGGCGCCGGTTGCCGCGATATTGAACACCAGCAAGGGTTGCGAGCTTTGTTCGCGGCAACGCTGCACAGCAGCAACCGCCCGCTCCTGCCAGCCAAACGGCCCATCAGGGTCGGTGGGCGTCAGAATCCGCTCGACCGCCTCTTCCGATAGCCCCGGCAAGTGCAGATTCATCATGCACCAGGCCAAGTCCGAAGCACGGGCGCCGACTTCACGCAGATGCCAGGCCAGCGTCTGGCGATAGCGCGGCCGACACCCCGGCAGCGGGTCGGGCTTGGTATTGGCATACAACGCGCCAGGCCGGGCGGTGGTATCGAAGGGGCCAGGGTCGTCTGCTGATGCTCTGTTGGGCACCTCCCCCAGTATTTGGCCCCGATAGCTTTTCCCAAAGTCTTCGGCTGCTTGGCCCGACACCGTATGGTCGGCCAGAATCAGCGCCGCCCGCGCCAGCAGCGCCATGCCGCGCCAATACAGCTCAGGCTGTGCCGGCTGGCCGGCCTTGTCACGCAAGCGAGAAGCCGTCGTCGCCAGCTCGGTAAGGCGAGCCGGGTCTAGCGAGCCTGCCGGATTCACCAGCAACGCCGGGTTGACATGATGGTTGGAACTATCCGGCGCACCATCGTCGTCACAAGGCCCCGGCAGGCGATGGTGGCTCACCGTGATGAAGGCCAGGGCGTCATCGGCACGATGCAGACCGTTAACCAGATACTCGGCGCCTTTGCGGCCCATTTTGGTCAACCCATTGCCCGCCAGCGCCTGCCAGGCCGTGGCGAAATCTGCGCCTTCCAGCAAGGCCGGCAGCAAATGCATCGACAGCCATTCATGCCGCGCCGCCTCGGCCACGGCCGGCTCCTCGCCCAGCACCGCCGCGTGCAGCTTGGCCTGAAACCCTTCGCTGCTCTTGCCCAAGTCATGCGCCAACCCGCCGGCCTTCGCCAGCAGGCACAACACCTTCAGCCAACGCGGCACCTCGGGCCGCCGCCGACGGGTGTAACCGGCCGGAAAATGCCCATCCGGCCCAAACGGTTTACGCGAACCCACCACCCACAGCAGCTTCATTCGGCTCACGCCATCATTGCGATAACACGCCACCGCCGTCTGCCGTGTCGCCTGCCGTTTCAGCAACGTCCGCAGCTCATCCAGCCCTTCCGCCGTGATCGGCGTCGCCCAACTGCGCTCCCCGGTACGGATCGCATAAGAGTCCAAAACCGCCCGACTACGCTTGAGGGCACGCTGCTGACAGGCTGAGACGAGATGGATGTGCATGATGTATGCTGAATTCGCTGTTTTGGTTTGCCGCCGTGTAGGCGGTTTAGAAGCTATAAGTGCGTGTCACCATACTGATCGGCACAAACACTTTTGCCGCCGTGTAGGCGGATCTTAACGGGGCCGAGAAGGGGCTCTTTGAGCCCCTTCTCGGCATCTGTCCTAATTGGGGAGTGATTCGATCACTCAAACCCCGATCACCCAAACTCAAAGAATAATTTTTCCCACTTATAGGGCCAGAAATTTATTCCAGATCTGATCGAAATATTGTATTGCCTTTAGGAAAAAATTTGCATCATCGAAATTTCAGTACTAAAACAAAAGCGCGACAACATGTGTCGCGCTTTTTTCATTCACAGGAGTGGAGAGTAAATATGATGACAAACCACCTACCAAACTATTGGCTGTCGCTAAAGGTCGCAGCCAGCAGCATCGGCATCACTTTCAATGCAACTCTCAATCACATCAAACTGCCAGCTTTATCTCTTACATCACTGCGCATCTCCATCCCACTCATTTTTAGAGGCTTGGGCGAATTAGTGCTAATCAAAAACTGCTAGTAATCAATACTAGGGCCGCCAGCATCCCGCCAAGTTTGCCTGGCGGCCTTAGCACATCTATAGGCCATAAAAAACACTAATTCAAACTCGAAGTTTGGAGGGAAGCGTATGGCTAAAACGCCAGCGGCCGAGGAGGCGATCGGCTGGAAACATCTCGAACCCGACCTCTATCACGAAGTCGGTGCTTCGTTAGTTCATCATTCCGTCAAAACCGTCAATTCTAATGTCCCGCCCGGCGGGGTGCGGCTGAGCAGGCAGGCGGCCTTGAATCTGCCGTATGTCTCGGTCCGTACGCTGTTGCCGCACGTATCGTTTGATCTTGATTACATCGCCAATTCCGGCCCGACCGCGACCGTAGTCAAGCAGATGTACGCGCACGCTCAGGGCAAGCCGGTTGATCCGCCGCCACAGCCCGAAGAAATCGCCGCCATCGAACAAGCTTTGGCCAATGCCGCGCAAAGCGGGGTGGAGTTGGGCACCGAATCGGTGTCGATCCGCTTGCGGCAGCTGTTGTTGCCGATTGAAGACGAGCGTTATCGCGCGATTACGCCGCTGGTGTCGGGCAGTCTGGGCCGTGAGTTTCGCCGTCGAACTACTGAGCACGAAACGATGCGCGTCGAATTCGAGACTGCCGCCAAGCAGCGGGCCAACGCCAACGATGCAGCCCCAAACAAGTCCACTGCCGACCAGCCCCCCCGCCCGCGCCGCTTGCGGCAGGCGGTGTTTGGCATTGGCGGTGCCAACCCGCAGAACGTCGGCGCGACGGTGCGCGACTTGCAGCGACCGCTGTTTTTTGCTGCGCCCACTGAAGACGCCCAACTGCGACGGGTCTTGCACCATTATTTTCACGGCCTCGCATTGTGGCTGCCACTGCCGGCCTTATTGGAATACCGCGCATTTTGTTGGCGATGGCGTCGCGACAACGACACCAGCATGGAAACGCGCGACAAAGACCGGCAGCACATTCATAAGCTGACCCACCGGCTGCTACGACGTCTGGATGAGGTGGTGGAACTATTAACCGAGTATCGCAAGCACTTGCCTAACGGCGGCCAGCCCTTGGTCAACCCGGCTCTCTCGCCCTTGCAGCAGGGCTTGTTCGACCGCAACCAGCGCGACGTGGAGTGGCAATACGCCTTCAGCCGCGAACTGACCAACTTGATCAGCCATTACGACTTTCCCGATAAGAAAGGCAAGATCCTGTTCGATGCCACCAGCAGCGAGCAGGTGGCCGGCTGGATACGGGAGCTGCTGCGATGAGGCACTATTTGACTCTGCCCCGGCTAGAAATCAGCCACGCCAACGCCCAGGCCAGCGGCCATGTGATCAATGCTTGCCCAGTCATGGCGATTACGTTGTTTGCGCACAATCTGGCCCGCCATGTTTATCAATCGTCGCCCTATACCCTGCCCTATGAGCAGGTCCGGGTGGCGATTCTGCACCACGATGCGCAGCTGCTGGGCGAAGGCGGCGCCAATGGTTTTTTCAACTTTCAGCCGCAACTACGGCGCGGCGCCACGTTTATCGACAAGACCGATTATTCGTCGAAAAACCCACATGCGCTGTCGCTGCAGCCGACGGCCACCTGCCACCTGACGCTGACCTTGCTGCTGGAACTGCCGGCCGCCCCCAATCTGGATGAGGTCAAAGCCTTTCTGCGCCAGGCACGCTTGGCCGGTGGCAAGGTGGAAAGGCATGAAGCCCCCACCGTGCAAAGTGGCGATGTCGAAGACCTGCTGTCGCAACTGCCCGGTGGCTTCTGGGTAGTGGAGCGGACCGACCTGATGCAGACCGACCCCGATCCGCTCACCGCGCTGTATCGCGCCATTGCTTACCAGCATGCCGACCCGGCCCCGCTCCCCCTCGCCGAAAAGACGGGCGATGACCATGCCCCCGCCAAGGACTGGTCGTCTGACACGCCGCGCCCCCTGCCGATGTCTTGGCTGGTACCCACCGTTCTCGGCTATGCCGGCATCACCCCGTTTGCCCGCCGTGGTGGCGTGCGGATGAGCAACGACCGCAGAACCGGCGAGCTGACCACGCCCGACCACGCCTTTGCCGAGCCCTTGCTGGGACTCGTGCAGTACGTAGGTCGGCGGCGTTGGGTCGAGTCGCACCCCATTGAAGCCATCCCATTCTGGCAGCCGCAGTGGCTTCAGGATGATGTATTTGTCGTGACCCAGACAGGAGGAGAAGAAGAATGAGCACATCAAACGAAACATTTAAAAAGCTGCCGGGCGTGCTGTCTTTTCAGCGGGGCCTGATCGTGACCGACGCCACCTTTTACAGCCTGGTGCCAAAAGACAACGCGAAAGAAGGCACCGACGAAGTGCCCGTGCGGGTGGTTAGGCACGGCATACGTGGCACCCAGAACACCAACAAGTTTGGCAAGGCAGAAGACAGCACCAGCAGTAGCGCCAAACGCGAGAACCCCAGCAACATCCAGACCACCGATTCGGCCAAGCTCGACGCCAAGGCGACGGCCCTGATCGTCCGGTTCGAGCTGCGTTTTCTTGATCTGGCCAACACCCTGTTTGCCTGTGCGCCATCGAAAGACGATGCCGAAGACCTGATGCGGCTATACAAGGCAAGCGTGGACAACTTCATCAGCCGGGCCAAGCAGTCGGAAGGTCTGAACGAAGTCGCCCGCCGTCTGGCGCGCAATATCGCTAATGGCCGCTGGCTGTGGCGCAACCGCACACTGGCCAGACAGGTACAGATCATCGTTAACAGCCCCGAGCAACCTGAGCTGCGCTTTGATGCACTGACCACGCCGCTGCAGCACTTCAACGACTACAGTGACAACGAGAAAAAGCTGGGCGAACTGATCGCCAACAGCCTGGCCGGCAAGCATCCACACGATCTGCAGATCTGCGCAATCGTCGATTTTGGCGTGCGCGGCGCCATCGAAGTCTTCCCCTCGCAAAACTATGTGGAAGACAAACCCAAGGGCTTTGCCCGGCCGCTGTATGCCCTGGGCCAGCCCGAGAAAGCCGTCATCGTGGCCGACAGCAACGGCATCGACTTTCAAAGTACCCGCGACATGGGCCACGCCGCCCTGCGCGACCAGAAAATCAGCAACGCCCTGCGTACTCTCGACACCTGGTACCCCGACTATGCCGAAAATGGCCGGCCGATTCCGGTCGAACCCAATGGCGCCAGCCTCGATGCCCAATGCTTCTTCCGCAATAACAAGAAGACCTCGGCCTTTGAATACGCCAAACAGCTCAACGTGCTCGACCCCAGCAGCCCGGAAGGCCAATTCATGATCGCCAGCCTGATCCGTGGCGGCGTCTTCAGTGGGGGCAACGAGTGATGCAACCCCGCCTCTATCTGGATATCGAGATCAAGGGGCCCAACCAGCCGCTGGCTGCAGCGGCTGTCCTGCGCGCGCTGCACGGCGCCTTTCGCAACGCACCGGGCCGTTACGCCCTGGCCCTGCCCTGCTACCCGCGTAGCGCCTTTCGCCTGCTGCGCATCTTTGGCGGCAACGGCGACGACCTCATCACCTTGCGAGAGCACTTGCTGGCCGTACCAGACTTCGACAAGCACATGACCGCCCACTCACCCCGGCCCATCCCCGCCGGTTTCGATGGGCCCTGGTACAGCTACCGCCGCTACCGTATTCCCACCCGTAGCGCCGAAAGACACCCCGATGGCAACCTGCGCGCACGCCGCATGCAGCAGGCCGACGAAGCCGGGTACCCCTACTTCAACCTGCATAGCCGCAGCAATGGCCAGACCTTTGGCCTGTATATCCAGCGGCTCGATGCCAACAGTGGCGACCGCTGCCAGCCCGATAGCTATGGCCTCGCCAGCGCCAGCCGGCCGTTTGCCCTGCCCCACTTGCCTGCCCCGTGGGAATCAACATGAGCGAGCGACAAAAGCCCCGCCAGATCTTGCTATCGAAACGGGCCAACATCTTTTATCTGGAGCATGTGCGGGTTCAGCAGAAAGACGAGCGGGTGGTCTACCTCACCGATACCGGCGACGACATCGACCGTTTCTTCAACATTCCGGAACGCAATACCGCGCTGATCCTGCTTGGCAAAGGCAGCTCGATCACCGATGCCGCCGCCCGCCGGCTGGCCGAATCCAATGTATTGCTGGGATTTTGCGGCAGCGGCGGCAGCCCGCTGTTTTCGCTGACTGAGCCGGTTTTTCTCTCACCGCAAAGCGAATACCGGCCCACCGAATACATGCAAGCCTGGGTCCGCCACTGGTTTGACGAACCGAGCCGGCAAGCACTGGCCCGCAGCCTGCTGCACGAACGCATCCGCCACTGCCAGCACCATTGGCAGGCCGATGCCGAGTTACGCGCCCGCCAGCTGCTGCCGCCCGAAACCGCCATTGCGCGTTTTCAGGCCGGCATAGAGGCCGCCAACACCAGCCAGGACCTGCTGCTGGCCGAAGCCGAATGGGCCAAGCAGCTCTACGCCACCCTGGCACGCGGCTACAAGCTCGAATTCAGGCGCGAAGAAGGCAAAGGCAGCCAGGACAGCAAGGCTGATCGCGTCAACAGCTTTCTCGACCACGGCAACTATCTGGCCTACGGCTTGGCTGCCGTCGCCCTCAACGGCCTGGGCATCAGCTTCAGCTTTCCACTACTGCACGGCAAAACCCGGCGCGGCGCGCTGGTCTTCGACATTGCCGACCTGATCAAGGACGCCCTCGTCATGCCCCACGCCTTCGCCTGCGGCACCGACCGCCACTGCAGCGACAAAGACTTCCGCAGCCAGCTGATCGAACACTTCCACAAAGCCGACACCCTCGACTTCCTGTTTGGCTTCGTTAAAAGCCTGTGCGAAAAATCACCACAAAATCAAGGAGATAAACCAACACCAGAAAAACGAAGCCCAAGCACCGAAAGCCAGGGCAAACCATTGAAAGGAAAGGAGGAATGAAAAAACAAGCTCAGTTTGCCGCCGCGTAGGCGGTTTAGAAGTATGCCGCGTCGGCATCGGCAATGATTAAAGTGTTTGCCGCCGCGTAGGCGGTTTAGAAGCCGTAGCCGTTATCGCCGTGACACAAAAAGTCAGTTTGCCGCCGCGTAGGCGGTTTAGAAGTAGTTGGCACCACGCCGTTAGCAATTCCATCAGTTTGCCGCCGCGTAGGCGGTTTAGAAGACGTTCCAGCCGAGAAGATCGGCACCTTGCGGGTTTGCCGCCGCGTAGGCGGTTTAGAAGCATCATCAGCTGTGGCTGCAGGCGGTGCAGCAAGTTTGCCGCCGCGTAGGCGGTTTAGAAGAGCAAGGCGCCGGGATTTGGGCCGCTGGGCATGTTTGCCGCCGCGTAGGCGGTTTAGAAGAGATCCAGCTGCCCTTGGGCATTCAACGATACGTTTGCCGCCGCGTAGGCGGTTTAGAAGTTGCGCCTGCCGTAGTAGCGTCTTGCCATCCAGTTTGCCGCCGCGTAGGCGGTTTAGAAGACGGTCAAATCAGTCGCCCGCTGGACGTGGGAGTTTGCCGCCGCGTAGGCGGTTTAGAAGACCGTCCGGCAGCGGGATAAAGGCATCAGTCAGTTTGCCGCCGCGTAGGCGGTTTAGAAGACCGGATTGACGCCCACCTGCCTGGCAATGATGTTTGCCGCCGCGTAGGCGGTTTAGAAGACTCCGAGAGTGGGATCAGTTCGCTATCCAGCGTTTGCCGCCGCGTAGGCGGTTTAGAAGCATCGCGCAACGAGTCGCGCCCTTGCTTTGCCGTTTGCCGCCGCGTAGGCGGTTTAGAAGAATGAGCCGGATATCTACCTGACGCCGAACGAGTTTGCCGCCGCGTAGGCGGTTTAGAAGTGCATACGGGGTTTCGATCTGACGCCAGGACCGTTTGCCGCCGCGTAGGCGGTTTAGAAGTTATGAATGAGATTGACCGGCGAGCGTTACCCGTTTGCCGCCGCGTAGGCGGTTTAGAAGAGAGGTCATTACCTGCCGCCCCAGGTCGAAGCGTTTGCCGCCGCGTAGGCGGTTTAGAAGGGAAAAACATCAAGCTGCCACCGGGCCACACCGTTTGCCGCCGCGTAGGCGGTTTAGAAGTTTCCCCCGACGATGATCCGGCGCTACATGCGGTTTGCCGCCGCGTAGGCGGTTTAGAAGAGCGCGCGCCAGGCGGCTTTCTGGCCCGCCGCGTTTGCCGCCGCGTAGGCGGTTTAGAAGTTGCCGCTGCTGGCTAGCGTCACCGCGCCAGTGTTTGCCGCCGCGTAGGCGGTTTAGAAGCCACCCCCAGCCGCCGCGCTGATCCAGGCCAATGTTTGCCGCCGCGTAGGCGGTTTAGAAGTTGGTGGTGATGGTCGCCATGGGTTCACGTAGGTTTGCCGCCGCGTAGGCGGTTTAGAAGGATTGAAATGCCAATGTTCGGTGCGTTTAGCCGTTTGCCGCCGCGTAGGCGGTTTAGAAGTGTTTGTCATAGAGCGCGGCCTCATCTTCAAAGTTTGCCGCCGCGTAGGCGGTTTAGAAGTGCTGATCCATTTCGGCCCGCAGTGCCCTCGCGTTTGCCGCCGCGTAGGCGGTTTAGAAGGCAGCCCCTGCCCCGTGGCTCGTGCGCGCTGCGTTTGCCGCCGCGTAGGCGGTTTAGAAGAAGATGATTTTGATTTGATGCGAAAAGGAGTGGTTTGCCGCCGCGTAGGCGGTTTAGAAGCTGGACACGACAACAACGACATCGCCAAGCGAGTTTGCCGCCAAGCAGGCGGCGCATTGGATTTTAAGTCGGTGAGTAGATGAACCAGCCCCAAAACAAACGCCCCAGCTTTCTGGGGCGTTGTTTTGGGCGGTGTCCAGGCGCGTGACTTAGAACATATGCTGCCCGCCGTTCATGGCGATGTTGGAGCCAGTGATGAAGCCGGCGTGGTCAGAGGCGAGGAAGACCACGAGGTCGGCGACTTCTTCCGGCTTGCCAAGGCGCCCCACCGGGATCTGGGCGACGATGGCGTTACGGACTTCTTCTTTGACGGCCATGACCATTTCGGTGGCGATGTAACCGGGGCTGACGGTGTTGACGGTCACGCCTTTCTTCGCCACTTCCTGCGCCAGGGCTTTGGTGAAGCCGTGCATGCCTGCCTTGGCTGCCGAGTAGTTGGTCTGGCCGAACTGGCCTTTCTGACCGTTGATGGAGGAGATGTTGATGATGCGGCCAAAGCCGCGTTCCATCATGCCATCGACGAAGGGCTTGGTGATGTTGAACACCGAGTCGAGGTCGGTGCGCATGACGACATCCCAGTCCACTTTGCTCATTTTGCGGAAGGTGGTGTCACGGGTGATGCCGGCATTGTTGACGAGAACGTCTACTTGCCCGACTTCTGCCTGCAATTTGGCCGCCATCTGCTGGCAGGCTTCGAAGTCGCCGACGTCGCACTGGTAAGCATGAAACTGATAGCCCTTTTCTTTCATGTCGGCCAGCCATTCCTGCTCGCGGCCGGGCCGGCTGTAGGTGGTCACTACCGTATAGCCGGCGTCTGCCAGGCGCATGCAAATCGAGGTGCCTATGCCTCCCATTCCGCCGGTGACGAGTGCGATCTTTGCCATAGTGTTATCTGCTCCGTTGGTGTGCTTAGGGGGATTGCTACTATGTATCGGCAGTGTCGGCGATTTTCCCTGCGGCGCTTTCGCCGTACGGCGCAGTTGCCTCGCACTCGGGCTCTGGCCGGCTGACGGTGGAATGTCGTGGGATTGTCTCGCCCCCAACCCGTTCATCAGTTGTGGCTGGCACGGGCTGATGAGTGCGCGGACCTGTTGGTCTCTTGTTGCGCCGGGTCTGGATGCGCCATCTGGCGCTGTCCGAGAACCATGATATACCACCGAAACATGACCGTCATATTGCCGAGGCCACAACTTGCAATGTAGTCGCAAGGCTATAATTACGGCTTTCCTACCTGTATTGCTGCCGTTGCATCCTCATGTCTCAAGCTGCGCTTACTCCCGAATCTCTCGTTGGCATGCCTCCTTCGGAATGGTATGACCTCGCCACCCGTCAATCCGGCTTCAGTCGCGACGCTGCCCAGGAGAACGCTGTGCGCCATCTGCAGCGGCTGTTCGATGAGCTGGTGGCATTCAAGCAAAAGCGTAACCGCTTGTTCGGCCGCTCTTTGCTGCCACAGCCCAAGGTGCCTCGCGGCCTGTATTTCTGGGGGGGCGTGGGCCGGGGCAAGAGTTTTCTGATGGATGCGTTTTTTGCCTGCGTGCCTTATCAGCGCAAGAAGCGCATGCATTTTCATAATTTCATGAAGTCGGTTCACGACGAGATGCGGGCGCATAGCAACGAGAGCGACCCGCTGTTGAAGGTGGCGGCGAAGATCGCTACCGAAACCCGGCTGCTGTGTTTTGATGAGTTCCATGTTTCGGATATTGCCGATGCGATGATTCTGGGTCGTCTGCTCAAGCAGCTGTTCGAGCTGGGGGTGGTATTGGTGGCCACCAGCAATTACGAGCCGGATGGGTTGTATCCGAATGGCCTGCAGCGCGCCAACTTTCTGCCGACGATTGCGTTGATGAAGGAAAAGCTGGACGTCGTGAATGTCGATGGTGGCAACGATTACCGGATGCGCACCCTGACCCGTGCCCGCACGTATCTGAGCCCGATCACGCCTGAGACCGAGGGGGTGCTGCAGGGGATCTTTGATAGTCTGGCTCATGGCAGCGCCCTGCCGACCTCGTTGACGATCGAGGGCCGGCAGATTGAGGCAAGACGTCATGTGGGCGGCATGGTCTGGTTTGATTTCGCCACGTTGTGTGGCGGCCCGCGCTCGCAGAACGATTATCTGGAGTTGGCCCGTCAGTACCACACGATCCTGCTGTCGAATGTGCCCAAGCTGGGCGCTCGTCATGCCTCGGAGGCCCGGCGCTTCACCTGGCTGGTGGATGTGTTTTACGACCATCGCGTCAAGTTGGTGCTCTCTGCCGAAACCGACCCGGATCATCTGTATACCGAGGGCCAGATGGCCAACGAGTTCTTCCGCACGGCCAGCCGGCTGACCGAGATGCAGTCGCAGGAGTATCTGGCATTGCCGCATCTGGCCGGGCAGATGCGCGATGGCTCGCAGTACATTGCGTTTACCTGAACACCTCATTCGCCCTTCTCTCGCCCACGGAACCCCTAGGCTCTGTTGACGTTTTGTTTCCGGTCGCGCAGGGTCGAGTTTTGGGGCAGGGCTAGGCAGGGTAAGTGCAGTTTAGCGAGCTAAATAAACGAACCCTAACGACGCCATGCCCCAAAAATCGACCCGGCCCGGAGGGTTTCGCCGGATTTGGGCCTGCTGCGGTGTTAAAAATAGCTTGCTTAGCCCCCAAAGCGGCGCGCTTTTCGCCGTGCATCAGGCCCAAATCCGACG
>NZ_JARRAF010000043.1 GCF_030129945.1 Parachitinimonas caeni
CAAACAAACCCGTATCACGCCCTGCAACGATTGCAACCATGCCCATCATCTCCGCTGTATGGCGCGGCCGGCAAGGCGATACCCCAATCATGGGGCAAGGGACGATTTGCGGGCCGCTTCCGGCCACGCCGCAACGTGCTGATCCACGGCGTCAGGGCAGTAGCCCGGACACCTTGCAGCAGGCACTCAGGTCTTTCTTGAAACGATGCGACGAGGCGTTGTTTGTTTAAATAATTCGTCTCAGAAGCCGCTTGCCAAATGGGCGTGCAGCCATTTGGCAAACCGCTTCCCGAACACCATTTCTCCGTTTACGGTGTTCTCATAGGAATCTATCCGCAGATTTCTGAAAATGTTTAGCGATTTGCACGAAATTTTGAAAATATTTTTTAGATGAGCGTAAATAACCTGTGGTCACAAGGGTTATTGGGTTCGATAAGTTTGATGGTGTTACCAGTTAAGGGGCTGAATTGTATGGAGAAAGCAGTGCTATCGCACTGCTGGTGCCAACTGTCAGCGCAGCGGTAGATAAATATGGGTGATCAGCTCGGCGGGAGGCGTGCTACGCGGGTTGTTCAGATATTCCTCCAATACCGGTGCATCGGCGGCTTCCTCGCCCGATTGCGGCAACCACACCCCGAATAACCAAAGATAGGCATGCCGCATATCGGCGTAAGGGCCGACGTGGCGCAGGATCGCGCAACGCGGGGCGCCAAGGGTGAGTGGCTCGAACGGGCTGGCATGCGGTAGTGGCGCCGGCATTGAAAGCGCCGCCCTGGCGTGCAGATCGTCCTCGGCAATGGCTGTCGGGTCGTCTTCATAGACCCCGAAGTAGCGCATGTCCGGGCGCAGCTGGTGATGCGCGCCCAGCCAGCCGACCAGCTTCTCGAAGGCTTCGCCGATCCGCATGTAAGAACCCCGATGCCGGGCGCTGAGAGTGGTTACCGGATCAAGGCGACCAATGATGACTTCGTGCGCTGCAACCGAAGCCTGTGCCAATGCCTGCTGAAAGGGTTGATGACTACCAGCCGTTCGATAGCGGGCAGGTGGTAGCCCATAGCTGGCGCCAAACGCACGGGTAAACGCCGACAGATTGGGGTAGCCGCTGCGGCGGGCCACTTCGCGCACGGGTAGCTGGGTGTGCACGAGCAGGCCCGCTGCCCGGTGCAGCCGCAGGCGCTTGACGGTGGCCGCAACACTTTCACCATGAATCGCGCTGTAGATGCGATGCCAGTGATAGGGCGACATGCAGGCGATTTCTGCCAGCCGCAGTAAATCCAGCTCATCGTCGAGGTGTTGATGGATGTACTCGGTCACTCTGGCAAGACGTGCGGCATAGTGGCGGTTGGCCGGCATTGTCAGGCCACGCCAATGGAGATCTCGATGCGGCCATCGGGCGTAAAGCGCTCGAAGTCGGCCACGGCAGTGCTTTGCAGGCCGGGTTCCTGCCATAACTGCAGCCAGGTGGCGCCAACCTGCTGAGGTGTCGCGGGTTCGACCGGGTAGGTTTTGCGCAGGGACGGCGGGATGGTGACGCTCGACATTCCCTCGGGCATCGCATCGGTTGAAGTGACCGCTGCGCCGATGATCAGGGTGTAGCGGCTATCGGGCCGTAGCGGAGAGTTTTCGAAGCGGGTGTAGACAGCGTAGACGTCATCGCTGAGCTTGTTGGGGATGCGCGACAGCACCTGCTCGCTGCCAAAGCGTTGCCAATGCTGGGGAATGGTGTCGAAAGCCTCGCCGTTGTGGGTATGCAGCGCGATACCGACGATATGCAGGGCTTGTTGCAGTGTCTGTGTGGGCATGGAGGTGACCTTCAGTGAGGGGTGAGATTGCCAGACGCTGTTGCCACTTATTTCCGGCGAAACGATCCGTAACCAGGGGTCAACAGAACCTGGTCATCACCGTAACACTTCCCGATTTTGCAAATCTTGCGGACTTGGGTGCACTGACGCGCTATTGTGCTTGCACCCAGCCGTAGCTGCTTCCCTGGCGCGTGTAGCGACCGGGTTTGAAGCGGGCTTCACGCAAAAATACCTGCAAGGCTGGCTGGGTTTCGAAGTGCAGCTGTTCCAGCTTTGCTTCGATATCTTTGCTGTAGCCATCTTTGCCTTTGGGCGTGTTCTGGCGCCCCAGCAGCTCGCTCATATCGTAGAAGTAGTAAGTCATATCCCCGTATGGGCGTTTACCGTCGATGGCAGTGGTATCGCGCCACACCACCGCGCCGCGCAAAAGCTTGATATGGTCGGCCTGTAAAGTGAAGGTTGGTTTCCTCATGGTCTTGGTGAGGCCAACGGCGGCAAGCTGCTCGCCATATTTGTGATCCCGTAATGGCCAGTTCAGCGGATAGGTACCGGGCGCGATTTCACCAAAACGCAAGGCGATATCCAGTGCCTTGCCCATCTCCGCGCAGTAACGCTGGGCTTTGGCTGTTGCGGTAGAGTCGCTGACTTTGCCCAGATTCAGTGCCGCAACCACGGCCTCCGGTTTGCATCCACTTTCCTCAATGTCTGCATTGCTCTCGAAAGAGCCCGGCAAAATCACCAGTGGCGCCCCGGACTCAACAAAGCCCCATCCCACCGCCGACTGCTGCAGCAATTTGATGTGATTGGCATCGAAGGTAAAAGTCTCGGCGGCCTGGACGGTCAGGCTGGTGCTGAGGGCAAGCAAGTAGAGTGAACGCATGACGATTTCCCAGAAGCGACAACAAAAAAACCTTGCTGCAAACGGTTGAGGTTAGCAGCAAGGTTGAATCTCAAGGTTTGATGGCGTCTGCCTTGCAAGCGGCCACCCTTACCTCCACGGAGCCTCGCACGGCTGGCCATGAAACCTCGACAAAGTCGAGCGCTGGCCGCGATCAGTTTTTGGCAGGCTGCGTATCGCCTTTCAGATGTTTCTCGAAAAACTGCAGCATATGGCCGTACTGCAATACCTGATTTTCGCGGCGGGCGGTGCCGTGGCCTTCGTCGGCGAAGATCATGAGCTTGGCGGGCACCGATTTGCGTTGCGCAGCCTCATACATCTGCACCGCTTCGCCCACGGGCACCCTAGGGTCGTTGGCGCCTTGAACGATCAACAACGGGGCGGCCAGCTTGTCGATATGGGTCGTCGGTGACAGCTTGATCATGGCTTCACGGTCTTTGGCCGGGTCGCCGTATTCGTCGATGCGCAACATGCGGCGATAGGGGGCGGTGTTTTCCATATAGGTCAGCAGATTGGAAATGCCGACTGCGCTGGCCCCAGCGTCATAGGCGCCGCTGAACAGGGTCATGCCCATCAGCGTGGCATAGCCGCCGTAGCTGCCGCCCATGATGCCGATCCTGGGTTGTTTGTCGCCAGCGCCCCAGTTGGCACGGATGAAGCGGGCAGCGTCTTCAATATCGGTGATGACATCCAGCCGCTTGGGGCCGTCATCCGCATGCAACCAGGTTTTGCCATACCCTTCACTGCCTCGCACATTCGGATCGACATAGATGAAGCCGGCGTTGACAAACAGCTGCGCGATGATGGAGAAGCCTGCCTCGCTTTGGGCGGCTGGCCCGCCGTGGAAATGAACCACAACCGGGCAGGGCGCGGGTTTGCACTCTGCGGGACGGCGCACGAACATCGGGATCTTTGTGCCGTCACGTGCCGGATAATATTCGAGCGAGGCGGTGGCAAACTGGCTGGTGTTGACTTCAGGGGTCGACGGTCGGGTCCAGCGGGTGTAGCTGCCGGTTTTCCAGTCGAAGACATAACTGCTGCGCGGTTCGCGAGCGGTCTCGACCAGCAGGTTGGCGTAGCGGCCATCCTGGCTCAGGCTACCGACAATCACATTGTCGGCATCCTTGAACTCTGGCAATGGCAGGGGCTTGAGGGTGCGCGCATCCAGCACAAAGCTACGGGTGTAGCCGCCTTCGTTCACCGAGTAGTAGATCCGCTCGCGCCGGGCATCCAGGCTGAAAGCCGATACATCCCATTTCAGTTCGGGGGTGATCGCCGTGTACTGACCATCTTTCCAGCGATACAGGCGGTGAAATTCGCCAAACTTCGACGTTCTTACCAGCACTTCACCGGTCGAATTGAAATAACGGGCATTGAATTCTTCGTTGTCACGCTGGCCGAACAGGGGCCTGGGGGTGGCCATGCCGGGTTTCCATTCGTGATATTCGGTGGGAATGCCGCCTTTGGCTTTTTCGAGCAGCAGGGTGCCATCGGCCAGGTGATCGGTAATCTGCCAGGCCCCTTTGAGGGCAATCAGCTTCTCGGTTTTCCGCGTAGCGATTTCGTAGCGGTAGAGCGTATAGCTGTCGGCAACTTCGTCGTTGGCGCGGAAGTAGATGTGGCGGGCGTCATCGCTGACAAACTGGAATATCGTCTGCACGCCTTCTTTATGCTGAACCGGAATCAGCGCGCCGCCTTCAATGGGTTGCAGATAGATGCCGGGGTTCTCAGCGCCTTTCTGGTCGCGTTCCAGAACCAGATATTTGCCGTCCGGCGTAATGTCGCTGAGGCTGGTGCTATCTTCGCCGCCGGTTACCTGTACTGGAAAGCGGTCAGGGCCATCGACGCGCCAGACCTGGGTGGTGCCGGTGACGCGCCAGGTAAAGAACAGCGATTTGGCATCGGGTGCCAGGATACCGCCACCCGTTGAACGGATGTCGAACATCGCCTGAACGCGGCGTGCCAGTTCCGGGTCGAGTGGCTCAGGCCGGAAGCGGGCGAGCGTCTCTTTGCTGACGCTTTTGATGCCGTGGCCAGCATAGTTGCTGTCAGCAGCCTGGGCGGCGTCCAGACCCATTGCCAGCAGTGCGGTAAGAACGAGGGGGGTGAAACGCATGACGGGACTCTCCAGAAACGAAGGGCATACGTGCCGATAGGGGGGCAGCAAGCGGAATGACAGGCATTCGGCTGGTGGGGCCGCAGTGTAGCGTGTTGTCGGGGGAAAGCGCAGAGGGGCAGCGTTTGCCGGCTCATGGCCTGCCAGGTGTGGCGGGGTCGGGTCTGCGGAAAGGAGGCAAGGCTGGTTGCAGATCAAGCCGGCGCATCGTGCCATGCGCCGGCTTGATGGGGGCTTATTTCTTCTCGGGTTTGATTTCGAGCGTCATCGGGTTGAGCACCAGTTCGAACGGTTTTCCGTCCTTGGCTTTGCCACGGATTTCATAACATTTGTGGTGCACTTCTGCGACCTTGACGACATGCCCCATCTCTTCAGCTTTCTTGATGGCGGCCGAAAAAGGTTGCCATTTGTCTTGGGGTTCCTTGGTGCAGGGGGTTTCGTCGTGGCCAGCCGCAGCATGGGCGGCAGTAACGGATAGCAGAAGGGTCAAGGCGAATGGATATTTCATGATGCGTTCCTTGTGGAGAGAATGACCAAGTAAGGGCTAGGCTCTGTTGACCCGGCTGCCGCTCAGCGTTCAGAGAGCACGGTGGCGATTTCGGTGCGATACGCCTGAATTGCCGGAATCAAGGCCGCAAAGGCTCCTACGCCGACGGCCAATAGGGCCAGCAGCGCCTCTTGCGGCACCCAGTAACGGCCGGTGAGGGCGAGCCCCGGTGTCATGCCGGTGCGGCCTGCCAGTTCCACCACGCCATGGCCAATGGCCAATCCAAGCGCCGCGCTGGCGACGGCTAGCAACAATCCTTCCAGCAGCACGGCGGTAAACAGGCGGAAGCGACTGCTGCCGAGCATGCGCATCACGGCCAGATCGAAGCGTCGTTCCTTCAATGCGGTGTAGAGGGCGACGAACACCGATAGCCCGGCCGAAATAATCAGGATCGCGGCAAAGGCACGGAAGGCATCCAGCCCGAAGCCGACGATGCTCAGCAAACGGGCGGCTTCCATGGCGGGCGACGCAGCCAGCATATTGGTGTTGGCGTTGATATGCCGAGGCAGCGCCAGCACGGCCAGCGGAGTCTTGTAGCTGATCAGCAGGGCGGTGATGTCGCGGGGCTTGCCTTCCTCCTCGTCATCATCGTCGTTGGCAGGTTTGGCTGCCGTGGCGGGTTTGCTGGGTTGGGCAAACACCGGATTGGTGGTGGTTTCGCTCTCGTGCAGATCCCAGACGCTCTGCATCTCGGTCAGTACCACGTCATCCAGCACGGTGCCTGTTGGCTTCAGAATGCCGACAACGTGGTATTGGTTGTCATCGTGCTCATGGCCGCCATTGCCGGCCAGGCCGTGTGATCCGGCAAAGTTCTGCCCGACCTTCAGCCCGCTCTTCTTGGCAACATTGGCGCCTAGTACGGCCTCCATGCTGACTTTCCACAGCTGGCCCTCGGCAATCTCACCCCCATAGAGGCCGACGTAGTCATGCGTGGTGCCGACAATGCGAAAGCCCATCAGGTTATCGCCAAGCGCCATCGGAATCGCCTTGGCAACCAGCCGGTGCTTGGCAATCTGGTCGGCTTCCTTCAGCGGAATATTCCCATTCGGGATGTCCGCGTGATAGACGCTGGACAGGATGAGCTGCAGCGGGCTGCCCTTGGCGCCAACAACGAGGTCGATACCTTTTGATGAATTGAGCAGCTTGTCCTGCAACTGGGCATTGAACAGCATCAGCAGGGTGATGGTGGCAATGCCCAGCGCCAGCAGCAAGACATTCAGTATGGTGTGCAGTGGCCGGGTCGCCAGTTGCTTGTAGGCAAGTTTGACGATGTTCATGCCGTTTCCTCCGCCTGCTGGCGTTGCAGCGCAAAGCTGTGGCCGATGCGACTCTTCACCCGGCCATCGTGGCTGGCGATCAGCAGGCTGGCGCCCACTTCACCGGCTTCGCGTTCCAGCAGATCAATGACGGCGGTTGCCGCATCGTCATCAAGGTTGGCGGTGGGCTCGTCGGCCAGCAGCAGCTTGGGCTTGTTGACGACGGCACGGGCAATCGCCACCCGTTGCGACTGTCCGCCCGATAGCTGATGCGGGCGGCGCTGTGCCAGTTCGGCGACGCCAAGACGGGTCAGCACCTCATGGATGCGCTGCGGGTTTTTCGGCAAGTGCGCCAGATATTGGGCCAGTTGCAGGTTTTCGGCGACGGTGAGGCTGGCAATCAGGTGCAGTTTCTGCGGCACGAGGCCGATGGTCTGACCACGAAAACGATCCAGCGCACCCGCAGAGAGCTGGCGCAGGTCCTGGCCGGCAACAATGGCCTGTCCGGAAGTCGGCTGCAGCATGCCGCCGACAATCGAGAGCAGGGTGGTCTTGCCACTGCCAGACGGGCCGACCAGCAAGGCATGGCCTCCTGCATCCAGCACCCAGTCCGGGAAGCTGATTTCCGCACCACCGCCATAGCGATGGCGTAGTTGTTTCAACGCAAACATCCTGAATCTTGCCCTTATCGTGAGGGCGGCATAGACCAATCTGCCCGACTGGCGCTGTCGCCCGGATTATCGGAAGCCGTCTGTACCGACGACTTCTTGATGGGTTGGAGAAAAGCTCACGAAGCCTAATGTTATAACATAACTCTTTTGCTGTGAGATGACAGTCAGCAGAATGTCGCGCTTTGCGCTGTGGAGCAAGTACTCGAACAGAGAGGGCGGGGGATGGCGGCGAACGGCCGGAATCCTGGGGGGCTGCCCGGAAGCGGATGGCGCCTACGCTTCGTGCAGGGCTGCGAGCTGCGTGGCATCGAGTTCCTGCCACTGGCCCGGCTGCAGCGCCGACAACGGCGTGTGATCGAGCCGCAGCGCGCCGATACCTACCCGGTGCAACGCGTCCACGCGGTTGCTGGCAGCGGCCACCATGCGCTTCACCTGATGATACTTGCCCTGGTCGATGGTCATGGATAGCCGATGTGTGTCGAGCTGATGGCAGGCCAGCGCAGCCAGGGGGGCAGGTTCGTCGTGCAGCTGCACCCCGGCAAGCAGTGCGGCAATTAGCTCGGCACTGACTGGGTGGCGCGTGTGGACTTCGTAAGTCTTGCTGACGTGCCGCCGGGGCGAGGCCAGGCTGTGCAGCCAGGGGCCATCGTCAGACAGCAGCAGCAGACCGGTGGTGTCGGCATCCAGTCGGCCGGCCGCCTGTACCCCCCGCTGCACAAAGTGTCGGGGAAGCAGGCTGAACACCGGGCGATGGTGCTGGGGGGCGTGCGAGCACTCGTAGCCTGCTGGCTTGTACAGCGCCAGATACAGCTTGTCACGCCACAGCCAGTCTGCGTCATCCACCGTCAGGCACAGCGAAGGCTCCGGCAGAAATTCGGTACGGGCATCGTCGATGACCTCCCCATTGACGGCAACCCTGCCAAGCGCGATCAGCTGTCGGCATTCCTTGCGGCTGCCAAAGCCTTGCGACTGCAACAGGCGTTCGAGGGATTGTGGGCGGGACGACTTCATGGCGATGACGACGAAGGGTGAGCGGGGCGCCATCATAGCGCAAACGTCGGGTGGCCTTTGTCTATGATGGTTCGTAGGCTTTAACCTGGTCGCTGTTGACCGCTTGCATCCAAGGCTGAAACAGAAACCTCAACAGCGCCAGACTCTGCATACCGCAACGCACCGGAGGTAACACATGAAAGCGCTGTTCCTGACCCTGGCATTGGCTGCATCCAGCGTGCTGGCCGCTGATATAACGGCTGGCAGTTATAACGTACAAGGCAAAAATCCAAACGGCTCGCCCTATAAAGGGACGCTCAAGATCAGCGGCAAGGGCGTTTACAAGGTGAATTGGTCGGTGGGTTCAAACTATTCAGGCATTGGGCTGGATATGGGCAATCTGTTTGCCGTTGGCTGGGGCAAGGGCAAATGCGGGGCTGCGCTCTACAAGATCGAGGGCGGCAAGCTCAGCGGTGAGTGGGTGGACCCTAGCGTGCCCAAACGTGGCAGTGAGCAGGGCAGTGGTGGCGACTTCAAGGGCAATTACCCGATTAAAGGCAAAAGCCCGGATGGCGGCAGCTACGAAGGCACGATTTCCATCGAGCCGCGCGGCGCCGTGTACAAGCTGGGCTGGAAGGGTGAGGAGAGCTACAACGGTGTTGGCGTGCGTCAGGGCAATATGCTGGCCGTTGGCTGGGGTGGTGAAAACTGCGGGGTTGTGGTGTACGAAGTAAAAGCCGACGGTGGCATGAGTGGCAGCTGGGCCGTTTATGGTGAAAACAATCTGGGAAGCGAAGAGCTGAGCAAAGGCTGGTAAACCCCCTGGCCGGGGCCTTATCCCGCTCCGGCCAGAACGACCTGATTGCGCCCCTTGGCCTTGGCGGTGTAGAGCGCCTGGTCGGCCGCAGATACCAGATACTCAGGGTTGACCCCGCTCAGCGGGATGACGGTTGCCTGGCCGATACTGAGCGTGATGAAGCTGCCGGTGGCCGAGAATGCATGCGGGATCGCCTCGTGCTGCAGGAGATCCCGAATGCGATGGGTGACAATGGCCGCGCCGCCCAGATCCGTCTCTGGCAGGATCATTGCAAATTCCTCGCCACCGTAGCGGGCCACGAAATCACTGGGGCGGCTTGCGGCGTTGACCAGCACACCGGCGACCCGCTTCAGGCATTCGTCGCCAGCCTGATGGCCGTAGCTGTCGTTGTATCTCTTAAAGTAATCGACGTCGATCATCAGCAGGGTCAGAAAACTGCCATTACGCGCCGAACGCTGCCACTCCGCCAGCAGGGTCTGGTCAAAAAAGCGGCGATTGGCAACCTTGGTCAGACCATCCTGATTCACCATGCGTTTCAACTCGGCATTGGCTTGCTGCAGCTTGGCATTGGTATCGATGACCAGCTGCTGGGCGGTGCGCAGTTCGCCGATGGTTTCCTGCAACTGTCGCTCATGGCGCTTGTTGGCGGTCACGTCACGCAACACCAGAATGTAGACGGGCGTGGCCTCGGCTGCCGAGTCGCCGATCAGCACTTCCAGCTCGATGGTGCCGCCATCCTTATGCCGGCCTGTGGTTTCCAGATGCAAGCCGTGGTTGTGTCGGGGCTGTTGCGAAGCCAGCGCCGCACGCCGCTCCAGCAGCTCAGGTAGCGACTCCGGCACGATCTGCTCCAGCCGGTGGCCGATCAGCTCGTGCGGGCCATAGCCAAACACATCGACCACCGCCGGATTGACGGAGTCGATTTCGCCGGCGCAGCTGACGGTGACGACGGCATCCTGTACCCCTTCGAGGATGGCATTGAGCCGGACTTCGTTGCGCATCAACCGCGATTCGATGGTCTTGATTTCGGACAGATCGTGGGCGATGGTGGCGGTAAAGCCGACCGGTTTGCCGTTCTGCAGCGGGGCGATGATGGTCTGCAGGGTGTCGTGGACCTTGCCGGTCTTGTCCAGCCATTGCGTCTCGCCCGTCCACGAACCTTGGGCCTGGGCGGTCGGGATGCCGGTCTGCATGATCAGGCGATTGGTCCAGTCCGGATGATGGTCGGTGATGTGGTGGCTGGTCAGCTCTTCAATCGAGGAGAACCCCAGCAGCCGCAGGCCTGCCGGGTTCATGTAGAGCTGATTGCCTTTGAGGTCGGCGATGCCGACTACATCCGGCAGATGCTCGATGACGGCGATCAGGCGATCACGTTCCGCCTCGAAGGCTTTCTGGCGGCTGATGTCGATGGCGATCCCGACATAGCCTGTCACATTCCCCTGCTCGTCCCGTACCGGAGTGATCGATAGCAGGACGGGGAAGCGGTGGCCATCTTTATGGATATATGTCCATTCCCCCATCTCCATGCCGTTGGCCTGGGTCTGGAACATCATCGACTCCAGCCCCGGCTCGACGGGGCGGCCTAGTGCTTCCGATACCTTGACGGCATGCCGCACCAGCTCTTCGGGAACGTGAAACAGTGCAGGCGTCGCCTTGCCGACCAGACGGTCGGCGCTGTGGCCGAGCATGTTCTCGGCGGCCGTGTTGAAAAAGACGATGGTGCCTTCTTTGTCGGTTGAAATAATCGCGTAAGCCGCCGAGTTGAGAATGGCCCGCTGCATGGCATCACGTTCGGTGAGCCGATGCTCTGCGATCTTGCGCGCCGAGGTATCGCGGGCGGTTACGGCAACGCCGTTGCTCAGCGGGATGACCTGCTGCTGCAGCCAGCCGATCGGCAGCTCGGGCGTGTTGAGCTCCAGCTCCTCGCTGATAAAGGTGCCCGACTCGACAACCTCGCGGTACTGAGCAATCAGCTGCCGGGCCAGACTGGGCGGAAACAGCGAAGAAAGTGGCTGATTGATGGCACTCTCCCGCTCGGCGCCAATCAGGCGCAAGGCATTGGGGTTGGCTTCAACCAGAATGAAATCGACGATCTGCCAGGCCTCATCCTTGGCAACCTCGAAGACGAAGATGGCATCGAGACTGCCGGTGAAGGTGGCGCGCAGCAACTCTTCGCTGCGGGCGATCGACGACTGCATGCGGGCGATTTCCGTGACGTCGCGCACGATCTGTACGGCACCGATCAGCTCGCCGGAATGGGCTCGGCATGGGCTGAACGAAATGTCATAGCGCTTGCGGCCCGCGTCCTCTCCCAGAGACTGCCGAACGCTGAAGACTTCGCCCTGCAGGGCGCGGCCCCATAGCATCAGCAGCTCGCCGCGATCACGCGGCCGGTGCCGCAAACATTCAAGCAGATTGTCACCAATGGCCAGCTCGATTCCGTACAGGCCATGAAACTCGTCGCGAAACGCACGATTGAACAACGAGAAGCCAAAGCCCAGATCCAGCGCGGCAATCATATCGGCGCTGCCATTGACGACCCCTTCCAGCATCTCTTTGGCGGCCGTTACCGCCTGCAGCTGGCGGGTACTGGTCGTCAGGTCATGCCAGCTCAGCCACTGCAGCGGCATATGAAGATCCAGCCCCAGCGGTGTGGCCTCGCAACGTGCCCATAGCGTCGCCCCTAGCGTGTTGACCAGCCGGCACTCGGCGACAGACCAGGCTTGCGGGGTGTCGGTTTGTCGCCGCGCGTCAAAGCCGGTGCGATCTTCGAGCTGGATCATGTGTAGCCAACCATCTCCAGCCGCTTCAGCCCCTGGTCCCATCCAGCGTTGCCAGCCGGGATTGGCATGCAGGCAACGACCTTCCTGGTCTAGCAACAGCGCTGGCTGTGGCAGGGCATCGAGCATGGCGGCAAAGGTGGGAAGTCCGGGCCGCAGCGTCTTGTTGCGGCGGGCTTCGCGCAGCTGGAGGGTGGCAATCAGCGCGGCAAGGCCGATTCCAAGCAGGCTCGCCAATGCGAGTGAGATCCAGCGCATGGTGGTGATGCTGGTCATCTCGGCAGCCAGCTGACTGCGGTCGTAGCGGGCGACCAGCGTCCAGCGATAAGGGTCATCGCTGCTGATCAGGGGCAGGCGCGTATAAGCGTTGCCGACACCCAGGCTGGCCGGCAGCGTCAGCGGCATGATGTGCTCGTAGATCCAGAGCTCCCCATCCCCACTGAAAACACCCGACTCTGTTGCCTGCAGGGCTTTCCAGGCGTGCGGATGGGCTTTATCGACGCTGATACCTTGATGCCGCATCTGATTGAAACGGTTTTCCGGCAGCCCCCCCATCAGCCAGTTGCCGTGGCGATCGAGCATCCAGAACTCAGCCGTGCCGTTGCCCGTACTGCGCAGACGCTCAAATAGCGGCTCTGCCAGCAGATTCAGCACGACCACCCCGCGCCGCTCTCGATGCGCGCCAAACAGGGACATGGCTAGCCGCAGCACTGGCTTTTGCGGTTCCACAATCTGGCCGCGTTCGGTCTGGATAACGGGCGGCGAGAGGTAAATCTGGCCAAAGCTCAAACGATTGGCGTAGATGAACTCATCATCGGTCGAGAGATTGCGCAGTTGCGCAGCGGGCACCAGTGTAGGCAGCCCGTGATTCATATTGATGCGAAAGCGCTCATTGCCACGGTCATCGAGTATCTGCATGCGGTCGAAGACCCGACGGCGTTCCATGAAATGCAGATAGCGCTCCTGAGTCAGGCTGGCCGAGCCCAGGGGCGCCTCGAAAACGGCGGTCATCTCATCCGGCCCGGCCAGCGATTCCAGATTGGTGGCGGCTTCGGCCAGCGCTTGCCCCAACTCCCGTCGTGCCAGATTCAGCCAGCTCTGCTGGCTTGCAATCAGTTGCGTCTGCTTTTGGCTGCGCGCCCAGCGTTCGAGCAATGTACTGCCTGCCAATGCGATCAGCAGGAAGGTCGCCAGCCACGGCATGAAACGGTTTAGCCAGTAACGACGCCATTTCTGGCTGTCGGAGGATTCTGCAGATAGCCCTGGCACTATGCGATTCCGTGTGATGGATGAAGGAAGCAACTCCGGCATCGCGACACAGGATTTTGCCGCGTTCTGCTCACCGCACGATGCTAAGGGCGATGAGCGGGAGGTAGGTGGAGTCTGCCTTCTTTAAATATAGGGTACGAAATGATCCGGCAGTAAGCCGGTGAGCCTGGGTGGCCCGGCAGGCATAGCGGGAGGTTTGCTGCCATTTGTCGGAAAACGCCGACCGGGTGCTGCCAAACGCAATATCGAGGTAGACATACTGTGAGGTATTTTTATAAAATACTAATCAGTATGTTTAGTGGGGGCTGTGTACCTTGGATCACCGACAACTTCATCAGAAAGCGCTCGACGGCTTGCGGCTTGCTGCCGGCAAAAAGCCGTTGACCGACGTCAACTATGGCGATATCGCTGCCGAAGCTGGTTTGCCCTGGCAAACGGTACGCCGCCTTCTGGGCGGGCGTGAGCGGTTTGGTGAATGGCTCAACCCCGAAAGTGTTGATCATGCGCCGACGCCCAGCGATTCCCGCAGCCGCATTCTTGATTCAGCCGCCAAGGTTTTCGCGCGCAAAGGCTATCAGGGCGCCTCGCTCGACGAAGTAGCGGCCGACGCCGGCATGACCAAGGGGGCGGTGTACTGGAATTTCTCCAGCAAGAGCGAACTCTTTTTTGCCTTGCTGGATGCGCGCTTCATGCGTGAAGTCAACGAGCACATGCCCAGGGCGGTTGAATCCAACGCTGCCAACCCTGATCGCAAGGCTGCCTTGACCGATATGCTGCTCGATATGGTGGCACGGCTTGAACAAGACCCGGACTGGCCACGGCTTTTTATCGAATTCATGGGCGAAACCCGAGCGCCGGAAGTCCGTGAGAGGCTGGCAGATATGTATGAGCACTCCTACCGGATGACGGTAGCGATGATCGAGCAGATCAATGCCCATGCCGGCCTGCCCCCTGTTGGCGAGCGTGCCCAGGCGATGGCTGTCTTCTGGGGCGCCCTGATTGACGGATTGGTGCTGGCCTGGATCGTCAACCCGCAGCGCATTCATCTGCGGTCCTTGATTCCGCAGATCGTCGATATGCTGTGGCAAGGGCTGTCACCCGATGCCGAGCAGGCGCCTGCGGGCCTGGCCAGCTCTCCTGACAGGTTGCACTCGTAATGCCAGGGTCCGCCCGATACCGAGGCTGGGAAGAACCGGCGGATGCTGTCGCCCTCTAATTGAGCCAGTCCCAGTCAGCAAACCGAATAAAGACAAACTTGACGAGATACATAGCAAAGGAAGCAATCATGACCCCGCAAACGCAATCCAAACGTTCGCTTTTCTCCCGCAAGACGATATGGCTCGCCCTGGCTGGCGCCTTGTTGATAGGGGGATTTGCCATGCATCGCGGCCAGACGGTCTCCGCCGCCAGCAAGGACAACAAAAAGCCCGAGCCGCCGGCAGTGCTGGAGCTGTCGAGCACCGATCTGGCAAAGGCGGCGCTCGGTGAATTGCGGCAGAGCATTGCCCTGTCCGGCACCTTGTCGCCGGTGAATCAGACCCGGGTGAATGCCGAAGTCGATGGGGTCGTTGCCGAGGTGCTGGTGCGACCCGGTGATCAGGTCAAGCGCGGACAGGTATTGGCCCGTATCGAAACGGCTGATCTCAATAATCAAGTGAAAACCCAGAGCGCAAATCTGGAGCGCAGCCGGGCCGAACTCGCGCTGGCAGAGAAAAACCGTGATCGCTCGGCCAATTTGCTCAAGCAGAATTTCATTTCGCCCAATAGTCACGACTCGGCCGAAAACGCCCTGATTGCCGCCCGTGCCGCTGTCAAGGCGGATGAAGCCAGACTGGCCGTCGCCGGCAAGGCCCTGCAGGACGCCGTGGTCAAGGCGCCTTTTGACGGCTTTATTGCTGAGCGCACTGCTCAGCCAGGCCAGCGCATCGGCATCAATGCGCCGTTGTTCAGCCTGGTGGACCTGAAAGAACTGGAGTTCGAGGCTAATCTGCCGGTTTCCAGCCTGGGGGCCGTGAAGATCGGCCAGGAGCTGACCCTCCGGGTGGAGGGTTTTGGCGATCGTCAGTTCGGTGGGCATGTCGAGCGGATCAACCCAACCGCACAGGCAGGCTCCCGCATGATTCCCATCTACATCCGCATTGCCAACCCCAAGGCCGAGTTGCGTGGCGGCATGTTCGCCCAGAGTGAGCTGACGCTGCAGAAGGCTTCGGATGCCGTGACCCTGCCGATGTTGGCGATCCGGGGGCTGGAGCAAAAGCAGCCACTGGCGCTGGTGGTGAAGGACGGCAAGTTGATTGAGCGCAAGCTCAAGCTCGGGCTGATCAGCGAAACCACGCAGCAGGCCCAGGTGCTGGAAGGGCTGGCGGCGGGTGAGCAGGTGGTGATTGCCAAGCTGGCATCCCTCAAGCCGGGACAGCAGGTCAAGCTACCGGCCCCACCCCCGCCCGCTCCCAAGAGCTGAGTTCGACTCCCGCTTGACCCCTGTGCAGGGGCTGAAAGCACCTGCCGGGGCAGTTCGCGCCCAAAACACAGAACGGCAGTGAGCAAGGCGGATGCAGGCTGGGGACAGCCTGTATCGGGTGCTTGCTGTCCAGAAATCGAAAGGAAGCGGTATGTGGTTTACTCGCGTGAGTATCCAGAACCCGGTGTTTGCAACGATGATGATGCTGACACTGCTGGTGCTGGGTTTGTTTTCCTATAAGCGGCTATCGGTCGAACAGTTCCCCGATGTGAAATTCCCGGTGGTGTTCGTCCAGACCAATTACCCCGGTGCCGCGCCGGAGATTGTTGAAACCGAAATCAGCCGACGGGTCGAGCAGGAGCTGTCTACCGTCGCGGGTATCAAGAACATCTGGTCCGATTCTTACCAGAGCAATTCAGTGGTGGTGGCCGAATTTGAACTGTCGGTTGATCCGGATCGCGCCGTGCAGGATGTGCGCGAGAAGGTGGCGGCGGTGAAAAACGCTTTCCGCAAGGAAGTCGGGGAGCCGACGGTGGGGCGGTTCAATCCGAATGACCGGCCGATCATTTCCGTGGCCGTGACAGCGCCCAAGATGGCCAAGCGCCAGCTGACGACCCGTGCTGATCAGTACATCGCCAAGCAGTTCCAGATGATCCGTGGGGTGGGCAGCGCCGAGCTGGTTGGGGGAATCCGGCGGGTGATCCGCATCGAAATCGACCCGGCCCGCATGCAATCGCACTCGATGGCGGTGGATCAGGTAATCAACGCGCTCAAGACCGAAAACCAGGAAGTGCCGATCGGCAACGTCGAGTATCAGGAAACCGAGCGTGTTGTGCAGATCCGTGGTCGTTTGCAGAGCCCTGAACAGTTCCGCAAGCTGGTAGTAGGGCGTCGTGGTGGCGAGGTGGTGACGCTGGGGGATGTCGCGACCGTGGTCGATACCGAAGAAGAGCGCAGCTCGCTGGCACGGGTGAATGGCCAGGATGCGGTAACGATTGATGTGCGCAAGATCGACAAGGCCAACACCATTGAAGTGGCGGATGGCGTGATCGCGACGGTCGAAAGGCTCAACAAGGAACTGGCTGCCGAAGGCATCACCCTGCAGGTGATTGGTGATAGCTCCAAGGGCATTCGCAATTCGCTGGCCGATGTAAAGAAAACCCTGCTTGAGGGCGCTGCGCTCACGGTGGTTATCGTGTTCCTGTTCCTGGGGTCCTGGCGCTCGACCATCATTACCGGCCTGACACTGCCGGTGGCCTTGATCGGTACTTTCTTCTTCCTGCAGCTATTCGGATTCTCGATCAACGTGATGACGCTGATGGCGCTGTCACTCTGCGTAGGTTTGCTGATCGACGACGCCATCGTGGTGCGGGAGAACATCGTGCGCCATGCCGAAATGGGCAAATCGCACTATCAGGCATCGCTCGATGGCACGCAGGAAATTGGCCTGGCCGTGCTGGCGACGACGCTGACCATCGTCGCCGTGTTCCTGCCGGTGGGCTTTATGGGGGGCATTATCGGCCGCTTCTTCTACCCGTTCGGCATCACCGTGGTGGCGGCGGTGCTGATTTCGATGTTCGTGTCGTTCACGCTCGACCCGATGTTGTCCTCGGTCTGGCGAGACCCGCACGCCCACGGCATGAAACATCGCGGCCCCATTGGTTTTGTGCTGGACTGGTTTGATTCCGCCATGACCCGACTGGCGCAATTCTATGGTCGGGTGATCGGTTGGGCGCTCGGCCATCGTAAGTCCACCCTGGCGATTGCCACCGTGGCGATTGCTGGTGCATTCGCTCTGGTGCCGATCATTGGTGCCGAGTTTCTGCCGAAAGGCGATACCGGTCGTCTGGTGGTGGATTTCCGTACGCCGATTGGTTCGGGTCTGGACTACACCGCCAGCAAGGTCGATCAGGTTGAGGCGGCCCTTCGCGAGTTTCCTGAAATCACCGAGGTATATTCTTCAGTCAACACCAACGGTTCGGGTGGCAAGCATATCGCCAGAAGTGAACTGCGCCTGAAGCCGCGCAAGGAACGGATCAGCCAGTTTGTTTTGATTCCGAAACTGCGTGAGCGCTTGAGCAAAGTTGGTGGCATTGAGGTGCGAGGCATTGGCGTGCCGGATGGTCCTGGCGGCGGTGAGCAACCGATCTTCATCACGATTCAAGGTCAGGATCTGGAAGAGCTGAAACGCATCGGCACCACGGTGCAGGAGCGGATCAGCCGGATCAAGGGGGTGGTCGATGTTCAGACCAGCTTGCGTGCGGCAAAACCGGCTTACGATGTCGAGCTGGACCGTCAACTGGCGAGCACGGTAGGGCTGTCGTTGGGTCAGGTTGGCAATACGTTGCGCCCCTTGATTGCCGGGGAAACCGCTACGGTCTGGAAAGCGCCGGACGGCGAGAACTACGACGTGATCGTGCAATTGCCGAAGATCGACCGTAAAAACGCTGACGATATCGCCAAGCTGCCAATCATGAGCAGTGATGTGGATCCGAAAACCGGCCAGCCGATGATGATTCCGCTGGGGCAGGTTGCCAAGGTCAAGGAGTCGAGCGGTGCAACCCTGATCAAGCGTCGTTCGCTGTTCCGCACGGTGGAAATTTCGGCGGATGTCGATGGTCGCCCGCAGGGGGATGTCTCGGCGGATGTGCAGAAGGTGCTCGATAATCTGCAGATGCCGCAGGGCTACCGCTTCCTGCAGGAGGGGGCCAATCAGGATATGAAGGAATCGTTTGGCTACGCTGTGTCGGCGCTGGCGATGGGGGTGATCTTCATTTACATCGTGCTGGCCAGCCAGTTTGGCAGCTTCCTGCAGCCTGTCGGCATCATGATGTCGTTGCCTCTGTCGCTGATCGGGGTGTTCCTGGCGCTGCTGGCCTGGCGCTCGACACTGAATATGTTCTCGATCATCGGGGTGATCATGCTGATGGGGCTTGTGACCAAAAACGCGATTCTGCTGGTGGACTTCGTCAACCACTTGCGGCGCGATGGCATGGAGCGTATGGCGGCGATTATCGAATCCGGCAAGGTGCGTCTGCGGCCGATTCTGATGACCACCTTCGCCATGATCTTCGGCATGCTGCCGATGGCTCTGGCAATGGGTGAAGGCTCGGAGCAGCGGGCGCCGATGGCGCACGCGATTATCGGTGGGGTGATTACCTCAACCTTGTTGACGCTGATCGTCGTGCCCGTGGTCTACACCTACCTCGATAGCTTCGGCGAGTGGTGCAAGCGCAAGTTTGGCGGTAACAACGCCCACTAACGCGATAGCGACACGGACCGCCTGTCGCTGCGCGGTTCACGCCAAAGGCACTGCCATCAGGCAGTGCCTTTGGCTTTTCTGGCGTTGAAGTGGCTTGCGGTCTGGCGCCATATGCTCTTTACTGGCGACCTTCTGTGGGGTACCGCGAAAATCGCCGCCTTGGCTGCGACCGGCATGGCTTGCTGAGAAGCCGGCGCTTTTCGAGCTACCCTGATATTCCTCTATCTTCCGTACCGCGCATGAAACAATCACTTATCCGGCTGGGGCAGTCGTTATGGGCACCCCGCCGCTTGTTTGAAACTCTGGCGACCGAAACACCCAGGGCCGATGTGGCACCGGCGCTATCAGCCGCAGTGGCGCTGGCGCTGGCCGGCAGCTTTGTTGGCCGCAGTTTCTTCGCCGATGGCACCGATGCTACTGAAATTGTCATCTGGTTTTTTCTGCCGCCTTTGTCCGCCCTGATCAGCGTGCTGCTGCTGGCAGGCTGGTATCGCTTGCTGGAGCTCTATCTGGGCATGGTAGACCGGCTGCTGGGATTGGGGCACCCGGCAGAGCGCTGGCGCCGGCTGGCGACCTGGAGCTCCGTACCGTTGATTGTGCTGGGTCTGGCCGAAATAGCCTTGCACTTTGCGACAGTTGCCGTCGGGCACATGCTGCAGCCAGCGATCCTGGCGCTGTTCGCTTTATGGTGGGGAGGATTGCTGACGATTGGCTGGGCCCGTTTTAGTGGCCTGGGGTGGCAATCTGGCCTGAAGGTCGCGTGCTTGCCTGTGCTGGTGCTGCTGGCGACGCTGGCCTACTTTTATCTGCGCTGAGCCTGATGGCTGGGCACCGTTGAGGCTTGCTGCCAAACGCGGGCTGGCAATGGGGGATTGGAATTTGTCATCCCTTTCCCCGCCTTGCCAAACGCATGGCACTGGAAGTATCAGCTTGCCGGTTGTGCTGACAGGTTGGTGGCATCGGTCTCGGTTTTATGCGGCGCGAGCAAACGGTCTCGCAGGCGCAGGAAAGGGCGCTCGACAAGCCAGTACAAGCCAGCGCCCACCAGCAAGGTCATGCCGGCCGTCAGGAAAAAGGTCGCCAGGCCGTTCTCATCGACCAGCTGGTGAAAATTGACGCGGATGTATCGATAAACCAGCTTGTGGCTCAGGTAGATGCTGTAGGAAAGCGTAGCGATGGTCGCGATGCCCGGAATCCTGACGCGCCCCAGCAGACCATGGGTACTGGCCGCGCTGGCAACAATCAATGCCAAGGCCATCGACAGCATCGGGTAGCCGATGACATTGGGGGCGGTAGCCATGCGGTCTTGAAACAGAACGATGGCACCACCCAGCAGAACCCCGCCAAGACCCAGCAGGTGATAGGGCTTTTCCATGGCGGCGCGCCACCAGGCAGGTCGGTAGATCTTGCACAAGGCCAGCATGATTCCCATGAGCAGGCCATCCAGGCGACACCAGGTTGGGTAATAGATGCGCTCGTAGTAGCGCTGGAAGATATTGCCAACACCTTCCTCGACTTCCTTGATGGGTAGTAATCCATCAAGCCAGACATATCCTCGCCAAGCCATCCCGGCCATTACAACGGCGGCGCATACTGATAAGGTAAAGCTAAATGATTTCCGCTTGAGAATCAGTAATGAAATCAAGGGAAACAATAAATAGAAATGTTCTTCTACACATAAAGACCAAACGTGTGAAAACGCTTTGGGGTGATAAAAATCAATCAGCAAATTTTCAGTGAATGTTAGAAATTGCCATAAAGGCTGGATTTCTTTGGTTTCACGTAAAGACGGCAGGCCGAAATAAACTGCCACGACAACCAGATAAGCCGGCAATATCCTGAAGGCGCGTCTCAGATAAAAAGAGAGAAAAGAGGGGGATGCCTCTTTCTCGCAGCTACCAAGCCACTGAGAGCCGATCAGAAAGCCGCTCAATACGAAAAACAGATCCACACCCATCCAGCCAAGCTGGGTAAAGGCAAGCGAGGGCGTACCCAGGCCGAGAATCTGTGCGTGAAAAAACAGAACCCAGATGATGGCAATAGCGCGCATCAAGTCGAGTCCAGGAAGGCGGGACATAAACATTCCTATACTAATTTAGATTTGTTTGAATATGAACTATGGCTGCGTGTTTGGTTGCGACACCCAGACCCAGACATATGCCAAATAAGTATTTCATTTGCTGGCGGCTGTCTGACAATATTGTAATACAGGATTTACCTGCGTTGGCCCGGCGAAAATGGGCTTTCTCTAAAAAATCATTCAAATGGGTTTATATTGGATATTCCACATTGAGGGTATTGAACTTATTTTCATAAAGATCAAACACTTGTCTTGAATTGGTCCGGCTGCCCAAGGCAGCTTGCTATTTGCTTGCCATGACATAGCTTTTAATGCAGGGCAGGTGCGAGACGGGTGGGTGGGTCATGTCAGGTATTGAGCGGGGCGGATCGTGGGCTTGGCTAATGTGGCTGGCTGCCGAGGCAACCGCCGCGCCGGTTCTTGTTGTGGGCACCGAGTTTGCCAATGTCTTCGAGAAAAGTGCGAGTGGTGAGTACGTTGGGCTTGGCGTGGATATTCTGCGGGCCATTGCCAAGCAACGTGGCGACAACCTGAACTTTGAAATCTACCCGTGGCCCCGGGCGCAGCTGATGGTCGAAAACCACCAGGCGCAGATTTTGATTGGTCCCTACAAGACGCCTGAGCGCGAAGCCAAGTTTGTGTTTGCCCGCCGGGCTTTCTATCGGGACCAGATGGTGTTTTATGTTCGGGCGGGTGCTGGCCAAACCTGGGATGGTCGATATGCATCCTTGCAAGGCGCCCGCATCGGTGTGATCAACGGCTGGGTGTATGGGCCGCAGTTCGAAAGCATGCGCGCCATGCTCAAGCCGGAAGTGGCCAATTCCCTGACGATTGGTTTGAATATGCTGATGGCGCATCGGTTTGACTTGTTGGCAAGCAATATGCGCAATACAGAGGCTTTAGCCCGCAAGCTGAACATTGAGAATGATCTGGCGGTAATCGAGCCGGTGATGGATGTGCAGGATGGCTATATGGCTTTTTGCAAGCAGTCTGCCTGCGATGCGTTGCGCCAATACTACGACGACGCCTTCGATACGTTGCGGGACAGCGGCGAGCTAGCCCGGATGGCGCGTAAATACAATGTCCGCCTGCCATGAAAAAACAAAAACCGGCGGGTGGCCGCCGGTCTGGTTCTGTTATCTCAAATATCGCTGAGACATCAATACAGAATACGGCAACGAATGGTGCCCTCAATGGCGGTCAGCTGTTCCAGTGCGATATGGCTGGACGACTGGTCGGTGTCGATGACTACATAACCAAGATGTTCGGTGGTCTGCAGATACTGGGCGGAGATATTGACGCCGGCGCCCGAAATCACCTCGTTGATGCGTGCCAGCATACCCGGTGTGTTGCGGTGCGTATGCAGAATGCGGTGCTTGCCAGGGTGCGGGGGGAGCGATACCTCGGGGAAGTTGACGGCCGACAGGGTCGATCCATTGTTGCTGTAGCGGATGAACTTGGCGGCCACTTCCGCGCCGATATTGGCCTGGGCTTCCAGCGTGGAGCCACCGATATGCGGGGTAAGGATGACGTTATCGAATTGGCGTAGCGGCGAGATGAATTCCTCATCATTGCCTTTGGGCTCGATCGGGAAGACGTCAATCGCGGCGCCTGCCAGATGTTTGCTGGCCAGCGCAGCCGCCAGTGCGTCGATATCGACCACCGTGCCGCGAGAGGCGTTGATCAGATGGCTATTGGGTCGCATCTTCGCCAACTGAGCTGCGCCAATCATGTCCTGCGTCTGCGGGGTTTCCGGTACATGCAGCGTGACGACATCGGCGACCGCCAGGACTTCTTCCAGCTTTGCGAGCTGCCTGGCATTGCCCAGCGGCAGCTTGGTTTCGATATCAAAAAACACCACCTGCATGCCAAACGCTTCGGCCAGCACGCCAACCTGGGTGCCGATATGGCCATAGCCAACAATACCGAGAGTCTTGCCGCGTACCTCGAATGAATTCTCGGCAGACTTCACCCAGCCGCCGCCATGCACAATCGCATTCTTCTCGGGAATGCCGCGCATCAGCATGATGATCTCGGCCATGACCAGCTCGGCCACCGAGCGGGTATTCGAGAAGGGCGCATTGAACACGGGCACGCCGCGTTTGGCAGCGGCGACCAGATCGACCTGATTGGTGCCAATACAAAAACAACCAACGGCGATCAGCTTTTGCGCTTCAGCCAATACGGATTCTGTCAGCTGGGTACGTGAGCGGATGCCGACGAAATGCGCGTCGGCAATGGCAGCCTTCAATTCGGCTTCAGGCAGGGCCTTCTTGTGAAACTCGATCTGGCTGTAACCGTCGGCATTGAGGGCATCGACCGCTGATTGATGTACCCCTTCCAGCAACAGAAATTTGATCTTGGCTTTATCGAGGGACAGCTTGGACATGGTTGGGCATCCAATGATTGAGTAAAATAGTCAACAATTATAGCCATAAGGCCGGTTTTTGCTGCAATCGCAGCCAAAAGCCGGCAGAAACCATGCGTGGAGATTACTGATGACCGACATTCGCACCGAATTAATGACCTTGCTCAATGAAAACCGGGTGCGGACCGATGCAGACAGCCTGGGCCAGTATGGCCTCGACTGGACCCGATTCCACACCCCGGCACCGTCGGCGGTGGTCTTTCCCCGTAGCGTAGACGAGGTGGCTGCCATCGTCCGCTGGGCTAACCAGCGCAAGATCGGATTGGTGCCATCCGGGGGGCGCACCGGGCTATCAGCAGGGGCCGTCGCCACGCAAGGCGAGGTTGTGGTGTCGTTCGACCTGATGCGGGCAATCAGTGATTTTGATCCGGTTGAACGTACCGTGACCATCGAGGCAGGGGTTGTGACTGAGCAGCTGCAAGGCTTTGCGGCCGAACATGGTCTCTACTACCCGGTGGACTTTGCGTCACGTGGTTCATCGCAGTTGGGGGGGAATATCTCGACCAACGCGGGTGGCATCAAGGTGATTCGTTATGGCTTGACCCGTGACTGGGTGATGGGCTTGACCGTAGTGACCGGCCAGGGGGACGTGCTGCGGCTCAATAACGGTCTGGTAAAGAATGCAACAGGCTACGATCTGCGCCACCTCTTCATCGGGGCGGAGGGGACGCTGGGTTTTATCGTCGGGGCCCGCATGCGGCTGGCTCGCCAACCCCGCAACCTCACCGTGCTACTGCTAGCCGTGCCTGAGCTGGACGGCATCATGTCGGTGTTCCGACTGTTCAACGATGGCATGCCGCTGACTGCATTTGAATTTTTCTCTGAGCAGGCATTGGGCCATGTTCTGGCACGCGGGCATTCACAACGGCCGTTTGAATCGGCCAGCCCCTACTATGTGCTGCTGGAGTTCGAGGCGCCGACCGATGCCGAAACCGAACTCGCATTCTCCTTATTTGAAAAGGCGACTGAAGCCGGTTGGGCTGTGGATGGCATCGTCAGCCAGTCCGAACAGCAAGCCAAAGATCTGTGGCGCCTGCGCGAAGACATCAGCGAGTCCATCACCCCGCGCCGACCCTACAAAAACGACATTTCGGTGACGGTTTCCAAGGCGCCAGCCTTCATGCGTGAACTGGATGCGATTCTGGCGCGCGAATACCCGGATTTCGAAGTGGTCTGGTTTGGCCACATTGGCGACGGCAACCTGCACATCAACGTGCTCAAGCCCGAGGATATGCCAATCGACGCTTTCAAGCGGGAGTGTGAGCGCGTCAGCCAGTGGGTGTTCGAGCTGGTGAAGAAGTTCGATGGCAGCATCTCGGCCGAGCATGGTGTCGGCCTGCTCAAACGGGATTACCTGGGTTACAGCCGTAGTGCCGAAGAGATGGCCTATATGCGGGCAATCAAGCAAGTGTTCGATCCAAACGGCATTATCAACCCTGGCAAACTAGTGCCTTGATTCAACGTGAAAATCTGGGGAGGGGCAGCGTTTTAGGCTACACTGCGCGCCCTTTGTCCTATTCTTGCCAAGTTACCTGCTGTGATCATTGCTCTTGCCCCGATGGAAGGACTCGTTGATGACGTGATGCGCGAAGTCCTGACCCGCTTTGGCGGAATTGACTGGTGCGTGACCGAATTCATCCGTGTGACCGACACCCTGCTGCCCAATCGCTTCTACCATCGCGTCGCCCCGGAGCTGCTTGCCGGGGCGCAAACCGCCGCTGGCGTGCCGGTCAGGCTGCAGCTATTGGGTTCCGACCCGATTTGCCTCGCCGACAATGCCGCCAAGGCCGCCTCGCTGGGTGCGCCGGTGATTGACCTCAACTTCGGCTGCCCCGCCAAGACCGTTAACCGCCACCGTGGTGGTGCGGTGCTGCTGCAAGAGCCGGAGCTGCTGTACCAGATCGTGGCGGAAGTACGTAAGGCCACGCCAGCCGAGACCCTGGTTACCACAAAGATGCGCTTGGGCTATGCCGATACCTCGCTGGCGCTCGATTGCGCCCGTGCGTTGGACGCCGCTGGCTCGGCGCAGATCGTGGTGCATGCCCGCACCAAGATGGATGGCTACAAGCCCCCCGCCCACTGGCACTGGATTGCCCGCATCAAGGAGGCGGTCAAAGCCCCGGTGGTGGCGAATGGCGAAGTCTGGACCATCGCCGACTACCATGCCTGTCGTCGTGAAAGCCATTGTGATGATGTGATGATCGGACGAGGCTTGGTGGCCCGCCCCGATCTGGCCCGGCAGATCGTCGCCGAGCGGGAAGGGCGGTCCGATGGCGAAGTCAGCTGGCACGCCATGTTGCCGGTACTGCTGGATTTCTACCGCCAGGTCCGCGCCTCCGTCGAGCCCAAGCACGCCCCCGGCCGGCTCAAACAATGGGTGGGCTATCTCAGGCAAGGTTTTGACGAGGCCGACGAGTTGTTCCGGCAACTGCGCCAGCAGACAGACCCGGATGAGCTGGAGCGATTTCTGGCGTATAAGATTGAGGGCGTTAGTGACACCAGCTCAAATCACCCGTGATCACTTTATCTCTTCTCGTTGGCTTAGGTACTCTCTCGCCAGCTTTCGGGTTTCTTCCTGACAATCAAACAGGCATTCATGGATTATCTCAATATTCAGATGATCTTCATCCACTAGCCATTCCACGATGTGTTGACGACAGAGCGAACACGGTGTCGTTACGTAGGCCCATTCGAGCAACGGTATTAAGCCGACCGCTGATCGCTCGCCGACGATAGACAAGATGTGCATGACCGCAGAGTGCGCGGCATGCTCAGAGAGGGGATGCTTGCACAGAAACTCCATCATTGGTGCAACATCTTCCTGAATGAGATTGTGTTCAAACAGGGCCAGTACTTCGACGGTTTCGTCTCCGAAGCGCCATTCCTTCAGGGCTTCAAGCGCCCATATAGCCAGTTCTCGCCGCTGAAGGTGCCCAGCTGCCCGGATAGCGGCATGGCGTAGGACCTCGTTCTCAAGGTCCAGCATGGCTTTCAACTTTGGGCTTAAGGTCGGCGGCGCAACCCCCGAAAATATCTTCAGCAAATCCAAATCAAATTCCGGATCAACGCTTTGATTGAAGGCCGTGAACAATACCTGCCTTTGCTCGGGCGTTGAGCGCCGTCCGAAACGGCTGAATTGGAATCGGCTTTCACTTGCCTTGTTGCCGGCATTGGCCAGAACCGTGTCGAGCGAGATGTCCTCCCGCTGCGTTGCTGATGGGGTGCTATCGGCTACTAACGGTATATTTGCATACAAATATGCGGCAATGTCGGGGTCTGTCAGCGCCATTTTCTGCAGGTGTGGCATGGCTTGTTGCAGAAGGTCTGGGTCATCGGTCAGGTTGTTGATGGTAGGTTGCCGATTGCTTGGGTCGGCACGGAGTGCTGCCCCGCATAGCCGGGCCAAGCGCTCGATGCCTTGCAGTCCATCTAAAGTGACCAGAACCGTCCCGCAATGCCAGGCACCATTCCACTCTGACAGTATGCGATGGGCAGCAAACCGCAGCCCGCCTTCGGCTTCTCTCACGCCGGCGCAATAAAGTGATAGTCCTAGATCAAGTAACTGGCCGCTGTCATGACTATCCCAATCCGCCTCAATGGCCTCGGGCAGTTGGGTCAGAATGGCTTGAGCCAGTTCCGCAAATTCCGGCTCGCCGGCAATTAGCTCCATTAACCAATCGGCCCGGCTGCCTTCGCACTGTGGATCATGAGATTTACAGTGCAAGCACGCATCCCGAACCAGATCCAATACATCAACCATGCCATGCTCTTTGACATGCCGCATTGCGCGTCCTTGTCCATAGGCAAGGGCTTGTGCAAATTCGGAGCGGCTCAGGGGAGCGGTCATGGTAACGACCTCAGCCCGAATGACTGGACTGGAATTTGGCCAAGCCCTGCATGGCCTGCTGCCGGATCTTGTTCTGTACCAGGGGGGTCCAGCCGAGCAGGGTGCCTTTGATGCCCAGGGCCTGGCTGGCCCAGCGCCAGAGGTCAAAGCTATCGGTATGACGGACGATCTTGCCGTTATCAAATTCGAAACGGGCGTCGATACGGTTGACGACTTTGCGGCCGGTGGCCGAGAAGGTGTAAGTCGCTACCCAGTGTGCCTTGCCTTGGTGGTCATCTGCTTCCACACCTTCATAAGTCAGCGAGAAGTCTTTGGCACGGCTGCACAGCATGCGCCACATATCACTGGCGGCACGGCCTTGTAGCTGGGTAAAGGCAGGGTCGGAGAATACGATATTGTCGCCATAGCAGGATGCCATGATTTCGGCATCCAGTTTGGCGAAGGCATCGTAGAAGCGGTGAATCAGTGCGGCGTTGGGGTGCATGGCAGGCTTGGTTGAGTGAGTGTCTCTTGCAAGCTAATGCACCCCTAGGGTGTTGACAAGCGAAGCAGGGTGGCTACGCGCGGTCAGGCTTCGCCCTTCTGTTTCTTTTCAAGCACTTCCCACCGCTCCAACTTCTCGAGTAGTGACATTTCGATTTCCTCGATGCGTGCTTGCCAAGCTTGGGCCTGCTTCGGGTCTTTGCGGTAGATGTCCGGGTCCAGCAGCTTCTGTTGCAGGTCGGCCTGCTCGGTTTCGAGTGCTTCCAGCTCGCCGGGCAATCGTTCCAGCTCGCGGGTTTCGTTGTAACTGAGCTTGACGGCGCGGTTGCGTGAGGGTTCTGCCGCTGGTTTGGCGATGTCCTGACGGGCCGGGGTTGCCGCGGCAGCGGCTGCCTGCATGCGGCTACGCGCGGTCAGCCAGTCTTCATAACCGCCAGCGTTTTCATACAACTTGCCTTCCGGCTCGAAGGCGATGATCTGAGTGACCACATTGTCGAGAAAAGCTCGGTCATGGCTGACCAGGAATACGGTGCCCGCGTAGTCGATCAGCAGGCTTTCCAGCAATTCCAATGTGTCGATATCCAGATCGTTGGTGGGCTCATCCAGTACCAATACGTTGGCCGGGCGGGTAAACAGCCGTGCCAGCAACAGGCGGTTGCGCTCGCCACCTGATAGCGACTTGACCGGGCTGCGTGCCCGTTCCGGCGCAAACAGGAAGTCTTCGAGATAGCTGATGACATGCTTGCGCTCATTGCCGATCTGGATGAAGTCGCTCCCTTTGCTGATGATGTCGGCGATGGCGGCTTCTTCGTCGAGCGATTCGCGGAACTGGTCGAAGTACGCCACTTCAAGCTTGGAACCGCGTCGTACTGTGCCGCGATCCGGTTCCAGCTCACCCAGAATCATTTTCAGTAGCGTTGTCTTGCCGGCGCCATTGGGGCCAAGCAGACCGATCTTGTCACCGCGCAGAATGCGGCTGGTGAAGTTGCGGATCAGCGTGCGGCCACCAAAGCCTTTCTCGACATTTTCCAGTTCGGCCACCAGCTTGCCGGAGCGCTCGCCGGCGTCCAGTGTGAACTGCACATTGCCCACGCGCTCGCGACGGGCGGCCCGGTCACGCCGCAATTGTTCCAGTCGCAAGACCCGGCCTTCATTGCGGGTCCGGCGTGCCTCCACGCCTTTACGTATCCAGACTTCTTCCTGCGCCAGGAATTTATCGAACTTGCGGTTAACGACGGCTTCCTGCTCCAGCATTTCGGCCTTGCGGGTCTGGTAGGTCGAAAAATTGCCGGGAAAGCTCATCAGGTTGCCGCGATCCAGCTCAACAATGCGGGTAGCCACCTTGTCGAGAAAGCGCCGGTCGTGGGTGATCAGCAGAACTGCGCCGGGGAAGTTGTTGAGCAGACCCTCCAGCCATTCAATCGCGCTGATGTCGAGGTGGTTGGTCGGCTCATCCAGCAGTAATACTTCGGGCTCAGACACCAGCGCACGGGCGAGTGCCACGCGCTTTTTCCAGCCACCCGACAAGGCGCCGACCTTGACGTCGGCATCCAGACCGAGATTCGACAGCGTGGCGGAGATCAGGCTATCGAGCCGCCAGCCGTCGCGTGCCTCAAGCTCATGTTGCAGTTCGGTCAGCCGCTCCAACGCTGCGGCATCACCGGTGCCGGCGGCGGCCGTGGCGGCATGGTAGTCGGTCAGCAGTTGCTGCACCTCGCCGAGCCCCTCTGCCACCGTCTCGAATACGCTGGCTTCGGGCCTGAAGGGCGGCTCTTGTGGCACATAGGCGATCCTGCCCTGATGTGCGATGCGGATTTCCCCGTCATCCAGTTTGATGGCCCCGGCAACAGCCTTCAGCAAAGAGGATTTGCCTGCGCCGTTACGGCCAATCAAGCCAACCCTTTCGCCAGTTTCCAGCGCAAAGTCGGCATGGTCGAGCAAGGGAACGTGGCCAAAGGCCAGACAGGCGTTTTCTACGGTAAGAACGGGCATGGAAATCATTCGGAAACTGGATAAAGACGGTGATTATAAGCCGAGGCTGCCATCAACAGCGCCTAGACCATGCTGCCACCAAATGCCTGTCGGCCTGCGCCAGCGGGTGCATAGGTCACATGGACCTGCTCGGGCCGACGTCTGCATGCATTGGCGACACAGTGAGTGACTGCCAGCATTTGGGTTGTTAGGCTGTCACCGCTGGGTGGGTGAGCCAGCAGAATCGTTACGAAAACTGGCAGCTCAGCCATGGCAACAGTTGTTTCGTTTTCGGCATAACAGCTGGCTTGCAGATAGCGGACCTTTACCCAGGTGCGTCCCGGCGCGCTGCCAAAGACTTTTCCCAGCGCGTCTGCCAGTGCCGAGGCCAGGGTTGGTTCGATTTCGTAGGGTTCTGGAACGACCAGTTCGACGTCAATGATCGGCATGGATTATGCTCGATTAATCAGACTGGAATCTGGAGATATTCATTTCTCTATAAAATTATCAACCAGGGCCTGATTAAATAATCAATTTGTATTGATTGCTACAATTATAGAGTCGGAAAAATCAGGAGGATTGTTGTAGCTAAGGCTGGCGCTTTAATTAAGCAAGCGTATCTTTGTTTTGATTCTTTTCTTTTGATCGCTGCCAGATGGTATAAAGAACGGAAGAAATTCCACCTGCAACTATCGCCCGCATCAGGTCTCCATGATGTGGTGTACTCACCAGCCACGTGTAACCATAAATACCCACGGCCCCCGCTAGCCATTGGATTAGAACTGACTTGGCAATTTTCATTATGTTTCTCCAATTGTGTACGCCCTATCACGAATATATTTATTGGTTTTAATTGCATTCTTGTCAAGATGCGGTAGTTTTGCTGTGACGTTGCAGGCGTAAGAAATTCAATTAACTAATTGAAAATAGGGGGTGGTTGACTCTGTTGCTTCGTCAGTTTCAGATATGACAACTCAGCATAAATTCCGGGCCGGATATCAATGAAAAAGGCCCGGCGGTTGGCCGGGCCTTGAGGAAGCTGCTGCGGAGGGCTGACTTGGTTTACAGCTTCGCAGCATGCTCGCGGGTGTCATGGAACTGGACCTTGGGCCAGCGCTCCTGCGTCAGCTGCAGGTTGACGCGGTTCGGCGCGAGGTAGGTCAGATTATCTGCGGCATCGCGGGCCAGATTCATGCCGGCGGCTTTTTCAAAATCGGCCAGCATGCGGTGGTCGTCGCAGCTGATCCAGCGCGCGGTGTGGATACTGGCGGTTTCGAAGATGGCGTCTACGCCGTATTCGTTTTCCAGCCGGCTTTTCACCACTTCAAACTGCAATACCCCCACGGCACCCAGAATGATGTCGGCGCCAGAGATAGGCTTGAATACCTGTACAGCACCTTCTTCGCCCAGCTGTTGCAAGCCCTTTTGCAGCTGCTTGATCTTGAGCGGGTTACGGATACGGACGGTACGGAATAGCTCGGGGGCGAAAAATGGGATGCCCGTGAAGCTCAGCACTTCGCCTTCACTGAAACTATCGCCAATCTGGATGTTGCCGTGGTTGGGTACGCCGATGATGTCGCCGGCGTAGGCTTCTTCCACCTGTTCTCGGCTGGAGGCCATGAAAGTGACCACCGAGTTGGCCGCGACATCGCGCTCCAGTCGCAGGTGTTTCATTTTCATGCCGCGCTCGAATTTGCCAGAACACACACGCAAAAAGGCGATACGGTCGCGGTGTCTTGGGTCCATATTGGCCTGGATCTTGAAGACAAAGCCGGAGAATTTCTCCTCATCTGGATTGACGTCACGAACCGTAGCATTGCGCAGTTGTGGACCGGGGGCCCAGTCGATCAGGGCATTCAGAATTTCGCGCACGCCAAAGTTATTGATGGCCGAGCCGAAGAAGACGGGGGTTTGAGTACCGGCAAGGAAGGCTTCCAGGTCAAACGGATGGGAGGCGCCTCTAACCAGCTCCAGTTCCATCCGGGTTTGTTCGATTTCGAGCGGGAACAGCTCATCCAGACGTGGGTTATCGATGCCTTCAATGACTTCAGCAACTTCCTGCCCGGCTTTGTCTTCGCCCGGCGAGAACAGCATGACCTGGTCTTTGAGGATGTGGTACACGCCACGGAAGACTTTGCCCATGCCGATGGGCCAGGTGATCGGTGCGCACTGGATCTTGAGTACGGACTCCACTTCGTCCAGCAGCTCCAGATTGTCCCGGACCTCACGATCGTACTTGTTCATGAAGGTGACGATGGGCGTATGCCGCATACGGCAGACATTGAGCAGCTTGATAGTCTGTTCTTCCACCCCTTTTGCGGCGTCAATCACCATCAGGGCGCTATCAACGGCCGTCAGTACGCGGTAGGTGTCTTCCGAGAAATCCTGGTGGCCGGGGGTGTCGAGCAGGTTGATGACATGGTCACGATAGTCAAACTGCATTACTGATGAGGCTACCGAAATGCCACGCTGCTTTTCGATTTCCATCCAGTCGGAGGTCGCAAACTTGCCGGTTTTCTTGCCTTTGACCGTACCCGCCAATTGAATTGCGCCCGAGAACAGCAGCAACTTTTCTGTCAGCGTGGTCTTGCCGGCATCGGGGTGGGAGATGATCCCAAAAGTACGGCGGCGGGCAACTTCCGTTGCGATCTGGCGGGCAAGCGGGCTATCTGACATGGCGGGTTTCTTATGAGAAGAGCAAAAATGGGGACGCGGATTGTAAGCCAGCCGCTGTGGCGCGGCAACCACACTGGCCACGCTAAGCTACCGTATCTCCGAGACTTTCCGGGGGGTCAGGTATCAGCAGGCACGCTCAGGTGGAGGCTGTTGGCTTGGCGTCGTCATTTTGACGGGATTGCGCCGCTTGCTCGCAAAACTGAGGCTGCTTTGCCAGACCCACTCCGGCTTGCAGGACTTTGCCATGGCGAGCAGCAGGGATCAGTGCGTGAACACAACCTGGTTATGGCGTGCCCAGATAACCATGCTGGCGCACGGTCGTCAGATATTCCGGTGACTCCCGTGCTTCTTCCAAGGCAGCCCAGACCCGGCCGGGTAATTCGGTTGGCAACTTGGCCGCACGGCTGAAAATAAGGAAGTAGGGTTTACGTACCAACGGGGGTTCTATCCGTTCAATGACGCCCTGCAAGCGTAACGCGGTGATACCCGAGTCACCATCATTGGTCAGTGTGGCAACGGCATCGACCAGTTTATGCTCCAGCTTGCGCAGCAACGGCGCTACAGATTTTTCAGACTCTTCATAGGGCACACCCATCTGCTGCAGATCTTTGCTGATGCTGTAACCAAGCTGTATGGCAACGAATCCCCCGGGTTTCATGCCGGTGAGCTTGCTGCCATCCCAGCTCAGGGGGTCACCTTTGCGCCGGTAGAGCGAATAGCTCTCGAACATGATGCGACGATTGGCATCGGGGGTTTTGCCGTCGGCCTGCATCGGGAAAAGGGCGAAGCCGTTGCGCTCGGCATTGAAGGATGCTGACAGGGCACCATCCTTGGTGCCGGCAGCAACAGCTGCCAGGCAGCGCTTCCAGGGCAAAGCCTCAATATCGAAGCGCATGGCCAGCTTTTTTTCCACCATCGACAGCAGCACGTTATTGAGGCCGACGCCGTCCTTCAGCATCCAGGGGGCAGCATCCGTGTCGATCTTGCACAAGTTCAGCTGACCCGCAGCCCATGTCTGGGGGCCAAGCAGCAAAAAGCCTATCAACAGTAGTTGTCGCATTACGCAGACCTCGCTCCTGAAAACCCCGCCTATGCCAGCATAGCCCATTCTCATGCAAGTATTTGATACGGCAGATATTCGTTATCTGGCCAAGGCCTATGGCGGGGAGGCTGGCCCGAAGTGGCGGTGTCGGCGTCCGGTTCGGCGCAAGCTGGCGCGGGGGCTTGGGGTGACGTTGCGGGCTTCTATGGGCTGGCCCTGCTTGTTACAATCGTCGGCCGCCTTCCGATTGGTCGGAATGGTGTTTTTGTGACATTCAAGGACATCCTAATGCTTAGCGTCTACAACACCCTCGCCAGAGAAAAACAAGTCTTCACCCCCATCGAACCGGGCAAGGTGCGGATGTACGTCTGTGGAATGACGGTGTATGACCTCTGTCACATAGGCCATGCCCGCATGCTGACGGCGTTCGATGTGGTGGTGCGCTGGTTGCGTGCATCCGGTTACCAGGTGGATTACGTACGCAACATCACCGACATCGAAGACAAGATCATCAATCGTGCCCTTGAGCTGGGCATCACGCCGGAAGCGCTGGTAGACCGCACCATTGCTGAAATGCATGAAGATCTGGGTGCGCTTTATCTGCAGCCACCAACGCACGAGCCGCGCGCGACCCAGCACGTAGGCGGCATGATCCGCTTGATCGAAGGGCTGATTGCGAACGGCCGCGCTTACCCGGCCGAAAATGGCGACGTGTATTACGCCGTCAGGGAGTTCCCAGGCTACGGTAAGCTATCGCGCAAGAGTCTGGATGACCTGCGGGCGGGAGAGCGCGTAGGGATTGACCCGCATAAGCGTGATCCGCTGGACTTTGTGTTGTGGAAAGCCGCCAAACCCGGTGAGCCGCAATGGGATTCGCCGTGGGGCCCTGGCCGTCCGGGTTGGCATATCGAGTGCTCGGCCATGAGCGAGTACCACCTTGGTTCGCATTTCGATATCCACGGCGGTGGCGAAGATCTGCAGTTTCCGCACCATGAAAACGAAATTGCTCAGTCAGAAGGCTGCCATAACCACAGTTATGTCAATTACTGGCTGCACAACGGCTTTTTGCAGTTGCATGGCGAGAAGATGTCGAAATCGCTTGGCAATTTCTTCACGATTCGTGATGTACTCAAGCACTTTGACGGCGAAGTTGTCCGCTTTTTGCTGATTCGTGGCCATTACCGCAGCCCGATCAATTATTCGGAAGAGCTGATGCGTGACGCCAAGAATGGCCTTGAGCGGCTGTACACCGCGCTGAAGAATGTTCCCCCGGTCGGCCGGGCGCCCATTGACTGGGAAAGCGACTATGCCCGTCGCTTCAAGACGGTGATGGATGACGACTTCAATACCCCGGAAGCCATTGCGGTGTTGTTCGAGATGGCGAACGAAGTCAACCGCACCGGCTCGGCTGAGTTGTCTGCCCAACTCAAGGGGCTGGCCGGCATTCTGGGGCTGTTGCAGCGTGATGCCGTGGATTTCCTGCAGGCGGCGCACGGTGAAGGGGGGCTGAGCGCTGAGGCCATCGAGCAGATGATCGTTGCCCGTACCGAAGCGCGTAAAGCCAAGAACTTCGCCGAGTCAGACCGCATTCGTGATGAATTGCTGAAAGCAGGGGTGGTGCTGGAAGATGCTGCCGGTAAAACCACCTGGCGTCGTCAGTAAGCCATAACCGGCTTCTACTGCCACAAACAAGAAAGGCGACCTTGGTCGCCTTTCTTATTTTGGTGTCTGGTTCTCTTGTGTCAACAGAGCCTAGGTGTTGGGTTCCACCAGATTCCATTCCAAGACGTAGCTGGCCGCTCTATCGGGCCAGAGATCTTTTGCGTAGTCTGATCGCCCAACTTGAGAACCCTTCCTGATCATGAGTTACCGCCTGCACAGCAA
>NZ_JARRAF010000044.1 GCF_030129945.1 Parachitinimonas caeni
GTGCAGGCGGTAACTCATGATCAGGAAGGGTTCTCAAGTTGGGCGATCAGACTACGCAAAAGATCTCTGGCCCGATAGAGCGGCCAGCTACGTCTTGGAATGGAATCTGGTGGAACCCAACACCTAGCGTTACAGGCACAAAGGAACGCAGCCTAACCCCAAAAAGAGCGGATAATGGCGGCCAACTCCGTCTCATGCCTTTCTGGAACACGCATATGGAAATTAAAGTCAACTTTCTGGACAAACTTCGCCTCGAAGCCAAGTTTGACGATTTTACGGTGATCGCTGATCAGCCCATCCGGTATAAAGGCGACGGCTCGGCGCCCGGCCCTTTTGATTACTTTCTGGCCTCGTCGGCCTTGTGTGCTGCGTATTTTGTAAAGCTGTACTGCAATACCCGCAATATCCCCACCGAAAACATCCGGTTGTCGCAAAACAATATTGTTGACCCGGAAAATCGGTACCAGCAGATTTTCAAGATTCAAGTTGAATTGCCGGCTGATATTTCTGCCAAAGACCGCGAAGGGATTTTGCGTTCGATTGACCGTTGCACCGTTAAAAAAGTGGTGCAGACCGGGCCCGAATTTGTGATTGAGGAAGTCGCCAATCTCGATGCCGACGCGCAGGCCCTGCTGACGATGCGGCCCAGCGAAGAGCATGCCACCTATATTCTGGGCAAGGATCTGCCGTTGGAACAAACCATTGCCAATATGTCGGGCTTATTGGCGGGGTTGGGTATCAAGATTGAAATCGCTTCGTGGCGCAATATCATTCCCAATGTCTGGTCTTTGCATATCCGCGATGCCCATTCACCCATGTGTTTTACCAATGGCAAAGGCGCTACCAAGGAAAGCGCCCTGGCCTCGGCATTGGGCGAATATATCGAGCGGCTCAGTTGTAACCATTTTTATGCCGGCTCATTCTGGGGCGAAGATATTGCCAATGCCGATTTCGTGCATTACCCGAACGAGCGCTGGTTCAAACCCGGCAATAAAAACGCCATACCCGCAGAGATTCTGGATGAATACTGCCTGGAGATATATAACCCCGATGGCGAATTACGCGGTTCGCATTTAATTGATACCAATTCCGGCAATATTGAACGCGGCATCTGCTCGCTACCCTTTGTGCGGCAGTCCGATGGCGAAGTCGTGTATTTTCCGTCGAACCTGATCGAAAACCTCTACGCCAGCAATGGCATGAGCGCCGGCAATACCCTGGCAGAGGCACAGGTGCAGTGCCTGTCTGAAATTTTCGAGCGGGCCGTCAAACGCGAGATTCTGGAGGGTGAAATCACCCTGCCGGATGTGCCGCAAGAGGTGCTGGCGAAGTATCCGGGCATCCTGGCGGGTATTCAGGGTCTGGAAGAACAAGGCTTTCCGGTGCTGGTGAAAGATGCCTCGCTGGGTGGGCAGTACCCGGTGATGTGTGTGACCCTGATGAATCCGCGCACCGGCGGGGTGTTTGCCTCGTTCGGCGCCCACCCGAGCTTTGAAGTGGCCCTTGAACGCAGCCTGACCGAGTTACTGCAGGGGCGTAGTTTTGAGGGCCTGAACGACCTGCCGCCGCCAACCTTCGTCAGCAATGCGGTGACGGAACCCAATAACTTTGTTGAACACTTCATCGACTCAAGCGGTGTGGTGTCCTGGCGCTTCTTTAGCGCCAAAGCCAACTTCGAGTTCGTGGAGTGGGATTTTTCGGCCCAAGGCGACAACGCCAATGCCGAAGAAGCCGCCACCCTGTTTGGCATCCTCGAAGCCATGGACAAGCAGGTGTATGTGGCGGTGTACGAACAGCTGGGCGCCACGGCTTGCCGGATCTTGGTGCCGGGCTATTCCGAGGTTTATCCGGTTGAAGATCTGGTTTGGGACAACACCAACAAAGCCTTGCTGTTCCGCGCCGATATTCTGAATCTGCACCGGCTGGATGATAAAAGCCTGCAAAATCTGCTCTACCGGCTGGAGACCAACGAGCTGGACGAATACAGCGATATTGCCACCCTGATCGGCATCGAGTTTGACGAAAACACCGTCTGGGGTCAGCTCACCGTGCTGGAGCTGAAATTGCTGATCAACCTCGCTCTGGGGCAGCTCGAAGATGCACAAGATCTGGTGCAGGCCTTCCTGCAATACAACGACAACACTGTCGAGCGCGGGCTGTTTTATCAAGCCCTGAATGTCGTGCTCGAAGTCACCCTCGATGATGAACTGGCGCTGGAAGACTACCAGGCCAATTTCCGCCGCATGTTTGGCAATGAAAGGCTGGATGCCGCAATCGGCTCGGTTGATGGCAGCGTGCGCTTCTACGGCTTGACGTCAACCAGCATGAAGCTTGAGGGCTTGGACAGGCATCATCGTCTGATCGACAGCTACAAAAAACTGCATGCCGCACGGGCTAAATACCTAAATGCGCCAACGGCCCTGCCTCTTGACCGATAGAGAGGGAAAGCCTGGCAGCCTTGCTATATAGCCTTGTGCTGCCAGGAGGCCAATTTAGCATGGAGGATCGGCCTTGGCAGATTAGGTTCAACATCACAATCTTTATTGATTGTTTTTGAAGCGGTGCCTGCCTTGCGCTAGCACTAGTCCATTTCTGGCGCGATTGCCTTTGATCCTGTTGCTTGTCAGTGACGTGCGAGGTGGATCGAGGACACCTGACTTTCCGACTCGGGAAATGTAAACGATGGCCTGCTATTTTCGAGCCACGCGCTTTGAATCTTGGCTAGAGGGGCTTTGAGCGCTGAACGTGGTCAAGTGACTTTCTCCGGGTCTTTTTTGCGGCCTGGGGGATGAATTCTTCGGCGAGCCCCGGCTGTTTTCGCCCCGATCCTCTCTTTGCTGGGGCGTTTGCCTATGAAGATCCTGGCCCCCCCGTTGTTGCCCTTGTTGAATCGGAATATGTTGGGCGTCTCGCTGAAGTGTCTCTTGCAAATAGTGCACAAGCTCCTTTTCTTGGACACTCGTTGCGATAAAATTGTAGGCTTCAACGCGTTTGCAATTCCCTTCTTGACGATAAAGCATGTCGACAAGGGTTCCTATAGAATACTCTTCATTTTCGGCTTTTCCTGCGCCTTTGTATACCACGCTAAGCTCTTCAGGTTGGAATTTGCCTAATGCTTCGTTTTTGGCCCTCTCACAATCTTCACTCTTATCAAATAATTTCTCTCCATCCCAGGATGCTTGTGTTGCTAATACCTCTTTAATACGGTCGAGGACATTATCCTCTATATTTATAAAATCCTTGACGGGAATATCGGGAGGAGGTGTTAATGATGAGCTTATTTGATTTTTTGCTTTATTAATTTCATTCCAACGGTCATCAATCTCTGTTGCGTTTGCATTTTCGAGCTGCCGCTGAGAACTCCCGCTACTTAAGATGGGTTCAGCCCTGCTGACTTTGTCCTGAATAAAGTTGACTATAGCAGCGATTTCAATATTTTCAGGTGGCGTACCTTTACGCAAAATTGACTTTGTTGCATCAACAATATTGTAAATAAATACTGGCTTCCCTGAGTCCTGGAGCTTTTTGCAAAGCTCTTCACTATGTTCACCTCTGAGTAAGCTGACTGCATTGATTTCGAAGCTTTTTACCCATGAGTCTTTAATCAGGAGATGATCCATATCATGAGTGACGTCGCCAATCCCGATAGCTTTCACTAAGCCGTCTTTACTGAGTTCTTTCAGGACGGGGATATAGCTTTCTGCTCTGTCGTCATCGGCTTTATGAATCAAAAGATGGTCAATCTGGCCACCAAATTGCTCATTAAGGCTTTTGATGTGATCGCTCAGTCGGTCTGCAGGTGTTGTCGATACCTTGTAAATGAGATCGATTTCTTTTTTCTCTACTCCCTTGTTGCTTAATGCTTCGGCGAGGAGTTCAATGTTTCCGTAGGAATCTGCACCATCAAATCTGCGGTAGCCAATGTCAATGGCACTCTCAATCTGTTCACGGGTTCTGCCATCCAGGCCAAATACAACATCAGTAGTAGACATGATTTTCTCTCAGGAGTATTTTTAAACAAGCTTGAGATATTGGTGAGTAACTGAGTAATTCCATTACCGCCTAATTATTTCCTGCGTATGCTAGCAAGCGCATTGTTGAGAAGGGCTCTACTGTCTTGGCCGTTGCCACTTGGAGCTGGCGCTGCGACTGCTTCAGTACGCCCATGCAAGTTATTAGAATGCCCTTGTTGCTTAATTGCATTGTTATTACTGTTTTTTATTGAATTGCATATGTCTTCAACGTTTTCCAAGTGAATGTTGTTTGATTTGAAGTGTGATTCAATGGTTGCCCGAATAGACGCGTCTTTGACCTGTTCGCCTATGTTGGTTCTATGGGGCCGGCCTTGTAGATTACCTGCTTCACAAAATACATAGATCCTGTTATTTGCATGAAATACATCAGGTATAAGATCGTTGTTTTCTGAAGGGTACGCGACTTTAATCAAGTCCTTAAAATCTTTCTTGGTATTTTCGCCGTAGATGAATACTTGAAAATTAGGAATGGCTTCAGGATTTATTTGAGGAGTGCCTTCAGGCAAGGCATTGTTGATCCGTTGAATTAATGCTGTGTCTTTCGGGGAAAGGGTTTTTATCTGGCTATTGGATTGTAGGTTTTTATAGGTTCGATCCCCAATATCAGTCTTCAATGTATTGTCAGCGTAATCTTGAACTGATTTCCCTTTCGTGGCGGATAAATCGGTCTTTTCGAGTACGCCTTTGAACTGTTCAGGATGATTAAAGTAGCAGTGCTTGATATTTTCAAGGACTTCAGAGAATTCGGATTCCATTTGACTACGTAACTGGATGGTATTTACCTTGCTGCCGGTGTTGGTGTAGTAATTTGAGCGGAAAACGACTTTTTGCTCACTATTTGGTGCTACCTGGTCGGCGAGTTTTTTTGCTACCTGCTCGGCAAGGTAGTCGGTGAGAGCTTCATCCCAATTGTAATGGTCATCACTTGAATGCGATTGCAAACCTTGGCTTTCATGCGAAACGGAATGCATGGCTTCATGAATCAATACTGATTTGTATAACGTATTGTCCGCATGGCCATTCATGGAAAAATCCGGATGCACATCCAACACACTGATCTTTCCATTGTGATTAGTGAAAGCAGGGGGCAGTGCACCCTGGTTTTTTTTGTACTCATCAACCGCCTGCTGCCTTTCGTCGAAACTGGCCTGTGGTTTGGTATGGTCCAAAAAATCGTTGATGTAGCGATCTATTGCACCATTTTCGTTGCCGAAGCACTCAACGGTCATTCGATTCAGTGCTTCATCGCTTACTGAATGCATATCTTTGATGGCTTTTTTCATTGTTTCGATGAAATCACCTTCAATTTGGGGGAGGTTATTTTTATGGCCAGGCATGGGATTTCCTTTTGACTATTTTCAAATAAGGAGATTGGAGTTGTTGTGATTCAGACCAGTGTCTTGACTAATCACATCGCTTTTTTCCGGTGCCGGTACCTTCGCCCGTGCCGAAAAGGAGGGGTCGAGAAAGTACAGAATCTGTTTGCCGTAAATGGGCGTCTGGCCGGCCATGAAGATCAGCATGTCCCCTGGCTCGCTGACATTACCCTTGGCATCTTTTTTGGCAGCAGGCAGACGCATGACCTCGTCGGCAGTCAAGAGTGGCCGTTGTGTTTCCTGTGTGGAGATCGAGACATTGGACTGCGAGCCATACACGCTGCCGGAATAGGAATGCGATTGCTTGACGATGGTGGCCGTACCGGTCATTTTTGACAGCAGTTCGGCGGTCTCGATTTTGTTTGGGGCATAGGCTACGCGCACATGGCAATTGGAGAAGATGCTTTCGTCCTTGCCATAAGCAGTCCATAGCTGGGAGATATCCTGAATGATCAGGTAGGCTTTCATGCCATAGCCTGCAATGAACGCCAGAGATTCCTCGAATACATCCAGCTTGCCCAGGCTTGGGAATTCATCTAGTAACAGCAGCAGGCGATGCTTGTAACCGGCAATGCTGCGGCCGTCCTTGAACTCCATTTTTTCGGTCAGGCCCCGCACTATCTGGTTGATGATCAGGCGAATCAGTGGGCGTAAGCGGTCTTTATCTGAAGGTGGCACTACCAGATACAACGAGACAGGTTTGTCATCGTTCATCAAGTCACGGACGCGGAAGTCACTGGCGGCGGTGTTACGCGCCACGATTGGGTCACGGTACAAGGTCAGGAATGAGATGGCAGTGGAGACCACCCCAGATTGTTCTTCCGGAGCCTTGTTCAGCATGTCACGCGCGGCGGCAGCTACCACCGGGTGGCAGTAGTTGGGTGTGCCATCCGGATGGGGCCAACCGTTTCCGACCAGATCATGGTCGGTGTCCAGCATGAATTGCATGGACTCTGCCACTGTCCGGGTGGGGTCGCTGAGAAAGGCGATTACGCCATTCAGCGTCTTGTTTTTATCGGCATAGAGCACATGCAACGCCACACCAACCAAAAGGGCCTGACTGGACTTCTGCCAGTGGTCTTCCAAGCCCTTGCCATCTGGATCGACGATCATGGTCATGATGTTCTGCACATCCGCCACTTCTCGATCTGTCCCCACCCGCACCTCAGCTAAGGGGTTATAGCGGGCACTGGAGCCATCCATGGCGGACGGTTCAAACTTGACCACGCGGTTGCCGGCTTCCTGTTGTCGCCAACCCGCAGTCAACGCCCAGTTTTCACCCTTGATGTCGTAGATCAGTGCGCTATGGGGCCAGGAGAGCAGGGTAGGCAGTACCAGGCCCACACCTTTACCAGAGCGGGTGGGAGCAAATGCCATGATGTGCTCCGGTCCGTCATGGCGGAGATAGTGGATCGTATTGGTACTGGCATCTTTCCAGGCGCCGACGTATACCCCGCTGCCATTACCCAGTAATCCGGTTTGCTTGACCTCGTTGGCCGATGCCCAATGCGCCGAACCGTGTAGATGTTCTGACTCACTGGCTTGTCGTTTCCTATCCTGTTGGGCGCGGTAGGCAATAAAGCCGGCAATCGCAAGGCCACCAAACAGCGTCAGCCACAAAGCCAAGCGGAACGCGCTTTGCACAACCGGGTTGGCTAGTGAGTGATAGTGGCTATACCAAACCCACCAGTTAATGGGGGGGTAGAGCTTCCAGCTTCCAATCACCAGCATCGGTTCACCGAGCGCCTCTTGATAGCCCAATTGACTGGCGACATATTGGGTACAAATCCAGCTCAGGATCAGCCCCAGAAACACACCGGCACCGATGTTTTGCATCAGGATGGTTCCCGGACTGTTGCGCTGAGTCGGTACGGTGTATAGCGGAGTGGCTAGCGAGTTCTTTGAGTCCATTGCAATATCTTTGGTGTTCGATTAGTCGCCCTTGGCGGCAAGCCGTGAAATCAGGTACCTAGGCGGCAATGGGTGGGTAGCAAATGAATGCCCCCGTTTCCGCCCCCTGAGTCTGATCAACCTCTGCGGGTGCGGCCAGGAGACATGGACAGTGTTGTTGGCTGTTGGGTTGAAGTTCGTTGCGGGCTCCCCTCCCGTCTCTGGGGGGGAGGACTGGACGGACTTTGAGCGGGTAACCTTGCACCCTCTCGTTGCAGGGCTTGTGGGTCGACAGAATTCGCCTGTGATGGGCTTGGTTGAGTATCGGGCGCAGCCTGTGGGGCGTGTCCTTGGCCTGTCAGTGTCTTGACTAATTTTCCAACCAGATCTTGGTTGGCGCGGCTGGCACTTTGAATCATCTCTCTGCTTATATCGCTGACAGTTGGTTCGGCATTACCTCTTTTCTGAAGCTTGCTTATCGCTTTTTCTTGTACTTGCTCTATGGATAGGCCCTTCTCTTTCATGAAGCTCGACAGCATCAGCCCTACGCCAGAGATTTTCGCCCGGGTTGCTTCCATTTCATGATTGCGTTGCAGTGACGCGCCAACGGCGAGATCCATATCAACTTGATCATGTTTTCTTGTTCTGAGATTTTCCAAAAGGCTTGGCAATTGGGGGTCAATACCTTCATTTTTTTTATCTAGCTCGATGGTTTCCTGGATTTGTTTCAAATCTTCCAATTTAATCCCAGCACTTTCCATGAGTAGTTCATTTTCTTTGGAAAGGGCTACTGCATCATTTGAGTGACCTGACTGAATGATGCTTATTGCATTGTCCACAACTGATTTCATTTCCGCTGCAAGCGCATCTGCATTTTCCGGCATGTTTGCCAGTGGCTTGGCATAGTGTTCCTCGCGAATTTTTGTGTCGTTATATAAATCGTAGGCTACTTTCGAAATGCCAAGAATGGCCGCAGTTGCAACCGCTTGCGCAGTTAAGTTTGTGTTTTCCATGGAATCCTCTTGCTGTGGTTAATTAAATAATTGCGCGCTTAAAGAAAAAGATCCTGCTTGGAGTGCTTTATATTTAAACGTGAAACCCCATGCCGGTTACGCTTGATTGCCGCCCGATCTTGGTGGTAAAAATTTTAAAAATCCTGGCTTTTATTTTAAATAAAATGTTTTCTAAGAAGCAGAAAACAGCGTGGCGGTATATGGAAAATGAGCTATTGCTATCACCCCTTACAAAGGACATTTCGGCGGCTTGCAGACACCGCCACCGCCAGAGCTACCGCCGTTGTCTTTCCAGTCGTCACTACCATCGTCTTGCGATTGCTGTTTTGACATCTGGTTGATCCAATCTAGCGTGCCTGCCGGATAGCTGCTTGCATTCTGAATGTAAGGCGCCACGGTTCCGTTACAACTCACCGAATAGCCGGACTGACCGGCTTTGTCTGCCTTGCAATCGAGACGCTTGGTGAGAATGCCCACCGCCCCGCTATCGAGCAGGCTGGTGAGTTTGCTTCTCACCTCATCCGACGATTTCAGATCAGCGATGTCGTTGGCAGAGGGAAATTCAAAGTCCACCACATCGTTAACCTCCAGCTTTATCTGCCTATGAGAGGGCACCACAATCCAGCCTTTTGGCGTAATCAGCGTCGTGACGCGCATTTCAGGCCGATAAGTGAAGCCGAAGCGACTGGCTATTTTGGGCCCCTGCTCCTTGTCAATTGGATCTTCGCCGATCACCGTCATGAAGGCGCGCGGTCGTTCGCTGGCTGATGCGTGTTTGTCTTCGATCAGCTTTTTGTAAGCATCACTCATCGACTTCAGCGTTTTGCTGTCAGTAAGCGGCGTGTACTCGGCATTTTCGGGGTGCTTGGCCAGTTCGGCGTCGATTTCCTTGTCCGCCTTGTCATCGCCGCTGCCACCCATGCAGCCAGCGAGCAATAGTGCCACCAGCAACAGACTGGCCAGTGTTTTGAGTCGGGTCATGTTCAAGATCCTTGTGAAAATTGTGTGCTGGCCTGGCCGAAGCCCGTCACTTCGCTATCCGCATGAAAAGACGAAGGGGCGCGACCGGCGTGGGCAGATGGCTTACGTCCGACCACAGTCAGCGGCGGTATCGACAAGGCTGTCGGTGCAGGCGCGCCCGAGGCAGCTAGCACCTTGCCGACATAGCCATTGGCAATCCCTCGGCTGAAATGGCCGGTGTTATAAGCCGACAAGGCGGCGTAGAGCGCAGCATCGCCGTCTGCGCCCTGCTTGCGGCTGCGCTGGTACTGCCCGGCCAGAATGCCGGCGCCGACACGCAGATTGGTGCAGACATCGAAGGCCGTGGCGATGGGCACGCCCAGACGGCGCAAATTGGCCGAGTTCACCTGCATCAGGCCCACATCCACTGAATAACCCCGCTCTACCAGCCACGAAGTCCAGGCCACCGCTTCCTGCGGGCTGGCGGCGGGTCGGGCAAGCCGGGTGCCGCCGTTGATATTGATCGCCAGCGGATTAAAGCCACTCTCGACCTTCACCAGCGCTCGCAGGGTGGCTGGGGCAACCTGCGGGGCACATTGCTGCATCAACATCACAAGATCGGCTGGCATGATGGCGCTAGGGTGAGAATCAGTTTGGGCAGAAAGCCGTAGCCTGCGCATAAGCGGCATTCAGATAGGTCGAGCCAGGCGAAATGACGATGGGCTCGGCGGCGGGGGCAGATGGGATCAGCGCCTTGAACCAGCGCGACAGCCGCTGAACGCTGGTCTGGCCCAACACCGTCTCGTTAGCGGTGTTGGCCGACAAGTCGAGCACTTCCGCACCAAAGCCGGTGCGGCGAAAACCCACGGCAAAAATCTCGGTCTGCGGGAAGGTTTGCTGCAAGGCGGCAACCAGGGCGTTGGCCAATTCAAGGTGGCGCGGTGGTACCTCAATCCAGTTCTCGGCGTGCGCGAGCCAAGGCATCTCGCTCGGCCCCCGGCCATCCGGCGCCACGCTACCCGGCCCGCCCACCACCAAGGCCACCTTGGCCAGCTCACCCCCCCGGCCGGTCTGGCCCAGCAGATTGGCGTTGATGCCTAAGCGGGGGATGCCCAAATAGCCATAGGGGCTGGCTTCAAAGCCCGCATCATCCAGCTGCCGTAGCAGACAGGTGGCGTCAATCGACTGCCAGCCCAACAGGGTGGCATCGGGCCGTGCGCCGGCATATCCCAGCTGCGCCAAGGTGCGCTGTTCGTTGAGGGGAGACCGTTTGAGGGTTGCTGCAGAAACGGGCTGTTCGGTGGTGTAGTTGGTTTTGTAGGGTTTCATTCTGAATCCATTCTCAAGAAAGCTGCTTCTATTTCGGTTGGAATTAGGGGCAGTGTCGAGATTGTTGCTGTGTGTTGAAAATGCTGATTTTCTTAAAAGTCAGCTTGTCAGTTGGATGCATATTCGCCGCCAAAGCGGATGTCTTTGTTGACCATCACCACAAACGGGTAACCCTTGCGGATGGTGACGGTGGGCTGGATCTGCATGTTCTTGCGGGCGATGTCCTTTCCGAGCTGTGCCAGTTCCTGGCCAACAGCGGCGCCAACTACTTGCTGACTGGTCTGCTGCGTATTGCCGGACCAGAGGCTGGTGCGCTGGCGGGGTTGCGATAGCTGGAACGCCGCCGAGACCAGTGAGCTGCCCAGGGCCCAGCCGAAGATCCGGCCGTAGTGATGGTTGACTTCGTCGGCAAATCCAGCATTGCCCGAAGCGTCGTGGCCGGCCATGCCTTGCAGATCAAGCGTGCTGCCGTTGGGGAAGATCAGTCGCTGCCAGCCCAGTTGCAGCCGGTCCTGACCAAAGGTGACATTCGAGTCGTAGCGGCCAAACAACCGGGTGCCTTGCGGAACCAGCAGGTAGCGGCCGCTGGCCGAGTCGTAGACGTTCTGCGACACCTGTGCGATGACCTCGCCGGGTAGATCGGAATTGATGGCACCGATCATGATGGCCGGTATCACCGTGCCGGTTTTCAGCTCGTAAGGGCTTTGCTGACGGCGCACCCGGTTGGCCAGGGTGAAGTCGTCGCCTTGCGCCAGCTGGTCGCGGAAGGCCTGTTTCTGTGCCTGCTGGTTGAGGTCGGGCTCGCCATTGCCACCATTGGCGCCCAGTAGCTGGTTGGCCAGCTGGCCGATTGCGGGCGGCAATCCGCCCCCCGATGTGATACCGGCTTTCGGTGCGCTACCGGATGGGCCGAAGCCTGCGGCGACGCTATCGGCATTGCGGGCGGCATCAAGCGCTGTGCGGCCGTCGCTGCCCGCTGCAGTGCTGGCAGCCGTCGGGGCGGCAGTCTGAACAGGCGGCTGGTTGAGCGGCGGCACGGGCGGTGTATTGCCCGGCAGCGTGAAGCCTGCCTGTTTCACCGGTGGTGGCACCTGAGTGGGAGGCGAGGCCATCAGTGGCCCACCTGCCACCGGCTCTGGCGGCTTGGGTGTCGTGCGCGCCAGTTCTTCTGGCAGGCTCGGTGTCACCGGCACGCCGGGGGGCGCATTGGTAATGGCGCGAGCCGCGCCCAGCGCGGGTGTCAGGTCGGCTTTGGCGCTCTCGGCTTTCTTCTTGGCTGCGCTGGGCTCGCTGTTGATATTGGTCACAATCACCAGCACAACAGCTGCCAGAATGCCGACGGCAAACATCGCGGCCTTTTTATTGATGCGCACGCTGGCGATGGGCTTGCCGCGCAGCTCAAGACGGTCGGGAGATTTGATCTGCGAATCAGCCATTGCTGTCGTCCTTTTCATCGCGGCAGATACCGAACAGGCCACGGCGCTTGCAACGGACTTCACGGCTGATTTCGACCCGTTGCTGATCACTGCCGACACCGGTCATCATCGCCAGCCGTTTGTAGCTGCCATCGAGCACAAACACATTGCCCTTGAGCCGGAAATTGATCATCTGCTCGTTACCGGCTTCATCAATGGCAACGATGATCGGCGCCAGCTCGCTGGAGAGGTTGTCGTTCATCACCAGATACGTGTGCTGCCCATCCGCCAGCACCCGCTTGGGCCGGAAAGCCGGCTTGCCCTTCTTGTTTTCAATTTTGAAATCAAAATTCAGCGATTCCATGGTCAGGTAGGGCAGGTCGCTATCCGGGTTTCCAGCCTTGCCTGAGGCAGACAGGCCGTTACGGCCGGCGGCCCTCGACCAGGCCCGGTCACTGGTTTCGGGGTAGGCAAACGAGATGTGAGAGACATAACGGCGTTGGCTCGACACCAGACGCAGGTGGTAGGTGCGACGGTTGGTGGGCACGATCAGATTGGTGTCCAGCCCGGCCTCGGTGGGTTTGATGATCAGATGCGTGATCTTGCCCTGGCCTTCGCCATCACCACCTGAGGTGGCGGGTGAAATCTTCCAGCGCACGGCATCGCCCACATGCGGCGCACCTTGCACCACCTCACCCGGTTCGAGTGTGACCGCACAGATGCGCAGAGGGGCGCAGACCACAGTGGGCGCCGACTCGCCGAAGTTGAAGACCACCGCACCACCTTCGCTTAGTCCTGGCGCGGTATGCGGGTTTTCAGCCCATGCCTGCGACTTTTCCAGCGCCTGCCGGGTGGGTTTGCTGATGGAGGTGCCCGCCAGTTCATCGTCAGACTTGCCGGACTGGCTCTTCTTCTTTTTCTTGCTGTGCTTTTGGGGCTCGCAAGCGGCTTCGGCCGAGCAGTCTGCGGGCGGGGTGACGGCTGGCAGCTGGTTACTGAGCTTGAGTGGCGGTGTAATACCGGTATCTTTGGCCGCATCTTTGGCAGTGTTGGCAGCCGGGACTGCCGGCACGGTGGGGGCCGGCGTGGCTGGGGTGCTTGGTGCGGGCTGGCCGCCGGCACCGGCCGCCAAGGCCGGGCCAGTCGCCACCAGCAGCGAAAGGAGCAGACTATGTTTAACAGACATTTTTCGGCTTTCCTGTGTAAATCTCATTTATTTAAATAGGCATTTCAATGTGCCTGAGAGGCTTGGTAGCAATCGGCGCAGCAACACCCGCCGTCAGCCGGGGCTGATGGTATCAATCGGTTGATTACTTGCCTGGTTAAATAGTGCGTACTTACTGCAAAGACTGAACCCAGTTCAAATCGGTAATATAAATACCCAGTGGATTAACCAGTAGCAGTTTCTCATCTTTGGGCGGTGTCACTTCAATGGTTATCGAGGCCCGCATTTTATTATTGGCGGTTAATTCGCCTCTGCGGTCGCGAATAATCTCATTCCATTCGACCTGCCAAGTCTTCTCGGTAATCGGTAATACGCTGGTGATTTCAATCGCCACCATCGAGTTTGCAACAATGGTAAATGGGTTGTTCTTCTGAAAATGCTCATTCAGTTTTACCAGTGCTGGCGAACCATTGGAAATCATCGAATATACGCGCTCAATGCCGGCTTTTTCGGCTACCAGGTCGGGCGAAACGGTGCGCATATCGGTAATAAAGCGGCCAATATAGGCCTTTACCACCCGCTCATCGGCGGCCTGGGCTTTGTCTGCTGCGCCACTTGCTGTGGCGACACCGTTTTTATCAACCTGCACCACATAAGGCACAATTTTATTTTGTGCACCGATATAAGCCAGACCTACCACCGAAGCCAATGTCGTCAGGCAAGAAATAATCGCGCATAAACGCCAGTTTCTGGCCTGGCTGATATAACTGCCGTAGCGCTCATTCCATTCCCGCCGTGCTTCTAAATAGGGTGAATCAACGCCTTTATTAGGCTTTTGTTTGGCCGTATTTTCCTTCTGCGGTGTGTGACCAATTTCAGGTTGCATGATCTCGGCGCCAGTGGGCGCCACTGTCGAATGGGTGTTTGTGCTCATTTCTCTTACCTTGCCAGATTTAAATTAGCGAATTGTTTGGCTTGGAGTCAGTGTGTCACCAGTAATTCCAATTAAACCTTTTTAGGTGTTTTTGACTTTCTGAACCTGGTTTGCGCGAAGCTTTGCTCTGTAATAGTTTTTCACAAGATCATTGGAGCCCATTCCCTTTTGGAGTGGTTGCTCACCCAGCCCCTTTAGGAGTTTGTTAGTTTGATTGAGAAGAAGGTCCTTGCCGGTTGCACCCTTCATCAAGCCGTTGGCGATAGCAAGAGCTGCCACTCCAGCACTTGTACCTAAGGATCGATATTTAGCTCGGGACGCGCTGCTACCTGAATCATTTTTCGAATCATTGTCATCACTCCCATGAGCGCGACTATTGCCTGGCATGGTATCGCCCTTCGTGGCTGGATTTCGGTTGTTGTCAGCTTGGCTTTCATTTGGTTGGGTATGAGTATTGTCCGAACCACCAGCTCCAACTTTTAAGTTATCAGCCGCTTGGCCGCCACCGCCACCGCCACCGCCACTACCACCCAATGTTCCTATGCCGTCGCCAGTCTTCCCACCAGACCCACCCCCTTTGGAGTCTGCCAAGTCGTTTGCTGCGCTCATCGCTTTTCCAAGGTTGTTCAGACCTTGTATACCCGAAACCCCACCCCCCAGTGCAGATTTGGTGGCTCCTCCAGCAAGCTTTAGACCACCCATCACGCCCATCACCCCACCCATAGCCCCGGCAGCGGCGGCACTGGCGCCCCCGGCAGAAAGGCCAACACTGGCACCAAAAGCGGAGCTGGCCATCTCAGGCGCTTTTTGTGCCAGTATCACCACCATCAAGGCTATTGCTACTACTTTCATGATATTTTCATATTCAAATTCCCAATCTTTGGCCATGGCATCTAAACTTATAATCATGATGCTTATAACCAGGGTCAGAACTAAAAGCCGAATACCAACATTAAGAGCATAGGTGAAATATTTTTCTGTATGGCTCTTGAGGTGGCTACTGCCACCAAATGCAAGGTAAATGGCTCCTGCGGCAAAAAGTATAAATGACTCTATTTTCAGGCAAAGAAATTGAGCGGCTGTAATAACAAAACAAACCATGGTAATAACTGTTGCAATCACGGCTACAATAATTTTACCAAGGGCACCTAGTACGCTAAAAAATCCGGTCGGGCAATCTTCCCATATTTGACCAATAGCAGATAAGCCTGTTGCGATGATTTTGTCCGTAGTTAATGGTGATTTTCCAGTTGCTTGAGCACCAGCTTCGGAGAATGAATCTACAATGATCGGAATCCACTCTGGGCCATATAGCAAAAGCATATAAAAGAATGATATGGCCATGATTTTCTTGATAATCTCAATAGATAGGCTATTGAGGTTATCTTTCTCAAGGGACCATAATATGGCAGCCCAAGCAAATTCAATAGTAGCTAGTAGTTTGAAAGTGGTTTGCCCTAACTCCCCCAGTTTTTTCTGCCAGCCGGCGGTGATTGTTTGATTGCTTTTTACAATGTCATCAAATAAGTCAAAATTTCCGGTATGCTTGCCGATTGTAATGCCTTCTACTGCGTAAGCTGCCGAAAAAAATCCAGCAATCAAAACCCCAGAGAATAGCAGAAACTTTATTAGCCATTGTTTGTTGATTTTTGGAGTTGGTATATATTCTTTTAAATAATTCACTTGCTTCTCCTGTCTTGCTTAATTATTTCCGATTCCAGGCATTGGCCCAGCCATCCAGATTGCGCGCACGCAGCCATTCTGCCGGCCAATTACCTTGGTAATGGCGAATCAATTCACGCGCTTTGCCAATATCTTCCTGGCCGCTGGCGCCAATAAAAGATAAAGCCACCGGTCCAAAACCAAATGAAAATAGTCGACGACCTAAAGGTGATTTGTAGTAGTAGTGCCGTTTGGCCGTGGCGTGGGCGAGGATGTCGATTTCGCGGTCGTTCAGGCCAATCAGCTCATACATGTTGCGAGAGGTGGACTCGCGTGCCTCGGGGTTGGGTAGCAGCAGCTTGGTCGGGCAGCTGGCGAGTACCACATCGCGGATCGGGCTGTTCAGCACGTCGGCAAGTTCCTGCGTGGCCATGATCACCAAGGCGTTTTTCTTACGCCAGGTCTTTAGCCATTCCCGCACTTTTTCGCGGAACAGTTCGTGCGAGAGCATCAACCAGCATTCGTCGAGCGCCACCATCGTAGGCCGGCCATCGAGCTGCTTTTCGATCTGCCGGAACAGGTAGAGCAGCACCGGCACCACGTTCTTCTCGCCCATGCCCATCAGGTGCTCCATCTCGAATACCTGAAAGTTGCTGAAGCGCAGGCAGTCTTCCTCGGCATCAAGCAGATTGCCCATCGGACCGGCCAGAGTGTAGTGCGATAGCGCCTGCCGCAGTTCTTCGTCCTGGATTTCTGCCACGTATTCGGTGAGGGTGCGGCGGGGCGAGAGCGTTAGCCGCAAGATGGCCTCGTAGACGGTCTGCCGCTTGGCCGGGGTCACGGCGACGCCTTGCAGCGTCAGCATCACTTCGATCCACTCGGCAGCCCACGCCTGGTCGGCCTGGCTGTCGATATTGCGCAAGGGGCAGAACGCCAGCTCACCCTGGTCGCCTGCGATGTCGTAGTAAGTGCCGCCGCAGGCATTGGTCAGGATGAACGACGAATAGCCTTTGTCGAAGCCGAACACCTGGGCGTTCGGGTAGCGCAGATGCTGGGCCATCAGAAAGTTGAGGGCGGTGGATTTGCCGCCGCCGGTTTTGCCGATCATCAGGCTATGGCCGACATCTTCGACATGCAGACTCAGCCGGAACGGTGTGGAGCCGGTGGTGGCGGTGTAGCACAGCGGCGGCGAGTCGGGCGGGTAGAACGGGCAGGGGTTGCTGCCCATGCCGGCCCACAGCGCGGTTACCGGCAGCAAGTCGGCCAGATTCAGGGTGTTGAGAATCGGCCGGCGGATATTCGGATAACCGTGGCCGGGAATGCTGCCCAGATAGGCTTCGACGGCATTGATGTCTTCAATGCGGGCACCAAAGCCGTAGTTGAGAATGGCTTTGCGCACTTCACGCGCCTGTTCGGTGAGGATTTCGCGGTCTTCATGCATCAGCACCACGCAAGAGGTGTAGTAGCCGAACTTCACCAGATTGCTTTCGGCTTCACCGATGGCGGCCTGGGCGTCGTCAGACATTTCCACGGCGTCCAGATCGACCGGGCCGCCCGTGGTATTGAACATCTGGTCTTTCAGACCGCGTTGCTTTTGTTGCCAGCGACGGCGGACGCCTTCGAGTACGCGCCGGGCCTGGTGCGGGTCGAGGAAGATGAATCGGGTAGACCAACGGTATTCGTAACCCAGGGTGTCGAGTACGCTCAGCACGCCGGGGTAGCTATCGTGCGGAAAGCCGTCGATAGCGACGACTTTGACATGGCGACTGCCGACTTTGGGTTCGATACCGGTCTGAAAGGTGTGGGCGCCGATCAGGGCATCCAGATACATCGGAATCGACGGCAGGCGCACTGGGCGCTGTTCGCCACTGACGCAGAATTCAAGGTATTGCAACAGCTCGTCTTCCACGACGGTCTTGCCAAAGCGATCGACATACGAGATGCCGCGCATCCGCCGCATGCGCAGGCAGGTGCTGAGTGCATGCTCGAAGTCGTCCAGCCGTCGCTTGAACTGCGCCAAAATGCGTAGCGCCTGACCGGCTTCGGAATCGTCGCGCAGATCGTCGTCGTAGATCAGATCAATAATCTTGTTGCTGGCATTAAGCGGCGGCAGAAAGGTGAGGGTCAGGGCATAGTTGGTTTCAAAATGCCTGCCCTCGCCTTCGTGCTGGACGCGCCGTTCTTCGTCAATCAAACGACTGGTTCGGTCGGGGAAGTGGCCGGCCACTGGGTATGCAGTGGCCGGTCGCCGAATCGCATCACAATTCAGCATCCAGCCATTGCCCAAGCTCGTGAGTACGCCATTGATCCGCGCTGAAATGGCGGCCAGCTCGGCCGGGGTAGCACTATCGAGGTCTTCACCCCGGAAGTACCAGGCGGCCATCAGGCTGCCGTCTTTGTTCTGCATGATCCCGTCTTCTGGCAACAGGGCAAAATTCAGGAGGTCGGGCAGGCTTTGGCAAAGATCGCGGAATTGTTTGAGATTCAACATGGTTTAACTAAATGATTTGGACGAGGGGCGAATGGCCGATTTAATGCAGGCACGGGCGACGTAATAAGCGCGATAGCGAATATGGCGCTGATAAATCTGGCTCATTTGCGGATCGGCTTTTGCCATACGTACCAATGCCCAGAAAGCGCACGCCCAGAAAGCCCCGCCAACCACCAGAGAGAGAATGGACATTTTCCCCGAGAAGATCACCATGGCGGTAATCACTCCCGAAAACAGGACCAGGCTGCGCTCAGCCCCCAAAAGCAAGTGAGGGCGGTTTAGTGAGCGACGGATTGGAATCAAACGAGGCTCTTCCATTGGCGTAAATACCTGTGAGTAAGCTCAATTAAGAACCGGCGGCAGGGAAGCCAAGACTGGTTACAAATGTAGCGGCAAACATCATCACACCTAGTGCCAACACCACCATCATGATCCGCTTGGTGAAGTCACCCAGTTCACCACCGAAGGCCAGCATACCGCCCGATACCGCCATGGCTAGAATGCCGATGGATTGGGCGATTGGGCCGGTAAGTGATTTTTGAAGAGTCTCTAGCGGCTTTTCCCAAGGCAAGCCGGCAGCCATGGCAGCACCACTGAATAAAAGAATGGGCAAGCCAATTAAAATGGCACGATTGATTGAAATGGGTTTCATATAAAACCTTTCTGGGTTATGAATTGTCAGGCAGTTGGGGGGGTGCCAATTACAATTGGCTGGTAAATAAAGTGGGTATCACTAAATTCTTTTACATGGACAATCTCCTTGACGCGCCGCCCTCCTGGCAAATGACTGCGCTCGATGAAAATCACTAAATTGACGGCCTCGGCAATCATTTTGCCGATGGCATTTTCAGAAAGATTTTTTGCTTCAGGCGCTTCGTAAACCAGCTGCATTAACCGGAGTAAACCGCCTTGGGCCGAATTGGCGTGAATGGTGGCAATGCCACCGGGGTGGCCGGTATTCCAGCTTTTCAACAAAGTCAGTGCTTCGCCGCCTCGCACCTCGCCAACCACAATGCGGTCGGGCCGCAAGCGCATGGTGGCGCGCAACAGGCGTTGCATTGATACGTGTTCGTTGGCCCGCAGCAGCACGCTGTTGGGCATGCTCACCTGCAATTCAACGGTATCTTCAATCGCCACCAGCCGGTCTTCTTTGGCCAGCCGGGCCACTTCTGCCAGCACGGCGTTGGCCAGCGTGGTCTTGCCGCTACCGGTGCCACCCACAATCAGGATGTTCTGCCGCTCCACAACGGCGCGCCGGATTGCCTCAACCGGGCTGCGGTCATAACGAACGGCATGCTTGGATGGCTGTCCGGACTCGTCAGCGCCCGCGAGGGATTCACCAATAATTCCGCTGGTGTTGTAATCATCCAGTGTGAATATCCGGGTCGCTTTTTTACGAATGGTGAAAACGGGGGCGCGAACAAGCGGCGCAATCAAGCCTTCCAGACGCGAGCCATCCAGCGGAAATTCGCCCTCCAGAATCGGGCTTTGATAAGTCAGGGAAGTGCCCAGCATACTGGCGCAAGTTGCCAGCATGCTTTCTGCGGCGGCTGAAGTCATCATCAAGCCACTATCACCCATTCCCTGCCCGCTAATATCCAGCCATATTTTTCCGTCTGGATTCAGCATGATTTCAACAACGGCTGGATCTTTTAATGCTTTAATTAATCCTTCGCCGCATTCCCGCATTAATTTTTCTTCCAGACGGACTCTTAAAACATCTTTTGCAATGGTGTTCATTTAACCGCCTTGGATTGAATAGATGGCTGATATTTAATGGCAAGAAGCTGTTGCGGTACAGCAAGATCTTCCTTGGTCGTTCAAAATTTTCTTGATTGGAATGGATGCAGTGTTGCACAAAAAAATTGTTCTGTTTCTAATGACTAACTAATGGCTGGCTAATGGCTTGGGTATTTGTCTGTTAGGCCACTAACGTTTCTATAATCTTGATTATTATCAATAACTTACCATTATTTTTGTGCTGATATATTAGTGGACTAATTAAGCTTGCTGTAAGGTTGTGGTTTAAATAATTTCAGTAAGTCATGATAATTAGTGCGGTGTGAGCGGGTCTGATGACTGGCTAATCTTGGCTTTTCCAAAAATAAGCACGGAGTAATTGATGTGCCTATTTGTCGGTAATTAATCAATTTTCCGAAATTGGCGATGGTTAGTTGATGCTTGGAAGGTTTGGGGCTATAGAAGTGTGGTGAAGCGTGCCGGCGCCCAATCGAAATTTCGGGTGGTCAGGCGGACAATGAATTGCCAGTCTGGCTCGCCAAGCCTTTTTTTGAAGTGCCAACCGCATAGACGATAGACTTCAGGTCTGCGCCAGAAGTGATGACCTTTAAGATGAAATTGAAGGCTGCTGTTACTTATCTTGTGCAGATAAATAGCAAGCAGATAGCCAACTTGGTATTATTTGCTTTGTGCAACCAATGTCCTCGTTTTGATATCTTCCGGGAAAGTTTTATCGGCAGATGGCCCGTGGCGGTAATTTGACGGGGTAGCAGATTGGAAACTTCTGTTTTATTTGCTAATTTCAATTAATACAGCTTGGCAAGTGGCATGAGCCCTGTTCGCGTTTGTGGGGTGGCCAAGTTGTTGATGGTTAATTCTGTACTTTAGATATCACATTGGTTTTTGCCTTTACGACACGGTTTGTTGCGGCAAACTTGCCTTCGCAAGGCAGTGGTGTGTGTTGTGGCGCCATCACTTTGTTTGCCTCAAACGGTTTGAATTTTGATTTTTTATAAAGGGATTTTTTTGATGCAAGACGCTGCAAGACAGGCGCTGGAAGCGCTATTTGATAAGCGGCCCCAGCAAAAGCCGGCTCAGCAGTCGATTACCGAATTTTGTAATGAGTTGGCTGCGCAAATGAAGCAGATGGGTCTGGATTACATTGTGATTGAGCGCCGGCATTACGATGCCTTGTTGCTGGATCGGAATGTGGACCACCTCACCAAATGGCGTGGTATGCGTATTCAGATTGTGAATGAAGGTTTTGTGAGTGCGGCTTAAGGCAGGAACGGGAATAGCCAATGAGTCATCGGCCCATGCAAACTTATCAGGGCGGTTGCCATGGTGGCGCGGTCCGGTTTGAGATCGACACGGACTTTCCTGAATTGACGGTCTGTGATTGTTCGATTTGCCGCCGTAAGAATGCTTTGATGGTTAGGCTCTGTTGACGTTTTATTTTCGGATCGCGTTTCGTCGGATTTGGGCCTGATGCAAGGCAAAAAGCGCGCCGCTTAGTGATAAGCCACGCGATTTTTAACGCGGCAGCAGGCCCAAACCCGGCGAAACCCTCCGGGCCGGGTCGATTTTTGGGGCATGGCGTCGTTAGGGTTCGTTTATTTAGCTCGCTAAACCTCACTCACCCTGCCTGGCCCTGCCCCAAAACTCGACCCGGCGCGACCGGAAACAAAACGTCAACAGAGCCTAGGCAGGGCGAGCGCCGTTTAGCGGGCTAGGTAATGATAAAAAAACGGGCACCCTTGGGTGCCCGTTTTGCATGGTCGTGCCAAACGATATTTTTACATTGGGGGGAGGGGTGGGGGCACGTTGGCAAACAGTGATCCCAACTCGGCAATCTGGCTCATCGCGGTCCAGCCCGGCATTCCTTGCTTCCAAGCCAGGCTGTCGCGGTTGATTTCGCCGCTGGCGAGCTTTTGTTGCAGCGCGGCAAGGTCAAACGGACCGGCTTGCTGGCCGTTGATGGCAACCCAGTATTGCACGGCTGTGGGCAGCGGGGGCGGCGCAACCGGTGCGGCGGCCTGAGGCGCAGGCTGAGCGGGCTGAGCCGGTGACTGACTGCCGCCACCAAATAAGGCACCGATGCCATTGCCCATCATCATGCCGACGCCGACACCCATGGCACTGCCCGCAGCGCCGGTGTTGTTGGCAGCGTCCCGCATGGCATTGGCGGCCTCGTATTGGGCATACGTCTGCATATTGCCGATGACCCGCATCGCGCCTTGCTTGTCGATGGCGGCTTCCACTTCTTCGGGCAGACCAAGGTCTTGCACCTGAACTTCTACCAGCTCCAGTCCCAGCCGTTCGAAGTCGGGGCTGATCTTCTCGCGGATGCGCTCGCCCAGCACCGTAACCTTGCTTTCCAGGTCGATGACCGGCACGCCCAGCTCCGGCATGACTTCCTTGATCCGCAAGCCGATTTTGCCGCGCAGGTTGTTCTCGATATCCGAAAGGGTGAAGTCGCCAGCCGTGCCAACGAGATCCTTGAGGACGGTTTTGGCATCCTTGATGCGGATCGAGTAGATACCGAAGGCGGTCACGCGCACTACGCCGAATTCGGGGTCGCGCATGGTCGAGGGGCCGGGAGTGCCCCATTTCAGATCGGGGAACAGGCGGGTGTTGAAGAAATACACCTCGGCCTTGAACGGGCTGTTGAAGCCATACTTCCAGCCCTGCAAAGTCGAGAGGATGGGAAGGTTGGCGGTCGAAAGCTCGTGCATGCCGGGACCGAAGACATCGGCTGGTTGGCCAGCACCTGCCTGTCCCTGATTGACGATGATGGCAAGCTGTCCCTCGCGGACTACCAGTTTGGCGCCGTTCTTGATTTCGTTGTTGTAGCGTTCGAAACGGTGGACCAGCGTGTCACGGCTGTCATCCAGCCATTCGACGATGTCGATGAATTCGTTGGTAAGCTTTTGCCACAGTCCCATGAGGGTCTCCTAGAGTTAAAACAATGCCGGGAAAACCGGTGGTCAGCCCGGTGCCAGATAGCCATCGCGTTCCATACCCGCAACCACAACCCGGTTGCGACCCCGGCGTTTGGCGTGATAGAGCGCTTCATCCGCCTCTTTTACCAAGTCTTCACCGTACTTCCACTGGGGAAAACTGGCAACGCCGCTCGAGAAGGTACTGTTGAAACTGTTGTCCGCATAGGGGTGTTTGATCTGTGAAAAATCACGGCGGATGCGATCCAGCACCCGGAAGGCGGTTTCTCCATCGGTATCGGGCAGGGCAACCAGAAATTCCTCCCCGCCATAGCGGCCGATGATGTCGTTGCGGCGCAAGCGTTGTTTGAGTAGCCAAGCCAGGCTACGAATTACCTGATCGCCAATCGGGTGGCCGTAGTGGTCGTTCACCCGCTTGAAATGGTCAATGTCGATCATGGCGACCGACAGTGGACTATCCACTTTGGTGGCATTGGCAAGCGCCGCATCCAGCGAGCGCTTGCTGCTGGTGTGATTGAGCAGACCGGTAAGGCTGTCATGAAACATGGAGCGGCGCAGGGCGCGGTAACGCTCGATCTTGCTTTTGACGATCGCGTTGAGGAAGACCGGATTGAATGGCTTGGTCAGAAAGTGATCGCCCCCCAGCCGCAAGGCATCAATTTGCAGGGCGACGTCGGTCTCGCCCGAGAGATAGACAATGGGCACACTAAGAAACTGCGGATGCTGCCGTATCACCCGTGCGGCTTCGACCCCGGTACAGGTGGGCATATACATATCCATCAGGATCAAGTCGGGGTTATAGCTCTTCATGGCGTCGAGCACGAAGCGTGGATCGTCGATAGCATGGCTATCGACACCGTTTTCTTCGAGCGTACGCTGGATCAGGCGGGTCGCAGTATGCGAATCCTCAACCACCAGTACCCGGTAGTCTTCCTGTTCCTGGTTGTCGTTCAGTTCCAGTATTTTGGCCAGGATGATCGGCATGCCCGTGCCTTCTGGAAAACAGTGGTCACAGCCGGCTGTCAGCGCCGCTTGTAGCGAGTCGAAGTCGGAGGGGACGGACAGGCCAATCAGATCGCTGCTACCAAAGCGCTTGCGTAGTTCGCGGACCCGCTCTGGCCAGCTGTCGGCTTCCAGTCCGGCAATGTTCAGCAGCAGCAGTGGCACATCGGCAATGACGGGGGGCATGGCATCCCAGTGCTGGAATTCGACCCGTACACCAAAGTAGCTGAGCTGGGACAGCATCTCGCGCCAGGTGGCGGGGGCGTGGCCCACAAACCAGACTTCGCGTTGCTTGGGAATATCGACAACGGCAGTAGCATTGGCGCCACCTGCCCGGCGTTCCTCTTGTGGTTTGCCGTGGGTGGCAATGAATTCGGCAATGGCTTGCTGTAGCGTGTCTACCTTGATCTGCAGGGTTTCGATAGTCGCTTCGGGCAGGGGATGGCTTTCGCTGGTGCCGAAAAGGGTCAGGGCCAGTTGTTCCAGATCATGTCCGGCATGGGTGACACCGGCGACCGACTTGGCAATCAGAAATTCACAAAAGCTGTTGAGGGTGACGGCGAACTCGACAAATTCTTCAAAGGTCGGGTTGCCGCGATAGTGGCGCCAGGTTGCGACCAAAGACGAACATTTCTGATTGAGTTCGACGGGAGAACACGACATGGTAGGTGGAAATATCTTCGTCAATAGATAAAGGCTGCATTCAGCGCGCCTGTGCAGGTTGTTGGCAGGTCATTACCACTCATGCCGGCCCGGCTGTAGCGGCAGGCTGTGAAAACGCAGTGCGGCGCGCGCAACCATTCCGCACGCAACCATTCATTAACGTCAACAGAGCCTTGGCAGGGTCGGTCGAAAGCCTGGCTTTCATTGCGCTTTGCAAGGTCGATGGGTCTGGCGTGGCGTGATACGACGTCCTCGTCGTTGGCACGATTCAGAGTTAAGACCTGACAAACGGTACGGAAGTTTTCCGGTGAAGCGCTTCGGGCCTGGTGCCACTGCCAACCAAACGTCCACACAGCCTAATCCATCCTAGTCCGGATAAAAGGCGAATTCACGCCAGGATTGCAGCCAGTGCCGCGAGCGTGAGCGGTTTCACGCTATCGCGGCCCGGCATCGACAGCACGGCCGGGCAACCACTATCCGGCCGAACCTGATGCGCCCATCGTGTCTGGGGCAGCTTAGTCGCCGCGCAACAGCTCGTTGATGCCGACTTTGGCGCGGGTTTTGGCATCGACCTTTTTGACGATGACCGCGCAGTAGAGGCTGTACTTGCCGTCAGCGGATGGCAAGTTGCCGGAAACCACAACCGATCCGGCCGGTACTCGGCCGTAGCTGATTTCGCCGGTTTCGCGGTCATAGATTTTGGTGCTCTGACCGATATACACCCCCATCGAGATGACCGAGCCTTCTTCGACGATCACGCCTTCAACAATTTCAGAGCGCGCGCCGATAAAGCAGTTGTCTTCAATGATGGTGGGGTTAGCCTGCAGCGGCTCCAGGACACCACCGATGCCAACGCCTCCCGATAGATGGACGTTCTTGCCAATCTGGGCGCAGGAGCCGACGGTGGCCCAGGTATCCACCATGGTGCCTTCGCCGACATAGGCGCCGATATTGACGTAAGACGGCATCAGCACCACGTTTTTGCCGATAAAGCTACCGTGTCGGGCGACCGCAGGGGGGACCACCCGAAAGCCGCCTTCGCGGAAGTCGTCAGCGGTGTAGTCGTCAAACTTCGACGGAACCTTATCGAAGTAGTGGGTGTAGGCACCGGCCAGACGCTCGTTATCGTGGGCACGGAAATACAGTAATACCGCCTTCTTGACCCATTCGTGGGTGATCCACTGACCATCAATCTTCTCCGCGACGCGCAGATGGCCGCGATCCAGCTCGGCGATGACCTGGCTGATGGCGTCTTTCAGATTGGTGTCGATGGTGGCGGCTGTGATGTCGGCGCGGCGTTCAAATGCCGCTTCGATAACCGGCTGGATCGGGTGCATATGTAGTCCTTTATTGGGTAAGGGGGGAATCATGGTTCTGTCTCCTCTTTCAACCTGCCTTGTTGTGGCGGCAGGCTGCGGTGTTGTTCGAGACGCCCTCAATGCTGCGGGAGCATCAGATCCGCCAGGGCGGTCAGGGATGGCGCAGTCAGGTCATAGTGACTGGCAGAGTGGGGCTCGAATGTCGTCCGTTTGCCATATTCGTCTGGACGAGGAATATACGCGGTTTTCAGGCCAATACTCCGCGCTGCGCGCAGGTCGCTCAAGTGGGCAGTCACCATCATCACCTGATCGGGATTCAGACCCAGTCTGGCCACCGCCTGGCGGTACATCGCCGGGTCGGGTTTGTAGCTTTCCAGCAGATCGGCAGACAGGATATGGTCCCAGCCCAGGCCTGCATGTGCGCTGAGCGCACGCAGCAAGGGCTCGCTACCGTTTGATAGGGTGGCCACGGTGAAATGGCAGCGCAGGCGGACAAGGCCTTCCGCGCTATCGGGCCAGCCGTCGAGCTGGCGCCAGACGAGATTGAAGTCTGCGCGCTCATCCTCCTTCAGCGTTTCGAGGCCAAAACGCGGGGCAAGTTCATCAAGAATTTCCCGGTGGATGGCGTCGATATCCCGCCAAGGCGCTTGCTGGGTGAGGATGGCATCCAGCTTGGGTCGATAGCCGGCACGCCAGGCCTCAGCAAAGGCGGGCCAGTCCAGCAAGGCAAAGCGTTGCCCGAATCGGCGCTGCCCGGTGCGGACGATGGTGGCGCGCCAGTCAACCAGCGTGCCGAAAACGTCAAATAGCAGGGCTTGAATCGGGGGCTGGGTCGACATAAAGCAGTTGGGGGTCAGGCCGATTGGCCGGCAAGCTGGCGGCAGGTTGAGATCAAGTCTGCCGTCACGATCCGCGAGTTCATGATGAAGGTGTGCATGGCGTCGATGCGCAGGATGCGGGCACCGGGCAGTTGTACTTCCGACCAGCCTAATACGCCATCGTTGTCTTCGTTGCCAAACGGTGACCACCGGCCACGCGGGCCGGCAACGCCTGCATAGATTGTGGTGGGAACGTCTGGCACCGGCAGTGCGGCCATGAAGTCGGGCTCGCCCAGTCGCTGGCCGATTTCGCCCGTACCCAGGCGGTAGAGCGGGTTGCGCCGAAAAAAACGGGCCGCCTTCGATGCTACGGTAGGGGGAGCCATGAAGGCACAGGCCAGTGGCGGGCGGGGAAGATCTGGCAGGCAGGCCCGAATCAGCACCGAGCCCAGCGAGTGACCGGCGAGCAGGAAGGGCGCGGCGCCCGCATGCCGGTGGATCTGACGCAGCAGGCGCTCCCGGCAGGAGGCAAAGCGCTCAAACGCCGCAACATAACCAAAGCAGTGGGTACGAAAACCCGCCTGCCGCAAGCGCCAGGCCAGAATCTGCATCGACAGCGGGCTACGCCCCATGCCATGCACCAGAAATGCCGAAATCGGGGCTTGCATGCCGCCGGCTACCCCTTAGTCAACAATAAACAGCTTGGCACCGACGTCGGTATACGACCGGTGCGGTTCCGCCTCGTCCGCCACCTGATAGCTCATGCCGGGCCGCAGTACGAAGCGGCGGCCATCGGCCAGCTCGGTGTGCAATTCACCGTCCAGGCACAGCAGGATATGGCCTTTATTGCACCAATGATCAGCCATATAACCAGCCGAATATTCGACCATACGTACTCTTACATTACCAAAGCGACGGGTGCGCCATAAGGCCATTCCCCGCTCGCCTTGATGCTCGGTAGCAGAAATGCTGGACCAATCGGTAATGCCAAACGGAATATCCTGAATATTCATATCGGGGAATAAGGTCTTGTATTGTATTTAAAAATTGTCAGTTGGCCGGATTGGCATCTATTGATACATCGTCAAACAAGCGTCGCAGAGCGCTAATATCTGGAGAAGGTAGAAGAATCGGAAAGTCTCAATCTTTTAACCTCCTTATGCTGCCTGTCTTTCCGCCGGCAGTGATTGACTGCAAAAGCAGGCGGTGCCATGACATGGACAGATATAGGCAGATATCGACAGGGATTGTGCCATAGTCGCCCGGCTATCGAATGCCCGATACAGAATTTACCGAAAGCAGGTTTATCTTGCCTCAAGCCATCAACCCCGAGGACTGATGAATTGAGGCGGGGTATTTCAATCAGCAATATCCGGCTCGAAAAAACTCCATTTGATTTGCGGGAAGGCAGCTTTGAGTGCGGCTTCAATCCGGTTGATTTCGGTAACCTGTTCGGCCGCTGTTTCGGCTTTTACCTTGGCTTTTACCGCCACCATTACATCATTACCCAATTGCAGGGTAATGATATTGAATACCTTTTCAATCGCAGAGTCTGCTTCGAGATGCGCGCGCATGGCGCTGCGCACTTCCGGCTCGACACTCTGGCCGATCAGCAAAGCTTTGATTTCCACGCCGATGAACAAAGCTACGCCAATCAGCAAAACGCCTATCACGATGCCACCCAGCGCATCCCACATCGGGTTGTCGGTGATCGTAGCCATGCAGACAGCCGCCAATGCAACAGCCAGACCTGCCAAAGCCGCGACATCCTCACCCAGAATCACCACCAGCTCGCTCTGGCGGGTTTCCTGTGCCCACCGCAGTAGTCCTTTGCCGCCGCGAAGTTTATTGATCTCGCGCATAGCTCCCCATAGTGAGATCGACTCGGCCACGACCCCAAAAGCCAGAACGCCGATTGCCAGCCAGGGTGCTTCCATCTGCTCGGGATCTTGCAGCTTGTGTACGCCTTCGTAAATCGAGAACAGCCCCCCCAGGCTGAACAGCATCAAGGCCACGATAAACGACCAGAAGTAAATGGCTTTGCCGTAACCGAGTGGAAAGTCTGGCGAAGGCGGGGTCTTGGCGGCCTTCAGACCCCAGATCAACAAGGCTTGATTTCCGCAATCGGCGAAGGAATGAACCGCTTCGGCCAGCATCGAGCCAGAGCCGGTATAAAGCGCAGCCCCCAGCTTGGAAACACCAATGGCAAAGTTCGCTCCCAAGGCAAAAAAAATGGACTTCAAGGAATCTGCTTGCGCGGACATGGTGGTGCGCTCCTGTTGTTATTGGCTGTGCAGGGAATTTAGCAGGTTTTGGCAATGGTCGTGTCGGGCCGACCAATTATATTAGGGACAAATGTCCCGAATTGCTGGATTTAAAATATGGAGAATTGGTAATGGTTGTTGCCTTTTGGTTGGGATGATTTTCTATACATTACAATCAATTAGATAATCTTATTATTTGGTAAGTAATAAGTAATGGTTGCATGGATTTGGATGGGGTTTTATAGTTCGGCCCCGGTATGAATTGGATTACGGTGATAGGTTTTGTAATGATCATTATTTAAATAGACGGTGCTGATCTATTTGTGGGATTTTTACGCCTTTCATGGTGGTTAATTCATCTGTTTAAAACATAAAAACTTGAGGTGAAGATATGAAATTGACGATGAAAAAGCTGGCTTTGGGTTTGCTTGGAACGTTGGCAGCAGGCAGCGCTTTGGCGGCGCAATATGCGCCTTTGCACCGCTACGCCTTCACTTGGCGACCCGAAATGCACTACTACACTTTGGAGGGGGATAGTGACCCGATTGTTTCGGGTATTCGAGCACAGTGGCGGCATGAAGGCATTGTCGGCTACATGCTTAACCAGATGATTCCTATCCCAAGCGGTTCGAATTTTGTCCCACTGTTGAGCTATCAACACAGAAACCCGAATGGCTCCTCCGGCCACCCCACTACGCAAGACTTTTTCCTGACTGCAAATCCATCGGAGATTCCTGCGGGATATGGAGAGTGGGAATTTAAAGGCTATCTGGGCGCTTGCTTGAAGAATCCAACCCCTGAAACCAAACCTCTGTATAGGTATTTTAATCCTTCAGTCAGGTTCCGCTTGCCAGGGTTTCCGGATCGTTCCAGCGCACATTTTTACACCTCCGATGTCAATGAACTGGGTGGCGGTGCATATGGCTGGTATTACGAGGGTATCGTATGCCACATTTTCAAGAATGATCGAGGAACGGCCTCGGCTGGGTTAAATGAGTTTGAGGCACCGGACACTGAACAGGCTGAATAAGTCTTGATTGATTTTGGCAAAAAGGGCTTTGCGTGATGCAAAGCCCTTTTTTATTGATCTATTTAATTAAGATTTTAGAAATGCATCGTGACTTGGGCGCAATCTGCGCATCAAGCCGCGCAAGCCAAAAGCGTTGTCGGAGCCGGATGGTCAGGGAGCCTGCTTACCCTGAATGATGCGCGTAATGGGTTGGGTTGACGCTTGGCTTTCTGGTTAGCGTGTTGGCAAAGGTGATGCAGGGGCGCTCAAGGGCGCGATGGCTTAACCAAGCTAGCGGAATAGTCACCAGTACCGATATTGCAAACAGCAGGTTGTCGAGCAGATTTGGCCAACGCTGGCAGAGTGCCGGATCCAGGGTAGCAAAGCCGAGCGTGCCGAGAATGTAGAGCACCGGGAAGTGCCATAAGTAGAAGCTGTACGAAATCCTGCCCAAAAAATGGCTCAAACGCGTGTCGAGCAGCGGGATGCTCGTACGCCCCTCGCTGGCGCTGAGCAGGCTGATGACAGCGAATGCCGCGATACTGCTCACTACCCAGCCCGCGGCATGCGTTTCCGGAATCAGATGATTGCTGACGCAAAGTGCTGCAAATGCGGCGATCACGCCCCACCGGATCTGCTGGCCGTTCAGGCGTTTGCTGAGCCATTGCGAGAAGCTGCCGGCGTGCATGCCCAGCAGGAACATGAACACGAACCCGCTACGAGCAAAGCCGTAAAGCGGCGTGGCTAAAAAGAACACTGTCCAGCCCACGAGCAACAAGGCCGCTAGCACAAACGAGCGTCGGGTCGCTCGCCACATCGGAACGAACAGGAGTGCCGCAATCATTTCCACCTGCAGCGTCCAGGTTACTGGATTCAGGTAATAGGTAAGAAAGAAGGCGTCGTGCAGATATACCTCCAGCGACGCACCGTTTTGCCAATACGAATGGTATTCAACCGATGCAGCCGGGTAGCGCACCGGGTGATGAACCGCAATCAGCCAGATTGCGCAGGCGGCGAGGCAAACCAGCATGGTCGGCCAGATACGCAGTACCCGGCGGGTAAGAAAGGACGTAAAGCTGGCGAAAAGTGGCGAGCTGTCACGCGAAAGGGACAGGTTCAGCACATGACCACTGAGCACAAAGAACAGGGTGACGCCTGCGCAACCATTGCCAAGGACGTTGAGCCAGGATTTGATCGCAGCAGAATCTGAATGTTGTATGGCAATGGCGCCGAGGGAGTGCGAGTAAGCAACCATCAAGGCGGCGATGCCGCGCAGGGCCTCCAGTCGGGGAGAAAAAGCAGTTTGGGTCATGGAAGAAATGGGTTGAGATTAAGCGGCAGCATTTGCGCAGACCTGGGTTCTGTTGAGGTTTTTTTCGGATCGCGCTCCAAAGACAAATGGTCCGGAGCCAGAAGTCCGATGGCGGCCTACTGTCAGCAGAGCTTGAGAGGCGAGAGTCGGCAAGCTTTGTGACGATCCATTCATTCACATAGCTTGCTTACCGAGCTGTGAGGGTATACCCAGTGTGCATCGGCAGGCTAGTAGAAATCCCGCTTCGCAACGCTGGCATGTCCCCAGGGTCGATGGCCCGGCGCGACCGGAAATGAAACGTCAACAGAGCCTAAGCCGTGCTCTGGCGACACCCTGCTGCGCTAACGATGCAGACGGATATCGCCAGGATTAGCCCGGCTGGCGCCTTGTTTGGCGCCAAGCACGGGTTGGTCGATTAATTTTCCAATGGATTTTCCACTACGCCCTCAAAACGACGATTGGGCGGTGCGCAGAGCGCTGACAATCCATCGCCGAATGCTGCGTCGCTTGAACAGGGGCGGATGGGAGGGGAGCTTTGGAAGCTTTGTGGTGATCCATTCAGAGGCTCGGACACCCGTCCATCTGGATAGACCCCGTGTGCGTAGATCGGTTGGCCATAGATCTGGCTTTGCCAGGCTGTCAGATTGGTATCGAAGGCATGCATTCGCGTGTCGCCTCCGCACTTGTCCATGTTTTCATACACGCTTGGTGCCCAAATCAGAGGGGCTTGGTTGCCGGCAGGGGCGCTGGTCAGGAATGTACCGTTGGGGTAGGGGCTGCCCGCGTAAAAAACCACATTCACCGGCTGAGCCTGCTCTTGCAGACAAGCCCAGCCAGATGCCACAACCTGATCTTGCCAACCACGCTGCACCCATAACAGCCTGCCGAAGATCTTGGGCGGGGCCTTTTTCTCTTTGATGACAATCTGGGCCATCGTCGGTGAGGTGATATAAACAGGTTGGCTATTGATGGCAGCGAGCTGGAACTTGCCCTTGAAACCCAGGGAGTAAGTACCGGCAGCGAGCGAAAGCCCTTGCGAGAACTGAGTGTTGAAGAGGCCATCGGCCAAAGTCAGGCTTTGATTACCGTTGATCTGCAAGGTGACTTCAGGTTTATACCAGTAGGCCAGGCAGTCCTTGCTGGCCATTCCGTCGAAACTGGTTAGCAGCCGGGCATTGCCGCTGATGCTGACCCAGGCCCTGCCACCGGGCTCAACAGTGTATTCCGCACCGGTTGTGGGGCTGGTCATTTGCCAGGTGAAATCGCCTGAGGCGAAGCCATTCAGAAAGCAGGGAACATCAGCAGCCGAGGCCTGACCGGCCAGTGCCGAGAAGGCAGCGATACCTATCAAGCAGGACAGGGTGCGCAATCTGAAAGCGCGGGCAGGGGTTGAGTGATGAATAGTCATAAATTCTCCTGTTTTTTTGTTTAAAGAAGCGAAGAAATAAAACGTGCAGAAAAGGTAACTGCACGAGTGGCCAGGTTTTATGTTTAAAAGACCACAATCAAACCTGGATATTTAGTTCGAATGGTTGTTGGTCGGAATTAAGTAAATCAGCCTGTCCGTGCGGGCTGCTGTCAGAGCGATACAGACCTGGCGAGAGGGTGTTCGGGAAAGATTTACTGAATCTCGGCTAGATGTTGGGTTCCACCAGATTCCATTCCAAGACGTAGCTGGCCGCTCTATCGGGCCAGAGATCTTTTGCGTAGTCTGATCGCCCAACTTGAGAACCCTTCCTGATCATGAGTTACCGCCTGCACAGCAA
>NZ_JARRAF010000045.1 GCF_030129945.1 Parachitinimonas caeni
CGTCGGATTTGGGCCTGATGCAAGGCGAAAAGCGCGCCGCTTAGTGGACTAAGCAAGCGGTTTTTAACACCGCAGCAGGCCCAAATCCGGCGAAACCCTCCGGGCCGGGTCGATTTTTGGGGCATGGCGTCGTTAGGGTTCGTTTATTTAGCTCGCTAAACCGCACGCACCCTGCCTCGCCCTGCCCCAAAACTCGGCCCGGCGCGACCGGAAACAAAACGTCAACAGAGCCTAATTGGCTGCGAACCGCATTGCCTGGCGAGCCATCGGGCTTGGCTGATCAGCAACGCGGTATTCAGGAGGATGGTTTGACGAGCCGCCGTAGTAGAAAGGTTCGGGCAGGCTGCGAGGGGGATTTAGCCGTTCATGACTCGTGTGCCGGGCCCGGTCGTCGTCAATCCAACAGGCTTGGTTGAAGGGATTTCGAAACATTCTGGTTTCCTGGCATCGCGAAGAAAGCAGGGAGAGTCGGTGTCCTGCGTCTTCAAAACTTCAGCACAGCCCTGGTGAGTACTATGAAAACAATGCAATACGCGGTTACCCGAAATATTTTCCGTTGTCTGGTAGGGGTGCTTTTCCTTGCAACGGGCGCTGCTCTGGCGGCACCTGCCAACAACAGTATGGAAACCATCAATCTTGCTGGCCGGCAGCGGATGCTGACGCAGCGCATCGTTAAAAACTACACCCAACGTGGCCTGGGGGTGTTGGCAGAGCAGGCCGAGCGGCAAACGCAGGATTCGGTCAGCCAGTTCGAGACCGCGCTAACGACTTTGCAGCAACGTGCTGCCAATATGCCGTCGATCCACCCCACGCTTGCCACGATCAATAGTGACTGGTCACGCCTCAAACAGATACTGGCCCAGAAGCCGGGTAAAGAGTCCGCCCAGAGCCTGGATCAACAGGCAGAGAAACTGCTCAACGCCAGCAACGCCCTCACTCAGGCGTTTCAGGAGCAAAGCGGGGTTGATGTCGGCCGTTGGGTGAATACTGCTGGCCGCACCCGCATGCTGGCGTTGCGGTTGGCCAAGTTCCAGTTATTGCGCCAATACGGTTTGGGCACAGCGGCCAGCCGGGATCTGGCCGAGCAGACCCGGAATGAGCTGACCGGGGCTTTGGCGACACTATCCCAGGCACCGGTCAATACCGCTGCCATCCGCCAGGAACTTGGCCTGGCATCGACCCAGTGGCAATTCTTTGAGCAGGCTTTGAGCCGCGCCGATAGCGATCCGACGCAAATCGCTACAACCAGTGAGCGGATTGTTGAGGTGATGGATCAGATCACCCAGCGTTACATGGCGTTGTCGAAATAGGTAACTGCCCCATTGCCGGCTGCGTAGGGGGTTATGGCGCTGCAAGGCTTGTTCTGCCTCAAATCCCTTGCGGGTGCGACCGAAAAATGCGCCAGCAGCGCCTATAGTGTGGGATGGGTAGCACGCCGAGGAGATGAGCATGAGCACAGGTTTGCAACAGGCTGTCGCAATCAATGAATCGATCAAGGATGTGCGCGGACATTGCCGTCAGATCAGTCTGATGGGACTGAACGCACTGATCCTGGCGCAGGGCGTGGGTCAGGATGCCAAGGGCTTTGCTGTCATGGCGAACGAAGTCCGCCAGCTCAGCATTCGCCTGGGCAAACAGATGGATTTGTTGCACCACCTGTCGATTACGATGCTCAAGCTCGATTCGATCACCTCGCGTGGCGAGCGGCGGCGGATGGTCTTCGACCGGACCGCCCAGCTGCGGGCCACTGGCAATTACCTCGACAAACTGCAAGCGCGGCTGCAACAGGCGGGTGCGGCTGCCCAGAAAGAAGCCGTGCGCCTGCGCAGCGAACTGGGTAGCACGCTCGATACGGCCTTGCAGGCTGCGATGTACGGGATTGCCATCGCCAGACAGGCACGCATCGAATCTGCTTACTCCCACTCGCATGCTGCTCAGCTTGGAGCGGTGTCGGATGATTTCCGGCGTGAAATCGACGCCATTCTGCCTCGCCTTGATGAACTGCAAAAAATGCTGGAGCACAAGACATGAAGAAAGCCCATACCCTGTTCAGCGAAGGGCAACACCGTTGGTTGGCCATTTCGCGAGACCCGGAACGGCCGAATCATCTGATCGACACCAATGAATACGTAATTGTTTACGGCGAAGAAGCTGGCCTGACCGACCCTGGCGGGGTCGAAATTTTCCCTGCCGTATTCGGGGCCATTTGCGAAGCCATTGACCCCAATGCCATTCGTTGGCTGTTCTCATCGCACCAGGACCCGGACGTGATCTCGTCACTGGCCCTGTGGCTGGAGTTCAATCCGGCTTTGCGTTGCCACATCAGCGGTTTGTGGAAGACCTTCATCCCGCACTTCGGAGGGGACGAAAACACGCTGGTGGCAATACCGGACGAGGGCACCAGCATCGCACTGGGCGGGCTTGATCTGCAGGCGATCCCGGCGCACTACCTGCACTCTTCGGGCAACTTCCACCTATACGACCGCAAGGCACGCATCCTGTTTTCGGGCGATGTGGGTGCGGCGCTGTTGCCGCCGGAATCCAGCGATTTATACGTTACCAATTTCGACAAGCACATCCGCTTCGCCGAGGGCTTTCATCGGCGCTGGATGGGCTCGAACTCTGCCAAACGCGATTGGTGTGAACGCGCGGCTGCCCTCGAAATCGACATGCTGTGTCCGCAACACGGCGCCATCTACCAAGGGGATGACGTGATGCGGTTTATCAACTGGTTCGACGCGCTGAAGGTCGGCATCGTCTGATCCGTTTCAAGACCTGCTCGGCGCAGACCGCGCCCGATCAGGTTCTCACCCCGTCTGCGGATACTTCGGAATGGTGCCTTGGCGCCAGGCGGTCGTACCCGCAGAACAACTCCCTTTGCAGGAAATACCATGCCCGTCGTAGTCAACGGTGTCGAACTGACCGATGCCGATATGGAAAGAGAGCTGCCGAATCATCAGGACCAGGCAGATCCGGTAAAAAGTGCGATGACAGCGCTGGTGCTGCAGCGCGTATTGCTCGACGAAGCCCGTCAACAGGGCATCGACGCGGCGGACGAGCAGGCGGCTATCGAAACCCTGCTGGACCGCATGCTCAAGGTGCCTGAACCACAGATTGAAGAGTGCCAGCGCTATTACGACACCCATCCCGAACACTTCACGGTTGGCGAACTGGCCGAAGCCAGCCATATCCTGTTTCAGGTGACTGAGCGTGTTGATCTGGAAGCGTTGCGCGGCAGGGCTGAATCGGTGCTGGCGCAACTGCTGGCAGAGCCGACGCGCTTCGCCGAGTTCGCCAAAGAGTGCTCGAATTGCCCATCGGCAGAAGTCGGTGGCAATCTCGGACAGCTGGGGCGCGGCCAGACCGTTCCCGAATTTGAGCAGGCACTGTTCAAAGCCGAGGCGGGCAGCATCGTTCCCCGTCTGATCGAAACCCGCTTTGGCCTGCATATCCTGCAGCTTGGGCGCAAGGCAGCTGGCCAGCTGTTGCCTTTCAATCAAGTCCAAACCGGCATCGCCAATGCTTTGCGAGCCGCGAGTGAAGACCGGGCTTTGCGGCAATATCTGCAATTATTGGTAGGAAAAGCCCAGATCAGCGGCATCGATCTGGCCGGGGCTGACAGCCCGCTGGTGCAATAAGGTGCGCTGGCCTCGACCGGCTTTGCGGTGGTCGTCAGCCCACGTACGCCAGCTGCCGGCTGCGCTGCTGCTTGCAGGATGTGTGATAACACTGACCGCCTGGATTGCGGCCAGCTTCCCCGGCAACCCCCTGTTGCCATCACTTGGCGCTTCCGCCGTACTGGTGGCGGCCCTGCCTGACAGCCCCTTGGCCCGACCCTGGGCCGTGCTGGGGGGCAGCCTGCTATCTCTGCTGGTGTCCTATCTGCTGGTCCGGCTCTTGGCTGGGCACTGGCTGGCTGCGCCGCTGGCCGTGATGGCCTCATTGGCCGTCATGCTGCTATTTCGCTGCCTGCATCCGCCGGGCGGGGCCGTCGCGCTACTGACGGTGCTCGGCATCAGCCATGGCAACTTTCACAGCCTGCCGCAGTTACTCTGGGCCATGTTGCCAGGGTTGCTGATTCTGCTGATCATCCGCCAACTCTGGCGACGCCAGCCGGCTGCTCCCCCGTCCCCCCATGCCACTCAGGACCCGTTACCGAGCCAGCGTAGCAGCCCAAGTGCCGAAGACTGGCGCCAGACCCTGCGTCGCCATGCCACCATCGTTGATGCCTCACCAGACCAGCTGCAACAGCTCTATCGCGAGCTGGGCCAGCACCTGCTGCAACAACGCACCCAGGCCCTGCGGCTGGCCGACATCATGTCGCGCAATCTGGTGACGCTTGCACCGTCCGACCTGGCCGAGACAGCCTGGCGACTGCTACGTAGCCATAAAGTCAAACTCCTGCCCGTCGTGCAGGACGAACGTTTGATTGGCGTCCTGTCGATGGTGGATATTCTTAAGCGCATCGACGCCACCCATTCTCTTGAACGGCTGTTGCAGCAATCGGTTTCCACCTTCATGCAAACCGAAGTACGCACACAACCTCCCGAGCTGGCCGTCGCCAGCATCGTCCCTCTGCTCTCGGACGAAGGCATGCACCACCTGCCCATCGTCGATCACAGCGGCAGGCTCGTCGGCATGGTCACCCAATCTGACCTGATCGCTGCCTTGTCCCAACTCGTTCAAACGCCGTCATCCCAGTGAATTCGCCGCACATTGCAGCAATCGGGACGGCGGCATGGATGTTGTAGGTGTTTGAAGTGGAAGGGTAATGTCAATGCACTTTTCCACAACACCCAAGCTTAAAATTGTCTGACATTTTTGCAATGTGCATAAGCAAACACTAAAATACTGACCCTCATTCAGGGAGTTAGTATGGCATCAGCAATCAGTAAATTCGCAAAAACAGCAATTCTGACCACTTTGCCGGCAGTGGCGTTGGCAGATTCAAAGAGTGGTGGTTCGACAGGCGGAAAGCCGTCTGAACCCGTTGTGCTCGACAAAGTAAGTTCCTATATCTCTGGCACCATTTCATTACCCGCTGAGCTTAAAAATCAATCGCTCAACCTTTACCTCAATCCTACCCAATGGCAAGGCGGTGATCGTCCAGACAGCCCCCGTTGCGAAATCGGGTCTGGGGGAGTGTATAGCTGTAGCCTGGGCACAGTTTCAAATATGAATGCCTATGATATTTCGATTACCTATTCAGGTAAGAGAAAAGGTAGTTTGGATAGGCGTTACAAATTAGCGCAGACGGTGGTCAATCTGGCCTCGTTGAGCATTTCGCCTGGCAATAATGGGGCACGTAATTATACGGGTAATTTATCTATTTCAAAGGAAGGGTTTACCTTTTCTGATGTCATTGAATGCGCTGAAAAAATAGCAGGGCCGGCATTCGATTATAATATTATTGGCCACTATAGCGGCAGCGATTATTCCAAGGCGTCATATGCAGGCTCCTGGGAGGCATTTCCCGCCGAAGGTGGGCGTGATGCCATGTTTCGAGCCAAATACCTTTCGGGTTGGGAGCTGGCAGTATTTTGGCCAGGACCAACGCATTCTCTGGGAACTGTAAAATACCGCACCCCGGACTCAGCAAAATCGGCTTGGACAGAAACAGGTTCTACCAGCTCAAAATCGGGCAGTCAGAAAAAGGAAGACCTCTCTGCCGGATGGTATATGCTGGGCAATATCGATGATCTGATGAATAGCTACTGCAAATAATCAGACAGAGGAAAGCATGATTTTGTCTGCAGAGGCTGCATATGGCCAGGCGGTTGAATGGGTGAAAGCAGGACAGCTTGAAATGGCAGGAGCCTATTTTCGCCAGGCTGCCGAGAAAGACCCGCAATCTATCAAATATTGTTTTGATCACGGTGTCTGGGCGGAAAAAACCGGCCGATTGCCTGAAGCAGAGATGGCATTCAGACAGGTGCTGAGACTGCAGTCTTTTCACCTTGGCGCTGCCGTGAATCTGACGGGATTGCTGCTACAAGTTCGCCGTGTCAGCGAGGCATTGGATGTCTTGATGTCCTTGCCAAAAGACATCCTGCAATCTAGCCACAAACTGCTTAACAATTTGGGCTTGGCGCTGCTGCAGTCGGGTAATGTCGAGCAGGCCAATGATTGTTTTGAGCAAGCGTGGAACATGCAGCCGCTTGATCAGGATATTGGCATCAGCGTGTGCCAGGGCTTGATGATGGCGGGTCGTTTTACCGAGGCGGCTCAGCATGCCAAGCAGTTGGGGCAACGCCATCTGCAGTCCGCCAAGGTGCAGAAAGCTTGTGCCAAGCTGTTTCAGGAGCTGGACTTTGCAGCAGAAGCCCGCCAGTGCTGGCAGGCTGCTTTGGCACTCAACCCTGATGATCCGGAGCTGCGACGGGGCTTGGCCGGTGTGGCGGCAGGGGTGGATCAGCTCCTGATTGGGCGCCGCGTCTTACTCAGGCCGTTCTGCTCGGGCAGGGCCGACTTTATCCGTGCGGCATTCAATAATCGCGATTTTACCAAGCGGCTGGGCCGAACTTGGTCGGCACCGGGCGATCTGGCGGCTTTGCAGGCGCAAATCGAAAATGCTGCAAAAGTGCCTTTGCCGAAGCGTTCAACGCTGGAATGGGTGCTGGAAGATGTCACGACGCAAGCGCCGCTCGGGGTGGTCGTTCTGACTGATATTGTCTGGTCGGGCAGCCGTGCTGAATTTACGCTCGGTTTATTGAATCCAGGTAAATCGCTGAGCGGGGTGGCACTGGAAGCTGCCTTGTTGTGTCTGGATCTGGCTTTTAATCAGCTGCATCTGCGCAAATTGATTGCTTATGTCTACGGCGATAATCCCAAAGCTTTGCAGAATGTGCAGGCATTAGGTTTTACGCAGGAAGGTTTTCTCAAAGACCAGATTTTTGATGAAGCAGATGGTAATTGGCTGTCACTGCATTACACGGCGATGCTTGAGTCTGAATTCAGATCGAATAAGCGCTTGTCTGTTTTAAGTCAACATCTGCTGGGTCGAGACATTACCCTACCTCAAAACTAGCGTTATCAGATTTATATTGTAATTAGGCAAGTATATCCATGACTTTCTGGGTATGTTTGCTTGTCAGGAGATTGTTGTGCGTTTGAAGTTTGATCAGATTAAAAAAGTAGCTGTATTAAGTGCCATTCCCTCTATTGCTTTAGCGCAATCAAAGAGCTCAGGAGAGCCTGCAATTCCTGTTGGTCCGGCAATGCCGGAACTTGAGGTTTCCAGATTGACGGGGTTGATTACACTGCCCGACTCGAATAGTTATGATACCTTTTCCCTGGCGGTGAGCCAGTGGAAAACACCGACGAAAGCCCCGGATGAAATTGCCTGCAAAATTACCCCGGCAGGAAACAAATACCCGGCGGGTAAGTTTATCTATACCTGCGAGCTTGGCAGTACGATAAATTTAAACCAATACAAGCTGAAAAGCGATTCTTTTACCGTGGGTGGATGGCAATTCAAAGAGTCTGGGTATTCGATTAAGCAGGATGTTATTGATTTATCAACGCTGCCTAGTGAACTGGTTTCTGATTATTATTACGGGTCGAAGAAACGCGAATACAAGCTTGATTTGACCGTATCGAAATCGGGATTCAGTTTTGAGGATAAGGTTCAGGCAGTTATCGCGTGCGCCGAAAAATTACTACCGGATGCATTGCAAGTAAATGTTACGTCGCAAGGGCGTGTTGAACATGTAAAAGGATCGGCCTGGATAGAAAGTACTTACCGATATGTCGATTACGAGTTCTCTCGCGCTGTCTATCAATCCGGTTGGCAATTTGCAGTGGGGGCGCCAAAGCCCGGTACCGTGTACTTCCGTACCCCAGAATCCGCCAAGGCTGCACGCTATGGTGATCGTTATTATTCTGAGTCGATTCTGCATGGCTGGTATCCGCTTGGTAGCTTGGAAGAGGTAAACAATAAGTACTGCAAGTCCTGGTAAATAGCAGTTGATATAGCCAAAACAAAACGGCGACCTGAAAAGGTCGCCGTTTTGTTTTGGTGGAGGGGAAGAAGGCCGATTCGGTTTGAATCGGCCTTCTTGGCGTTTACGCAGCCAAACGATTGCGAATTTCGCGCATGGCGGCCGATAGCATGGCGAGGTCAGGCGTTGCAGCTTTCAGCTCCTCGAACATGCGGCCGCAATGCTCGAGCGCTTGCTCGCGGGCGGAGAGCCAGGCGCCGACGCGGTCGGCGGTGCTGCCGCCGGCCTCCATCGCCAGCACCCGATCAGTCAGCGAGGCGTGATCGCGGTACAGCTCGTCTCGGAACGCCATGCGGGCCAGGGTTTGCCAGCGGTTGTCGCGAGGCAGGCCGTCGATCATGCTGCGCAGCCAATCCAGCTGCAGTGCCTGCTCCAGCTTGAAGTGGACTGCCGCGACATCGGCCACGTCCAGCTTGCGCTCACGGGCTATACGGGCAACATCCAGCAGGGCCAGCAAGGCGTCAAGGTGAACCACACGCGCTGCCAGCTCATCCGGTACCCCTGCGGCACTTAGCGTGTCGCGCTGCTTGCGGTACTCGGCGTTGTCGGCCAGCCAGCTGCCCAGGCGTGGCAGCAAGGCCGGGATTTCGGCCTTGAGGGTGGCAAGCTTGGCATCGGCGTCGCTGTCGGCCAGCGATAGGCGCAGCACCCAGCGGGTCACGCGCTCGATGTGTTTGCGCAGCTCCAGCATCATGGTGTATTGGGTGTCGGTGCTGACCTGGTTGTCGAGTGCTTCCAGCGCTGCCCACAACTCGCCGGCCTGCATCAGTTCGCTGGCTTGGTGCCAGGCGCGCACGATGTCAGCCGGGTCGGTGTTGGTTTCTTCGGCGACCCGGAACACGAAGGTGATGCCCATCCGGTTGATGATCTCGTTGGTCAGCACGGTGGCGACGATCTCGCGGCGCAGACGGTGCTGCGGCAGATTGGCGCGGAAGCGCTCGACCATCGCAGTCGGGAAGTAGGTGGCGAGCACGCTTTCGTCCCAATTGCTGGCATCCGGCAACGAAGAGGCCAGCAGATCGTCGAACAGGACCATCTTGGAGTAGGCGAGCAACACGGCCAGTTCGGGGCTGGTGAGGCCCTGTCCTTGCTTCTGGCGTTCCAGCAGCTGGCTGTCGTTCGGTAGATACTCGATGCGGCGTGACAGCTTGCCGGCCTTTTCGAGCTTCTGCATGAAGCGGGTGTGTACCGGCAGCAACGAGCGGGTCTGCTTGAGTTCGAGACTGAGCGCGGCGGTCTGCAGGTAGTTGTCGCGCAGGACCAGCAGGCCGACTTCGTCGGTCATATCGGCCAGCAACTGGTTCCGTTGCTTCAGCGTCATGTCGCCGGCCTGGACCAGACGACCCAGCAGGATCTTGATGTTGACTTCGTGGTCGGAGCAATCCACACCAGCCGAATTGTCGATGGCGTCGGTACAGACGCGACCGCCGCAGGCCGCGTATTCAACCCGGCCCAATTGGGTAAAGCCCAGGTTGCCGCCTTCTGCCACGACTTTGCAGCGCAGCTCGTTACCGTTTACGCGCAGGGCGTCGTTGCTACGGTCGTTGGCTTCGGCGTGGCTCTGGCTGCTGGCTTTCACATAGGTGCCAATGCCGCCGTTGTAGAGCAGATCGACTGGCGCTTTGAGGATGGCGCGAATCAAGTCGTTCGGGGCCATCGCTTCATCTTCGACGCCCAGTACGGCGCGAATCTGCGGCGATAGCGGAATCGACTTGGCAGAACGGGAGTAAATGCCGCCACCTTCCGAGATCACGTCGCGGTTGTAGTCTTCCCAGCTGGAGCGTGGCAGGGCAAACATGCGCTGACGCTCTTTGAAGGTCAGGGCCGTATCCGGATTCGGGTCGAGGAAAATGTGCAGGTGGTTGAAGGCAGCCACCAGCTTGATCTGGTCGGAATTGAGCATGCCGTTACCGAACACATCGCCCATCAGATCGCCCACGCCGACACAGCTGAACGGCTGGGTCTGGGTGTTATGACCCATTTCGCGGAAGTGGCGCTTCACCGACTCCCAGGCGCCACGGGCCGTGATGCCCATTTTCTTGTGGTCGTAGCCCACGCTGCCGCCCGAGGCAAACGCGTCGTCGAGCCAGAAGCCATATTCCTGCGACACGCCGTTGGCAATGTCCGAGAAGGTTGCGGTGCCCTTGTCGGCTGCTACCACGAGGTATGGATCGTCAGGGTCGCGGCGATGAACGGCTGTGGGCGGAATCAGCTTGCCATCCACCAGATTGTCGGTGAGGTCGAGGAGACCCCGGATAAAGGTCTTGTAGCACTCGATGCCCTCGGCCATATAGGCGTCACGCTCTTTCGGCGGCTGCTTGACCACAAAGCCGCCCTTCGAGCCAACCGGCACGATCACGGTGTTTTTCACCATCTGCGCCTTGACCAGACCCAGCACTTCGGTGCGGAAGTCTTCCTTGCGGTCCGACCAGCGCAGGCCGCCCCGGGCGACCTTGCCGCCACGCAGGTGAATCCCTTCAACGCGGGGCGAGTAGACGAAGATTTCAAACAGCGGCACCGGTTGGGGCATGTTCGGAATCTTGCCGCTTTCAAACTTGAACGACATATACGGCTTGGTCTGACCGTCGGCGCCGGGCTGGAAGTAGTTGGTTCGCAGTGTGGCGCGGATGGTGTGGAAGAAACCGGAGAGGATGCGCTCATCATCCAGGCTGGGCACCTGAGACAACGCTTCCTTGATACGCGCTGCCAGCGGCTCGACTTCATTCATGCGGGATTGGGACAGATCCTGTTGCAGCATGAACAGGGTGACCAGATCGCGGGCGATATCCTGGAAGCGGGCCAGGCAGTCGGAGACCGTTTGCTGGCTGAAGTTGAGACCGATCTGCTTGAGGTATTTGGCGTAGGCACGCAGCAGCGCGACCTCGCGCCAGCCCAGTCCGGCCAGCACGATCAGCCGGTTGAAGCTGTCATTTTCAGCACGGCCTTCGAACGTTGCGGCAAAGCCTTCCTGGAAGTCGTTGCGACGGGCGTCGTCGTCGAGCAGGTTGGCGGCCGGCAGGGAAATGCCGATATCGGTAATCCAGCCGGTACCGCCTTCGGCGAATCGCAAGGTATAGGGCTGTTCGTCGATCACGCGCACGCCCATGTTTTCCAGTACCGGCAGGCTGTCGGACAGTGCAATCGGCTTCTCGCGGAAGATCTTCAGGCGGAACTGGGTCGGGTCGGTCAGGCTGGCGCCCGAGAGCTTCATCGTCAGACGACCGGTTTCCAGCGTGGTCTCGACCTTGTCGATGTCGGATACGGCGGTGCGCGGGTCGTAATCAGCGTAGTACGCGGCCGGGAAGCACTTGTGATATTTGGCAAACAGACGGGTGCCGCGCTCTTCGCCCGCATGGCCGAGCAGATTGATCTGCAGTTCGTCCGCCCAACGGCGGGTGGCCTGGGCGATCTGGTTTTCGATTTCAATCGGGTCGTAAGGCTTGAATGGCGCGCCGACGCCCAGGCGGATGATGAAGTGAATCCGCGCCAGAACCGATTCAGACAGCATGACGTTGAATTCGGCCGACACCCCGGCAAAGGCGTCGAGCAGGATCTGCTGCATCTTCACCCGCACGTCGGTGTTGTAGTTGTCACGCGGCGCAAACACGATCACCGACATATAGCGGCGATAAATGTCTTCGCGGATGAACACCCGCACCCGGCTGCGTTCCTGCAGGTTGACGATGCCCAGCGCGATATCTTTGAGCGCGGTTTCGGAGATTTCCAGCAGCTCGTCACGCGGATAGGTGTCGAGCACATTGGCCAGCGTCTTGGCTTTGTGGCTGTTCGGGGTGAAGCGCGAGGCGGTCAGTACGGCTGCAACTTTGTCCCGCAATACCGGAATCTGGCTCGGTGGTGTGTTATGGGCTTTGGCGGTGTACAGACCCAGGAAGCGCCGCTCCCCCACGACATTGCCATCGGCGTCGTAGCGTTTGACGCCTACGCAATCAAGGTAGGCGGAGCGATGGATGGTGGAGCGCGAGTTGGTCTTGGTCAGCAGCAACAGGCGCTGGTCGCGGGCCTGGGCGCGGATTTCGGCCGGCAGGGCGGCGAAACTGACCGAGAACGACTGACGACCCTGACCCCGCAAAATGCCAAGGCCGGAATCCGGCACGATCTGCAGCTGGGTGCCATCCCCATTTTCCGACAGATCGTAGTCGCGGTAGCCCAGGAAGACAAAGTGATCACCCAATAGCCATTCCAGATAGGTCAGCGCTTCGCTCCACTCATGCTGATCGCCAACCGGCTTGCGGCTACGCAGTTCGGACAGCACGCCACTCAAGCGCTCGGACATGGCTGGCCAGTCTTCCACGCAGGCGCGCAGCTCGGTCAGCACCCGGTCCAGTTCTTCATGCACCTTGGCCAGCGTCTCCTGATCGGTGACGCGGTCGATTTCAATGTGCATCCACGATTCGGCTGGCGCCCCTTCAATGCCTTGCTTGGTCAGCGTGCCGGATTCGTCGCGCAGCACGGTGATAACCGGGTGGACGATCAGATGGATGCTATAACCCAGCTTGGTCAGCGCCAGGCTGATCGAATCGACCAGAAACGGCATGTCATCGTTGACGATGGACACCACGGTGTGGGTGGTCTGCCAGCTGTGGTCATCGAATGTCGGGTTGTAGACGCGTACCAGCGCCTGGCCATGCTGGCGCTTGTGGGCCAGTTTGAGATGGGCGAGGGCGGCGCCACTCCAGTCGCGGGCATCGCGGCTGGCGAGGTCGCAGGCGTCAACGTCGGCAAAGAAGTGGTTGAGGAAGGCACTGAGGCCGGCCTGCGTTTCACCCTGCTCCGGGACGAGGCGGGTGATCTCGGCAAGCAGACTGGCGTGAGTGGGTTGCATGATGTTTGTTCTCCTTGTGTTGCCTTGGGCAGGGAAACAACCGTCATCCTGGCCGGAGTACTGCCGCCCGGCTGACGGCTGTTTCCGTTCCGGGGTGTCTGTTATCGCCACTGGGCGTAGCAGGCAGCCCCGGTTGGACCGGCGCCTGGCCGCTGCGTGATGGGGCTGCAGCAAACGGCGCCGGTGTCAAAATTCATGACGCGCCGCCTGGCCGGCTGTCGGACGTTCGATGCGCGGGAGGAAATCGCGGGCGGAGTGGCCTGGTTTCACCTGCTTTCTCGTTGCATAGGTCTGCTATGCGCCACAAAAGCCAATAAAACGGGTCGAGCCCCCGCATGTTTCCACCTTCGCGCCTGAAAAGTCCGATAGCTCGCCATGTGGCGGCACCTCGGGTTTTCGTAGCCAATTCGGCACGACACTACGTTATAGAAGCAGTTTGGACTTCAGCACGGCAGCGAGCGCACGAGAGTAGAAAAGCATGATCCCGGATGGAGATTTCGCCGATATTGCCGGCGGGGAAAACCGGGGTCGGACGCCATGCGGTCCCGTTTGAAATGGCGGCGCTGCTGGGCATAAGAAAACGTAGTCGGCCGGATTGTGTTCGTTCACCTTTTTGGGGCGAATTAGGGAAAACGCGGGGCGAATCTTACGCCTGGTCTGGCTTTTGGGCGAATTTGCGCGCCCCAAATCGGTGCTGCGCTGCCGCAAATTGGTGCACGGCAGGCTGAGTAAAAACCCAATTTTTCTTAGCGCGACAAAAACTTAGGGTGAAACCAGCTTGGCTTGACGGTCTGGCGGATCTTGGTGGCTGTGCTTGGGAAATTTCTGGCCGCCGGACGAAAAAAAGCGTCGGATTGCGCGATGAGGCGGGGTTGATTAACGCGATGGGCAGGGCCTGATGCCGTCGAAAACTCGCCATCAACAGCACCTGGGGCTGGTCAACAGGCGCGAGCTTGCGGAGAATCTGCGGTTTCTTCCAGTTTGCAAACTGCTTCAGGTTCTGTTGGCGAAGTGCTTTCCGGCTGTATCAGGCGGGTTGCCTGGTCTTTGATGTCGTCGCAGGATTGGCAGGCCGAAGTAGCGCCAACAAAACCCGGGATCGCAAGGCTCGATCAATTATGCAACGCTACCAACACCCTCTCAGCGCCCCGGCACCTGGCTGCCAGCGGCTTGTTACCAGCTTTCATTACGGACCTGCCGGCGGCACCAAGGTCTACCTCCAGTCCAGTCTGCATGCCGATGAGCTGCCCGGTATGCTGGTGCTGCATCACCTCAAGCCGTTGCTGGCCCAGGCCGAGGCTGCCGGGCGCATGCTGGGGGAAGTGGTGCTGGTGCCGGTGTGCAATCCTATCGGGCTGGATCAGACGGTGCTGCACGCCCAGCTCGGTCGGTTTGATCTTGCCACCGCCCATAATTTCAATCGAGGCTACCCTGATTTTGCCAGTGTGATTGGCGATGACATTGCAGATCAGCTGGGGTCGGATGTGGCTGCCAATACCCGCATCATCCGCGCCGCCCAGGCTCGGATCGTGCAGGCTTTGCCGCAGACCAGCGAGCTGGAGTCGTTACGCAAGGTGCTGCTGGGGCTTGCGCATGACGCCGATGTGGTGCTGGACCTGCATTGTGATGCGGAAGCCGTTCTGCATCTTTATACCGAAGAGCCTTATTGGCCCCAGGCGGAACCGCTGGCCCGCTATCTGGGTTCGCAGGCGCAGCTGTTGGCGCGGGGCAGCGGCGGAAATTCCTTCGATGAATCGTGCAGCCAGCTCTGGTGGAAATTGCAGGAGCGCTTTGCCGGGCGATTCCCGATTGCATTGGCCTGCCTGTCGGCGACGGTTGAGCTGCGTGGGCAGGCGACTGTGGATCACGCCACGGCGATGGTCGATGCGGCGAATCTGTTTGCCTATCTGCAGCATCTGGGCGTCATCGCAGGTCAACCGCCGGCCCAGCCACCGCTGTTGCAGCCGCCAACCCCATTGGCTGGCTCTGAAACATTGCATGCCCCGATGGCCGGCGTGCTGGTGTTTCTGCGTGAGGTGGGCGACTTTATTCAAGCCGGTGAGGTCGTGTTTGAAATCATCGACCCGACGCTCGACCGGGTGCAGCAGATCCAGGCTTCAATCAATGGGGTGCTGTTTGCACGGGAAAGCCGGCGTTATGCCACACCGGGCATGGACATCTGCAAGATTGCCGGTAAGGTGGCGTTTCGCACCGGCAACCTTCTGGGGGCCTGAGAGCCAGCCACCTTTAACAGCGCCCTACGCCAGACAGAAAGGCAGAGAGTGTTCGAGCACCCCGATTTACATGCACTGCAGACCATCAACCTGTTACTGCTGCCCGGCTTTGATTATTTCGAGCCCGGCTTGTTGGTCAGCGGGGTAGACGAGCTGAACCGGGCGGCAGAGTGCCGGCTCTACGAGGTTCGCCTGCTGTCGATGGATGGCGAGGCAGTGGAATCGCGCCAGGGCCGATCATTGCTGGTGGATGGCCGCTTCGAACCTGAGAATCCGGTCTGGTTGCTACTGGTGCTGGCCGCTTCCTTGCCCCGGCAGATTGCGGGCGGCGACCCGGTGGTCGCGGCATTGGCACGCTATGGATTACACCAGACCCTGGTTGGCGCGAGCCATAGTGGGGTTTTCTGGCTGGCGCAGGCGGGGTTGCTGGAAGGGTGTCGGGCCACCGTCCACTGGTCGCAGCTCGAAACGCTCAGCGAGCGGTTTCCGGGTCTGATCGCGACCTCGAACCTGTTCGAAATTGATCGCGATCGCGCAACCTGCGGCGGCGGGATGGCGGCACTGGATATGCTGCTGGCCCTGGCTGGACGGCAACTGAGCGTTGAAGTGACGTCGATGGTGGCCGAAGCGATGCTGCTCGATCGCATCCGTGGGCGGGAAGACCGACAGCGCATCCCGCTGCGTAATCGGATCGGCGCCAGCCAGCCCAAGCTGGTGCAGGCGGTCATGCTGATGGAAGCCAATCTGGAAGAACCGCTGACTACTGACGAGATTGCCCAGCATGTCTGTCTGTCTCGTCGTCAGCTGGAGCGTCTGTTCAAACAGCATCTTGGGCAGGTGCCTTCCCAGTACTACCTCGAATTACGGCTCAATCGTGCCCGCCAGATGTTGCGACAAACCAGTAAATCGATTATTCAGATTGGTTTGTCGTGTGGTTTCTCTTCGGGACCGCATTTTTCCAGTGCTTATCGCAACCATTTCAAGGTAACGCCACGGGAAGACCGGCATACCCAGCAACCTGGGGGGAATCCCGGCCCGGAGTCCTGACTGCCGGATGGCTGGGATCACTGGTTTCGATGGGACACCCGCAGCGCGGTGTGGCAATGCTGTATCTGGTGCCGTCCTGGCACCGTACTCAGACTGCAGGCAGCGGCTTGGCGCCGCAAGGCGTGTAAGTCGATGTCGCAATCCGGCAATCATGCCGTGACGGCAATCTCTAGAATCTTCCGCAATGCTGCCCTGTCAGGCTGTCTGATGCCGATGGGCGGCCCAACTGAATCTGAAAGGAATGCAAATGACGCAGGTACAACGCTCCGACTTCGACCGGCTGATGGTGCCCAGCTATGCCCCCGCTGAGTGGGTACCGGTGCGAGGCGAGGGTTCCCGCGTGTGGGATCAGGCCGGCAAGGAATACATCGACTTTGCCGGGGGGATCGCCGTAAACGGGCTGGGTCATGCCCACCCCAAGCTGGTCGCTGCCTTGACTGAGCAGGCTGGCAAGCTCTGGCATGTGTCCAATTCCCTGACCAACGAACCCGCGCTGAAACTGGCTGCCCAGCTGGTGGAGTCTACATTTGCCGAGCGTGTGTTCTTTACCAACTCTGGTGCTGAAGCCAACGAAGCCGCCTTCAAACTGGCGCGTCGTTGGGCCATCGATAACTATGGCGCCGACAAGGTGGAGATCATCTCGTTCAACAACTCCTTTCATGGCCGTACCCTGTTCACCGTCAGCGTTGGCGGTCAGGCCAAGTACAGCGATGGTTTCGGCCCCAAGCCGGGCGGAATCACCCACCTCGAATTCAATAACCTTGATGCGCTGGCCCGCCAGATTTCCGATCGCACCTGTGCCGTGGTGCTGGAGCCGATTCAAGGCGAGGGCGGGGTGTTGCCGGTAGACAAGGCTTTCCTGCAAGGTGTGCGCGAGCTGTGCAACAAGCACAATGCCCTGCTGATTTTTGATGAAGTACAAAGCGGCGTTGGCCGTAGTGGCTCGCTCTATGCCTATATGGAATACGGGATCGAGCCGGACATCCTGTCTACGGCCAAGGCGTTGGGTGGCGGCTTCCCGATTGGTGCGATGCTGACTACCGAACGCATCGCCAAGCACTTTGCTGTGGGCGTTCATGGCAGCACCTATGGCGGTAACCCACTGGCTTGCGCGGTGGCTGGCGCAGTACTCGATATCATCAACACCCCGGAAACCCTCAATGGCGTCAAGGCCAAGCACGAGCGTTTCGTGAAAGGGTTGGAGGCTATCAATGCCCGTCATGGCGTTTTCAGCCTGGTGCGTGGCATGGGTTTGCTGATTGGAGCGGTGCTGGGCAACGACTTCAAGGACCGTGCCAAAGACTTCATGACCGTCGGCGCCCGGCATGGCGTGATGGTGCTGCAAGCTGGCCCGAACGTGGTGCGTCTGGCGCCGTCGCTGATCATCCCCGATGCGGATATCGACGAAGGTCTGGCCCGCTTTGAGCGGGCGATTGCCGAAATCGTCGGCAAATAAGCCTTCCTCCCACAATCCGGGCCTTGTCGTGATGCGGCAAGGCCCATTCTTTCTGGTCTCCCATGTTGCTATTCCGCCCCAGCCGATTTTCCGACCTGCCTGCGGTTGAACGCATCGCAGCCTTGAGCCCGATTGGCGTGACATCGTTGCCGGCCAACCGCGATACGCTTTATCGCAAGATTCAGGCATCCGTCGATTCTTTGGGGGCGGACGTCAGTTTCCATGGAGAAGAAAGCTATTTCTTCGTGCTGGAAGATACCAGTAAGGGAGAGATCGTCGGGGTATCCGGCATTGTGGCGTCGGCCGGGTTCAACGAGCCGTTTTACAGCTACCGCAACGAAACCATCATTCATGCCTCGCCTGGGCTTGGCATCCACAACAAGATTCACGCGTTGTCGTTGTGTCATGACCTGACCGGCAATACGCTACTGGCGTCGTTTTTCATTCTGAAGCCCTACCAGTTCACGCAGTATTCCGACTTGCTGTCGCGTGCCCGCTTCCTGTTCATTGCCAATTTTCCGGAGCGCTTTGCCGAGAGCGTGGTCTCTGAAATGGTTGGTGTTTCCGATGCCAATGGTCATTCGCCGTTCTGGGATAGTGTCGGTCGTCGCTTCTTTGGCATGGATTATCAGGAAGCAGAGCTTTACTGCGGTGTGAAGGGGCGCAAGTTCATTTCTGAATTGATGCCTCAGCATCCCATCTACGTCCCTTTGCTGTCGGATGCGGCCCAGGCGGCGATTGGTCAGGTCAGCCCCGATTCGGCAGTGCCGTTTGACGTGCTGTTGCGGGAAGGCTTCGAAACCGAGAATTACGTGGATATTTTCGATGGCGGGCCAACCGTGCATGCCCGAACCCAGAATATTCACTCGATATTGCAGTCGCGGCTGGTGTCAGCCCATCGTGGTCATCAGCGACCCGGCACCCCCCATCTTATTGCCAATTGCCGCTGCGAATTCCGTGCCACCGTAGCTGAGCTGACCTTGCCGCGCGGCGACGACATCACGCTTGATCCGAAACTGGCGGATGCGCTGGAAATCGCCGATGGCGACCACGTTCGCATCGTGCCTTTGTGAGAGGCGGCAGGCGTCTTCCGGCGCTGCCCAAATACTCCCCCGAATGTACCGTTGAACAGGATGTAGACAGGGTGCCCCGGCGCCCGTTGACTCAAACAGACGAGGATTTCCATGCTAGTACGTTCGATTCGCAGCGATGACCTCGAAGCGCTGCTGCAACTTGCACGCAGCACCGGTGTTGGCGTTACCACCCTCCCGGCCAATGAAGACCGGCTGCGGCGCCGCATTGATGCCTCTCTGGCTTCAGCGCTGGCGGCCCCGAAGCCGGAAAACTCCAGCTTCGTGTTCGTACTGGAAGATCCGGGCAAGGAAGTCGTCGGTATTTGCGGCATTGAAGGTGCAGTGGGCTTATCCGAGCCTTGGTACAACTATCGCGTCGGCCTGTCTGTCCACGCCTCGCGTGAGCTGGCGATTTACCGGCAGCTGCAAACCTTGTTTCTGACCAACGATCTGACCGGTTCGGCTGAGTTGTGCTCGCTATTTTTGCGGCCGGATTTTCGTCACAGCAACAACGGCAGCCTGTTGTCGAAAAGTCGCTTTCTGTTTCTGGCCGAGTTTCCCGAGCGTTTTTCGCCGCGGGTTATCGCTGAAATGCGCGGCGTTTCGGATGAGAATGGTCGATCCCCCTTCTGGGAAGGGTTGGGGCGCCACTTTTTCAAGATGGATTTTTCCGAAGCGGACTACCTGACCGGTATCGGCCAAAAGTCATTTATTGCCGAGCTGATGCCGCAACACCCGGTTTACACCTCCTTTCTGACAGACGAGGCGCAGGCGGTGATCGGGCAAGTTCACGAGAATACCCGGCCGGCGCTCGCCATGCTCAATGGCGAGGGCCTGCGTTACAACGGCTATGTCGATATTTTCGATGCCGGCCCAACGCTGGAGTGCGCGCTGGTGGACATCCGCGCCGTGCGTGATAGTCACTGCTACGCGGTGGAGCCAGTACAGGCAGCCAAGGGCGACAAGCTTTATCTGATCAGCAATCGGCGGCTGGATGATTTTCGCGTCTGTCTGGCGACGACTGCGCCAACCGGCGGCGGCCTGCCGCTATTGCCGGAGATCCTGCGTCAGCTGGATCTGAAACCCGGCGATAGCGTTCGGGCAGTGCCGCTGTCATCCCGTGAGCGCGCTGGCGATATCACCATTTGAGGAGACTGATGATGACTCACTTTATCAACGGCGCATGGGTGGCCGGCGAGGGCGTGCCCTTTGCCTCGCGTAATCCGGTCAGCCAGACCGAAGTCTGGGGCGGTAAGGCCGCTACTGCGGAGCAGGTGGATGCCGCAGTTCGTGCCGGCCGTGCGGCATTCAAAGCCTGGCGGGCGCTGGGTTTTGCTGGCAGAGAGGCGATTGTCCGTCGCTTTGCCGAGTTGCTGAACGAACACAAGGCAGCCTTGGCTGACGCAATTGGCCAGGAAACCGGCAAGCCTCGCTGGGAAGCGTTGACAGAAGTACAGACCATGGTGGGCAAGATCGACATATCGGTGAAGTCCTACCACGAGCGTACCGGGGAGAAGGAAAGCACCATGGGCGACGCCCAGGCGGTTTTGCGCCACCGTCCCCATGGCGTGGTCGCGGTGTTCGGCCCGTACAACTTTCCTGGCCATCTGCCCAACGGCCATATCGTCCCAGCGCTGCTTGCTGGTAACTGCGTGGTATTCAAGCCGTCCGAACTGGCGCCGATGGTGGCGCACAAGACGGTTGAGCTATGGCAACAGGCAGGCTTGCCCGCCGGGGTGATCAATCTGGTGCAGGGCGCCAAGGAGACAGGCATCGCCCTGGCAGGGCATGCCGGGATTGATGGCCTGTTCTTCACCGGCTCGTCTGGCACCGGGCATGCTCTGCATCAACAGTTTGCCGGCCGTCCCGACAAAATCCTGGCGCTGGAAATGGGTGGCAACAATCCTTTGATCGTGCAGGAGGTGGCGAATCTGGATGCTGCGGTGTTTCAGACCATCCAGTCGGCTTACATCTCGGCGGGACAGCGCTGCACCTGCGCGCGTCGCCTGTTGGTGCCTCTGGGGGGGGAGGGGGATGCCTTCCTGGCAAGGCTGGTCGAGGTGGCCAGTCAACTCAAGGTCGGGCGCTGGGATCACGTAGAACAGCCTTTCATGGGCGCGGTGATTTCTCTGGCGGCAGCCGACCAACTGTTGGCGGCCCAGGCTGCGTTGATCGCCCGTGGTGCTGTGCCCTTGTTGGAAATGCGACGGTTGGAAGCTGGGACGGCTTTGCTGTCGCCAGGGTTGCTGGATGTCAGCGCTGTTGCAGATCTGGCGGACGAGGAACATTTCGGCCCGCTGCTGAAAGTCCAGCGCTATCGCAGTTTTGATGAGGCTATCGAACTGGCCAATGCCACCCGCTATGGACTTGCAGCCGGGCTGCTGAGCGACCGGCGTGAATTGTATGACCAGTTCTGGCAAGAGAGTCGGGCTGGGATCGTCAACTGGAACAAGCAGCTGACAGGGGCTTCCAGCGCGGCGCCGTTCGGTGGGGTGGGAGCCAGTGGCAATCACCGTGCCAGCGCGTATTACGCAGCAGACTACTGCAGCTACCCGGTTGCCGGGCTCGAAACGCCGACACTGGCGACGCCTGCCACCTTGCCAATTGGCATGAAGATGTAATCTCAACAACACTTGGCCACGCCTACGTAACACCTTTGTCGCAAGGACACTGCAATGAATGCATTTGAAGCCAATTTTGATGGTTTGGTTGGCCCTACTCATAACTACGCCGGTTTGTCGTATGGCAATGTGGCGTCTACCGGCAACCAGAATGTGGCCTCGAACCCGCGAGAGGCTGCCCGGCAGGGTCTGGCCAAGATGAAGGCGTTGCATGATCTGGGCTTCAAGCAAGGTGTGCTGGCCCCCCATGAGCGGCCTGATGTGGCCGCGCTGCGCCAGCTGGGCTTTTCTGGCGGCGATGGTGAGGTCGTGGCCAAGGCGGCCCGGCAGGCACCGGCCATCCTTGCCGCATGCTCATCTGCCTCGCCGATGTGGACGGCCAATGCGGCAACGGTATCGCCGGCCGCCGATACGGCCGACGGCCGCGTACATTTCACCCCTGCCAATTTAAACAACAAGTTCCATCGCTCAATCGAACATGCCACTACTGGGCGGATCTTGCGAGCGATGTTTCCAGATGAGCGCCACTTTGCGCATCACCCCGCTTTGCCGGCGCAAATGCACTTCGGTGATGAAGGTGCGGCCAACCATACCCGCTTCTGCCAGGAATATGACCAGCCAGGCGTCGAGTTCTTCGTGTTTGGTCAAGCTGCGTTCGATACCCGCTATCCACGACCGGCTAAATTTCCAGCGCGCCAGACGCTTGAGGCCAGCGAGGCGATTGCCCGCTTGCACGGCTTGAGTCCCGAGCGCGTGGTGTTTGCCCAGCAAGATCCCGATACGATTGATCAAGGCGTTTTCCACAACGATGTGATCTCGGTCGGCAACCGCAATGTGCTGTTTCATCACCAGCAGTCATTTGTTGATCAGGCGCGGGTATTGGGCGAGCTGTCGGCTAAGCTCGCAGCGTTGGGGACGGAGTTCGTTGCGGTGCAGGTGCCCGAAGAGGCCGTGTCTGTGGAGGAGGCGGTCAAGTCCTACCTTTTCAATAGTCAGCTGCTTTCAAAGCCCGACGGCAAGTTATTGATCGTGGTGCCCGAGGAATGCCACACCACGCCACGGGTTTGGGCTTATCTGCAGCAACTATTGCAAAGCGGCGGCCCGATTGATGAAGTGCGGGTATTTGACCTCAAGCAGTCGATGCGTAACGGCGGTGGCCCAGCTTGCCTGCGCCTGCGGGTTGCGCTGAATCAGTCCGAACTGGCGGCGGTGAATCCGGCTGTCATGATGTCCGATGCGCTGTTTGCCACGCTCAATGGCTGGGTGGACAAGCATTATCGTGATCGACTGAGCACCGAAGATCTTGGCGACCCTCGCCTGCTGGATGAATGCCGGACAGCACTCGACGAACTGACGCAGATCTTGCGGCTGGGTTCGGTTTACCCGTTCCAGCTGGCGGTTTGAAGCGGATTGTCGGGGATTGGCTAGATTTACATAAAGAGGTGCCTCGCTTGGCGTCGACTGCCGTTTTGCTGTGGCTACGGTGAATCTCCGCAGGCGTCAACAGAGCCTGGGCCCGGACGGCTACAGCCAACTGTAAGCTTGTTGTAAAATTGCGCAAAATCGTAGATTTACACTACGAACTCCCGGGCGGGTGTCTGGTTGTTCTGGTCGGAATGCCCGCCGGATCGGCCAACCCGCCCGTTGCTTATTCTGCTTGCGAGATTACAGATGACAGATCAATCGAATGAGTTTCTTGCCCAGGTTCTCGATGGCAAGACGGGGATCCAGCTACCGTATTGCCTGGCCAATGGTTCCCATGTGCAGATACTTGATGAGGGGGTGATCGAGTTCCAACCCCGCATTGCCAGTGATCGCCAGCTGGATCTGGTCGTTTCATGTGGTATCCACGGCAATGAAACTGCACCTGTTGAGCTGGTCAATCAGATCGTCAACGAAGTTCTGGCGGGCGAACATCGGCTGCGGGCACGCATCTTGTTCATCTTTGGCAACGTCGAGGCCATGCGGCGTGGCGAGCGTTATGTTGATGACGACATGAACCGCTTGTTCTGCCGTCAGTATCAGAATGCCGATGACAGTGTGGAGGCCCGACGTGCCGCGATGCTGGAAATGCATGTGATGCGGTTTTTCGCCCGACACGGTGACGATGGCTCAGTGCCTCGTCTGCATTACGATCTGCATACCGCCATTCGTGGCTCGGTGTTCGAGAAATTTGCCATCTATCCCTATCCCCACGAACAGGCGTTCAAGGCCGCCGAAATTTCACGCCTGGGCGCGGCGGGTGTCAGCACCGTGCTGCTGCAGTCTCGGCCGTCGCCGACTTTTTCCTACTTCACCAGTCGCTATTGCCGCGCGGATGCCTTTACGCTGGAGCTTGGCAAGGCGCGACCCTTTGGTCAGAACCAGGCAGTCAACCTGGATGCGCTGGGGCAGGTCTTAAGAAGCTTGTTGTGCGGTGAGATCAGTACTGGTGAATTTGTGCCTGAAGCCCACCAGCTGTTCCGCGTGTCGCGTGAAATCATCAAGCATTCCGATAAATTCAGGCTGCACCTCGAAGATAAAGTCGAAAACTTTACGCCGATGGAGGTGGGGTTTCTGGCGGCCGAAGATGGTGAAGTGCTTTACCGCATTGATGAGGAAGGCGCACGGATTGTTTTCCCGAACCCCAAAGTAAAGAATGGCTTACGTGCCGGCATCGTGGTGGTGCCCACCCGCCTTTGATTGGGCGATAAGAAATATTTCGGCATCCAGTCAAGATAAGTGTTGACATGTCGGTAATGGTTACCTAGAATGCGCATCTCTCAACGACGTCCCCATCGTCTAGAGGCCTAGGACATCGCCCTTTCACGGCGGTAACCGGGGTTCGAATCCCCGTGGGGACGCCAGCATTCCAACGCCTGCTACTGCAAAGTAGCAGGCGTTTTGCTTTGTGGCTGGCGAATTGGCTTCCTTGCTGCAGGCCGGTGTGACTGGTACTTCCCTCTTAAATTGCGTTAACAATCCCCGCATTCTGCAGGCTTGACCCAAAGCAAGGCCGCGCCCAGATGACGCCGCTAGCATTGGCGGTCATGAAATCCGCTCAATCTTCTCAATTTCCTATACCTCAACTGGTTGCACCGGCTGGCAGCCTGCTGGCGCTCAAGACCGCAATCGACAAAGGCGCTGATGCCGTCTACCTCGGGCTTCGCAATGCGACGAATGCCAGGAATTTTGGCGGGCTTAACTTCAGCGAAGATGAAATCGCGCAGGGTGTGGCTTACGCTCGCAGTCGTGGGCGAGAGGTGCTGTTTGCCATCAATACCTATCCACAGGCCGCAAGGGCGCAGGAATGGCGTGCGGCGGTAGATGCCGCCGTGCGGCTTGGCGCCAGTGCCATCATCCTTGCCGATCCTGGCTTGATGGCCTACGCCAGGCAGCGCTATCCCGACGTGCGCCTGCACCTGTCGGTGCAAGGCTCTGCCACAACGGTAGACGCGATCGAATTGATGCGCGAGCAGTTTGGCATTCGACGAGCGGTGCTTCCCCGTGTGCTCACGCTGGCGGAGATCGAAAAAATCGTGAAGCAGACTGAAGTGGAAATCGAAGTCTTTGGTTTTGGCAGCTTGTGCGTGATGGCGGAAGGCCGGTGCTTGCTGTCGAGCTACGCAACAGGCGACTCGCCCAATAATCGTGGCGTGTGCTCGCCTGCTCATGCAGTGCGTTGGGACGAGCGTGAAGGCACCCTGCAAGCTCGGCTAGGGGGCGTGATGATCGATGCCTACGGTCCGGGAGAGCCTGCCGCCTATCCGACATTGTGCAAGGGTCGCTTTGAAGTGGAAGGCGAGATTGACTATGTGCTGGAAGAACCAACCAGCCTGAACGCCATCAGCCTGTTGCCGCGCCTGCAGGCCATGGGAATTGCAGCGATCAAGATTGAGGGGCGTCAGCGCAGCCCGAATTATGTTGGCCAGGTTGTCGCCACCCTGAGGGCGGCGCTGGATGCTGCTAATCGTGACCCCTCGCGTTACCAGCCCCGGCAGGAATGGCAGGTCATGCTGTCCCGACATGCGGAGGGCGCCCAGGTGACGCAAGGTGCATTTGAGAGGCCGTGGAGATGAACCGTTTTGAGATTTCCCTCGCGCCTCTGGCTTACTACTGGAGCAAGTCGGCTACGCTGGAATTTTATGCTGAAGCCAGCCAGTGGCCGGTTGACATCATTTATCTGGGCGAGGTCGTCTGCGGCCGGCGCCACAATCTTCGACTCGAAGACTGGCTTGGGCTGGCGGCGGATTTGCACGCAACGGGCAAGCAGGTGGTGCTATCGACGCAGACGCTGATTGATAGCGAATCGGATCGACGCGGCATGCGCAGATTGATTGAGCGGGCGCTGGCGTCTGGTTTTCTGGTGGAGGCGAATGACCTGAGCGCTGTCAGAGCGCTGTCCGGGCAGAAATTCGTTGCCGGGCCTCACCTGAATGTTTATCACGCCGCCACTCATGACTGGTTGGCCGGTCTGGGCGCGTGCCGGTTCATTCCACCCGTGGAGCTGGCGGCAGACGATCTGGCAGCTTTGCTCAAAACCAGATCCCGGTCGATTCAGACGGAATTACAGGTATGGGGGCGAATGGCACTGGCTTTCTCTGCCCGTTGCTTTACCGCCCGCCATCATCGTTTACGCAAGGATGACTGCGAGTTTCGCTGTGAAGCCCATGCCGAAGGCTTGCTGCTATCGAGCCGGGAAGGGCAGCCATTCTTGAATCTGAACGGCATACAGACCCAGAGTGCCGGTTGCCTGGATCTTGGTCGGCAACTACCGCAACTCGCTGAGCTGGGAGTGACCATTTTGCGGCTGCAGCCGCAGTCTCAAGGCATGGTGCAGATCGTTTCGATTTTTGATGAGGCCAGACGGAGCGGCGCGCCCGCTGCGGTGCCTTCCCACCTGTTTCCGCCCGGTGCGAGCCGCAGCAATGGCTACTGGTTTGGAGAGGCGGGTATGCGCTGGCAAGGAGAGTGCCCATGACCATTCTTGATCTGCGTATCCCGCCTGTGCTGGCGCGCCTGGGCAGTCGCCTGCCGCCGCCGCTGGCTACTTTGCCCCTGCTGGCAGGATTGGATCTGGCGCGGCGCCGACATTGGCTGGAAGCGCCTGCTGCTTTGGATGGCAAGCGCTTCAGGCTGATTGTTGAGGATCTGGGTATTGATGCCCGCTTCTGGTGTGACAAGGGTTATTTCAAGCCTGTGTTTTCCGCAAAGCCTGTAGACCTGACACTGGCAGCGCAGGCGGCTGATTTCGCCAGACTGGCCTTGGGCATCGAAGACGCAGACACACTGTTCTTTCGCCGGCGTATGAAGATAGAGGGCAATACCGAGCTTGGAGTGGCCGTTAAGTACTGGCTGGATGCCAGTGAGCGCCCGCCTTGGTTACAGGCGTTGGCGAAGCAGTTCTAGGCGTTGTTGATGTCTTGTTTCCGGTCGCGCCGGGCCGAGTTTTGGGGCAGGGCGAGGCAGGGTGAGAGTAGTTTAGCGAGCTAAATAAGCGAACCCTAACGACGCCATGCCCCAAAAA
>NZ_JARRAF010000046.1 GCF_030129945.1 Parachitinimonas caeni
AGCCAACAGCCTGGCAGTCAACACCGCAGCAGGCCCAAATCCGTCGAAACCCTCCGGGCCGGGTCGATTTTTGGGGCATGGCGTTGTTAGGGTTCGCTTATTTAGCCCGCTAAACCACGCTTACCCTGCCTAGCCCTGCCCCAAAACTCGGCCTGGCGCGACCGGAAACAAAACGTCCACAGAGCCTAGGCTCTGTGGACGTCAACAGAGCCTAAGCAGCAGATAGACCGCTCGCCAGCAAAATCATTCCTCGGCAGTCCATTCGATTTTTGCGCCGAGCTTCACTAGATTCTCGACAAACTGCGGATGGGCACGGCGGATCGGTGCGGCGTTCTTGATGGTGGATTTGCCGCCGATACTCGCGGCCAGCATCAGCAGCGCAATCGCCACGCGGATGATGTAGGGGCTTTCCACTTCTGCCGCACGCAGTTGCTTGCCACCAAAGGTGATGACGCGGTGCGGGTCGGACTGAAAGACATGGGCGCCAAACTTGCCCAGCTCCGAAGTCCAGCCCAGTGCGCCGTCGTACACCTTGTTCCAGAACAGGGCGCTGCCTTCGGCCCTGGCCCCCAATGCAATGAAGATGGGCAACAGATCGGCCGGGAAATAAGGCCAGGGCGCGGCCTCGACTTTTTGCAGAATGTTTTTGGTAAACGGCTCTTCCACCCGCAGGCCGTTGGGAACGCGGGCTGTCGAGTAACCGTCGGCATGCTCAACCAGCACGCCGAATTTCTTGAAGGTTTTGTCGAGCAGCGGGAAGTGGCTGTACGAGCCGTTTTTCACCTTGATGTTGCCGCCGGTGATGGCACCCAAAGCGAGGAAGGTGACAACCTCATGGAAATCTTCGACGAAGGTGTATTCGATCCCCTTGAGCCGTTCACAGCCATGAACTTCCAGCCTTGTCGTGCCCACGCCGCGAATATCTGCACCCATGGCCTGCAGGAACTCGCAGAACTCCTGCACATGCGGCTCGCAAGCCGCGTTGACGAGCTGAGACTTGCCCTGGGTCAGCACCGCGCACATCACGAAGTTCTCGGTTGTCGTGACCGAGGCATACTCCATCCAGTGCGAGAAACCGGTCATGGGCTTCGATAAGCGTACCAGCAGCGAGCTTTCATCATGGTCGATTGCCGCACCGAAACCTTTGAAGACCTCGACATGCGGGTCGATCTCCCGCACGCCCAAGGTGCAGCCCTGCACATCATTTTCGATCCGTGCCACGCCAAAGCGCGCCAGCAGCGGCGGGATCAGCATGATCGACGAGCGCATTTCCTCGGGTAAGCGGTGGATGCGTTCATCAAAGTGTGTCTTGTCGTGGTGGATGTGCAGGGTTCCGCTATCCAGATCCCCTTCGACCGTGCTGCCCATACGACGGAAGACGTCGATGATCTTGCGTACATCCGTGATATTGGGAACGCGGTGCAGGGTGATGGGCTCAGCGGTCAGCAGCGTGGCGCACAGGATGGGCAAGACTGCATTCTTGTTGGCGGATGGGGTGATGGTGCCTACGAGCGGAATTCCGCCTTCTACGATCAGGTTTGACATTGTGGGGTGATGCCTTTGTTCGGTCGGTGTACTGGCGATAATGGAATAGGGTTTGAGCTTCGCTGGGCTGACTTTCAGCCCAGCCGGAAATTGAGATCAGGCAATAAATAGCCGATCTGGTTCGAATCCGGGCCCGAGGCTGGCGCTAACGGGGTCGTGCCTGGACAGACCTTCGAGGCTGCCAGGCTCGGCCAAAACGGCAATCAAGCCTCCAGCCCCCTTTGCGCCAGCTCGGCTGCCCGCAATACGGCCCGGGCCTTGTTCTGGGTTTCCTGCCATTCGCTGGTGGGTACCGAGTCGGCGACGATGCCGGCACCGGCTTGTACATAAAGCTTGTTGTCCTTGATGACGGCGGTGCGGATGGCAATACAAAGGTCCATATCCCCACTGAAGCCCAGATAACCCGCAGCACCCGCGTAAATGCCGCGCTTGGTGGGCTCCAGCTCGTCGATGATCTGCATGGCACGTACCTTGGGGGCGCCCGATACCGTGCCGGCCGGAAAGGTGGCACGCAGTACATCGATATTGGTCATGCCATCGCGTAATTGCGCTTCCACGCTGGAGACGATGTGCATCACATGCGAGTAGCGCTCAATCACCATATTGTCGGTGACCTTGACTGTCCCGGTGACGGCGACGCGGCCGACGTCGTTGCGGCCCAGATCCATCAACATCACATGCTCGGCAATTTCCTTGGGGTCGGCCAGCAGGTCTTTTTCCAGCGCCAGATCCTGTTCGTGCGTGGCGCCACGTGGGCGCGTGCCGGCAATCGGGCGGACCAGGGCTTTGCCATCTTCCTGCCGTACCAGAATCTCCGGCGAAGCGCCGACCACATGAAAATCGCCAAAGTTGTAATAAATCATATAGGGCGATGGATTGAGCGAACGCAGGGCGCGGTACAGCGACAGCGGCGGGTCGTCGAACTTCATCTGCATCCGCTGCGACAACACCACCTGCATGATGTCGCCATCGGTGATGTATTCCTTCGCTTTCTCGACCGCATTCTTGTAAGCGGTTTCGCCGAATTCCGACTTGGCCACAGTCAGGGGCGAAGGCTGTGGATGTGGCAGATAGGCATCTTGCCGCAGCTTCATCCGTAGCTCATGCAGGCGTGAGTGAGCCCGTGCATAAGCGTGCTGACCGGATGGATCGGCGTAGACCACCAGATAGAGCTTGCCGGACAGGTTGTCCACCACAGCAATCTCTTCGGACAGCATCAGCACAATATCGGGTACGCCGATCGGGTCAGGCTTGTCGCTTTGGGCAAGCTTCTTCTCGATATAGCGGATGGTGTCATAGCCAAAATAGCCCACCAGCCCGCCATTGAAGCGCGGTAGCTCATTCAGATGAGGGGTGCGGAAGCGGTTCTGGTATTCGCCGATGAAATCCAGCGGATCGCCTTCATGGGTCTCGACCAGTTCGCCGTCGGTGCACACCTCGGTAAGGTGGCCGCGTACGGTGATGACAGTGCGGGCCGGCAGGCCAATAAATGAGTAGCGACCAAAGCGCTCACCGCCGACGACGGATTCAAGCAGATAAGAGTAGGGCGCATCGGCCAGCCGAACATAGACAGAAAGCGGCGTGTAAAGATCTGCCAGCAATTCCTGCACAACGGGGATGCGGTTATAGCCTTGACGCGCCAGCGCGTCGAATTCGAGTTCGGTCATGACAATTTCCTTGGAGCGATGATGGGGATTGATGGATACCAAGCGGTGCGATCAACGCCATCGCCAAGTCATGCCAGTGCGCTCGGGAAGAAAGGTCATGGGAGGTCTGCTTATTAGTATGCGTGTTGAAGAGTGTGGCGGCGTGTTGCGCCGTTGTTACCAAATCTGCCGGGTTCAGGCAGTTTTATTGGCATTTTTGCCGAAAATGTCGGCTGCTACAAGTTGTGGCCACCCCAGACCCGCATCTTCCGGCCCTGAGCCGCCACAACGTTGCGTTCTGGTCACGACCGCCCCAATGCCGAGGGGACTGGCACTGGTGGCGGCCAGACAGGGCAGGGCGCGTTAGGCCTTCTTTACAAACTCCGACTTCAGCTGCATCGCGCCAATGCCGTCGATTTTGCAGTCGATATCGTGGTCACCCTCCACCAGACGGATATTCTTGACCTTGGTGCCGACTTTCACCACCAGCGAAGAACCCTTGACCTTCAGGTCTTTGATGACGGTGATCGAATCGCCATCCTGCAGCACATTGCCGTTCGCATCCTTGATGACACGGACACTGCCTGCATCCTCACTGGCAGCCGCTTGCGGCCACTCGTGTGCGCACTCCGGGCAGACAAAGTTACTGCCATCCTCATACGTGAATTCGGACTGACACTGCGGGCACTTGGGTAGTTGACTCATGAATCCTGCTTTCCTGACAAATAGGCGTTGAAGTGACAGCCGCACCAGTGGATAGGACGATACCGGCGCGGCAAACCGTCATTGTACGGGCCCTGCCCTTTCGATATCACACCCAATAAACCGAATGACAGGGCATCGCAGCGCGTGATCTCCTAGCCAGCTAGCCAGCCCGTATCAACGGACCTGAAGGCAATTTCATGGAAGAAATGAATTAGAATAAGGGTTTATTTGTGTCGAGCAATTTAACAATCCTCGACGTGCAACGACTCATCCCCGGTTCAGCCGGGGTTTTTAATGATGGAAGGAATGAGGCTGATGGTGCAAATGAAGGGGCTGCGCGGGGTGATGGGCGCATTGGTGGGGGTGATGGGGTTGTTTTTGGCAGTGCCGGTGTTGGCAGAAGTTGATCAATGGACTAGGGGAGAGGGGCAGGAAGGAATTGATGTCGCTGACTTGGTCGCTGATAAATCCGGAAATGTCTATGCGCTCACCAAGGAGGGTATTTTTAGGAAAAAGAAAGAAAGCCTTGAGTGGGGAAAGTTAAATATCCCGGCCAAACCGAATGGATTCGGTTTCTTCCAGATGAAAGCAATAAATGGTTATTTTTATGTTGCTGGCGACGCTCCGGATTATTTTGTCAGCAATGATGGCGGGGATACTTGGGAGAAATTGAACCACGGAGAAAAATTTGATTTCGTTCCTGATGGGCAAGGAGGGGTCTTTTATCTATTTTCCCATAATTGTAAAGAAAAAGAGCTGTTATGGGTTTTCTCTACAAATAAACAAAGGAAATGCATCTCCTCTGAAAAGAACATGAATGGTTTTATTGAAAGGTCACGTTTTGATTCGAGCTATGTTGATGCTAAATTTAACTTTTGGTTTGCGGTGGGGGGATATTCCAGTGTCGGTCATTCCCTCTTTGTAAAAAGACAGGGTGCGGATGTTTATGAAAGAGTAAGTGGCTTGCCAACAAGTTATTCTGCGCTGAGTATTACTGGCGATGTCGATGGAAATCTGTATGTCATTGGTGAAAATCAAATATGGAAATCGACAGACGGTGGTAAAATATGGAAGCCTGTCGCTTCTCTTGGGTATTATATGCACATTCGCCAGAATGTATGGAAAGATTATGAAGGGAATTTCTTTGTAATTGGTGATCATTATCTAGACTATATTGGAATGGCCGCAATAGCGAAGTTTGATAGCAACTGGGTGTTGGACGCGAACGCTAGAGGGCAGGCGTCATCTAAATGGATGTATTCATTTGCTGTGGATGCTAATAGTAATTTCTATGCAGGTACTGGAGCGGGTATTGCCATGAGTGGCAATAGAGGTAAGAGCTGGCAAATCTTGAATAAAGGTCTACCAAACTATTCTGCTTATGCGCTGAAAGTAACACAATCCGGCATTGTTTATGCCGACACCGACTCGGGAATAATTAAGAGTGAGAATTATGGGCAAAGTTGGGAGGTGACGGATCTTGTGCCTTCTACTCTGGCAAATTCCAATAAAAGACTATATGCATCCAGGTTTGTTAATCAACGTCATCTTAGTGGTGGTGGATGTCCACGAAACTTCGCATATTTCATGTGGGATAATAAAATATTTGAAAAATATGTCTGTGGGTTAATGAAAGGTTATATCGGGAATGAGGCGGGGGATGTACTTAAAAATATTTACAATGGGGGTGTGGCGAATAAGTATGACAAAAAGCCGTCCGTTAAGATTCTTTATCAACTGCAGAATGGTGAGTTGTTAGCGGGTGTTCAAGTTGAAAATGGTGGCCCTGCCTATTTTTCGGTTTATGAAGCGTTTTCCCATGACTCTTCTCATTGGCCAATCAGAAGTAGCTTGGCGGAGGAAATTGATAGCTTGATTGAAGGTGCAAATGGTCATTTGTTTCTGAGGAGTACCAAGGGATTCCACATTAGCCGTGACTTTGGCCGTACCTGGGGAGCTCTGAAGAATCATCCCAGCAATATTGTCAGCTCCCCCCGAGGCAATCTATTCGGCTGGTATGGTGGCTCCAACAAGATCTACACCTCGCGAGACAGCGGCACGACCTGGCTTGAAGTGGCGGAAGCCCCGGCAGGCAAATTAACCGGGCTGGTCGAAGCGATGGATGGCAGCTTGTTTGCCCGTTACGCCAGTAACGAGATTTATCGGTCATCCGATGGGGGGCTGCGCTGGGTCTTGAGTCATGACGGCTTGGCGGGGAGCGGCAATATCAACGATATGGCTGCCGATGCCAAGGGCAATGTGTATGTGGCGACCGATAATGGCGTCTACCAGATCACCTCACGCAATCCGCAAGCGGCGAAGTCTTTCACCGTAAAAACCGAGGTGGAGAATCCTGTCTCGACGCCTAAGGTCACGGCCAATCTGGCGATTAACGCCGCCGATGTCGGCAAGCCGGGGTATCTCTATGTAGGGGCTGTAGTCGGTGGCAATGCCTATCTGAAGGGGCCATCTGGTTGGGCGCCTTTGAACGCCGCCAGTCCACTGGCTTACTCGGCCGTTACCTTGGGGACGCATAGCATCCCGGTACTGGATGGCACGCTGAACATTGCGCCGTATAAAGGTGCCCAGTTGTTTGTCGGTTACGGCCTGAGCGCGGACGATATGATGCTGAACCAGCGGTATCAACCGATCTATACCGTGCAATAAGCTCTACTTCCACAGCCCGCTCATCTAGCCCATATAGGTGAGCGGGTTGGCCTCTCTAGTCAGGCATTGCGCCAGACAGCCTCTCTCCACCGACTCCCCAAACCACCCACTGCCCTCGCAGCGGGGTGTTCCGATACTGCCTGCCTCTCCTCGTCAAAGTGCTCTGAAGCCCTTTTTGATTGAAACAGCTGGCCGAATCACAGCGTGCGCAACTCCCCGGCAGGGGGCAGGGTCATGTGGTTCAAAAGCATTCGGTTTTAATTCCAACTTCTTGTTTTTAATGGTTGGCATCAGGGTGTGGCAAATGCCTAGCCTGCCAATTGTTGGCTATCTGGCTTGAGATTGTTAATGAATCTGGCTGTTGGTTTGCTTATCAATATAACTTTAAGGCATTAAAAAGTTAGTCAATATTATATTTTGATCTAATCTGACTGTCGCTACACTGCCCATTGGCTGAATTGAAGCTGGCAGCCCGGGGGGTGACCTGCTGGTTCAGCGCAGTTCTGTATGTCCCTCATACCGAGTGGGTGGGGTGTTCTCAAATAAAAAACGAGGCGAGATATGCAAAGTAGATCAATAGGGGTATTGACCACGCTGGCCGCGACCTTGGCGGCGCTGCCGGCACAGGCAGCGGCTGAGGCGGCCAGCAGCGAGAAGCTCAAGAAGGATGACCAGATCGTGGTAACCGGCTCGCGGATTGCGCGGGTGGCGAAGGAGGGGCCGATCAGTGTCACCATCATCACCAGTCGCGACTTGGAGCAGCAGGGCTATCGCAATGTTTACGATGCGCTGAACCAGCAGACCCAGAACACTGGTTTCACGCAGGGGGCGGATTTCGGCAATACCTTCACGCCAGCGGCCAATGCGGTCAGCCTGCGCGGTTTGGGGCCGAATCACACTCTGGTACTGATCAACGGCCGGCGGGTGGCGGATTACCCGATTGCCTATGGCGGGTCGATCAATTTCGTCAACCTGGCGAATATTCCGTCGGCCTTGGTCGAGCGGATCGAGATTCTCAACGCCGGGGCTTCGGCCATTTATGGCTCGGACGCGATTGCCGGGGTGGTCAATGTCATTCTCAAGAAACGCGCCGAAGGGGTAGCGGTGGACCTCAAGCTGGGGACAACCGAGCGCGGGGGCGGTGATAGTCGGCGCCTGCAGCTGGTAGGCGGACGGGAGTGGGGTGGGCTCAATGCCGTCTTTGCGGCCGAGATCAGCCGGAATGATCCGGTCTGGGCCAAGGATAGGGACTTCATGCGCTCAACCACGGCCGATGGCGAGGCGCCTACCGTGGTGTGGGGTCGGCGTAATCTGGCAACCGGCAAGTATCTGTCGCCGGGAGAGGTCTGTCAGCGTCTGGGCGGACTGTTTGAGGGTAGCGTGGTCAGTTATACCGGGAAACGCGGAACCTACTGCGGTAGCGGTGAGGCCCAGCCAGCGTTCTGGACCACCCGCACGCACAATCTCAGCCAGAACTATTACGCGGGCCTCAATTACACGCTGGATCAGGGCAGTACCCTGTTTGGCGATGTGCTGGTCGGTCTCAACCATACCCAGAACAATACCCGTGGCCCCAGCTGGACTTCGTTGGCGGTCAGCAAGGGGTATTTTCTCAACCAGAACACCGGCAACTATGAAGTCTGGTCGCGCCGCTTTGCGCCGGAAGAGCTGGGAGGCGCAACCCGGTACAACCGCGAGTGGCACGATACGGCGGCCAATGTGTCGCTGGGGATACGAGGCCCGCTGGCCAGTACGGCGTGGGATTATGAGGTGGCTTACAACCTATCGTCCTATGTGAGCCGTGCGCGTGCGCCACGTATGCTGGCGGGCATTGACCAGTATTTTCTGGGGCCGCAGCTCGGCACCGACAAAGACGGCATTGCCCTCTACAAGCCAGATCCGGCGCGGTTCAGCCAGGTGCTGACGCCCGAGCAGCTGGGTAGCTTGTACGGCCACACCGAGAGTCGCGACTCGGCGTGGTCGCACACCTTGAGTGCCAGCGCCAGTGGCGATTTATGGCAGCTGCCGGCTGGGCCGCTCAAGGCGGCGGTGCTGGCCGAGGTTGGTGGGCAGGGCTTTGCGAATCGTGCCGATCCGCAGATGCGCCAGGGGGTGTTCTACAACGTCAGTAGCACGCCCGATGCCAGTGGCTCGCGTACCCGCTACGCCACGGCGCTGGAGCTGCGGGTGCCCGTATTGCCGTCGCTGCAGACAACATTGGCCGGTCGCTTCGATGACTATCGTTTTGCTGATCGCAGCGACAGTAAGTTCACCTACAACGCCGGCCTGGAATGGCGCCCCCATGAGAGCCTGCTGTTGCGGGGCAATCTGGCAAGCAGCTTTCGGGCGCCGGATATGAATTACATCTACAAAAGCCAGACCAAGGGTTATTACGCCTCAACTACCGACTACTACCGCTGCAAACTCGCGGGCCAGCCATTAGCCGATTGCGAATACGTCAATTATTCGCCAGGCGCTAACTACACCTCGAATGGCAGCCGCGATTTGAAGTCGGAGAACGGCCAGTCGCACGGCATGGGTTTGGTATGGGCGCCGTTGCGAGCGCTGGATCTCTCACTCGATTACTGGCGGGTGCGGATTGATGATCTGGTTACCAATCTGGACGCTGACGGGCTGCTGCGCACCGAGTCGGAGTGCCGGACGGGTGGGCGCGACGCCAAGTCGTCGCAGTGCCTGGATGCGATCAGCCGCATTACCCGCAATCCCTCTGATGCGCCGCTCGACCCGAACGCCATTACCGATATCCGCGTCAATCCGATCAATGCCGCACGCGAGGAAACCAGTGGTATCGACTTCAGTAGCCGGCTGCGCTGGAAATGGGAAGATATCGGCCGCTTTGTCTGGCGCCTGAATTACACGCGAGTGCTGAGCCATGATTACCGCCAGTTTGCCAGTGACCAAGAACGGGATCTTCTGCGTGCCACCGACAATCACGACTGGCCGGACAAGCTGATCAATACACTCGGCTGGACGCGAGGGGACTGGAACAGCAGTCTGACGTTGATCCGTTACGGGCGTATTCCTGATAGTGCCGAATCGGGGCGCATGCTATCGGCGACGGTGCTGGCGAATCTTGATGTCGGATATCAGATCAGCAAGCAGGCCAGTATTTCTTTCACCGTCAACAATCTGCTTGATAAGGTCAAACAGGATCGATCGTCCGGCTGGCCGTATTACCCGGTGGGTGGCCATTCGCCGTATGGCCGCGAGATGTGGTTGCAGTTTGGCTACCAGTTCAACTGATCCGGCAGGCGCTATGTTCGGTTCGCCTTGATCGCGAGCGGAGAGGGGCATTCAGGAAGGTGCTGCATCCGTCGATGCGTGGTGCAGCGCCGATGGTGCCCCCGCCTGCCTGCCGCCAGGCAGATCCGGGTGTCGCCGCAATGGCTTGTTGGGCAATCGGTCAAGGCTGTATGGTGCAGGCCGTGCGCGGTATCAATTCGCAATGCGCTGCCGGGTATGGCGGGCTTATCGGCCATGCCCGCATTGTGCAAACAGCTTCTCGAACTGGATGTGACTTATGGATTTCATCAGGATTGGCCGCCTGTTATCACTGCTGGTGGTGGCGTTTTACCTTTGGAGCTGGCGGGGCGACGGCGGCGGCGGGTTTGAACTGCCTTTACGCGGTATCACCTGGATGGCCCTGGCGCTGGCGGCCATCTGGATTCCCGAGCAACTTGGCCAGCTGAGCGGACTGGCGGGACGTCGCCTCGACAAGCCTTCACCGCCTGTCCTGGTCGCGATACTGGGCTGGATCATGCTGATATTGCCGGCGCTGATGTATGGGCTGCGGTGATAGGTAGCCAAGTTCAAAAGGCATGTCGGAGCCCAAATTCCCTGGGTTCTGTTGACCTTAAACGCAGTTGCCAACATCAACAGAACCTGGATACCCGCCCCAAAACCGTTGGCTAATCCGCCGAGAGCTTGCGAATCAGGGATTCGAGTTGTTCGGAATCGCTCTCATCGAATTTTGCGGTCAGGCGGGCCAGCCATTCCAGGTGCAGGGGCAGTACCTCGTCCAGAATCTGGTTGCCGCTTTCTGTCATCTCGATATGCCAGGAACGCCTGTCGTCCTGCTGGTGATGGCGGCGGATCAGCTGTCGCGCTTCCAGGCCATCCAGAACCGTGGTGATGCCCGAGCGGGTGAGGCCCGCCTTGTCGGCCAGTTCTGAGGGCTTGAGCTGACCGAAATGGCGCAGCAGCAGCAGCGTCACGAATTGGCCCTCAGGTAGCTGGAAGTCCGAGAGATTGGCCGCGCACTGTTGGGTGATGCGGCTGACAGCATTCACCAGATCGACGATCAGTCTGACCCGGCTGGGATTAATGCTGGGAAAGTGGGCGGTTTGGCCCAGAAGTGCCTCGTACTTGCTTAGCATGGTTTTGTTATATTTTGAGTGATTCCTCTAAAGATCATACGCTGAATTATTAGTTTTCGCCTTACTATTCTGTGCTGAACTGATTCCAGATCGCCCCTTCTCTCATCGCGGGTCACCGTTGGCAGTGGTCCGTGCTTGCGTGATAACAAACTGACTGAATGTCACCTAATAAGACTTTTGACTTAACTTCTTCCTATAGCCAAAATAACTATCTAATAAATAAGATTATTTGTTAGAAATCCTCTCTTCGCCTCTTGGTTTCCTTCCAGCTTTGTCAGACAAATTACCTGTAGTGCATCTGAATATTTGAACAAATTACAGAAAGCTGCTTGTCAGGATATTCCTGTCTATGTATGATCTAAATCGAAATGATACGGCGATGTATTATCAGTTTGTACATCAAGTGTCATGGACCATTTCTTGAGCAAAACAAACGACACCAATACGAGGAATGTACTGATGAAAACCGTTGTAGTAGTCGGCGACAAGTTTGAAGAGTTTGCAGCACGCCAGCAGAACGTCATCACCCTGCGCGAGCTGGAGAAGAAAGTCTGGGAGCCGGATGGGCCGGCTTACGAGAAGGTCATTGTCGGGCAGGGCGTGTGCCGTCATCGGCTGTCCACCCTCAAGGACGTGCTTTCCACGTCCCATGCTGATAAAGCCCCGGCACTGCTGAATCTTGACCAGATCAATGATCAGGTCAACCCGCAGCAGCAGCGGGCGGTGCATAAGGTCAAGGCCGAGAATGTGCTGATCTCGATGCCCCGCCAGCGTGACGAGCTGACCTATGTCAGCAAGCTGGCCATTCACGATGCCGCCGAACTCCTGAGCGACCATATGACGGGCCAGCATGTGCAAGGCATGGTGCTGACCGAGGCCGCACGCCAGATGATGCTGTCGGTAGCCGAGCTGTATCTGCTGCTGCCGGAAGAGCGCAATCAACGCTATTTCGTGCTGAACGAAGTCAGCAGCCGCTATCACCAGTTTGCTTTCCCGATTGATACCGAAGTGGTGCTGACAGTGCTGTCGCAGGAGCGCAAAGCCAGTGGCGCCTTGTGTGTGCAGATCTCGGTGCGCTTCATGCAGCAGGACGTCGAGCTGGCAGAGGTGGGTATCCGCTACGCCGCTTACGACAAGCACTTCATTGCCGAGCGGGAACACACCATGGCGGCCAGTCGTCTGGCGGCCTATCTCGACTCCAGCAGCCGCCTGGCCGAGGCAAGCTGATGCAAGCCTTGCCAACCATCATTGGCGCGGGGCCGACCGGCCTGCTGCTGGGTTGTCTACTGCAGCAGCAGGGGGTGGACTGCCAGATCATCGAACGCCTGCCCGAACCATCGTGGCTGACGCGGGCGGTGATGATCCACTCGGCGTCACTCGACATCCTCGACCAGATCGGCGTTGCCATCGAAGTCATCGCCCTGGGTTTGCCCCAGCGTTTCATTCACTTTCAGCTCGAAGACGGCGAGCGTTACAGCCTCGACTTCGACCAGCTCAGCGGCATGGGCTATCCGGGCTTCATCAACCTGCGCCAGCCGGTGCTGGAGGCGGTGCTGGCACGCCGCTTCAGCGAGCTGGGCGGCAAGATCCTGCGTGGCCGCAGCCTGCTGGCGGCGATCCAGAATGCGGCCGGAGTCAGCCTGTCGCTGGATGGGCCGGAAGGTCCGCATACGCTGACGGTACCGTGGCTGGTGGGTTGCGATGGGGCCAACAGCACCGTCCGGCAGATGCTTGGCGGGGCGTTTTCCGGGCGCGATTACCCCTACAGCTATGTCTTGGCAGAAGGCACGCCCCGCGCCGGTACTGGCAGCTTCGATGCCATCGGTGAGGCCTCCTACATGCTGATCAATGCCGGTGCCGCGCTGTCGGTGGTGCCGATGGAGAATGGCGAGATCCGCATTGCAGGGCCGGGTCTGGCTGAAGACCTGACCGACCGGGCGCTCGACGCCTCGGCCGTCGAAGCCATTTTCGGCCGTACGGGGCTTCGCGGCTTGCCACAGATTGCCCAGTACAGCGCAACGCGCCAATACCGGGTGCGCGAGCGGGTTGCCGAGCGCTTTGCTGAAGGCCGGATCTTTCTGTGTGGCGATGCTGCGCACCTGCATTCGCCTTCCGGCGGGCAGGCCATGAATCTGGGGTTTGGGGATGCCTTCGCCCTGGCCTGGCGACTGGCGCGGCATGCGGATGTCCGCCAGATTGCCCCTGCCTATTCGCAGGAGCGGCGCCTGCTGGCGCAGGCCGTCATCGAACGAACCCAGATCGGTCCGCTGCTTGAGGCAATGCGGAACCATACGCTGGATGCCCAGGGCCTTGTGCACCTCACCGATAGCTTCAGCCAGCTCTACCACCACTGGGGGGACTCGGCCACGCCGCTGAGTTCGTTGCAGCTCAGTGCGGGTGCCCGTTTACCCAATCTGTGGCTCGATGGCGGTCGCCGTCTGTGGCAGGGGCTGACATCGGGCTGGCTGGAGGTCGGTGGCCACCAACCCGCCGGGCAGGCTCTGGCTGACCTTTACCGCTGCCGAGCCCGCCTGAAGGTCCGGCCCGACTTCGTGGTGGAACAGGTTGAAAGCCTGGAAGCGGCATGAAGGAGCGCGCTTACCCCCAATTACTTGGCCTGGGCAGCTATCTGCCCGTCGGACAGGTGCTGGCAGATGACGCGCTCCGTCAGGGCGACTGCTCGGTGCAGGATCTGCAGAAGAGCGGGTTCACTGCGGTCGCCGTCGAGTCGGGGTTGTTTCCGGCAGATATGGCACTGCAAGCCGCTGCCAGGGCGATGGCAGCGCAAGACCCCGCCGCCCTGCGCTGGCTGTTCTACAGCCATATCCACTATCAGGGGCATCCGCGTCTGTGGTCGCCTGCAGCCTATGTGCAGTCGCGGCTGCAGGCAGGGCAGGCCCTGTCGCTGAATACCGTACAAGGTTGCAATGCCCTGATGCTGTCGGTGGATCTGGCCTGCCGCCTGCTGGATCACGATCACGAAGGCGGGCAGGTGCTCTGCGTGGCGGCCGATCGCTTCAATACCAGCGGTTTCCGCCGCTGGGCGGCCGACTACGGCATCGTCTACGGCGATGGCGCGGCGGCAGCGCGACTGGGTTATGGCGAGGAGGCGATTGCCGACATTCTGGCCATCGCCAGCCTGGCGGCCCCCGAGCTGGAAGTCATGCACCGCCATGCCGAGCCCGCACCGGAAGGCAGCTTCGACCCCGATGACATCCGCCGCAGCAAGAAGCGCTTTCTGGCTGAAAAGGGGCTGGATAGCCTGATCCACGCCACCCGCAACAGCCTCTGCCGGCTGTGGGAGCAGGTGGCGACTGAAGCAGGGGTCGGGCGTTCGGACATTGCACATCTCTTGCTGCCGCACCTGGGCCGCCAGCTGCTGGAGGAAAACTACCTGCCGGCGCTCAATTTGCCACGGGCGCGCAGCAATATCGAACAGGGCCTGCAGATCGGGCACCTGGGTTGCGCCGATCCGCTGGTTGGTTTGTCCCGGCTGCTGGAAACCGGCTGCGTCAGCGGTGAGTTGGCTCTGCTGGTCGGAGCGGGTTCCGGTTTCAGCTGGACGCTTTGTCTTGTGAGGTTGCGATGACTGCCTATGCATTTTTCGACGTGGATGAAACGCTGATCCACCCCAAGAGCATGTTTGATTTTCTGCGCTTCTGGTACGAACGACGGCAACAGCCCGACGAATACGCGCGCCAGATGTACCTGATCCAGCAACAGGTCTGCAGCGGTGCCGATCGGGCACAGGTCAACCGCTTTTATTACCGCCAGTTTGCCGGCCTGCCATTTGTCGAGCTGATGGTGGCGGGGCTCGACTGGTTCAACGAGCGTCTGGCCAGCGGCAAGCTGTTCAAGCCCGGCATCGTCGAGCGGCTCGGCCAGCTGCGGCAGCAGGGGATTGAGCCTGTTCTGGTATCCGGCTCGATGCTGCCGGTGCTGATGCCGATTGCCCGCAAGCTGGGGGCGCAGGGCGTGCTTTGTGCCGAGCAGGAAAGCCACGCCGGCCTGCTGACCGGCGAGCTGACCGCCTCGGCCATCGGTAGTGCCAAGCGCGAGCGGCTGCAGGCGTTTCTGGCCGAGCGCGGCGCTGATGCCCGCCAATGCCATGCGTTTGGCGACCACATTTCCGATCTGCCGATGCTGGAGGCCGTCGCCTACCCAACAGCGGTTGATCCCTGTCCAGAGCTGGCGACGATTGCGCGCCAACGCGGCTGGCCCATTCTTATTACCCACACGGACACTTAAACCATGACAACGACCACTCCCATCCGGCAGGGCAATTCCCCGCTGTTTCTGCTCTGGCTCATTATTCTTCTGGCACCGGTTGGCCAGATGGCAATCGACATCTACGTGACGGCGCTGCCCTTCATGGCCAAGTCGTTCGGCGTGGGTGCCAAGGAAATCCAGCTCAGTGTTTCGGCTTATATGATTGCGTTTGCGATTGGCCAGCTGATCTACGGGCCCTTGTCCGATGCCATTGGCCGCAAGCCTGCGCTGCTGGGCGGCATCGTGCTGTATCTGGTGGGTAGCGTGCTGGCCATCAGCGCCCAGACGCTCGAAGTCTTTGTCGCGGCGCGCATCCTGCAGGGGCTGGGCATCACTACGGCTTCGGTGGTGATGAAAGCCATTGCTACCGACAATTTCAAAGGCCCACAGCTCGCCAATACCATGACTTATATGGTGATTGCCTGGGGCATGGGTCCGATCGTCGCGCCGGTGATTGGTGCCCGCCTGCAGGTGCTGTTCGGCTGGAAGAGCAATCTGTACTTCCTGGCCGGCTATGGCGTGCTGCTCCTGCTGCTGGTGGCGTTGGGCTATCGCGAGTCGCTGGCGCAACCGGTGCCGCTCAAGCGCGAGGTGCTGGTGCGTAACACGCGGCAGATTCTGTCGGACCTGGAATTCCAGCTCTGCTTTCTCACCATGGGCCTGTGCTATGCCTTGCTGCTGACCTTCAACATCTGTGCGCCGTTCATGGTGCAGGAAGTACTGGGCAAAGACCCGATCTTCTTCGGCAATATCGCGCTGGCGCTGGGCGGGGTCTACTTTGCCGGCGTGTTCTCGAATCGTATCAACGCCGGCCGTATCGCCCCGGCCAAGCTGGTGCGGGCGGCTGCCACCGTCAACCTGATTGCCGGTCCGGCCATGCTGGTTGTGGCGCTGACCCGGCCGCTTGGCCTGCTGGAGCTGGTCATCCCCTCGTTGATCCTGACCTTCTGCGCTGGTGTGATGTACCCCAATCTGATGGGACGCGGTGTCGCCCGCTTTCCACAACTGGCCGGCTTGTCGAGTTCGGTGCTGGGCTGCGCGCTGATGATCTGCGCCGGTCTGATCACCGTCTTTGCCAGCTGGTTGCCCCTGCATAGCCTTGCGCCGCTCGCGGCGCTGTACGCGGCGATTGGGGTGCTCTGCTTCTTCATGATCCGCCGTTTGTACCCACAGCCGGCAGTAATCGCAGCGGCTGCACCGGCCGCTGCCAAGTAAAAGAAACCAAACAGGAAAACGCCCTATGACCTCTTCTACCCCCCACTCCAAACGCACCCTCGCCGGTCGCGCCGTCAACCCGATCGGGCTTGGTTGCATGGGTATGTCCGAATTCTATGGCCCGACTGACGAAGCCGAATCGCTGGCCGTGCTCGAAGCGGCGATCGAACTCGGCGTTGAACACTTCGATACGGCCGATATGTATGGCTTCGGCCATAACGAAAGCCTGCTCGGCCGCTTTCTGGCGGCGCCTGGCCGGCGCGACAAGGTGTTTCTGGCCACCAAATGCGGCATCGTGCGCGACCCGGTAAACAACAGCCTGCGCGGGGTCGATAATTCGCCTGCCTACATTGTTGAAGCGTGTGAGCGTAGCCTGCAACGCCTGGGCACCCATATCGACCTGTTCTACCTGCATCGCATTGCCGACGGCGGTAGCCAGATCGAACACAGCATGGAGGGCATGGCCCAGCTGCTGAACGATGGCAAGATCGGTGCGGTTGGCCTGTCGGAAGCCAATGCCGATATGACCCGTCGCGCCGATGCGGCCTTGCGCAGCATGACGGATGGCCGTCATGGCATTGCGGCCATCCAGTCTGAATACTCGCTGCTCACCCGCACCGTCGAAGGCAATGGGGTACTCGACACCTGCCGTGAAATCGGCGCGGCCCTGGTGGCCTACAGTCCGATCAGCCGTGGCCTGCTCAGTGATGATTTTCAGGGCATGCAGCAGTTGGCCGCAGATGACTTCCGCCGTTATCTGCCGCGCTTTGCTGAGGGGGCGCTGGCGCACAACCAGCAGATTGTTGCCGACGTGCGGGCAATTGCTGAAAAGCATCGCGCCAGCTCGGCGCAGGTGGCGTTGGCCTGGTTGCTGCATCGGTCGCCCATCGTGCATCCGATTCCCGGCACCAAGCGGATCAGCTACCTGCAGCAGAACGCCGGGGCGGTCCAGCTGCAACTCGACACCGCCGATCTGACCACGCTCGACCAGTTGCTGGTCGCCCGCAGCGTTCAGGGCGAACGCTACGCGCCGGAAGCGCTGGCGGCGTTTACCATGGATGCCTAGGCTCTGTTGACGTTTTATTTCCGGATCGCGTTTCGTCGGATTTGGGCCTGATGCAAGGCGAAAAGCGCGCCGCTTAGTGATAAGCCGCGCGATTTCCCGTCTGGGCGCACAGGCTGTAAGGCTTGCATCGCAAGCCAACAGCCTGGCAGTTAACGCGGCAGCAGGCCCAAATCCGGCGAAACCCTCCGTCCCCGCAGGGGGGATGCCGTGGCTGTAAGCCGCTTTGCGGCAACAGCCACGCAAGGCCGGGTCGATTTTTGGGGCATGGCGTCGTTAGGGTTCGTTTATTGAGCTCGCTAAACCACGCTTACCCTGCCTCGCCCTGCCCCAAGACTCGACCCTGCGCGACCGGAAACCTTTCGTCAGCAGAACCTGGTACCGGGGCTTTGAGGGGCGCCGATTGTCTGATCGAGCAATATTCATTGCCAGACAGATACGGCACCATATGGCTTTCTGGATAACGGCTGCCTGGGTGCAGCCGTTGTAATTGGGACATCCGGCGCCGTGGCGGTTTGGCTGCCTTGCCTGACAAAAACCGGGTGCTAAATTGAAAAGAGATCTGCCGGTATCCGGCCTGAAGATCGGGCGGCACCGGATGGGCTTTACGGTCAGGCCTGCACGGAAAGCTGGAGACACCTGGAGTCATTGAGCATGCTGGTCCGATCCACCCCCATTCTGCTGGCAGCCTGGCTGCTGGCCTTTGCTTCGTCGGCGGGCGCTGCGGAGCCGATCCGCAAGATCGTCTGCCATAACGATGTGCTGGCGCCTTACTTCATGCGCAATGGTCCGACATTCAATGGCATCAATGTCGATATGCTGGTCGAGGCCGCAAAGCGCCTGTCGATTCCTCTTGAAATCAAGGAAATGCCCTGGAAACGGGTGGAATTTGAACTGCAGAAAAGCCCGGCCGGCGAAGTGGAATGCGCGTTCGCCTTCAGCCGTACACCTGCGCGCGAGCAGTATATGGAATACACCAATGTGGTCATGCAGCGTACGGAGTACGTGTTGTTCGTGCGCAAGGGTGCCGGCATCAAGGGGTTGAAAGATCTGGAAGGCAAGACCATCGGTGTGCGCCGTGGCTTTCGGCAGCCTGATGCGATTGCAGAAGGCGCCGCCAATGGCCGCTTCCAGACCGAAGAAGCCGGCAGCGATACCAGCAATTTCCAGAAACTGTCGCTGGGCCGCATCGATGCGGTGATGATCAACTTTGATGTCGGCATGTACATGCTGAAGGAAATGGGGCTCGCCGGCAGCATCCAGCCGATTGGCCCCTCCTTGTTCCATCTCGACAACTTTCTGGTGTTTGGCAAGGGCAAGGGCCTGAGCCATCTGATCCCGCTGTTTGACCGCGAATTCGAGCGCATGCAGCAAGATGGCAGCTATGCCCGCATTCGTGCCCGCTACATTGACGACAAGGCGCTGGTGCTTCAGTAAGGCGAAAGCATTAAAAATAGCTATGAATTGACCGTATTTGATAGAAAATTTGCGCCAGATCATTGCCGGATGCAAATTTTCTGGATAATAATCGCGGCCAATCATGCGAGCGAAACCTTTCATTTCCACTTTCAGTGCCTGGATCGCGCTATTTGCGATACTGTGCCACGCCCTGATGCCATCCTTGGCGCAGGCGCGGCTCTTGCCGGCGCTGCAACTGCCCGTGGAAATGTGCTCGGTGGCAAGCAAGCCGGGCCAGATCGTTTTGCTTGAGGAAGGCAAGAGTACTCCGCTCAAAAAATTTGAGTCTGTTCATTGCCTGTTCTGTCTGGCCAGCAGCCCCGCCGCTGGCTTGCCCCCGCCGATGCAGGCGCAGATTCTAGAATTAGCCCTGACTTCTCCAGACTTGCCGGCGGTATGTACGCCGCGAGTCAAATCCTGCAAGCAGACTGCCGCCCCGCCGCGTGGCCCCCCGTCTCTGGCCTGATCGTGTTCACGACAGCGAGGGTTTGCTGACGCTCGGGCCAGATGTTCTGCTGATTTGTGCGTTTTCCCCTCCTGCCGTGCCTTGCGCGCGCTCGTTCATCTTCTTTGCGCTGAATCTGCCCGAAAGTCCGGCCAAATGTCCGGTCTTGCCGGGCTCGCCATGCCACGGCGGCGCGAAGGGGCTGACACTGCCGCGCTTTCCACGACAACCGGAGAGACGCCATGCCCCTTCCTCCTCTTGTTCCCCCTGCGGCCGAGTTGTCGGCGGCAGATATCGCCCGTTACAGCCGGCACCTCCTGCTGCCTGAAGTCGGCCTGACCGGACAGCAACGCCTCAAACACGCCAGGGTGCTGGTGATAGGTGCCGGTGGCCTGGGTTCACCCGTCTTGCTTTATCTGGCGGCAGCCGGCGTTGGCACGCTCGGCATCATCGACGGCGATGTCGTCGAGGCATCCAACCTGCAGCGGCAGGTGATTCACACCGTGGCCGGCATCGGCCAGCCCAAAACCGAGAGCGCGCGGGCCGCGCTGTTGGCGCTCAATCCTGAGTTGAAAGTGATTTTGCATGCAGGCCGGCTTGAGGCAGGCAATGCCCTGGCCTTGATGGCGCCTTACGATCTGGTGATTGACGGCTGCGACAACTTTGCCACCCGCTATCTGGTCAACGATGCTTGCGTGCTTGCCGGCAAGCCTTATGTCTGGGGTTCCATCTTCCGGTTTGAAGGCCAGGCCTCGGTGTTCTGGGAACAGGCGCCGGGCGATGCCGGTATTCATTACCGCGACCTCTACCCCGAACCGCCGCCGCCCGAGCTCGCACCTTCCTGCGCCGAAGGCGGGGTGCTGGGCGTGTTGTGTGCCGCCATCGGCGCCATCATGGCGACCGAGGCGATCAAGCTGATTACCGGCATCGGCGAGAGTCTGCTGGGCAGGCTGCTGGTCTACGACGCGCTGGAGATGCGCCAGCGCTGCCTGCCAATCCGCCGCGACCCGAAGCGGCAGCCGATTACCGGCCTGATTGACTACCCGGCCTTCTGCGGTCTGGGTGTTGTGTCTAGCCCCGCCAGCGCCAGCATCAGCCCGGCGCAATTGCAACAGTGGCGGCAGGGCGGCGTGCCTTTCTGCCTGATCGACCTGCGCGAGCCGGCCGAGCGGGCGATTGTGCAGATCGCCGGCGCCGAGGCCATCCCCAAAGACCAGCTGCTGAATCACCCAACCTTGCTCGATGCCAGCGGCGCGGTGCCGATCGTGCTGCATTGCAAGTCCGGCCAGCGGTCGCTGGCGGTACTGCAGGCATTGCAGGGGCAAGGGTATCGCGGTCTGCACCACCTGGATGGCGGCATTCTGGCCTGGATTCGCGACGTCGAACCGAGCTTGCCGAGCTACTGATTTCCCCGCTTATCTGAGCTGACACCCATGTTGACCCTGACCAAGCCTCTGCTGGAAGCCGTGCTCGCCCATGCCTGGCGAGATCATCCCCTTGAAGCCTGCGGCGTGCTGGCCGGCCCTGCCGGCAGTGGCCAGCCGCAACGCTGTATTCCACTGCGTAATGTGGCGGGCGCCACCGACTTCTTCCGCATCGACCCGCAGCAGCAGCTGCAACTCTGGCGCGAGCTGGATGCGGCAGGCGAAGCGCCGCTGGTGATCTACCACTCGCACACCGGTTCGCGGGCGGAACCCAGCCGCGATGACATCGCTGCGGCGGGCGAGCCCGATGCGCACTACCTGATTGTCTCGACCGACCCGCGCCATGCCAATGAAGTCCGCAGCTTTCGCATGGTGGATGGCGTGGTGGTGGAAGAACGCGTCAAGACGCTGGCGTCGGCACCCGATGCGTCGCCCATTGAACACTCGAAGGAGACCTCATGAGTATTTCTGTTGAAATCCCGACCTTGCTGCGCCCGCTGACCGGCGGCCTGAAACGACTGGATGCGGACGGCGCCACCGTTTACGAAGTGCTGCAGCAGCTGGAGCAACGCTACCCCGGCTTGCAGGACCGTCTGCTCAAGGATGGGGCGGTGCGGCGCTTCATGAATCTCTACGTCAACGACGAGGACATCCGCTTTGCACAGGAACTGGCGACACCGGTGTCGGCGGGCGATTGCCTCACCATCCTGCCGGCAGTGGCGGGCGGTGCGGCTGGCGAGGGGGCGAGATGACGGCGCGTCTGCTCGAAGGCTGCGTGCTGTGCGCGCCAGCCACGGCAGCACCGGGTCTGGCTGAGGCGCATCAATCATTGCGCTATCAGGCCTGGGCGCTGGGCATAGGCTGGCAGGAAGCGGCAACAGACCCGGACTACGTGCTGCGACTGCCGCAAGGGGGGCAGGTGCAATGTGAACTGACCCTCTGGCCGGACCACAAGGCGCCGGGGAGTGAATTCACCCTGCAGGCCGCAACGGGCCTGATGTCGATTCATGGCCGCGCCCGCCACCCGGCGCAGGCGCTGGGTCTGCCCTATCTATCGTGCCTGACTGCCGCGCTGGCGCTGCAAGGCCTGCTGGCGGCGGCGCTGGACCAGCTGCGCGGCGGTCAGCCGGGCAGGGTGTCGCTGTCGATGGCGGCGGCGGCCATGCTGGCGGTGGGCCAGTATCTGGCGGGCGCCACCGCGCCTGAAGCCCCGGAACAGCTGTTGCCGGGGGCGTGCCCGACGGCTTTGCAACCGCCTTTTTGCTCGGCCGATGGCATCTGGTTTGAACTGGAGACGCTGGAGGCTGGCCCGTGGCGGGCTTTCTGGCAGGCTCTCGGCGTGACGGCTGCCGATGCCGGCAAAGGCTGGAACGGCTTTCTGCAACGCTATGCCAAGGCGATTGCCCCACTGCCGGCAGCCTTGCCGGCAGCGCTGGCCCAGCGCACCTTTGATGAGATCGTGACGCTGGCTGCCGAAAGTGGCCTGGCCGTGTGCCGCTTGCGCAGCCTGGAAGACCGCGCCCGCGATGCGGATGCCCGCGCCCTGTGGCAGCAGGGGCCGTGGCATTTCACGTTTGCTGCGCCGACGCAGGCGCCAGTCGCACGGTCTGGCGGGCTGGAGGTCGGCCGGATATCGCGCTTGCCATTGGCGGGCCTGCAGCTGGTTGAGTCGTGCCGGCGCATTCAGGGGCCTCTGGCGGGACACCTGCTGGCCTGCCTGGGGGCGGAAGTGACGCGGATCGAGCCACCGGGCGGCGACCCCTTGCGGGCGATGCCGCCATTGAGCGGCGAAGTTTCAGCCCGCTTCGATGCCCTCAACCGACTCAAGCGGGTGACCGAAATCGACATCCGGACCGCTGAAGGTCGGCAGCAGGTCTACCAGCTGACGCGCTTGGCCGACGTTTTTCTGCACAACTGGGCGCCGGGCAAAGCGGAAGCCCTGCGGCTCGATGCGGCCACGTTGCGCGCCGATCACCCCGCGCTGATCTACGCCTACGCCGGCGGCTGGGGGCCCCAGCATGGCCCCGATCTGCCGGGGACCGATTTCATGGCCCAAGCCTGGTCGGGCGTCGCAGAGGCGATTGGCCGGGCTGCTGGCGTGGCAGGCGGGTCGCTATTCACAGTGCTGGATGTGCTGGGCGGGGTGGTCGCTGCGCAAGGCGTCGTGGCGGCGCTGTTGCAGCGCCAGCTGGCAGGTGCGGGCGGGCAGGTCGAGACCTCGCTGCTGGGTGCGGCCAGCCTGCTGTGTGCCGATTCCCTGTCGAGACTGCTGACCGGCATGCCGGCCGTGACCCCTGCGGCGAACGCGCTGCAGGCCGTATTTTCGACCCGGCAGGGTCGCCTGGCCATCGACTGCCCGGACCGGCCTCATCTGCTGCGGGCCTTGCAGCTGCCGGCCGATACCACGCCCACACAGCTGGCCGATCATCTGCTGGGCCAGTCTGCCGAGGTCTGGCAGGCCCAGCTACAGGCTGCAGGTATTGCCGCCAGCCGGGTGGTTGAAGACCTGTGCGATCTGCCGCACGACCCCCGTCTGCATGCCTGCCTGACCCTTGCGGCTTATGTCGAGGCCAATTCTCCGTGGAGGTTTCAATGAATCATGCCGGCATGATTGATCTGGTCCCGGTAGCGCTGCGCCGGGAATGGGCTGCGCTCGGCTATTACCCGGATCAGACCGTATTCCAGCGCTTTGCCCTGCAGGCGCGACAGCAGCCCGAACAGCCAGCGGTGCTGACGCCAACGGGTGTCATCCGCTACGGCGAGTTGTTGCAACGGGCGCTGCAACTGGCCGCCGGCTTGCGTGCCAACGGTATTGTGGCGGGCGATGTGGTGGCCTACCAGCTGCCCAATCATTGGCATAGCTGTGCCATTGATCTGGCCGCAGCGGCGCTGGGCGCGGTGGTGGCACCGTTTCCGCCTGGACGGGGCCGGCTCGATATCGCGTCACTGCTGCGGCGTTGCGATGCGCGTGCCGTGGTCGTGGCGCCGCATGGCGGTGAGGATGATCTGTGCGAGCTGGTCGAATCTTTGCGGCCGGGCCTGCTGTCGCTGCGCCTGCTGCTGGTCGATGGTCCCTCCCGCGCCGGTTGGCAGACCCTGGCCCAGTTGTTCGAGTCGCCACCGCTGGCTGACGATGCGCTGCCGGTGGTCGATCCGGATGGCCCGGTACGTTTGCTGGTCTCATCCGGCACCGAGGCCGAGCCCAAGTTGGTGGCGTATTCGCACAATGCCCTGCTGGGCGGGCGGGGGCGCTTTCTGCAGCGCCTGCAGGCTGACGGCAACGAATTCCGCGCCTTGTATCTGGTGCCGCTTGGCTCCTCGTTTGGTTCGACGGCGACTTTTGGCGTGCTGAGCTGGCTGGGCGGCTCACTCGCCTTGCTGCCGGCCTTCGATACCCCGGCAGCGATCCGGGCGATTGAACAACTGCGGCCCAGTCACATTCTGGGAGTGCCGACCATGCTGCAGCGGATGGCGGCCGACCCGCTGCTGGCGCGGGTGGATAAATCCAGCCTGGTGGCGCTGGTCAGCGGTGGCTCGGTGATCGACCCGACCAGCATCCAGCGTTGCCGCGAGGCATTCGGTTGCCACTTCATCAGCCTGTATGGCTCGGCCGATGGCGTGAACTGCCACAACACCCTAGCCGATGCGCCCGATGTGGTGTTGCGCAGCGTTGGCCGGCCCAATCCGGGCATCTGCGACATCCGCATTGTCGATGACGCCGGACAGGTGCTGCCGCCCGGCGTGACCGGCGAGATCGTGGCGCGTGGCCCCTTAAGCCCGATGCAGTACGTGAACGCCCCCGAGCTGGATGCGCAGTACCGCGATGCCGAGGGCTGGGTCTACACCGGTGATCTGGGTTATCTCGATGCCGAGGGTTACCTCGTTATCAACGGTCGCAAGAAGGACGTGATCATTCGCGGCGGCAGCAATATCAGCACGGTGCAGATCGAATCCCTGGCTACGTCGTACCGCGATGTGGTCGGTGCGGCCTGTGTGCCGGTGCCGGATGCCGATCTGGGGCAGCGCGTCTGCCTGACGCTGGCCATGCGTGAAGGCAGCCCGCGCCCGGCGCTGGCCGATGTCTGCGCCTATCTGCGTGAATCTGGTCTGGAGTTGAACAAACTGCCCGAGTATCTGCGTTTTGTTCGCCAGTTTCCGCTCACCCCTGCCGGCAAGATCGACAAAGCCAGGCTCACCCGCGAGGTGGCCTTTGCCGGCAACGGGCGGCCGCAGACCGCGAGGGCTGCCTGATGTCTGCCACCGCAAACCTCCATGATCTGCGCCAGTTTGTGCTGAGCCGCCTGCTGCCTGCTGAAAGCCTGCTGGCACGGGGCGGAGAGGGCGCACGCCAGTGCTTGGCACAGCTGACCGAGGCCGCAAAGGCCACCGGTCTGTGGGGCGCCTATCATCCGACCGGATCGGCACACGGCCCAGCGCTGGCGACCTATCTGCCGCATGCCGAATGGGAGGGTTACTCCGAGTTCGGCCCCGCCCTGTTTGGCGCTGATGTCGCGCTGGATGCCCACATGCTGCAGCGGCATGCCAGCCCCGTCGTGCGCGATCGCTATCTGTCGGCACTGCTGCGGGGCGATCTGGTGGCGAGTTACGGCATGTCCGAGCCCGATGCCATTGGCTCGATCCCCGCCACGCTGCAGGCTTGCGCCCGCTATGCCGATGGCCAGTGGACGATTTCCGGCCGCAAGTGGTTTATCTGCCGGGCCGCCCAGGCCGGGCTGGTAACCGTGGTGGCGCGGACCGAGGCGGCAGGCGTCGCCACCGGGGCGTTGTCGATGATCGTGGTGCCTACCGATGTGCCTGGCTTCCGGCTGGAGCGCCCCCTCGACATTCTGGGTGGACAGCTGGGCCAGGCTGAAATGACCTTCGACAAGGTGGTGGTGCCGGCCGATTTCGTGCTGGGCCTGCCAGGGCAGGGTAGGGCGCTGATGCAGGAGCGGCTGGCGCTGGGGCGCATGCTGCGCTCGGCGCACTGGCTGGGGCTGACCCAGCGCTGCTACGACCTGTTGTGCGCCCGTATCACGTCGCCACGGGGCGAGCTGGCCCGGCTGGCCGACAAGCAGCTGATCCGCCGCCATGTGTATGAAGTCCACGCCGCCCAGGTGGCCGCCAGGGCCCTTTGGCAGCAGGCCGCGCAGGGGCTGGATGCTGGCCAGCCGGACGAGGTGGCAATCAATCTGGCCAAGCTCACCGCCTCGAAGGCCCTCTGTCTGGCGGCCGATACCGCAATCCAGATCTACGGTGCCGAAGGACTTTCCGACGCGCTGACCCCGCTGGCCGGCATCTACCGCCACGCGCGCGCCAGCCGGATTCTCGACGGCACCGATGAAGCGCTGATCAATGCCTGTGGCCGGCGTCTGCTTGCCCGCCAGCAGGCCCGGCAAGCCCCGCAACACGAGCCCGCCTCAACCATTTTCTAGGGGCTCTGTTGACGTTTTGTTTCCGGTCGCGCCGGGCCGAGTTTTGGGGCAGGGCGAGGCAGGGTGAGTGAGGTTTAGCGAGCTAAATAAACGAACCCTAACGACGCCATGCCCCAAAAATCGA
>NZ_JARRAF010000047.1 GCF_030129945.1 Parachitinimonas caeni
CATCCTGATCAACAATCTCAAGACCGCCAGTGCGCGCCGCGCCCGCAATCGTTTTGCTGAACACCTCAAGCAGTTTTATTGGAAGCCTTTGTTCTGGCATCGAGCGTATTTCGTAAGCACCGTGGGCGGTGCGACGCTGGAAGCCGTGAAAGCCTATGTCGAGCGGCAAGGCACTGAAGAACATGCGCGTAAGAAGCAAAAGCAAGCCACCTGACGGCGGCGACGCCTTGACCCCCTCTTGCGCCTTTCGCGCGGCGCGCTCAGGCTTAAGGCGCTAAGAGGGGGAATGCGGCGTCAAAAACTGTTCAAACAAACAGCAATTCGCGCAACTGGCGCGAATTACATCACGAGATTATTCGTCGTAAATGCCAGCAAGGTAGTTTCCAACCTTCTCTCGAAGGATTTCAGCCGCCTTATCAGCATCCTGCAGCGACAGTGCGGCTTCAAGGCTCTCTCCAAATTCAACAACTTGGGTGGATGAATCGCCAACAGAAACATAGGTGCCGGTAAAGTACCCGGCACCTCCAAACTCGAACAGCCGTGGCTTGTTGCAATGCCAAGCTGTGCTACGTCTTTGGAATGGGTGACTGATAGTTGGGTTCGCGGCATACCGGCAGAGACACGCCAGCATGCATCAATGCCGCGTCCACCGCCTGTGCACTGTATTGCATGCCAACCATAAGGTCTCGCAAGAGTTTGCCTGCTTGTGCCTTTGCGCAGCATGCCCTCATTGACCCATCGAAAATACATCGCGCTAGGGCCTCACCGAAAGGCTCTGCAATCTCATATAGCCAGACCCCAGGGTGGCCTTCTTCGTCAAAACAATCGGCTACTTGATCGGCCAGAAGCGCAAAGCCGATCATTTCGTCCATTGCCTCGAGGTGCCCATTCCATTCAGGGTAGAAACCATGTTCGGCCCTGTATGCTTGGCAGAAGTTGCCGAAGCCCAGAGCCATGTAGGCGATTGTCAGAAGATCAGCCTCGCTGCGAGCAGCTCTAGTTAAGTGATCATTGTATTTTCGCGCTTCTGTCAATTCGATGCTCCTTGAATAAATCGCGGAGTCCCCCCAAGCGGGGATGTACCCCGCCAGGGTTAAACGTCGTGTTACTGCTCGCCTGTCATGTAAGGTGCAGGAACAAAGCCAAACTTCGCTTTAAACTCGTTGGAAATGTCGTTTGCCAATCTCACCAGCGAAACATCATGCCGGATCGAATTGGACACACGCATCGCTTCCTTCTCAATTGCCGCACCAGTCATCGGATGGATTACTTCCCTACGGAGCTGGCGCATCGCATCTTCCAGATGTGATGGAGACAGCCCCATTCGTTCGGCGACAAGCAAGATGATTGCCTGGCCGTCACCATATGTCATCGAACGTGGTGATAAGCTGCTTTTAGCATCCGGAGAAGGCAATTTCCCATCGTGATTCGGATCCATTTAAAGCTCCTTGTTGCTCGCGGAGCGCTCCCTGACGGGTAGCGAGTACCCGCAGGTTGATAAGGTTATGGAGAGGATCTGGTCTAGTTGGTTGTGTATCCAACTAGTCCGTAGACGTCCGTCCATTCAAATCCACAGTGACTGCAGACAGAATCCTGAGTTGCCGTACCACCATCGATTTCGACCGAGTCCCCTTTGATCTCCGAAAGTCGGCATCGGGGACATTTTGTACCTTTGACTGACAGGTACTGTGCATCTGTCATCAACGATGGCGGTGATTCCCCTTTCAAGATGTTTCGATCGATCAACTGCCTGGCGATTTCTTCATGCGCGGCAGTAGTCTGGTCCTCAAGGCTTGTGCCAACATCGAGGGCAGCTGCCGAGATGGCGTCCAGATTCAAAGTGGCAATCAGGTCTTCTGCCATGCTATTGAAAGATCGACCGTTTGCGTTCAGGACGCGAACAGCGTGCTGACGCAGTACATTGGCGACATCGATTTCGGTAACCTCAAAGGCTATTGAAAGTGGGTTTCCTATCCCTTTCGATGTAGCTCCGCCTTGAGGCACATCCGCAGACACTTGCATCATGTAAGGCTGTGTAACCTGGATGTAGATCAACCAGTGATCGGCCGAGGGTAATGCCATAACGATCTGCTGGACCGAGGACTCGTCGGGATCTGAGTCAATGAAGCCTCCTGATAGAATTGCATTTTGAAGGTACATCAAATCAACCAAGGTACGTGCACCGTGCTGGTCTGCCAGAGTGGTGAGTGACTCAACGGAATTAACCAACTCGCTCCAGAACAGACTCGCCTTAAGTGGATCCCCTTTAAAAAACTGGTGGCATTCCGCTTTGCAGTCTTTCTCTGTGAGCGCTTCGTCTCTGATAGCAGCTAAAGCTGGAGCATCAATTCGGTAGCTGTCATCAGGTTCCAGCTGTACTGCTATTTCCTTATCGCCGATCAATATGAACTGGCCGATCAGATGCTGGTAATGGTCGCCATCTCCGGACTGATCGATAGCCGATACGATGCCCGTATCAAGATCCAGCAGTGCTGATGTGGTGATTTGACCTTCTTCCCAGCGTGACGCGAATTGGACAGAGATCGTGTTTTCAAATTGCGGAGTGGTGGAATTCATTTGTGTTCTCCTTTGGCAACGGGAGAACACCCGACGGGTGATTCCCGTCGGGTTGAATGGAAAGGTAGTACTTCGTATTACGGATACCCCAAAAACTTAGGCATACAATCCAGTGTGTTTGTCGATCAATGTGACTACAGCAATGGTGGCCCCATTCCAAGCAAGATTGCCCACTTCAACTTCTTCTTGATCATAGGCAGTGGCTACCTTGAGTGCTGCAGCCTCGGATGTAGCTGCCACCAAGATGCTATTTGTGCCATCCCATTCAGTTTCTGGGTCGGCTAAGGTTACTTCTCCTTCGGAAACAAGATAAAGAATAAGGTCGCTGTAGTTTCCCATTTGAAATTCCTCCATTGAGATAATTCTCGTCGGGCGAAATGGTGAGCTAAAGATGGCTCAGCTTAGTCACCGTACGATGTTTCAAGCCAGCGCGAAACCAAGGATAAAGCTTGATCCTCACTGTGTACCTCAGCCGCCTGAAAAGGGGTAGATTTCCATTCCAAGGGCTCATTGGGGTCATTCAACAGTAAAGGCCTGTATTCTATGGCCGATCCTTTTTGGACCAGATTGACACGCACTTCAATTTCGTCGTCTGACGCGCTACGGAACTCTCCGGACTCAATCATCGTTTTCTCCTGATGTTGTGAGGTGGTTGGCTTGTATCATCGCTTGTTGAATGACATTCAGCGCCTTAATGGCGCGCGCTCGCTCGATCTGCAATTGCTGTATTGCACTACAGGCACGTTTTGCAATTTCAGGAATCTTTCGGTCGGTATACTCAGAATTGTCCAAAAGTTTCCGCACAATCTTCGCATAGTTCCGATCTGTCTTATCGACATCGGCGGGCATTGGCAAATTGAATGCCGCAGCCAGACTGGAGAGATCCAGTAACCTGGTTGTGGCCTCGTTATGTATCTCATTATTGCGCTGAATGACGATGGTGACCCGGAACGTTGCTTGGGTGACATCAACCCTGAAGTTGCTACTCTCGAACAAACGAGACAAGTCAATTTTCTCATCTTCGGAGAGATGGTCTGGGAAGGATAAAAATGCCAAAAAGTCATCATTGCTGTGGTCCGTTTGCAAGTCTGTAGTGCTTAAGGTTTTCAGGCCTCGGGCCTGAGCAAACGCGGCGAGACCGAGGATGGTTTGCGCGGAGCGGGGCGTAAAATACAACTCCATGCCATTCGGGTGAACAATTCCAGTCATATCTCCAGTCATGCTGATTTCCTCGCAAAACAGGAATTTCCGATGCATGCCTTTAACGCGTGCATAAGTGTCTATTGATGGTTTGGCCATGAATCGTTTCCTTCAAAGAAGAATGTTGAATTTGATAATGCGGAGAAAAGGAAGACTGCAGGCCCGGCGGATGCCGGGCACTGCAGAGGTGAGATTAATGAGCGATGACCTGCATCAGCCGGGCATAGCACGGGATGGGGCGAGTGCCGTCTGGGCCGAAAAGAGAACAGCAAAGTAACGCCAGGAACTGGGAACACCCCCGCACGAATGTGCGATCGGTTTTCTAGGTCATTCCGAACACTTCGGGTTGCTTAGAGATAGATGATGGAGAAACATGTGGCGTGATCAAATGCTTCCCATTAAGTCTGGGCCGACCCAACCAACGTGCTTTTGAACTCGCGCTCTTTGCGCTCCTCCTTTGCGAGGATGCGCCGGTCGACTTCTTCTGAGCTAAGGCCATACTCGTTATGTAGGGCGTTCCCATGCAGGATGCCATTGTCAGAGCCTGCGATCTTCAGCGCATTCTTATCGCCGACCGTGTCGGCTAGCGTGTCGGTGTCCAAATTTTTAAATTTGGCGACAACTTGGCTGCGGTAAAAGAACGTAACTGTGTAGGATGGTTCGCCACCCTCCAACAGGTATCGGGCAAAGTGAATTCTGTCTGATTCTTTGTCATCAATGTAGGTGATGCCCATTTCTGGGAAAACAACCAAATCGAAGGTCACTAAGTCTTGTTGCTCAGTGGTAAGTTTCATAAGGCTTCTCCAGTTTGGGGGTAGCAATGCGGCCCCCGAGCGGAGGAAGCCGCCAGGGCGAGTTACCGGCTGGGCCGGTAGAGAGATAGCAAAGTAATGCCAGGAGTCGAGAATACCCCGCACAACAGTGCGATCCGTTTCAGGGGCTGACGGTCATTCAACAGCGGTTGTTTTTAGCTCGAAACAACCAAAACGAGTGGAACATTGTCCTATTGAGCCATGCGTGTTGGCAGGTGCTTGTCTATGTGGCAATCGGTAGCCACTGGCCCTGCTGGTAATCACATCGCCTCGAATAGACATCCGCTTGCTGCGTTGCCGTCATGGGGGAGCCTGGGCATTCGCTGGGTAAGGCGCCTTCCCCTCCATGGCAAACCCTGCAAAACAGCAGGCCATCCTCGCGGTCGTCGTATTGATGCTTCGTCTTTGCTTCCGGCATCACTGCACCTGCACTGCAATCGGTGTCCCGGTCATGATCTGTTCGGGTTTGTCGGTCAGGCGATAACCGGAATAAACAAAATACTCGCCAGCCGGCAGGGTGCCGATATAGACGTTGATGCGTGCCACTTTATCCAGATACTCCAGATCGGCCTTGGGTAAGGCTTTGAGATCGCCATTCCATGGCTTCCAGCCATCGACCAGTGACAAGGCCAGGTACTTGCCTTCGCCGTAGGCGGCAACGGCAATCAGATCGGCAACCTGACCTTGATCACCGTCTGGGATGCTCAACGCGGCTTGAATCATCAAGGGATCTTGAGTAGAGAAACGTCCAACCGGCTTGTACAGACTCTCGGCCTGTCGCTTGACGCCGTGTTGGCCCGCAACGGTTGTGATGTTCTTGAAGCCAGGGGTGCCGCCGCCTTTGTCGGGAGGCGTGCCGGTACCACTTCCCGAACTGCCGGTGCCATTGGGAGCCTGATGACAAACCGTCCAGGTGGACCCCGCCACCCCGTCGCAGGTCTGACCCTTGCTGCCATCGTAGAGGGACGACCAGGGGCGTTTGCGTAACCAGGCTTCGTACGCCTGTCGATCCTTGACCACGAATTGCCAGTCGAACTGCCCGAACTCGAAGGCCTGGGCATCGCGGTTTTCAGCGTCGACCAGCAACCAGCGTGGTTCACGATTGACCTCATCGGCAATGCTGCCGTCCGCTTCGCGTGGGGGATAAACGGCACCGTTCTGGGCCCGGAACGCATAGTGCTGTGGGATACCGTCCCAGCTGGATCCGAAAAACTGATCGGTGAACCAGTAGCTGTTGACGTACCAGGTCACCATCGACACCCCGGGGGGGATCAATACGGTCTGACGCAGGGTGGTCCGAGGGGCAACGGTGCTCCAATTCAGTGCGGGTTGGCCGGGGACCGAACGAGGATTGACCCAGATCCAGGGGATAGTGTTGTCGGCCTGGATTTTATGGACGTCGTAGCGCTCGGCCATGGTTGTGGCCTGACCCAGGGCGAATGGCAGGTAAACCTGCTGCACCGGGGTAAGGCTGTCAGCAAAGGCAGGGGTAGCAAAAGACAGGGAAAGTAGAGCAGGCAGCAGTCGTCGCACGATAAACTCCGTGTGGTGTGCGATGACCGCTCTCGGGTCGAGACCACCTGCGCATCGCACGGTTCTCATTTTTCTGTGCGAGGGCTGCAGTGCGGGCTGGGCGCCGAGCGAAAATAGGGTCCGTCAGATGACGGGTGTTGCGGCAATGATAGAACGATCAGGCCGCTGTCGCCAAGTACTGGAAGGTTGCCGTTCAATGGGGGCAGAATACATTTCATGACCGCCAGCCAAAAGGCGGCAGCCCCATCACGCCCCGGCGGAGGAAGCCATGGACAAAGACACCCTGCAGCGTTTACTGGTCGAGCGTTGGCCCAGCCTGTTCGACCGCAGCCCGATCGCCCCCCTCGACATCAATATCCATCAGAAGATCCGCACCGCGCTGGGACTGGACGAGGCCGGTCTGGCCAGCCTGGTGGCCTTGCTGGGCGAACTCACCCGGGAAGCCGCGTATCGGCAACAAATTGCCGCGGGTGGCCGACGGGTACGGCTGGATGGCAGCGCCGGTACTACCATCCGGCCCTGGGATATCGCGGCGGCCAAGGACGCGCTCGAAGGCGGTGATGCCCATCGCCAGGCCTTCCGCCAGCAACGCAAAGCGTGGAAATTGCGCAAGCAGGCGGCAGAGGCCGCGGTGGCCGGCGCCCCGGCGGTGCCGGAGTCCACCCACCCCGCCTCGTCGACACCGGCCAGGCCCGTGCTCAAGCTGGCCGTGGCCACCGCGAAAGCCTGAGCGGCCTCCATTTTCCTCGATCCCCCGGAGTCTTAGCCATGCTCAATGCCCGCCTTAATCGGCACCATACCGGCCTCACCCTGTGGGGCGATGGGTATAGCCTGCGCCAACTGCACGGACTGGTACATAGCCTGGTCGAACAGAGTGCGCTGATCGAAGATAAGGAAGGCTATGTGCTGGGGCTGGCCTATGATCTGCGCAAGGCGTATGAAGGGCAGCGCCAGCGGGAAGTCCTCGATGTCGGTCTCGACGACCGCCTGACGATATACGGAGTGGAGATCCTGTGGCCGTATATCCTGTTGCAAACCGGCCAGCTGCGGCAGGCCCTGGCCGATCTGCCGAGCAGCAAACTGGATCAGGCACTGCTGTATCAGCTGGAACATGCGGTGGAATCGGCACTGCGCCAGGTGGTGCCGGCGACGGCGGAAGACATCCTGCAGACGGTACGCCAGATTGCGGTCAGTCCTTATCCGCAGCTGGAGGACGCCCTGCACAGCCGCTGTGCCTATTTTGTGGGACTGAGCCCGAGGCAGCGCCTGAGCAAGCTGCACCGGGTGATCGAAACCCTGCACCCGGCCTATCAGCTGGTGGTGGGGACAGGTAAGCCGTTGCAGCCCGGCATTTTGCCGCCGGAGACCTTCCCTGGTGAGGATGAGTGGCCGGCGTTTGAGTGGTAGGTGGACGGGTGATTTCCTCTCTGAGGTTTAGCACAGAGAGGAAGTCTACGTTATTGCGCATTAGAACCTGATGCCAAACAGCCCGCCATCATCCGTTGCATCAGTCAATCGCATGGGAAGTACATAGTCATTCAGGTCGAAGCCGTCGATGGTTTCTTTGAAAGCATCGTCTTCATTCATTGTCACAATGTACTGAAAACCTAACTCTTGCGCGATCTCCGAGCCAAGACGCAACGCGCTGATCACCTGACGACCGTCGACTCCATCGAATAGATGGCTATCATGGATCAGAAATCCCGGCCCCATCTGCCGCTTGGCACACAAGCGCATAAGCATCATGTCGAAGCAGAAAATCTGCATGTTCTTGATGCCCTTACTGCGCTGACCTTGCATCGGAAACTTGAAGACCGGTCCATTCGAGGTTTCATCGACCGTCATGCTACCGGCCGACTCATACAGGCGTTGAGAGATTTCCTCGAAGGCGACGATGGCTTCATACAGTCGCTCCTTCTGCTCAGCAAAGTCACGCCGCAGGCGGATGGTGAGGCGATTGCGTTCGATCGCCAATTCATTCTTAGTACCTTCAAGCTGCTCCGCTGCCTCGAAACGCCGTCGCAACGAATCCACTTCGGATTCTAGTCTCCCAAGTTCTCCTTGCAGTTTGAGAAATTGCTCGAGCGCACCATGGCTGCTGAGAATGCCAAGGATCTCTTGGCGTCGTCGGTCTAGCTGGACCTTCTTGTTGTCGCGCAGCTCGATACGAAGCTTTGCGGCTTCGAGTTCGCTGGACAGATAGTCTTTGCGATTCCGTACCACGGATTCATGGAAGCTCTTCACGTCCTCGTAGCGACGCTTGACTAGGCCGGGTAACACAATACCTGCTTCTTCATAAACCAGTTGCAGATCTTCGTGGTCCGGAGGCACTTCAAAGGCCAGCGCGCCTTCCAAATCACGAATCGCTGAGAAGTCGATGGTATTGGCGTTGGCCAGCTCATTAAGTTGGCGGGTCAAGCTGGCGCTTTCGACTTCCAGTTCCCGGTACTCCGGCAAAATCTGAAAGTTTCCAAGTTCCGCTTGAAGCTTCTTGAGACGAGCTTCCTGAATGGTTAGCTCTGTGCGCAGGTCGGCGGCCTTGCCGATGATTGAACCGAACGCTCCTTTTCCGACTGCTTTCTTCAACTGTACGAGAGTCTTCTCCTGGTCACGTACGGATTGCCAATCCCGGGCAATCTGCCAGTCCAATCCGAGCAGGAACATTAACGCCATCTGAATATCACCAGTTCCCTGCTGCGCTGCCTGCTTGTCCGGCGTCATGAAGGCACCGCTCTCCTGTCGGCGTACAAAGTAGGCAAACAGCGACCGGAAGGAAGGCGGCTTGCTGCCTGCAGCTTCAAGGCTGCTTAGTCCAAACATTTGTTCGCCAAGGAATGTACACCACTCGCTGGCTGAGAACTTGATCTTTCCGGCAGGAGGGACTGTCGCGAAAAATTTGGCTTTAGCATCACCGCTGCGCTCGACAACCGTTCGCTCTGACTTCAGATCAAATTCCAAACCAAAGGTATGTTCGGTCAGTTCCGGTGTGCGGAAAATCGAGTCTGGGCCGGCATCGGCGCCAAGCAGAAAATGCACTAACTCGACAAAGCTGGTTTTTCCAGCGCGATTGCGTGTTTGCTTGGTGGTGGCACCTACCGCTTTTTTGGCGAGTAGCACGTTTAGGCCGGGCCTCAGCTCGCCAAGATGCTTGAAGCTAGGCAGTGTGCTGAAAAGATGATGAATCATGCAGTCTTCCGTGCCACTAGGCCGCTTTCAAGTTCGATGGTTCCAAGGGCGTACAGGAGGTCGAGGGTGAGCAGAAACCAGTCATAGGTAATTCGCCGAGGCATTGTGTCCGGAACACTGTCATGTCTGCTTAACTCCTCCCATAGCGCGGAGACAGTCTTGGGGCGCGCCAAAAAGGTCAACACCTGCGCGCCGACAGTAAGTAGTGCTCGATCCTGCGGTAGATGTTTGGAGGGCAGGATCATGTCGCACCCAACGTTTGAGCGTCTTCAAAAATCTCGCATTTGTCGAACAGGTATGCCATCACGGCCAATACTGCTGCCTTATGCGCAGGCGTGGTATTCGCCGTGCCACCCGCCCACGCCTCCAGGCGACCGAATATCTCGTCAGGATGGAGCGGTGGAATGTTGTCCCGTAATCTCAGGTACTCATCCTTGAATGCCTGTGCGATTTGTTCACCGTAGGTAGGGTTCTTCCAGTTATTGAAGAACTGTGCCACAAGCGGCGACTTCTGCATGCCTATCTTCAGAAAATCGGCAACAGCCTGAGACAAGAAGTTTGCCTCGATTTTTCCACGTGACACGTCCTTAACCTCGCTCGTCGCGGGAAAGGGCGTGATCCTGATATGGTTGAGTACGGCTGCCAGATCGCTGAAGCCTAGATTGATGTTCGCCTCCATCGTAAGTGATGGGCCGAACCAGGATTCAAGATCCTGCAAGCTTAATTGCCGGAACTTCGTCAGCATTTCCTCGTAGCCGCAATGGCTGATTTTGATGTTTGGATTCGCCTGCCTGAGTTTAGCCAGCGCTTCAATAATATGAGGTCCCAAGCGACCGTCGGGTGCGTTATGGACGAAGGTCCACTCATCAAAATACTTTTCCCAGTGCGCCTTGGCACCTTCGAAATCCTCGTTGATTTTCTTGACGGCGTCGGCGGCGCTCAATTCATTAGGGGCGTAGCTCTGGAATAGGACTCGCGCGGAAGGTAGGTACCCGTCGTTCTTGCGGTCCCCAACATTACCCCAAGGCCGGCAAGCTTGGAAATCGTTGGGGTGTGCTTTCGACATCAGCTTTTCAAACAGCCGTTGAAACACGTCCCCCTTGGATTCCAGGAAGGCAATGCGGAAGTCCTTTTCGTAGTTGAGCTGCTGTATGCGATCCATGCGTTTAGGCCTTGGCTCAAATGTTGTTGGCGCAATTCCGGTAGAAGCTCATGGCCCCTTGCTTTTGGTTTGGGCGTGCACGCGATTGATATCGAAAGGAAGCGCCTTATCAGCGGCAATGCGGGTGAGCAGGACGCGAATGGCGTCTGATACGGACAATCCCATTCCTGCCAACACGTTGGTGGCTTCCTCTTTGATATGCCCATCAATCCGGGCGCGAACCACATCATTGCTGGTGGCCATTTGCAAGTACCTCGAGCTTCATTGTGGCTACATTGTGCTCCATTTGGGCTTGGTTCGCTAGCAGCGAGTCTATCGGTTTGGCGGTTAATTCGCCCAAAATCCTCATCAGCCTGATGGTGTAGATGGGAATTTTCCCACTTGAGCTTCGACGAAACTGAACCTACACTGGGAACTGTAGTACCCACTGGTCATGCAACACGATGACCGCGCTGATCCAGTTCTGGGTTGGCTAAAAACCCTCGCGCTGCCAGACGCGTCTGGCACAGATTGATGATTTGGCTGCTATGATGATCATGCAGTCAAATTGACAGATTGCGCATCACGAGGGGATCACCATGAAAAACCATCTCATCAAAGTAGCTACTTGTATCGGTGCTGGCCTGTTGGCCATGACGACCGCTCATGCGGTCAAACTCGACCAGATCACCATCAATGGCCAACCCTACGTCGAAGGCATGACTGTTTACGGTGCTGCGGCGGGTGCAGATGGTAAGGTGCAGATCACCCTCGGCGGTCGGTTGACCGGGGAGGATGCGGATTGGCAAAGTTACAGAATTAATAAAGACCCTGATGTGCTAAAAGGGCCATATGTAGACGGTAACCAGTGGAATCCCAGTGCTTTCCGTAAGTATGGAGGCGTGCCGGGGGTATGGGCTGTTGGAACCGGTGTTTGCGCTCTCCCTGCTATAAAAGCTTATGGCTTTGAGTATGGTAAAGCGCCATATACGCCAAATTTAATGTCGACTGCTTTCCCATTGAGTTATCGATTTGTGGGAGATGATGCAGAACGGTGTCAACCGATGTTCGAATTAACAGGAAAGCTGTTTACCGACGCAAGTTGCAATACAAACTACGTAATTGACGGGAAATTTGTTCCTGCTACGTGTAATGTTAACGATCTAACTTACGGTTTGGCCTTAAAGCCAGTAGCTAACGAAGATGGGACCTTCGAGAAGCGATTTAAAGTTGGTTTAGGTGAAGTGACGTTAGCTTATCAGTTAACCCCTGGCCAATTTTATAGTGATGGCATCGCCAACAATGGTGGGGTGACGCAGGATGTGTTCCAGACAAAGCTGACCCTTAAATTCACACTGAGTGCCGAGGCAGCTCCAACCGACTTCCGCCGTAGCGTCGTCGCTCAAGCCAGTGGGACTGTGACCGGGCGTAGCCTCCAAGCCAGATTCCGGGGCGACAGCCGGTATCTTGGTCAGAGGGCCGACGTTTTTGTGGCGGCACATGTCGTGCATCAGGGTCGAGATCTGGGCTGGTATCTCAATACCAACCAGGGCTGGCAGCCTTGGGATGGTCAGATGGACCACTTGGTAGCCCATAAGCAATTGATGTTGACAGCCGATTACACAGTACTCGAGGTTCTGCAAAATCTGGATATGAGTCAGTATGCGGGCAGTGAAGTTTGGGTAGCCTACCAGCCCGCAAAAGGGCCTCTGGAATACGACCGGGTCTACGCTGAGAGCGGTCTGTAAAGAGCGCAAAGTTCAAAAGCCCAACCTGCCAAAGGTTGGGCTTTTTTCTGCTTATGTCTCGGTGGCCGGTTCCGCTGCGACCGCCGAAGCAGGCGCCCTCCATCCGCCTACAACATCGAAGGCGATCAAGATAATTGTGAGGATGGCCAATACTGCATGTGTTTCAGACCGTCGTACCATGTGCATCAAGTCGACCAAGCTGGCGGTGTTGGGGTCACTTCCACAGAGGTACAGAAATAGGAACAATCCCAGGCTATAGAAAAAGTTACCAAGAATTAGCTGATTCATTGTCAAGGGCCTTTCTTTGTCACGATGATTGGTCAAACTGCCTTGGCAGGCTTGGCTGTCGCGAAGTCCGGTCTTCCCGCCTTGTCCGGAAACGTTGCACTACATGCACTGACCTCCTTTCCGTAGTTGCTACATCCCCAAAACATCCCTTTAATCCCTTTTCTCTGCCTCAATTCACCTTGTCCACAGCTGGGACAAGTGATCGTCTCAAACAGAGGTTTGCCTTTTCGATCGGCATAGCTGGCCTTACATGGGCTTTCGGCCCGATTCCAGTTGGAACAAGACCAGAACGGCCCGGACTTACCCTCCCGCTTGCGTAGTTCACCGGTCTGACAGCTGGGACAGAGTTGCGGTGGACTCATATCCGGCTGACCCTTCTGATCGGCGTAGCGGGCGTCGCACTTCGGATCTGCATTCCATTGGGTGCAAAACCAGAACGCCCCTTTCTCGTTCTGCTTGCGCCGCAACTGGCCTTTCTGACATTTGGGGCAGGGAATCTCGGCCGATGGATTGAGCTGAGGTTTACCGGCTTCGTCTTGAAACCGGGCATCGCATTTCGGCTCAGCATTCCAGTTGCTGCAGTACCACCAGGCCTGTTTGGTCTTCTCTCCGACTTTGCGCTTGAGTTGGCCGGTTTGACACTTGGGGCAGGTCTCACCCGGCTTGACGGGGAGTGCCATGGGCAGGGTGGCGGCTTCGGTGACCACTTCAGTGACCCACTGACGGGTCTCATCGAGGAACGCTTCCAGTGTCAGCGCACCTTGCTTGATCTGATCCAGTCTTTGCTTGAACACCCCTGCGGTGGCCGGGTCTTTCACAGATGATGGCAATGCGTCGATCAAGGCCCGTGCGGCTGGTGAGGTCATCAGCTTCTTGGATTTTGGCTTGACCGGAATCAGCAGTCCGCGTTCCTTCAGATCCGCAATCATCGGAGCGCGAGTGGCGCTGGTGCCGATCCCGTCGCCGTCTTTCAAGCGCTGACGGGCGGAAGCATCCACCACGTATTTATGCACGTTCTTTAAAGCCTCGGTCAGCAACTTGTCATCAAAACGGGATGGCGGTGTGGTCTTGCGGGCCGTCGCCTCACACTGATTACACTGGGCGATGTCCCCCTGTTGCATAAGGGGCAGGGTCTGGCTGGCGGGACTGGTCGACTCCCCATCGCTCGAATTCTCTCCCTCGGTTTCGGCATAGACCGCCTTCCAGCCAGGAGAGATTGGCGTATTTCCAGTGGCCACGAAGTCCTCATCCTGTATTGCGACCTCCACCCGGGTGCCTTGATAACGATAAGGCGCGGCAAACTGTGCCAAGTAGGTACGAACTACCAGATCATGGATATTGCGCTCTGCTTCCGTCCAGTTGGCGGGGGCGGTCGCCTGTTCTGGAATCGTCGGCACGATACCGTGATGTGGCGTTCCTTCCATATGTTTGTCATTGAAGGCGGCGGACTTACGATGGGTGTCCAGTAGGGGGGCAAGCGCCGCAAGATCCGGCCGTAGCTGGAATACGCTGGCCAGAATGGTAGGGGCCTCGGCATGCTGGGCCTCACTGAGATAGCGGTTGGTGGTTCGAGGGTAGGTGGTGACCTTATAGGTTTCGTACAATTTCTGGGCGGCCGCCAACACGGTTTGGCCGTCATAACCAAACTGGGCGAAGGCCTCCATCTGCAACTCGTCCATTGCCAACGGTAGCGGAGGTGGTTGGTCTTTGGCGGTCTGGCTATAACCTTTGATGTGGGCGGGCTGTCCACTAAGGTGCTTGACCAGGGCATCAGCGACCGCAGCATCGACTAGCCGGCCCTCCTCATCGCACCCCGCCTGGTTGTCCCGTGGCTGCCAGCTGGCTTTGAATCCACCGTTAGCATGCTGGATCACCGCATTGAGGGCGAAGTATGGGATGGGCTTGAACGACTCGATCGCCCGATCCCGTTCCCGCACAATAAAGAGTAGAGGTGTCTGGGCACTGCCGACCGGCAATAGCCCCTCAAAACCCAGCTGACGACCCCGAAGCGTCATGGCCCGTGTGGCATTCATGCCGAGCAGCCAGTCATACCGGCTGCGAGCGAGTGCCCAGCGAGACCAGCCCTGGAATAGTGGCTCTTGATTGTCTCGGATGTTGTTGAGCGCCTGTTTTACTTTTATTTCGTTGTAGTCGTTGATGAGTACTCGTTTGACGGGCCCACGATAACTGAAGTAGTCCAAAGCCTCATCGACCAGCAGTTGCCCCTCCTCGTCCGGATCGCCGAGGTGGTAGACAACACTGCATTGGCGTAGTGCATTCTCCAGCAGCTTCAAGCGGGCCTGTTTCTGCGGCTTCGGTTGGATCTTCCATTGCCGGGGCAAGATGGGCAGATCCTGGGCCCGCCAGCGTTTCTTGCCCGTTGTCGTGAGCGGGATGTCGTCGGGCAGATAGGCATCTGGTTCCGCCTGCTCGAAAGCATGCCCATCTAGCCAGTAAAAATGTTGATCTCCAATGATATTGTGCTGCTTGGTCTTGGCCTCGCTCCAGTTGTACTGGGCGGTGCCAATGACTTTGCCAACGGCTTCGGCCAAAGAGAGTTTCTCGGCAATCCAAAGGATGCGAATCGACATGATGATCTCCTCAGTCAAAGCCTGGTTGACAATAGATGATGCTGGGGGCTCGTCGGGTCAGGCTGGGTGCCAGACTCCAGTCGTAGGGTTTGCCTGACGCATCGGTACAGGTGGTCTTGCGGCGCCAGGAGAAGGTCTGTGTGACAGAGATGGGGGTTTGATACCAGACAGGTTTCACATTACCGCTAGTATCTACACGATCAGTAGTCTGATCGCGGTACTGACCACGTACGCTGACTTCGGTGTTACCAGTGGTGCAGGATTCGACGTAGTTGATTCCGTTGACTGAGTTGGAAGAGCAATGGGTAACTGGGACGGTGACTTTAAGACTGCTCTTGCTAGCATCATCCGCATTCACCTGATAGGGTACCTCGGAAAGCGTTTCTTGCTTCGAAAACTCAGGGGTGTTTTGCGTGCCTTTATTGGCAGTAATCCAGCGGGTACCGCCAGCGGAATAGAACACACCGTTAGGGCCGAACCAGAATGAGGAAAATGCGCTCATTTGTGGATCACCCTCTATTTTTCCTGTGATTCGATTCAAGTATCCTGGTACTCGACAAGTCCAAGTGCCGATTTGGTTGTCGTAGGCTGGGATAGCGACGGGGACTGCACCGTTACTAGCGGTGGTGAAGAAAGTGTAATCAGACGTTGGATCATATCCTTCTCCAATTCCAGCGAGGATCCATCTATTCATGCTTCCTCCTCCATACTGCGGCTGCACCTGCCTCGCATACATCAACACCTTCCCCCCCATCATGAGCGCCTTCAAATAGCTCAAGCCATAGTTCATGTTGTACGGATTGTTCGGATTCTGGTTCCAGAATGGGATGCCATGTGAAGGGATGCTGCTGGAGAAATTGGTGGATACCTGACTGGCTGCCCCCCCTCCCGGAATGTTGTCCGGCCAGCACGAGTAGTTGGCATTGGTTTCATAGCCGTCCATCATCCCGGCAATTGCCTCTTCCTGACCCGACACCCCACCCGTCGCCTTCAACCACGAAAACTGTGGCTTGCTCGGATCGGTGGTCCGGTTCTGGTCGTAGCTGCAGGCCAGCAACATGCCCGAGGCGTAATTCTGGTTGGCTGCGGCGGTGGGTTTGTCGAGCTGAATGCTGCCGATCGTGCCGGGCTTGGCCATGAATCGGCGTTGCTTGCGTTCGCGGGTGTCTGGTCCTGTAGGCGGATCGATGACGAGACGGGTGGCAGCATCGATGCTATTCAGATTGCACGGCTCGCCGATACGCGGCGTGAAGGTTTCGGCAAACTCGATGCCGCCAACATTGACCACCCGATGACCGCCGACGTTTAAGTCGCCGGTCATTTCCAGCGTGCCGTCACGTCTCAGGAATTCGCTGTAGCCCTGACTGGCGTAGCCATTGCGCATGCCGAGGAAGCCGGCATAAAAAGTAAACGGTCGCAGCTCGGGCCAGGTTTTACCATCGACCACCACCCGATCATCAAGTCCCGTGAATCGTTTCAGATCGCCAGCCGTGGTATTCGATGCGGCCAGGTGCCCGAGCTTGCGCACGACCCAGCCGATCCGCCGCAGGTCCAGCTGCGCATTGTTCGCTTCCTGCACTACCTGAGCTGGCAGCCAGGCGAAGCTTTCCAAGCCACAGCCTGATGGCAAGGTGGTGCCGGGAGGGACTGGATCCGGACAGGCCGGTGTCTTGCGGATGACGGACTCGAACGGCATATCCACGAGGTAGTGGGGCATCCGCCAGGTTGCAGGGAAGTCAGACCGCAGCAAGCCCAGCGCCTGCAGCTTGGCCTGGCTGGGACGCTTGGTCTCGCCGGTACCGGCCAGTAAGCGCACCGGCTGGCCGGAGGCGTCCAGCTGCGGGGCGCAGTTCAGGCCATCGGTCACCTGGCCAGCCGCATCGATGGGTCGGTTCTGCGGATCGACCTGGCAACGGACCACATCCTTGTCCAGTAGCAGGTTCTGAAAATATTGCGTCTGGTACGCGCCGAGCGCCGCGTTGTACTCCCGCAGACCATTTCCGATAGCCAAAGTGGCGTCGTCAAAAGCCTCCTCGATCTGGGCATCCATCCACCAGTTGCCGGCCCAGGCCACCGTACCGATCACGGCAACGGCGATGGCCATTTCTGCCAGAAGGTAACCGCTTTGTCGTCTTCGCATGCTGTCTCTCCCTCGTTGGGGGTGGCGTCCGCCACCCCGTGGCCGATCAACCCTTGCTGAAACTGAAGGCGATGGTGTTGGCGTCACTGGCACACTGTTTTGCCACTTCGTTCAGATCGATCTGCGCACCCGGTACCGCTTTCAGCGAGTTGTTGTTGACGCTGACTGTCCGGTAAGTGCGGGTATTCATCTCGCGCACAATGTCGCGACATTCGCGGTTGGGGACGTTGTTAAGCGTGGACGTGATGGTGTTGGAGGCGGCCGTACCCACGAAGGTCCAGTTACCCCATTCGGTGACGACGTTGTTACCCGAAATCATATCTGCGGGCACCAGCTGCCACTGTGCCACCTGATCGGTGAACGCCGTATTCGGCACCTGCGATTGACGACTGAAGTGGGTCTGGATCGAGGGGACGGCTTTCTGGATCGCTGTGATCATTTTCTTGGCGGAGTTCCCACCAATGATGTCGGGCAGGAAGGTCCAGCCCAGCGCGGCCAGGATCAGGCCGACGGCGACAACAATCGCCAGTTCAACCAGGGTGAAACCCTTTTGATTGCGAGTGGATTTAATCTGTTTCATGGTAAAGCTCCTTGGTTTGGACGGACGGGGAAAATCAGAACAGGCGTTGCACTGAGCAACTGTCACGACTGCCGCCGAGGGTCAGCAGGAAGTCGTTGTCGATGCGATAAATGCTGGCAGGAGGAATCGGTGCGATGGCGGGAGGGCCATACACGGCGGCTTGCTCAGGGACATAACCTGGCTGACCGGGGGTGCCGGTCGCTGGTCGGGCGGCGGACAGCAAGGGCCGGCTATCCGCACTGGCCGGAAAATTGCAGTCACTGCCACCGCGCCAGGCGTAGTGCTGGCCGGCGTCCTGCAAGGTAAAGATCGTGCGGGGGCCGATACCGGCATAGGCACTGATGACACCGGATTGCAGCAAGGCGGCGTCAGCCTGTCCGGCCCGATACACCGACCAGCTGCCTTCCGGTTTGGCCTTCACCATGAGCGGGCCATTGGCCACGCCATCCAGAGTCAATGCCGGCAGCGTCAACAGATTCAGACCGCTGTCGAGCACAGCAGGCGCGGTGCGGCTCCAGTCGTAGCGGGCAATCACCACGCCACCGGTCTGACTCAGTGGGTAGTGCAGATCGCTGCTGGCGGAAAGCCAACGCCAACTACCATCCGGATTGAACAGCAGACGTGCTTCGACATAGCGCCCCGGTGCCGGACTGAGTCCCGGCAAACTGCTGCTGCCAGACGAGCTGCCGCCATTCCCGGTTGGGACACCGACCGGAGAAACCGGCGAAGTCGTGGCACTGCCACTGCCTGACGCCCGAACCTCGATCGCCGGAACGCTCAGGATGTGGCTGGCGCTGTCATAACTGGCCGGGGGCACGGGCTGGGGCTGGGGTGGTAGCCATTCGAGACGATAGCCGTGCTTGTCGATCGCCCGACCATTCACAAACTTCACGACCAGGCTCTTGCTGTTCGTGGACCAGGTTGCAAAGCGGACCGGCCGCTTCAGACGATCCATCTCCCCGTCACTGACACTGCTGGGCTCGCAGAGCAGAAAGGCACTGACCTCGGCCGGTTGCCAACCGAATTCAATCCGGTCGAGGTGATAGGGGGTGAGATCCGTGTCCGTACAGTCACGGGCTGACGCATTCAAAGAAAACAAGCTAGCGCTTGCTAGTGTGACCAACTGCAGGGGCATCATGCGCATGGGAATCTCCTTGCGATTCAGGAACGTGTTAGGAAAGGATCAGTGTCGGCTCATGCCGTCGAACTTGGCTTTGAGTGACAGCGCGATATCGCCGAAACCGAGGATCATCAGGATCAGCATCAGGGCGATGCCGCCCAGAGAGACATAGCCGATCACCAGGGTGACGTTTTCGAGAGAGCGACCCAGGCGCTGAAACTCCTGCGCGGCCAGCTTGGCCAGAGCCTGCTCGAAGCCGTTACGGCCGCTGAAATCGAGGATCCGGTCCATCAACCGTGGGCTGAACAGTCCGACATCCAGCGCGTGAGCGCCATCGAGGTTGCGGCGCTCGATGTTGAACAGCATGCGGTCGATGTAGAGGGCCAGCCAGGGGCTGGCATTGGCGCGGACGATGCGCAGTCCCTTGACCAGGCCGGGCCGGCTCTGCAGGACAGCCTGCAGGGCGTTCAGAAAGATCACGCTCTGCGCCTCGCGCCGCCAGGCGTAGAGTGGCAGCCAGTGGTCCAGCTTCAGACGCAGCGGGTGCGCCCAGCGATCCAACGATAACCACCATGTCACCACCAGGCAGGCACTCAGCGTTGCCAGCAGCCAGCCCCAGTTCGACACCAGATCGGCAACCTGCAACAGAAGCCACGCTGCGCGGTGCCATTCGCTGGGGGGGAGCAACCGGGCCAGCATCGGCACTGCCTTGAAGCTGATCATCATCAGCAACAGCGTGATGATGGTGGTAGCGACGGCGGGGCCGATCAGCGCGAGCGTCAGCGCTCGTTTGATCTTCAGCTGTTCGCGGATGAAGCTCCCCAGATAGCGCATGCCTGTGGACAGCTGGTGCAGGCGCTCGTAGGCCCCGAGGATCATCACGTCGGTCGGGGGTACGGTTACCCGAGCCGCCTCGCTCAGCGGTTTACTGGCCAGGCCGGCCAGCCAGGTCCGGAACACCGGATCCAGGCCGGTTTTCCGCTCCTGAGCCCGGCGGGCGGCGCGGCGGATACCTTCCACCACCGGTTCACCGTCATCGAGATGGTCAGCAAAGTCCTCGTACCACTCGTGACGCATGGCATTGAAACGCAGACGGGAACGGCCTTCGACACTCCAGAGATCTGACAGGTTCATGACAGCCTCCCGCCGGTGGGTTCCACGATTTCGTGCAGCGCATAGGGAGCGAATGGTCGCTGTGCTTCTCGCGGATCGACGAGGCCTTGCGCGACTTTGTACAGCGCGTGCTCAAAGGCGGTTTTGCCGGTCATGTCGGGATGGTCAAAGCCGGTACGTCGGCTCTGCCTCCACAAAGTCTCCGCTTCGCCCAGCTTGCCGGCTTCAATCAACCGTCGCATGGGGGCCGTCGGGACTACCACTTCGGCGGCGACCGTCTGGCCGGCGACGCCGAGACCCTGGCACTGTCCGCATCCGCCCGGCTTTTCGACAAACAGGCGGGCCGGATCCAGACCGAAGCGCCGCAGCTGAGCATCCAGCTTGTCCCCCAGCTGATCGGCGGCAGGTTGCTTGCAGTGCGGGCACAGGGTAGGCAGCAGGGCCTGATAAATCAGCAGCGACAGAAAATTCGGGTCACTGAGGACTTCCCGCTTGATGCCGATCACATCCGATCCCAGGCGCTTGATGGCGCCAAACGCCGACGCGGTATGGAGGGTGGTGTAGACCCGGTGGCCAGACAGGACCATCAGCTCCAGCGTCTGGCCCATTTCACGGGTGCGGACCTCACCCAGCATCACGTCGTCGGGATCGGCCCGCAGCAGGGCATTCGCCATCGCCAGCATTTCCGAGTCATCACCGGCATGCGCCCGCTTCACGGCAATCTGCGACACGCCATAGATCTTGTACTCGACCGGATCCTCCAGGCTGTAGCGCTTGCGGCTGGCTCGATCAGGGTCGGTGCTGAGCAAGGTGCGGATGGTGGTTGACTTGCCGGAACCGGTCACCCCACAGACCGCGATCAGACCACTGTTGCGGGCACTCCCGAGTTCCAGCAGCTCGACGTGCGAAGGCGCATACCCCAGATCGGCCAGCGATGGCACCTTGCTGTGACTGGTATCCACCACTTCACGACCGCTGGCCATCGGCAGCACCCGGAATACTGCGTCACCGCCGTCGAAGGTTTTTACCCACTGAAATCGCAGTTTGACCCGCTGGTCGTTGGCATCGATCTCCAGCACGGTATCGAGCGATTTGGAGTCCGGGCTGAACTGGTTCTGCGACTGGGAGTCGGCCTGGCTCATGGTGTTGAACACGGCATGACAGACCCCGACCAACTGCTGGCCGGAGACCTGACGCATCGAGACCACTCTGGTGTGCTGCCGGATTAGCGCACGACCACTGCTCCCCCGGATACACAGATGCAGGTCGGTGGCCTGATGTCGCATCGTGTCGCAGATCAGCTCATAGAACAGGGTCTGGGCGTTGGAGTGGACGGGCAGTGTCTGGCTGCGTGCGCGCTCTCCAATGTTCAGCGCCTGGATCACGCTGGTCGAGGCTGGCAGATGACAGGCAATGTGCAGGCCCGCTGACTCCAGGCGGCCGCGCAGGGTCAGGGTAGCTTGCGAAGCACCGCGACCATCGGTGACCAGCAGCCACACGCTGCGTGCGTCAATTTGCAGCGCACTCAGCTCATTGATGCTGTCACCCGGCAGCGGAAACAGCCCGCCCGGACCGGTCAGGACCGCCTGATGATCGGGGACATCAGTGAGGTAGTCGATTCGCCTTGCTGTGATCTCCTTCATCTTCGCGGCAGGAGAAGGAATCCGGTCAGTTACCAGTGGTGTCAAGGTGTCTGGCACTGGGGGGGCGATATCAGGTTCGAGTTCGATCACGCTATCCATGGTGCCTCCCTCAGCGCAGACCGGCAGTGGACGGCACGCCGATGGGCGTCAGGGCGGCGGCTGATGACGGGGCGGCGAGCGTTGCTGAGCCCGCCGGTCCCCGATCCGGATCTTCGGCCGGACCGGCCGCCACCTGAGCCAGGACCAGGGTCCGGGTCTGTTGCGACTTGCCTTTGCCAGGGCGGACTAGCTCGACCTGGGACGGACTGATCTTTGCCAACTTCCAGTCGCCGAGCGCGGACAAGTAAGGTTGATTGGCCGAGAGCGTCACCACCGAACCCTTGTGCCAGATGTCCGCCATATAAAAGCCGCCACTGCGGCTGATTGCCAGCACAAACGGTTCCCGCTCGGGCAGTGCCGGCAGCGGGAGCCCCGTTGCCGAGACTGCCGCTTGCATCGCCGCCGGCGGCAGGGCGGGCAAGGGCTTGGGCAAGGCCTCGTCGATCTTGCGTTGCTTCTCGGCATTGACGAGCTGGCTCTGTTTGCTGATCAGCTCATCGACCAGCTCGGCCTGTACTGGCGTGATGCCGGCCAGCAGGATCAGACCGAGACAGCTCAACCTCATACGGTTAGTTGCGCACATAAAGTTCTCCCTTCAGGGTAAAGGCAGGGTTGCCACCGCTGAAACTGGCCGTGAACTGGGTCAGCACAGCATGTTCCGGCAAGCGTTGAATCACGCCGGACAACAGGGCCAGGGGGCCCGACAACTGCCAGGCACGGCGGTAGATCGGGGACACGCTGGCGGGGAGCGGGCCGTATTGGGCATTCTTGGGTGGTGGTGGCAAGGCAATGACTGGAGAATTGGTTTGCAGCGGTTGCATGCCGACCATGACGCCGATGTAGCTAAGCGTTTGCCAGCGACTTTGCCCGTTGATCTGCCAGTCGTGATGCATGGGAATCTTCTCGGGCACAATCGTAGGCGTTGCATTGACGTGTGAGTCCAGTGTCGCGGCAATTCCGCTCTCGGTGAACTCAAAGCTTGCGAAAGCTTGACCGGGCTTGAACGTGGCATAAGTGGCCATCGGTTCAGAGTGATACCGGGCCACGCAAGTTGGCTGGCATTGCACCTCTTGCAACTGCCAGCCTCCGACATCAAGCGGCAGCTGGCGGACGCGAGCCAGAAGAGCGGAAGCTTCTGCAGGAGCCTGGCGCCAGCCGGCGGCGGTTGCGGCCAGGGTACGCTGATAGACTGGCAGGGGATCGATGAGAGTCAGTGCGGGTTGGGTTGGGACAGGACCGCGCTGGGCCTGCCAGTGCTGCCAACCGAGTTTGACCCCCATGCCCAGTAAGGCGATTGCGGCCAAGGCGCCCAGCCAGGGGCCATGACGCCGGAGGGGGGACAGCGCCTGCAACTGCAAGGCCTGGCGACCCGCCTTGCCCATGCCTTCCAGCGCCTCGCCGGCGCTCCAGGCCTGCAGAATGTTGCCGGGCAGCAGATCGGGAGCATTGCCGTAGAGTGCGCAATCGTGATGACCTGGCATGCTGATGAATTGACTCGCCAGGCGCTGTGCGGATTCGGCATCGAGGACAGCATCGAAGGTTGGCGAGGGATGGCCATCGACGATACCGGCCAGCCAGACCTGACCATCCTCCAGTCGCCACAACAGCAAGGCGAGACGCTGGCTGATCGAGGCGGAGAACAGCGCCGCCCCGGCCAGCGGCTTGCCACGAGGCCGTACCGATTCGGCGGGGAGATAGCCCCAGGTCAGGTCCAGTTTCTCGTCGCCATCCAGTTCATGCCGGGTCTGCAGCCGTAAGGCATGACTGGCGGCGAGTTCGCGTGCATACCGGCGGGCCTCCGGCAATTCGGCGCGCCCGCGACCAACGATGCCCCGCCATTCAAGGCCCAACAGCAAGGCGGTGCGATCGATAATGAGCAAGTGGGTGGCCATCAGCGGGCTCCTTCCACCACCGTCGGCGTGATCATCACCACCAGCGTCTCACGGGTGGTGCGGGCAGACAGGGCGCCGCCGAGCAGAATGCCCGTGGTCCGGTCCAGCCCACGCTCGCTGTACTGCCCCTGCG
>NZ_JARRAF010000048.1 GCF_030129945.1 Parachitinimonas caeni
GTCGTCGCCGGCGCCGCCGACCAGGCTGTCGTTGCCGAGGCCGCCGTCGAGGGTGTCGTTGCCGGCGAGGCCGTTCAGGGTGTCGTTGCCGGCTCCACCGGTCAGCTTGTCGGCTTGCGCCGTGCCGTTCAGGGTCTGGTTGGTCGGGGCGCCACCGCCGCCCGCGATCAGCTTGGCGATGTCGGCAGCGGACAGTGCGTTACCGCCCTTGGGCTGGATGTAAGCCACTGCGGCGTCACCGCCGTTGAAGTGGCCGAGCACGCGCACGCTGCGGCTGGTATCGCCGACCACGCCGATGACGAGGTCTTTGCCGTCCTGTTTGAAGGTGAGCTGGCTGCGGTCGAGGTCGTTGAAGAAGATCCAGTCCTGACCACCGCCGCTGTTGTCGATCGTGTCCTGACCGAATGCACCGCTGAAGACGTATTTGTCGTTGCCGGCACCACCGACCAGGCTGTCGTCACCGGCGCCACCGCTGAGCTGGTCGTCATCGGCGCCGCCATCGACGGTGTCGTTGCCTTCGCCACCATCGAGGTAGTCGTTGCCGGCTTCGCCCTTGAGCCCATCCTTGCCGTCTTCGCCGAACAGCTGGTCTTTGCCGGCACCGCCTTCGAGGCTGTCGTCGCCGGTATTGGCGGCGTTGCCGCTACCGCCCATCAGGGTGTCATCGCCGTCACCGCCCTGCAGCAGGTCGTTGCCGCTGAAGCCGTAGAGCTGGTCGTTACCACCCAGGGCGCGAATCCAATCTTTGCCTTGGGTACCCAGCATCTGCTCGCCGGCGGCGGTGCCTTCCATCACGGTGTCGTATTGGCCACCGGTCGCGCCACCTGCCACGATCTGGTTGATACGGGCGGTATCGAGCATATTGCCGCCAGCAGGCTGGATGTAGTCGATGGCATAGTCGCCACCGAGGAAGTGCTTGACTACGCGCACCGACTGCTTCGGGTCTTTGTCGACGGTGACCAACAGATCGTCGCCATCACGGGTCAGGGTCAGGCGGGTGAGTGCCAGATCGCCAGTGAAGAACAGGCCATCGAAGCCACCGCCGGTGTTGTCGATCACATCGACGCCCTGACCAGCGGCGTAGATGTACTTGTCGTCGCCGGCATCGCCGAACAGTCGGTCGTCGCCATTGCCACCACCCAGCTGGTCGTTGTCGGCTCCACCACGCAGAACATCGTTGCCGTCACCACCTTCGAGGTAGTCAGCGCCGGCATCGCCGCTCAGTTCGTCGTCACCGTCCTCACCGAACAGCTGATCCTTGCCGGCGCCACCAAACAGGGTGTCGTTGCCGGTATCGGGCTTGATGCCGTTGCCACCCATCAGTGTGTCGTCACCGTCTTCGCCATACAGGGCGTCGTTACCCGCAAAGCCGAACAGTTTGTCGTTACCAGCGCCGGAGCGCAGGGTATCGGCGTTGTTGCGATAGCCCATCAGGGTGTCGTCACCGTCGGTTCCCAATGTGACGGTCAGCGCTTCGATCGCGGCGAGGTCGAGCTTGCTGCCATCGGCAAAGGCGAAGCTGTCTACCTTGAAGTGGTCGCTAGGAATGCTGCGGAACCAGTTCTGGATGGTGATCTCGTCGCTGCCATTGATATGGCGTACCACGAGGTCATCGCCAATGCGGAACAGCTTGAGATCGGCCTGCTTGATGCCCGCCCCGAACACCAGCTCGTCGCTGGAAGCTGGAATGTTGTTGAAGGCTTGATCCTGTCGGGTTTCGATCAGCAGATCTTTGCCATCACCCAGATTGAAGCGATAGGTGTCGTTACCGTAAGAACCATAGAGGGTGTCGTTGCCGGTGCCACCTTCCAGCGTATTGTTGGCGTTGTCCCAAACGGTGTCGGAAGCCGTCAGCTCGTCGTCGCCAGCGCCACCCAGCAGGGTGTCGGATCCGGCACCGCCGGCCAGCTTGTCATTGCCATTACCACCGTCGAGCTGGTCGTTGCCTTCGTTGCCGTCGAGCTGATCGGTACCGTCTTCGCCGGTCAGGGTATCGTCGTCGTAGCCGCCAGCCAGGGTATCGTTCCCTTCGCCGCCGTTGAGCAGGTCATTACCGCTACCGCCATCCAGATTGTCGTCGCCGGCTTCGCCCTGCAGGCTGTCGCGGTCTTCGCCGCCTTGCAGTTGATCATTACCCGCGCCACCCAGCAGCAGGTCGGTGCCGCTCTGGCCTTGCAGGTTATCGGCGCCTTCGCCGCCGGTCAGCGAGTCGTTGCCGCTGCCGCCGTCGATCAGGTCATCCCCCAGACCACCCAGAACGGTGTCATCGCCATCGTTGGCACTGATGCTGTCATTGCCGTCGAGGCCGTCGATCAGGTCGGCATCGGCATGGCCATAGATACTGTCAGCCCCACCGGTCGCCTTGATGGCCTGCAGCTTGATCTGCTCGTAGTCCCAGATCGTGCCATCGGCCAATTCGATGGATTCGATGGCGCCCTCGCCGGCTGCGCCAGCCTGCCAGCTGAAATGGTTGTTGATGCGCAGCGTATCGCCGCTGCTCAGGTTGCGGATCAGCAGGTCGTTGCCTTCGCGTCGCAGAAGCAGATCGCTGGCTTTGGCATCTTTCAGGCGAATCCGCTCGGTGCCGGCCTGGTCGTAAACGGTGTCGTTGCCCGAGCCATTACCAAATATATAGACGTCGTCGCCGTCGTTGCCTTCCAGGTAGTCGTTGCCGCTGCCACCACTCAGGGTATCGGCCCCCTGGCCACCGATGATCGAATCATCGCCATCACCACCGTCGATCTGGTCGTCGCCCAGTTCACCCAGCAGGGTGTCGTTGCCAGCGCCACCATCCACGCTGTCATTGCCGGTGCTGGCGAGGACCTTGTCGTTACCCGCCAAGGCAGTGATTTTGTCATCGCTACGGAAGCCCTTGATGGTGTCGTCGCCATCGGTGCCATCCAGCGTCTTGCGCGCCAGCTGTTCGGCCGTCAGCACCAGTTCGCTGCCGTTGCCGTACTGGATACGCATGCCACCACGCGGCGTTTCGTCGTTGAAGTAGGCACTGAGCGTGAGAAGGTCTGCCGGGCTGCTCTTGAAGCCAACGGTCAGGCCGGTGCCTTCGCGGCGGAAGATCAGCTCATCCAGCGGCAAGTCGGCCAGGTAGATCGTGACGATGCCTTCGTAGTTATCAACAATGGTGTCGCGACCATCGCCCCGGGCAAACAGATAGCTATTGGTGCCTGCGCCGCCATTGAGCACGTCGTCTTCACGCCCCCCAGCCAGGAAATCGTCACCGGCGCCGCCTTCGAGTGCATCGCGCCCATCGCCACCAGACAGACTGTCTCGGCCGGCATCGCCGCTCAGGCGGTCATCGCCCGCACCACCGATCAGCGTGTCGTCGCCGGTTTCGCCGGCCAGGAAGTCGTTATCGGCGCCGCCATCGAGCTTGTCGTTGCCTTCGCCGCCGCGCAAGGTGTCGGTACCCGCTTCACCCTGCAGCTGGTCGTCGCCCTCGCCACCTTCGACCACGTCGTTGCCTTCGTTGCCGTTGAGCACATCGTTACCGGCCGCGCCTTTGAGGGTGTCATCGCCCGCCAGGCCCGACAGGGTGTCGTGACTGGCATAGCCGCTGATCGAATCGTTACCCGGCGTGGCCAGCATCACGCGGCCCTTGATGTCGGCCACAGTCCAGATCGAGCCATCGGCAAACACGATCTCGTCAATCGCATAGCCCCCGGCGGCTTCTTTATTAAAGTAATTGGCGACTCGCACGCTATCGCTGGCCGAGGTGGTCAGCAACAGATCGTCCTTGTCGCGGGTAGCCACCACGCTGGCCTTGCTGACGCTGGCATCGAACACGATACGGTCGATGCGGCCACCGCCATCATCGAAGTTGTTGACCGTATCCTTGCCATGACCTGCTGCGAAACGATAGGTGTCGTTGCCTCGCCCACCCACCAGCGCGTCATTGCCGCTGCCACCGTCGAGCGAGTCATTGCCATCGTCGCCACTCAGGTTATCGTCGCCTTCGTTGCCGTTGAGCGTGTCGTCGCCCTTATGGCCCATGATGGTGTCGTTGCCGGCCAATCCGGACAGGGTATTCGCTTCGGAACTACCCAGAATCATGTCATTGCCGGGGGTCGAAACCGAGGCCGTCAGCTTTTCCAGCATCTGCTCAAGCGTCAGTTCGCCGCCATCGGTAAAGATCAGCTTCTCGATCACGCCGTGGCTGAGGTCGCCATTCAGATCGAAGAAGTTGTCGATACGCAGCTCGCCCGCCACCGCGCCTTCGGCGTTTTTGACCTTGACCCAGACCGTGGTGACATCGCGCTTGAATTCGAGGCTGCTGGCAGAGATGCCTTTGCCAAAAACAATCTGATCGACACCGCCCGTATCCAGCAGCGTGTCATTGCCGTGGCCAAGGCTATAGCCATAGCTATCGTTGCCCCCACGACCATACAGACGATCATTGCCTTCGAGACCGTGGATCACCGAGCCGGCATCCGTCCCGAACAATTGATCGTCACGGGTGGTCCCTACGGTGATGCTCAGATCCAGATACGGCGCCAGCGTCGGGTTGCCCGAAGCAATCGCCTTGTAAGCATTGGTAACGTCTACTTCCAGATCCCACGAGTAGGTGTACAGATCCTTCAGCTGCTTGATCAGGCCGACCAGCTTGTCGATCCGGCCGGCATCCAGCAATGCCTTGAAGGTCGGCTCGATCTGGCTGGCGTTGCAGATGAACCCCTCGCTATAGCTGCCGAAGTCCGGCAGGATATTTTTGCACTCCTCGGCGTAGAACACCTGCAGGTTGATCTGCGCCTCGGTGTATTTACGGAATTTCTGGTACTCGGCAATCAGCAAAGGCGCTGCGTTGCCGTGTGGGTTGGGGTCGCGCTCGCCCCAGCACCAGGTACCCATATAACCACGGCCGACCAGATGCTCCAGCGTCACCAGCTGGCGGGCATCCATCACATGGCCGTAAACCTTCTTCGGATCGCGGCTTTTCGGGTCTACGTCGGCCGAGCCGGTCCAGCGGTAGATGAACAGATCAAACAACTCGCTGCGCTTGGTCGGGTCGGCTTCGGCCAGATACTTGGCCAGCGCCTCTTTGATACCCGGATCAAGCACCATCGCTTGCCGCAGGTTGTGCACCTGACCAAAACCCCGTGCATCGGGCTGGCCCAGCACGTCTTCGGTCAGCGTAATGGCGCCGTTATCAACGGTGGAACTGGAATCGGTCTTGAACCAGACGTCAGCCGTCTTGGTCACCGTGCCGTTGTTGAGGACCAGCTCGGCCACCTGCTTGTGGGCGTTGCCGTTGGCATCGACAAAATCGGAATTGGTATAACGGGTGCTGATCGATTTGACGCCAGCCCCTTCGAGCGAGAACAGCTCGCCGTCGTTGCTGAAACCATCGCCATTCAGATCGCGCCAGACTTTGAGCCGGCTGTAGGAAGCATCAGCGGCGTCAATCACGCCATCGCCGTTATCGTCCTGCTCGGCCAGCGCCTGATAGCCATGCTCGGCCGTCTTGCCGTTCTTCAGCAGCGTGTGGTTGCCAAACAGCTCACGGCCACTGCCAATGATGCCGTCTTCGTTCAGATCATTAACCAGCACACCATCATCCGACTTGGCCCAGGCCGAGCGCTCGCTCAGGCCATCGGCGTCGTGGTCGAAATAGGCATTGGCCAATGCGGCGGTTTCGACGCCATCACCATCGAGGTCGAGCACAATGGGGGAGGTGACTTTCTCAGGCGGATCGATATCGGGTTTTGGTGGCTTCGGCGGCTTTGGCGGCTCCTTTTCGGTGCGCAGGTTGATACCCAGCCGGCCATTGGCAAAGTTCTCAATCGTCAAGCCATTGACGGTCAGGGTTGATCCGGACAAGGTGTAAGTAAAGCGACCGTCGCTGCTCTTATAAATGTTTTCAGGATCGCTCTTCTTGCGGCTACCACCAGTCAGGACAGTCTGGTCCAAACGAACCGAGCCCATACCGTCGAGGTCGTTGATGGTGTCGGACCTGTCGGCGATATAAGTATCGTAGCCGAGGCCGCCCCGTAGTTTGTCCGCGCCGCTACCGCCGTCCAGCGTGTCGTTGAACTCGTCGCCATACAGCTCATCATCGTTTTCGTCGCCATACAGCTTGTCCTGGCCGGAACCGCCGCGCAAAGTATCGTTGCCGGAACCGCCCCGCAGCTCATCCGCGCCCGTGCCACCATTCAGGCTGTCGTTGCCGTCTTCGCCATACAGCTTGTCGATATCGGCGCCGCCATCCAGCGTGTCATTGTCGGCGCCGCCGTGCAGTTCATCATTACCCGCGCCACCCAGCAAGCTATCGTTGCCGTCGTCGCCATACAGCTTGTCGTTATCGGCGCCACCATCCAGCGTATCCTTGTCGGCGCCACCGCGCAGCTCGTCATCGCCGGCGCCGCCCGACAGGCTATCGTCGCCGCTGTCGCCTTTGAGCTTGTCGTCGTCCTCCTCGCCTTCCAGCGTGTCGTTGTCTTTGCCGCCGGATAGCTGGTCCTTGCCTTCGCCACCCTTGAGGGTGTCGTTGCCGTCGTCGCCATTGAGCTGGTCATCGCCCACTTCACCGCGCAGCTCGTCGTTGCCCTGGCCACCGGACAGGATGTCGTTGCCGTCCCCGCCATAGAACACGTCGTTGTTCTTGGTACCTGTGACCCGGTCGCTCCCCGCGCCAGTCACATAGACGATGCCATTCTTCGCGAATTCAGCCAGACGATTACGGACCAGAATACTGCGAGGGCTATAAGTCGAAGTGATGTCAAAGCCGGAAAGGGTGACCGTACCCGATAAATTGTCGCCATCGACGGAGCCGTAGATGATCGGCTTATCGCCATCCAGGAAGCGAATCGTACCGGCTTGAAAGAGCTTGGCCGCCAAGTCGTCGGCGCCGAGAGCCAGTCTGCCAGCGGCGACGGCACTAGCATGGGTCTTCTGCGCACTGGCCCGCATCATGTCGATGAAATTCAGGCGCGTGGTGGTTCGGCCTTGGCTGAAGTCGAAGCCGATCGGTACCGAACGGCCGATGCCAGAGGGGTCAACGATAGGTTGCAAGAAGTAATTCGCCACCTTCGATGACATCGAAGACGAAGTGAAATCGAAATCTTCCTGGTTATTACGTTTCGAGTATGGATCGATAGAGAAATTGTCAATATATCGATTGCCATTGGATTCAATGACAAAGCTGGCCCCGTCATTTATCTTGAACGCAACGGTATTCCAGATATAGGCCCGTTCGTAGAAATCATCTTTGCCATCATCATAGTAAGCCTGCTGAATGGCATAAGTCGCATCTTTAACAGCCTTGCCGTTTTGATCGTAATACCCGAAATGCGTCAGTATCTGCTTTTTAGTATAAGTTCCAGGCTTGAGCGCAGCTGAATCCGCATACAAAGATGAATTGAAGAAGCGATCGATGAATTCGAAGTCGCCAGCCACCGCGAACCTGCCAGGTCCATTGGCCATATAATCGTTCACATCCACCGTCATCAACGGACCAGCAATGCCTTTGGGGCGAAGTAAGCTGGCATCCTTTAAATCGGCCGGCAAATTGGTTTGGCCGAAAAGATACATATTGGTAACTTCTGTTGCGGTAAGGTTCGTCATCAGATTCCGACATTCACGTTAAGGAAAAAAAACTTTATCTACGATTACCACGGAGTACCGCAGTTCGAGATGGTTACATAAGTCTCGCGCGGCTCGTGCCGATCAGGTGTGGCTTCGCCCCGATAACGCCGCTGGTATTTAACACGGACAAAACCGGATGCATCGCCTGACAGGCGGGTCAATAAATCATGCTGAAATCCTTCGTCTGCCCGTTCAGTGATTTCGCAGCAATTCGGATTAAGCTGCATGAATTCATCCACGCTTTTATATGGGATTATCAGTTGCTCTTCATACCCAGCTTCGTGAGGTTGAAGCTTGACCAGCTTGTCACCGGTTTTCAGATAGACTTCACGCGGTTTTTCACGATTCACCACATAATTCACGGCGCTATGTATCTTTTCTCGATCGGACCAAGCGCGCCCTTCCCTGGCGCAATAGCCGGTGTAATTCAAGTGCGCGCGAAAACCGAAGTAGACCAAGGGGGCACCGAGGCAAAGCAAGCACCCATACCGCCAGAATGATGATTTTATCGGCATGCCTGAGTGCTCCCGTTCAGTGGGGTTGGATTCGAGACCGGCAACTTATGCACGGGTCATCCCCATGTCAGAACATGTGTAGCCCACACCGATAGATGGAATACCATTGAGGTCGAAATAGGCTCTTCCTGATGGCTCGCCAATGGCGTGAGTACCCTCAATGCCATCCACCTTTAGGAAATTACAAAGTGCGTCGTAGAATATCTTTATATCCATTGAAACCGTATTAAGAGCCATTCACTTACCTCGTCTATTAATTGATTTTTCTTTACCCAAATCAGGTAAAGGTTTGCTTAAGATCCACGTAAAAAGGTCACTCATTAAACCACTTTACTGTAATGCCACTGCCCGTATCGCTGACTATCACACACTTTATGCAGATTATATGGAAGACCATTCCAACCAGGATTTCTCCCAGGAGTAGCGGCAATATAAACACTGTCCGGTGCATTTATTTCATAGACCTGTCTCTGCCGAACGAAATAGTGCCGATTTTGGCAGGAGCTCATTTTTATTTTGAAAGGCGAATCAAATCCGCTATCAATCTGACGTATTTGATCTGTCCCAATACCTTGCAATTCGAAATAGACAAACCCTCTACCGCCCCAGTCCTTGTTATAAGCAGTTTTATGGGCATGGCTCCACCCACAGAAATTAACATCGCGAGTATAACCAACAATAGCCACCCCATTGCCCTCAACAGGGGAAATCTGGGCTTTGTGTAACTCAGGTTTGATCTGATTATTTTTCAAGGACACCAGAAATTCATTCTGCCACATACTAAAATCAGGCAGAATTTCCCTATTCAATTCCATTCGGGCTTTTTCTATGGAATGAATCAGCGGTAGTTTAATTTGCACGGATATAGCCTCAACAGGCCAGATCGGAAATCCAGCAATTTCAGGCATCCTACAACAGGACAATCCAACCTGCTTTTCATTTAATTGCTTCAGACAGTCTTCGCATATATGAAAATCTTTACCCGTATTACCATCGCGGGTATTTTTATTTACATCCGAGCAAATGCCATAGCACGGTCGCTTTGGAGCGGGTGACGGCACAACCTCTGCAGCGAGGCTAGCCGATGCGTAGCAAAGCAGGCCACCACGCATGGTCCAGGCCAGATACACAAACGGGTGTTTCATTACACTTCCCATTCTGTCAGCCACCCGAACATGCGGGGGACTGGTTTTTTTGTTTTTATGTTTCAGTCAGGCTATTCGCTTGCCGCAAGGGTCAACAAGGCTATCCATTCGGCTGAATTATTGAAACAATAACCAATGAATAAATAAGTAATTCGTAAAATATCCTACTTCAAACAATCGTCTTCCGGTTGGCGCGCCATGCCAAGTAGTGCTGCGATTCGCACCTGAAGCTACTTTCAACGGGACGAGAGGATACAGCATCAGGGCTAATGGCCTAACATCTTAATAACAAAATATTTGATTATTTTATCTGATCATAATCAACAAATCTTGCATCAAGCGTTTTCACCTCTTCATCACCTATTGATTATGTATTTGATTAATGTCAATAAATGACACTCCCTCGCATCACCCGTCAACCAAGCAGCATCGTATCGCCCTACCGTCAGACAGCTTCCTGAATCATGCTGTTTGAACAAGTGCCGCAGGTAGCACAGCTGATAGCGGATAAATTTTCTGACTTGTGCTGGAACTTTGCGTTGGCATTGGCTGTCGTGTTTGATCCCCCATTTGTTTTCTCTTAGGCCCAAAGGCTTAATCAAATCCCCTCGCGGGAAAGGAGTCTCCCAATTGCTAGCTGGTTTTACCAGGCGCCTCGCGGAGCTGGGGCGCCCTTTTCGCTTATTGATGGTCAGCGAGATGCTGATGTTGCTATCGCTGATGGTCGGTCATGTCGCCTTGCCCTGGTGGATCGTGCACGAGGGCGGTGCGCATGATATGGCGCTGTATTCGGGGATCATGTCGCTGGTGTCGTTTCTGGCCTTGCCGCTGCTGTCACCGCTGGGTGACCGGTATTCGAAACGGATGCTGATTACGGGCGGCCTGGCTTTGTACACGGTGGAGAGCATTTTGCTCGCCCTGTTGGTACAGGCAGGGCATTACAACATCTGGACTTTGCTGATGCTGGAAGCGATTCCGGTGATTGCCATGGCCATGATCAGCCCTGCCTCGTTCAGCATCGCCGCTGAGCTGCTGCCCGCCGAGAAGCTGTCGGATGGTTTTGCCATGCAGCGCAGTGCCGGCGCGCTGGGCCGGATGATGGGGCCGGTGATTGGCGGCGTGATTCTGGGTATCGCCAGTGTCGCGATAACTTTGTGGGTGCATGTCCTGCTGTTGGCTGGGGCGGTGTGGGCAGCCTCCCGCATTCAGGCGCCTACGCCTAAAGCGCGCACCAGCGACGCGCACAGCTGGCTGGCGGACATGAAGGCGGGCATTGCCGCCAAGTGGCAGATTCCGATGGAGCGCGGCTGGACCGCCACTTCGTTCTGCGTGATGCTGTTTTTCGGCCCCGGCATCGGCATGCTGGTTCCAGTGAAAATTCAGTCTTTAGGGCTATCAGGTGCCTGGCTCGGTGGCTGCGAGGCGGCACTGTCTTGCGGCATGTTGCTGGGCATGCTGGGCGGGGCGAAATTCGTGTCGGAACGCATCGGCCGCTTCTGGGCCAGTAGTGGCGCCATTTTGCTGGAAGGCTTGTCGTTGATGTTGGCGGGCTATACCCACACGGCCTGGCTATTGCCGCTGGCTTATTTTCTGATCGGCTTTGGCATCGCCAATGTGCAGATGGTCGGGCATACCCATCGGATGCTGGCAACGCCAGAGAATTTCAGGTCGCGCATGACAGCCGTCAATATCATGGTCATGCAGATCGCCAGTACGCTGGGACCAGCCATCGCCGGCTTTGGCCTGGCCTTGGGAAACGTGCATCAGGTGTATCTGGTATTCGGGGTGTGCGTGTTCATTTGCGGACTGATGTATCAGCGGGTGCCCGGCTACCGGCATTTTCTGGGCTTGGACCACGAGGCGGTGAAGGGTTGGTACGCGCAGCAACACCCGCATATTTTCAGCGCCGGCGCAGCGACCCCGGCCCCGACCCACACCACCGTCCGCTAATAATGATGGCGGGAATAAAAAGGCGACCTCTCGGTCGCCTTTTTCAATTGCGTAGTCGCGGTTGACTGCTGTCGGATCACAAACCTTTCACCAGCACGGCTGCGATGACAACTGGGGCCACCCAGGCCGCCATCAGGCGCACGCCCTGAAGCAGGGCTGGGGACAGCTGGCCACCTTTGGTCAGCTGGTGCTCGACTTCCCGCCAGGCAAACCAGCCACCGAAGATAGCGGTCACGATACCGCCTAGCGGTAGCATGATATTGGATGTCAGGTAGTCCATCTGATCGAAGATCGTCATGCCGAACAGCTTGACCTCGGCCCAGGGCCCGAAGCTCAGCGAAGCCGGGATCCCCCCCAGCACCATCAGCAACGATGGCACCAGCGATGCCATCTTGCGTGACCATTTCAGTTCATCGACAAAGTAGCTGACCGAGACTTCAAGCAGCGATACCGACGAGGTCAGCGCTGCGACCAGCAGCAGGATGAAGAACAGCGTGCCAAACAGCTGTCCACCGGGAATGTGGGCAAACACAGCGGGCATGCTGATGAAGGTCAGGCCCGGCCCGGCCGACGGGTTCATACCAAATGCAAAGGCCGGTGGCAGTACCATCAAACCACCCATCAGGCAGGCCATGACGGCCAGACCGACCACCCAGCCGGCGGTGCCGGGGATATGGGTTTTATCGTCAAGATACGAACCATAAGTCACCATCACGCCCATCCCCAGCGACAACGAGAAAAAGGCCAGACCCATCGCGTTGACCATGCCATCAAAGCCGAGTTTGGAAAAATCCGGGCGGAACAGGAATTCAACCCCTTGCCAGGCACCGGGCAGCATCAGACCACGTACGATCAGCGCCAGCATGAGCACGAACAGCAGCGGCATCAGTACTTTGGAGATACGCTCGATCCCCTGCTGCACGCCGCCGGCAACCACGCCCAGCGTCAGCACTATGAACAGGATGTGGTAGACAATCGGCTCAACGGGTTGCTTGATGAAGTCGCCGAATGCCGCGCCCAGCACCTTGGTATCGGTCGTGGCCAGCTCGCCCAGGGCCGTCATTTTGATGTGGGCAATGGTCCACCCCCCCACCACGCCGTAGAACATCATGATGATCAGGCAACCCAGCACCGACGGGATGCCGATCCAGCGCCACTTCTGGCCGCCCAGCTTGCAGAACGTCCCCACCACACCCGCCTTGCCGGCGCGGCCGAGTGCCAGTTCGATTTTCATCAAAGCCAGCCCGAGGGTGAAAGACAGCGCCAGAAACACCAGCAGGAATGCGCCGCCTCCATTTTGTGCGGTCACATACGGAAATTTCCAGATACAGCCAAGCCCGACCGCCGAACCGGCCGATGCCAGAATGAAGCCCAACTTCGAGCCCCAGGTTGCTCTTTGCATAACAGATTACCTATCCAATTTTCAGGAACCACAAAAGCCGGCGCAGACTGGTCTCACCAGCCTGCTTCGGGTCGAATCCATCACGGCCACACGGCCCGATTGCGAACCCACACCCGGAACTTTGGGCATCCCCTCACGATTAGCCGCTTTAGCACGGCACATTGCACATGGCCCGCGCAACGGGCGCACACTGCAGGTGTTCCGAATTTTTTGATATCTCAGCAGGCTGATGGGCAGCCCACTTCACGCAGGGCATTGTGTGCCCAAAAGAAAATCTGTTCATGGTTTTCGAACAGACTTGGAGAGGTCGCGAGGCTAAAGGCAAATGCGCCGCAAGGGAATTGCGCAAGTATCTGATTGAAAAATGATAATAGCCTGTGCTATGGCGGGCAGCAGCTCAGTGTCTGACGAAATGAATTTCGGTCATGATTATCGCGGGTTTACAGCCGCTCAAGGCTCTTGGGAGCGGTTAATCCAATTGACCGGAGACATCACACATTGATGGGCAGTAAAACCTTGAACTCGCTGCCCTTGCCGACCTCGCTCTCGACTTTGATCCAGCCGCCGTGGCGCTCAATGATTTTGCGGACGATGTCGAGCCCCAGCCCACTGCCTTCGCCGGCGGCTTTGGTGGTGAAGAAAGGCTCGAAAATGCGCTCGCGGATTTCCGGGGCGATACCGCTGCCGGTATCGGCAATCGAGACCACTGCCCAATCGGCTTCGCGATAGAGCCGGATGGTGAGGGTGCCTTTGTGGCGCATCGCCTGCAAAGCGTTGTGGATGAGATTGGTCCAGACCTGATTCAGTTCGTCCGGCAGACAGCGGATCGGTGGCAATGCTTCGAATTCGCGTACCAGCTCCGTGTTCTGCTTGATCTGGTTCTGATACAGCATCAAAACCGTATCCAGCCCCTCAGCCAGGTCGGCCTTGACCCATTCGCCGATATGATCGACCCGCGAGAACGACTTGAGCGCAAACACGATTTTCGAGACACGATCAACCGCCGTGTTGATATTGCGGATGCTGCTGATGGTAATCGCAACGTTGTAGGCCGTTTCGAGCACCAGCGCTGACTGCGGATGCAGTAGCAAGGGCACAAAACGCCCAAGCGTATCGCCAATATTCATCTGGGCCAGCAGGCTGGCTTTATTGCGTGGGCTGTCGATGCCGGCAGCCTCCAGCTGCTGCATCAGCTCCCTGACTCTGGCGCGCTCCTCCCGACTGGTCTGCACGGCCGCCGGCTGCCAGGCACACTCCAGCAGTGCCAGAAACAGCGCGGCATTGTCCGCATCCAGTGTCTGGAACAGTGTCGTCATGCCGTGCAGCGCATGGTCGAGCGCATCGGCAACACTCTTGCCGCTCGACTTCACCGCACCAATCGGCGTATTGATCTCATGGGCCACATTGGCAACCAGCTGCCCCAGGGCTGCCATTTTTTCCTGCTGCACCAGATGCGCCTGGGTTTGCCGCAATTCTTCGAGGGCCAATGCCGCCTGAACCCGTGCCAGCTCTTCTTCACGTTGGGCCGCGCGCGCCGCATCGAAGGCTGAGGCGTTGGTGAGTGCGATAGTGGCGTAAGTGGCCACCGAGCGCAGGACATCCAGCTCGCGCTCGTGATAGACGTCCGGCTCGTGGCTTTGCACGGTCACCACGCCGATGCGCTGCTGGTTGATGCTCAATGGCCGATAGACCCGGCTGCGCAAGGGCTTGACCGTCACCAGCTCGCTATCGCATTGACTTTGACTATCGCTGACCAGATGGACCTCCCGGTCTTCGCGAAATGCCTGCACCAGCTGCGACGTCGGGTGATCCAGCGGAAACACCGTGGTACAGGCGGAAATCACCCCGTCCGCCTGAAAGTAGATGTAGCGCAGGCCATCGCCGGCCTCGGTCAGCATTGCCACCCCGAAAGCATCCAGCGGCAGTAGCGAAGCCAGATGCTTGTGCAGGGCCATGCAAATGGCGTGGTGTTCCAGGCTGCGTGTCAGATCTTTGCCGATGTCCCCGAGCTGTCGCAGGGTGTGGGTCGAACGCGCCAGGGTTTCGTTGGCACGCGTCAGTGCCGAGGTCCGCTCGCTGACCTGTTGCTCCAGCACCATCTGCCGACGCCGCAGCACGCGGGTACGCGCACCAATGACACCGCTGATCGCCAGAATCGCCAGCGCTGCCATGGCCAGCGTAAACCAGCCGGTCTGATGCCAGGCCGGCAAGATCCGCAGCGGCATTACCAGCTCATGGTCCACCCATTCCCCGCTGCGGTTGGAGCCTCGGATCAGCAAGCGGTAATTGCCCGGTGGCAGATTGCTGTAGGCCGCGACGCGGCGGGTGGCATCGGTCTCGATCCAGGCCGGGTCGTAGCCTTCGAGTTTGTGCTGATAGCGGTTTTTCTCGGGGGCGGAAAAGTCCAGTGCCGCGTATTCAACCTCAAACCCGCGAATCGTCGGTGGCAAGGCCAGCTCGGGCATCTCACCCAAGGCATTGGCCTGCGGCACCGGCCGGGGCTGACCGCCCAGACGCAGACTGCTGACGACCAGCGGCGGTGAAAAGCTCCAGGGTTGCAGCTGGTCGGGCCTGACCACCGTCAGTCCTCCCAGTCCGCCGAACAGCAACTCGCCATCCTCGGTGACATCGCCCGAATGTACCCAGTAGCCACGGATCGACACCCCTTCGGCAGGGCCGAAGGTCTGAATCCTGAAGGTTCGGGGGTCGATCATGGCCAGTCCATCAGCCGTGCTGGCCCAGATCCGCCCCTTCCGGTCGGCGAGAACGGTGCCGATATTGTCGTGAGGCAGGCCGGAACGGCGGGTGAGCTGCCGAAAGCGTGGCGTGCCATCGCGGTTATCGAGCATACAGACACCGCCACCGAAGCTTCCCACCCACAGCCGGCCCAGGCCGTCTGTGGCCAGAGAGGAAATATTGTTGTGGCACAGGCTGTCTGATTGGGTTGAAACATGGCGAAAGGCGCGGAAGCGGCCATCCGGCAACAGCTGGTTGAGGCCGCCATCGGTGCCGATCCACAACTCGCCCAAAGGATCGCGATAGAGCACATTGATAACGTTGTGCAACAAACCATCCGGGCTTTGCGGGTTGGCGCGATAGGTCTGGGTCTGCCCATCGGACAGCCCCATCCGCACCAGCCCCTCTTCGGTGCCGATCCATAAATAGTCATCGGTGCGCGCAAAGCTGCGCACCCGCACGAATGGATTGGAAAGCGGCAGCGGAACGCGGGTCGCTGTCGCCTCCTGTCCCAGATCAATCCGGTAGAGCCCCTTGAAGGTTGCCGCCCAGAGCTGATTGGGGTTGATCTCGATGACCGACAACACAAACTGCGATTCGAGTGCTGGCGAATTGGCAACGGCCCGCACCGGCAGGCCATGCACAATGGCAGGCCGTTGCGGCGATACCTGCAGCACCTCGATGCCTTTGCCACGCGATCCCAGATAAAAGCGCCCGCCCGTACCGGCATGAATCGACAGCACATCACGGTCGGACAAGCCCATTGGCTTCAAAGGGGAAGCCAGCACGCTGACGATGCCGGCCGTGGCCGGGTTGTGCCAGTCCAGCCCACTGACCGAAGCAACCCAGATCAGGCCCGAGCGGTCACGCAACAGGGCGTTGATGCTGTTCGACTCCAAGCCCTGCCGCAACGCAGCATCCATGCCGATCTTGCGACGATGCCGGCCGTCGGGCGACAGCTCGATGATGCCGGAGCCCGTGGTGCCCAGCCACATCAGGTCCGGGCCGATCTCGGTAATGCAGGCAACGCTGACCCCACGCAGCTGCGGGTCCTCCCCGACCAGCACCGGGCGGGCCACACCATCGCTGCCGACCCAGCCGGCGCCGTCGCGCTCGGTGCCATACCAGACACGCCCCTTGGCATCCAGCTGGGTAGACCAGACACGCGGTACCCCATTGATGATTTCAGGCGTGCCCGGCGTGGGCGGCCTGGCCGCGCCAGCGGTTCGCAACTGTGCCACCTGCGGCCAGCGCAGCAGCCCGCCATTGCCGCCCACCCACAGTCCGCCCTCCTGATCGATCACCAGACTACGCACCATGCTCTGCAGCAGATCAAGCACCGGCGGCGACGCCCCGTCGGGGCGCACCGGGCTAATGGCGTCATTGCGAAAATCCAGCCAGTACAAGCCATTGCGCGATCCGATCCAGAGACCGTTGGCGTCGGAAGCCAATGCAAATACATCATCGAAGTGGGCAGAGGGGAAATGCAGGAAGCGCTCGGTTGCCGGGTCATAGCGGGCAACCCCGGCGCCGTAGAATCCCACCCAGAGCCGGCCGCGCCGATCGAGGTGCAAGGTGCGGATGATATTGCCCGGCAGCGCCCCAGACTCGCTGGGCAGGGGCTGGAACACCTTGAGCCGATAACCATCGAACCGCGCCAGTCCGCCCTGCGTGCCCACCCAGATATAGCCTTGCTGATCCTGCGCCAGGGCGGTGACGATGGGATGCGGCAAGCCATCGTCCCGGCTCAGGTGGCGAAAAACCGTGTCAGCCAGCACCGACCAGCGCTCACCTCCACTCTGCGCGCGAGCCAGACCCGACCACAATCCACACACCAGCAACAGCCCCCCCAGCAGCCAGATTGCAGAGGACATCAGGCGCCGGCCCTGCCGCCCACCTCGCGGCACGCGGGAGATTCCGGCAGCCAGGAGGGGTAGGCAGGTGGGCATCATGGATGGCTGTCGGGATAAGGCAGATAAACGCGGAAGGTCGATCCCTGCCCCGGCGTGCTGTCGATCTCGATTCGGCCACCGTGGCGGTTGATGATCTTGCGGACGATATCCAGACCGAGGCCACTGCCTTCGCCCGGTGGCTTGGTGGTGTAGAAGGGTTCGAAAATCCGCTCCCGCTGGTCGGGGGCAATGCCGCAGCCCGTGTCGCTGATCGCAATCAGGGCCGCAGGGCCTTCCTTGCGGATGGTCAGCGTGAGTACGCCCTTGAAGTTCATGGCCTGCAGCGCGTTGTGGATCAGGTTGGTCCAGACCTGATTCAGTTCATCGGGCAGGCAGCGCACGGGCGGGATCTCCTCGTAGTGGCGAACCAGCTCGATATCCTGCTTGATGCGGCCGTGATACAGCGTCAGCACCATGTCCAGGCCCACGCCGGGCTGGGCCAGCACCCATTCGCCCTCATGGTCGATGCGCGAGAAGGTCTTCAGGGCAAAGACAATCTTGCTTACCCGCTCGACGGCCAGATTGATATTGGTGGCGCTGCTTACCATCACCGCAATGTTGTAGGCCGTATCAAGCATCGCATCGCCAAGGGGGTGCTGGAGCAGGCACAGAAACTGGCCGGCCATGGCATCGGGGTGGCTTTGCACCAGCAGGCTGGCCTTGTGGCGGGCGTTGTCGATGCCGGCTGCTTCAAGCTGCTGGGTCAACTCCTTGATCAATGCCCGCTCTTCACGACTACTGAGCAGAGCCTTGGGCTGACTGGCCAGATCAAGCAATTTCAGAAAGCACTCAACCGCATCATCATCGTGCAGCTGACGGAACAGGCGCGGTAGCTGGTGCAGCGATTGTTCGAGCGACACCGCAATCGCTTCGCCACCCGATTTGACGGCGCTGATCGGCGTGTTGATCTCATGCGCCACATTCGCCACCAACTGGCCCAGCGCCGCCATTTTCTCCGATAGCACCAGCTGGTTCTGAGCCGTGCGTAGCTCAGCCAACGCCGCTTCGAGGTTGTGATTGGTCTGCAGCAGCTGCTGCTCGGTAGCCTTGCGCTCGGTAATGTCGTCCAGCGTCCAGATATAGCCTTTGGCCGGATTCCGGCAATCGAGAATCGTGCCCTGCAGCGAATACCAGCCCAAGACGCCATCGCCGCCAACGAACTGCACTTCGGTGCGATAGCTGCAACCGGCGCGCAGCAGATCGTAGGCTTCATGCCCGACCCGCTCGAATTCCGAATCGGCCGTATACAGCCGTCGTGCCGAATGGCCAATCAGCTGTTGCGAGGTGTAATGCAGCATTTCGGCCAAACGCCGATTCACCCGCTGAAAGCGCCGCTGCTCATCCAGCAAGGCAATGCCGACGGGCGTGTTTTCCAGAATCGACTCGACCGTCGCCAGCGTGTCGTTCAGCTCACTGTCGAGCTTGCGATAAGTCGCCGCATTGGCCAGGGCAATCGCGGCGTAGCTGCACAGGGTGCGAAACACCTGCCGTTCCAGCTCGCCATAGACATTGGCGCGTTCACTCTGGATCGACATGGCCCCAATCACCCGGTCGCGCACCAGTAGCGGGGCATACAGGGCACTCAACATGCGGCGGGTGCCCGGAATGTGGTTCGGATTGGCCCGATCCGGTCTGACTTCGTACAGCACCTCGCCACGTTCTCGAATGGCGCGTGCCGCATTCGATACCGAATCATCGATCGTGGTCTTCCAGACTGGCAGCGTCTCGCCGTGTTCGATGCCAAAAATCATGTCGATGCCAACCCCATCGGCCGCAAGCTGGTACACCCCGAGCGCCTGCACATCCAGCATGGCGCTCACATGCCGATGCAGCGCTGCAAACACTTCCGACAGATCCAGACTGGCCGTGATCTCCTGACCGATGCGGCCCAGCCGGTCCAGCATGTGCGACATCGTCTCCAGCGCCTTGGCTCTGGCAGCTTCCATTTCGGCCAGCTTGCGCTGCTGCTCGGCTTCGAGGCGCGAACGCTCCGCCTCGTGCCGTGACTGCAAGGCGGCAATCCGTTCGGCCGCCTTATGGGCGTTATCGCTGACCAGCATGGTGCGCGCCCGCCGCTCGTATTCCAGGGCCTTGACGTAATCGCCAGCTTTTTCCCAGGCGCGGGCGTACTCCAGCAACATTTTCAGGTCGGGTGCCCAGCCACTGTCGGTGCTCAGCAAGGTGTGGCGACAATCGAGGTAGTACAGCGCAGGATTGGCTGCCTGCAGCCCCGGCGGGCCGGGCAGGTTGTGGCACAGGTGGATTTCTGCCAGGGCTTCGAGCGCACAGGCTTCGGAATCGTGAGTCGTGCTACGGGCAACCGCCAGGGCCCGCGTCGCCAGGACCAGCGCATCGACACCATGCCCCATCTTCGATAGCGTCAGCGCTTCGCCCGCCAGAATGTAAGGCAGCTGACCGCGATGTCCGCCCTGCTCGGCCGCTGCTGCGGCATCACGCAGGGTTTCCAGGGCTTCAGGCAACAGATTGGCATCGCGATAACAACGCGCCAGCTCTTCGGCCACCATCGAATACAGGCGGGAACGCCGCAGTGGGCGTAACCAGTCACGGGCTTCGGCATAGGCGGCGATGGCCGCTTCATTTCGCTCCAGTGCGCGGTGCGCCACGCCCAGGCCGCGTAGCGACTGCCCCATGTTCAGGGGCCAGCATCCGCATTGGCGCGCCATTTCAAGGCCGTATTCCGAGCGTTCGGCGGCACCATCGGGGTCGTTCAGATTATTCAGGGCGGCACCCGTCGAGTGGATGCAGGTGATGGTCATGCGTACCAGACCGATTTCCTGCAGCAGTCGGGTGGCCAGCTCCCAGCCTTCGGCCGCCCGGCTATAGAGGCCATCGTGAAAATCAAGATAGGCATGGCAATAGGCCAGAATGGCCGTCGCACCGCCCCGGCCCAGCCAGGGCTCGGTTTCGAGCAGCGCTTCCACAGGCCCGACGCTACCCGCATCCCTCGCACGGCAACCGAAGTAAGCCTGCCAGGCCAGCCCCAGCGACAGCCGCAGTTTGTCCTGAGTCGCCAGATAGCGCTCGACGGCACCGCCTATGGCCTGCTGGCGTCGCTCCATCATACCCAGATCATCCGAGAGCAGGGCCAGCTGCAGCAGGCAATCGCCCTCGCCGATCCCATCCTTCAACGAGGCAAATTCAGCCTGGGCACTGGCGAGCAACGATTCGGCACGCTCGATCTCGGCCTGCAACCAGGCGATTTCCGCCCTGACCAGCCGCAATCTCGCCCGCAGCTGACGGGCGGCTGACGACGCTTCGTCAGCCAACGCGGGCTCAAGCGTGGCAGCCAGCGCCAGCGCCCTTGTGGGGTCACGCTGGCGCAACAGCCAGGCCAGTGCCGTCATCAGCGGTCGTTGCCGGACTGCATCGGTTTCAGCGGCCAGCAACGCTTGCAGGCGCAGGACTTCCTCGCCGTCGGCGTAGAGGGGAAGCGGTGGCAAAGTGGGCAGATCAGGGTTGGTCATAGGGCAGATGCACGCTGAAGGTGCTTCCGTTGCCTGGCTCGGTTTCGATGCTGATCCGGCCATGATGCTTGTCAACAATGCGGCGGACGATATCCAGCCCCAGGCCGCTCCCTTCGCCGGCTGACTTGGTGGTGTAGAACGGCTCGAAAATGTGTTCGAGCACTTCGGGGGTCATACCGCTGCCCGTGTCGCCGATGGATACCACGGCCTCGTTGCCGACGCGCTTGAGCAGCACGGTGAGCCGGCCTTTGTATTGCATGGCCTGCAGCGCGTTGTGAATCAGATTGGTCCAGACCTGATTCAGCTCATCCGGCAGACAGCGCAAAGCAGGCAATTCCTCGTATTCACGCACCAGCTCGGTGTTTTGCTTGATCTGGTTGTGATACAGCGTCAGCACCGTATCCAGCCCTTCCCGCAGGTCGGCTTCGACCCACTCCCCGCTGTGGTCGTGCCGCGAAAAGCTCTTGAGGGCAAAGACGATCTTGGTGACGCGATCGACCGCCATATTGATATTGGCCGCATTACTGGCCACGGTAGACAAGCCATACAGCGTGTCGAGGATCAGCTCGCACTCGGGGTGGCGCAGCAGGGTGCGGTACTGCTCTGCCTGGTCGTAAGCCTGCAGCTGCACCAGCAGGCTGGCCCGATGCCGCGCGTGTTCGATGCCCAGATTTTCAAGGCGCAAGGCAAGATCACGCGCCATTTGCCGCTCTTCGCGGGTGCTCAGATTGGGAGAGGGCCGGCGTGCCCGTTCCAACAGGCGCAGAAACAGCTTTTCTTCATCGGGATTCAGCAGTTTGAGCACCTTCGGCAGATTGCCCAGCGATTGGGTCAGCGCATCGGAGATATTGCGGCCGCTGGATTTGACAGCTCCGATCGGGGTGTTGATTTCGTGGGCAACGCCTGCCACCAGATGGCCCAGGGCCGCCATTTTTTCCTGTTGCACCGCCTGTTGCTGCGCACGCTTGAGCGCCGACAGGGTGTCGGCCAGCTGCTGGTAGGTGGCGGCATTGTCGATGGCAATGGCCCCGAAATTACAAAGACTGCGGAATACCACCCGTGCATTCTCGCCAAAAGCGGCCGGAGCCCGCGTCTGGGCCGACATCGCGCCGATCACCTTGTCTTTGACCACCAGCGGCGCATACAGCTGCGAGGCCATCGGTGCATGGGCGGCTTGCAACGGGGGTTCGGGCAGGCCAGCGCTGTCATCAACAGCCCCGGTGGTCAGCAGCAGCTCCCGACGCTCGCGCACGCAGCGCACGATTGCCAGATCCGGCACAGTCAGCGGCAGCGGGCTATCGACAGAGATCGGCTCGCCATCTTCGCAACCATAGGCCAGTTGCAGATTCCGCCCATCCGGCGAGAGCCGGTAGATCAACAGCGTTGGCCCCAACTGGTTTGAGGCATGGCGATACAGGGTGTCGAATATCGCCTGCTCATCAAGACTCGCGGTGATTTCCCGGCCAACCGCACCCAGGCTGCGCAGGGTATCAACGGTCCGCGCCAGATTCTGGTTGGCCACGGCCAGCGCGTCGCCCTTGGCGTGCAGCCGGTCGAGCAGATCGCCAATCGACAGCCGCATCATCGACAGCGCATCCGACGAAACAATCATCACCGCCACATAGCCCGTAATGGCACTGACCCAGGCAGAAGGCAGGCTGATATAGGCGTTGGCATCGAAGCTCAGCCCAAGCCAGCCCTGCACGAAGGCTACGGCTACCAGACAGATCCAGGTCACGATCGCCAGATTGGTCAGGATCGACAGCCGACGCGGCAGCAAGATCGCCGACAGCAAGCCGCCCAGAAACAGATAGAGCGCACCGGCCGACATCAACCCGAATGCCATCGAGCCTGCCGACCCCACCAACAGGGTCGTCCCCACCACCACGAACGACAACGCACGACTATCGAGCCGATGCCGCACCAGCCAGGCCAGCACCAGCAGGATGCCCACCAGCAGATGCACCGCCATCACCGGCAGCCAGCCAATGCTGCGCATCCGCCATAGCGAAGCCGGCACCGCAATCAGCGCCACCAGCACATAGCCATTGAGCGTACGCAGCACAAAGCGGCTGAGTATCTGCTGCCAGCTCGTTGGTTCCGCCTGCTCGGGCAAGGCACTTAACCTGACCAGTAAGTCACGTAAACCCACTACTCCGCCTCCATCGGGGCACCCCGGCGCTGTTCATCCGCATACGGGGGTGCAGGGCCTGTTACCTGCGCCAGCATTGTGGCTACCGCAAATACCAGGCCATCGAATATCAGGCTCTGCTGACGTTTTGTTTTCGACCGGAAACACAACGTCAACAGAGCCTAGGCTCTGTTGACATTTTATTTCCGGATCGCGTTTCTTCGGATTTGGGCCTGATGCAAGGCGAAAAGCGCGCCGCTTAGCGGGCTAAGCAAGCGATTTTTAACACCGCAGCAGGCCCAAATCCGGCGAAACCCTCCGGGCCGGGTCGAGTTTTTGGGGGGGGGGGGGGGGGGGGGGGGGGTTTTTTTTTGGGGAAAAAACCCGCACCACCCCAACCCCGCCCCC
>NZ_JARRAF010000049.1 GCF_030129945.1 Parachitinimonas caeni
GGGGCATGGCGTCGTTAGCGTTCGCTTATTTAGCTCGCTAAACTGCACTCACCCTGCCTCGCCCTGCCCCAAAACTCGGCCCGGCGCGACCGGAAACAAAACGTCAACAGAGCCTAATCCCTGATTGCTTGGTCTGATGAGGCGACCGGCAGCTTGCCTGTGTCGGGACTATCCTTACCATTACGCCTCAGCTCAACCTCTGAAAGATACGGATTGCCATGAATGCCCCGCTTACCATCCAGATTCTTGATGTTTCCCATGCTCAGGTTTATCGCCAGCTGATGCTGCAGGCCTATGCCTTGCATCCCGACTCGTTTACCTCAACGGCCGCCGAGCGGGAATCTTTGCCCCTTGATTGGTGGCGCGCCCGGCTGGCGCCCGAAGCGCAGGCGGGTGAGCGCGTGATTGGTGCCTGGGTGGGCGGTGAGCTGGTCGGGGTGGTCGGGGTGTCGTTTGAACGGCGCGAGAAGACACGCCATAAGGCGGCTTTGTTCGGTATGTATGTCGATGCGCGGTTCCGTCAGCAGGGCCTGGGCGAAAAACTGGTGCTGGCGGTCATCGAAGCGGCACGCCAGCGGGGCGGCGTCAGGTTGATTCAGCTGACGGTGAGCAACGGCAATATCGCCGCTTACCGCCTATACGAGCGATGTGGCTTCCGCCCCTGGGGGCTGGAGCCGTATGCGGTACGGCAGGGCGATCAGTTCATCGACAAGATGCATATGTGGCGGGAGCTGGACGGCGCGTGAGTATTTTTAGCAGGTTGTGGCGCTAATCGAAGTCGAGCCCGCCATCGCCGGTCGAGACATCATGAGTGTCTGACGAGTGAAGCTGATCGTGGCGTTGATCGAGGCCGGTCTGCAAGGTGCTGACTGTCCCTGCCAGCAAAAGGAAAGCTTCTAGCGGAATGAAAAGGCGCCCCGCGCGGCGGGAGGGGAGCAATGCCGCCAGTATCAAGCCCCAGCCCAGAATCGGCAGACACCAGATCAGTAGGAGCTGTGCCCGTTTCTGCCACGGGTCGAACAGCTCGCTATGCAGTACCAAGTAGCTCAGTCGGGCGCCGATCAGCCCATAAGCGGTGAGCAAAACGAGCGCGAATGCCGGGACCAGCCATTGTCCAAGTTCAGTCATATCCCGTCTCCATCTGATCGCGGCTGGATGAATGGCCGGATGGACTGGTGTCCCGCCCATTCACCCGAGGAAAGACATCCAGGCGTTCGTTGATTTCGTCTTCCTGCCGGGCAAATCGGATATCCCATCGGTCATCCTGCCGCCATGGTAATGCCGCGGCCACCAGAAACCAGCTCAGAAAGGGAAGGAGCCAGATCAGCGGTAGCTGTATGGCTTTCTGTCCCCTTGTGAGGGTGGGGCTGCCGATGAGCCGATAACTCAAATACGTGGCAGGCAGCAAATAGGCGCCGGCCAGCAGCCCTGCAAACACCCACATCAAAATACTCAATGTACCTCCCGACTGGCGAAATTTTCACCATTTGCCGCCAGCTTAACTGACCGCTGGTTGGGTTAGATGGCCGCCGGTCGGGATGCGTCTGAGCGTGGCAATCAGCCGCGCCAGTTCTGCACGCGGGCCACGGCGGAGCGCCACTTGCTGCGTCGGGCGGCGGCTTCGTCGCGGCTGATGCCGGGCTCGAACACACGGTCCATCTGCCACTGGCTGGCCAAGGCTTCAACGCTGGCGTAGACGCCAACCGCGAGCCCAGCCAGCAAGGCAGCGCCCAGCGCCGTGGTTTCGAGTACCTTGGGCCGGACAACCGGCACGCCCAGCAGGTCGGCCTGGAATTGCAGCAGCAGATTATTGGCGGCGGCGCCACCATCGGCCCTCAGTTCGGCCAGAGGTTGGCCCGCGTCAGCCTGCATGGCTTCGAGCAGATCGGCCGACTGGAAAGCAATGCCTTCGAGCGCCGCCCGGGCGATGTGGGCCTGCGTGGTGCCGCGTGACAGGCCGAGCATGCCACCGCAGGCGTGTGGGTCCCAGTGTGGCGCACCCAGGCCGGTAAAGGCGGGAACGAAGTAGACGCCACCGCTGTCCGGCACCGACGCTGCCAACGGTTCGACGGCGGACGAGTTGGGGACGAGGCCCAAGCCGTCACGCAGCCATTGCACCACGGCACCCCCAACAAACACGCTGCCTTCCAGTGCATAACGGGGCTTGCCGTCGCCACTGGCGGCCACGGTGGTGAGTAGGCCGTGTTCCGATGGCATGGCGGTGTCGCCGGTTTGCAGCAGCATGAAACAGCCGGTGCCATAGGTGTTCTTGGCCATGCCGGGGCGGTGGCAAGCCTGGCCGAACAGGGCCGACTGCTGGTCGCCGGCAATGCCGCCGATTTCGATGGCTGCCCCCAGCACGGATGGCTCGGTTTTGCCATGACAGCCACTCGACGCGACGATGGTCGGTAAAACCGAGCGTGGAATATTGAACAAGGCCAGCATGTCATCATCCCACAGCTGGCTGTGGATATTGAACATCAGGGTGCGGGCCGCATTGCTCGGATCGGTGATGTGCAGACGGCCACCGGTGAGGTTCCAGATCAGCCAGCTGTCGATGGTGCCGAAGGCCAATTCACCGGCTTCGGCGCGCTGACGTGAGCCCGGAATATGGTCGAGCAGCCAGGCCAGTTTCGGGCCGGAAAAGTAGGAATCGAGCAGCAGGCCGGTGCGGGCGCGCACCTGGGGTTCATGGCCGGCATCGGCCAGCTGCTTGCATAAATCGGCGGTTCGGCGGTCTTGCCAGACGATGGCGTTGGCCAGTGGCTCGCCGGTTTTGCGGTCCCACAGCACGGTGGTTTCGCGCTGATTGGTGATGCCGATGGCAGCCAGCTGGCTGGGCTGAATACCAGCTTTTTCGATGGCCAGTCGGGCGGTGGCAAGCTGGCTTTGCCAGATGTCCTGGGGCTGATGTTCGACCCAGCCGGGCTGTGGAAAAAGTTGTGGAAATTCTTGCTGGGCACTGGCAACCAGACGGCCATTTTCATCAAAAACGATGGCGCGGGAGCTGGTGGTACCCTGGTCTAGGGCTAATACGAAGGACATGGCAAAGCCTCGAAAGGGTAGAGAAGCGGGCGACATGCCCGGTCATTTAACACTGGCCAGATGCGACTTCAGCCACACAGCGCACCCGAGCGGATGTGTTGTGTGGCTGAAATGGTCGGTCAGGCCCTTGCAAGTCATGTATTCGGCACGGTGTTGCCACTGTGCCGAATAGCTGCAGCACTTAGCGCACGCGACCTTCCTTCCATGCCTTCAGCAACTGCTCGTAAGGCACGGTTTCGCCCTTGGGCTTCTCGTTGGCGAGTTTGGGCCAGGGGGCGCCACCTTTGGCCATCCACTGCTTCGGATCGGTTTCGGGGTTGAGCTTGGGCGCACAGGCCTTCATGCCGGCGCGCTGCAGGCGCGACATCACGCCGTCCATTTCCTTGGCCAGATTGTCCATGGCGCCTTGCGGGGTTTGCTCGCCAGTGACTGCCGTTGCCACGTTCTTCCACCACAGCTGGGCCAGCTTGGGGTAGTCAGGCACGTTGGTACCGGTCGGGGTCCACGCCACGCGGGCCGGGCTGCGGTAGAATTCGACGAAACCACCCAGCTTGGGGGCCATGTCGGTCATGGCTTTGCTCTGGATATCCGACTCGCGGATCGGGGTCAGGCCCACCAGTGTCTTCTTCAGCGAAACGGTCTTGGCGGTGACAAACTGGGCATACAGCCAAGCGGCCTGACGGCGTTGCAGCGGGGTGGACTTGAAGAAGGTCCAGCTGCCAACGTCCTGATAGCCGTTCTGCATACCATCTTTCCAGTAAGGGCCATGCGGGCTGGGGGCCATCCGCCACTTTGGTGTGCCATCCTTGTTCACCACAGCCAGACCGGGCTTGTTCATCGACGACGTAAACGCGGTGTACCAGAAAATCTGCTGGGCGACGTTGCCTTGGGCCGGTACCGGGCCGGCTTCAGAGAACGTCATGCCGATTGCCTGTGGCGGTGCGTATTTCTTCATCCAGTCGATGTACTTGGTCAGCGCGTAAACCGCAGCAGGGCTGTTGGTGGCACCGCCACGGCTCATCGAAGCGCCAACCGGTGTGCACTTGTCGTCACCCACGCGAATACCCCATTCATCTACCGGCTGGCCGTTGGGGATGCCCTTGTCGGCCGTACCGGCCATCGACAACCAGGCATCGGTAAAGCGCCAGCCCAAGCTTGGGTCTTTCTTGCCGTAGTCCATGTGGCCATAGACCTTCACGCCGTCGATTTCCTTTACATCGTTGGTGAAGAAGTTGGCGATGTCTTCATAGGCTGACCAGTTGACCGGCACGCCCAGTTCATAACCGTACTTGTCCTTGAATTTCTTTTTCAGGTCGGCCCGGTCGAACCAGTCGGCACGGAACCAGTACAGATTGGCGAACTGCTGATCGGGCAGCTGATAGAGCTTGCCGTCGGGAGCGGTAGTGAAGCGGGTGCCGATGAAGTCTTTCAGGTCCAGGGTCGGGCTGGTGAATTCCTTGCCTTCGCCGGCCATGAAATCGGTCAGCGGAACGATCTGGCCATAGCGGTAGTGGGTGCCGATCAGGTCGGAATCGGAGATCCAGCCGTCGTAGATGTTCTTGCCAGACTGCATCTGGGTCTGCAGCTTTTCAACGACATCACCTTCCTGAATCAGATCGTGATTGACCTTGATGCCGGTGATTTCCGTGAACGCTTTTGCCAGTGTCTTCGATTCATAGGAGTGGGTGTCGATGGTTTCGGACACCACGTTGATTTCGGTGATGCCGGCTTTCTTCAGCTTGTCGGCAGCAGCGATAAACCATTTCATTTCTTCGAGTTGCTGCTGCTTCGTCAAGGTGCTGGGCTGGAACTCACTGTCTACCCATTTCTGTGCCTCGGCTGGGCCTGCAAAGGCCATTGGCGCCGCAAAGGCGCAGGCAACTGCCAATACCATCTTCTTGACCACGGCTTGTCTCCTGTTTTGGATTGCCTTCTCTCCCTGCAACGCTAGCCGGAAGGCACAGCCAGCGCTTGGATATTCGTTTTGGAAACCGTCGGCAAAATCGCTGTGCGCTTTGGATGGACGATGTCCTGTAGGTGTCCCCAGTGATGCGGACAGGGCCTAGCCCCAGCGCATGACAATCAGCAGCACGGTAAACGCAATGGCGGTGCCGTACCACTGATTCATGTCAGTGAGGCCGGTCCAGGCCAGGCTGATGTACGCGGCACTGAGCAAGCCCAGGAACAGTCGATCACCCCGGGTGGTGACGAGCGGCAGAAAGCCGCGACGGGGAATACTGGGGCTGACAATCTGCCAGATCGTCATGCCAAGCAGCATCACGCCGACTGCGCTGAAAAAGTACGCCACCGTGGGCGTCCAGGCCATCCATTCCATGTTTTGTCTCCTTTGGTGATGGGCTTAAACGCGGCCCATCGCAAACCCTTTGGCGATGTAGTTGCGAACAAACCAGATCACCAGCGCACCCGGCACGATGGTCAGCACGCCGGCGGCCGCCAGTACGCCCCAGTCCATGCCGGCGGCACTGACGGTACGGGTCATGATGGCGACAATCGGCTTGGCGTTGACCGAGGTCAGTGTGCGGGCCAGTAACAGCTCCACCCAACTGAACATGAAGCAGAAGAAGGCGGTGACGCCAATACCAGCCCCAATCAGCGGAATGAAGATGCGGAGAAAGAAACGAGGAAAGCTATAGCCGTCGATATAGGCGGTTTCATCTATCTCGCGAGGAATGCCTGACATGAAGCCTTCCAGAATCCACACCGCCAGTGGCACATTGAACAGCATATGGGCCATGGCAACGGCAATGTGCGTATCGAACAAGCCGACGCTGGAATACAGCTGGAAGAAGGGCAGCAGAAACACGGCCGGTGGACTCATGCGGTTGGTCAGCAGCCAGAAGAACAGATGTTTGTCGCCCAGAAACTGATAGCGCGAGAACGCATATGCGGCAGGCAGCGCCACCGCCACCGACAGCACGGTATTGATACCTACATAGATCAGCGAGTTGATATAGCCGCCATACCAGGCCGGATCGGTGAGGATGGTACGGAAGTTGGCGAAAGTCAGCTGATGTGGCCACAGACTGAAGACGCCGGTGATTTCCTCGTTGGTCTTGAGCGACATGTTCAGCATCCAGTAGATCGGCAGGATGGCGAACACAAGATAGAGCACGAGGCCGAAGTAACGTTTTTTCATGGCTCAGCCTTTCTGGTCGGCCGACTGGCTTTGCTGCAACAGGGTGTAGAACACGAAGCAGGCCAGCAGGATGATAAGGAAGTACACCAGCGAGAATGCCGCTGCCGGGCCCAGATCGAACTGGCCGACAGCTTTTTGCGTCAGGTACTGGCTGAGGAAGGTGGTGGCATTGCCGGGGCCGCCGCCAGTGAGCACAAAAGGCTCGGTGTAGATCATGAAGCTGTCCATGAAGCGCAGCAGCAGGCCGATCAGCAGTACTCCCCGCATCTTGGGCAGCTGGATGTAGCGGAACACGGCCCAGCGCGAGGCGCCATCAATTCGCGCTGCCTGGTAGTACGCTTCGGGAATCGCCCGCAGGCCAGCGAATGCCAACAGGGCGATCAGCGGCGTCCAGTGCCAGACATCCATGACCACGACAGTCAGCCAGGCGTGTAGCGAATTCGACGCGTAGTTGTACTCTGTTCCAAGGGCATGCAAGGCCACGCCACCCAGGCCAATATCGGTGCGGCCATAGATCTGCCAGATGGTACCGACGACGTTTTGCGGAATCAGCAGCGGCATCGCCAGCAGAACCAGTGCCAGCGACGAGCGCCAGCCCGCTGCCGGTAATGCCAGCGCCAGCATGATGCCCAGCGGAATCTCGATGGCCAGCACGGTGGCTGAAAAGATGATCTGCCGCAGCAAGGCACCATGCAGCTCGGGGTCGCGCAGCACGGTTTTGAACCATTCGGTACCCACAAACACTTTCTGTTCCGGGCTCAGAATGTCCTGCACCGAATAGTTGACCACCGTCATCAGCGGGATCACTGCCGAAAACGCCACGCACAAGACCACTGGTAACACCAGCAGCCAGGCTTTGTTATTGATGGGTTTCATCATTCCTCCCCTTAAGCTACACGCCGGCCATCGGCATAGAACATGGTGCGGGCGGGTGTAAAGCCCAGCCGGACCCGGTCGCTGTTCACGCTGGCGTGCTCACCCAGCTTGATCTTGATGGTCTGCCCCGCCAGTTGCGCGGTCAGCAGTTTGACGGTGCCGAGGTCTTCCAGCCGCAGTACTTCCGCATCCAGCGTCGGGCCGTCTTCGGCCAGCTGGATGAATTCGGGCCGGATACCCAGCGTCAGGGGCTGGCCGATGCTGGCCAGCTTGCCCGCCAGGGCGCTGTCGATGGGCAGGGTTTGCGTACCCAGCCGGATGCTTTGTCCTTCCAGCTGGCAGGGCAGCAGATTCATGCCAGGGCTGCCGATGAAGTGGCCGACAAAGGTATGGGCGGGGGTTTCAAACAGGTCTTGCGGCGTACCCATCTGCACGACCTGACCTTCGTACATAACCACGACCTGATCGGCAAAGGTCAGCGCTTCGATCTGATCGTGCGTAACGTAGATCAGGGACAGCTTGAGTTGTTGATGAATGCGCTTGAGCTGGCGTCGCAACAGCCATTTGACGTGCGGGTCGATCACGGTCAGCGGCTCGTCAAACAGCACGGCAGCCACGTCTTTGCGCACCAGACCGCGACCGAGCGAAATGATCTGCTTCTCTTCAGCCGAAAGACCGGCGGCGCGGCGCTTCAGATCGCCGGTCAGATCCAGGATCTCGGCGATTTCCTGTACCCGGCTCTTCACCTCAGGCTCGCGCAGCTTGCGATTGCGCAGCGGGAAGGCAAGGTTATCGAACACGGTCATGGTGTCGTAGATCACCGGAAACTGGAAAACCTGGGCGATATTGCGTTGCTCGGTCGGCAGCCGGGTGACATCGCAGCCGTCAAACAGTACCTGACCCTCGCTGGGAATCAGCAGGCCGGAAATGATATTCAGCAGCGTGGTTTTGCCACAGCCGGACGGGCCAAGCAGCGCATAGGCGCCACCGTCCTGCCAGGTCATCGTCTGGGGCTGGAGTGAATAGTCGGCGTTGCCAGGATATTTGTGGCCGAGTCCGACCAGTTCGATCTTTGCCATGGTCGTTCTCCTCAGGCAGTGCGGCTGGGCGAACCCGCCAGCTTGCCCTGATTGTCGAAAGCAAACACTTCCCGTGGGTCGATGTAGAGCGTCAGTGTGCTGCCGGGCTCGAATTCATTGACGCCAGCCAGCTGCGATACCCAGTCACTACGCCCGTGGCGTACATGCAGATAGGTATCGGAGCCACTGATTTCGGCCAGTTCGACCTCGCAGGGTAGGGCCACATCACTGTTGGAACGTGGTGCCAGCCGCAGATGGCTCGGGCGAATGCCGAGCGAGTATTGGCCGGTGGGCAGATTGGTCAGATGCGGGGCCAGCGGAATGCTCAGATCGCTGTCGAGGTGGACTTCCCGGGCATCGCCCCGCACCGTGGCCGGGAACAGATTCATCGGTGGATCGCTGAATACCTGAGCGACGCGGCGGGTCGCCGGGTGATGAAAGACATCCAGTGTCGGTGCGAACTGTAGCAGTCGGCCTTCATCCAGAACGGCGGTGTAGCCGCCCAGCAGCAGGGCTTCCTGCGGTTCGGTGGTGGCGTAGACCACGGTGGTCTGGCTATCGGCGAACAGGTCTTTCAGCTCGGCGCGCAATTCTTCGCGCAATTTGTAGTCGAGGTTGACCAGCGGCTCGTCCAGCAGCAAAAGCGGTGCCTGCTTGACCATGGCCCGCGCCATGGCGGTACGTTGCTGCTGTCCGCCGGATAAGGCGCCGGGCAGGCGGTCGAGCAGGTGGGCGATGTGCAGTTTCTCTGCCATGGCCTGAACCCGCTGCTTGATGTCGGTCTCCGATAACCCGCCCGCCAGCCGCAGCGGCGAGGCGATGTTCTCGAATACGCTGAATGCCGGGTAATTGACGAATTGCTGGTACACCATCGCCAGTTTGCGCTGACGCACCGACACGCCAGTGACATCACGGCCATCGGCAATGACCTTGCCTTGCGTCGGGCGGTCGAGCCCCGCCATCAGGCGCATCAGGGTGGTTTTGCCGGCACGGGTCTGGCCGAGCAATACATTGATCTTGCCGGGCTGCAGGGTCAGGTCGAGCGGGTGGATATGTGTCTCGGCACCGACCTGCTTGCTGATCCCTTCGAGTTGAAGCTGCATGCTGTGTCTCCCTCGGTGCGCCCGCTTCGCCCGGAGCACCGTCTGGGTTTGACTGGGGCAAACGATGCCCTGCAATCAAACAACGATTATGTTTTTCGACCGATAGAGTAATCGGTTTCTTTCGATTTTGTCAGCTTTGCAACATTCAGGCACCTCTGAACGTGCTCAGCCAGGCATCCAGTTTCGATGCGGCATCTGCCGGCAAGCGCAGGCCCAGCTTGGAGCGCCGCCACAGGATGTCCTCGGCTTTGCGGGCAAATTCCGCTTCAACCAGATAGCGGAGTTCTGCCTCAAACAGGCCCGGCACCACTTCGGTGCCCAGATCACTCAAGTCGCGCCGGCCTTCGAGAATCCGGCTGCTGCGACTGCCATAAGTGCGCGCCAGGCGCTGTGCCATACCGGCGGGTAGCCACGGGTAGTCGGTTTCGAGCTGTTCGATGTAAGGGGTGATGTCCACCGGCAGATCTCCCCCAGGCAATGCCGCGCTGGCGGTCCAGGCGCCACGGCCTGGCTTGAGCAAGCCCTGCAGACGATCTGCCGCTTCTTCGGCCAGTTTGCGGAAAGTGGTGATCTTGCCGCCGAACACCGATAGCAGGGGTGCACCTGTCTGGTCGAGTACTAGCTCGTAGTCGCGAGTGACGCTGGCGGCATTCGATGACTCGTCATCCAGCAGCGGGCGCACGCCGGAGTAGGTCCACACCACATCGGCGGGGATAACGGCGCGGGTGAAGTAACGGCTTGCCATGTCGCACAGATAGGCGGTTTCGTCGGCATCAATCGCGACTTTGGCCGGGTCGCCGGTGTACTCGACGTCGGTCGTGCCGATCAGGGTGAAGTCCTGCTCGAACGGGATGGCAAAGATGATGCGCTTGTCCGGGTTCTGAAAGATGTAGGCGTAGGGATGGTCGTACAGGCGTTTGACCACGATATGGCTGCCCTTGACCAGCCGTACCTTGCGTTTGGCTTCGACTTGCGCGGTTTCAAGAAAGCTGCCCACCCAGGGACCGGCGGCGTTGACCAGGGCTTTGGCATGCACCTGCCGGGTCTGGCCAGAATCGTCGGACAGGTCGATCAGCCAGCCTTGGGCCTGCCTTTCGGCGCGGGTGACGGCGGTGCGGGTGAGCACGGTGGCGCCCCGTTCCTGTGCATCCATCGCGCACAGGGTCACCAGACGTGCGTCCTGCACCCAGCCGTCCGAGTAGATGAAACCGGTATGAAAATGTGGCCGCAATGGGCCGCCGGCCACATGCTTCTTCAGGCTGACGCCTCGGGAGCCGGGCAGAATTTCACGGCGGGCCAGATGGTCATACAGAAACATGCCGGCGCGGATCAGCCAGGCGGGGCGCAGATGGCTGTCGTGCGGCATCACGAAGCGCAGGGGCCACATGATATGGGGGGCTGATTTCAGCAGGACTTCGCGCTCTTGCAGGGCCTTTCTGACCAAGCCGAATTCGTAGTATTCGAGATAGCGCAAGCCGCCGTGGATCAGCTTGGTGCTGCTGGACGAAGTGTGCTGGGCCAGATCGTCCTTTTCGCAAAGCAACACCGAATACCCCCGGCCTGCCAAGTCCCGCGCAATACCGGCACCGTTGATGCCACCCCCTACTACTACTACGTCGTATTCCTTTGTATCCACGGTCAGGTTTCCTCTTGTTGCCGATGCAACGGTCTGTTGCACGGCGCGAATGTGATTGTATTTGTTTGAAACAATACACTCGAATATTCGTTATGTGTAGTTATTGGTTCGTTTTGGATTGTTTGGATTGACGCAACGAATGCCGCTTCAAGCGAGCGGCGTGAGGATTTTCCTAGTGTTTATAGGTTAAAAGACTGAAATATCAAAATGAAACCACTGCTAATCGATTTCGCGGGTGGGTCTGCATATTGTGTTCGTTTTCTATTAAATTGAGCGCTTGCTAGAACAAAATCGCGCAAAACGGCGGGTTTGATGTCATAAAAAGAATGGTGCTATGGTCCGCGCTGCTGGCATGGCCGCATGCCGGCAGTCGAGCCGAGTGAGGATTGATCTGGCAGGCTGGCTATGCTCAGAACGGGTGGTTGGATTGATGCAGGAGACGCAGTGAACCCAAGACAGAATGAATTACTGGAGCTGGTGCGCCAGCGTGGCTTCGTGTCGGTCGATGAGTTGGCCAGCCACTTTGGCGTGACGATGCAGACGATACGGCGCGATGTGGCGCAACTGGACGAAGAGAAACTGGTGCAGCGGTATCACGGCGGGGTGGGTTTGCCGTCCAGCGTGCAGAACATCGCCTATCCGCAGCGACAGGTGCTGAATATTGATGCCAAGCGGCGCATTGCCGAACTGGTGGCGCGGGAGCTGCCCGACGGCAAGTCGTTGTTCATCAACCTCGGCACGACGACCGAGGAAGTCGCCAAGGCGCTACAGCATCACCGTGATTTGCATGTGGTGACCAACAATCTGAATGTGGCGATGACGCTGACGGCCAATCCCGATTGCGAGGTGATCGTGGCCGGGGGTGTGGTAAGGCCGCGTGACCGTGGCGTGGTAGGAGAGGCGACCATCGACTTTATCCGGCAGTTTCGGGTCGATATCGGCATTATCGGTATTTCCAGCATCGAGCCGGATGGCAGCCTGCGCGACTTTGACTACAAGGAAGTCAAAGTCGCGCAGACCATTATCGAGCAGTCCCGCCAGGTCTGGCTGGTGGCAGACCAGACCAAATTCAACCGCGAAGCCATGGTGCGGCTGGGCCATCTGAGCCAGGTGCATTGCTTGTTTACCGATGCCACTCCTCCCGAGCATCTGGCCGCTGCCTTACGCGAAGCCGGCACCAAAGTGTTTGTGGCCGATGAAGAGACCGCCGCTTAGCCCTCGCCGCCTTCCTGCTCGACTCCCCAGGGGAATGGGCTGTTGGTGACGCTGACCCACGACGGGTCCTGGCTGTTGGGAATCTGTGCCAGAAAGTAGCCGGGGAAGGCCACGCTCTGAATGTAGAGTGGCTGTTGCCCCAGGTAGATCGGCAAATTAGGTGTCAGATTGTCATCGACGTACAGCTGCCATTCATACTGGATGTCTTCGCCGCCGATATTGGCCCACTGGGCGAAATCCGTTGGCGGAGTGCTGATGGCGAGCCACAGATGCACCGTAACCGAGATCTTGATATAGAGGTTCTGGCCGGTCACGATCAGGCCGGAGTCTGCGCCGGCTGGATCGGAGAACCACAGATCCTTGGCCGTTGGATAGATGATCGCCTGCTTGGCCATGAAGGCGCCGCCACCTTGCCATGACAAGAAGTTGCTGTTGGCAGGGTTTTGCAGGGTGTAATAGGTTTCAAGCGCCAGTTGAGGGGCTGAGTTACCGATACGAGCGGCAGTGCTGGAGAGGATTTGTGTCATCGTCGTTTTCCTGGTTGGACTTGCGTAGGCTCTGCTGACGTTTTGTTTCCGGTCGCGCCGGATTGGGGCCTGCTACCGCGTTGACTGCCAGGTTGTTGGCTTGCAGCGCAAGCCTTACCGCCTATGCGCCCAGACGGGAAACTGCGTGGCTTGGCTCACTAAGCGGCGCTTTTCGCCTTGCATCGGGCCCGAATCCGGCGAAACACAACCCGAAAACAAAACATCAACAGAGCCCGGCAAGGCGCCCGGATAGCCTGTACACGCTAAACCTACGATTGCCGACCGGCACCTGTCATTATTGACAGTTACCCTGTGTGTCTACCCCATCGAATATCGCTTGCCTGCCTGGCAATTGGCCTGTGCGCAGGGGGATAAACGATCACAGCAAAACAAGACAAACCGGATGGGTGGTTGCCATGCAAATGGTCTCGGGTTCTCAGAAGGGCTTGCCAGAACCGCTGTTGCGGGCGATTGGCCAATATCGGCGGCAGATCTTCGTCGAGCAGCTTGGATGGCCCCTGACCTGCCATGACGGCATGGAAGCCGACCAGTTCGACCGGCCGGATACGCTCTACATCGCAGCGCATAACGAGCAAGGGGCCGTGCAAGGCTGTGCGCGTCTGCTGCCGACTACTAGCCCCTATCTGCTGGCGGATGTCTTCCCTGAATTACTGGATGGCGCAATACCCCCTTGTTCGCCCGCAATATGGGAACTATCACGCTTCGCCGCATCCAGCCCCTCTGCTCAGGGCGCTTTGCGGCAGTTCTCCGCCTCGTTCACCGTGCAGCTCTTACGTACCGCGATAACCTGTGCCAGGGAGCAAGGCGCGGAATGGCTGATCTCGGTTTCTCCGGCAGGAATCGAGCGCCTGTTGCGCCATGGCGGCGTGCCGGCCATGCGGGCTGGCCCGGTTCGCCAGATCAATGGGCATCAGCTGTTTGCCTGCTGGATCGCCTGCCAGCACCGTGCGACTGCGTCGGCTGCGGCTGGCATTCCCTTTGTGGCGAGTGATGCCGGAATGATCGCCGCTGAAAGCTGATCACTCCACCATCCATTCAGGGGCGGCTTGCGCCGCCCGCCCGCTCAGTTGCGGCCGGCCATCACACCGCCATCGACATCCCAGACTGCCCCGGTCACCCATTTTGCTTCGTAGCTCAGCAGGAACATGATGGTGGTGGCGACGTCGTCGGCGCTGCCAATGCGGCCAATCGGATGAAAGCTGTTGAACGAGGATAGCGTGGCATCCAGCTCTGTCGGGTCGATGAAGGCCTCGTAAATGGGGGTTCGGACCACGGCGGGCGACACCGCATTCACCCGGATGTTATGGTCGGCCAGTTCCATCGCCAGGTGCTGGGTCAAGGCGTGCAGACCTGCCTTGGCCATGGAATACGCCGACGAAGGCGTCGCCTTGATAGCTTGTTTGGCCCACATCGAGCCGACATTCACAATGGCACCTCCCCCATTGGCGGCCATATTCCGGGCTGCGGCCTGGGTAATGAAAAAGCTGGCCCGATTCAGATCAAGATAGGTGTTGTAATCGTTGGCCGTGTGCTCAAGAAATGGTGTCGGTTTGAAATAACCCGCAGCATTTACCAGAAATCTAATTGGCTGTGAGAAGTTGCCGGCAAAATCAACGACACGTTGAATATCTGCCTCGTGATATAAATTCGCTTGAATGGTTTCGATCTGGCCAAATCTAGATAACTCCGATTGAGCGGTTTTGAGTTTTTCCATAGAACTGCCAACAATTACCACCGGTATATTCGATTCAAGCAGGCGTTTTGCTGTGGCATAACCTATTCCACTTGAGCCGCCAATAATCAGGGCATAAGATTGGTTAAATGGCTTCATGGTGTAAATCCTTTTGCTGTTCAAAATGTGCCGCCAGCTTATCGGTGGGTATTCACAGCGAAAAGTAGGTACAATTTGGTAACCTGCTTACTTTTTGGTACGAATTAATGCGTAGCAAAGAAAAAATATTTTCCAGAAGACTGGCGCCCGAGCGCAGCGCCCGCATGGTTGAGACCATCTACGGTTGCAAGTGGTCGTTGACGGTTTATCGCTTGCTGGCCAATGACATCAACCGCCCGGGCGAGATGGTACGCAGCGTCGAAGGCTTGACAACCAAGGTGCTTAACGAGTGCCTGCGCAAGAATATCGAATTCGGCATTATCGAGCGGGTTGCCTTTAACGAGGTGCCACCACGGGTTGAATACGTGATTACGCCATTTGGCCAAAAATTCGTTCGAATTCTCGATGAATTAGAGAAATTGCAGGATGAAATTACCAGCGATATATAAGACGTCCGTGTCGCCTGCGAAAAGCTGAATATGCCTATAAAATGCAGGCGCAGCTAAAAGTCTGGGTGCTTGATGATTTATAAGTTTATTCCCGGCGTATTCTCACCACAGGAGTGCCTGGCGATAATTGAGCAGGCCGAAGCGGCCGGCTTGTCTGCCGCATCGGTGGCGTTTTCTAGCGGCGCGCAGGTGGATGCGCGCATACGCAACAATGATCGCGTGAATTTTACCGATACACAGCTGCTGGCGACCTGGTGGCAGCGCTTGCAGGCCCAGTTGCCGGTTGTGTCGACCTGGGGCATTACGGCAGGGTTGAACCCTGCCTTGCGCGTCTATCGTTACCTGCCGGGCCAGAGATTCAAGGCCCATAAAGACGGCGTGGTTCACCTTCCAGATGGCAGCCAGACCCGGCTTACCGCCTTGCTGTATCTAAACGATGTGGCGGCAGGCGGTGAAACGCTGCTGCTGCCGGAAGGTCCTGCATCGGCCGTCTCTGTTCCCATTCCCCCGCAGTGTGGTGCGGTGTTGCTGTTTGAGCACCGGTGCTGGCACGAAGGGGCGACTCTGCAATCTGGCCGCAAGTATGTACTGCGGACAGATGTCATTTATTCAAACTCTATATAAGCAGTTGATTAAAGAGAAAAAACGGTTGTTTGGTCTATAGTCTTAAGACGATGGATTCAGACAGAGGTTGTTGTGCGGCAAGTGGCAAAGTGGATGTTGTGGGCGTGCGTGTTTGGCGGCGGCCTCTGTCAGGCGGCCGATGAGTTGCGTCTGGTAACCACGCTGACACCGGAACAGCGCGCATTTCATCTGGGAAACTCCGTGCTGATCGAGGCTTGCAGGCGTGCCGGATTACAGCTGCGCCTGCAGGACTCGTTACCGGATGGCAGAGCGCAGGCCATGCTCGAAGCTGGCACCGTGGATGGCGATCTGGCGCGAGATCTGGCTTTCTCGCGCCAGCTGCCGCAGGCCATTCGCATCGAACCGGCTTATGCTCAAGACCACTATCTGGCTATCGGGCTCGCGCATGCGCCGCGTGCGGATAATTGGGCGGCTTTAAGTGATCGCCGGATTGCTTATTTACGCGATGCAAAGTTCGTTACAGAAAATACCCGCCATATTGCATTCAGGCGGCAGGTGAATGACTACCATAGCTGTTTGAATTTGATTTTGAATGGCAAGGTAGATGTCTGCATTGCTGCGGAAAATAGTATTTCCAATTTTCTCGATCAGGCCGAATATAAGCACCAATTAAATAGATTAGGGATATTGGCCAGCGTGGACGTGTACCTGTTTCTCGCGCCAAACCGACAAGCCCTGGCCGATCGCCTGCGCAATCAGCTGGCGGTGATGCAGGCATTGGGTGAATTCGAGAAGTTCCGACAGGCCGCCCTCTCGCAGGATTGCCTGCATTGCCTGCCCGAATAAGCGCTGTTCTGGCGCCGACTTAAGCAAAGCGTCGGCAGAGTTTGGTACGGGTGTTGGGATCGGCTGCTTGCGGTCGGATTCCTGTTTGTGGTTGCTGCGTGCGGCACTTTCCGGTTTTCCCTCCTTTTTTGATTTTTTATCGCTATTGGGCCGCTTGGGCCGCTTGGGCAGATAGGGGTGGGGTATTGAGGGGGTAATCATGCTATTTCGTTATGTGGTACGTAATATGATATGGCATGTATTGGTACGCAAAAGATACCAATGCGGCACCACTTGCTTGTAGAGAATCGCATGAAAAATTGGTTAGTCATTTGATTTGAAATGATTTTCGTAGAAATGCGATCAGGGTGTGTGGGTGGCGCAGGCAAAGAAAAGCCCACCGTGCAGGTGGGCGGGTTGGTTAATGAGCAGGCCGGTGAGCTTGATGCGTTTCTCTCCGGTAGGCCCTTTCGCCTGCGGTGGAGTCTAGAAATCGAACTGATGGCAGGCAACGGTGAGTTGGTTGACCGAGGCATTGACCAAGGCTGCGGCATCTGCACACTGCTTGGCTAAATCCATGCTCTGTTCGGAAAGCTCGGCCAGCTGGGCCACGCTGACCGCCAGCGTCTCGCTGCCTCGTGCTTGTTCTTGCAGCGTGCGGGCAATGTCGGCAACGGCGGACTTCACGGCAACCGCGCCATGGTGGATGTCTTCAATATTGCTGCCTGCTGCATCCGCCAGGCCCACCCCGTCGGCGGCCAGATTCGATGCGGACATGATGACGCTGACGGCGCCGGTCACATTGCTCTGGATCTGGCCAACGCGATTGGTGATCTCAATGGTGGAGTTGCTGGTGCGCTCGGCCAGTTTGCGCACTTCATCGGCAACAACGGCGAATCCGCGCCCTTGCTCGCCAGCGCGCGCTGCTTCAATCGCGGCATTCAGGGCGAGCAAGTTGGTCTGGTCGGCAATTTCCTTGATCACATTCACAATTTCGGTAATCTGCTTTGACTGATCGGAAAGCTGCTGAACCGAATGGGCGGCCGTCTGCAGGATGTCGGAAATCTGTTTGACCCCCCAAGATAAAGCCCGCACCGTGCCCACACCTTCATCGGTCTGCAGGCAGGCACGGCTAGCGGTGCTTTCGACGGTGAAAGCGGTTTCCCAGATGACTTGAATGCTGGTCGAGAGCTGCTCGATGCTCGCGGCCATTTCCATCGTTGCCGAGCCTTGCTGGGATGAGCGGGTGGCCGACTGGTGCGATACCCCATTGACCTGATCGGCCGCCGCACGCAGCGCATCCGCTTCGGCCGTCAAGCCTTGAATGATGTCGCGCCATTTCTGGTTGAGCTGGATGACGCTTTCCATCAGGCTGGCCGCAGGCAGCTTGCGGTAAAGGGTGGGGCTGAGGTCGCCCTGGGCCATTTTCTGCAGTGCGCGACGTGCGCGTTCTGGCTCGGCGCCAATCTGCAAATAAACACTGCGGCCGATGATCCAGCCCACTGCCAGCATCAATCCGGCACCAATCCAGGTAGATGCCAACATCACCAGCAGGCCGTTACGGGCGCTGATGCGCGCCTCGTCCCGCACTTGATTGGCGGCGGCCTCAATGGTGTCGCTGACCTTCTCGTTCTTGCCTTCGAGCTCTTTGAAAAGGGCCAGAAACGCTGGCAGAGCTTGGCGTGCCACATCCGGTTGTTCAAAAGCCTGGGCAACCAGTTGTTGTGCCTGGTTGCCGTATTGGGCTACCAGCGGCTTCACGTCATCAATCGCTTGCTGAGCGGCCGGGTTGTCCACAGCGTGGCGGGCGTCATCAAGTGCCTTGATGAAAGTTTTGGCGTGCTCTGCCGTGTCTGCCGTCACTTCGGCTTTGGCCGCAGGGTTACTGCTGTTGTAGAGCGCATTGAGCACATCGGCCCGCAGGGCGTCGTGCATCATGTCGCTCAGCATCTGATTTCGGACAGCCTCAACACTATTGACCAGCTTTTCACTGCTGGAGCCCTGGTTGTGCGTTTCCAGCCAACCAATTCCACCTATAACCAGGCTGGTGACAATGCCAAGGCCCACCAGCATCCCCAGTCGAGATTTCAGTCTTTTCATGTTGCATCCCTCGGCGTGGCCGGTTATCCGGCTTGGTTCGAAACAGCAGGTGCTGACTGCCGTAATGGGTTGAACCTCCTGATTGCCGGTTGATGCCCAAGTGCTTGGGTTTCCGGCATTGTTCTGGTCCCGCCGCCTTCTGGGCCGGGTTGCGGCTGCTGCGTGGCCCGGACAATTCAGCATAGACGTTGTGAAATATCCGGCCGTGCATTTTTCTATAGCAGATGGCCCCGCTCTTGGCAGACCGATGCCAGCTTGGGTGTTGCGCTGTCTGGCGCGGCCAGGGGAAGTGCCGAATGCGCAGGGTGGCAATGGGCTTCTGAGCCGCTACGGGCTATGGCACCATTCGCCTGCCCGCTGGACTGGTGCGGTCAAACCGTCACAAAACCCCAAACCTGATTGCGTTAAGCTGCGCACTGCAAGGGTGGGGCCGAATGACTCGGGGGCAATCTGGACGATGCGGCGCGGCCAGAAAATGCAGCATCAACAGAGCCTAGTGCAAGCCGTGCTGGCTGCCATTGAAATGGCCAGATTCGATACCGACAAAGGGAGAGCGCGATGTTGTACACAGAATTGTTTCACTCGCTGGAATCAGCCCGCTGGAACATGGCGAGCGATATTCCGTGGGACCAGTACGATGCCAGCCGTCTGAGCGATGAGCAGGCGATGACGATCAAGATGAATGCCATCACCGAGTGGGCAGCCCTGCCCGCAACCGAGATGTTCCTGCGCGACAATCGCGATGACTCCGATTTCTCGGCCTTCATGTCGATCTGGTTTTTCGAGGAGCAAAAACACGCCCTGGTGCTGATGGAGTATCTGAAGCGTTTCCGGCCTGATCTGCTGCCGCGAGAGGAAGAACTGCACGCGGTACGGTTTGAGTTTGACCCGGCCCCGCCGCTGGAAACGTTGATGCTGCACTTCTGCGGTGAGATCCGCCTGACCCAGTGGTACCGCCGTGCGGCGGACTGGCATACCGAGCCGGTGATCCGCCATATCTACGATTTGCTGTCGCGTGACGAAGCACGCCATGCCGGCGCCTATCTGAAGTATATGAAGCGGGCGATTGGCCGGTTTGGCGACAATGCCCGTGCGGCCTTTGCCAAGCTGGGGGTGCTCATGGCGGCGTCGTCGCGTTCACGCAAACCGCTGCACCCCACCAATCTGCACGTTTCAAAAGAGCACTTTCCCAACGACACGATTCAGTCGCGACTGCCTGATCCGGGCTGGCTGGAGCGCTGGCTGGACGAGCAGATCCAGTTCAATACCGACTGCGAAGCGCGCGTGGTCGGTGGCATCTTGCGCAATCTCTCGAATTTGCTGGAGAAGAAGCTCGAATCGGTGGCCGATCTCAACCGCTATCGCAAGACCTTGCCTGCGGTTTGAACGGCTGCTGCGCCGGCCAATCCGCGAGGCGCTGCGGCAGTGGCATCAGAAAATGCCCAGCGCCACCCCCTCGGCCATGCCGGCCCCCAACGCTTCGGCGGCGGCAAGTTGGTCGGCTGTCGGCTCGCCGATTACCACGAGCGGCGCATCGACCGGCTTGAACGGGTAGCCGCGCACAATGCGCTCGACGGCCGTGACGGCACCACGGCCATCATTGCCCGCTACCACAATCAGCGCATAGGGCAGCCCCTCCACCTGGCCTTGCGCCGGGTAGAAGGTGCGATCGAAAAAGTCCTTGAGCGCGCCAGCCATATAGCCGAATTTTTCTGGCGTAATCATCAGAATCCCGTCGGCAGCCAGCAGATCTTCAACCCCGGCCAGCAAGGCCGGCTTGAAGACGAGTTCCAGACCCGCTACACCGCATGCCCCGCGCCGGGCCGCTTCCGCCAGCGCATAGGCTCGCCCGGTTTCATTCTGGCCGGCGTGGATGATCAACAGACGTTTCATCTCAGCTCGCTGCATTCAGCAGCATGGTGAAGCGGGCGCCGCCGTCGGGCGGATTGTCGAAACCGACTTGCCCCATCATCGCCTCAACTAGCCGCTTCACAATCGACAAGCCCAGGCCGTGGCCTTCGATATCGACAGCATTGTCGTCCAATCGCGAAAACTCCCGGAATAGCTGGCTCTGTGCCGATTCTGGAATGCCTGGGCCATGATCGCGCACCCACAGCTGCACCTGCTTACCCAGGCGGAGGCCGCCAATCTCGATCCGTGGTGGCTTGCCGCCGTATTTGATGGCGTTCGAGAGCAGATTGGCAAACACCTCTTCCAACCACGGCCCATGTGCTTGAACGGCCGGCAGGTCTGGTTCGATGCGGACGGTGGCGCTGGTTTCAACAATGCGGTTGGCCAGCCTTTCGCTGGCTTCGTGGGCAATCAGGCTGGGTTCGCAGCTGGTCAGTTTGGCCGGGTGGTTAAGCCGTTGCTGGCTGAGGCTGAGCAGCGCTTCGATGATCTGATTCATCTTGAGCGAAGTGCGGTAGATGGCGTCTATGGCTTGCTGCCTGGCGGCTTCTGGCATGGCATTGCCGGCCTGCAGCAGGCGGGACATGCCAATCAGCGTGGTCAGAGGAATCTTCAGATCATGGGCTACCGTGCGGGCATAGGCATCCAGCTCGCTGTTCTGCTGGCGCAAGATGACTTCGGCGGCTTGCCTTTGTGCCAATTCATTGCGCACTCGCTCGTCGCGCCGGGCATTGTCGATGACCAAGGCAGCCAGCATGCTAAAGCGCATCCCCAGCGAAACTTCTGCCGGGGTAAACGGACGATCCGGCAGAGTGCGCCCCATAGCCAGCACGCCAATCGACTGGCTGCCGATCCGGATCGGAAAATCTGCCACCCCATGCACCGGGTTGGCGTTATAGATATCGCGCCGACCCGGCCAGGTGCTGTAATCGTCGATCAAGGCTGGCAGCCCGCTATCGAGCGCCCGCCATGACAGCAAAGACTGACCACGCCGCACCCGGTCGCCCAGCACCTGGCTCTGATTACGCGAACAGGCAACGGTGACCAGTTCGTCCCCTTCCAGCAGCATCAATTCCGCCAGCTCGGCTTCGAGAATCTCGCCGGCCCGGTCTACGATCACCTGCAACAGCTCAGAAAAGTCGCGGCGGTCCAGCATGTCCAGCGTCGTACTATGCAGCAGTGCCAGATAGACGGCCTCCGGCGCTTCGTTGCCAGTCATAACGTTGCGTACCTGATCCGTGCCACGCCCAACCGAATCAGACCCCGTATATGCCCCCAGCTGCTTGCGCAGGCTGTAGCGGCTTTGCCCCAGCGGAAAATCGTCGAGCTGGCCGTACACCTCGTAGCCCTGGCGCACATAAAACGGCAGCGATTGAAAACTGAAGGTCTCCAGCGTGGCGTGATGGCAGCCCCGGGCCAGGGCATCAAACTCCGCCTGCTGCAGCAAGGCACTACCCAGGCCCTGACCGCGCGCGGTCTCGGTGACCCAGAAACGCTCAATCAACAGCCAGCCCCAGATGGTGATGGCCAGCAGCCCACCAATCACTTCGCCCTCGGAATTACGCGCGGCCAGACACAGCGGCAGCAGGTCGCGGCTACCCAGACGGCGCAAATTGTAATGAGCCAGGCCGTCGGCGATTCCCTTGGCGGCCTCTGAGGTCGGGTCGATCTGTTCCAGCTTGAATTTCATGGGCTGCCGGCATCCTGAGCGTGGAATTCACTCTTTGATTGTAGTCGAACCCCCTCCTGACGCGCGTCAGCAGAGACGGTGTTTCGCCGAACAGAGGATAATGGCCGCTTCGCTTTGCTCGACCTTGAGGTCGCCATTTCTGGAATAACCCATGCCTGAATCCAAGATCCCGCTTTATAAGTACTCCATGCTGTTTACTGCCGCGTATTTGCTGATATCGCTGCTGGTGCTGCTGGCCGACATCCTGCTGCATTTTCAAGGGGGGATTGGCACCAGCTTTGCCACCCTTGTTGGGGCGGTGCTGCTGGTGATGAACCGCTTTGTCCAGCAACACCAACGCTTGCCCGATTTTCGAGAGCGCTGGGTGCTGGTCGGCCAGTCGCTGATTGGCTGTCTGCTGGCATCGCTGTTGCAGGTGCTGATCTTTGCCAAAGGCTTGGCCAGCCCTGGTCAGATGCAGGAGATCCAGTCCCTACTGGCCGAGGCGACCCTGGCTTACTGGCTGATCAGCCTGATGTGCTTTGCCATCTTGTATCTGCTCAATTTGTACATTGCTTACGGCTGGCTATCCAGCTTGGTCTTCCGCGCCAAAGTCAGCCCGAATTGATGGAATCCGATAGCCCGAATGCACCCTGTGGATATTCGGGCTTCGATAATTGCTTTATCTGGGTAAGCGCTAATTGATTTCTATTGTTTTTATTAATTAAGAATATTTATTCGGCTGCGATTACTTAATTTCAGGTTGGACGCGTTGTCGCCAACGTAACCGTTTTCAGACCCTTGATGGTGCTGGGTGCTGGTTGTAGTCAATTGATTATTATAAAAATAATTTACAAGGCTTAATGGGTTGGCCAAGGGTGATTGGCCTGTCTGGCTTGGCGTCGAGGGTTGCAGCTATTTGGCAATAAGATAAATTGACGATGGCATAAGTTGCTGCTAAGTTCATTGCCCCAGGCAATGCACCTGGCGAGCGATGACTGGCTGGAAATGCTGGATTGTCTATCTTTATCTATACCGAGTCCCACCAAGGATTTGCCCCATGCCGCGCCCCCTCCGCCTCCACACCCCGCTGGGCGATGACGCCCTCCTGTTCCGCTGCATGACCCTGCGCGATGCGCTCTCCACCGTGTTCGAGGCCGAGATCGAAGTCCTGTCGAAGAAACCCGACATCAACTTCGAAGCGCTGCTCGGGCATCCGGTCTCGCTCGACATCGAACTGCAGGA
>NZ_JARRAF010000004.1 GCF_030129945.1 Parachitinimonas caeni
TGGTTTTGTTTCCGGGCGCGCGGGGCGTTTTTTGGGGGCTGGGCTTGGCTGGGTGTGCGCTTTTTCGCGAGATAAATACGCTAACCCTAACGACGCCTTGCCCAAAAAATCGACCCGGCCCGGAGGGTTTCGCCGGATTTGGGCCTGCTGCCGCGTTAAAAATCGCTTGCTTAGCTCACTAAGCGGCGCGCTTTTTGCCTTGTATCAGGCCCAAATCCGACGAAACGCGATCCGGAAATAAAACGTCAACAGAGCCTAGAAGAGGCCGCGCAGGCGGATGGCCAGTGTGCCTGCGACGGGTGACAGGCCTCGCTCCGAACGGGCGCCGCCGGCCTGGCGGGTGGCAGCCAGGCCAAAACGCAGATGGGCACTCAACGGGGCTTCAAGGCTGGCGTACCAGGTTTGGCTACCATCGGCGAGACCGGTGTAGACCCCGGCGGTGAGGTCGCAGCCCGCGAGGGTCTGCGTGGCCGAGAGGCTCAGGTAGTGCCGCCGCATGCCTTGTGGAATCAGCATCTGTGCCAGGGTGGCGCGGTTGGCCTGGGTGAGCAGCGCAGGTTGCTGTGGACCGGCTTCGCGGTCGATCAGTTCCAGGTAGTGCCGGTATTGCGCATCGGAGAGGCCACGCCTGTCGTAAGCGTATTCGAGCTGGAAACGCGGCAGCTCGCGTGGGGTGAAGATGACGCCGATGGCTGCACGCGGGTAGGGCTCGTCATCGTTGGCCCGCACGCTGTCGAGGGTCTGCACGGGCGACTGCCGGGCCTGGCCCACCAACTCTGGCGCAATCGGGCGAGGAGTGCCTCGGGCGTGGTAAACCGAGCCGTAGTAGCTGAAGCTCTCGCCCAACGTGCCACTAAGGGTGGCGCCCACGCCGGTGGACTCGCCACTTGCCCGTCGTAACAGGATGGCGGCGCTCAGGCCGTCCCATTCATAGCCAAGCTTGAGCAGGCTTTGCTCCACGCCCCGGTTGAAACCATCGGGCGGATTCTCGAAATCTTTGCTGTAGACCGCCGCCAGACTGGCGCGACGACCCACCCAGCTGAATAGCAGCATTGGCACGCCTTCGCTCTGGCCCAGGCTATCGGTGGGGTCAGCCAGATCGGTGCGTTTCTGGAAGAAGCCCAGCGGCTGCAAGACATAAGACTGGTCGAGCGAATACTGGCGTTTGCCGACCGACACGCTGGTGCCCTCGCTCAGGGTGAAGACGCGATTCAGTTCCTGCACCCGGCTGCGCGAATGTTGGCCGTCCTGCCGGTTGTGTTCGGTTTCTAGGCGCAGCCGCCAGCTCACCTCCTGCCAGCGGCCTTCCAGCAGGCCGGCAAGGTGGAGCTGCTCGCTGGCGATGCCGGTGAAGTTGTCGGCATTCAAGGGGGCCCCGCGCACGCTGCGGGTTTGCCATTCGGCCAGCGCAAAGCCGCCAGCCCAGTCGTCTTCCGCCTGCGCCAGCGTGGCTGCGGTGAGCAGGCAGATCGTCGGCAGGGCCAGCCGGGCTTTCATTGTTCCAGACTACGCGGGTTGAACAACGCTGGCGGAAAGGTGGCGGCACTGAGCTTTTCAAACTCCACCCGGGTCTGTTCACTGGCGTCCTGCGGGTCGAGGTAGAGGGTGCTCGGCGGCAGATTGCCGCTGGCCGGGGTGAACTGGGCAATTTTCAGCAACTTGCCGCTGGCGACATGCAGCATGGCCTTGATGGGCACATAGCGGCTTTTCTGGCGGCTGACGATGAGTTCGATCCGGGTATAAGTGGCTTCGCGGTTCTTGCTGGTCAGCTGCAGGGCCAGGCATGGGCTGTCGGGGCAGCTCTGTGGCGGCAGCTCCATTTCGCTGGCGGTGTAGTCACTGGCAAAGCTGATGCGGGCGATATCGCCAATCGAAGCCTGGCCACGCAGGGTTTGCAGCGGCGTCAGCCGGATCGCCCGTTTGGTTCGGGGGGCATAGAAGAACAGCCCATTGTCAGTGGTCAGGAATTTCTGGCCGCGTTGATCAAAGCTGGTGGCTTCGACCAATACCTGATTCGGCCCGCCGCCCTTGATCAGATAAGTGCCCGGCTCTTGCTCCTTGCCGTCGCGTAGCGGCGTGATGCGCACCGAGGCTTCGAAGCTGGGCACCGGCATGCGGTAGTGGTCTACCTGCCGCAGGATGTCTTCGACAGGCAGATTGGCGGCTTGCGTCAGCGGCGTGGCAGCAAGCAGCAGGGTGAGCGGCAGCAGGCTTGGGCGGATGGTCATGATCGGGATGAAGGCTATGGTTAGGCGGGGGCGAGTCATCAAGTTCTGGCTGATGGCGCAATCAGGCCGGGGCCAGTGCGCTGACAATCGGCAGGCGACCCAGGCGGCGGCTGGTCCACCAGGCGGCCAGCATGGCGACCAGGGGCAGTGTCAGGCTGATGGGCAATACGTATTCAGGCAGCCACAGCAAATGCAGGATGACGCCACTATTGCGACCCGGCGGCGGTGGCAGTTCGATCTGCAGCAGATTGATGACAACGGTTGCGATTGCGGCGAGACCCGCGCCGATCAGACTGCTGGCCAGCCCGAGCAGCCAGCCTTCATGCACAAACAGCCGGCGAATGGTCTGGCTGGAGATCCCCATGGCACGCAGGGTGCCGATTTCACGCGCGCGTTCGAACAGGGTGGTGAGGGTCATGGTCGAGACGCTGAGGAACACCAGCAAGGCGATGACACTGCCAAACACCACAAACTGGTTGCGATAGAGCTGCAGCACCTGAGTGTAGAGCGGCGCCAGCTGTTGCCAGCCTTTCAGCTCGTAGCGGTGACCCAGGCGCAGGCCGATGCGGGCCTGTGTGGCTTCGCTGAGCGCGCTATCGTTGAGCAGGACGGCAAAGTACGAGAGTTTGTCGGTACGTAACAGCTCCTGCGCGGCCTCGATGGGCAATTGCAGCGAATACAGCTCGGTTTCGGGAATGCCGGTGGCGATCAGCCCGGCGACTTCGACGTCGATGGCGTTGATGGCCCCGCTGACGGTACTGCTCATGACCGTTACGGAATCACCCGGCTGTACGCCGAGGCGGCGGGCCATTTCCCGGCCCAGCAAGGCCCGGTAGACATTGCGGTCATGGGCTTGCAGGGGGACGCCGGCCGATAGCGTCTGAAACGCACCAAAGGCTTGCCGCTCGCGGCCGGGGTGGATGCCCTGGCCCTGAAAATTGAGGGTACGTGGGCCATTCGATACCAGACCACTGAACACCAGCCGTGGCACTACCCGCCGCACCGCCGCGTCACTTTCCAGACTGGCTTCGAGCCGGACCTGATCATCGCGCGTCAGTCCATACTGCAAGGGCTGATCGGCATAGCCATCAAACTGGCCCTGCAGGCCAATCTGAATATGACCCAGCCCGGCGCGGATGGTGCTTTCGCGCAGGCCGGTGAGGGTGGCGGCAATGTAGCCGACGAATAGCAGCAAGGCCAGATTGCCGATGCAGAGGGTGAACGCCAGCAATAGCGAGCGTCGTCCGTTGCGCCAGATATTGAGAAGTGCCAGTCGTAGCCACTGCATCAGCCTATCCTTTGGCCATCGGCCAGTTCGATCACGCTATTCGCCAGCTGCATGACACGCGGGTCGTGGGTGGCGATGACAAACGTCGTTTGCATGGTCTGGTTCAACTCGCTGATCAATTGCAGGATTTCGGCCGCCGTCTTGCTATCGAGGTTGCCGGTAGGTTCGTCGGCAATCACGAAGCGGGGCCGGCCGACCAGTGCGCGGGCGATGGCAACGCGCTGCTGCTGGCCGCCTGACAGCTCTCCGGGTTTGTGGGCGAGCCGGTAGCCCATGCCCACACGCTCCAGCATGGCGATGGCACGTTCGCGCCGCTGGGCGCGGCTCAGGGCTTGCGGCGCCAGCGCCAGCTCAACGTTTTCCAGGGCGCTCAGCACCGGCAGCAGATTGAACTGCTGGAACACGAAGCCGAGTTTGCGATTGCGGAACTCATCCAGTGCAGCCGGGCTGATGCTGGCCAGATCCTGACCATCGAGCCGCACCTCGCCGCTGTCGGGGACATCGAAGCGCGCCAGCAGATTCAGCAGGGTGCTTTTGCCACTGCCGGAAGGGCCGGCGATGGCGACCACTTCCGGGGCGTCGATGCTGAATGACAGATCGGTCAGGGCCACGATGCGCTCGCTGCCGCGTCGGTAATGCTTGGTGACTGATTCGACGGCCAGAATTGGCGGCTGCGGCCGGCTGGCGGGGGCCAGTGGCTGGCTTTGCGGGCTAGGGGGGGGCTGTAGATGTCCCATCAGTACACCAGTTCGATGCGCATTTCGTTGGCGCCGGGTTTGAGGTCGATGGCGGCGTCTTCAAATCGGGGCGGGCCCTGCTTGCCGCGTGCATTGCGCGAAAATCCCCAGCCTTCGGCCGGCATGCCGCCGGCGGTGTAATCAAACTGCCGATTGCCGTTTTCGTCGTGGTAGACCATCACCGCAAAGCGGCCGGAGCGCAGGGTGTCGAAGTGCAGCTTGACGCTGCCCCCGGCATCCGCCTGCACCATGCGGGACTGGTTGCAGGTCTTGAGAAAGTGGGCCTTGTCGCAGACCGAAGCCAGAATCCCGCCCTTGGCGTTGGCAATGCCGCTGACCTGTACCGTCAAGGTCGCCGGCGCCCCAACGGCCGGCTTGCCCGACACATAGCCCGCCAGCCACGCTACCAGCGCGCCAAAGCCGAGCATGATGAAAAACATCAGGCGCAAGGTGTGTTTGTTCATGAATCCCTCATGTTATGGGTGGGTTTGGCCAGTTGGTTCGGCTTGCGTTTATCAGCCTCTACGCGGCACCCAGCTGAAGCGCCGCACCGACAGCGCCAGACAGCCCCCCATCATGCCGAGCAGAATCAGCCCGCTATACAGTTCTGACTGCTGCTGCACGTTGCTGGCCAGACAGTGGCGCAGGCTTTCCACCATGGCATTGAGTGGCATGAAATCCAGTACGGTTCGAATCGTCGGGGGCAGGCCATTGACCGGAATCATCAGATTGCCCGAGAACATCAGCGGAAAGTACAGCAGATTGCAGAAGATGCTGGCGGCGGTCACGCTGTTCGAAACCGAGGCAATCAGTAGCCCCAGCGATAGAAACGCGCCGGTGCCCAGTGTCAGCATCAGCAGGGCGGCGGCCAGTTCCGGCCCACTTGGCGCCGGACGGACACCGTAAAACCACCAGGCGGCGGCGAACATCAGCAGGCTGGCCAGAAGCGTGACGACCAGCCGCGATAGCCACCATGCCACCACCACCCAGCCAGTCTTGATCGGGAACAGCTGGTATAGCCGGAACATGCCGCTCTCGCGCGCGGCAACCAGCGGGCCGGCAAAGCCCATCAGACCGGTGGACAGGATCACCATGCCAACCAGACCGGTGACCAGATACAGGCCGTAGCTGAGTGTGGGCGCGGATGACTCGGTTGCCGGCGGTATCTGCACCCGTTTCGGCTGGGAGAGGCCGTTCAGGTTGTAGTTGTCGCTCATGGCGTAGATCAGGCCGTAGGCGGCCTCGAAGGCTGGTCCGGTCGTCTGTTGGCCGCCCAGCTGCAAGGTCGTGGTCTGACCGGCGCCAACATTCGCCGCAAAACCCTTGGGCACCGTTACTACGATGTCCTGCCTGCCATCGGTCGGGCTGCTGTGCAGGCTGATCTTGAAGCCGACACTGCCCTGCATCGACAGGCCGGAGCGCAGTTGCCGCAGATAGGCCTGGCTGGCTGGGGTCTGGTCAAGATCGACCAGTGCCAGGGATACCGGCCCCAGTTTGCTGCCGCCTCCGAATAGCGCCATCTGCATGATCAGCAGCAGCAAGGGGAAGGCAAAGGTCCAGAACAGCGCCAGACGACCGCGCAGAAACAGCACAAGGTCGGCGCGAATCAGGTGTAGCAGTACTTTCAGCATCGGGTCAGTCCTGGGCCACGCGGGCGAGAAAGTCTTCGGTTGAGGCGGCTTCGAGACTGAAAGCCGACACCCCGTGGCGGTCAATGAATTGGCGGAAGCTCTGGTCGAAGCCATCGCCGCCTTGCAACAGCCAGCCGCGTGGGGTGGGCTGGGGCGGATGCAGCAGGCCCGGCAGCTGGTTCATGGCTTCGGCGGCAGCAGCGGGCAGGGGTTGCAGGATCTGGCCCTTGAAGCGGCCGGCATAACGCTCGACCAACTCGGGCAGGCTGCCTTCATCGACGATCTTGCCGTCGTTCATGCAGACAATGCGCTGCATGCCGACAAGATCGGTCGGGTGGTGCGAGATGATGACCAGTGTCATCGGTAACTGCTGCCACAGCTCGCGCACGGCGCGTACAAACCATTCATCCAGCCCCAGCGTCGGTTCGTCGAGCAAGGCGATTTCCGGTAGATGCGCCAGCGCCAGCCATAGCATTACCCGTTGCTTCTGGCCGCGGGACAGGACGTCCCATTCGCGCTCCTTCAGTTCGTCGAGACCAAGAGCACGGGTTACCTCGGCATCGCTGCGCGGGTACATGACCTGGTGCATGGCCATGATCTCGCGCACTTTGCTCTGGCCGGGCAGGTCGCCGCCCTGCAGCAAGCCGCCCAGCAGGTGGCGGCGATCGCCGCCGGGGGCGGTGCCGGCAAATTCGAGGCGAATCTGGCCGCGATCCGGCTGGCGCAAGCCGAGCAGCGTTTCCAGCAACAGGGTCTTGCCGCTGCCGTTGCGGCCGACCAGCGCCAGACGCTCGCCTCGTCGCACTGTCAACGGGCCAGGGGCCAGGGTGAAGGCGGCCGAGAGCTTGAGCTGGATGCCGTCGATCTGGATCGCTACCGGCGCATCGTTGACCGGATGGGGGCTGGGAGGCGGGGGGGCGATGGTGTCTGCCGTGCGGGCTTCGGGTGTTTCGATGCCATAGCGGGCCAATACCCGCTGGGCGTGGTGATGGTAACGCGGGTCTTGCATCGCCTGCCGCAGCTTGGCGACGCCGAGATCCCGGTTGCCGCCGTAGGCTTCGGGCGCGTTCAGCAAAAGTGTAGCGTGCTGGACCAGCAGGTCGGGATCATCGGGTATCAGCTCGGCAGCGCGGTTGAAGGCGGCGACTGCCTGCTGGCCCGCCGCCGCAACCTTCACCAGATTGGGACGCGCCAGGGCGATGGCCAGCACCGCCCGGCAGCCCCGCCACAACCAGAGCCGGCCCACTGGCAGGCAGTCGGCTTCCTGCAGCAGCAGATCAATGCCGGCTTCTTCGTCTCGCGGCAGTTTGTCGCCATTGTGGGCGCGCAGCAGCGCGTGCTGGATGCGGGCGCACAACAGGCTGTCGAGCAGGCCGGGCAGGCTGTGGTAGTCCTGCTCCGCCAAGGCAGCCAGCACAGGTTCCAGTTCGGACGGTTGTTTGCTGGCCCAGGCGGCAAACATGGCTTCGCGTGCCCGGTCTACCAAGGCTTGCTGGTCGGCAGTGAGCGGCGCTTTCGATAGCACACGCGGCAGGCTGCGGCCCAGGGCCGCTTCGACGAGCGCGACGATTTCGGCGTCGCTGACGGCCTGGCTGATTTGTTCGTAGAGCCGGCAGAGGCCGGCACTGCCCTGGCGTTCCAATAGCTCGGCGACCAGTTCGGCACCCACAGCACAGGCAGATTGGTAGACGCGGAGGTCGCTATCGGTCGTCTCGCCAAACATCGCATCGGCACTGCGACTGAGCAAACGGCGCAAGGGGGGAAGCAATTCCGGCTGGGCGGGGGGCAAGCTGGCGCCTGCTGCCTGCGAGGCCACATGGTGGGCCAAGCCTTCATCCAGCAAGCGCACGCCACAAGTCAGAAAACTGTGAGTGACTTCGTGGAACAGGGTGTCGCGCAGTCCCAGCGGGTAATCCGGTGACAAGGTGGATAACCGCATCAGCGTGAGACCGGGAAAGGCTTCGAGCGCCAGATGGACATCCTGCTGCTCGGCCCGGCACTGCAGCAGGATGGTGGGGGCGGGGCGCTGCAGCAACTGCCGGCAATGCTGGATGGCTTCATCGAACTGCTGTCGCAACAGGTCGGGCAGGGGCGCACTCCCTTGCACGAACACCGGGCCTTGCTCCTGCACCGGCAGGCGCCCGGTCGCCACTTCGCGATACACCGCAAAGCCTGGAAAGCGGCCACGCAAGGCGAATAGCTGTTGCAGGCAATGGCTGGCGCCATCGGCATTGCCCGCCGCTGCCTGCATCAGCATCTGCCTTCCCAATCGGCGCAGGCTATCGCCACCGGCCATGTCGATGGGTGTGGTGCTGATGTCGGCAGCTGGGGCGGGCCGGGTGGCTTCCAGCAATAGATTGTCGCTCATGCACTTTCCTTGCCGAACAACATGACCGACACCACGGTCTCGCTGACGCCATCAATATCGAGCAACGCAGCCAGCTCGTCATCGTAGTAGGCGCCGTAAACCAGTGAACCCAAGCCCAGCCCTTGTGCAACCAGACACAGGTTCTGCGACGCATGGCCGGCCTCGAGCAACGACATGCGATAGCCGCGACTGCCATATTTGGCTGTCGCCCGCTGTGGCAGGCTGGTCAGGGCCATGACCAGGGGGGCCTTGAAGCCGGCCTCGCCAGACTGGATTTCGACGCTGGTGAAGGCCGTGCCATCTTGCGGCTTGAGTTGGCGCAGGCAATGTTCACGCGCATCGTAATGGGCGATGCAGGGCTCTACGCCTTCGATCTGGTTCAAAAACAGGTAGAACTCGGTCGGGTAAAGCCCACCCGGCGAAGGGTAGGGCCGGAATGCCAGCTTGATATGCGGGGCATTGTGGCTTTGCATCCAGCGGTTCACGCGGATGGCGTGGTGCAGCAGGCTGGAAACCTGCTGTAGCGTGAGGCTGGCTTCAAACGCACGGGCGCTATGGCGGCCAGCCAGCGCTGTGGCCAGTTCGCCCAGTTCCAGTGCGGGTTCGGGCAGGTCGATGCGGGGGTTGGCTGCAAAATGGTTGTAACCCGCTGCGCCTTTGGCGATATAGCTGGGGTGGTGCAGATACCGCACGATGTTCTTCACCTGCCCGGAAAAAGTGGCACGGTGGAACTTGGTCTGCTCGTGCAGGATTTCGGTCACATTATCGAGGTCGAATTCTCCCGCCATGGCTTGTGGTGGCAGAAGGTCTTGCAGGCTGTCATTCATGGTGTTTTCTATCCCATTCTCAAGGGAAAGGGTGGGGGTCGGTATTGGCGGGGGGCACAGCAGGCAGGCCCCAGTGCCGGGCGATCTGCTGCAGACGCCGGGTGTCGAGGCTGATGCGGCCGTCGCCAAACAGCAGGGGCTGCAAGCCCGGCACCACGGTGCGCACGACCTGAAAGCCCAGCGAACCGATGTCAGCGGCGGTGACATCGGCAGCCAGTGCCCGGTAGCCCATCTGCCGCAATCGGCCGAGCAGGGCGGTCTCGTCGCTCAGCTGCTGCAGGGCCGGATCATCACTACGAATGACCTGTGGGTTATCAAACAGGAAGTCGAGCGTGGACTGTCGGGAGCGATCGAGAAAATAAGCAAAGTGGTCGCTCGGGTTGTCGATAGCGGTCCGCTCAGGCAAGGGCGAGCCTGACTGCAGAATGGAATCCGCCCAGATATAGCCGTGCAGCGACTCTATCACCGCTTTATTGATGGCCTGGGTGATCGACAGGTGGGCGCTGGCGCCCACCGACATGGTGGCGCCGTTGCGGTTACGAGCCAGGCACAGAACCACTGGCAGGCCAATGTCGGTACTGATGTCCCACAAGTCGATTTGCAGCGGCGAGGCTTGCAGGGCGTGCTGCACGCCAGGCAGCAGGCTGGCCAGGGTGGCGTCGGTCACTTGCAGGCGGCGTGGGGCATAGCGCATCTGCCACATGGCGGCAAAGGCGTCGCGCTCGATGGTTTCACATAGTCCCGACAAGATGGCGCGCTCGGCATCCATACCGCAGGCCAAACCGGTTGAGGAGGACTGAAACACAATCTCGCCCGGCTGTTTGACGCGCATGCCCAGATACACCAGCTGCGCCGGCAACCAGCACTCGCGCTCTGGTTCGGTCAGGTCTAAGGCGGGTACCCAGGCGCGGACCAGATCGGCGTCGGGCGCCGCAAATTCGAAGCCGGGCTGCCGGGTTTGCTCGGCGCTGAATAGCACAAAGTCTTCAAGCGGCGTGGCGGCGGCACCCAAAGCGTTCTGGCTGGCGTAGTGCAATTCGTCATCAAAAAAGGCGGAGGCCGAGTAGCGCTCGATGGCTTCACCAAACGCCGACCACAGGGCGGAGGTGCGGTCAAACGCGGCACCCGAACCGGCCAGACTGGCCCGGTCGCTGGCCAGCTGCTTGCTGCGACTGGGGTCGATCATCAGGGCTTTGAAGTCGATCATCATCGCGTTGAAGACAAACAGGCCGCGTGCGGCCGGGTGCTCGGTTTCTTCAAACAAGGCGGTGATGATGCCGTGGCGCCGATGCACCAGAGCCTGATGGATCATGGCCAGACGGCCTGCTTCGGACAGTCTTTCCATGGTTTACCCCTTGCGCCGCAGCTGGGCATGCAAAAACGCGGTGCCCACCGGACGCCCGGTATTGGCGGTGCCGCAGACCGGGCAGCGCGGCAGGCGCAAGACCAGACTGCGCTGGACTTCGCCACTGAAACTGTCGATTTCGCAAAACTGGCCCAGATGCAGGTTTTCCAGCGTGCCACTCAGATAGCGCATCACCATGCGCGAAGCTTCGGCAACGGCCCACTGAATGGCCAGTTTGCTGGGCAGCGCGTGGTAGAGCACATTGTCCGCAACGGCGCGCGAATCGAATTCGGCAACAAACCGACGGGTGGCCCGTACGCGGTGGAAGTAGCACTCATAACAGGCAGTGGCCTTGGGGATCACCAGCGGGCCGCACTGCACGGTGGTCCAGTCGATGCCCAGATACAGGCTGGTCATGTTGTGCGCGATGGCCTGCTGGTTGAGCTGTCGTGACTGCGCGAAATTTTCATAGTCGGCACAGGCCACCAGCATGCAACGACGATCCGGGAACGCCGGCAGCGTGGTGTCGGCGGATAGTCGCGTCACGGGTACGTCCATGTCGATCAAGGCTTGCGCCAGCGCATCAGCCAGGGCGCCTTTCCCTGCCAGCGCCACCATCCAGGTCGAGCTATCCATAGTCGAAGCCGGATCGACACCGATCTGGCCATCCGCTTCACGCCGATGCGCCAGATGCTGGTGGGTGGCATCTCCACGACTGCGTGCATCGTGGCTGACCAGAACCTTGGTCTGCGCCAACGACTTCACCGCCGCTTCGACCGCCGAGGCGGGAAACACGGCAGAGAGGGTCGAAGTCAGCTGATCGAGCACGATGCCATCCTGCGCGTGTTCCAGAATGCTTTTGATCATGCCGGCGCGATCTTCAACCGTGAAGCGGCGGCCCACGACGGAGAGCGCAATCTTGTCGTCGCCCAGTTGGGTGACTTCGGCCAGCGGAGAGAGGTAGAGACGTGAATTCATGGCGCTATCGTGGTCGGTATGGTTTGGGGTTTGGCCGATGAGACGGTGCGCGAGCACTGAAGCCGGCTGGCTGATCCTGCAACGGCTCCCGAGGTTTCGGGCGGGCTTCAAGCCGGGGATGGCCAGGCGGTCATCCCCGACACTGCAAACGGCATCCAGCCATCAGACCGCTGATGCCGCATCAGCACCTGCGTGCAGGGTGATTAGCAGCAGCAGGAGCAGGAGCAGGTGCAGCAGGAGATGCTGACGCCAGCCAGTGCGCCTTCCATATCGTCTTGCAGGTACTCGGCTTCGGTCGAATCAATGATGAGGATTTCGGTCGTTTCAATCGTGATATTCATTGCTACGTTTCCCTTCTCCGAATTGTTGGAAAAATGGGCAAACAAGTGTTTGCTTGGGGCAAACGACCAAGCCTGCCCGCAAACATCCTAATATGTTGAGAATAATTGAATCAAGAATTTGCGATGCTGCAACTGCACACAAAACATGAATTGCCGCGATACGCTTTGTTTAGCTGTTTGTCATTTAGATCAAATGATCTAAGTGAGCTTTTTTAGTGTTTCTCCACAATTAACCCGCAATGTGACGCGGTATAACGCAGTTCTTCTAAAAGATGCCGCTTGTTTTACAAGGTGCGTAGAGCTATGACACTAATTGTAAGGTTTGGTTGTCGATTCAAAGTATGTGATTGTGACGGAGGATGGGTGTCCCGATGAGTCAGGCTGGATACTGGTCGAATGGCTGATAACACCGGTATTGAATGACCACACCGGTTGCAAAAACGGTGTTGCCCGGTATGGCAATGCGGCAGCTCAGCAACTTCAGGGTCTGGTGTAATTGTTGTCGTCAGCGTTGAGCATGTCGGGATAAGCGGGCTGGCCCGTCAGCGGGGGGGATGCAATACTCAATCGAGATTGCAGGAGTGAGAACACGATGTTCAAGCTTTGCCGTGACATCCTTCCAATGGTCTGGGCCCTGGCAGCAATGCCTGCTGCCGCTTATACCAGCATCAAGTATGTTCAACCGGCGGTAGATGCCAATTTCTACAAGCCGGTTTCCGCGCCGGGGCAGCTGCTGACTTCGGCGTGGGTGAATCCGTTTTCATCACCGACCGGGGTGCCGATGCCTTGGTCGCACCTGAAGTCCGATACGCATCTGCGGCTTGCGGTGCTGGTGCCGCCAGGGGTGAGTGTCGCAACCGGTTATATCAATTCGTATTTCTTTTCTGAACAGCTGTTTGGCGCCTCTTACCTGGACGCCCCTTACTGCCCGAATACCAGTCGTCCGGCCGGCAAGCCCGTCTGCAGTTATCCGGGCGTGGATACCGGCAGTGATTACTTGTACAAGGGCGATTTGCCGGCGTATCGCGTATTCAATAACTGGATCTATCCGCAGGGAAGCATCAGCCCGGTTGTCAATGAACGCGCCCGATATGTCTACGTCAACGTCTACAACCCCGCAGGTTACGAATTCGTGTTTGGCCAGTTCGATGTGATGATGATGGTGGCTGATCCGGCGGCTTACCTGAGTTGGCTGAAAAAGCGCCCCTGGTCTGTTGTTTTCGATGGTACGCCAGGGCAATCGAGTGATGGTGTCGATAGCGCGACCACACCCGTCAACCCGACCAACCCGGCAACCTGGACGCCGACCCTGGCCAGCATCGACAGCCGCAACCCCAGAGCGGTGGAAATCAAAGGCTTCAAGGTGCCGTTGGCACCGGCGCATGCCAATATGCCCACCAGCCTGTTTGTATTCGCGACCATCGGCAACACCTTTTACTTCCTGACCCGGCAGGGCTGGCTGATACCAACGGCTCATACCAAGCCCTTCGAACTGAGCTACAACCAGGCCACCACCTCCGCCTACAGTGCCAACATCCTGCCCACACCAACCGATTTGAGCGGCTTTCGCAATCTGGATCTGTTCATTGGCTATGGCATCGACAACACGGGCACCGATGCCTTGACCGAAATGCAGCGCAGCAAGCGCGCCATCAAGCTGCTGCATCTGGACTGATTGGCCGGCATGGCTGGGGTTCGTCGCTGACTTAGGCTCTGTTGACGTCTGGGTTGTCACGTTTCTGCAGATCTGTCTTTGTAGAGCCTTCGCTGTGCGCTTACCGTTCCCGCAAACTCTCCTGCAGATGCTCAGAGAGCGGGCTGAGGAAGTATTCGATCACCCGGCGTTTGCCGATCTTGATCTCGGCTGAGACGGCCATGCCGGCCGCGAGGTTGACGTCCTTTTTCTCTACCCGCACTTGGCTGCGGCTCAGCTCCAGCCGGATCGGGTAAGTCAGGCCGCGCTTTTCGTCCTGCACCGCATCGTTCGAGACGGTCAGCACCTTGGCGTCGATGGTGCCGTACTTGGTGAAGTTGAAGGTTTCGACTTTCACCTCGGCTTGCTGGTCGGCATAGACAAAGCCGATGTCCTTGTTTTCAACCCAGGCTTCCACCACCAGCCGCCCTTGCTTGGGCACGATCTGCATCAGCGGCTCGGCCTCTTTCAATACCCCACCGATCGTATGCACGGCCAGCTGTTGCACTACGCCATCCACGGGTGCCGTCAGCGTCAGCAAATGGCGTCGCTGTTCCGCCTTGACCAACTCCTGTTTCAGGCTGCTGGCTTTGTCCTTGGCCTGGTTTAGTTGATCCAGTGTTGAGCGTTTTGCTTCCGCCAACAAGCTGATCCGCTGCTGCTGGTTCTGGGCAATGGCATGCTGGATCTCACGCTCCTTGCTGCGCTGGGCTGCCAGATCACGCTGGGTTTCGACCAGCGCCTGCTCTTTTTCGAGCAAGGCGTGCTTGGCCACAAAGTTCTTGTCGGCCAGACCTCGGAAGTCTTCGGCCCGTTGTTTGACCAAGGGCAGCGTATCAGCCAGTTTGGCGACCAGCTCGCGCGTGGTTTCCAGCTCGGCCTGACGGCGGGCGGTTTCTTCATCCAGTGTGGCCAGTTTGGCCTGCACTTCCTGATACTCGCCCAATAACAGACGTTGCTGGTCGGCCAGATTGAGGCGGGTCGGTGGCCTGAGTGGTTGTAGCTTCGGGGGCTTGCCGCTATTGAGTGCTTCGTACAGGGCTTGGGCCCGGGCCAGCGCCAGTTCAGCGGCTTCCAGTTCAGCGTCCAGTCGTTTGGCGTCGGCGCCGGCAACGGTGGCATCCAGCTCGACCAGGCTATCGCCGGCCTTTACCGGCTGGCCATCGCGCACCAGAATCTTGCGGATCACCGCCAGCTCGGGCGCTTGGATCGTCTTGGTCCGGTCATCCGGAATGATCTTGCCCTGAGCGACGGCCACGACGTCGATCTTGCCGAAGATGCTCCAGAGCAGGGCAAAGCCACAGAGAACAATCAGGGTCCACATGGTCGCCCGTGGAATGGGCGAAGGCGGGGTTTCCTGCAGTTCCAGCGCGGCGGGCAGGAATTGCGCCTCATGGGCCAGTCTTTCCTTGGGGTCCAGTTCTTCCCGGATATCCCAAGCGGCGCGCCAGACGGCGGCATAGCGTTTGAGCAGATCAAGGGTAGCAGCGAGTCTCATGGCATCACCCCTGTTGCAAGCTGTAAAGGTAGGCGTAATAGCCATCGGCCCTGGCCAGCAGGCTGTCGTGGGTTCCTTCCTCGACAATCTGGCCCCGGTCCATGGCAATGATGCGATCGGCGTGGCGCACCGCAGACAGGCGGTGGGCAATGACGATCACGGTGCGACCCTGGCAGATGGCCTGCATATTGTCGCGGATCACCCGTTCCGACTCGTAATCCAGCGCACTGGTGGCTTCATCGAAGATCAGGATGCGTGGATTGGTGGCCAGGGCGCGGGCAATGGCAATGCGCTGGCGCTGACCGCCTGATAGCCCGGTGCCATGTTCGCCGACAATGGTGTCGTAGGCTTCCGGCAATTCGGTGATGAACTCGTGCGCGCCCGCCAGCTTGGCGGCTTCGATGATGGCCGGCATCGGCATGCCGGGGTCGGCCAGGGCAATGTTGTCGCGGATGCTGCGGTTGAACAGCAGGTTTTCCTGCAGTACCACCCCGATCTGCCGCCGCAGCCAGACCGGATCGGCCAAGGCCAGATCAACCCCGTCGATCAGTACCCGGCCGGTTTCCGGCACGAACAGCCGTTGCACCAGTTTGGTCAACGTGCTCTTGCCCGAGCCAGAGCGACCGACGATACCGATGATCTGGCCGGGGGCGATCTTGAGCGAGACGCCGCGCACGACTTCGGGGGCATCGGGTTTGTAGCGGAAGCGTACCTGGTCGAATTCGATGCTGCCTTCGATGGCAGGCAGGGCGGCCCGGCTGACCGGGGCGACCTCGGTGCGGGTGTTGAGGATGTCACCCAATCGTTGCATGGAGATGCCAACCTGCTGGAAGTCCTGCCATAGCTGGGCCAGTCGCATGATGGGGCCGGAGACGCGACCTGCCAGCATATTGAAGGCAATCAACTGGCCGACTGACAGTTGGCCGTCGATGACGAGACGGGCACCCAGCCACATGGTGAGCACGGTGACGACTTTGCCGATCAGCGAGACCGACTGGCTGGCGAGGTTGCCCAGATGGCCGACCCGGAAGCTGGCCGAGACATAGGCGGCCAGTTGGCGGTCCCAGCGTTCGATCACCCGCGGCTCGACCGCCATCGATTTGATGGTTTCGATGCCGTTGACGGCTTCCACCAGAAAGGCTTGGTTCTCGGCACCACGGGCAAACTTGGTATCCAGCCGGGCACGCAGCACCGGCGTGACCAGTAGCGATAGCGCGATATAGCAGGGCAGGCTCAGTAGCACGATCAACGTCAGCCAGCCGCTGTAGTAAGCCATGACGGCGAGGAAGATCACTGAGAACAACAGATCCATCACCAGGGTGATGGCGTTGCCGGTGAGGAACTGGCGGATGTTTTCCAGTTCACGCACCCGCGCCACCGAATCGCCGACCCGTCGGGCCTGAAAATAGGCCAGAGGCAGGTTGAGCAGATGGCGGAACAGCCGGGCCCCCAGTTCAACGTCGATGCGGTTGGTGGTGTGCGAGAACAGCCAGCCGCGCAGGCCGGTAAGCACCACTTCAAACACCGAGACCACCAGCAGGCCGCCGGCCAGCACATCCAGCGTCGACAGGCCGCGATGCACCAGTACCTTATCGGTCACAACCTGAAAGAACAGTGGCGTCAGCAGGGCAATGACCTGCAATACCAGCGACACGATCAGCACTTCACTCAGCAGCTTGCGGTATTTGACAACGGCGGGGATGAACCAGCTGAAGTCGAAGCGGGCCAGTTCACCCGCCAGCGAGGCGCGCGAGGTGAAGAGGATGGCGCGGCCACTCCAGCGGCTACGCAGCTGGTCGAGGTCCAGCGTTTCCGGACGACCGACGCGGGGGTCTTGAATCAGCACCTTGCCATCGCTGGCCCGTGCCAGCACAAAGTAGCCGCCATTGACGTCTTCGACCAGCGCCGGCAGGGGCAGCTTGGCCAGCCGCTCAATCGATGAATCGACGGCCCGGCATTTCAGCCCGAGCTTGCGACCGGCCAGCAGAATGCGGGTTTCGTTGAAAGCCACCCCGCCACCAAACTCGTGGGCAAGCTGGGCGGGTTCGGCGGCAATGGCGTGAAAGCGGGCCAGGATCACCAAGCCCAGCAGGCCACTGTCGAGCGGCGGAGCCTGAGTAGCGGCCACCGCCGGGGCTGAGGGCTGGTCGGGGTTAGGAGTGTCCATGGGCGGCATGTCTGGCAAAAAAAGGGGTGAACTATAGCTGAATCTGCCAGCGGCTATCTAATGGTTTGGTTGGGCTGTCTGGCGATTGTCGGATTTATGTCATGCAAAATTTTTTAAACTCGCAAAATCCATCAGGAAAATACAGATGCCCCTGATTGGTCAGGAGGCGGGGTCAACCAAAGCCAGATTTCTGGCCGTGCTGGCGCTTTCTAAGAACTAAGCCATACCGCCATGACAATTTGAATAATCGGCAAACCAGAGTGGTTTGGCGGGAAATTCACACGAATCAGCTGATGAATCCTTAGGCTCTGTTGACATTTTATTTCCGGATCGCGTTTCGTCGGCTTTGGGCCTGATGCAAGGCGAAAAGCGCGCCGCTTAGTGATAAGCCACGCGATTTCCCGTCTGGGCGCACAGGCTGTAAGGCTTGCATCGCAAGCCAACAGCCTGGCAGTTAACGCGGCAGCAGGCCCAAATCCGGCGAAACCCTCTGGGTCGGGTCGATTTTTGGGGCATGGCGTCGTTAGGGTTCGTTTATTTAGCTCGCTAAACCTCACTCACCCTGCCTCGCCCTGCCCCAAAACTCGGCCCGGCGCGACCGGAAACAAAACGTCAACAGAGCCTAGTCATCAAACTGGCCTTCTGGCCAGCTTGATGACTATCAGTCGATAGCTGCATCAAGCAGCAGGGCGATGCCCGTTCCCAGCAGGTCGAACAGGCCGTCCGAGCTCGACGCAGCAGCGGGGCTCTTGGCCGGCGCATCGAAGAGCGGTTGTCCAACAGCCGGGGGCGACGATGGGGGGGCCGGTGTGCCGGTAACCCGCTCGGATACGGCAGCGCCGGCCTGTAAGCGTTGGGCGTCGCTACGGTATTCGCCCAGGGCTTTGGATACGGCATTCTGGTCAAGCACCGCTAATGGGGCGCCGCAATAGCTGCAATGGTCTTCCTGGCGAATATCCACAGCGCCGCCGCAGCTATTGCATTTGACCTGTGCGACCTTGACCGACAGCTGCTGTCGTTCGAGTGTCGTGAGGTCGCGTACGAATTGCTTCTCTCGCAGGAAGTGCCAGAAGTTGATCAATCGGCCGTGCCCTTGCGGGCAGCGGTGGTATCTGAACCGGTTGGTGCGGACCAGATCATTGGTCAGGACCAGCTCGGCATAGCAACGGACGCAATGCAAGGCCCCGGTTTGCTGGCGTGGCTGGCCTTCTTGCTGATGCTGGTTGATTTCTTCAAACAACGTCAGCACGGCATTAGGCGCCAGCTGGCCACTTTCGTTCGGGTCAAACCAGATTTGCTGGCAGCTGAAGCAGAAGTCGAGTTCGATGCTACCGCCAAGCTTGCGCTCGTACTCACGTGCCTGCATGGGTTGACTACATTGTGGGCAGTTGATGGTCATGGCGCTTTCCTTTCCCATTGAACTATAGACGCTGGTGACGGCTCCTTTCCGCTCGCACGGGCCGAAATCCGGGATAGCCAGCCTCGCTTATGCCACCTGGGCAGGCCCCGCAACCAGACCCGAGCCAATGGAATAGGTGGGAGGCGCCGGGTTGAGGCCCATCAGTTGTAACCAGCCACGGGTGCCATCGGCCTGACTGTAATTGCCAAGGACGGTCGCGCGCGCAGCGTGGCGGATCGGCGTGAGGTCTGCTGCGTCCAATAGCACCGAGATCTGCCGGCACAGAGCGGCGTCGTCGAAGAAGTCAACCAGAAAGCCGTTGACCTCATGCCTTAACACTTCTTGCACGGGAGCGGTCGCCGAGCCCACCAGCACACAGCCACAAGCCAGCGCCTCAAGCATCGACCAGGACAGCACAAATGGGTAGGTAAGGTAGGTGTGAACGGTGGATATCTGTAGCACTTTCAGATAGTCGGCATAGGGCAGCTTGCCTAGAAAGTGAACGCGGTCGGCATTGAGAGGGACTTCGCTTGCCATTTTCTCGCGCCAGTTGGCGGCACCTTCAGGTTTGCTGCCGTAGCTGACATCATCGCCGCCGACGATCAGTACGGTGACCTCCGGGCGCTCTGCCAGCAACCGACCCATCGCACGGATGAATTGCGGAAAGCCTCGATAAGGTTCGAGGTTGCGGGCGACGTAAGTGATGACCTGGTCCGACCGGCTGAGGACGCGCCCGTTGGGCAGGGTGAAGCGGACGTCTGGATCGGGGCGGGCGGCCTGGGTGTCTACGCCTTCGTGGATCACCCGGATCTTGGGCTGATAAAGCGGCGGGTGTAGTGATTGCTGCCAGTGGGTGGGAGCCACGGCGATATCGCACTGTTCAAGGTTGAGCAGGTGCAGGGCATTGCGGGTGCGGATGCGGGCGCGGTCATCCAGCGAGACGGGGGAGGCGGGGTCAAAGCCGGCATCGGCGCCGTCCGCGTGGTAGTAGAACTCGCAGAAGTGGATCAGCGTGGCGTCAGGAAAAACATCTTTGACGTATAGCGACTCTCCCCAGCCAGGGTGGGCAATGATGAATCGTGGATTGAAGCCATGTTGTTTGAGTTCAACCAGCTTGCGCACTACTTCCTGCCCCACCAGCACGGCGCGTTCGAAGGAAACGAGATAGCGGTGGGTGGCTTTGTGGGCGTCGCGCTTGGGCTTGTAGCGGATGGTCTGTACCCCCTCCATGCTGCGCGCCTGCGGTTGTGCCAAGGCCACCAGGCGATTGCCGGGCTGATCTAGCAGGGCTTGGGCAATATGGCGGAACTGGCCGGGGAAGTTCTGGTGCAGAAACAGGATGTCCATGAATGAGTATCAGCGTTTCGTTTGGTAGAGCAGGACGATAGATAAGCCGACGGCCGATGGCTTATAAAGCGCATCGGCCGTCCGGATGGCGGATACACCTGATTTCAGCCTTGTGAGCCCTCGTAAACAATTTTCCAGCCAGGGCCTTCCTGCTTCCAGTAAAGCCGCTTGCGGGTGCGATTGTTGAGATTGTTGCTCTGGTAGTCCTGATCAAACGAGGTCAGCAACATCGGGGTTTCGGCCGGGTAGGCGAACAGGCTGACATTTTCAAGCTTGACCTTGGCCCACTGTTTGCTCGCATTGATCTGCGACTTCTGCTTGCGCCAAGTATTGATATCGGTGCCATTGGCGCGAAAATCATCGCTGTAATGTGCCAGATAGTGTTCGGTATCCAGCTTTTCCCAATCACTGCGCCAGTGGTCAAGCTGGGCCTGGGCCTTGGCGGCGCGGCTACGCCACTCGTCCATGGCCAGCCATTCGATACGGGGAGTAATCACGACCGGAGTGCCGGCCGACAGATAACGCCCCAGCGCGGCCATATCCGGGTTGGTCAGCACGACGCAACCATTCGAGGCCAACGGCGGGCGGCTATAGGTATCGGAAGGCGAACCATGCAACCAGATGCCGTGGCCGTCCCGCCCCTGCCGTTTGTCCCATTCATTGGGATAGGACAGCGGCCAGGCGCCAACACCGTAAAGATCGGCCTGAGCACCGTAGGTTTTGTCCAGATCGGCTCGCGGCAGCTTGCCGGTGACAAAGTACACACCAACCGGTGTGCGCTGATCGCCTTCACGATTTTTGCCAGCGCCCTGTTTGCCGATGGTGACGTAAAAATCCAGCAGGTAGCGGGGCACCCCATTGTCGTTGCGGAACATATAAAGCCGCGAGCTGGTGGCATCGACCACCACGGCATAGGCTTGCTGGGGAGAAAGCTTGACCAGGCTGGCAGGAATGGCCTCGCTGGGGGGCGGTGCCAGATAATGCTTGAGCCGCACCTGCGCTTCTGCTCGCAGATCGTTGAGCTTCTCGGCGTGTGCATCCCCGGCATTGCCAAGCGTGGTGAGCGGGCGCGTACGCGCCAGCAGCAAGTCACCCTTGATCAGATGGGCAAGCTTGTAGTTGGGGTTTTTTTCGATCAGCGCATCGACCAGCCGGAGCGCATCGTCCAGCCGGTTACTGCGTACCGCATTGAGCGTGTCGATCAGCATGCGCTCGGGCGCTGCTTCCACGCTGGCTTGCGCCATGGTGGCGGCAGTAACCGGAGGCGGCGGTACGCTGCGTGACCAATTCATCGAGTTGGCCGACGGGGCCACGTAGACGCCGATCAGCAAAGCACTGGCGAGCTTGAAGTGGTGCGCCATATTTGACCTATCCAACCCGTTCTTCCTTGATCAGCCAGCGTCCGCCGGTCTTGATCAGCACAATGGTCTTGCCGGTCGAACTCTTCAGGGCGTCCGAGCGATACGCCTGCACCATCCGTACGGTAGCTGTGTCGTCATCGTCGAAATCCACCTTGAAATTGCTGAGCTTGACGCTGATGCTCTTGGCTGCGCTGATCCGTTCGCGCCGCTGTTTTTCCCACTCGCCACGGCTCTCGCCTTTGGGTGGCTTGAAGTTCTTGGCATAGAAGCCAAGGTAGGCGCTGACCTTGCGATCCGACCAGGCATCTGCCCAGTCATTGAGCGACTTCAGCACTTCGGCTTCGGTGGCTTTCTTGTCGTTCTTGCTGTCGGCCACCTTGGCCGGCTCGGCCGGTTTGGTTTCGACCGGCTTGGCATCGACAGGTTTCGCATCAGCCGGCTTGGTCTTGCCGGGATCTGCTGCAGGCTTGGTGTCCACAACCGGCTTAGGCTCAACCGGCTTGGGGGGATCAATCTTGGCAATCGTCTGGGCCGGTGTCGGGGTTGGCACCGGCTTGGCGGGCGCGGGTGTGACAGCCGGTGGCGTTATCGGTGGCATCTGGGGCTTGGCCGTGCTACTGGCGGTTGCCAGCTGCGGCAACTTGCTGCCCCGTGGGTTTTTGTTGAACAGCTCACGAATCAGCGTCAGCTTGGCCTGGGCGCCGCTATTGCCCTTTTCCAGCGACAAGGCTCGGTCGTAAGCCTGGGAGGCTAGGCGTGCGTAGAGGTCGCCCAGGTTTTCGTGGGCGGTGGCATAGGCCGGATTGGTCTGGATCGCCAGTTGCAAGGCCGATTTGGCCTTGTCGAGCTGATTCTGTTGTGCATACAGCACAGCCAGATTGTTATAGGGCTCGGGTAGTTCGGGGTAGTCCTCAGCCAGAGCGGTGAATACCTTGATGGCTTCATTGGCGCGATTCTGCTCGGTCAGGATCAGACCTTTCAGAAAACGTACCTGCGCATCCTTGGGATTGCTGGCGAGGAACTTGTCGGCGCGTTCAAGCGCATCTTTATGCTGGCCCTGCTTCAGTAAGCGGCCGATATCTTCTGCTTCATCGGCATAGGCTGGGGGCGCGAGCACAAGGCCGGCGCCGACGAGCAGCGAAGCGAGGCGGCGTAAGGTCATCTGTTGTAGTCTCTCGCGGTTTGGAGCCTGAATTCTAAACCGGAAATTTTACCAAGAAGGCAAACGCCTTCCAAACCAACCCTGTTTTGATGCGCTTTTACCCATGTCTGCACTGTTTCCTCCCGCGTTCTTATCGGTCTTTTTGCTGATTTGCTCGAATGTCTTCATGACTTTTGCCTGGTATGCCCACCTGCGCAATATGGCCGGCAAGCCGTGGTATCTGGCGGCGCTGGTCAGCTGGGGAATCGCTCTGGCCGAATATCTGCTGCAAGTCCCGGCCAATCGGGTCGGCTATGACGTGTATAGCCTGTCACAGCTAAAGATCATCCAGGAAGTCATTTCCCTGTCGGTGTTCATACCGTTTGCGGTGTTTTACATGCACCAGCCATTGAAATGGGATTACCTGTGGGCGGCCTTGTGTCTGGCCGGGGCGGTGTATTTCATGTTCCGTAGCGCCTGACGGACGTGGCTCTGTTGACGTTTTGTTTCCGGTCGCGCCGGGCCGAGTTTTTGGGGCAGGGCGAGGCAGGGTAAGTGAGGTTTAGCGCGCTAAATAAACGAACCCTAACGACGCCATGCCCCAAAAATCGACCCCGGCCTTGCGAGGCTGTTGCCGCAAAGCGGCTTACGGCCACGGCATCCCCCTTGCGGGGACAGAGGGTTTCGCCGGGTTTGGGCCTGCCGCCGCGTTGACTGCCAGGCTGTTGACTTGCGATGCAAGCCTTACAGCCTGTGCGCCCAGACGGGAAATCGCGTGGCTTATCACTAAGCGGCGCGCTTTTTGCCTTGCATCAGGCCCAAAGCCGACGAAACGCGATCCGGAAATAAAATGTCAACAAAGCCAATTTGCCTTGCCGGAGCGTTTGGTTTAATTTGTAATCATTAATGTTTATAAATTAAATGGAGCATCAACCATGCCTGACTCATCCGCCAACGCATCACTCATGACCTTGCTGGATGCCAGCCTGCAGCAGGCCGCCTGGTATCAAGGCGGCTATTTCAATCATCTGCCCATGGCGCTGCATGCGCTGGCAGAGCTGGGGGCCTCTGAGCAAAGGCTGCAGGTCTGGTTCGATCACTACGCAAGCCGCCTGCAGCCTGTAGCGGCGATTGAACCGGCGCCGGACTTCGACCCCATGGCGCATCTGGGCGAGGCCGATACCTTGCCAGCTTGTCGCGCTTTCTTCCTGAAGGCGGTGGAAGAGGGTGATGCGCTGGCGGTTGCGCGCACCTATTGGCCCCGGCTGGCGCGTGGCCCTGCTGCGGCGGCGTTTCATGGCCTGATCCAGCTAGCACATGCCCTGCAAGTGGGTCACCCCGGGCAAGTGGCGCATGGGCTAGCGGCCCTGACGGCCTCAAACTGTGATTTGGGGACGCCAGGGCTGTCAGCTCAGGCTGACAGCGTGGTTCAGCGATTGGTGGCGTTGCGGCAGTGGCGGCTGCTACTTGCATCGCAGCCACTGAGCGATTGGATCATCGGTCGCATCCAGTGGGCGGTGAATCTGCCGGGTTTTGCGGCGGCCGCCTGCATGCCAGAAGGGCTGACCCTGGCGGATCTGACGGCGGCTTGTGCCCAGCTGTATTGGCAGCATCGCAATCTCACGGCCTTGCATATGGTGACGGCCTGCCATGCTTACCGGCAGATCACCAACCATCTGGGCGATGGCGATCTGGGCGCACTATGGCTGGCGCTTGCGGCAGCGTTTGTGGCGGTGGATGAAGATTTCGACCCCGTACCGCCGCAGCTGCCGGCCACTCTGCCGGACTGGGCACAGCTACGCGCCAAGGCCTGCGAGTCGGACAACGAGCATGTCATCAAGCTAACGCATTGTTGCTGGCGAGAGTTCGAACATTACGGCTGGCCCCTGCACCAGGCGATTGCGGCGCGGGTGAATGGCTTGCTGGTTGCGGCCTGAGGGCCGGTTCAACCGGGCATGCACGGCGGCAGTCTGCTGATTGGGGTAGAATTCAGGCCAACCCCCCAATTCAGTATCCCTATTCATTTATTTAGACTGACATTCAATATGAGCAATAAGACTCCCGAGCCGGTTGCACCGGCGCCCAGCAATTTCATCCGCACCGTCATTGACGACGATCTGGCCAGCGGCAAGCACAGCAAGACCGTGACCCGTTTTCCGCCGGAACCGAACGGCTATCTGCATATCGGTCACGTCAAAGCAATCTGCATCAACTTCGGCATCAAGGAAGATTATCTGGCGCGTGGTTATGCCAGCGAGTGCAATCTGCGTTTTGATGACACCAACCCGGAGAAAGAGTCCGAGGAATACGCCAACGCGATTCAGGAGGACATTCACTGGCTGAACTTCGAGTGGAATGGCAACGTCCGCTGGGCGTCCGACTACTTTGAGCAGCTCTATCAGTTTGCCGAGTCGCTGATCAGCCAAGGCAAAGCCTTTGTGTGCGAGCTGAATGCCGAGCAGATGCGTGAGTATCGCGGCAGCTTTTCCGAGCCCGGCAAGAACAGCCCCTTCCGTGATCGCAGCGTTGAGGAAAACCTTGATCTGTTCCGCCGCATGCGTGCCGGTGAGTTTGAGGATGGCAGCCGGACGCTGCGCCTGAAGATCGACATGGGGTCGCCCAACCTGAACCTGCGTGATCCGGTGATCTATCGCATCCGCCGGGCGCACCATATCCGCACGGGTGATACCTGGTGCATCTACCCGATGTACGACTACACCCACTGTATTTCGGATGCACTGGAAGGCATCACGCATTCTTTGTGCTCGCTCGAATTCGAAGACCATCGCCCGCTCTACGACTGGGTGCTCGACAATATCGAGATCCCTTGCCATCCGCAGCAGATCGAATTCAGCCGGTTGGAATTGCTGTATGCGATTACCAGTAAGCGCAAGCTCAATCAGCTGGTGATTGATGGCCGGGTGACCGGTTGGGATGATCCACGCATGCCTACCGTCTCGGGCATGCGGCGGCGGGGGTACTCGCCCGCTGGCCTGCGCCTGTTTGCACAGCGCTGCGGGGTATCCAAGCAACCCAATGTGATTGATTACAGCGTGCTCGAAGGTGCGGTGCGTGAAGTGCTGGAGAGCGAAGTACCGCGCGTGATGGCGGTGATCAACCCACTCAAGGTGACACTGACCAATTTCGACCCGGCACAGACCGGGAGCCGTGCGGCAGGGTTCCACCCCAATCACCCGGAGTTCGGCGAACGTGAAGTACCGATCAGCCAGACGCTCTATATCGAGCGCGATGATTTTGCTGAGCTTGCACCGGAAGGCTGGCAGCGCTTGGCGCCGGGCACTGAAGTCCGCTTGCGGTATTCCTATGTGATCCGCTGCGATGACGTCATCAAGGATGCTGCCGGCGAGGTGATTGAGCTGCGTTGCAGCATCGACCACGAGACGCTGGGCAAGAACCCGGTTGGCCGCAAGGTCAAGGGCGTTATTCATTGGCTGAGCGCAGCCCATGCGATTCAGGCGGAGGTTCGTCTGTATGACCGCCTGTTCACCGAACCCCGGCCGGATGCAGTACGGGGTGAGGATGGCCAGTACCTGGACTTCCAGCAGTTCCTGAACCCCGAATCACTGCGTGTGGTGCAAGGCTGGGTAGAAGCCTGTGTGGCGAATGCGGCGCCGGAAACCCGTTATCAGTTCGAGCGCCTCGGCTATTTCGTCACCGACCGGTACGAACATCAGCCGGGGAGTCGCGTGGTGTTCAACCGCACCGTGGGGCTCAAAGACAGCTGGCAGAAGGCGAGCTGATGGCGGTTATCAACCTGCGCGACGTCAATCGGGATAATTGGCGTGCCTGTGCGGCTCTGACACTGGCCCCGGCACAGCAAGACTGGGTGGCGCCAAATATGGCGTCTCTGGCTGAAGCCGGTTTTGAGCCGCACTATCGACCGCGAGCCATCTATGCCGACGATGTGCTGGTGGGATTTTTGATGTACTGCCCGGATATCGAATCGGACGACGCCAAACGGTTCTGGTTGTTTCGCTTCATGGTGGACGCCCGCTATCAGCAGCGTGGCTATGGGCGTCAGGCACTGGCGCTGGCTATTGCTGAAATGCGAGCGCTGGGCGCCGCTACCATTCGCATTCCCTTCAAGCCCGATAACCTTGCAGCGGCCAGCCTGTACGCGGCAGCGGGTTTTGTGCCGACAGGGGAGCGTGATGAGGCCGGCGACGTTCTGGCAGACCTGAGTTGGCCGGAATCTGAGGGAGTGCCGCATCAAGAGCCGGCCGCCGGGAACCTGCAGAATCATCTGCAGTTCTTGCTGGAGTTGGAGAAGCTGAAAGCCATCCTGCGCAAGACGCGACCAATTGGACTGGAGCGCTATGAAAATAGCGCGGAGCATAGCTGGCATGTCTCGCTGATGGCGATACTGTTGGCCGAGCATGCCGAGCCGCAAGTAGACATCGCCCGTGTGGTGAAAATGCTCTTGCTGCACGACATCGTGGAAATCGATGCCGACGACACCTTCCTGTACGACGAGGTCGCGGCACAAGCCAAGGCCGGCAAGGAAGTGCAGGCCGCCCAACGGCTGTTCGGCATGTTGCCACCGGCCCAGGCGGCTGATTTCATGGCAGCCTGGCAGGAATACGAAACACGGGCCACGCCGGAAGGGCGTTTCGCCTATGCCTGCGACCGGATGTTGCCGGTTCTGCAGAACCTCGAAACGCAAGGTCGAACCTGGCGGGAACATCAGGTGCGGCTGGAGCAGGTTCTGAACAAGAATCAAGTGATCAATGATGCGGCACCGCGACTCTGGCAATACCTGCGTGCCCGTCTTCAGACCGCCAAGATGGAAGGATGGCTGGATTGAGGCGAGCACCCCGGTTTCTCGCATTGTTTGCCCAATTTAATGATATGTGCGGGTTGGTCGCGCGCTGGTTTGACTGCCGGCCAGCCTGAGATGTCCTGAGTGATAGGAATCCTGTGAGTACCTTAAAGAACGATACTTTCCTGCGTGCCTTGTTGCGCGAACCCACTGAATACACCCCTATCTGGATCATGCGTCAGGCGGGGCGTTATCTGCCTGAGTATTGCGAGACACGCCGCCGCGCCGGCTCCTTCCTTACGCTGTGCAAAAGCCCGGATATGGCCACAGAAGTGACGCTGCAACCGCTGGCCCGTTACCCGCTTGATGCGGCAATCCTGTTTTCGGACATCCTGACGATTCCGGATGCGATGGGCTTGGGCCTGTATTTTGCAGAAGGTGAGGGGCCTAAATTTGAGCGGCCTTTGCGTGAGGAGTGGGAGATCCGTAACCTGGCCGCCCCCGATCCGACCGATCGACTGGGCTATGTTATCGACGCCGTACGCCAGATTCGTAAAGCGCTTGATGGCAGTGTGCCCTTGATTGGCTTTTCGGGCAGCCCGTTCACCCTCGCGTGTTACATGATCGAAGGCGGGGGCTCTGATACCTTCTCCAGGGTCAAGACCATGCTGTATGACCGGCCGGATCTGCTTGATCACATCCTGGCAGTGAATGCCGAGGCGGTGACCAGCTATCTGAATGCCCAGATCGAAGCCGGAGCGCAGGCAGTCATGATTTTCGATTCCTGGGGCGGCGCACTGGCGGCTGGCAAGTATCAGCGCTTCTCGTTGAAGTACATGAAGCAGGTGGTAGATGGTCTGACCCGCGAGAAAGATGGCCGCAAAGTGCCGGTTATCGTCTTCACCAAAGGCGGTGGGCTGTGGTTGGAAGAGATCGCGGCAATCGGTTGTGACGGGCTTGGCCTTGACTGGACGGTTGATCTGGGTGATGCCCGGCGTCGGGTGGGCCGTCGGGTCGCCCTGCAAGGCAACCTCGACCCGAATTCGCTATTTGCCTCACCCCAAGCCATCGAAGCAGAAGTTGCCCAGTTGCTGGCAAGCTATGGTGCCGGTTCCGGGCACGTATTCAATCTTGGGCACGGCGTATCGCAGTTCACCAAGCCTGAGCATGTGGGCGCATTGGTCGAAGCAGTACATCGGCTGTCGCGTGCTTATCACTGATTCTGCATTCAGAATGCCGCAAAACAGACCTTGATGGGGATCGGCTTCCTTTCAGGGTCTGTTGGCGTTTGGCAGCGCCAGGGGGGAGCGGACCTCTCGACCAAGAGCCGGATTGCGATCAGCAAGGCTGGTATGTGTAATGACCGCCCTGAAATTCGGCCAAACGGGCCATATTAGCCGAATGGCTACTTTTCGAGCTTGGCTGAATAATAAAAAAGTCTTTTTGAAACATTGGTTTATGGGCATTTGTTAATCCCTTGCGCGGGTTGTGTCGCCTAACTTATGCACACAGTTCGAATCTGGAAAATTTGCACCTGTCAAGCCCTGAAAAACACATTCACGTAGAATCTGCTGCTGATTAATACATTGATTTTTAAGTATTTTAATTTTCGCCTAAGTTTTGAACAAGCTAGGACTTTGCTTGATGGATCTTGGGTTTAGCGCGTTTCCCCAGTCTTATTCACAAGCTTATCCACAGAACCTGTGGAAAGAATGCAAACCCGCCTCCCTCAAGGCTTTGCTGCCGATAGCCCGCATGCGACAGTGATCAAGCGGCTATAAAAAGCACGAGCATTCGCAATGGCGCCGCTTGGTGTTTTTCGCTACCGGAGCCGTGCCTCAGAAATCAGCAATTCCAACCCAGGTGAGTCTGAATGTACGCAAATGTTGTGCTGGACGTACCGCTGGCCAAGGCTTTCGACTACCACGCCCCAGAGCTGACACACGCTGATATCGGTCGTAGGGTGTTGGTGCCCTTTGGCAACAAGCTCAGGGTGGGGCTGGTGGTGGGAGTGTCGAGCCAGCCCGAATACGCCAGTGAACGCATAAAAGCCCTCTCTGCAGTGCTGACTGACATGCCGCCACTTGGCGAGGATTTGCTGCAGCTATTTCGTTTTTGCAGCAATTACTATCAGCATCCGCTCGGACAGGTGGTATTCACCGCCTTGCCCGGCCGGTTGCGCGATCCCAAGCCCTTTGCGACGCGAGAGCGCTGGCGATATCAGTTGCAGTCGGTGCAAGCGTTGATTGCGCAGCTGCCAGCTAGGGCGATTTTGCAGCATCGGCTGGCCAGCTTATTGACCGAGCCTCGTAGCGAAGCAGAAATCCGGCAGATTTCACCAGGGGCATGGAAGATCGTGCGGGAGTGGCTTGCTGCGGGCTGGGTGACAACAGTGACCGAAGCCCCGGTATCGGTTTCAGCTGAGGCTGGCAAACCTTTGAACGCCGAGCAACAGGCGGCCGTGGCTGAAATTGCCGCAATACGCGGGTTTCAGCCATTTCTGTTGTTCGGGATTACAGGCAGTGGCAAGACCGAGGTCTATCTGGAGGCCATTGCCAACGTGCTACGCCAGGGCCGGCAGGCGTTGGTGCTGGTGCCGGAAATCAACCTTACCCCCCAGCTACAGTCCCGATTTGCCGGTCGCTTTCCCGGCGTGAACCTGGTGAATCTGCATAGCTCCGTGGCCGATGCCGAGCGTGCCGCCAACTGGCTGCAGGCGGCGCGTGGAGAGGCTGCCATCGTGTTGGGTACCCGGCTGTCAGTTTTCGCGCCCATGCCCAAGCTCGGCATCATCGTGGTGGATGAAGAGCATGACAGTTCCTTCAAGCAACAGGACGGATTGCGCTATTCAGCCAGGGATCTGGCGGTATGGCGGGCTCATCAGCGCCAGGTTCCCATTGTGCTCGGTTCCGCCACGCCCAGCCTCGAAAGTTGGTACAACGCGCAAAACGGGCGCTATCGCCGACTGGATCTTCATCAACGGGCCGTAGCAGGCGCTCAGCCGCCGAATGTCCGACTAATCTCCACCAAGCATGTCGAGTTGCAGGATGGGCTGCATCCCTTTGTCTGGTCCGAATTATCCGAACGGTTAAGTCGGCGTGAGCAGGTGCTGGTATTCGTCAACCGACGTGGCTACTCCCCGGTGCTGTTTTGCGGGGAGTGTGGTTGGATGGCCGCATGCACCCAGTGCACGGCCCGGATGACCGTGCACCTGTCCGAACGGCGTCTGCGCTGCCATTACTGCGGAGCGGATAGCGCGATTCCCCGTGCATGTCCCGGCTGCGGCAATGCGGATCTGCACCCCTTGGGACACGGTACCCAGCGGCTCGAAGCCGCGCTGAGCTCGCGCTTTCCTCATGCCAGGGTTTTGCGGGTGGATCGAGATACCACTCGCCAGAAAGGCAGCTTCGAATCCGCGCTGGATGCGGTACATGGCGGCAAGGTAGACATTCTGGTCGGCACCCAGATGCTGGCAAAAGGGCACGACTTTCCCCGGCTGTCCCTGGTGGTTGTTGTCAACGCCGATGCAGGCTTGTATAGCGCAGACTATAGAGCTGCAGAAAGGCTTTATGCTCAACTTGTACAGGTTTCTGGTCGTGCTGGCCGAGCCCAGATCAGCGGGGATGTGCTGGTGCAGACCGATTTTGCGGAACACCCACTCTATGCCGCTCTGGTGGCGCAGGACTTTCCGGCCTTCGCAGATTTTCAGCTGGCCGATCGGCGCGTTGCGGGTTTTCCGCCTTTTCGGCATCAGGCTGTTCTGCGTGCCGAGGCAGCCAAGCTCGAAATAGCCATGCAGTTTTTACAGGAAGCTACGGCGTTGGCACCTGACGTCTCCGGGGTGACGATTTATGACCCCGTACCGGCTAGCCTCACCCGTTTGGCGGGTATGGAGCGTGCGCACATTCTGATTCAGAGCGCCTCGCGGCCGGCACTGCAAAACCTGTTGACCACCTGGCAAACATCGCTGCGTGATATCAAGACCCGGCAGCTTCGCTGGGCACTCGATGTCGATCCGCAAGAATTTTAGATTGTCCAACATAAGGGTTTTCCCACCCCTTTTTTTGCACCGAACTGGTGCGGTGTAGGTTCTTGTGTGCGTTGCGTATTGGCTTATCTTGTTGAAATGAATGAATAATTTAAATTGCACTATTGCAGTGCATCAAAACTCATTGTTCGGAATGATTGACAGACAGGAAATGTCACGTTTACCTTAGGGACGCCTTGTAGAGAAAAGTCACAAATCGAAAAGCGGCCCGATTCTTGTTTCGGAGACATGTCGGGTAAAGCGGAAATAAATCCGACGCTGGATGAACGAGCTACTGGGCGCAGAGAAACTATCCAACCATTTGAGAACGACGGAGTGAATCAATGAGGCTGACTGCTTCCCACCAAGCAATTCTTCTGGCTTTTGCAGGCGTTGTTGCTGCATCTTCTGTTGCCCACGCTGCTGCTCCAGCACCGCGTTACATTGTTACCTTCAAGCAAGACCAGGAATCGCTGTCCAAAGCAGCAAGCGTCCGTGCTTATGGTGAAGTGAAGCGCGAGTTGGCTGAGCACGGTTCTGTTGCAATGGAACTGTCCGCATCAGCATTGAAGTCTGTTCAGAATCACCCCAGCGTAGCTTCTGTTGAAGTCGATGCACCTCGCTACCCCCTGTCGAACGAACTGGCTGCAGCAGGCCAAGTAGTTCCTTACGGCATCAAGATGGTTCAGGCTGATCTGCTCAGCGATGCCAATGCAGGCAACCGCAAGGTTTGTATCATTGACTCTGGTTACGATCTCTCTCACGAAGATTTGGCTGCAAACAACGTTACTGGTGACGACGACCCATTGGGCACAGGCAAGTGGTCCGTCCCTGGTGGCCCCCACGGTACCCACGTGGCTGGCACCATCGCTGGCATCAACAATGCCGTTGGCGTTGTAGGCGTATTGCCGAACAAAAAAGTTAAGCTGCACATTGTTAAAGTATTCAGCGAAGGTGGCTGGGCTTACTCGTCCGACCTGGTTGCTGCAACTGACAAGTGCAAGGCCGCTGGTTCCAACATCATCAGCATGAGCTTGGGCGGTGCTGCATACAGCTCTGCCGAGAAGAAAGCATTCGACAAGCTGCTGTCCGCTGGCGTTCTGTCAATCGCTGCTGCTGGTAACGATGGCAACAGCACCATGTCCTACCCCGCTTCGTACCCCGCTGTAATGTCTGTTGCAGCGCTGAACGACAAGAAGGAATGGGCTGACTTCTCCCAGTACAACAGCGCTGTAGCGATTGCTGCTCCAGGTGTTGACGTACTGTCGTCCGTAACCATGGGCGAAGGCCGTGATGCTACGCTGACCGTTGATGGCGCAGCAGTAACCGCTTCTGTTTTCACTGGCTCCCCAGTGAAGACTGCATCGGCAGCTCTGGCTGATTGCGGTATCGCAGACAGCGTATGTAAAGATGTGTCGGGCAAGGTTTGTCTGATTCAGCGTGGCACTGTCAGCTTCGCAGTCAAGGTCAAGAACTGCCAGTCCGGTGGTGGTATCGGCGCTATCGTTTACAACAACGCTGCTGGCATGCTGAACGGCACGCTGGGTACTGAAGTTGTATCGATCCCGGCTCTGGGTGTTTCCGACACTGACGGCGCAGCTTTGAAGGCCAAGCTGGGCAAGACTGCTAATGCAGCAGTTGTTGCAACCAACTACTCCAAGATGAACGGTACATCGATGGCAACACCGCATGTATCTGCTGTTGCTGCCCTGGTATGGAGCTACTTCCCGACCTGTACAGCTTCCAACGTGCGTAAGGCTCTGCAAGCAACTGCAGAAGACCTGGGTGCATTGGGCCGTGACACCAAGTACGGCTACGGTCTGGTTCGCGCCAAGGCCGCTAAGGACTACATCAGCAAGTACGGCTGCCAAGGTCTGTAATCTCTACTGCGGGCTGATTTCAGCTCGTGGAAATGTTGGAAACAAAAACGGGGCGGAAACGCCCCGTTTTTGTTTTTATATGGGACGCTATATAAAATCAGGGTCGGATGGATTGGTTTGTGCTATTTCCTCTGGCTCTCCTCAAACAAAATGCGTCATTTCCCCTTTCAAAGAAAATGTCTTCTTTTCTACGCATCTCTTTAATTTATATCGTCATTATATTTAGCATTCCAACGGCCTGGGCGCGACAGCCTCTAGGCAGCAAAGCCATTCCTCCTGGCGTAAAGCAGGCATTGGCCAAACAGCGAATACCTCTGATGTCGCTGGGGTTGGCGGTGCTGGATCCCGAAGGGCGGCCCCTGCTGATGCATCAGGCAGACAAGGCTTTCAATCCAGCTTCCACCATGAAGCTGCTGACGACCTTCGCTGCGCTGGATTTACTCGGGCCGGCGCATCAGTGGCGCACCGAGTTGTGGAGTACCGCGCCGGTAGTCAATGGGGTACTCAAAGGTGATCTTTATATTAAAGGTCAGGGAGACCCCAAGCTGACGATTGAGTCTATGTGGTTATTGCTGCGAAAGCTGCGGGCGGCGGGGATTCATACCATCGAAGGTCGGCTGGTTCAGGATCGGACAGCGTTTGGCCAAGTTGCGGTGGAGAATGAAGCCCAATTCGATGAGCAACCGGAGCGAGCCTATAACGTCAAGCCAGACGCATTGCTGATCAATTTCAAGGCAGTCGGTCTCGACATTCAGTCGGACTCGCAAAAAATTGTCGCCCGTTATGAACCTGCACTGTTCGGGGTGGCGCTGGATAATCAACTCGCGCTGGTTGATGGTGATTGCGAGCTTTGGCGCAGTGGCATGGAGCGTGTAAGGATTGAGGGAAGGCGCCTGCTACTGGCTGGTCGCTTTCCCCGTCAGTGTCATCAGCTGTTTTATACCGGGCTGCTGACGCATTTTGAGTTTGATGATCTATTGATCCGCGCTCTATGGAGCGAGATGGGCGGCAAGCTGATCGGAGAAGGGGCCGACGGCCGGGTGCCAGCAGAGGCCCATCTGATCGCCGCACACGCTTCTTCCCCCTTGGCGGAGCTGGTGCGGGATATCAACAAAGTCAGTAACAATGTGATGGCCAGGCAGTTATTTCTTGGATTGGGCGTGGGGCGGGATGATACGCAACCATTGCGTACCAATGCCCGTTTGGCGGTAGAAAGCTGGTTGCATGGCCAGAACCTGCGTTTTCCTGAGCTGGTTCTGGAAAATGGCTCGGGATTATCTCGAAGCGAGCAGATCAGCCCTGCGCATCTGGCCAGCCTGCTGCAGCTGGCGCGAAACCACCGATATGGGCCTGAATTGATGGCGTCGCTGCCGATTGCCGGGGTTGATGGTACCTTGCGCCGCCATTTTGTCGACACAGGTCTTGCCAGCGAGGTGCGCGCCAAGACGGGCTCGCTGGATAATGTCCGGGCCTTGGCGGGCTACGTGCGCGACCGGCAGGGACGTGGCCGCATCATGGTGGCCATGATCAACCATGATCGGGCCGAGGCCGCTTGGCCTGTGTTCGAAGCACTGGCAAAGTGGGTGGCGTCGGGAGGCAGTCGAACCCACGCGCGGTGAGGTAGGCTCACCCCGTGCCGGGTCTCTTGAGGGGCGGTGATGATCGGGAGTGTTCGCTCAAGGTCAATCATGGGTCAAGCCGCTTTGATGCCCAACTGCAAGGTGGGCCTAGGCTACTGCCTGCCTGTCTTCAGCCTGGTTTACCTGATCGGCTTTCAAAATGCCCCGTGCGCATGATGTAGGAAGGCCGGGGGCCTGCGCTGCTCTTGTAGAATCTCTACTTTCGTTTCCTCTATCGGAACTCGCATGCAATATCAGGATCTCCGCGACTTTATCTCCCAGCTTGAAGCGATGGGGGAGTTGAAACGGGTCAAGGCTGCTGTATCCCCCGTGCTCGAAATGACTGAGGTGTGCGACCGCATGCTGCGACAAGCCGGGCCGGCACTCTTGTTCGAAAACGTGCCAAGCTATACCACGCCCGTGCTGGGCAATTTGTTTGGTACGCCGAGGCGAGTAGCGCTGGGGATGGGGGCGGACGAAGTATCGGCCTTGCGGGAAATTGGCAAGTTGCTGGCTTATTTGAAAGAACCGGAGCCGCCCAAAGGCTGGCGGGATGCCATAGATAAATGGCCCCTGTTGAAGCAAGTGCTGAATATGGCACCTAAGGAAGTGCGGTCGGCACCCTGTCAGGAAGTGGTGGTGGAGGGAAATGAAGTGGATCTTGGCAAGCTGCCGATCCAGCATTGCTGGCCCGGCGATGTGGCGCCATTGATCACCTGGGGGCTGGTGGTGACACGCGGCCCCTATAAGAAGCGCCAGAATCTGGGGATTTACCGACAGCAGGTACTTGGTCGTAATCGTGTCATCATGCGCTGGCTGGCACACCGGGGTGGGGCGCTCGATTTTAGGGAATTTGCGCAGGCCAACCCTGGCAAGCCCTTCCCGATTTCTGTGGTCCTTGGTTGCGACCCCGCGACGATTCTCGGCGCGGTGACACCCGTGCCGGACTCGCTGTCTGAATATCAATTCGCAGGCCTGTTGCGGGGGTGTCGCACCGAACTGGTCAAGAGCCTAGGAAACGACCTGCAAGTACCGGCAAGAGCAGAGATCGTTCTGGAGGGACATATCTACCCCGATGCCAGCTCTCCCACCGGCTATGAGCAGGCGCTCGAAGGCCCGTATGGCGACCATACCGGTTATTACAACGAGCAGGATTGGTTTCCGGTATTTACCATCGACCGCATCACGACACGCCGTAACCCGATCTACCACTCCACTTACACCGGCAAACCACCGGATGAGCCAGCGGTGCTAGGGGTAGCCCTGAACGAGGTATTTGTCCCCATCTTGCAAAAGCAGTTTGGCGAGATTGTGGATTTTTTCCTTCCACCAGAAGGGTGTTCATACCGCATGGCCGTGGTATCGATTCGCAAGCAGTATCCCGGCCACGCCAAGCGGGTGATGTTCGGTATCTGGTCCTTTCTGCGGCAGTTCATGTACACGAAGTTCATTATCGTCGTCGATGACGACGTAAATGTGCGTGACTGGAAGGAAGTGATGTGGGCTATCACCACCCGCATGGATCCGATGCGTGATACCACCCTTGTTGACAGCACGCCCATTGACTATCTGGATTTTGCCTCACCAGTATCGGGCCTCGGCTCCAAGATGGGGCTCGATGCCACCAATAAGTGGCCGGGCGAGACGACGCGTGAGTGGGGCACCCCCATTGTCATGGATGAGGCGATAAAGCAGCGGGTGGACAGAATTTGGTCTGAAATCAACGTCATATAACCACTCAAAAAGCACCAGTAATTACGGAACTGCCCACTTGGCTAGCAGGCGTGGGACGGCTATAACGTTACTAGCCGGCCCGCTTGACAACACAGGGAATTACTGAGTTGTCAGATGAGGTTTTGAGCCAACGCTTACTTAGTCTGTTTACTACAGGGGGTAGTCATGGTTGCCAAGGTGAAACGTTTTTCAATCGGTGCAGGGTTCCTTCTCGCCGCGCAGGCAGCATTCGGTAAATCTGGAGATGGAACCACCACCACCCAGCCGGTAGTTGGTGTGGATCGCCTCATTCTTGAAGAAGCGCCCTCCAAGAACGTGAAGATCTGCTTCCGCCCAGGCACTGGCCCAGGGCCGGGAACGCCGGGGACAGGAACGACTCCTGGTACAGGAACCCAGCCAGGTACCGGTACAGGTACAACTACACCTGGTACCGGTACGGGTACCACGCCAGGCACGGGTACCGGTACCACCCCTGGCACGGGGACGGGAACGACGCCAGGTACGACGGGTACTGGCATGACCGGTTCCAAGACCGACAACCGTCAGTTGGGAACAAACGTTGTCAGTATCGTCATGGGGTCAGAAACCACCGACGTTCAGCTGTCCTTTGCTGTGGGCGACATCCTGCCGGATACCTCGGCCAAGAACATGATGTTGTTCATTGCGTATTCGAATAAGGTCGAAACCACACCACAGCTGCAAACCAAGAACACGCAGTTCCCGTTCTTGCTGAGTGGTGGTTTGAATATCCTTACTCAATACAAGGTTCCACCTCTGGCAGAGTTGGCCCAGGGTGAGACCACCATTGGCAAGTCCACAGGCAAGGCCCGAGCCAAACTGACATTCGATGTAACACTCGACAAGACCAAGGTGCAGTCGTTGATGTCCGATACCGGGCACAAGCTGTATGTTCAAGCCGGCTTGATTCCTGAAGAAGATTTGGCGGCAGGCAAGTTTACGAATTTGATCTTGTCTGAAGTGGACACCATCAACTTTGTTGCCAACAGCTGCCCAACCGATACCACAACCAACGTTAATGCAACGGGTTCAGGTGGCAAGTCAACCGGTAACGGTGGATCCACCGGCTCTGGCAAGACCGGCGGAAGTACCGGCGGCACAGGCGGAGGTACTGGTGGTGGCAAGACAGGTGGCGGTACATAAGCGTTTCTGATGGATTGTCGTCGCGCTGTCGGTAAGCCGTCGGCGCGACGACTGCAATCTGTCTGCTGGATCACCGTACCGTCCGGAGGCGCCAATGCTGATGCAAAACCGTGGAAATACCTTGTTGCTGCGGGCGATCTCGCCCGATGACTCGGCTTGGCTGGCTAAAACTTATGCCAACACCGAGTTTGTGACGCTGTACTGCTCAACCGTGAATGCTGTGGATGAAGACACCATCCGGCAGTCGCTGATTGAGCGCGACAAGCTTTCCCCGGAGCAGGTTGGGTTTATTGAATATGTGATCGTGCATCCAAAGTTTGATCGGATCGGCTTGGTGACTCTGGGTAACTACTCACCTCTGCACAGTCGGGCGGAATTCCTGATTGGCATCGTTGATCCGGCGCATCGCCATTCCATGTTCAGCGTTGAGGCAACTTTGCTGACGCTGGATCTGGCCTTCAATGCTTACCATCTCAATAAAATCTTTACCTACGTCTACGGCTACAACGAGTATTCCGAGCGGAATACGGTGAAATTCGGCTTCCGGCAGGAAGGCTTGCTAAAGGAACACCACTTCTGCCAGATTGAAAATCGCTTTGTTGATCTCTACATCAACGGCATGACCTTGGCAGATTTCCGCAACAATGAACGTATCGCCGGATTCAGCCGCAAGCTACTGGGGCGGGACATCACCCTGGCGCCGCAACGATTGCAAGGGCCGGCGGTGCAGGAAGTGCCGGTTGAAAACCCATCACGCCTGATCGATGCGCTACGCAACTTGGCGACTGCCGCTGGCTCGGTACATTGACCGTCTATAACTTGGCCAAAAATTGCGTAATCGCGGTGCATTTTCCCTTACGGTATGGGTTGCAACTCAGTTTCTCAAACTGATGGCTTGTTCGCCTGCAGCAGGTCGGTCGCGGTGGTTTGATGTGCCTTGGACGATCCGGGTGCTGGGCTGACGCAGCACGCTGTCCATGAAGTCCATTTTTTCCCTTACAAAATAAGGCCGCAGGTGATTGCTGTCTTTGTATAGCGGTCGTCCCTGCTCATCCAGAACGCTGCACTGCCCAGCCGGACAGACCTGTTGTGCCGGGTCCAGTACGGTGGCCCCAGCGGCTTCTGCCAGCATGCGTATCTCCTGATTGAGCGCTTCCTGCTCGGTTTGAGCGGGAAACTGCTGCCGGAAGTCACGTGTTTGCGGATGTAGAGTAAAAGTCTGGCTGCGTCGCCAATGTGCCTGACCTAGCATGCCCAGCGGATCAAACCGCTTGTCGGCAGGGTTGTCGAGCAACACATACACCGTGTAACGGTGCCGCAGATCACGAATGAACTGTTTGAAGCTGCCTAGCGCCTTGTCCCGGCCTTGTCCGCCGCGAAACTCTTCTCTGTCCTTGTCCTTTTTGAAATAGTACCGATAGTGGTCACCCGGCTTGGGTTCTCGTGCAGTCTGCTCAATGAAGTAACCGGCCCAGTAGGCACCCAGCACGACGGTATGCACCGACGGATGCTCGGCAAGAAACTGCTCGAATCGCTTGGTGAAGTTGAGGCACTGACCGTGCTCATCTTCAAAAACATTGGGTATGGGCAAGCAGCCCGGAGCGGTCACAAAGGCTGTTGGCCGGGCCTGCCCGGCGTCAGACAGGCTGCTCACCCTCGGCCCATACTGCTCGACATGGGAGTCGCCAAACAGCGCTACCTCGGGGTGGCTGCTTTGGTTGACATGAATGTCCAATCCGCTTACCTGACGCTTGGTTAGCTGACCTGGATAGTCCCAGTCGCCAATGGCTTTGGCAATTTCCGGGTTGAAGTAGTCATCCATGCGAGTTTTCGGCCAGTCCTTGTTGAATCCGACCAATCCCCCCAGGGTGGCTACGACTAGCATGCCGGCGGCTAATCCTCCTACGGCCATACGAGGAGGGAGGCTGTGACGGATCGGTTGCTCGACAAAGCGATAGGTCAGATAAGCCAAGGGGAAGGCCAGAAGTACCAGAGATGCCCGGACTGAACGGGTGGGGTCAATTTCCTCGATGATGAAAGCGAACGACAACAGGGGCCAGTGCCACAAGTAGAGTGGGTAGCTGATAAGCCCGATACCGACCGCCAATGGGTTGCCAAGGAGTAGTCGGCACAGCCAGGATTGCTGACCCGCCAGGATCAACAAACAGGTACCGCCAACCGGCAGCACAGCCCATAGGCCAGGAAAGGCGCGATGACGATCAATCAGATAGAAGCCGGCCAGCAGGCAGGTTAACCCGGCCAATGCCAAGGGTTCACGTAACCAGGGGCGCGTGAACAGGTGGTCGAGAGACGCAGGGATGCGTGTCAGCAAGGCACCAGCGAACAGTTCCCAGATGCGTGTCAGGGGTGAGTAAAAAGTCGCCTCGGCATCGTGTTTCACCCCTTTCAGGTTCAAAGCGAAGGACGCTGTAAAAATCAGCAGCATGACCAGCGGCGTTGCCCGCTTCTGGCGCCAGATCAGCCAGGCGAGTAATGGCCAGACCAAGTAGAACTGCTCCTCAATGCCGAGGCTCCATAAATGGAGCAGGGGTTTAGTATCGGCGGCGGTGTCAAAGTATCCGCTTTCGCCCCACAGGACGAAATTCAACACAAAGCCACTCGCGGCCAGTATATGTCGCCCCAGTTGCTGGAATTCGGTACTGATCAGGACCAGCCAGCCAGCGATCAGACAGCTCGCCAACATCAGCAGCAGGGCTGGAAAGATACGGCGGATACGGCGGATATAGAACTGGGCAAAACTGAAGGTTCCATCAGCCAGCTCGTTGAGGATGATGCGGGTGATCAGGTAGCCAGAGATGACAAAAAAGACATCAACGCCAATGAATCCACCTTGAACCCGGGTTGGAAAGGCATGAAACAGAATGACAGCCAGCACGGCAATGGCGCGCAGGCCATCAATCTCCGGTCGATAGTTTGAAGCGTTACGATACTCAGATGATCCTGGCATGAGAAATGGATGGATGGGTTGAATGGTCGCAAGCGCGGGTAACGATCCCTGATTCCGAGCCTGGCCCGGCCAGATCGGAAATAAAACCTCAATGAGCGAAATGGCAAACGTACAAACGACTTGCGGGGACGCACCCCCAAGTCGAGTCAATTTAGGACAATCATGCCGTTGAATTCAAGGTCTGGCGCGGCTTTGATGGAGGATTCGGTCAAATGATCGATCTGCAAGTAAAAAGGGTGGCCATGATTGGCCACCCTTTTGTTTGACGCCGAACCGTCGGACCGGCTTACAGACGGACGGTTTGCGGAGGCGTCTGTGTGGCGGGCTTGCTGACCACACCACGGAATTGCGACAGCTTTTCTTCAAACAAGCGCTTTGCTGCTTCAGCGGTGGCAATCTTGATATGGCCATAGCCGCGAATCTGGTCGGGAATCGACGCAATTTCGGCGGCCAGCGCCAGATTTTCCGGCTTCAGCTGATCCAGCACGTCATTGATGATGGCCTCGTATTCACCGATCAGACGACGTTCCAGCTTGCGATCTTCCGCAAAGCCGAAAACATCCAGCGAACCGCCACGCAGGCTCTTCATCTTGGCGAGCATGCGGAAGCCGGTCATGATCCAGGGGCCAAAGCTGAATTTGCGCGGCGAACCATGTTTGGCCATCCACTGCAACCAGGTCGGACCAAGGTTGAAGTGCACCTGATAGTCACCTTCGAAGGTCTGCTCCAACTGCTTCTGGAATTCCCCATCAGTGTAGAGTCGGGCGACTTCGTATTCATCCTTGTACGCGAGCAGCTTGAAGTAGTGCTTGGCAACGGCCCACGAGAGGGTTTCCGACTCAGGATTGATCCGGCGTTCTGCCGCACGCACTTTCTCGATGAAAGCCAGGTAGCGCTGGGCATAGGCGTCATCCTGATAGGCGACGAGATCGTTCATGCGACGCTTGACCAGATCATCAATTGTCTCGGCCGCACGCTGAACCGCCTTGGCGATTTCAGGGAAGGCGATTTTCTCAACGTAGATACGGTCGTGCGCGGTCTGACGTCCCCAGCGGAAAGCCTGCTTGTTCATCTCAATGGCGGCACCATTGAGTTCGATGGCCCGCAGGATCGACGCTTCGGAAATCGGCACCATGCCCTTCTGGTAGGCGTAGCCGAGCATGAACATATTGGTGGCGATCGAGTCACCCATCAACGCGGTGGCGATAGCGGTGGCATCAACCATCGAGAAATTCTCTTCGCCCACCGCTTCCATTACCGACTGTTCCATCGAACGGGCCGGGAATTTCAGATCGGGATTCTTGGTGATGTCGCCGACCGGTGCTTCGTAGCTGTTGACGACGGCGCGTGTCATGCCTTTGCGCATCTTGGCCAAGCAGTCGTTGGTGGCGGTGACGACAATGTCACAACCCAGAATCGCATTTGCATCGCCAGCGGCAATCCGCACCGCATGCAGCTTTGCCTGATGATCGGCAAGGCGGATGTGGCTGGTCACTGCGCCACCCTTCTGAGCCAGACCGGTTTGATCAAGCGTTGTGGCGCCAATGCCTTCCAGGCGCGCAGCCATGCCCAGCACGCCGCCAATGGTTACCACGCCGGTTCCACCAACGCCGGTCACGAGAATACCGTAAGGCTCGTGCAGCGATGGCATGACAGGGGCGGGGAGATCAGGTAATTCCGCAAAGGCTTTGGCACCCTGCGCGCTCTTGCGGATCTTGGCCGGACCTTCGATGGTGACAAAGCTTGGGCAATAGCCCTTCAGGCACGAGAAGTCTTTGTTGCACGAAGATTGGTCGATCTTGCGTTTGCGGCCGTACTCGGTCTCCACGGGGATGACGGAGAGGCAGTTCGATTGCTTGGAGCAATCGCCACAGCCCTCGCAGACGCGCTCATTGATCACGACGCGACGCTGTGGGTCTGGGAACTTGCCACGCTTGCGACGACGACGTTTCTCGGCAGCACAGGTCTGATCATGGATGAGAATGGTGACACCGGGGGTGTCGCGCAGCTCCTTCTGGATGGCGTCGAGTTCTTCCCGAGGATGGACGGTGACACCCGCAGCGAGGCCGCTTACGCCACCGTACTTCTCTACATCATCGGTGGTGATGATGATCTTGTTGACGCCTTCGGCTTCGAGCTGGCGGGTGATCATCGGCACGGTCAGCGTGCCATCCACCGGCTGGCCGCCGGTCATGGCGACGGCATCGTTGTATAGCAGCTTGTAGGTGATGTTGGTTTTGGCGGCAACCGAGGCACGGATGGCCAGAATGCCGGAGTGGAAATAAGTCCCGTCACCGAGGTTGGCGAATACGTGCTTGGTTTCGGTGTAGGGTGAAATGCCAATCCAGGGCACACCTTCTCCGCCCATCTGGGTGAACATCTTGGTGCCTGGCTGAATCCACATTGCCATGTAGTGGCAACCGATACCGGCCAGAGCGACGGAGCCTTCGGGCAGCTTGGTTGAGGTATTGTGCGGGCAACCGGAGCAGAAGTAAGGCTGGCGCAGGATGATCTCGCGCGGCTTTTTCAGTGCATTTTCTTTTTCGTCGAGAAAACGTAAGCGCTCTTCGATAACCGGGCTGGTGTAGAACCGAGCAATCCGGCCGGCAATAACGCGGGCCACCATGGCTGGCGTCAACTCTCCTGCCGCAGGCAGCAGCCAGTTGCCGGCAGGCAATACCCACTCGCCCTTCTCGTCGTACTTGCCGATCACGCGTGGCCGCACATCTTCACGCCAGTTGTACAGCTGCTCTTTCAGCTGATACTCCATGACCTGACGCTTTTCTTCAATGACCAGAATTTCGTCGAGGCCTTCGGCAAACTGGTGGACGATTTCGGGCTCGAGCGGCCAGGTCATGCCGATCTTGAGAATGCGCAATCCGATGTCGGAAGCGAGCTTTTCATCGATTCCCAGATCATCCAGGGCCTGCATCACGTCCAGATAAGACTTGCCGGAGGTGACAATGCCAAGCCGTGGCTTGGGGTTGTTGATGACGATACGATTGAGGCCATTGACGCGAGCATAGGCCATTGCCGCATACACCTTCTGGTGCAACAAGCGGTCTTCAACGACCAGGGGCGGATCAGGCCAACGGATATTCAAGCCCTGTGCGGGCATGCGGAACATCTCGTCATCGGGCAGCTTGACCTGTACCCGTTGCGGGTTGACTTCGACAATTGCCGAGCTCTCGACGGTGTCGGTAATGGCCTTCATGGCCACCCAGCAACCGGAATAGCGGCTCATGGCCCAGCCATGGATGCCGAAGTCGAGGAATTCTTGTACGCCTGCCGGGTTCAGTACCGGGATCATGAACGCGTCAAAGACGTGATCGGACTGGTGGGGCAGGGTGGAGGATTTGGCGGCATGGTCATCACCCGCAATCAGCAGTACTCCGCCGTGCTTGCTGGTACCCGCTGCGTTGCCGTGACGGAAGACATCGCCGGAACGATCAACCCCTGGTCCTTTGCCATACCACATGGCATAGACGCCATCGACGGTGGGATTCGGGAACAGGCCAACCTGCTGGGTACCCCAGACAGCGGTTGCGCCAAGGTCTTCGTTGATGCCGGGCACAAACTTTACTTTGTGCTGTTCGAGGTATTTGCGGGCACGCCAGAGTTCTTGATCAACGCCACCCAGCGGTGAACCGCGATACCCGGAAATAAAGCCTGCCGTGTTGAGGCCGGCGGCTTCATCGCGCTGGTGCTGCAGCATGGGAAGCCGCACCAGGGCTTGGATGCCGGTCATGTACGCCAGACCGGACTCAAGAGCATATTTGTCTTCCAGTGTTACGCCATTGGTCATGGCTTCTCCTTCTCATTGTTGTACCGCTTCGGATATCAACGGGTAGCTGATTTCCGGCATAGGGTCTGCCCGGCCGTGGTACGACCAGACTTGCGTGAATTCTAACGCAAACCGTCTGGCCAAACCCGCTGCACTGCCGCAAAACACCTTGAGCGCAGTTGCTGTTTTCTGTCCAAGCCGCGCTGGTTCTGGCTTTAAGCCAGGGCTCTACACAGCCGGAAACGAAAACTTCGACGGCACTTGAAGGGTGATTGCTCTACCGGGCGATTGCTCTAATTGCAATGTGGGCGGCTGCGTTATACAGCAAAGAGATGAAGAATTGGTACTGCAACCACCGCCAACGGACAAAAGCGTCCGTTATGCGGTTGTTTCTTGGGTCTGAAGGCAGGGTCTGCAGAGTGAGGTTGCTTGCAGGGATGTGTTGCAGCTTAGCCAAGGCCAGACAGGCGCTTAGCGTTGACCAGAGGCTTGGTCGGGGGCGGGATAATACTCGGCCATCAGCTGACGGCAGTCGAGCACTTTCAGGTCGTTATCGCGGGCGAAACTCATCAGAAAACTGAATACGCGCGGATCGACTTTTTCAAGTTGTTTATCAATGGCTACGCAGCGAATGTTGTCGAGCATCATCGGTCTGACATAAGGCGCATAGGACAGTTTCTGGTCCATGCCAAAGGTAGACAGGATGCCGGACAGCCGCTCGGCCCAGTCGGAAGGACGGAACTCGCGGCCACTCTTGGTAACCCCTTGGATCACGATCTCGTACGGGTTGCAGATCATTGGGAAAAGGCTGGATAAGCTATGCTGGACAAGGGACGATAACCATGTGGGTAAATCTGCCGGGGCAGATGGCCGAATGGTATTTACGGCTCAAGCTAATCGCGTATTTTAGCTACAAATGCTCAGTATGGCGATTACTGACACGATTTGAGTTATGACAATGCCTATTTACCGGTGTAGCTTAGCTGATTGATTTGTAGCAGATATTTTTCAGACTGCTTAAGCGGGTATTTTGGGCGGAAACTTAGTTAATAGATAAAAATCAATTACATAAGTGATTTTATCTGGCGATCTTGGTTATAAGCTGGAAATAGGGCGCCTGTTGTATTGGCGCGAACGCAAAGGCATCTGGACTCAACAAAGCCTAGGCTTTGATATGTCCTTTCAATTTTTCAACACGCGGACATGGCGATGAGCGGTCGATCCTGGCCACAAAACCTGATACACGCATGGGATTCGGTGCTGCTGGAGCCTGGCCGTACCTCGTCATGGCTGGATGGAGCGGTGGGCCTGATGCCCGGCGTATGCAGTCTGATCCGGGCGCGTTGGCAAATTATCCATGGCGAGCTGAACCTGGCTGAACGGGAACTAGCCGAAGCCCGCTTGCGGCTGGCATCCATCGGCGATGCGTTGAGCCTGTCGATAGCCCAGATTCTTGGTGCTGCGATCCGGTTGAGACGGCAGGATGCGATTGGCGCCAGGGTTGAATTTCTCTCGGTCTTGAACGCAGCCTGCGATGCAGACCAGCCTTGGCCCTTGGCTTATGCCCGCTCTGGCTTGGCCGATGCGCTGGCGATTGAGGGGGATCTGGAAGGCGCATTGCGTTATGCGCTGGAAGCGCTTGATGTGCTTGAGGCTTGTGATGATCTGGCCTACCGGCCGGTTGTTCACAACAAGCTGGGGCAATATCTGGTCAGCTATGGGCTGTTTGACGAAGCGCAGTCGATGTTCGAGGCGGCATGCCAGCTATGTCAGCGGTTTCCCGACCATGTAATGCGGGTGGTTGCCTTGGCCAATCTGGCGATCTGTCATTGCCGGATGGGCGATATTGCCAGGGCCGAATCTCTGCTTGCGGAGTTTTATCCGCTGCAACCGGAGCGGATCAACGCATACCATCAGGCCAATGTCACTCTGACGACCAGCAAGGTGCTGGCCTTGCTGGGAAGAGCTGATGAGGCCATGCAGCTGGCTGCTGGGCTGGATGATTTGATCGAGCCGCTGAATCGCCAGGGTTTCGAGGCACACAAGAGCTATCTTCGTACGTTGCTGGCGTTCCGAACTGGCCAGACTCAGCAGGCCAAACTCTGGCTGGCAGAGGCCGAGTCGCGTCTGGCTGGGGCGTCGAGTGATTTGCCGGTGACCTTGTACGAGCTGGCCTCCCAGCTGGCTGAGGTGACTGATGGTGCGGCCGCCGCACTGGGTTATCTGAAGCGCATGCTGGCGGCCGAGACGGCTCAGGCGGAGCGCGCCCGCCAGGCGCGGGCGCGCTGGTTGAGGCTGGAGCGCGAGTTGAAAGCGGCCAAGCTGGAACGCGCCGTGGCTCAGCATGATCAAGGACTGGCGGCCGATACACAGCGCAAGCTGGCGGACGAACGAGAGCGCCTGGCGCGGCATATCGTCGAGGTGGAAGACCTGCAATGCCAGTTGCGGTTACAGGCGGTGGTTGACCCCCTCACGGGCTTATATAACCGGCGCTACTGCGATGACGCCTTGCCACGAGAGTTGATGGCTGCCCGTAACGATGGATTGCCGCTGGCGGTGGCGATGATTGATCTGGATTTTTTCAAGCTGATCAACGATCAGCATGGCCATCAGGCAGGGGATGCCGCGCTGGTGTTCCTTGCCCGCTTTTTGCGGGAGCGTCTACGTGGCGACGATGTGGCGTGCCGGGTAGGGGGGGAGGAGTTCTGCCTGATTCTGCGGGGGAGCGATGGGCCGCAGGCGGTGGCGCGGCTGGCTGACATTCTGCACGAGTTGCTGAAGACCCGTTGCCCGCCCGCCAGTCTCTTGTTGAGCTATTCGGCCGGCGTGGCCGCTTACCCGGCAGATGGCTGTCGGGCTGACGTGCTGCTGCGATGTGCGGATCGGGCGCTCTACACCGCCAAGCGCGCGGGCCGGCAGCTGGTAATTGGCTACTCGGCAGACCTGGAGCTGCCAGCATGACGGCGAAGAAGTCAGGCGGCGGCCACCGGCTGGATGCGGCAGAACTGAACCGCCGCGCCTGGGCTACCCAGTTCAGTCAACCCGAGAAAGCCCGGAGCCTGGCTTTTCGTGCGCTGGAAGAGGCGGAGCGGGAGTCGAATCAGGCCGAAAGCGGCTGGGCCCAGTTGTCCCTGGCTTTTCACGAATTGCGCTATGGCTCGATTGAGGCAGGTGAACAGCGCCTGAGTCTGGCTGAGCCGGCCTTGCTGGCCGTGGAAGACCGGCGGGGCATCTGGCTGACCCGGGATGCGCGTGGGTTTGTCCTGATGCGGCGCCATCAATTGCAACCGGCGTTGGAGCTGTATCTCGAAAATGCCGCAGCGCCTCTGGATGAGCGCCATCCCGAAGACTTTGCCTGGTCATGTAACGGCGCCGCGACGGCGTATTCCTATCTTGGCCGGCATCCGGAAGGTTTGCGCTGGTTTTACCGGGCCGCTGGCTGGCTGGATCATGCCAACCAGCCCGTGCTGCTGGGAATGGTGCTGGCCAATATCGGTGTTGCCCAAAGAACCGTCGGCAACGACGACGACGCGCTGGCGGCGCTTGATGCCGCCTGGAAGCAAGTGCGGCGCTCCCCCCGCCACCGGGTGACGGGTCAGATCCTGGCCCTGCTGGCGGCGTGCTATCTGGGCGTAGGGCGTTACAACGAGTCGCTCAAGCTGGTGGGGCGCCTGGAACAGATCGGCGAGGCGGCACAGCCCGTCTACGCACAGGGCTTTGTTCACCTTACCGCTGCCCGCGCCTATTACGAAGCTGGCGATTTCGACCGCGCCGAGCAGCGCCTGCAAAGGGCGCTGCCCGTGTTGGAATCGACGTTGGGCGACCCCAATCATGCTGTCTACAACTGCCTGCATGGCCTGCTGGCCTTGCGGCGAGGGGAGTTGCACCAGGCATGCGAGCGCCTGAACGAGTCGTGGGCATTACTGGCGGCAGAACGGCATCCATCGATTGGCGTCTGGATTGCCCAAGCCAGAGCCCAGGCCATCGAACAAGCGGGGGATCTGACTGCGGCGCTGGCGGCCTGGCGTGACTTTGGCACGCTACGGCGACAATTCATGCAGCTGGGAAACCGATCACGGGCGCAGACCATCAGGCTGGAGCTGGAGCTCGAACAGGCTCGGCGTGAACGAGAGCAGTCGGTGCGTGCCCGTGCCTTGCTGGACGCCACTAATTCCGAGTTGCTCAGCACCAATGCCGAGCTGATGCGCAAGATTGCCGAGGCACGGCGTCTGGAGCGACGGCTGCGCATTGACGCCAGCCGGGATGCCTTGACCGGGCTCTCGAACCGCCGCTATCTGTTCGAGAACTTTGCGGCGCGCATGGAGCGGGCGCAGCGGGACCGCCAGCAAGTGGTGGTCGCGCTGATTGATCTGGATCGCTTCAAACAGGTTAATGACCGGCACGGCCACGCCACGGGTGATCTGGTTCTGCGCACTTTTGCTCGGGTTCTGCGTCGCTGCGTGCGGCCGGGGGATCTGCTGGGGCGCTATGGTGGCGAGGAGTTTTGTCTGGTAGTGCCTGCTGTTGAGACCGACGTTGCCCTGGCGCGTCTTGAAACCTTGCGCAAACGTCTGGATGACGTGCGCTTGACGACGGTAGAAGGTGATCTGCTGAAGATTGAATTCTCGGCCGGACTTGCGGTGTATCCCCTGCATGCCGACTCACTGGATGGCCTGCTGGCCGCAGCAGACAAGGCGCTGTATCGGGCCAAGGCGAGCGGTCGCGGATGCACGGTCGTGGCCGGTACACCCGATGCGCCGCATCCTGCCTGAGTCGGCCTGAGAACCCCATCGGCACATCGGGCGCTGCCGGTATTTACAGCGCCTTCTCTCTGGCCGCTTTTCGCCAGAACGCGATCCACAAAAAAGTACCAACAGGGCCTAGAATGAGCCGATGAACCCACAAACCTTCCCAACTGCTGAAGCCGCCCGACTGCATGAAGACAGCGCGGGGAATGCCGTGTCGTCGTTGAATGAAGAGGCTTGGCGTCTGCAGTATCAGGATCCGACCCGTTCGCAGGAGCTGGCAGAAGCCGCCCGAGCACTGGCTGTGTCGCGGGATGATGCAATGGGGTGCCACTATGCGGACCTGACATTGGCGTTTTTTGCCATACGCTATGGTCGATTCGAGGAGGGCGTTGCCCGCTTGCGTGAGTTGCTGCTGCTGGCGCCGGTTCAGGCCGATGAGCGTGCGCGCATGATTGCGTTGTGCGGGCAGGCGATTGTGGAGTCGCGCTTCAACCGGCAGGACCAGGCTTATGCCCTGGCGCTGGAAGCAGCCGATCTGGCTGAGCGGGTTGGGCGGCTGTTTGATCAGTTTGTGGTGTACAACACGCTGGGCGTGGCCAGCTTTGAAACGGGGCGCAATGTAGACGGGTTGCGCTATCTGTATCGAACACTGGATGTCGCGAGGCAGGATGGCAGCCCGAGCAGTCTGGCCATCATCCTGTCAAATCTGGGCTCCACTCAGCACGAGCTGGGCAACTACGAGGATGCCAAGCAGCTACTGCTGGAGGCGATGGCCGTGGTCTCCAACCATAGGTTGGAAAACTATATGCAGCTGGTAGCAGGCAATCTGGCGGCCAGCCTGTTGATTTCTGGCGATCCTGAAGGGGCTTACGACATCATCCGGCCATTTCTGAGCCAGAAACGGCAGATTACCTCGGGGGGCGATTACGCCTTTTTCGAGGCGATTGCTGCCCACACCTTTGCCAGCCGGGGCGATTGGGAACTTGCCACCGACTACATCGAAAATGCTCAGATTCATGCCGAGGCGGCGCATGAGGTACGGGTCGGTGTGCATTGCTGGTGGGTCAAAGGGCTGATTCTTCGTGGCTTGGGGCAACTGGCCGCCTCGCTTGAAGCGCTACAGATGGCAGAGTCGAAGCTCGTTGGCCTGCAGGATCTCTACTACGCCTGTCAGGTAATGCGGGAAACCGCAGAGACTTATGCCTTGATTGGCGACTGGCAGCAGGCTTATCGCTACCACCGACGTCATCATGAGTTATATGAACAACATCTGGGCAATACTTCCAGGGCACGCCTGCAGACCCTGCAAATCCAGAATGAATTGATTGAGGCTAAGCGCGAGCGTGATTTTGCGCGACTCAAGCAAGCGGAAGCCGAACGAGCGCAGCGCGAGCTGGAGGCGCTGAACGACGAACTCAAACACAAGGTCGAGCAGATCGAGCGCTTGCAGAATGCCTTGCGGGAGCAGGTGATACGCGATCCGTTGACCGATCTCTACAATCGCCGTTACCTGCACGATGAGTTGTTCAACGAGCTCAAGCTTGCCGAGCGGCGTTTTTATACCCTGTGTGTGGTGCTGATGGATGTTGATCATTTCAAGTCCGTCAACGACCGCTTTGGTCATCCGGCTGGCGACAAGGTGTTGATGGCGCTGGCGCATCTGCTGCGGGAAAACATTCGCGGCAGTGACTTTGCCAGCCGCTACGGGGGCGAGGAGTTTTGCATTGTCATGGCGGACATTTCGGTCGAGCAGGCGGTTGGGCGTGTCAATAAACTGCTTGGCGGCTTTCGCGATGCAACGTTGACTCTGGACGGACTGGCTCTGGGCGGCCTGACCTTTTCCGCCGGGGTTGCCGGCTTTCCCCATCACGGCCGGGATTCTGAAAGTTTGCTACAGGCTGCTGATGCCGCGCTTTACCGCGCCAAGGCTGGTGGACGCAATCGCATTGAAGTCGCCCCCTGATCTGGTTTGCTCTGGCATAGCGGCAATGGCATCAGCCGGGTCGTTTCTCATAAAATTTGCGTCGCAAATTAATAAAATTCTGTCGCATTGCAGCAAATCCTACTTGCCTTAGCTGACTTCATCGGTTAAACATCTTGCCTTCACCTGCAAACTGCCGGATGCAGGCCCCGTCCCCGTAAAGCCGCGACTGTATTGGTGTGGCGCAGTGCCGAGGCGGGGCGTCCGCAGGGTCAGGGTATAACAAAGCGATAAGGTTCCATCATGTCAGCCAAACATTTCCTTCGGTTCAATGACTTCACCAAAGAAGAACTCGTGTACCTGTTCGAGCGTACCCGCATTCTGAAACAACGCCACAAGGCCGGGGAGCGACATGAGCCGCTGCGAGGCAAGGTGCTGGCAATGGTGTTTGAGAAGTCATCGACCCGCACCCGGGTGTCGTTCGAGGCGGGCATGGCCCAGCTTGGTGGGCACGCCATGTTCATCAACTCCAAGGACACACAACTGGGAAGAGGCGAACCGATTGAGGATGTCGCACGCGTGATGGGGCGCATGGTGGATGTGGTGATGATCCGCACCTTCGAGCAGACCATCATCGACACCTTCGCCCGTAATTGCGATGCACCGGTCATTAATGGTCTGACCAATGAATATCACCCATGCCAGACCCTGGCGGACGTTTACACCTTTATCGAGCATCGTGGCCCGATCGAGGGCAAAACACTGGCTTGGATCGGCGATACCAATAACATCGTCCGGTCGTGGTTGCAGGCAGCCCAGCTGTTCAACTTCAAGGTCAGGATTGCCCGCCCCAAAGGCTACGAGATGAAGCCGCTCGATGGTGAGGTATTCGGGCCGGATGTTCTGGAAGAAATGGTTGATCCGGTCGAGGCGGTCAAGGGCGCGGATATCGTTGCTACCGATGTGTGTGTCTCGATGGGCTTTGAGCGCGAGAGCCTGCAGCGACGGGTCGATTTCCTCAACTACAAAGTGACTACCCAGTTGATGAGCCACGCCAAGCCTGAGGCGGTCTTCATGCATTGCCTGCCGGCACATCGGGGCGAGGAAGTGGATCCGGAGGTATTGGATGGGGTGAATTCGATTGTCTGGGACGAGGCGGAAAACCGCATGCATACCCAGAAAGCCTTGCTTGAATACCTTCTGATCGGCAAGGTCAATGATTAGGCGCTGTTGAGAGGTATTTTGATCGCGACAGTCCGTGATGGGCGTCAGCCCCTCCGCTGACGTACGCGATCCGAGCATGAAATACCCATACCACCTATGCTGAAGCGAATTCTTCATGCCCCATATCGTGATCGACTACTCCGATAATCTAGCCGAAAGGCCAGATTTTCAGGCGCTGTTTGCACAACTGCATGCCGCTTTGCATGCTTTGGGTGATGTGCAGCTGGAGGAAATCCGCAGCCGCGCCAATCGTCTGCTTGATTGGCGGGTTGGCGACGGCGACCCGAATCGGGCATTTATACACGTCAAGCTGCATCTGCTCGACAGTCGTCCGCTCAACTTCAAGCGACGGGCCGTGGCGGCCGTCAAACCGATTGTGGCGGCTTACTTTGCGGCAACCCTGGCAGAACGCGCCTGCCAGATCTGCTTCGAAGTTGTCGATATTCGCGCTGATTGCTACGAAAAAATTGTTTCCCACTGAATTGCACTACAGGGCTCATCATGTCTGAAATCAAGAAAGTCGTTCTCGCTTACTCAGGTGGTCTCGATACATCGGTCATTCTCAAGTGGCTGCAGGATGTCTACAAATGTGAGGTTGTGACCTTCACCGCAGATATTGGCCAGGGCGAAGAGCTGGAGCCAGCCCGCAAGAAGGCGCTGGCTATGGGTATTTCTGCTGAGAACATCTTCATTGATGATCTGCGCGAAGAATTCGTGCGGGACTTTGTATTCCCGATGTTCCGTGCCAACGCCATCTACGAGGGGGAATACCTGCTGGGGACTTCGATTGCCCGGCCGCTGATCGCCAAGCGCCAGATCGAAATTGCCAATCTGACCGGGGCAGATGCCGTTAGCCACGGCGCCACCGGCAAGGGTAATGATCAGGTGCGGTTTGAGCTGGGTTACTACGCCCTCAAACCGGACGTCAAAGTCATTGCGCCTTGGCGCGAGTGGGATTTGCTCTCCCGTGAAAAGCTGCTTGCCTATGCCGAGAAGCACGGCATCGACATTACCAAGAAGAAGGACGGCGGCAGCCCATATTCGATGGATGCCAACCTCCTGCACATCAGCTATGAAGGCCAGGTGCTGGAAGATCCGGCCAAAGAACCAGAAGAAGATATGTGGCTTTGGTCGGTTAGCCCAGAGAAGGCGCCAGACCAGGCTGAATACCTGGAGCTTGAATACGAGCGCGGCGATGTAGTGGCGATCAACGGCGTGCGCCTGAGCCCTGCTCAGGTATTGGCCCAGCTCAACAGCATTGGTGGCAAACATGGTATCGGTCGGCTCGATCTCGTAGAAAATCGCTACGTTGGCATGAAGTCGCGTGGTTGCTACGAGACCCCTGGTGGAACGATCCTGCTGAAGGCGCACCGTGCTATTGAAAGCATCACTCTTGATCGGGAAGTTGCCCATCTCAAGGACGAGCTGATGCCGCGCTACGCCAAACTGATCTACACCGGCTACTGGTGGGCGCCAGAGCGGAAGATGCTGCAGACCATGATTGATGCCAGCCAGGAGAGCGTCAGCGGTACCGTTCGCCTGAAACTGTACAAAGGCAATGTGATTGTCGTGGGCCGGGATTCCAGAAAGTCGTTGTTTGACGCTAATATCGCGACTTTCGAAGACGATGGCGGTGCTTACAATCAGGCCGATGCCGCTGGCTTCATCAAGCTCAATGCGCTCAGAATGCGTATCGCCGCCAAGCTTGGCCAGCGCTGATCTGGTAAGCGAATCGCCATACCGCAATGCCCGCGCAGGTCGCGGGCTTTTTTGTCTTCAGGGGATGATCGTGAAACAGTTCGACAACGTATCCGTACTCAAGCAGGCCAATGTCTATTTCGATGGCAAATGTGTCAGCCATACTGTGGTTTTTGCCGACGGCAGTCGCAAATCGGTTGGGGTGATTCTGCCTTCCAGCCTGACTTTCAATACGGCAGCCCCCGAGGTCATGGAGCTGATTGCTGGCCGTTGCCGCGTCCGGCTTCAAGGGGAAGAGGGCTGGACTGACTTTGAAGCCGGCCAGAGCTTCTCGGTAGCCGGCAATTCAAGCTTTGACATTGAAACCTTTGAGACGGTCCACTACGTTTGTCATTTTGCTTAGGAAAGTGCTATGCCGTCATTTGATGTGGTTTCGGAAGTCGATGAAGTAGAAGTACGCAATGCCGTTGACCAGTGTAACAAGGAGGTCACCAACCGTTATGACTTCAAAGGAAGCGATGCGAGGGTCGAGCAATCCGAAAAGGTGTTGACCGTGTTTGCAGATTCGGATTTTCAGCTGGATCAGGTTAAGGATGTGCTACTGACGAAGCTGGCCAAACGCAATGTCGATGTGCGTTGTCTCGATTATGGCGAGGTTGGCAAAGTCAGTGGCAACAAGGTCAAGCAGGTTATAACGGTCAAGGTTGGGGTCGAAACCGAATTGGCCAAGAAGATTGTCCGGTTGATCAAAGATTCGAAGTTGAAAGTCCAGGCGGCGATACAAGGGGATGCGGTGCGTATTACTGGCGCCAAGCGTGACAATCTGCAGGAAGCGATTGCCTTGATCAGAAAGTCGATTACAGACTTTCCTTTGCAGTATCAGAATTTCCGCGACTAAGCGCGCATTTAAAACAATACGGGCCGGTCAAATGACCGGCCCGTATTGTTTGGGGCAACTCTCTGTTTCCGTAAGGAGGAGCCTATTCGGGTTCTGTTTTTCGCCTACCTGAACTGGGCTCAATCTGCCTAAGCTTGGGGCGATTGGAAGCAAAGCTTCAACACAGCCTAATCAATGTATTCGTAAAACGTTTCAACGCGGCTGACGCCCGCAGTCTTGCTGGCGATCTCGGCGGCATCACGCCCTTCTTGTTGTTTGACCAGCCCCAGCAGGTAAACAACGCTCCGTTCAGTTACCACTTTCACATGTACTGGCGAGAATTTTCCCGCTTCGAACATGCCGGTCTTGACCTTGGCTGTCAGAGCGGTGTCGCTGCTGCGCGCGGCCACCCCAGAGGCTGGAGCGACGACGACTTCATTGAAGACTTTTTTTACATCGGGCGTTGTCTGCGCCATTTTTTCGACTTCAGCACGCGTGGCTTCATCAGGCGCTTCACCTGTCAGCAACACCGTCTTGTTGAAGCTGGTGACATTGACATGCGTGGCCGTGCCGAATTTGTTGTGAATCTTGTCTACGGTGCGCAATTCGATTTGCTGATCGGTCCAGACCGTTGCGGTAGCCCGCCGGTCGTTGATCAGGCTCATGCCGGTGCCGGCTCCAACCACTACCAGCGGCGCGCAGCCATTCAGCAAAGGAAGCGCGCATGCGATGGCGAGCGCAATCAATTTGCCGCGCATCATTCTCCCCCCAGCAGGATGTAGTCGATGGCATCACACAGGCAATGGATGACCAGAATATGGGTCTCCTGAATCCGTGCAGTTCGTTGGGTATCCACATTCAGCAGAATGTCTTCGCCGGACAGGATTTCAGCGATCTTGCCGCCATCTCGGCCGGTAAGTGCAATGACGGTCATTTGCCGTTCGTGGGCGGCATGGATGGCTTCCACCACATTGGCAGAGTTGCCTGAGGTCGAGATGGCCAGCAATACGTCACCAGGTTGACCCAGGGCGCGAACCTGCTTTGAAAACACCAGCTCGTAGTCGTAATCATTGGCGATGGCCGTCAGCGCCGAGGAGTCGGTGGTGATGGCGATGGCTGCAAGCCCCGGCCTTTCCTTTTCAAACCTTCCCAGCATCTCGGCGGCAAAATGCTGCGCATCTGCAGCGGAGCCGCCATTCCCACAGGCAAGAATCTTCCCGTCCGCCATCAGCGCGGCGACCATGCGCTCAGCGGAGGTAGCAATAGGCACGGACAGCGTGTTCACTGCAGCCTGTTTGACTGCAATGCTGTCGAGAAAATGTTGGCTTACGCGATTAACAAGTTCCATATCGGGGTACCGCAAAAGGATTAATTGTTGGAAGTGACGTACCAGAAGGGGCTTTGGTTCCTCATCTGGCAACACAACGGGGTCGTTTTCGCATGCCGGAACAAAGCCGGCAATCTGGCATTGCGGCGACGCTTCTGGTTGGTATAACGACCTACCTCAGCCACCAGCCTGAAAAGCATTCTTTATCCACTCAATGGCCTGATCACCTTCGAATAATATGGCATCAAAGCGACAGGCGGGTGTCCTTGGCAAGGTGGAGAGATAGTGCTCAGCAGTCGCCACCAGCTTTTTCATTTTGGCGGAAGTAATACTGCTGGCGGCCCCGCCATAGCGCAGATTGCTGCGTTTGCGTACTTCTACGAACACCACACAGCTACCGTCCCTGGCAATGATGTCGATTTCGCCAAAGCGGCAACGCCAGTTCTGCGCAAGGATATCCAGACCCTGTTGCCGCAGAAAGGCCACGGCCAATGCCTCTGCCGTGGCGCCTGTTCGATTCATTGCGCTTAGCGTGCCGTCGAAGGGTTGGGGGTGGTGCCGCTTGCGCTGGTCTCCGCTGGGGTCTCTGCAGGCGGGCTGGCGGGCGGTGGGGGTGTCAACGGTTCGCCGCCGATTTCTCCCCTTACGGGATGCCGATGAAATTCCCGTGACTTATCGAGGCGCAGGCCCCCTGTCACCCCTTGCATCTCAATCGCAACACCGGCTTCGGCAACGATCAGTTGCAACGACAGTCGATACGCATCTATGCCCAGAGCGTAGAGCCGGGACAAATCTGCCGAGAGGGGCTTGTCGGGGGAGGCATACGCGGCTACTTCGGGGTTGTGTGGATCAAGCAGCCAGGGCATATCGACAAACTTGATGCCGAGCAGGTCAACATTGGCCGCTGTCTTGCCAAATTTGCCCCCCCAAATCTGGGAAGTCGCGTAGACCGGACGATCATTACCGATATAGGGCCTTACCAGCCGTGCTTTTTTTAGATCTGATGCCAGGAAAACGGCGTCGGCGTCGGCCTGGTTAAGCAGTTCTTTGAGTTTCGCCAGCCCAACGGTTTTGGCGTCGTAGACAACTGGGGTTGTGCTACCACCTTTGATCTGCCATTCCGCAGAAAAGGCTTGTTGCATCCGCTTGGTGAGTGGGGCATCGGTCAGGATGACGGCGGGCCGGCTTCTGCCATCCTCTCGCATCAGTCTGGCAATTTCCCTGGCTTCCGACTCGATCGACAAACCGACGCCATATAGATTGGTGACGCTCAATGCGCCGTCATCAAGAGCATTCAGCGCCAAAACAGGAATGTCCAGTCGGCCCGTTGCAGCGATTTGGCTGATAGCCGGCCGTGTAACCGGGCCAATTACGCCGACGGCCCCTTCTGCCAGCGCACGTTTATATTGGGTGACCGTGTCTTCCTCTTTTTCTCCGGTTGGGTAAAGGCGCAAGATAGGGGTACGGCTTTCAGCCAACTTGGCTTGAGCCGCTACGGCACCACTCTTGATCGCCTCAGCAACGGTGCCGAGAGACTTGGACTTGATGGGGAGCAGCAAAGCAATATGGGGCGTAGGAGGTTCCGCCTGCGGGCTGGCCTCGGCTGCGCTGGCAGCGGCGGTGGCTCCTCCGTATAGTAGCGACCCGGCCAGAATAGTGCCGATCAGCGAACCTTTTGTCCGCCAGAATGGAGCAAGACCTTGCATAGCGAAGCACAATCCGTAGAGAAGCCTGCATTATATGTGGTGGCTACTCCTATTGGGAATCGAACTGATCTTAGCCCGCGCGCGTTGGCTGTACTGGCTGCGGTAGATGTTGTTGCAGCGGAAGATACCCGTGTCAGCGGGCAGCTGTTGCGCAGTTTTGGTGTTCAAACCCCGCTGTTCAGCCTGAGAGAGCACAACGAGCGTGAAGCGGCCGACAAAGTGATTGAGCGGTTAAAGCGTGGGGAAGCGGTGGCTCAGATCTCTGATGCAGGTACCCCTGCGGTCAGTGATCCCGGTAGCCGTTTGGTCGCCGCAGTGCATGCTGCGGGCTTCAAAGTGGTACCGATTCCGGGCCCGTCTGCGGTGCTGGCGGCTTTGGCGGCGGGCGGAATGATCTCCCCAAGGTTCTATTTTCACGGCTTTACCGACTCTAAAGCCCAAGCTCGCCGCAGGGAGCTGGAGCCGTTGAGCAAACTACCTCATACCCTGGTGCTGTTTGAAGCGCCCCATCGCATCGAAGAATGTCTCAATGATTTGGTTGCCATCATGGGTGCTGACCGGATTGGCGTGCTGGCTAGAGAGTTAACCAAGACCTTTGAAACCATCCGGCGCGCCCCGTTGCACGAGCTTGCGACCTGGGTCGCGGCCGACACCAATCAGCAAAGGGGGGAGATTGTCCTGCTGATTGAGGCTGCCGAAATGCAGGCAGATGGCGAGGATGAATGGGATGATCTACTCACGACATTGTTATCAGAACTCCCCGTAAAACAAGCAGTTAAGCTGGCTGCGGAGATTTCTGGCGCCCCCCGCAATCGCCTGTACGAGCGAGCGCTTGATCTCAAAAAAGCCCTGTCGGCAGGGTAGGGTGTTGCCAAGGATTGCGGTATGATCCGCCGCGTACAGCCCCTCCCGGCCGGGAGCCGGGCTGCTTTTCCAACTGACAAACTGGCGTTGTGATGCGCCAACAGAAGCGGGTCTGAGCGATGAAAACCACCTTTCTCGACTTCGAGCAACCGATAGCGGAACTGGAAGGCAAGATTGAACAGCTGCGCTTTGTTCAGGATGATTCAGCGGTAGATATATCAGTTGAAATTGGTCATCTGCAGAAGAAGAGCCAGGAACTTACCAAGTCGATTTACGCCAAGCTCACCCCTTGGCAGATTTCCCAGGTGGCCCGCCACCCACAGCGGCCCTATACCTTGGACTACATCAAGGGATTGTTTTCCGACTTCGAAGAATTGCACGGCGATCGAGCCTTCTCTGATGACCCGGCGATCGTGGGCGGATTGGCCCGCTTCAATGGCCAGACCATCATGGTGATTGGCCATCAGAAAGGTCGAGATACCAAAGAAAAGATTTTCCGAAACTTTGGCATGCCCCGTCCGGAAGGCTATCGCAAGGCTCTCAGAATGATGCGACTGGCCGAAAAATTCGGAATTCCGGTGCTGACATTTGTTGATACCACAGGGGCCTACCCCGGTGTTGGGGCTGAAGAGCGAGGCCAGTCCGAGGCAATCGGCCGCAATTTGTTTGAAATGACCCGTCTGAAAGTGCCCGTTATTGTCACGGTCATTGGCGAGGGGGGATCGGGTGGTGCGCTGGCGATTGCTATTGGCGACATTGTGCAAATGCTGCAGTACGCGACCTACTCGGTTATTTCCCCGGAAGGTTGTGCTTCGATCCTGTGGAAGAGCGCCGAAAAGGCACCTGAGGCCGCTGAGACCTTGGGCATTACTGCAACGCGCCTCAAAACAATGGGTCTGGTTGACAAAGTATTGACGGAGCCTTGTGGCGGCGCACACCGTGATCCGCAAGCCATGATCACAACCCTGCGCAAAAGTCTTCAAGATGCACTCAAGCAATTGCAGGACAAATCAATCGACGAATTACTGGAAGCCCGCTTCGAGCGGCTGATGGGGTATGGCAAATTCAAGGAAGTTGCCATCGGCTGATTCCGGCGATGCCTTGCCGATTCGAGTAGCTCGATCCATGCCGGATCTGGCTGGTCGAGCGGTTACCGTGGGGCTTTCTGGAGGATTGGATTCCGTATGCCTGCTGCGGGTTCTCCATCAACTGCAGGATTCGATCCCCCACATTTTAAGGGCTGTGCATGTTCATCATGGCCTATCTCCGAATGCAGATTATTGGGCGGAAAGTTGCCAACGGCTGTGTGAGCGTTTGGAGGTTCCACTGCAGGTGTTTCGTGTCGTTGTAAGGCGACATGGTGGCCAAAGCCTGGAAGCTGAAGCCCGTCGCGCCCGTTATGAAGTTTACGAAGCGTTGCAGACGGATATCGTGGCCTTGGCGCACCACTTGGACGATCAAGCTGAAACGGTACTTCTGCAGTTATTACGCGGCGGTGGCGTACGTGGGATGGCGGCAATGCCAGCTCAGCGCAAGCTTGAATCTGGCACCATATTGTGGCGCCCATTGTTGCAAACCCCGCGCACCGCACTGCAAGCCTGGATGTTGCAGGAGGGGGCGGGTTGGGTTGAGGACGAAAGTAATCAAGACTCCCGATTTGACCGGAATTTTCTAAGAAACGAAGTTGTTCCGTTACTGAAGTCACGATTCGATGACTGTGCGGAGGTGCTTGATGCAACATCCCGCCAGATGGGCATGACTGCCAGTCTCACGGACGATCTGGCCGAGCTGGATTGTGGACTCTGGAACGGCGTGCTTGACCTGGCCCGATTGGCCTCGTTACCGGATCGACGCAAGCTTAATGCCCTGCGCTGGTTCATGGCTCGATATAAGGTCAGCCTGACTGGCCGGCAGCTGGAAGAGTGGGCTCGCCAACTGTGGAATGGAGCGGCAGATGCTATGCCGGTTCTGGTGCAAGGCAAGCGGGCTTTTCGACGCTACCGGGAAAAGCTGTTTGTGGATGATCTGACCCTGAATCCATCGCCAGTTTCATTGGGTTGGCAAGGCCAAGCCAATCTGACATTGAAAGACTGGGGAGGGGAGATGCGGTTTGAAATTGTGCCTGAGCGTGGCATTGATCGGTCCATATTGCCCCGATTGACGATACGACCCCGAAGCGGGGGTGAGCTTATCCGTCCCGGTCCAGGGCGGCCGCTAAGGCCGGTCAAGCACTTGTTTCAAGAGGCGGATATTCCGCCCTGGTTACGTAAGCGCTGGCCGCTGTTATTTGATGGTGATGCTCTGGTTGCCGTGCCAAGTTTGGCTATTGCCGCCGAATACCAATCGATCGATGGTTTCAGACCTCAGTGGAGGCCAAATGATTGGCCTGACCGGGATTTGCCAAGATGGATCTAAGCTTGATTTAGATCCGGGTTGTCAAAGTTTTTTTGACAGGGTTAGTGTCGCAAAACCTTTTCCTTTCCTGACCGAGTTAATAGCGACTTAGGGTGCGGGAGGCTGGAGAATTGGAGTGATTCCCAACTCTCTTAACCGTCGGATGGTCATATCCGCTTCCGCCTTATTGGCAAAAGGTCCTACCTGAACTCTGGTTTCCAAATGGGCTGGCAACCCGGCTGCATGTAATTTCTGCAGGAGCTTGTCCGCATTTTGGGCGCTACCGAATACCCCGGCTTGTACCAGATAGCCTTTACTATTCGGAGGTAGTGCGCCTGTTGCGAGCGCAATAATTGCCTGCTCAGCCTTGGCTGCTTCGGTGGCGACTGGAGGGATGGACACAGTTTTGGTCGTGGCGGACGAAGGGGGCGTTACGATGGCGAGTGATGGCTCGGTTTTTGATGATCCCATCTGAGGCGTTGGGGGTTTTGATCCGCTATTGATTGGTGCGGTTCGGGGTGTGGTCTGAGCTGGGGGCGTCGTTGCCTGCATCTCTGCAGCAGCGGTCTGGGTCTTTGGCTTGGGGATGGGGGTTCCTTCATTCCTCGCGGGGGACGGCGAGACTTGTGTTGAACCCGCTGCTGTTGATTGCGCCAGTGGTGTTGTAGGTACTGCCGGGCTAACCGGGGCGGCTTTGACCTCTGCTTGGGGTTTGCCTGGTATTGAGCTTGGTTGCGTTACGGCTTCATCCGTAGGTGCCGCTTTAGCAGGGGTAGTCGCCTCCACGGGGGCATCATCTGCTTTCGGAGTCGCGCTGGGGTGGCCTTCTGCAGGGGTTTCGGGCTTGCTTGAGATTACCTCAGTTTGCTTTGCCGGAGCATCGACATGGGGAGGCGTTATTCCACTTTGGGCAGTATTTATCTGCGGCCCCTCGATTTTTGCGGGCGGCTTGGATTCCAGCTGGTCAATGAGTGGGATTGCAATGGCGACAAGAACAATCAGGACAACGGCAATGGCAAGTTTATTGCCTAGCCGACGTCGCATTTCTCTTTGTTCCAGTAAATCATGGTCTGAAGCAGTATTTTGTTTTGATTCAGATTTTTCTGATTGCACCGGGAGGTTTCCAGTCTTGGTCGAATTAGGCATCGCTGACGCACTGCTTGTAAAAGCTGTTAGAATATTCGGTCGTATTTTGGGCAGCAAGCACGCTGCCAACTGAAGAATCAGCTTGCTTAGCTTGTTTTCTCAGATTTTCATGCTCGTCATAATTACCAGTTTTGGAGATTTTCAATGGCTGTCGAACGTACCCTGTCCATCATTAAACCCGATGCAGTAGCAAAAAATGTAGTGGGGCAAATCTATGCTCGTTTTGAAGCTGCTGGCCTCAAGGTTGTTGCAGCCAAGATGAAGCATCTCTCCCGTGCTGAGGCAGAAGGGTTCTATGCTGTACATCGTGAGCGTCCTTTCTTCAAGGATCTGGTTGACTTCATGGTATCCGGCCCAGTCATGATTCAGGTGTTGGAAGGTGAGTCTGCCGTCCTGAAAAATCGTGAACTCATGGGCGCTACCGATCCGAAGAAAGCAGATAAGGGCACCATCCGCGCGGATTTCGCTGACTCCATTGACGCCAACGCAGTTCATGGCTCTGATAGTGCAGAAAATGCTGCGATTGAAGTTGCTTACTTCTTCCCGTCTTCAGAAGTGTATAGCCGTTAATTTGTTGTAGCAGTGTAAGGCCGGGAATATGACTACGAATTTGCTCGATTTCGACTTCGCCGCCCTATCGGCATATTTGCAGGAAAGGGGGGAGAAGCCATTTCGTGCCAAGCAGTTAATGAGATGGATTCACCACTTCGGCGAATCGGACTTTGAAAAAATGACCGATATTGCCAAGTCGTTTCGGGCAAATCTTGCCGCAGAAGCAACGGTCACGCCCCCGGCCTTGATGGCAGAACAGATTTCCGAAGATGGAACACGTAAGTGGTTGCTGGATGTTGGCACCGGTAATGGCGTGGAAACTGTCTTTATCCCTGAAGATGATCGCGGGACCTTATGTGTTTCATCTCAAGTGGGCTGTGCCCTGGAGTGCACCTTTTGCTCGACCGGCCGCCAAGGCTTTAACCGGAACCTAAGCGTCGCTGAAATCATCGGCCAGCTATGGTGGGCGAATCGTGCTTTGGGCAGAGACCCTAAGGGTGAAAGAATCATTTCAAATGTTGTCATGATGGGCATGGGGGAGCCACTTGCTAATTTTGACAACGTAGTCGCAGCTATGCGTCTGATGCTGGATGACAATGCTTATGGCTTGTCACGGCGTCGCGTCACCTTATCGACCTCAGGTATCGTTCCGGCAATGGATAGGTTGCGAGATGCATGCCCGGTTGCAATGGCCGTTAGCCTGCATGCGCCGAATGATCTATTGCGTGACGAGATAGTCCCGATTAACCGAAAATACCCATTGAATGAGCTGATGGCGGCGTGTTTGCGCTATCTTGAGAAAGCTCCGAGAGATTTCATCACATTCGAATATGTTATGCTGGATGGGGTCAATGACACAGACCAGCATATTGAACAGTTGTTGCGCTTAGTGAGAGATGTGCCTTGCAAGTTTAACCTGATACCTTTTAACCCGTTCCCAAATTCCGGCTACAAACGATCTTCGCAGGAGTCCATTCGAAGATTTCGAGATGCGTTGATTCAAAACGGCTATGTAGTGACCGTACGCAAGACTCGAGGGGATGACATTGACGCGGCATGTGGTCAGTTGGCGGGTCAGGTGCAGGACAAGACAAAACGTCAGGCTCGGCGGCAGCAGATTTCGCTTGTTGAGGTAAATTCGGCAATGAGCGCTCCCACAAAACCAAATGCATGAGGCTTGGGGAATGAGATATTTACCTCTCGGTATTATCGTTTGCTTGATTGCAGGTCCGGTTTTCGCAGACAAGGATCCCAAGAGCCAGGAGAGGGCAAGATTAAGAACGGAATTGGCTGCAGCGTATTTTACTCGAGGCCAGTTTGGCATTGCTCTGGAAGAAATACAGAATGCACTATCGGTGGATGCTGAATACGCACCAGCATTCAATGTACAAGGATTGATTTATTCAGAATTGAAAGAGGATGACAAAGCTGAGGAGAGTTTTAGAAAGTCGCTTCAGCTAGATGCTCAGGATTCTAATGCCAATCACAACATGGCATGGTTTTTGTGTAACAAGAAGAGAAAATACGCAGAAGCTGGTGTCTATTTCCGCAATGCACTCAAAAACCCTCTTTATTCAACGCCCGAGAAGTCGTTATATTCTGCTGGGATCTGTGCTGCGCGTTCTGGAGAAATGGGCGAGGCAGGAGACTGGTTCTCGCGTGCCTTGCGTTTGAAGCCAAATGATCCTCAGCTGCTATTTGCATCGGCGGAATTGGCTTATAAGCGGCAGCAGTATGAACTGGCTAAGCAATATATCGGACAAATGGGGAAATTGACTAAGGCTTCGCCTGAAGTCATGTTACTGCATATTAGGGTTGAAAGGCGCCTGGGAAATAAAGAACTGGAAACCGCACTTTCTGAGCAATTAAGAAGGCAGTTCCCTGATTCATCCGAAGTGAAAATGCTGAACGATGCACAATCTGATCAATATACCAGCACGATAAAATGACTGATATGAATGTAGGTGGGATGATTGGGGAAACCGAATTTCAATCGGCAGGTGCTGCGCTAGCTTCCAGACGGCGACAAATGGGTTGGTCGATTGATGAGGTAGCTAACAAGCTGAAGCTAGGTAAGAAACAGGTTGAGGCCATTGAGGCTGATCGTTTTGGGCAATTGCCAGGAAATACATTTGTCCGTGGATTTGTAAAAAATTATGCGCGGCTTCTGGAAATGGATGCTGCCCCTCTATTGCGATATTTGGATCAGCATTTGCCAAATGAAACGCCTCAAGCGGCATTGCCTCAGTTACGGGAGGAAGCAATGCCTGTACTTGGGTTGAGCGGTGCGCGTGGCCGGACTTCAACAATTGGCATTGTTCTGGGTTTAGCGGCGGTTGGCCTTGTATCTTTTGGGATATGGAAATTGTCTAGTCAACGTTCCGAGCCAACTTTATCCGTTTCAAAAGAAGCGGTTACTTCTTCTTCGGCCGCTCCTGTGACTATGGCATCCAGCCTTCCTCGTAATTCAGAGATCAGTTCTGCGGTGACCAAGGAGAGTTCAAGCGTTACTTCTGAAGTTATCAAAGGTAATGAGGGCGGTAGTTCGGCTTCTGAGGCGCCCAAGGCAGTCGATAGTAGCGCGCTGCCGCCCGTAGGTAACGCTGATCAACAATCTTATAGGCCCCCTGAAGCTATCGCCGCAACCGCATCTCACGTTGATGTTGCAAGTACTTCAGCTATTCCTGCTACTGCCGGCAATGAGTTGAAAATTGTGGCGGACGCAGATACTTGGGTTATGGTGGTTGATTCGCAAGGAGTGAAGCTAGCAAGTGAGTTGATGCGTGCAGGTATGACGAAAGACCTGAAGGGAGTTGTTCCGTATCGTATTCGCATTGGTAATGCTCCTCATACCAAGTTGTATTTTAAAGGCCAAACCGTTGATTTGGGACCTTATACCAAAACAGACGTTGCCAATCTTGAATTGAAGTGATCGTCGGATTTTGAAATGTCGAATTTATTGCGCCGCAATACCCGTGCTGTCGTCGTAGATCATCTGAAAATCGGTGGGGGTTCGCCGGTTGTGGTGCAGTCTATGACTAATACCGATACTGCCGATGTTGATGCGACAGTTTTGCAGGTATTAGATTTGTGGCGCGCAGGCTCTGAAATGGTCCGAGTGACCGTTAATACTATCGAGGCCGCCGCCGCGATTCCTGCAATCCGAGTGGCGCTGGATAACCAAGGGTGTCCTGTTCCGTTGATTGGTGATTTTCATTTTAACGGACATAAACTGCTCAGTCAGTATCCAGAATGTGCTGATGCACTTTCTAAATATCGAATCAATCCTGGTAACGTTGGAAAAGGTTCCAAAAAGGAGGAACAGTTTGCAACGATGATTGATGCTGCCGTCCGCTACAGCAAGCCAGTCCGCATTGGTGTAAATTGGGGTAGCCTTGATCAAGCAATGCTCGCCTCCATGATGGACGAGAATAGTCGCTCGGATTCTCCCTTGGCTGCCGATGCTCTCATGCGGGAAGCATTGATACGGTCTGCTCTGGAAAGTGCATCGGCTGCCGAGGTGTTAGGGTTACCTGCTGATCGAATTGTTCTCTCATGCAAAGTTAGCGGTGTTCAGGATTTGATTGCCGTTTATCGTGAGCTCGCTCGCCGGGGTGATTACGCCTTGCATCTTGGCTTGACGGAAGCTGGCATAGGTTCGAAAGGGATAGTTGCCTCAACCGCAGCGTTATCGGTTTTGCTTCAGGAAGGGATTGGAGACACAATTCGTGTGTCATTGACACCTCTGCCAGGGGAGTCACGGACCACTGAAGTAGTGGTTGCTCAGGAAATCCTCCAAACGATGGGTATCCGTTCCTTCACCCCGTTGGTTACTGCTTGTCCGGGATGTGGGCGTACAACTTCCTCATTCTTTCAAGAGCTTGCCCAGAAAATTCAACAATACCTTCGTCAGCAAATGACGATTTGGCGAAGCACCTATCCTGGTGTTGAAAATATGAATGTGGCTGTCATGGGGTGTGTGGTTAATGGCCCTGGAGAGTCCAAGCTTGCCAATATTGGTATTTCGTTACCTGGTACAGGGGAGGTGCCTGTTGCACCGGTTTTTGTTGATGGTCAAAAAACGGTGACATTAAAAGGCGAGACAATTGCGGAAGATTTTCAGGCAATTGTGGATGCCTATGTAAAAGAAAATTACGGTGAGGGTGGGAGGTTGCGAGCTACTCGTCGAATTATTCCAGTTAAGGCCATTGCTTGAATGAACGAGAAAATAGAAAGAATTAAAGGCTTTTACGATGTTCTGCCTGGGGATTCAGCCTTGTGGCAGCGGTTTGAGCAAACAGTCCAAAAGGTCTTGGCTCAATACGGCTATCGCAGCATCCGTCTCCCGATTGTAGAGATGACCTCACTATATGTTCGGAGCGTTGGCGAGCATACGGATATTGTCGAAAAAGAAATGTACTCTTGGATCGATGCTCTGAACGGTGATCACCTCACCCTTCGACCGGAGGGAACGGCTGGGTGTGTTAGATCTGTCGTCGAACATAACTTGACATACAATGGTCCGCAGCGGTTGTGGTATATGGGGCCAATGTTTCGGCATGAGAAACCACAAAAGGGGCGGCAGAGGCAGTTTTCTCAAGTTGGAGTGGAGGCCTTTGGCTTTCAAGGCCCTGACATCGATGCTGAATTGATCATCCTGCTTGCAAGGCTTTGGAAAGAACTTGGCATTGCGGATGTTTCGTTGCAATTGAATACGATTGGAAATGCTGAAGAGCGAGCGAAGTATAGACAGTCGCTGATAGATTATTTTTCACGGCATCCAGCCCTCCTGGATGAAGACTCTAGAAGAAGGCTTCATTCCAATCCGATGCGTATTCTTGATAGTAAGAATCCTGCAATGCAGGAACTTATTATGTGCGCACCCAAACTTTCTGATGTTCTGGGGGAAGATAGTCGCCTTCATTTTGAAGGGCTTTGCAAGCTTCTACAGCTTGCCGGTGTTGATTACCAACTCAATCATCGTTTGGTGCGTGGGCTGGATTATTACAATCGAACAGTTTTTGAATGGGTTACCACTAAGCTTGGTTCGCAAGGCACGATTGCTGGCGGTGGCCGATATGATGGGCTGATGGAAACATTGGGAGGAAAGCCAACCACTGCTTGTGGGTTTGGTCTTGGCATAGAGCGGGTTATATTATTGATGCAAGAATATGGCCTGGTTGGGAATGATGCGCCGGATGTGTATCTCGCATTTTCGGGAGAGCGGGCGGCCCATATAGCGCCCTTAGTTGCTGAGAGGTTGAGAGATTCGGGACGATCGGTAGTATTGCACGCCGGTGGTGGTAGTTTTAAGTCTCAGATGAAGCGTGCAGATGCATCAGGTGCGCAATTTGCTGTGATTATTGGCGATATGGAAGCCAATGCGAATGCGGTGAACTTGAAGGCCCTACGGTTTGAGATGGAGCAAAGGCTGGTATCAATATCAGATTTGCCGGATATATTGCGCAAAGAAATTTCGAGTCGGGTGAACTAAGTACTAATTTTCAGGTCAACTCTTGCCTTGGAACTTAGTAATTTTTGCAAGCTAGGCGCTCTTTGCCTCCGCCCTTTAAGCGGAGGGGTAAATATTGGATTGGGCATGAAATGGCATATGATTTACAGGAACAAGAGCAGATCGCAGAGTTAAAAGCTTGGTGGGGAAAATGGGGTAAGCTTATATTGACCTCCGCTGCTGCCGGTATATTTACATTTGGCGGTGTTCAAGCATGGAATTACTACAATAGCCAACAATCTATTGGTGCTAGTCTGTATCTCTCTGATATGGAGAAGATATTAGCAGAGAAAAATCCTACAAAGATTATTGCATTGGCAGACAAGGCAATTGCTGAATATCCAAAAAATGCGTACACCGCTAGGGTGGTTTTTCTAGCTGCTAAAGCAGCTCATGATAACGGGGATGTTCTGGCATCCAAGAGATTACTGATGTGGATTGCTGATAATGCTTCTGAGGATATTTTATTGCCAATTGCGAAGCTTCGGTTAGCCGCGATTTTGGCGGATGAAAAGAAGTATGATGCTGCTTTGGATCAAGTTAAGACCTTCAGTGACGACGGCTATGCTGGGCTTTTCCTTGATGCGAAGGGTGACATTTTGACGGCTAAGGAGGATTTTCCTGCAGCAAAGACAGCCTACAAAGAGGCAATTGCTAAACTCGGTAAAGACTCCCCTAATGTAAGATTTGTTGAGCTGAAATTGAGTGCGCTGGAGACTAAAAATTGATTTTAAAGTCCGTCCGTGCATTTTTATTATTTGGATTTTTTTTCGTCCTAACGGGTTGTTCTTCTGTCGATAATAGCCAGCCACCTTCGCCATTGGTTGAAATTACGAAGCCGATCGGTAAGTTGGAAATTGCTTGGAAGGCGTCGGGTGGTTCAGCAGAGATATATCGTTTTTTTCCTAGCGTTGATTCAAATGTGCTTGTCTCTGGAGCGGCTTCCGGACAAATAAATGGATTCGATATAAATTCTGGCCAACAGTTATTTTCGGTCAAACCGGAAGCAGGACTTTCTGGCGGTGTGGCAGGTTGGGGGGAGTTGGTTGTCGCGGGAACGAATAAAGGGGCTGTTTTGGCCTATGGCCGTTTGACTGGCCAAAAGAAATGGCAGACTCAATTAGGAAGTGAGATTATTGCCTCACCTGTTATTGCAAACGGGCGTGTTGTTGTAAGAACTGGGGATGGTCGTATCTTTGGTTTGGAAGCGACTGATGGGAAAGTTGTATGGCAGGTTCGACGTAGCCAGCCGGCACTGATTTTGCGCAATTATGCATCAGCAACCGTTGTCGAGGGTGTCGCCTATGTGGGGTTGGCTGGAGGTAAGCTGGTAGCCATCGCAGTATATGATGGCAAGATTCTGTGGGAGTCTGTAGTGGCGTCTTCTCGCGGGGCGACAGAGCTTGATCGGATCAGTGATGTTGTAAGCCAGTCGGTTGTTTCCGGCGGACATGTCTGTGCAGTTGCGTTTCAGGGTAAAGTTGCCTGTTTTGCTGCGTCGAATGGCACGCTACTTTGGGCTAAAGATGTCTCAAGCTCTGCGGGATTAGCAATTGATGCTCGGAATGTTTATGTCACAGACAGCGCGGGTGCTCTAGCAGCGTATGAACGGTCTATAGGAAGGCTTGTTTGGCGGCAGGACTCATTAACCGGCCGTAGATTGACGGCACCGATTCTTTTTGGGAAGTATCTCGCTGTTGGAGATTTCGAGGGGTTTGTTCACTTACTTGATGCTGAGGATGGTGCCTTGGTCGCGCGTACGGCAACCGACAGCAGTAAGGTTTTGGTAGCCCCAATTGTGAATAATGAGCGTTTGATCGTTCAGACTGAAAGTGGCAGCGTTTATTCGCTTGCCTTGCGGTAAGTTAAATACATGAAACCAACAGTAGCATTGGTGGGTAGGCCCAATGTGGGCAAGTCTACCTTGTTTAATCGTCTTACCAAGACTAGAGATGCCTTGGTTGCGGATATTCCTGGGCTTACTCGTGATCGCCATTATGGTCACGGTCGCGTTGGAAATAAGCCCTACTTTGTGGTTGATACAGGTGGTTTTGAACCAGTCGTGCAAGATGGGATTATGCATGAAATGGCCAGGCAGACTTTGCAGGCTGTTGATGAAGCAGACTGCGTCGTGTTCATCGTTGATGCCCGTATCGGTATTACCCCCCAGGATAAGGTTATTGCAAATCACCTACGTCAGATCTCGCAGCCGGTCTGGCTTGTGGTCAACAAATCTGAAGGCATGCAGCAGAGTATTGTGGCGGCGGAATTCTACGAGCTAGGATTGGGTGATCCTTTGGCAATATCCGCTAGCCATGGTGAGGGTGTGAAGCACCTCATGGAGTTGGTGCTTGAGCCATTTGAGGTTGTAGATGATGCTACTTTGAGTGATCACCCGAAATTTGCGGTTGTTGGTCGGCCAAATGTAGGTAAGTCCACTTTGGTTAATGCGATCCTCGGTGAAGAGCGGGTAATTGCGTTTGATCAGCCAGGGACTACGCGAGATAGCATCTATATTGAATTTGAACGAGATTCACGTCCCTATACTGTTGTTGATACAGCAGGCGTGCGCAGGCGAGGCAAGGTCACCGAGGTGATCGAAAAGTTCTCTGTTGTTAAGACTATGCAGGCTATTGAGGACTGCAATGTTGTTGTCTTGGTGTTGGATGCAAGGCAAGACGTTTCGGAACAGGATGCAACTATCGCTGGATTTGTTCTGGAGACAGGCCGCGCCTTGGTTGTAGCTGTAAACAAGTGGGAGGGGCTTGATGTCGCTGTAAGGGATCAAGTCAAGCGCGATATTGGCCGAAAGTTAAATTTTTTGGAATTTGCGAAGTTTCATTTTATCTCCGCTTTGCAGGGCAAAGGTGTTGGTGATTTGTTTGACTCGATTGATACTGCCTATAAGGCTGCGATGGTCAAATTGCCAACACCAAAGCTGACCCGTGCTTTACAGCTTGCCGTCGAAAAGCAACAGCCGCCTCGCGCTGGTGCGGTCAGACCCAAGCTAAGATATGCCCATCAAGGGGGGGTGAATCCGCCTGTTGTGGTGGTCCATGGTAATGCGTTGGAGCATATTCCTGATAGCTATTGGAGATACCTTGAGCATACATTTGTCAAAATGTTTAAGTTGCAAGGAACTCCGCTGAGAGTGCAATTCAAACGCAGTGACAATCCATTTGATAGCCAAAGTGGTTGATTGATGGTGGCGTAATGCCATAAAAGCTGCTATTACTCCTAGGTGCCTTTACTTACAAGATTGTTTTTATTTAGGTACCACTTCTAATTTTATTACCCTAAACGGAGAACTAAAAAATGAGCGCAAAAGGGCAAATGCTACAAGACCCGTTTCTCAATATTCTGCGCAAAGAGCATGTGCCTGTGTCGATCTACCTTGTGAATGGCATCAAATTGCAAGGGCAGATAGAGTCATTTGATCAGTATGTCGTGCTATTGAGGAATACTGTCACTCAGATGGTATATAAGCACGCCATTTCGACAGTCGTTCCATCCCGCCCTGTTAGCATTCCTTACGAGCAACATTCCCACGGTAATCAACCGCAAACGACGGGGTCTGCTGAGTCGTAAACTAGCAAATCCTCTCAAGCAGTCGCCATTCCCTCTGTGGTATGGCGACGTTTTTGTGTCGGCTCTATAAGGTCGCAGTTAAATAGTGTTTGAACGTCATAATCGTGGCGCTTCTGCTGTGTTGGTCTGCCTGGATTTTGGAGACAGCGAGTATCAAGAAGCGGTGGAGGAGTTCAAGCTTTTGGCTTCCGGTGCAGGTATTGATCCTGTTGCGGTTGTTCAAGGGCGAAGACATCGACCAGATCCAGCTTTGTTTGCCGGAAGTGGTAAAGTCGAAGAAATTGCTGAAGTAGTGCGCCTACATGGCGCTCAAATGGTGATGTTCAATAGCACCTTGTCAGGTGCGCAGGAACGCAACCTTGAACGAGCTCTGCAATGTCGTGTAATTGATCGAACTAAGCTAATTCTGGACATATTTGGGCAACGTGCCCGAAGTCATGAAGGTAAGCTTCAAGTAGAGCTGGCCCAGCTGCAGTACTTGTCTACGCGCCTTGTAAAAGGGTGGACTCATCTGGAGCGTCAACGTGGTGGTATTGGTGTGAGGGGCGGGCCTGGTGAAACTCAGCTTGAGATTGACCGACGGCTGTTGAATGAAAGGATCAAAGCCTTAAAGGATAAATTACAGAGCCTTGGAAAACAACGGGCGGTGCAGCGCCGGGCGCGCGAAAGAAGTCGGCAATTTTCAGTTTCCTTGGTAGGTTATACCAATGCGGGTAAGTCAACGCTCTTCAATTCACTGACGCATGCAAATGCGTATGCTGCAGATCAGTTGTTCGCGACTTTGGATACAACAAGTCGCAAACTTTATCTGCAACCTGGTCAGCAAGTAGTTCTCTCCGATACCGTCGGATTTATAAGGCAATTGCCACATGGCTTGGTCGCGGCGTTTCGGGCTACTCTGGAAGAGACGGTTAGGTCTGATTTATTGCTACATGTGGTGGATAGCCACAGTACCAGTCGCGATTCTCAGATTGAAGAGGTAAATAAAGTATTGAGTGAAATCAGTGCTTCCGATATTCCGCAGATATTGGTCTGGAACAAGATTGATCTGTGCGAATGGGAGCCCGGTATCGAGCGTGATGAGGTCGGCAGAATCAAGGCGGTAAAAGTTAGTGCAAAAACTGGTGTAGGACTTCAGTATCTGCGAGATGCTTTGATCGAAATCACTGCAAATACAAATTCCAATAACTTGGAACCGACATAAGACTATGGCACAACAAGACCCTCAATGGGGACGTCGAAATAACGATGGTCCGCCAGATCTTGACGAAATATTCCGGAATTTTAAACGCCGATTGCAACAATTTTTTGGTGGTAAAGGCTCCGCACAGGACCCAGAACCTCCGGCTGCTTCAGCTGTAAATGGTGGCTTAATTATTGCGGGTTTGATTTTTGTATTTTTATGGCTGTCGAGTGGGTTTTATGTCGTCGATGAACGTGAAGATGCCGTTCTGATTCGATTTGGCAGCTACTTAGAAACTGTTAAGGAGTCAGGACTGCATTGGCATATGCCCTATCCCATAGAGAGGGCTGAGATTGTAAATGTTACTGAATATAGAAGTCTGAAGCTTGGCGTGAAGGGAGAGGCTGGAACAGCACAGGAAGCCTTGATGGTGACTGGCGACCAGAATTTGATCGAAGTGCAGCTTGAAATTCAATTCAACGTCAAAGATGCCAAAGACTATGCCTTCAATAATTTGATTCAAGAAAAAGATGGTCGTGATTTGGTGCGGCAGGTGGCTCAGACCGCAGTGAGAGAAGTCGTTGGACGTAGTCGGGTTGATTCGGTACTTAACGAAGATCGGGGAGCGATTGCCGATACCACCAAGAGCATCATGCAGGTGCTGCTTGACAAATATGGTTCGGGTATATCTTTGTCCAGGCTGAATATTTTGGATGTGCAGCCGCCAGAGCAGGTTCAGGAGGCTTTTGCAGACGCCGTTAAGGCTCGCCAAGATAAGGTTCGATTGATCAACGAAGGTAAGGCATATTCGAATGATGTTGTTCCGAAAGCAGCAGGTATTTCTGCTCGATTGAAAGAAGAGGCTGAGGCATACAAGTCTAGGGTTGTTTCGACGGCTGAGGGCGACGCTTCGAGATTTAAGCAAGTGGCTGCTGAATATGCGAAAGCGCCCGTGGTCACGCGAGAGCGTATGTATCTTGAAGCCATGCAGCAGATATATACCAATACCACCAAGGTCTTGGTGGATCAAAAGTCAGGCGCTGGTAATTTTCTCTATCTACCTTTGGATAAGCTCATTCAGTTAAGTGGGCAAGGTACCAGTGTGGCTGATAACACTAACAAGCCGGCGGCAGATCCATCCGGCAACTTAGAGTCAGGCCCAAGGGCTAGGCTGGATTTGTCGGTACGTGGTGAGAGGGAGGGGCGCTAAATGAATAAGCTTTTGACAACAGCGCTGACGCTTTTGCTTGCATTGATGCTTGTTAATGCAAGTATTTTTACCGTTGATCAACGACAATATGCAATTGTCTTCCAGTTTCGTGAAGCTGTTCGAGTGATTACCAAGCCAGGAATACAATTCAAGATTCCGTTGCTGCAGGATTATCGTTACTTCGATCGTCGTATCCAGACGATTGACGCTGATGAACCCGCAAGGATTCAAACTATCGAAAAAATGAATCTTAAAGTCGATAGTTACGTAAAGTGGCAAATTGTTGATGTTGAAAGGTATTACAAGGCAGTTGGTACCGAGTCGCGCCAAGCTGCGGATCGTTTACGCAATACCGTCAATAACGTATTGCGCAACGAGTTTGCCCGTAGAACTGTGCAGGATGTGATATCCGGCAAGCGGGATGAGGTGATGGCTTTGGCACAGACGATTGCTGATGCGGATGCTCGCCGTATTGGCGTACGCGTGATTGACGTCAGGGTGCGCCGTGTTGATTTTGAGGATCGCACTAGCCAGTCGGTATTTGATCGAATGCAGTCTGAGCGAAAGGCGGTGGCGAATCAGTTGCGTGCAGAGGGGGCTGCTGAGGCAGAACAGATACGTGCTCAAGCTGATCGCACGAGAGAGGTGATGCTGGCTGAGGCATACAATCATGCACAACAAGTAAAGGGTGAGGGCGATGCCAAGGCGTCCGCCATTTATGCACAAGCGTATGGGCAGAATCCTGAATTCTATAGTCTTTATAAGAGTCTGGACGCTTATAAACAGAGCTTTAAAAGTCGTACTGATGTAATGGTTTTGGACCCTAGTTCTGACTTCTTTAAATACCTGAAGACACCTGGACGAAGTGGGGGTAAGTAGGTTATTGGTGTTTGGCAGTTATTCGTATTTGTGTAAAGTGAGTTGCCCTCGAATTAATTTCGAGGGCATTTTGCTGTCTGTGAATTGCGTTGTACCAGGGTCTGGCTTGCCGTTCATTTTTGTCAATTTGGAGTAGGTTTAAGTGTCGATTGCATCCATGCAACACTGGATATTGCCGGAAAATATTTCAGACGTACTGCCACCAGAGGCAAGGCGTATTGAGTTTCTGCGGCGTAAGCTGCTGGATTGCTGTTCCCGGTTTGGGTATGAATTGGTGATGCCCCCGCTACTGGAATACGTCGAGTCACTTTTTACTCTAGAGGATGCTGCTCTTGATCTAAAGACATTTAAGTTGACGGATCAATTATCTGGGCGGCAGATGGGGTTGCGTGCTGATATTACTCCTCAAGTTGCACGGATTGATGCACATTTACTCAATCGGCACGGCGTAACGCGACTGTGCTATGCCGGTTCGATTGTGAATACCCGACCGGATGGCATTTTGAGTTCCCGTGAACCACTGCAGGTTGGAGCTGAGTTGTACGGCCACGATGGCCTCACTGCGGATGTTGAGATCATCGAATTGATGCATTCATGCCTGAAGTTGGCAGGAGTGGAGAGTATTCATCTGGACGTTGGCCATATTGGACTATTTTTAGCCTTGGCTGACGAGGCGGAGCTGAGTGGTGATCTGCGGCAGGCAATTTTTAATGCAATGCAGAAGAAAAATTTACCTGAGCTCGCGACACTTACTGCACACTTACCCGAGACTATTCGCAAAGGCATTACCTCTTTGCCTCAGCTTTATGGTGGAGTGGGAGTATTGCATGATGCAGCAAGACTTTTGCCGGATTTTCCTCAAATTCGTTCCGCATTGAGTGATTTACAGCTGCTATCTGAAGCTTTGCAGCTGCTGGGGATTGAGGTCTTTTTTGACTTGGCTGAATTGCGGAGTGGTTACTATCACACAGGGCTGGTTTTTGCTGCATATGCTCCGGGCTGGTCTAACGCGATTGCCAGAGGTGGCCGTTATGATCGAGTGGGAGAAAAATTCGGTCGACCCAGGCCCGCGACGGGCTTTAGTGTTGACTTGAAGGAACTGGCTTGGAAGTTGCCACCACCTCCTGCCAGACCGGCTATCTTGTCTCCTGATTGCATCGATCCCGCTCTAATTGAGTTAACCCGTTCGCTACGTGCTTCCGGTGAGACTGTAGTGGTCAAGCTTGGGGATGTCATGGATGTTGATGAACTCAAGGCGGATCGAGAAATTCGGCAGGTTGCTGACAAGTGGATAGTTGTGCCGATTGATGTCTGATGCACTGTAGTAAGTTGGTAATTTACTTGCAGACTTGTTTGCGGCGCACGTTTTCTGATTTGGTTCACGGTTCTTGGCTGTAAATTTCAGTGAGCAATGAGTGTATGAGCTACCCTTTACGTGAGGGTGGGGTTGGACTTGGGTTGAAGTAGGTGTTTCGAACTGAAACAAGCATAGAGGAAGTTATGAGCCGTAATGTTGTAGTTATTGGTACCCAGTGGGGTGACGAAGGTAAAGGCAAGATTGTTGATTGGCTGACCGATCATGCCGATGGCGTTGTCCGCTTCCAGGGGGGCCATAATGCAGGACACACTTTGGTGATTCGTGGGAAGAAAACCGTATTGCGTTTGATTCCGTCGGGAATCTTGCGCGAAGGTGTGGCTTGCTATATCGGCAATGGTGTTGTCGTATCTCCGCAGGCACTGATGTCCGAGATTGACGAGTTGGAGGCGAGCGGGGTGGATGTTGCAAGCCGACTGAAGATTTCTGAAGCTTGTAGCTTGATTCTGCCTTACCACGTTGCGATGGACCAAGCACGGGAAAGTGCCAAAGGTGCTGGAAAGATCGGTACTACCGGACGTGGCATCGGTCCAGCGTATGAGGATAAAGTCGCTCGCCGCGCCATTCGGGTACAGGATCTATTCCATCGTGAGCGATTTGAAACCAAGCTCAAGGAAAATCTCGAATACTACAACTTTCAGCTTACCAATTACTTTAAGGTCCAGCCGGTTGACTTCCAGCAGACTCTCGACGAGGTGATGTTGCTTGCCAAGCGCATTGCACCTATGGTGGCGGATGTGTCTCGCTTGCTGAATGATGGCAGTGTCGCGGGTAAGCAATTCTTGTTTGAAGGGGCGCAAGGCACATTATTGGATGTTGATCATGGGACTTATCCTTACGTGACCTCGTCCAATTGTGTGGCAGGCGCCGCTGCGCCGGGTGCCGGAGTGGCTCCGCAGATGCTTCACTATGTTCTGGGTATTACAAAGGCGTATACCACCCGCGTTGGTTCTGGGCCATTTCCCACTGAGTTGTTTGATGACGTCGGTGCAGGCTTAGCCAAGCGTGGCAATGAATTTGGGTCGGTGACCGGACGCCCACGCAGGTGTGGTTGGTTTGATGCAGCTGCGCTTAAGCGTTCCATCCAGATTAATGGTGTTTCTGGCCTTTGTGTGACCAAGATGGACGTCATGGATGGCATGGAGACCATCAGGCTGTGTACCGGATATAAGATTGATGGTGAGGTCCGCGATATCTTGCCGGTTGGCGCTGAAGAGTTGGCGGGTTGCTCACCAATTTACGAAGAGCTGCCGGGATGGTCGGAAAGCACTGTTGGCGTGAAGCGGTATGAAGATCTGCCATTAAATGCCCGACTCTATCTGGAGCGGATTGAAGCGGTTTGCGGTGCGCCGATCGATTTAATTTCGACTGGCCCAGATCGTGAAGAAACCATTGTTAGGCGGCACCCATTCGGCGCGCGTTAACTAGCAACAAGAGCGGCAGCTTGCCGCTCTTTTATTGCACGGCATGGCAACTGACTGCATCACACAGCTTGGTTGTAAAGGCGTGGGCTTATTCTGCTGTTTTGGTCTGTATGCGAAGAGCTGGGCGGGAATGCAAAAAAGCCCTAGCATTTGCTAGGGCTTTTCCTAAATTTGATGGTGCCCAGGAGAAGACTCGAACTTCCACGGTATTGCTACCGCTAGGACCTGAACCTAGTGCGTCTACCAATTCCGCCACCTGGGCTTCGACTAACTGCAAAGAACTTTTCAGTGCGTCGAGAGGTGTGAATTATAACGTTTTATTGCCGCCTGTCAACAATAAATTCATAAAAACAACTTTGAATTATTTGGATGACATTTGGAAGAAACAAAATAAAAAAGCCCCAGAATTATCTGGAGCTTTTTCTGAATTTGGTGGTGCCCAGGAGAAGACTCGAACTTCCACGGTATTGCTACCGCTAGGACCTGAACCTAGTGCGTCTACCAATTCCGCCACCTGGGCTTCGATTTGCTGTAATACTTAGTCAGCGCGTCGAGAGATGCGCATTTTAGAGAATCTGAACGGTGTGTCAACACTATGAACGCTAAAAAATCAAAAATTAAATCTGCTAATTTTAAATCCCTTAGAGAATCAGACCCCTATCTGGAGGAGGAGCGAAAAAAATATCCGACGCCGCTGCCCAGCCGGGCATTCATGCTGGAGGTCATGGCGCAAAGAGGGGTGCCGATGTTCTCGGATGAACTGGCTCAGCTCTTTGAAATTTCGAAGCAAGAGCTGGAATTTTTCACGCGTCGCTTAAGTGCCATGGCTCGTGACGGTGAGATCGTTGTCAATCGCAAAGGCGCTATTTGTGTTGCAGACAAGCTTGACCTGATCAAGGGACGGGTACAGGGGCATCCAGAAGGCTTTGGTTTTGTTATCCCTGAGGACGGCAGCCCAGATCTATTCCTTTCGCCGAAAGAGATGCACAAGGTCTTGCATGGCGACAAAGTCATGGCAAGGGAGATTGGGCTTGATCGTCGCGGGCGGCGCGAAGGCAAGGTTGTTGAAGTGCTGGATCGTGGTAATAGGCTCGTTGTGGGGAGATTACATTCCGAGCGCGGCGTAGCCTTTGTGATTGCCGAAGATAAACGCATCAGCCAGGACATTCTGATTGCCCAAGGAGCCGATGCAGGTTTGCCCGCCAAGCCGGGCCAGGTGGTGGTGGCCGAGATCCTTTCTCAGCCCAGCAAGTATGCGCAGTGTGTGGCGAAGGTGGTTGAAATCCTTGGGGATTATGGAGATCCGGGGATGGAAATCGAGATTGCCTTGCGTAAACATAATTTGCCGCATGTGTTTTCTGATGCCGCGTTGGCGCAGGCAAAAAAGACACCAAGCAAGGTGCGTAAGCTAGATTGGAAAACTCCTGAAGGCTTGAAGCGTGTGGATCTTCGCGATATTCCTCTGGTGACGATTGATGGCGAAACCGCTAGAGACTTTGATGATGCGGTCTTTGCTGAACGCAAAGGCAAAGGCTGGCGCTTGGTGGTGGCGATTGCAGACGTTAGCCACTATGTCCGGCCGGGGGATGCGTTGGATGAAACAGGTTATGAGCGGGGTAACTCCGTGTATTTCCCTCGCCGCGTCATCCCAATGCTGCCGGAAGCGCTGTCGAATGGCATTTGCTCATTGAATCCGGACGTCGAGCGTTTATGCATGGTATGCGACATGACCATCGGGGCGCGGGGCGTGGTTAAGGATTACCGTTTTTATCCGGCGGTGATGTTGTCTCAGGCACGTTTTACTTACACCGAGGTATGGAACATTCTGCAAGAGCCGCAAGGTGTCGCAGCGCAGAAGCGGGCGTCGCTGGTCCCTCACCTCCAGGAACTGTACGCGCTATTCAATGTGTTGTTGCAAGCCAGGCAGCGCAGAGGGGCAATTGATTTTGATACCACTGAGACGCAGATGATCTTCAACGACGTGGGCAAAATCGAAAAGATCGTGCCAGTTCATCGGAATGACGCCCACCGCCTGATTGAGGAATGCATGCTGGCTGCTAACGTTTGTGCTGCAGAATTCCTGCGTAGCAATCGGCACAAAGCTCTGTATCGGATTCATGAGGGGCCAACCGAGGAAAAGCTCGATAATCTGCGGCGGTTCCTGAACGAGCGTGGTTTGAGCTTAGGCGGCGCAGAAGAGCCGACCACCAAGGACTATGCGAAGCTGGCGGAACAGATCAAAGCCCGTCCCGATGCGGCGCTGTTGCAGACCATGTTGCTTCGTTCCATGCAACAAGCGGTGTATAGCCCGGACAAAGTCGGCCACTTTGGTTTGGCATATGAGTCTTACACCCACTTCACTTCCCCGATACGGCGCTACCCGGACTTATTGGTACATCGGGCCATTAAGGCTGTGCTGTCTCAGACCGAGTACAAGCCGGGCAAGTGGAAGGATATTGGTGAGCATTGCTCGGCAACTGAGCGTCAGGCCGATGATGCAACGCGCGACGTGGAGAATTGGCTCAAGTGCTACTACATGCGCGACAAGCTTGGCGAGGTTTTCTCCGGTACGGTCAGCGCCATTACCAGCTTCGGCTTGTTCGTGTTGCTTGACGATGTGTTCGTGGAAGGTCTCGTGCATATTTCCGAATTGGGAAGCGACTATTTCCACTACGAAAAGGGGCGGCACGAGTTGCGTGGAGAACGTAGCGGCAAGGTCTATCGGCTCACAGATCGTTTGACCATCAAGGTTGCCCGAGTCGATCTGGAAACCAGCAAAATTGACTTCGTATTGGTGGAAACGCCGCGTGAGCGTGTGTCGGCCGAGGCAGCGCCTGCAATACCCGCCAAAGGCCGTAAGCGGGTCAAACGCTAGGCGCTATTGACGTTTTTCCGGCCGACGTTTTTGCGGCCGCGCCGGGCTGAGTTTGGGGGCGGAGCGATACCCTTAAGGGAGTAGACCGTGAAGGGTAAGGAGCTAAAGCGCCAACCACCACACATGGCGGGGTGAGAGCAGCTCGGCGCGCGAATTAAGCGGCCCCTGACGACACCCTCTGCCCCAAAACCCGACCCGGCCTTGCGTGGCGGTTGCCGCAAAGCGGCTTGTTGCCACGCCATCCCCCTTGAGGGATGGAGGGCCTCGCCGGATTTAAGCCGGTCGCCACATTGATGGCCAGGTTGTAAAGCTTGCATCGTGCGCCAACAGCCTGTGAGCCGAGACGGGAAATCGCGTGATTTGCCACTAATCGGCGCGCTTTCGCCTTGCATCAGGCTCCAATCCGACGAAGCGCGATCCGGAAATTCAATGTCAACAGAGTCCAGGCAGATAGCGCAATGAAAGCAATCGAATGGTCAACGTTACCAGCGTATGAATGGCTGGCGACTCCTGTCTGGGTATTCGATCTTTCGTTGTGGCGCATCCGCTGGGCCAATGCTGAGGCGGTCAGGCTATGGCAGGCCAGCAGCCTGGAGGCGTTGCTGCAGCAAGATTTTTCTGGGATTTCCGAAGTCGCGATCGTACGGCTGACTGCTGCGCTGGCACGTGTAAGTGCTGGTGAGTGTTGCTCGGAGCAGTGGACCATCTACCCTGGGCAGGAGCCCAAGCCACTGCACCTGACGGAAATGGCTGTGGCCTTGCCCGAAGGCAGAATGGGACTGCTGTTTCAAGCGCAGCTGGCTGACCAGATTGCCGACCCGGCAACGCTACGCGGTCTTGAAGCCATGCGGCACACGGATGCCGTAGTCGCCTTGTTTGGCCTGGATGCCGGGGTATTGATGCACAACCCTGCAGCCTTGCAGGCGTTTCCCCAGCTGGCTGATACCAATAGCCGGAATCACCTCACAGAACTGTTTATCGACACCGATCTGGGCTTGCTGGTGTGGAGCCAGGCTGTGGCCGGGGAGGTGGCCAGCGTTGAGGCGGAACTGCAAACCCGGCGTGGCCAGGTCTGGTTCAGCATTGACTTGCGCCAGATCCCGGACCCGGTGACCGGCTCGACGGCCTTACTGCTAAATGCCCGCGATGTCTCTGGTCAGCGGGAATCGGAAGACCAATTTCGGCTGCTGTTTGAGCAGTCGGCAGATGCCATGCTGCTGGTTGATCCTCGCAACAATCGAGTAGTGGATTGCAACGCCGCCACGCTGGAAATGCTGGGTGTGGATCGTGGCGAATTGATTGGCCACGACACCGCACGGTTCTATCCAACCACTCAGCCTGATGGGTCGCTCTCCGTCGAGCGTGCCCGCCAAGCCGTTGAGCTGGTTCGTCGGCGGGGCTGGCATCGCTTTGACTGGCAATTCAGGCGCGATGACGGCAGTGACCTGTTTGTCGAAATTGCCATCACTGAAGTCACCTTGGGCGACCGCTCGCTGATTCTGGGCATCTGGCGTGACCTGACCTTGCGTCGGGCATTTGAGCGTCAGCTGATTGACGCGCGTGAAGCGGCGGAAGCGGCGAGCGTCGCCAAGAGCCAGTTCCTCGCCAATATGAGCCATGAGATCCGGACGCCGATGAATGCCATTGTCGGCGTGAGTGGTCTGCTGGCGGAGACGGGGCTTAATGATGAGCAGCGCGAGCTGGTCGAAATCGTGCGGGTGTCGTCACAGAACCTGCTGAAAATCATCAATGACATTCTCGATTTCTCGCGGATTGAGGCCGGCAAGCTGGCCATTGTGCAAGAGCCTTTCAGTTTGCGGGAGGTTGTCGATCAGACCATTGCTGTTCTGGGCCTGTCGGCCGAAGACAAGGGGTTGGCGCTGGCAAACGAGGTTGCGGAGGCCGTGCCAAACGGGCTGCTGGGAGATCCTGGCCGTTTGCAGCAGGTGCTGGTGAATCTGATTGGCAACGCCATCAAGTTCACGGAAGTCGGCACGGTTTCGCTAAGGGTAAAGCTGGAGGCTGCCGAACCATCCCAGGTGCGTTTGCGGTTTACTGTGGAAGATACTGGCATCGGTATCGCCCCGGATAAACAAGGCGCGGTTTTCGAGTCGTTCTCGCAAGCTGACAACTCGATTACCCGGCGTTACGGCGGAACCGGGCTGGGCCTGACCTTGAGCCGTCGTCTGGTGACGATGATGGGCGGAAAAATGTGGCTGGAAAGCGAGCTGGGCAAAGGGAGTACCTTCCGCTTTACTCTGGAATTCCCAATTGCCGAGCCGGTTGTGGAACCACAACCGCAAGAGGCTGAAATTGCCAAGCCCATGAACATTCTGGTGGTGGAGGATCACCCGATCAACCGGCGCTTGGCTTCGGCTCTACTGGAAAGAGATGGCCATGTAGTGACCTTGGCCGAGAATGGTGCAGAAGCGCTGGAACAGTTTGCCAGCCAGCCCTTTGATCTGGTGTTGATGGACATGCAGATGCCTGTCATGGACGGCCTGGAGGCGACGCAGCGTATCCGTGCCATGGAACGGGAGTGGGATAACAAGCCGGTGCCGATCGTGGCGTTAACGGCCAATGTTCTGCCGGCAGATCGGCTGGCCTGCTTCGAGGCTGGGATGGATGCTTATTTGTCCAAACCCATCATGCCTGATGCCTTGCGGCGAACGCTGGTTGATGCGGCAGCGGGCCGCCTTGGTTCTAGTCCCGAGACTTTGCCGGTGGCTGAGCATGGCCTTCCTCCTGCCTTGTTTGACCCAGATCAGGCACGTCAGCACGCCGGAATCGACCACGCCTTGTTTCGTCAGTTGGCGGAAATGTTTGTCCGCAGCTGGCCTGCCGAGCGGGAGGAATGCCTATCTGCGATGGAGCACGACGATGCCATCACGGTGCAACGTTTTGCCCATCGCCTGAAGAGTACGCTGGCGGCGGTTGGCGCGGCACAAGCGGCCCTGCTGGCGGCTGAATTCGATCGCATGGCCAAGCAGATGCTGCGTGTGGGCGGCGAGCATCAGATGAGTGAGCTGCACCCGCAGTGGGTGAAGCTGGACGATACGATTCGCCTGTCGGTGAGGAAAATGCGGCGTTGGCTCGCGAAAGGTCAAACCTGATCAGCCCGCATCGGCAACCCGCCCAAGCCTAGACATTCTGGTTGCGAGAATACTGCTCCAGTTTGGCTTTGTATTCCGGGCTGACTTCGGTCAGCTTCATCCCCGTGCGAAATTCGCCATTCGATCCGACCAAGGAGGAATAGACCGGCTTGCCATAGACCTCGACATAGCTCTGTGTCGAGTGGGTGAGGTCGGGTACGGCAATGATGATGCGGTAGGTAGTGTTGACCTGCAGCTGCTCCTTGCAGAACATCGCCAGCCCCTTCGGTGCGACTTCGGTGCAGAAGGCCTGTATGACGTGCTCTGTATTGACTGGAATCACAGCGGCTTTCCAGCGTACCAGTCGGCGATTGCCAGTGCGTTGATCGAACATGATGCGTGCTATCCGACGGTTCGATAGTTGATGAGATGCCCAGACTGAAATGAAGTTTCTTTTATCGATGACACTTCTTCGAGGCGGTGCCTGGCATAAAGTGAAGCGCGCTCAGCGTCTTCGGTCATACATGCGTTAATCAATGCCCAAACTGACCAACTCCCTGGCTTCGCAAGAGAACGTGTGGCAGTTAGAGAGCTACCGCAACGGCCGTGAAAGATCCGACCACCCCGAAGCTGGTGCCAATTCTGGTGGGTTCTAGCCAGAGAATTGGCATGGCAAAAAGCCTGACCTGAGCCTAAATGTCACACGTTGGCGATTCCGTGGCAAGACTTTGTCGAACTGGCATACGGCTGTGACGGAGTGAGATCTGAATGACGCAAAGCCCCCTTCCTTGTGTACTTACTTGAAAGAATAGGATGCTTTGAACCGAGGTGCCGCCACGTTGATTGATGGTGCGGGCCATTACATCCCATTCGGTGAATGCTATGCTGTGGTGCAGCATACTCGTTGGGAAACGCCAGGCATTGCCGATAATGAGTTTGTGGATTGCGCTGAGGATCAAGCTGATTTAGGAGGCGAACTCATACCGCAGCAAACCCAATTCCGGCGAGATCGGGCGTGAGATACCAGCAGAGACAGGCATTCGCCGGATTTCGCAGTTCTAATCAATTTCAATTCAATACCGCTCAGGAGCCCACTATGTATTTTGTCGATAGATCCATCGCGGTCATCAAACCCAAGCAGCCATTTCTGGACTGGCTCAATGGCGTGCCAGAAAACGACATCAAGCTCTCGCTGGCGGACATCCGCAACGACTGCACGGTGCTGATGATTCCCGAAGTCAACGAACAGGAAGACGGCATTTCGTACATCGACGACATTGCCGACAAGTTGTTCGAAATGGAACTCGCCTCCTGGTACGAAGACGAATCAGTATGGCCGCAGAAACGGACGCTCAAATTGTTCTGGGAGTGGTTCGATGTGGAAATCCATTCCATGCTGGTCGATACCCTGGATAGTGAAATCCAGAACAGCCCGCAAGACGTTATTGCTCAATAAACTTGGTCGAGGAGAGATGCTGTTGAATCTGCACCTGAAACATTTTGTATTGGCTGCCGGCCTGCTGGTGGCGCTGCCTGCTTTCGCAAAAACTACCGTGAATCTGCAGGCGGAAGCCCGGCGGGAAGTTGCCAATGATGTCGGCTTTGCCACCCTATATGTCGAACTCGATGACAAGGACGCGGCCCGACTGGCCGATAAAGTGAATCGCAGCGTGACTGAGGCATTGGCGGTCTCGAAGCCTTTCAGCGCTGTCCGGGTGACCACAGGTGGCAACAGCAGTTACCCGATTTACGGCAAATCGAATCGGATTGATGGCTGGCGGGCCAGGGCCGAAGTCCGGCTTAACAGCAAGGATTTTCGTCAGCTGGCAGAGTTGATTGGCAAGCTGCAACAGACAATGCAGCTGACCGGAGTAAATTTCTCGGTCTCGCCTGAAGCGCGCGAAGCGGCTGAGAATCAGCTGGTGCAGGAAGCCATGCAGGCATTCAAACGGCGGGCTGAGCTGGTGCAGCGCGCCTTGGGTGCCAAGAGCTATCAGCTTGCCAATATTTCGCTCAATACCCGTGGCGGAGTACAACCACAGCAGCGTTTCGAGTCATTCCGGGCCGCACCAATGGCAGAAGCGGCAATTGCTACGCCCTCGTTTGAAGCCGGGTCTGGGGAGGTCACGGTCAATGTAAGCGGCGCGGTTGAAATCAGCGACTGAGCACCAATCCCAATTCCCGTTTGATACGGAACACTCCGCCGCCTTGATCCCGCCGGAAAGAAGGGAGTGTAGTGAGTTTCAATACGACACTGCATTTACCATTGCGCCCGAGTCGTTTACAGCAGCTGTGGCTGTTGGCCCTGCATGGCTTGGCGGTGCTGTGCCTGCCTTGGCTGGAACCCGCACTTACCGTAGCGGCGGGCGTGCTTTGGGCGGCTAGCGCCGGGTGGTGCTGGTACCGCTTTCACCACCAGCCGGCGCACCAATTGCAGTGCCAGCCTGGGGGACTGCTTCAACTCGATGGTGAGCCCATACAGCTGTTGCCGCAGCCTTTTGTGTCTATTTGGCTCATTTCCTTGCGTTACCGATCTCAGGATGGGCGAAAAGCCACTTTGCTGATCTGGCCGGACAGCTGTGATGCAGTGGCTCGCCGCCGCCTGCGGGTATGGTTGCGTTGGTGCTGGGCCCGTACCTGATGCTCGGATTTCTTCCTCAAGCTGTGACCAGTCATGGCGTAGCATCCCGAACCGGGTTACGATTCGCGCCCGTTTTCCGGAATTAATCTGCAAGGAGCCTGGCCCGTGTTTTACCAAAAGCTTGTGTTTATCAATCGCGAAGAGCATGCCAACCTCAAGCTCGACCCGATTACCGACTACTTGTTTGCCGCCACGGCGGATTCTGTCCCGGTGGCTGGCGTCGAATTCTCAGAGCTGGCGCGTGAAATGCCGGTGGTGTTTGCTGTGTCGCCTGACGGTTCTGCCATGCCAGTGGCGCTGATGGCGCTACGTGATGGCGAAAACCTGTTTGTGACCGAAAGTGGGGCTTGGGATGGCCGCTACGTGCCAGCTTTTATCCGCCGCTATCCATTTGCCCTCGCTGATAACGGCACAGGCCGCTATGCCCTGTGCTACGACGAAGCCCACACCGGCTTCGGCACGGAAGCTGGTGAGCCGCTATTCAAGGCCGATGGCGAGTTGGCAGAGCGCCTGGCGGGCACGCTGGACTTTCTTGAGAATGTTCGCGTTCATTTCGACGAGACCCATGAATTCACCAAATGGCTGGTTGAGAACCAGCTCTTGGTCCCAACCGATGCCAAGGTGACGCTGCGTTCAAACAATCAGGAATTCCGCCTTGCCGGTTTTCATGTCGTTGATTCGGAGAAATTCGGTCAGCTGAGTGGTGAAGCGCTGGAATCCGCATTCCGCAAGGGCTTTATCGGCTGGGTGTTTGCGCACTATCAATCGCTGGGTAATCTCGACGCCCTGGGGACTCGCCTGTCGATGCGTATGGAGCAGGATGTAAAGAAGGCCCCGCCTGCCGTGCATTGATCTTCAAGCCGAATTGCGCATCATTGTTGCAGATTCGAAACACACTTCTGACCGAATGGTGTTTGCCCGTGCAGAAGTAGCGACCGGCAGAGTGCCGGGCTGCTGATAGCTGCCGGGCAACGCCCAAAAAACTATATCTATATGTGGAGTTTAATGACATGCGATTGATGGTCACGCTGGCGTTTGCTTTGCTGATGGGAGGGCTGGTGCAGGCTTCCGACGTCAAGCAAGGCGCCCTTGAGATTCAACAGCCCTGGGCCAGGGCCAGCATTCCTGGGACTACCACCGGTGCGATTTATCTGAAGCTGGGGAATTCTGCCGATGTTCCGGACGCCCTGGTTGGTGCCAAGGCTGATGGACTGGCGGACCGGATCGAGTTGCACACCCATGTACATGAAAAGGGTGTTATGAAAATGCGGCAAGTCTCAAAAGTTGTCGTTCCAGCCAAAGGCAGCATTGCGCTGCAGCCCGGAGCGGAACACATCATGTTGTTTGGCTTGAAACGTGCGCTGAAGTCGGGTGAGAAAATACCTTTGACCTTGCAGTTTGAAAAAGCAGGCATGGTGGCAGTTGAGGTCAAAGTCGAAGCAATCGATGCCAATCCGGCTGATATGCAAAAGAAGGCACACTAACTGCTGATCCCGAAAACCCGAGTTGTCGGGCACTACGGGATGGGAAGTTCCCTAAAGGCTGGTCAGTGACCAGCCTTTTTATTATCCGGCATCCTGTTTCATCTCAACCGGCTTGCTTGCGTGCATAGCCCATGTAAGCGATCTGCTGGTTCTTGCAAGCCACCATCCGCATGTCCCTACCGAGCTGCGCATAGCTGGAGAAGCCTAGCTTTTGCCGCATCAGGGCTAACACTGCAGCCCAGGGCGATACCCCTGGACCAAGCCCTGAAATATCAGCTAGCGTCAAACGTTGCTGCCCCAGCAGTTGCTGCAGATCATTAGGCTTGATGAATTGGTGCCATACATGGGTATTCGGTGGCATCACACGCGTCAACCTCCAATCCTGCGCCAGCTTGACTGCCACCAGCCAGCTAAGAGGGGTGCGGTTAATTGTATCGAACAGGAATAGTCCCCCAGGCTTAAGAACACGGGCGATCTCACTGACGACCTGCGGGAGGCTCTCCACGTGCTCCAGGACATCGCAACAGCACACCACATCCATGCTTGCTGGCGGGATTGGCAGGTTTTCAGCAACCCCCTTTTCATAGTGAATATCTAAGGCCTGTTGTGTGGCATGCCGACGGGCAATGCTCAACGTAGCGTCGGAACGGTCTATTCCTGTCACCTGATACCCGAGTTCAGCGAATGCTTCCGCCAGAAAGCCACCACCACAGCCGATATCAAGTACTTGCGGCGATGTTTGTGGGCCAGCCCCAGAGGTTTGCAGGATCTGCCTGAAGTAAGCCAAGCGTGCAGGATGAATACCGGTGCGCAGCAATGCCATGAAGCTCTCGTCGCTCCACCATTCTTCGTAGAGGGTGTCGTACAGCGCATTGTTTATGCTGGGAGTGTTCATAAGATTCTCGTTACTTGAATGGTTGTGGTTGCATTAGTATTAACTAAATAGTTAAATATGTTCAAATCTTTCTTCATCATGAAAGGAACTGCAATGCAAACACAGGCACAGGACCGGGCGGATATCTGGCTGATCTACGATGGCGAATGTCCAGTCTGCACAATGTACTGTCGCTATGTCCGTATCCGCGAAGCAGCAGGGGTGTTGCGTCTTGTGGACGCACGCCAACCCGGTGCGCTGATGGACGAAGTCACTGCCGCCGGTTTGGATATCGATCAAGGGATGGTGGTAAAAATGGGCGAGGTGCTTTACTACGGTGCCGATGCGATCAATGTTCTCAGCCTGCTTTCCACTCGGTCTGGCTGGTTTAACCGGCTGAATTACCTGGCATTTAGTAGCCCGCTTGGGGCTAGGGTGCTCTATCCGATAGGGAAGGGATTCAGGAATCTGCTGTTGAAACTGCTGGGGATTCGTTATATCGATAACTTGCAGCAGACAAGTCGCTCTGACCAGAAACGAGGAAAAGCCGGCTTGGAGCACTAAGGCGAGGCTTGACCACTCCTGGGTGACGGCTGAAAGTGGCATTATGGGCGGCCATCGTCGCCGTGATCGACTGAGACCAAAACAAATGAAAGTAACCCGCCACCTTTCGATGATTCGCAGTTTTCATCTTGCAGACTGGATTACCCTCGGCAATGCATTTTGTGGGACGGGTGCCTTGTTTTCGGTGATGTCTTACCTGCAGAGCGGGGAGGCATTTCATCTGTTGCTGGCATGTGGTTTACTGCCGCTGGCATTGGTGTGCGATGTGATGGATGGTCAGGTTGCGCGTTGGCGTCATGAGCAATCCCCACTGGGAAGGGAGCTGGATTCGCTGGCGGATGTGATTTCATTTGGAATCGCCCCTGCGGCGATTGCCTATGGTGCAGGGATGCAGGGGCTGTGGGATCGTGTGATTCTGCTCTACTTTGTCGCCTGCGGCGTTAGCCGCCTCGCCCGATTTAACATTACAGCCGAGGAGCTGACTGGGGATGCGGGCAAGGTGCGCTACTTTGAAGGCACACCTATCCCAACATCCCTGGTGCTGGTGTTGGTGCTGGCGATTGCGGCATGGCAGGGCAGAATTGGGGACCAGCTGTACCTCGGGTTGATCTACATTGGCCCCTGGCAGTTTCACCCACTGGTTACCATGTATGCGATTTCAGGCTCGCTGATGATCAGCCGGACGTTGCGTATCCCCAAGCCCTGAGCGGCTTCAGTCGCGATTGAATCGGTCGATTTGACGGCGTAGCTTTTTGGTCGGCCGACCTTTGACGTCGGGGTGATCAAACTGCGGCGCCAGAGCTTTCAGTTCGGCTTCCCGTTCGCGTTTGACGAGGCTCTCTTCCGTTTCTCGATACAGAGTCCGGGCTTCAGTGGCCGGTCCTCTCCGGTCCGAAAGGCCCTCGACGACGATTTCATATTCACCGCTTTGGTTCCGGACTCTGATCCTGTCGCCAAGTTTTACCGTACGAGCGGGCTTGGGCCGGTCACCATTGATGTGGACATGGCCGCCATCAATGGCATCTTGTGCCAAGCCCCGCGTCTTGAAGAAACGGGCCGCCCAAAGCCACTTGTCGATGCGTGGTGCATCCATCAGCTTTGACCTGATGCGGCAACGTCAATGAGCTCACCGCTACGTCCTGTGCTGGCTGGGCCCATCCAATAGAGCAGTCCTGGTAGCAAGGATTCGATCGACGGCAGCGAGTCTTTGGATTCGCCTGGGTGAGTCTTGGTACGGAAGGGGGAGTGGACCGGCCCCGGCACAAGCATATTGATACGCAGGTTTGGCAGGTTGTCCCACTCGCTCGCGGCAATGGTCAGGAATGGCGACAGTGCCGACTTGGTGACTGCATAGCCGCCCCAATAAGCTTTGGGTGCCTGCGCGTGCGTTTCGCTCACCAACAGCACGGCAGCGTCTGGGGAGCGCTTCAGTAGCGGCATACAGGCGCGGGTAAGGCCGAATGGTGCGGCAACGTTAACGCGGAACATCTCTACCCATTCATCGACCTTCTGCAGCAAAAGGGGCGAAAGGTGCGAGAAGCCATGGGCGCAGTGCAGGATGCCATCCAGCCGCCCCAATTCCTTCCAGACCAGATTGGCCAGGTTTTCGTAATCCTGATCAGTCGCCGACTTCAGGTCAAAGGGGATGGCGGCAGGTTGTGGGCCACCGGCAGCCTCGATGGCGTCATAGACTTTTTCCAGCTTTTTTGCGGTACGGGCGATCAATACCACCGTGGCGCCATGTCTGGCCAGCGCCAGCGCAGCGGCTTCGCCAATACCTTGAGATGCCCCTGTTACCATGATTACCCGATCTTTCAAAAGGTCTGATGGGGCCGAGTAGTGTTTCCAGTCGCTCATGTCTGCGATGTCGTTGGTTTGATGTCAAAGCAACATTTTACCTGAATCGCACCTCCGGCCGTCTTGCGACAACGCAAGAAGGTCGGCGCTTTGTGGCACAGGGTCTTTACGTCAAAAGTGCGAAAGCGAAAGGCGGTGGGTAAGAAAACTGCAAAGTCAAGCGGGCAGGAATTGTGACTTTGCCGGATAATACGAGGGTTTTCTTAAATCCTGACTGATCTAAATGTTCGAAATATTCTCAGGGCTTGAGCCGGGTATTGCTCTAAGTCTTTGTTTGGCATTGTCTTTTGTTCTGGCTTTTGAATTTATCAATGGCTTTCACGACACCGCAAACGCAGTTGCCACGGTGATCTACACCAAGGCGATGCCGCCAAGGGTGGCTGTGGTTTGCTCGGGCATCTTCAATTTTTTGGGCGTGTTGCTGGGGGGGGTTGGCGTAGCGTACGCCATCGTGCATCTGCTACCTGTCGAGTTGCTGATAAACGTCAGCACCGGGCATGGTCTGGCAATGGTCTTTTCCCTGCTTGCTGCAGCCATTCTTTGGAACTTCGGGACTTGGTACTTCGGTATCCCCGCATCGAGCTCCCACACTCTGATCGGTTCAATCCTGGGCGTTGGCTTGACCAATGCCGTGTTGACCGGTGTGCCAGTAGCGGAGGGGATCAACTGGAAAAAGGCCACTGATATCATGATATCGCTGGTGGTATCTCCTACAGCAGGATTCCTGCTGGCAGGCCTGATGCTGTGGCTGTTCCGGCGCTACCTGCCTTTGTCGAAAATGCACAAGACGCCAGAGATGCGTCGCCTTGATGACGGAAAGAAGCATCCCCCATTCTGGAACCGCTTGGCACTGGTGCTGAGCGCGATGGGTGTGAGCTTTGTGCACGGTTCAAATGACGGCCAGAAAGGTATCGGCCTGATCATGCTGGTGCTGATTGGGATTGTTCCGGCCAAATTTGTGCTGGATCTGGATGCTACGCCCTACCAGATTGAGCGAACACGTGATGCAGCAGCGCATCTGGCACAGTTTTATCAGCGCAATCAAGCCCACCTTTCTGATTATCTGGCTCTCGGCAAGCGGACGCAGAGCGAGCTACCCGCCAAGTTCAAATGCGAACCCACGCTGACCGAACCGACCATTTTCGCCTTACAGGCGGCGCTTAACGGCGTAAACAACTACAACACGCTGGCCCCAGAAACCCGCCAACAGGTTCGGCGCTATCTGCTGTGTCTGGATGACACAGCCAAGAAGGTCGCGAAGCTGCCCAAGTTGCCAAAGCGTGAAGTGGCTGATCTGGAGAAGTTGCGTAAAGATCTGACTACCACTACCGAGTACGCGCCGGTGTGGGTGATTGTGGCAGTGGCCCTGGCATTGGGCATTGGCACCATGGTGGGTTGGAAGCGCGTGGTGGAAACGGTTGGTGAACGTATCGGACGCCAAGGGATGACCTATGCCCAAGGTATGTGTGCGCAGATCGTTGCTGCCTGTTCAATTGGTCTGGCAAACGTCTTCAGCCTGCCGGTGTCAACGACCCATGTGCTGTCATCTGGCGTGGCGGGCACGATGGTGGTTGGTGGTAGTGGCGTTCAGGGCGGTACGGTTCGCACTATCCTGATTGCCTGGGTGCTGACTTTGCCATCAAGCATGGCGCTTGCAGCCGGATTATTCTGGATACTGACCCATATTCTGGGCTGACCTTAAATCCCGGCTTCTACCCTAAAACGCTGCTATCGCGAGATGGCAGCGTTTTTTTATTACCTGAATGGATTGCCTGAGTGCAAATCCAATCCGTATCTTGCTACATGCAGTTTGTTTGCTTGCATCTTATTCGCATGTTTTATAGAGATTCTCTGATCGCCCGTATCAGGTATTTGATAGTAATGGAAGAGGCAATAATCCCATCTCAATACCTCTATTTTTCTTTGTTTTGGTATACGGGAAAACGCTAATACTTGTTAAAATCCAACGTAGTTTGATTGTTTGATGGTTTGACAATCATTCTGGTTGAGGTGCGAGCTTGCAAGGGAAATGCTTGTTGCATAAAGCTTATGCCCGTCAGAGTTTTTGATCTGAAAATTCAATCATAATTAAGTTATTGATTTCTATAAATATTTAAAACGAAGATGGATCAATGACATATCTTGTTTATTGCGGAGAAACCAATTGAATACCCGAATTTCATTTCGTGGTACATGGCTCATGCTATGTGCGATTTTCCTTTGTTGCCTTGCAATTCATCGAACCAGTTTTGCAATAGGTCTTGAGTTTGATGGTGTTTACCAGGCTAACGATGCTGCATCCAAACCCTGCAATGTGGCCAACTTCCTGACAGGTAAGTGTTCTTGCCCAAGTGTTGAGGGACCCGCTTATAACGTTCGTGTGATTGGAGACGGTGCTGGGGGAATTGGCGGTTCTAATTTCTTGGCGTGCTCATCCGGCTCCTCGGCGCTGAGTTCATTTGCTGGTCTATATATGCATGATGACAGCAAGAACTGCAGGATCGCGAATAAGTTGACAGGGTCCTGTTCCTGCCCAAGCGGTTCCAGTCCAATTGCGTTGCGTACCCTGTTTGATCCCAGTCCTGGCGTGATTTGGGGTTCGACACTAGCGCTGTGTGCTAAGAGTACGAATGCTCCCGTGGCATTCGGGGGGGCATATCAGATTGATGACAATGCGGTGTGTCGAAGCGGGAATCCCTACACAAATGGCACTTGCTCGTGCCCTGCAAATTTCCAGGCGCAGCCCACGCGTGCGGTTATTGATCGGGGACCAGGTCAGTATGGTGGATCTACCATTCACACCTGTTTGCCACAAAAAATAGTCCAGATCTGTAAGTCCTCAACTGGGCAACCGGTGATGGCTGATATTTCCGGCGCTACTCCTGCGTCAAGAGCGATTCAAACCTGTTTGGATAGCTTGCCAACCGGGGGGGTTCTTGCGTTACCCGCAGGGAAATATCGGGTTGATAGTCAGATTGGCCTGAAGAAGTCGGTAACGCTCCGCACCCAAGGATTGGAGAATTCAACGACCAGATGCGCCATAGACGGTAATGAGTGTGTGCGTTTGATCGCTGATCCACAGCTCCTCGTCTATGCAGGGATGTTGAACACGGTTGATGCCAATGGTAAGAGCGGCAGTATCGATAGTAAGACCAATCCACCCAATCGAGTAGATGGGATCACAATTGATCACATCGTACTGGACGGCAATCGTGCAAGTCGAAGTGGGAGTGCCGCATATACAAAGTGTAAAGGCGCTGGCGACGGCGGTTTCGATAATCGTTATGGATTTAATGCAGAATTATTCGGTGACAATCTCACCGTAAAGTATTCGGCATCAATTAACGCTCTGTGCGGTACAGCGCTCGGTTTTTTGGGTAACAACGCTACGATTCGCTCAAACACTATTTCAAATAACGGGGTAAATGAACCCAATCTGTGGTCTGACGGATTAACGGCAAGTTATGCGCACAACAGTGTGATTGCTGACAACTGGCTGGTTGACAATACCGATGTGGGTCTGATCGTTGGAGGGGGTAGAAACGTTAAAGTGACCGACAACAGGGTAACTCAAGTTGGAAAGAAAGCTTTCTCTGCCATGATGTTACATAGTTTCTTTCACAATACGCCGGAGGATCGCATCAGTGCCAAAGGATGGGGAGACTTTACCGGGGCTTTAATTACCGGTAACACCGTAGATTGTGCATATACCGATACCAATCCAGGTAAGCAGTGCTTTTATGGCTTTAATTTAGGTGACCATGCCTGGACGGCTGGAACGATCCCGCTGTGGGGAGGGACTATTGCCAATAACAATATTCGCGGGGGTGTTATCGCGATCAATCTGGATGGGATGGGCGATGCAACTCACCCCACTACGTTGAGTAATAACACGGCTGTGACAAAACTTAACGTTCTTACTTCCTGCACTGAGGTTCCAAGCGGCAGGGCTATCGCCAGTAGCGCTTATAACTACAATACGGCAGATTCGAAAGCTGTCTTCAGCCCGATGCCCGCTGGTGTAACCAATCAGGAAACGCACGCTTGTATCGGTAACTAAGTAGATCTTTTCGTAGGTTTTGGGCCCCGCCGTAAGTTGATTGCGACGGGGCTTTGTTTTGTCGAAAGGTCTGTCGGGAATGCGACTCCAACGAGGGGGGGCTGATGCGGCTTTAATAAAGCCTCGGTATATCAAGCAATTGTCTGATGCACGGTTTATATTTTGAGAAGTCCGTCTGCTTTAAGACGATGGTCGCTTACTGGTTGGGGAGGCGCCGATGCAACGCTTGCTGTGGATCTGTGCGGGGCTTTTGTCGTTCTGGAGTTCGACCGTCTGTGCTGACGACGAAGTAATTTTTCCGGCTCCGGAATCAGCGGCGGATGTTCGGCATAACGATGTGCTGGAAATGCTGCGAACGTCGCTGGAGCGAACCAAGGCCAAGCATGGTGGTTATGTGTTGCGTCAGGCCGACTTGCCGATGAACAAGGCCAGACAACTTGCGACTTTGAGTAAGGGCGACCAGCTCACCATCATCTGGAGCGGAACGTCGATGGAGATGGAGACGGACTTTCTTCCCGTAAGAATCCCTTTGCGTAAAGGCTTGGGTGGCTGGCGGATTTCGCTGATAGCGAGGGAGATGCAGCCAGAGTTTGATAAGGTTCGTACTCTGGATGACCTCAAACGCTTTTCGATGGGGCAGGGCAATGGCTGGGCCAGTGCAGATGTCTTGAAGATGGCAGGTCTGAATGTGGTAACCAGTAACTATGACAGCCTGTTCAAGATGGTGGCGATGAAGCGGATTGATATGTTCCCGCGTGGCCTATCGGAAGCCTTTGTCGAGCTGGAGGCCAATGCGGCAAGGATTCCCAATCTGATGGTCGAGCAGAGTCTGGTGATCCGTTATGACACCGCCTATTACTTCTTTTTGAACAAGCAGAATAACCGGCTTGCCAAGCGAATTGAGGAGGGGCTGCGCATGATGATCAAGGATGGTAGCTTCGACGAGATTTTCTGGCGTTACAACGGCGATTCGATTCGCAAAGCCCGGCTTGCAGAGCGACGTGTGATCCGGATCGAAGACCGTACTTTGCACCCGTTAACGCCGCTTGCGGATAAAAGTCTCTGGTTTGACCCGGCAACGACCAAGATGCCACCCGCTCCGAAATAAGACTGCTCCAAGGCGAGATGGGCCTGCAGGAGGGGGGATCAGATTGACTCGCCCAAGGCGGCTGCCCATTGCATGGCGGCTATCAAAAATTGATTGAGTTCATTCAGATCCAGTCGCTGCCAGTGGCCGAGTAGCGCCGAGGCCGTTGCGACGTCGCCTTGCTCCGTGGCTTGGGTCAGGCGTAGAAGGTCACCCAGCAAGCCTGCCTGGCTGATCAGTGCCGATTCGACAGAGGCGTCGAGGTTGAGGGGCTTGATGATTTCGGGTAGCGGCATCCCGAACAGTACGTCAATCAGTGACAGCATTCCTACCATGAAGGCCCGGTCTTGCAGGACCTTGTTATCGGGCGCCAACTTGCCCGCCACTAGCTCCATCATCCTGCCGCGGGTTGCTGCGGTTTGCACCAGCGGGTCGCGGTCTGGTGCGATGCCGGATGAGCTGGCAAATACCATGATCTGAACCCAACGCTGCAAATGCTGCCGACCCAGCATGGTTAACGCGGCGCGCATGCTGCCAATTTTGCGGGATGACCCGAATGCCACCGAGTTGATCAGCCTCAGCAGGGCGACCGAGAGGTCGGGGGCGAGTTTCAGCGTCTCTTCGATTTCCAGGGTATCGGCATCTGCCATGACTTGCGTCAGTAGCCTGATCAGCAAGCCGACCGATGGGCTGGCTGGTTTGCCGGTAAGGATGGTGGGCTTGGCAAAGTAATAGCCTTGAAAGTAATCGAAACCCAGGTCCAGACAAAGCTTTTGTTGTTCGGGGGTGTCTATCTTTTCGGCGAGAAGTTTGACCGGATATTGGCGCATGGCCTTCACCAAAGGCGCCAGCTGATCAGGAGGGATGGCCAGGACATCAAGCTTGACCACGTCAATCAACGGCAAAATGGCTTTCTGCGTAGCATCGAGGCCAATGACGTCATCCAGCGCCAGCCGGTAGCCTGCTGCTTTGAGGACCTTGGCGCGGGCGATGACCTCCGGTGTCAAGGCGACGGTCTCCAGTATCTCTAGTACAACGTGCTGTTTGGGCAGCAATTGCAGCGCATCGCTCATCAACAGGCCTTCGCCGATGTTGATGAAGCCCAGGCTCTGGCCGAGTACATTCTGTACCCCGAGATTGGAAAATGCATGCTGAATGACCGACGCCGAGGCCTCGTCATCATCCAGGACATTTGCTTCGTTGACTTTTCCATCCCGGAACAGCAACTCATAAGCCTGCAGTTCCTGCTTGCGTCCCACAATGGGCTGCCGACCGAGGAAGAACTGTTTCGGGTCCATGAGCTGTCTGTGTCCCCTGCTGAGAAGTTCACGCGCACTACGGCTACCCGCTACGCCTGGCTGCATCGGGCTGACGGTGGGCAGACAATGGGTGTTTGTTCAATGACTATAGCAGCTGGCTGGCGCGATGCTGCTCATTGCGGCTGTGCCATCTGGCGCAACCGGGCGAGACGGGCGGGTTCGTTGCGCACCAGCCAGGCATCGTGGTTCAGCACGAAATAGGCTTTGCCGTAGTAGTTGCGTGCTTCGTTGGCGCGGCCCAGCAGGCGCAAGGTCTCGGCGATTTCCTCGTAGACGTAACCATCTTCCTCCTTGCGGGCAGCGAAGGCAGCTTCAAGCCGGACCTGCATATCGAGCGCCTTTTCCAGCTGACCACTGATGCGCAGTAGCTTGCCAACCGACCAGCGAGCGAGCAACAGCGGCTTGCCGGTGCTGTTGGCCTCGTGCCATTCCAGGGCTTTTTGCAGGTAGACCAGCGCCTTGGCGTAGTCGTTCAGGTCGTGATAGGTCCAACCCATATTGTTATAGATGGAGCCGACCCACTCATTGGCGCGCTTGTCGGTAGTGGTCTCGGCCAGCTGCAGGGCTTTCTGGTTCCATTCCAATGCGGTTTTGCCGGTTTCGCTCAGGGCGACCATATGGGCGGCGTCAATTGTGTAGAAATCCAGTCGGTGCTTTTCGGCAAACAGATAGGCACTACGAAACCAGCGCTGGGCTTTCTTGGGTTCGCCCGCCGCGCTGATCAACCGACCACGTTCGAGCATGTAACGGGCGCTGACGGTAGGGGAGAGGTGGCTGAGTTCATCCTGAACCGAATCGAGTGTCAGGTGGGCCTGATCAAACTTCTCCTGCATGCCCTGGGCGCGGGCAATCTGTGTCCTGACTTCGGCTCTGGCGGAGGGGTTGGACTTGAACTCTTTACTGTCGAGAAGCTTGGCAAAGCGTGTTTCGGTCTTGGCGGGATTGTCATAATCCCACTGCTTGTCAAAATCAACCAGGGCGCTGGCAGTGGCACAAAGCCAAACTGCCATACCCATTGCGAGTGCTACGGAGCGCATATTGGTGGGCTAAACACGTATAAAGCCGCTTTCTACCAGTTCGTCGAGCAAAAAGGCAAAATCTTCTGCGCCTTCCGAATCGGGTGCGAAGCTGAAAACGTCTTGATGAGCGCCGACACCTTCCATGACGTTTTGACTTTCATAAATCTTGGTCCGGCAGAATTCCTTGCCGTAGCGCTTCGAAAGCTCGTGCCCGACTTTCTCGCCGCTGGGATGGCCGCGAATATAACGGTTGAGGAAGTAGCGGCGTGGCCGGTATAAGCCCATGGCAGTCAGGCCGCGCAAGGTATTTTCGAGTTGGTGGGCGCCGTTTAGGGCCAGATACTCGGCAGTGACGGGCACCAGAATCACGTCGGCGGCAATCAGGGCCGACAAGGACAGCACACCCAGCATGGGGCAGCAATCGATCAGTACCGGGCAACCACTATCCGCCAGCATTTCCTCCTGCATGCCCCGTCTTAGCTTGCGCAGGCTTTTCTGATTCTGACTCATCAGCACATCGACCCGTGCCAGCTCCATATGCGAGGGGATCAGATTGACGCGGTTGCTCAGCTGCCTCACCAAATCCGAAAGACCTGCCTTTTCCTGAAAGAAGGCGTAGACCGACTGGTCGGCGGGTACTTCGACCCCGCATAGCATGGTCAGGTGTGCCTGCGGGTCGAGGTCTATCATCAAGGGTTCGAGATTGTTGCGTGCCATGGCCGCTGCAAGGTTAGCGGTCGATGTGGTTTTGCCTACTCCACCTTTCTGGTTGAACACTGCAATCACGGTCATAGGTTTTCCTTGTTGCCGATCGTTTTATGGGCCGGACTCCGCACAGACGGGGCCGGCCCCACCACCATTAAAGCACCTCGGCTGCGTGGTCGGCGAGTCGTGAGCGCTCCCCGCGCTGCAACGTGATGTGGCCGGCGTGTTCCCAGCCCTTGAAGCGATCCACGACATACGTCAGGCCGGAACTGCCTTCGGTCAGATATGGCGTGTCGATCTGCGAGATATTGCCAAGACACACCACCTTGGTGCCTGGGCCGGCGCGGGTGATCAGGGTCTTCATCTGCTTGGGGGTCAGGTTCTGCGCCTCGTCAATGATCAGGAATTTGTTGAGGAAGGTCCGCCCGCGCATGAAGTTGAGCGATTTGACCTTGATGCGGGAGCGGATCAGATCGCGCGTGGCGGCACGTCCCCATTCACCAGATTCGCCATCGCTTTGATTGAGCACATCCAGATTGTCGTCCAGCGCCCCCATCCACGGTGTCATCTTCTCTTCTTCGGTGCCAGGCAGGAAGCCGATGTCTTCGCCAACCGGCACGGTGACGCGGGTCATGATGATTTCGGTATAGGTCTTGTGCTCCAGCGTCATCATCAACCCTGCGGCAAGCGTCAGCAGGGTCTTGCCGGTACCGGCCTGACCTAGCAGCGTGACAAAGTCGATTTCCGGATCCATCAGGAGATTGAGCGCAAAATTCTGCTCTCGATTGCGGGCGGTGATCCCCCAGATCGCGTTCTTGGGATGGGTGTAGTCCTTGATGCTGGCAAGGACAGCTGTCTTGCCGCTGACTTCGCGCACAATCGCCAGGAACGGGCGCTCCCCGCCCTCCTGAAACACCATCTCGTTGAGCAGCAGGTTGCTGCAGTCTGGCCCTGTCAGCCGGTAATACGCATGCCCGGCTTCCTGCCACGACTTCATGTCCTTGCCATTGCGCTCCCAGAAGGTGTCGTCAATTTCACGCATGCCGGTGTAGAGCAGATCGGCATCTTCCAGCACTTGATCATTGAAGTAATCCTCGGCGGATAGCCCGAGCGCGCGGGCCTTGATCCGCATATTGATGTCCTTGGACACCAGAACCACTTCACGCTTGGGGTTCAGCCGCGCCAGATGCATCACGACGGCCAGAATCTGGTTGTCCGCCTTGCCCACCGGTAGCTGTACCGGCAGCTCTCCTGAAACCGCCTGGGTTTGCAGAAACAGATTGCCACCTGCCAGCCCTTTGCTGGGCTCGCTCAGGGCAACGCCTTCGGTAATTGAGGCTTCAGATCCTGAAACAATTTCATCCAGAAAACGACTGGCCTGCCGTGCATTGCGCGCTACTTCCGACATGCCTTTCTTGTGGCTGTCGAGTTCTTCCAGCGTCACCATTGGCAGATAAACATCGTGCTCTTCAAAGCGATAGAGGCTGGTAGGGTCGTGCATCAATACATTGGTATCGAGCACAAACAGCTTGGATTGCCGGGCTTTCGATTTGGATTTGCGAGTAGCCATGACCAAGGTTTCCTGAAGAGCCGGCAAGGTACCGGCGATGGAACGCTGCCCGCTGGCAGGACACGCTTCCTGCCGGATCGGGCTCTGTGGGCACCCGTCATGACGGCAGGGCCGTTTGGGGGTGCCAGGGCACGGTTGAGGTTTTGTTTCCGGCGAGACCCGGAGAGGCACGCTGTTGTGGAGGCTCTCCCGCTCGGGATAGCCGTACTGCGCACACTGCCTTGCCCCAGAGTTCGGTCCGGTGCCGACCGGAAATGAAAATCAACAGAGCCTATGTGAGTGCATCAGGTGTGCGAGAAAGTTGTTTGAAGATATCAGCCCTCTTTCAGTACAAGCGCAAACAGAGCCTAGGCCAGTTTCTGCACGAATGCCAGAACCTCGGCAACATGGCCCGGAACCTTGACCCCACGCCACTCTGCGACGATCTGACCCGTGGCATCAATCACAAAGGTACTGCGCTCGATGCCTCTTACCTGTTTGCCGTACATGTTTTTCATTTTCATGACAGAGAAGGCAGTGCAGGCGGTTTCTTCGGGGTCGGATACCAGTTCAAACGGTAAGGTCATCTTGGTCTTGAACCCTTCGTGCGACTTCAGACTGTCGCGTGAAAGGCCGAAAATGCGGCAATTGGCTGCAGAAAATGCCGCATGATGATCACGAAAGTCAGCGCTTTCGGTCGTGCAGCCAGGCGTGTTGTCCTTAGGGTAGAAATACAACACAAAGGCTTGCCCGCGCAGACTGTGGGTATCAAAGGTGGCGCCGCCGGTCATGGGCAGGGCGAGAGTAGGGCAGGGGGTGTTCAGCATGAGGGCTCCTGAGAGGGATGGCTTGTGTGGGTTGTTTGACGTCGTAGAAGCCGGGAGCCTGTCCGCAGAAGCGGACAGGTCGAAGAGTCAACGGAACCTAGCTATGTGCGCCCTGGCAACCCGTCAGCAGGCGCTTGATCGCCGGTAGATCGACGAGTTCGATCTGCTTGTTCTGTACAGTGATCAGGCCGTCAGCCTGGAATTTCGAGAGGGTGCGGCTCACTGTCTCCAGCTTCAGGCCGAGGTAGCTACCAATTTCCTCTCGCGTCATCCGCAGGTGAAATCCAACGGCCGAGAAGCCTCGGGCAGCCAGGCGTTGTGACAGGTTGATCAGAAATGCCGCCAGCCGCTCTTCTGCCCGCATATTGCCTAGTAACAGCATGACGCCTTGGTCTCGGACGATTTCGCGGCTCATTACCTTGTAAAAATGCAACTGCAGGGCTGGAATGTCGCGGGACAGGCTCTCGATCTTGCTGAAAGGCAGTTCGCAGACTTCGCAGTCTTCCAGCGCAATGGCATCGCAGGCATGGGTTTCGGTACTGATCGCATCCAGGCCGATCAACTCCCCAGACATCTGAAAACCGGTGACCTGCTCTCGCCCATCTTCCGAAACCACACAGGTTTTGAAAAAGCCGGTGCGGATGGCGTAGAGCGAGCGGAACGGGTCTCCGGCACGAAACAGATACTCGCCCCGTTTAACCGGGATGCGCTGGTTGATGATGGTATCGAGCTTGTTCATCTCGTCCTGGCTCAATCCCAGCGGCAAACAGAGTTCGCGCAGGCTGCATGCCGAGCAGGCGGCTTTGAAATGGTGAAGGGAGACGTCGGTGATCGGTACCGTTACGTTGGGCTGCATGGTGTTGCTTTCAAGTTGGATGCGATTCTTTATGGCCGCGTAAGTCGGTGTTACGCGCTGCGAACCGGTTGATCAAGGTCAATACCGTCAGTTTGCCGTTTAGGCACACTGCGAATCAATCTCAGTTGGAAAATTTAAATATGAATACGCTGCCTTTCCCGTCGCCACTGGCGCGGGCATCAGAGTTGCAGAGGGTCGAATTCGACCGTGAGCTGATTCGCCGGTACGACGGCAAGGGGCCGCGTTACACTTCCTACCCCACGGCTGACCGCTTTATCGAAGCCTACACTGCAGAAACTTACGCGAACTGGGTAGGAAAGCGGCAGCTGGGCGCAGTCAGCCATACTCTGTCGCTCTACGTTCATTTACCGTTTTGCAACACGGTTTGTTACTACTGCGCCTGCAACAAGGTCATTACCGCCAATCGTAACCACGCTGACAAATACCTTGACTATCTGGAGCGGGAAATTGCCATGCAAAGGGCGCTGATCGAGGGGCCTGCCAAAGTTGATCAGCTGCATTTCGGTGGGGGGACGCCGACTTTTCTGTCGGATGCCCAACTCGAACGTCTGATGACAACCATCCGCCACCACTTCGATTTGCAACCCAATGGCGAATTTTCGATCGAGATTGACCCTCGCAAAGTGGCACCCGCCACCATAGCATTGCTTGCGCGGCTGGGTTTTAACCGGATGAGCGTCGGTGTGCAGGACGTCAATCCGCAGGTGCAACAGGCGGTGAATCGTGTTCAATCCATCGACGACACTATCGGGGCAATCAAAGGGGCGCGTAGTCATGGTTTCAAATCTGTCAGCATTGATCTGATTTATGGCCTTCCGCTGCAAACGCCTGCCAGCATGCACGAGACCATTCGGACCGTCATCGACATGGACCCCGATCGCATTGCCCTGTATAGCTATGCGCATCTGCCAAAGCTGTTCAAACCCCAGCGACAGATTGATGAGCAACAATTGCCGTCAGCTGCTAGCAAGCTCGATATCCTGCAACAGTCGGTTGAACAGCTGCTGGCTGCCGGATACCTGTATATAGGTATGGACCATTTTGCCAAGCCCGGTGATGAGCTGGCAGTGGCTTTACGCCAAGGGCGCCTGCATCGCAATTTCCAGGGCTACTCTACGCACGCGGATTGCGACATGCTGGGGCTTGGTGTTTCCGCCATTGGTAAGGTGGGGCCAACCTACAGCCAGAATCAGCGTAGTCTTGACGACTACTACGACATGATCGACCGCGGCGAACTACCGATCATGCGGGGCATGGTGCTGAGCGCAGATGATCTGGTGCGCAGGGCGGTGATTCAGGCGCTGATGTGCCAGTTCGAATTGAGTTTCGAACCGATTGAAACTGCCTATCTGATCGAATTTGATAGCTACTTCGCCAGCGAATTGCAGCGCCTGCAGGCATTGGCAGAAGATGGCCTGATCCAGTTCGAGCCGGGCCGCCTGGTGGTGACGCCCAAAGGACGCTTTCTGGTCAGGGTGATTGCCATGGTTTTTGACAAGTACCTTCAGGCCGAGGAAGCAAGTCATCGCTACTCGAAAGTAATCTGACCCGTTTGCGAGCCCGTCAGTGGCCGGTGGAGCTAGCCTCCATCGGCCATTTTCGTTTAGGGTGTATTTAGGCGCTGTTGTTGTTTGCTTTTGGTCCCCTCTGCAGGGACGGAGGGGGCTGCCGAATTCGGGCTTGCTGCCACGTTAATCTGCATCTGGCAGCTAAATAAAATCCGCCGCTTAGCGAACCGACAATATTTGATACCCCAAGTTAAATTTGAAAGTTGAGCAGAGTTGTTAGACCCCGGATTGATCGGCATTTTTCTGGCAGGTTTGCTGGGTGGCACCCACTGCGTTGGCATGTGCGGTGGTTTGGTAACCGCTTTCGCGCTGCAACTTCCGTCGCACCGACGCCCATTTCCATACTTTCTGGCGCTCAATACTGGTCGATTGTTTTCCTATTGCTTGATAGGTGCCTTGCTGGGTGGCATTGCGGGTGGTGCTCTTGCGCTGAGCCCCGCAGCGAAATTGCAACAGGTGCTGTTTATTGTGGCGAATGCACTGCTGGTCGCGATGGGCTTGTACCTTGCGGGAATCAGTGCCATCACCTCCCGTCTTGAGCTAATCGGCAACTGGCTGTGGCCACGCCTGCAGCCGCTGCTTCGCCATTTCCTGCCGATACGAAGCGTGTTCTCGGCGACCGCTGCGGGGGCCATCTGGGGCTGGTTGCCCTGCGGTTTGGTTTATACCGCTGGTTTGTCTGCCTTGGCCTCTGCAAGTGCCTGGCGGGGGGGGCTGGTGATGCTGGCGTTCGGGTTGGGAACCCTGCCTAATTTGCTGCTGATGGGCGTTGCGGCACAGACCCTGCGCCAGTGGGTGGCAAAGCGGCCATTGCGCTTGGCTGCCGGGCTCTGTCTCATATCAATCGGCACGTGGCGCTTGCTGGACACCATCTGGTATCTGAGCGCAACCCAGTAAATATTGAAACGTACCCTTACCTAAACCTACTTCAGCCCACCCCAAAGCGGAGGTCTTCAGCATGGAAACCGAAACCGGCTTGCAACCCGGCCCTTTTGACAGCGAAACGATCTGGCGTGAGGCGTTGTTCTCATGCCTGCAAAAAGCCCAGCGTCGTATTTGCCTGTTTGATCGGGATTTGGCTGGATGTGGTATCGAAACTTTGGCCACGGCCGAGCTGATGCAGAAATTTCTGGCAGAGTCGCGTTACAACGAAGCGCATTGGCTGATCCATGACTCGGACTATTTCCTGCGCCGCTGCCCTCGTCTGATCAAGTTGCTGGAGACATTTGGCCATGGCTTCAAGATAAAAGTCACAGCCCCCCATGATCAACGTGCCGAAGATTGCTTTCTGTTCGCTGACAAAGCGTATTCGGTGCGACGTTTTCATGTGGATCAGCCCCGTGGCGTTTACAGTGAGAACCCTGCTGATGTCGCTGTACTGCAACAAAAATTCGCCAGAATGTGGCAAGAAGCAACTGACCTGAGCGGCTGGCAGCGCCTGATGGTATAAACTATGTTCCTGACATGCAGGGTGAGATTCGCTTTTGCATGTTGCAGTGCAATTTGCGACTGGCAATTTTTGCCGGACCTGCTAGAATTTTGCGGTCGGTCGTAAGTGAAGCTTCTGGGCCGGTTAGTAGTTGGGTTGCAACTGATACGACTCAATTACTAACCGGCCCCGGTTTAAAAGCCCTCGATCAACGGTCGATCGAATGGTTGGTTTAATTTCTCTGTCTTAACTCTGTACTAGTTTAAAAGGTATAACGATGAACAAGTCCCTGCTCGTTGCTGCTCTGTTTGCTGTTGCTCTGACCGCTTGCGGTGAGAAGAAGGCTGATACTCCTGCTGCTGATCCTGCTGCTGCAGCGCCTGCTGCTACCACTCCTGCTGCTCCTGCTGCAGAAGCCAAGCCTGCTGAGCCTGCAGCTGCTCCTGCTGCCGCTCCTGCTGCAGAAGCCAAGCCTGCTGATCCTGCTGCTCCTGCAGCCGCTCCTGCTGCTGCTCCCGCAGAAGCTCCTAAGCAGTAATAAGGATGCTAGCCGCCTGCCTTATGGGCGGGCGGTGCGCCTACTGGCGTAAAATTGTAATCAGTCAGTAATTGATTGGTTAAAACAAAAAGCCCACCAATGGTGGGCTTTTTGTCGTTCCAGGGCCTTGAGAAGCTTCATTGAAAGCCATGTGTTGTGAAGTTGGGAGTACTACGCGAGTTAGAGTTGATCAGATATGAGTGGCAACCAAACTATCCCCAGGCTTGATCGCGTGCTTGCGGACTTTCCCTGAAGCAAAACAAAACCCCCTGCTACGACAAGCAGGGGGTCTGTCTGTGGCATCCAATTAACGTCGATGGCTGTACATCAACAATTTTATTGTCGGCATGCCGCCTTAGTTGCCAATACTGGTTGCACGCTTCAGGTAATCGGCTAGCGACCCCAAATCATTCAGTGCCCCGCCATTGGCATCAAGGTAGTAGACACGGTCATCGCGAACACCAACGTATCGGTTAGTACCTTCAAAGTAACGATAGTAGTAACCGCCAGCGGTCAGGGATGGTGCATCTGCGGGTTGCAGGATCGTTGGGTAGGTTTGTACCGCCCAGTCGAGTACACGGTCTGCATCCGACTTCTGGTTGTCGGCAGGCAGGCCGCGAATGCGATTGTTGCCGCTATCTGCAAAGAACAGATTCCCCTTGGCATCTACCGCAACGGCACGCGGCTGGCTTAACAGAGCAGCTTTGCCAGGCATACCGTCACCATTGAAGCCTGCAGCGCCACTACCGGCAACGGTGTCGATGGTGCCTGTTTTGGCATCAACACGGCGGATGGCGTGGTTGAGGGTGTCGGCGATGTAAATATCGCCATTTGGCGCAACCGACAACGAAGCTGGGAAGTTCAGGGAAGCGACGACCGCTGGCCCACCGTCACCGGCGTATAGCCCTGCACCCTTCGATGTCTTGCCGTTACCGGCGATGGTGGTGATGGTGCCATCGAACAGATTGACCTTACGCACCAAGTGGTGAGTCCAGTCTGCAATCAGCAGGTGACCATCCTGTGACATGGCGATATGGGCGGGTGCACCAATATCGGCCTGAGTGGCCAGGACGCCATCTGCCAGCTCTTCGCCACCCCCTGCGATCGTGGTAATGACACCAGTCTTAGCGTGGATGCGACGGATCAGACCGTTCAGCGAATCGGCGATGTACAGGTTGCCGCCTTTATCAACAGCCAGACCTGCCGGCTTATTGAAGGCTGCATCGATAGCTGGGCCATCATCGCCGCCGTAGCCAGCCGTTTCTACGCCAGCGATTACAGACAGTACGCCGGTCTTGCCATCACGGCGCAGAATACGATGGTAGCCGGTATCGGCGATATAGACGTTGCCGCTGGCATCGACGGCGACACCTGCAGGCGCCTTGGCGTATTCAGCATCAGGAATCCGGCCATCGGCTCCGCGGCGCTTGCCGCCGGCGATGGTGGCAAGACGACCCTTGGTATCAATCATGCGGACGCGGTTGTTGTCGGTGTCGGCAACATAGAGGTTACCGACCGCATCAAAGGCCATGGCGCGGGGGGCCACAAACGGTGCAGAGAGGGCAGGGCCGCCGTCACCGAGGATGTCGCCAACACCAGCAAACGTGCTGATCAAGCCCTTGGTATCGATCTTACGGATGCGATGGTTTTCCGAGTCGGCAACAAACAGGTTGCCAGCGGGGTCGATTGCGATCTGTGCCGGGTTGTTCAGACGGGTCTGGTTGGCGGTAACGCCATCCTTGTCGTAGCCGCCGTAGGTGGTGTTGCCATAACCGGCCAGAGTGGAAATGACTTTGCTGCGACTATCGATTTTACGCAGACGGTTGTTCGAACTGTCGCTGATATAAACATTGCCTGAAGCGTCAACTGCTACGCCTTGTGGCCAGTCGAAGTTGGCGGCGGTGGCAGCAATGCCATCCCCCCCCATGCCGGTGGCGCCAGTGCCCGCGTAGGTCGTGAGCAGACCCGACACGGCATCGACGCGGCGGATGCGATTGTTGGCTGCATCGGCAATGAACATATTGCCAGTCTGGTCGAAGGCAATGGCTGTCGGGTTGGCCAACTGTGCGCCAATGGCGGGACCGCCATCACCACTGAAGCCACCATCGCCTTGAATGCCGGCAAAAGCGGTCACGATGCCGGACTTCATGTCGATCTTGCGCACGCGGTGGTTGTAGCTGTCGGCAACGTACAGATTGCCGGTGCGGTCAAAAGCCAGACCTGTCGGGTAGTTGAAGCCTGCCTGCTTGGCTGGGCCGTTGTCGCCACGGTAGTCGGCAAATTCGGTGCCAGCAATGGTGGTGATGATGCCGGTGGCGGCATCAATGCGGCGGATGCGCTGGTTCAGGCTGTCTGAAACGTAGACATTACCGGCTGCATCGACGGCGATGCCTTCGGGAGAGTTGAAGCGTGCCAGTCGGGCAGGGCCGTTATCACCGGCAAACCCCAGTGCGCCGGTGCCAGCGATCACTTCACTCTTGCCCGTGGCGCCGTCGATCTTGCGGATCATGTGGCGCTGGGTGTCGGCGATATAGAGATTGCCTTTCGAGTCGGTTGCAACAGCGGTGGGACGTCTCAGAATCACATCCGTCGCAACGGCCGGCTCAATCTTGGCATTGCCGGCGATTGTTACCAGACCGCCAGCATTCGCGGCGACAGGGAAGCAGAGTGAAAAAGCGGCGCAGAGCGCGGTCAGCCCAAGTGTGGTTTTTTTGTAGTGTCTCATCGTTAAATTGTCGTCTTGAAAAAATCAGGAAAATGAACAAGCGCGAGGGATTATTGCGGGCAGCGGGCGAGCCTTGCAAGTGGATTCATCAGAGAAGTCGAATATAGTTTCGAGCCGGGCTTTAGAGTGGGGGCCAGAAGCAGTCTGGTGTCAGGTTGTCCTGCGTAATCTGTAAGGGCCAAAGTGACATTACGGATAACGATGTTTGTTGCGGTAATTGCAATGTGCGGGTTAAAACTTTTTTAAATTCAACGATAAACAGCAATATCAAGCCAGTTGCTTGTCGGCTAGAAATAAGAAATGAACAGGCCGCCTAGCCAAACAGCTATGGAGCCAGGTTGGTCTGACTGCCTGGCATGTGTCTGGGCAGGTCATGGCGAGGTGTTCTGATCCGTGTCGGTGCAACATTTGGTGAATCACGCCATGGGTGCAGATTGGGGTACCTGTTGCCTGACTACGACAGTTGGTCGGGTGAATTGTTCGATTCGCTGGCTTTTGAGGTGAATCCTGGCTGGATCAGCCCCCGGCGCAGGGGGGTAGGGGGCGCAGAGGAATCGTTGATGGAACTGGATGTCAGAACCCTCTATGTCGCACTGATGGTCGCCACGCTCTGGTCGGCCATCATGGTGGGGGCTGCCAATCTGGGAAACCAGGCAGCACCCGGCGTTTGGCGTTGGGTGTTGGCCTACTTGATGTTGACTGCGAGCTGGGGGCTGGTGGCGCTGCGAGGACACGCCCCGAACTGGCTGACGGTATTGACGCCAAATTTGCTGATTTTCTCGGCATGCGCGCTGATTCACTCGGCGATCGTGGTGGTGCTGGGCAGTTATCGCCGATTGCAGCTGACATGGTCGATCACTCTGGCTGGCAGCCTGGCTTTCACCCTCTGTTTTCCCTTCGTTGAGTTTTGGGCACTGATCTGCATCAATTCGTTCACTGTGGGGTGCATCCTGCTCAATGTTAGTACCGTGTTGCTGCAGGGAGCCAAGCGCAGTGCTGCCCCCGCTCGATGTACCTTGGGTTTGTGGCTGGGAATGGGGGGCGTGATGATGATGGTGCGGCTGGTCAACGGCGTGCTCAACCGGCCGATTGACCTGATGCCCAATGGCTGGCCACAAGTCTTGATCCTGCTGATCGCGTTAACCATTGTGCTGGGCAGCGTATTCGGCTTTGCCCTGATGTCGCGGGAAGAAATGTTGCTGGAGCTGAACCGGCGCGCAACATTCGATGCCCTGACCTGCGCCTATAACCGCCATGCCTTCGACCCGGTCGGACAGGCTGCGCTTGCCCGCCTGGCACGCGAAGGCGGCGCGGTGTCTGTGCTGATGCTGGATCTTGATCATTTCAAGCAGATCAATGACAGCTATGGCCATGCGACGGGCGATGTCGTGCTGCAGACCGTCACAACCCGTTTTCAGGATCACCTGCGAGCAGGCGATGTATTGGCGCGTTATGGCGGGGAAGAGTTTTGCGTGCTGCTCCCTGCAACACCTTTGCATGACGCCCTGGACGTGGCTGAGCGTCTTAGACTGGCGATTGCTGGCCAACCGGTGATGGCGGAGCAGCGTCAGCTGATTGTCACCGTGAGCATCGGTGTTGCTTCCACCGCTACCAACGGCGTTTTCTCCGATCTGATTGCCCGTGCAGATTCTGGTCTTTACGCAGCCAAGGCAGCGGGCCGCAACTGTGTGCATGTTGAAACGACATTCAGCTAGGCGCCGTTGACGTTTTGTTTCCGGTCCTCCTTGTGGGGACTTCGAATTTCGCCGGATGTGGGCTTGCCGCGGTGTTGACTGCCAGGTTGTAAGGCTTGTATTGCAAGTTTTACAACTTGTACGCCCCTTTGACCGTGGCTGCCTGGTCGCTCATGCCAATCGCCGCCGGCTAGGATGAACAGCTGACTGACAGGGTTGCAGCCCAATCCGGGGGCAGATCGGCGTAGGCCTCCCATGCCGGCTGTTCGTCGAAAGGTGCCTTCAGCAGCTGATGCAGGCGCTCCACCTCGCTGAAGTCCCCGGCTTGCGCATGACGGATGGCGGACTCCGCCAGATGGTTGCGCAGGACGTATTTGGGGTTGACCTGATTCATGCGGATGCTTCGGGCCGCATGCTGGCTTTCCTCTCGTAATAGACGCTGGCTGTAGCGCTCTGCCCAGGCGTCGAAACGTTCCCTGTCCAATACCTGATCACGCCAGCGTGTGAGATCGCCCCCTGGCGTGAACATGGCGAGGCTGCGCCAGAAGCGGGTCCAGTCGCTGCGTGCCTGGGCAAGCAGCTCCAGCAATTCTTCCAGCAGCGCTGCGTCCGTGTCTTCTTCGGTAGCAAGCCCAAGTTTGCGGCGCAGCATGGCCAGATAGTCAGCCTCGAATCTTGGCTGGAATGCCTGCAGCGCTGCCACCGCAGCATCTCGGTCGAGCAACGGGATCAAGGCCTGGGCCAGGCAGCTGCAGTTCCACAGTGCAATCTGTGGCTGCTGGCTGTAGGCATATCGCCCGGTTTCGTCGGAGTGGTTGCAGATGTGGCCTGGATCAAAGCCGTCCAGAAATCCATACGGGCCATAGTCGAGCGTTAGCCCGAGGATGGACATATTGTCGGTATTCATCACGCCATGGCAGAAGCCAACCGCCTGCCATTGCACCAGTAGGTCGGAAGTGCGGGCGATCACTGCTTCCAACAGCGCCTGATACGGATTGTCTTGCTCCCGGCAGGCTGGGTAGAAGTGGTCGATGACGAAGTCGGCGAGTGTCTGGATTTGCGCGTGCTGACCTCGGTAGAAAAACAGTTCGAAATGGCCAAATCGGATATGGCTTGGCGCCAGTCGGGTCAACACGGCAGCTGTTTCCAGCTGCTCTCGCCAAACCGGTGCGTTTGAGCCGCCAATCGCCAGCGCACGGCTGGTGGGGATGCCCAGACCGTGCATGGCCTCAGAGGCCAGATATTCGCGGATGGTTGACCGCAAGACGGCCCTTCCGTCCCCCATGCGTGAATACGGCGTGGGGCCGGCACCTTTCAGCTGCATCTCCAGCCAATCGCCGTTGCGCGTCTGCACCTCGCCCAGCAGCAAAGCCCGGCCATCTCCCAGCTGAGGGACATACACACCAAACTGATGGCCTGCGTACACACTGGCAATGGGGCGCGCCGAGGCGGGCATCTGGTTGCCGACCAGCCAGTGTGGTAACTCGTCGCCAGAGGGCAAGGCGATGTTCAGTTCACTGGCCAGATCGTGGTTGAACGCCACCAGATAGGGGTTGGGCAAGGGCGTAGCAGGCACTTCGCGGTAAAACGAAGGGCCCAGGTCGTGAAAGCGGTGCTGCATCGGTATGTCGGAAGAGGTGGGCATGGCGCTTGCTGACAATGGCAGGAAAGACCGGAAACGGTGGCTCGGCAAGATCAGATCAGTGCACGGCCGCACAGCTGCTCCAGCACCTTCAGCGGCGAGCGGCTGGGGTCGTACAGACCGGACACGGGTAGGTGCAGGGTTTGTTCAAGCAGAAACTGGCCTGACATGGCGGCATGCGGGGTTTGATCGGAAAAGCAGATCCAGACGCTGCCAGGGGGAAAATCAACCGCCAGCTGCGGCGAATGGATCTGATAATCGTTGTCTGCCTTCATGGCATCGTGCAGATGGAGCATCAGATGGTCATATTCACTACGACGTGACTTGGTGATGCCCAGTGCCTGCAAGATTGCGGCGCTACCCGGAAAAGGGCGGCTGATACCCGGCAGAAAGCGTTGGGCGACCGTGGTGAAATCCTGCCCCACTCGCCAGCGGCGCGGGAGGTCATCCGGGTTGATATTGCAGAATACCCTCAGGATCCGCTCCCCATGATTCGGCCGCGACGGAAATGCATCGACGTGCAGTCGAGTATCGTCCTTTTTGCGCGAAGACGGGCGGCCTGCCACCTCAAATGGGCGAAAGCTGGTCCGCGCGACCTGCAAGGTCTTGCTGTAATGCGGTAACAGCGATTGGATCAGGCCCACCGCGCGGCTACGGTAACGACTGATCATCGCTCCAAGGGCTTTCAGCTCCTCCTCGTTACCGTGGGCGCCTTTTAGCTGACCATTTTTGGATTCAAAACTGATGTTCTTGGCACGGCCATTTGACCAGCTTGGCGACAGGAAGCGCTCCTCGTCCGAATTTAGCCGAAAAGCCAGCTGCGGCAGATAGAGCACTTTGCCGTCTTCCAGGGCCGATGCCAGCTGGTTGGTTTGCTGAGGGTCAATCTCGGGGTCCCATTGGCTGATGTTCAGCGTCATCAGGCGGTTTTGCATGGCGTTCATGGGCATGATGAAAAGACGGTACCGCCGCGAGGGTTAAAAACGGCCCGAGGCTAGCAAAAAGCGCTGGTCGGGACAAAACATTTCCTGATGGCTACTTGCCCTGCGCCGCTGGCGTGAGATCGTGCCTCTGAAAAAGCGAGTGCCGGAGAAACCGCCGCTGCCGCTGCGGAACAGGCGGATGGGTGCAAAAAGTGCGCCGTTTGTACAACACTTCTGGGGGAGACGGTCGGACGGATCGTCGGGTTACAAAACCCGGGTGTCTAGTGGCAATTGCATGAATCGAAAAGAAATTTGTTACTGCTCTGGTGTCGATGCCCACCCACTGCCAACGCCAGGCTGACTTGGCTGCCGGGCTTGCTATAAACCAATCACACGGGCCGCCGGATGCGCGAGTACAATGCGCGCCCTTTTAACCCCCCGTTTCACATAGGAAGCAGCCATGAACTGGACGGTCGCGGACAGCCGCAGCGTGTACGGCATCCGGCACTGGGGTGCCGGTTACTTTGACATTGGTAGTAACGGTCAGGTGATTGCCCGGCCGAATGGTCCGCAAGGGGGAACGATCGACCTGTATGAGCTGACACACAGCTTGCGTCAGGCCGGTCTTAGCCTGCCCATGCTGGTCCGCTTTCCCGCCATCCTGCAGGATCGGGTAAGGCAACTGACCGGCGCCTTCAACGAAGCTTGCCTCAAGTTTGGTTACAACAACCGCTACACCGCGCTGTATCCGATCAAGGTTAACCAGCAGGAAGCGGTGGTCAACAGCCTGATTGCCACGCCAGATGTCTCGATCGGGCTGGAAGCGGGCAGCAAGCCAGAGTTGCTGGCCGTGCTGGCCTTGGCGCCGGCAGGGGGCACCATTGTCTGCAATGGCTACAAGGATCGTGAATTCGTCCGCCTTGCACTGATTGGCCAGAAGCTTGGGCATCAGGTGTTCATCGTTATCGAGAAAGAGGCAGAAGTGCCTCTGGTGATCGAAGAAGCCCGCAAGCTTGGCATCATGCCGAATGTGGGTGTGCGTGTACGTCTGGCCTCGCTGGGGAGCAGCAAATGGGCCGATACCGGGGGTGAGAAGGCGAAGTTCGGCTTGTCGGCGGCACAGTTGCTCTCTGTGGTGCGGCGCTTTGTCGATGCCGGGATGCGTGAGAGCGTACGTCTCTTGCATTTCCATATGGGTTCACAGATCGCCAACCTTGCCGATTATCAGGTTGGTTTCAAGGAAGCGACCCGCTATTTTCTGGAGCTACGCAATCTTGGCCTGCCGATCGACCATGTCGATGTAGGGGGCGGTCTGGGTGTGGATTACGACGGGACTCACTCGCGCAACCCAAGCTCCATCAACTATGACCTGGACGAATACGCGGGTGCCATCGTCTCGATGCTCAAAGAGTGTTGCGACGAGCATGAAATGCCGCATCCGCGCATCATGAGCGAGTCGGGTCGGGCGCTGACGGCGCATCATGCCGTGCTGGTGCTGCAGGTGACTGATGTCGAGCAGCCCTTTGACACCATGCCTGAGATTGAAGATCTGCAAGATCAGCCGGAAACCATGCAGTGGTTGTATGAGTTGCTGTCGCAGTCCGATGAAGACATGGCGACCGAAACCTACCATCGTGCCACCCACTACTTTACCGATCTGCAGCAGCAGTATGCTGATGGCCGCATCAACCTCGCGCAACGCGCACTGGCCGAGCAATGCTATTTTGCGCTGTGCCGGCGCCTGCAGCGTATTTTGCAAGCCGCACATCGCTCGCATCGTCAGGTGTTCGACGAGCTGCACGAGAAGATGTGCGACAAGTATTTCTGCAACTTCTCGGTATTTCAGTCCTTGCCAGATACCTGGGCGATCGGCCAGGTGCTGCCGATTTCTCCGCTGCATCGTCTCGATGAACAACCCACGCGCCGTGCTGTCCTGCAGGATCTGACCTGCGATTCGGATGGCCGCGTCAAGCAGTACGTGGATCAGCAGAGCATTGAATCGAGCATGCAGGTCCACGATCTGCGGCCCGGCGAGGAATACCTGTTAGGCGTGTTCCTGGTGGGGGCGTATCAGGAAATTCTGGGTGATATGCACAATCTGTTTGGGGACTCGGACTCGGTGAATGTCTACCTCGACGAACGCGGCGAAATCAGCCATGAGCGCGTGGAGGTGCATGACACGATTGAAGACATGCTGCGCTATGTTCACCTGCAGCCCGAGCAGTTGCGTGCCTTCTATCGTCAGAAAGTGGCCAATGCCTTGTTGACACCTGCGGAGCGGGCCGATTTTCTGGATGCCCTACAACTTGGCCTCACCCGTTCTTCCTATCTCACTACGTAGTTATTGCAAACGTGCAGACGAAGGAATGGCGAGATTAAACAGGTATGAGCTCCTGAGTTAAAATCAAGTCTGGCTTGCAATCGGCGCTCTATGGCGCCGATTTTTTATGGCGTGACACGGATTGGCGGGATAAATAATCTGTCTCAATTTTCTGCGAAAATGCCAGAAATGATTCTATGGAATTAATTTTGAATGACCCAAATTGCTCAATATAAATATTTTGCTCTGATGCTAACTTCATTTGCCCTGGTCGGTTGTGCGACAACAGGCAAGCCAGACCCTCTGGATCGTGAAGGTGTGATGCAAAATCCCAAGCAGCCGGTGTATTTGCTCAGTATGACGCTTAGGAATAATGTCAAACCAAAGCCGCCACGGGTCCTTGAAGTGGAAATTGAAAAAGAGAATGCTACCCAGGATGATATTGATCATCTGATATTTAAAACCGATAAACGGGGGGTGGTACGGGGCAAAGTGGAAAATACCTATTACTTCCGGATGGAGGGTGAAAAGGGTAAATACCATGTCAAATCGATTCGTGGAGAAGCAAATTATTATCCGATGATCTGCAGATTCGAGGTGCCGCTATTTATGGATATTCCGTCGGATAAACCTGGCGTGTATTACCTCGGGCATGTCGATGCGACCGTCCGGGAAGCAAAAGGCGACGAGTTCCGGGCTGGCCCCTTGCTGCCAATACTGGATCAGATGGTTTGCGGGTTTCCCGACGGAACCTTTGAAGTAAAAATTACGGATGAGTTGGCCAGTGACAAGGCGAAATTTCTGCAGATGTACCCGAGTTTGCAGAATGCCGATATCCAGACAACCCTCTTGCCTCCCCATGATCGAAGTCGCGCCCAACGCTGGTGGGCGCCAGCGGTGCGTTGACCAGGACGCGTGCGTGCTTCAGCGATGCTTGGTGAGGCGGGCGATGTAAAACAAAAAGGGCCGAAAGGCCCTTTTTGTTATTGTCGCAAATCAAATCAGAAACCGGCTTTGTAACCGAAGCGGCGGCTCCAGGATTGCCGCACCCGCAGTTTCATGGCGTCGGGCAGCGGAACGTAGCCCGCTTCGCGCAAGCTGCTGTCACCATTCTTGTAACCCCAGTAGATGAAGTCGAGCACACTGTTTACATCCTTGCCGGCTTTGGGCACCACCACGAAGGTGGCCATCGACAGTGGCCAGCCACGATAGGTGTCATTGTTGGCCAAGACCAGATAGAAGTCGGAATCCCCATAGGTACGCGCCTTTTCAGCCTCGTATTGGGTGGAAGCCTGGATCGACTCGGCACTGGCGCTCAGAAATACCCCCATGCGATTCGGCAACTGGGTGAAATCGAGTTTTTCGCGTGCGGCACGGCCATAGTCGAGGTAGGCGATTCCGCCGATGGTTTTCTTCAGCGTCTCTACGACGGCACTGCTGCCCTTTACCGGCAGACCAGAAAGACCGGTAACTGCCGATTTGACGCCCTTGCCCGCCGCTTTCCAGCTGGTGTTGGTGGAATCCAGATAGCTGCTCAGGATGAAGGTCGAGCCCGATGGTTCGGTTCGATAGATTGGGATAATCCCGACGTCCAGCGCCTTGGCGGGAAGCTGGCTGTTCAGTTCGACGATTTTCGGGTCGTTCCAGCGCTTGATTTTGCCAAGATAGATGTCAGAGATCAGCTCCGGGGTGAGCTTGACCTGGCCAGCGGGTATGCCCGGCAGATTGATGGCCATGACCAGTCCACCGAGGGCAACCGGATATTGGGCGATACCCCGTGCTTCCAGATCGTTGGATTTGAGCGGTTCATCCGACGCGCCAAAGTCGCTGCGTCGTTCCAGTACGCTCTTGATGCCTTCGCCTGAGTCGGTAGGCGTGAAGCTCAGATCCTTGCCGGTGGCGGCGCCATAGGCGGCACCCCATTTTTTGTACAGCCCTTCACTGAAGCTGGAGCCGGCGCCATTGAGGGCGGCGGCGAATGTGCTGGAAGTGGACAGGGATAATGCGACGAGAATTGCGATATTACGTGTTGCCTTGACGACCACATTTACCTCAAAAAAAGCGATGAGAGCTTGCTGGCATATTGGTGAAACTACGGAGTTTCAATTGCTATATTTTATGCAGGCTCTATGTAAGTGACTGAAAAAATGAATTATATCATTTATTGCGTCGCAGCAAATCTGGTTTAAATGTCGGACAGTCAATTTGGCGGTGTGGATTTCCCCAATCGAAAAGGGTTTTAAAAGGGCGCGGGGCTTCCTTACCGGAATAGGGCAAGCGCTACAGGCGGCTCAGATGAGGCGTGGGTTGAGGGGAGGGGGCGGCGGGCAGGGCGCCTGCCGCAGGGGGGCGAGATGCTTTTACTTGTACAACACGGCCAGCAGCACCTGCCGTCCTTCACTCATCAGAATATTGTAGGTACGGCAGGCTGCACCCAGGTTCATGGCGTCCAGGCCGATTTGCGCCTGCATCAGTGCGCTGGTCAGTCGCGGATGGGGGAAGCGTTGTTGGCTGCCGGTGGCCAGCAGAACGAGTTCGGGCTTGAACGCGATCAGCTCGGCGAAGTCTTCTGCCTGCAGTGCATCGAAGCTGTCCGGGCGCCAGGGGGCCATGCGCTCGGGCATTACCAGCATGCTGCCGGTGTGGCGTTGCGCGTTGATCATGACGAAATCGTCGCCATAGCCGGTAAAGGTGTTGAGATGGGTGAGCGCGTGGCTTTGCAGTTTCATCGTAGGCTCCGGAGCAAATGGGAGGGATTTTTGCGTATTTTCCCATCAATCGCTGCTGGATGGGTGCCAACAGGTGTGGCCTGGGCGTTGTTGACCCCTCACGTTTGATGAAAAGGGGCCGTACAGAACGCCAACGGCGCTTAGCGCAGGGCGATGGTCTGTTGCTTCCAGAGTGGGTCTTGCCAGCGATAGAACACGCTCAGAGAGCTGGGGTTGTCGGCTTTTCGTTCCACTTCCAGTGTATCAAGCTGAATCGACTCGAAGCTGCGTTTATAGCGGCCATCGACCCGTGCTTCCCGCGCTACCAGAAACTGCTTGCCCCCCGGCACCCAGCCGGCAAATTCCACATAGCCTACATCCGGTCCACTCAGGGAAGGTGGCATGACGTCTACCGTCCAACCCTCTGCGGTCTGGCGGAACATCCATAGCTCACGCCAGCTGTCGAGCGGTTGTACGGCCAGCGCCAACGCGGTGCCCTGAGGGTGGGTGCTGGCGGATGCGGTCCAGACCAGCCCATAGGTGCAGCGGCGTAGCAGCGGGGTGCTGGCATCGTGTTTGGCATCGACCAGTGCAACGCATGTTTCGCCGGGTTGGCCGGGGGTGGTAACCACCGTCAGCTTGGGAGGGCGAGCCGGCACGGTTTCGGCGGCCAGGCGGGATGCTCCTACCCGCACGGCGGCATCGGAGTACAGATAGCTGTCTTCTTCAGGCAGCTCTGCCTTGTTGATGGCGGCCAGTTCGTGCAGCGAGCGTTTGGCGGCCAGATCTGCCGTTTCTCCGCGTCGGATTTTTTGATAGGCCAGACTGGCCCAGATGCCGGCACGGCGCATGCGCAGACGATTGCGGGTGTAATCGGGCAAGGGGGTCAGATCAATCTGATCCAGGACTTCGGCGCGCCACAGATCCAGGTTATAGCGATCAGTCGGCCTAAGATTGGGGTCTATGCACTCGTGGCGGGTCAGTGCCAGCGCGGCACGGGCGCGTTGTTCGGGCTGGGCCTGCAAGGCGAGCACCCGGCGGAAGGCTTCTCCGTCATAGCACAGTTGTACCCGGCCTTCGCGCTCAAAGCTGCGCAAGTTGATGCCAACGCTGCTGACCACTTCAAGATGCGCTGCCAGAGTGGGATCGGTGGTTTTGCCAACTTTTACCGAAGCCCGTCGAGCCAGGCGCTCGGCCATGCTGCCGAGGGCATCGAAGGGTTCGGCGGTGATCGCATCGGCTGACGCAGCCTTCAGATACGCGGCGGCGTAGCTGATACCCAGTGCTTCGGCGCCGGGGGTGTCACGTAGAAAACGGACAACCGACAATAATTCCGGGGCATCGGTGGCCTGCAATGATTGCACTCTTACCTGACTGGCGCGGATATAACCGCCACGCTCACGCCGGTGGTCATATACCTGCAGGTAATCTTGTTTGCTGCCACGGATTTCCAGGCTATCGCCCTGCCACAGCGCGGCTTGCAGGGTAGCGGTTTCTCGGGGGGCGGCGCGCAGGGCGGCCTGATCCTGGGTCACGATGGCCAGGATGGCAAGAGCGGTCAACATGCTGGGTGTCCTTGAATGCGGGAAGAGGGGGCGGACGGGCAGCAGGCGGTTACTGGCTTGACCTGCTGCTTGGCCGGGGCGGTTCTTGTGGTATTTACTCGGCAGGCGGAGCCTCTTCCGGTTGGGTTGGGGCTGGCGTAACCGGGGCGGGCTTGCTGGCACCGAGCAAGGCAGAGCCGATGAAGCCGCCATCAGCAGGTGGCGGGGCGATGATGACCGAGATCTTGTCCGATAACTTGTCGGCCAGGGTTTTCTGGATCAGTAACGGGTTCTTCGCAATCAGGGCGCCATCGCGGGCCAGTTGCTCGCTGGCCACCTTGCCGACCTTCTCCATACGATAAACCTCGGCATCGGCCAGCTTGTGGCGAGAGTCCGCTTCACCGGCTGCTTCGATGCGTCGGGCCTCGGCGCTGGCCTCCGCCGTCTTGATGCGCGAGATCTTCTCGGCTTCGGCTTCGAGCTGGCGTTGCTCGATCTGCTTCTGCTTGAAGGGCAGCACATGCTTCATGGCCTCGGCTTGGGCGCGGGCGGCGATGATCTGCTCCTGTCCGGCGGCCTCGGCGGCCTTTTCGCGCTTGACCTTCTCGGCTTCGGCTTCCAGTTCATTCTGCTTGACCTGCTTGCTGCGCAGATCGAGGGTGTAGCGCATCTTGTCCGATTCCATCTCGGCCGCCAGCATCTTCTCCAGACCGGCCTTGTAGTCAGCAGGCAGATCCACCTGGCCAATCATCACCGACTTGAGCACGATGCCATCGGCGGCCAGCTTGGGCTTGAGCTCGTCGGCAATCGACTGCTGGATTTCCATCCGCTTGGTCGAAAAGATTTCCTTGACCGAGTAGCGGGTGAAGGTGCGGTACACAATGCCCTCAATCACCGGCTGGACAATTTCTGTGCCGACATTGTCGGGCAGGCGTTTCGAAACCTGGGCGAGCTTGGTTGGGTCGAGTGCGTAGCGCACCGAGAGGTCCACCCCGACGGCTAGTCCTTCCATCGACTGGAAGGGGGCATTGCCACTGGCGCTACGGCTTTCGGTTGGCCGGAACAGCTGGTCCCGCATCGAATACACCCTGACCGAGTGCAGACCGGGGATTTCCAGCAGCGGCCCCTCGCCGAATTCGGCGCTGTTGCCGGTGAGCTGATTGGTGCGGATCGCCATCTCGCCGCGCTCAACAGTCAGGAACGGTGGGTGGGTATACAGGGCATAGGCAGCGACGGTGGTGACTCCCAGCGCCAGCAGTCGGCCGCGCATGCGGTTGATGCTCTGCAGCAGGGAGGGCACCCGGCTGAACACCGCCTCGCCCATGCTGCCCAGCAACCGTTGCAGTGCCTCGATCAGTGTGGTGAGAACCTTCTGCGTGGCTTCAATCGTGGCGACGACTGTGGACTGAAGCACCTCTGCGACACTTTTCCGTTCCGACATGATATTTACCCCTGAATGCGCAATTTAAGTAGATGCGAAGCGCGGAGCATCCGACTTTCTCTTCTGTGATCGGTGGTTCCGGGTTGACGGTTACCAACGTGATCGGCGCCTCGCGTTTTCGTGGAGACCATCTTGCGCGGCGAGGGGGGGAAGGTTCAAAGCCCGCACGGGGCGAGAATCGTTCGTTGTGTGTAGATCCGGTTAGCCGGCGGAAGAAACCTTCACGGCTGTGGTGTGACTGCACGGTTCAAAAGCCGGATACTGTAGGCTCCATGTCATCTGGTATCCAGGGGCAGAACAGCCTGAGGTCATCATGTCTACAGAACCCCGTGTTGCCATCATCGAAGACGACATTCCCACCAGCAAACAGCTACGGGGCTGGGTCGAGGCTGCCCGGCCCGGCATCCGGGTTGACCAGTGGTTCAATCGTGACGACGCCGAAGCCGCGATTGCCCGCGAACGTTACGATCTGGTAGTGCTCGACATCGAGCTGGGGCGGGAACGCCATGCCGGCGTGGCCATCATCAACGCCATCAACAAACTCCACGGCACACCGGTGCTGGTGGTGTCGGCGATGCCGGCGACGATCTACCGCAGCATCATGAAAGCGCTCGATGCCTGGGATTACCTGCAGAAGACGACTTTCGGTGAGGCTGATTTCATCGACACCTTTCTGGAGATCCTGCGCGCAGCCAAGGATAGAAAGGTGGAGGCTACCGAGAGCACACCGGCGGAAAAGCGCGAGCTGTCGATTGATCCGCTACGGCAGAGCACGCCGATCTGGCGTGGCCAGCGCGTCAACCTGCCGCTGACGGCACAGCGGATTCTGGACGCGCTGTATCAACGGCGCGGCGAAGTCGTGTCGTACGAAGAGCTGTATGGCGTCGTGAAAAGCGGCCGTAATCGCGACAATATCCGCAAGCATGTCAGTACGATCCGCGATGCGTTTCGCGAGCTGGACCCGGATTTTGACTGTATCGAGAATATTCCGATGCGGGGGTTCCGCTGGAGTGACACCGCACCCAGCAACGGTCGCCACTGATCATGTCCGCGTTGTTGCGCTTTCTTAGTAGTTTCCGCCTGCGTTTTCTGTTCCGGGGCGCGTTTTTGCTGCTGGCCCTGTCGATTCTGGCGCTCGCCTTGTATTTGCTGCAGGAAGAGAAGCAACTCAGTTACAAGAATTACCGCCACAGCTTTCATAAAACCGAAGAGCAGATCGCCGCCAAACTGCGTCATCCCACCGGGCAGCTGGCCTTGCTCAACCCAGGGTACAGCGAAGGCAATGTCACGCCCTTGCGCCCGATGCTGCTGCCGTTCTCGGCGCTGGATTTTGACGACCAGAACAAGGTGCGCAATGCCGTCGAAATGGCCGGTTGTCTGGTGCAGTACGGCCAGGATGGCAATGTCTGCGTCGCGATTGGCAATAATCCTTGGGCGGGTGGGTTTATCTATATTGCCGGCAGCTTCGCCAGCGAGCGCCTGCAGCCGCATATTCAGGGCGAAACCGATCTGACCTCCTCGCACCGCATCCGGGTGGAAGTCGCCTTGCGTGGCCAGACTTACCAATGGGTGGCACCGTTTGAATATTCGCCGGATATGGGGCAGAGCGGGCAGAGCAACCCCGACGTGCGCGGCCGCTTTACCGGCTTTGTTGATGTCGGGGACGTGCTCAAGCCTCATACCCGGCCAGTGCGCGAGTTTCGCGGGTGGGTCTGGCAGGCCGCCGAGTGCATCCAGCCCGAGCGGGCCGAGTTCCGGCAGGGCTGCCAGTATCAGACGTTCTATTCTTTGCGCCTGCCGGTCGAGGTACTGCGCGATGCCTTGTTTCAGAAGCCCAGGCCGGTTTGGCCTCCGGCCGATCTCAACCAGATCAAGGCCCGCATCCAGGTATTGGCGCCGGGTGTGGGACAAACCCTGTTCGATAGCAATCGCGATGGTGCCATCCCGCCATTTTCCCTGACTGCGCTCAAGCCGCTGTTGTTGCCGGGAGAGTCCCTGCGCATCCGCAAGCTTGCCAGTCAGGCACAGCGCGAGCTGATCCATCTGACCGGCAGCGATGAAACGCCTGATGACTCCTGGCGGTTTTTGAATCGGGTGATTCAGCAATTACCCGTTGATGAACAGAATGCGCCGATTGAGGCGCGCCAGTTGATCACCACCCCGGTAGGGATCTACGAAGTTCTACTGACGGGCGATAGCCGCAGCGTCAACAAAAGCCTTGCCGTGGTGGCGCAGCGCGGTGCGTGGTTTATTGGCGCCATGCTGCTGGCGCTGCTGGTGGCCTGGGTGGTGATCGAAATCGGCATCATCCGCCGCATTGCCAAGCTGACGCGGCGGGCGGCTTCGGTGTCCCGCAGCGTGAAAGGTAGCGTAGGGCCGGAACATCTCGACCTGCGCGACATGCGGGGAGGGGATGAGCTCGGCATTCTCGCCAGCTGCCTGCATGACCTGCTGCAACGGGTGAAGGAGGATGCCGAGCGCGAGAAGATCCGCGCCGAGCAGGAGAAGGATATGTGGCACGCCGTCGGCCACGAGATCATGTCGCCCCTGCAATCGCTGATGGCCCTGCATGCCGCCCCGGATGACCCCAGCCAGCGCTATATCAGCCGCATGCAGCAGGCGGTGCGGGTGCTCTATGGTAGCGCCTCGCCCAGCGAAGCCTTCCAGTCAACCACCTTGCAGGTGGCGGCGATGGATATAGACGGATTTTTGCAGAACGTGGCAGGCAACGCCCCCTGCGTCGGCATCGAAAATGTGCAGTATCAAAGCCTCGGCCAGCCGGTGTGGGTGCGGGCAGATGACTATTCGTTAGAGGATGTTGTCACCCACATCCTGCGTAATGCCGATCGCTACCGGGTGCCAGGCACTGCTATCGAATTGACGCTGACGACCAGCGAAACCACGGTCAGCGTCAGCATCTTCAATCAGGGCCCGCCAGTCGCCGACGAGATGCTGGACCGGATCTTCGAGTATGGGGTGTCCGACCATCAGGACTCCGCCGCCAATGGCAATCGCGGGCAGGGCCTGTTTGTCGCCAAGACTTACATGGCAAAAATGGGCGGGACTATTTTGGTTCAGAATCAGCCCGAAGGGGTGACGTTCTGCCTGAGCCTGCCAAGATTGAATCAGGCGTGATCTGACGACCCATACGCGAATCGCCGTATGGCAATGGAATAAAACGCCTGCTAGATTTGTGCTTCATTTTATGCGGTGAAAAAAGCAGGCATGGATCAGAGCGCATCACCTAGCAACCCTATCCCCACCGCCCGTGCCCTACCGTTAGCTCCCTTGTCGATTGCGGCAGCGGGTTTGTGCTGTGCGGTCGGCCATTCACTGGCGGCGGCCTCAGCCGCCATCCGGGCCGGGATGGATCATTTTCAGGAAAGCCAGTATGTGACGCAGGAAGGTTACCGCTTGCTGACCGCACGGCTGCCGGACGACACCCTGTGGGGTAAAGCGAGACTGGCTCGCTGGATCAGCCTGGCAATCGCGGATTGCCTGCGGGGACTAGCGGTGCTGGACACCCGGCAGATTCCCGTGATCTGGCTCGCACCCGAGCAGGAACGCGCCGGCTACGATGCTGACTGGTATCGCGAGGCATTTGATCTGGCCCTGCATCAATTGCAAGCCAGTTTTCATACCCACTCCGGTGTTCTGCCGCATGGTCGGGCTGGGTTGGCCCCAGCCTTGCAACAGGCGGCTAACTGGATTGCCAGTGGTGAGGTGCAGCAAGTCTTGCTGGTTGGGGCTGATTCATTGCTGGAAGCCCCCACCATCAATGCCTATTTGCAAGCCCATCGATTGCAGGCGCCAGGTAATGTCGATGGTTTCATTCCCGGCGAGGCCGCTGCAGCCCTGTTATTGACCACGGCCAGCCTGGCGCCCACCGGCCTTGTCCTGTGCGGCGCCGGCATGGCGCTGGAACCTGGCCGGATCGATGGCAGTGTGCCCAGCCGCGCACAAGGGCTATCCGCTGCCATCCGGGCAGCGCTGGCCGCCGCCAACCTTGATTTTGCCGCACTGGATTTCCGGTTCAGCGACCAGAACGGCGAGTCTTTCTACGCCAAGGAAGCCGCCAATGCTCTCAGTCGCGTAACACCGGTTCATGGCCATCAGCTACGACTGATGACGCTGGCCGATTGCCTGGGCGAAGTCGGTGCTGCTACCGGGCCGGCAATGCTGGCGTATTTGCACAGTCTGCGACAGAAGCGGGGGCACTATCGACCCCCACTCGGCCCGACTGGCTTATTGCATCTAGCTAATGACAATGGCCTAAGAAGTGCGGTCGTGGTGGAATACCCGGCCGACTTGCCCGAATAAGGCCCCGCAAGGGCCCTTCGCCTGGAGAAAACATGGAAACCCACGTTTATATCAACGACAACGAAGCCTGTTCGAAAGCTGCTGACGGCGTCAGTCTGGGGGCTTTCCCCGACCCCTGCTGGAGCCCACCGCCGCCTGGTGCCGGACCCGTGTTGATTCCCTACCCCAACACCGCCACGGCCAGCAATCTGCAGAACGGCAGCTGCACCGTGTTTGTCTGCAATACCGAAGTAGCGCTGAAGGACGTGTCCTATCTGGCCAACAGCACCGGCAATGAGCCGGCGACGCCAAATCTGCCAAAAGGTCTGAAAACCGGCGTGATTAAAGGCAATGCCTACTTTGTTGACTGGTCGGTCAATGTCAAATTCGAAGGACTGAATGTCTGTCGTCACCTTGACCCGATGACGCATAACCATCGTTGAGCTGAGTGGCTGCACCATGTCTCTTTTTCCCATTCCGAAGCCCAAACCTTCAACCAGTAAACCAACCCGCCGGGGAAAGGGGAAGACGTCAGACAAAGCCCCGGAGTACCGACCCGTTGGCCAGTCAAAATATCCGGTGTCCCGCCGTGTCTCCGGTCCCAATACGGCAACGTTTTACTATCTCGACACCAAGCGTTTCCCCGTTGTCTGCGAGGATGATCGCAACCGGATCAGGAACGAGTGCGACACCCACGGCGGCAAGCAGCGGTCGAAAGACTCGATGCAGGAGGCCCGGCTGGATCCGCGCAAACATCCTCCCGGCAGCCTGACGCGACGCCTGCAGGACAAATTCAAGGATGCCGTCACCACACTCGACAACTTCGGCAAACAAAAGGTCAAGTACAAGAAAAACCCGCAGAATGCCTGGCTGGAGGATCACTGCTCGGGCCAATGGAACAAGCCAGGTGGCGATAAAGTAAGGGATGCCGATGATAACGCGACGCTGGATACCCCTGAAGCCGCCCAGACCATGAAGCGGGAGAAGTCAGGCAGCATTGAAGAATTCAAGAAACAGATCGAGGGCCAGGTCGGTGGTCTGCAGAAGCAGTTTGAAGGCAAACTGGCCGAAGCCCATAAGAAGCTGACCGATTTTGCATGGGATTACATGAAGCAGCACGGCAAGGATGCCTTCGATGGTGCCGCCGAAAAAATGGCGCAACGCAAGGCGCTGACTCGCTTCCCCCTTCTCGCCAAGGCGTTAAGCCGCCTTTCATTCTATGAAGGGCTCGGCACCCTGATCGGCAACACCGCCGGAGCGATTGCAACCGACGATATGGCCAAAGCGTTTGACATTCTGGAAAAGGAGCTGGACGCGATCCGGCAGCAAATCGACGATTGCCGGCGGATGCTGTCCGAAGGCGGGCTGGAAGACATCATGGCCTCGACCCAGGCGGGTATCGCGCTGGCCAACCCCTGCCTCAAGGCCCGCAAATGCATGCTGGTGCCGTACAAGGACACCGGCAAGACCAGCAAGGGCCAGGGCTGCTGCCCCGGCCAGACCGGCCATCACCTGCTGCCGGGGGCAATGTTCCGCAAATACAGCCAGAATCCGGAAACGAAGAAATACGCACCGGAAAAAGTCAGCCGCGATAGCAAGAAGATCAAACCCCGGCCGTGCTGGGAAAGCTATGAGCATGGCGATGCCCCGACCATGTGCCTGGAAGGCACCACCAATAACGCCACTAACGGCAGCCACGGTGCGGCCCATGAGGTGACGGGGGAGTTGCTGGAGAAAGATCGCGAGCAACCGGATATGCCGTATACCGTTGCCCGGGACAAGATCGCCACCGCCTTGGGCCGGGCCTTCGGCTGCAACCCGCAGTGCATCATTGAGCAACTGGATGCGTACTACAAAAAGATCCACAACTGCGGGCCGCTGGAGAGCGCGACCGTGACGCCGCACTCGGGCAACCAGCATGGCGGGCCGAAGCCGGCACCAACAGAACCAGTACCCACTGCGCCAGATGCACCGTTCTAATCAACAGGAGTTAGTTCAATGGAACCTATCTTTGATAGGGAGTCGTGGCAGAAATATTTGCGTGGTTTCACCATCTATGACTGCGCCATCGTTAGACAGAAAGGCTATGGTTTTGTCCTGGTAGAAGAAAGTCCGGATAGTCATGAAGGAGCCCGCACGCGCTTCATGACAATGGCGGTAGACCAGCCCATGGAGAAGCGTTTCGGCGCATCAACAACCAACAGCTTTACCTTTACGACCCTGGCTTGCAGCATCTCGCCGCCTGAATACGTGGCAGTAGACACAAGAACCAGCGTTTATTCATCGCGGCCCGGACTGGGCAGGGGGGAAAAGCCCATCGGTCAGCTCATCGACATCCGCACCGGCGATGACGGCGTTGCCGTTATTCAGCGAGTAGTGCGGGTCAATGGCCAGATCTACGCCTTGGGCGACTACCGCAAAATCTACCGGCGTATCGGCGTCGAGCAATGGATAGAGCTGGGCAGCGAAGGCAAAGGCGCACCGATGCCGGATATGAAGACCAAAAAGTTCTACACGGTCTACGACATCGGCTTCAAAGATATGTCCGCCTTCGGCCCGGACGACATTTATGCCGCTGGCGGCTCGGGCGATGTCTGGCGCTTTGACGGCAAGAAGTGGCACCAGTGTCCATTCCCCTCGAATGAAGTGCTGAAGACGGTCTGCTGTGCCGGTAATGGCAAAGTCTATATCACCGATATGCGGGGCGCGGTCTGGGTCGGGCGGGAAGACCGCTGGCAGAAGCTGATCGACGGTGAATTCGGCTGGGGTTTCGAGTTTGTCGATACGGCCTGGTTTCAGGACAAACTCTACCTGGGCTGCAAGTCGGGCCTCTGGGTACTCGACGAGAAGAAGAAAACCCTGCTGATGGTCGATGAGGTCGAAAAAGGTGCCCCCACTGCCATGAACAGCGGCCGGCTCGACCTTAGCCCCGATGGCCAGTACCTGCTGACCGCCGGCCCCCACGGCGCTTATCTGCGCGACAAGGACGGCTGGACCCGACTGTTCAGTAGCTTTGATTTCGCTTGAGTTGATACCAGCCTCACGACGAAGGCCACGAAAGCGGCCTTTGTCTTCTCCATCCAATCGCTTATGCCGCTCCACACTTTCGCAGGATTACCGCCAGGGGCAGAGTGCGGATGTTGAGGGGCTTCCAGGCCAGTCCCTTGTTACGGAAGCGAATGACTATTCAACCCGTAACTCCTTCAACTGCCAGATCGACCGCTCCCTGAATTGTGTTGCCAGGGTCTTGGGGTGCGAGTCAAAGGGATAGATCACAAACAAGGGGCCGCGATCTCGCGGTGACATCGGCTTGTCATCCATCAGTCTGGCTACGATCACGTCGTAAGTGCGGGCATCTTCAATCGGAATATCAATCGTGTAGTCGTTGATGGCGGTGGCTTTCAATACTTGCCCCGTCAGCTTGTTGGTGGCCAGCACTGTGCGCAGCAAGGGGCCGGTGAACTTGATCGGTTTGGGATACCAGGGTGTGTGCGTGACAAAGCTGTGCTGCGGCATGGCCTCAAGCGCCTTCATGTCCAGCGTCTGCACCGATTCGTTGCCTCCCTGCTTGACCTTGATGGTCAGAACCGGCACCGCTGGCGTTGCGGCCAGAGCGCTGATGCTGGTCTGGCACCATAGCAGGGCAAGGGTTAAAGCGCTGCCAATCGCTTTGTAAAGAATCTTCATCATCCTCTCCTCTTTGGTTCAGGTGACGTTTTGTTTCCGGTCGCGTCGGGCCGAGTTTTGGGGCGGGCGTTGATTGGGCTCACATATTTAGCCTGCTAAACCGCTTCACCCGGCCATGCGTGGCGGTTGGGGCTTCAGCCTCTTTCCTCCACGGCCTCCTTCTTGAGGGTATCGTCCGGCCTCAGCACTTGGTCTGGCTAACCTTTTCGCGTCAGCAAGTCCGACAGATTGCCGGGCTTGGTAACTCAGGTATAGCTGCAATCCATCGAAAGCGTCTTCCTGCATTTGCTATAGAAATAAGATGCAAAACATCAAAGCAAGTGGCACTTCTGCCGGCGGGGGGATTGACTCGTGAAGCTCACGCCCCCGACGACGTCTGCAACAGACAAGCGCTGGTTCGGGTTTGCCCCGATCGGTATCGGGCCGGCCGTAGCGGTGACGATTCTGCTATGTATGCTGGTGCTGGCGACCAGCCTGCTGATCAGCGGCTGGATTGGTGCCCGCGATGCCCTGCTGCATGTGGCGGCGCAAAATGCCCGTAGCGTCAGTCGTCTGGTAACCGAAAAAGCCGGACGGTTGCTGGACCCGGCCTCCGCAGCCATCCGCCAGCTGGCGCAAGACCCGATCACCAACGCAACCAGCATTGAATCGCGCCTTGGTCGACTGAATGGGCTGTCTGAAGAGCTGGTAGCCAATGGCCTGCTGGCGTCGATATATGTGGGCTACGCAAATGGCGATTTCATTCTGGTACGGCCGCTTGACCAGCCTGCCATCAGAAAGCGCTTTCAGGCGCCGCCAAGGGCGACCTTTCTGGTGCAGTCCGTCACCTCGCAGGGTGGGCGCCGGCTGGGTGAGCATCGCTTCTATACTGCGGGCCTGGAATTGCTGGCGCGGCGCGATGTGCCTGAGTATCAATTCGACCCGCGCAGCCGCCCCTGGTTTCAGGATGCCAGCAAAACCAATTCAACGGTCCTGTCGCGCCCCTATGTATTTTTCTCCACACAGCAGGTCGGCATCACCCTCAGCAAGCTGGCGGCGGATGGTCATACCGTAGTCGGGCTCGACATGCTGCTCGACGATCTGGCCACGACACTGGGTGAATTGCGCTTCGTTCCGAATATGGAGCTGGCGCTGATCGACCCCGATGGCAAGGTGGTGGCTTATCCCGACCTTGCCCGCATCCTGCGCCGGGAAGGGGAGTCGGTAAGCTTCCAACCGGTCGGCGCGCTAGCGGGGACTGGGCTGGCCGAATTGATGCAGGCAGATCGGGACGCAAATGGCCTGGCAACCTATCTGGTGAAGGGTGAACGCTGGCTTGGGCTGGTAGAGCCGTTTCTGGTGATCCCTGAAAGCACCCTGCGCCTGATGATTGCCATACCCGAGTCGGCCTTGTTGAGCGAGCTGCAAGCGCGGCGAGACCGGTTGATGCTGGTGGTGACGGGGCTGGTTGGCGTGCTGCTGCTGCTCGGCTCGTGGGCAGGGATTGCCTTGGGGCGGAGTCTGAACGGCCTGACCGAGACGGCACGCCGGATCTCACGCTTCGACTTCAAGACCGAATCCGCGACAGCCTTGCCGCTGCGTGAGGTTCAGGTGCTGACAGAAGCTGTCGGTCAGCTCGGCTCAACTATCGAGGCTTTTCTCGACATCACCGGCATTCTGGCTACCGAGCCGAAGGTGGATACGATGCTGGAACGGGTGCTGACCCGCTTTGTGGAAGCCACCCGTTGCGAAGCCGCGGCCGTGTACCGCTGGCAGAAAGACAGCCGGCAGATGGAGCGGGGGGCAGCACACGGCCAGACCGACCAACTGCCGGAACGCTTCAGCTATGTGTCGCCGGTGGCGGGCCAGACCGAAGCATCTGCTCGCACTGGAAGCCGTAGACAGGCCGAATTCGAACTGCGTAGCCGCGATGGTCAGCTCAAAGGCTTGCTGGTGCTGACGCACGCCGATGATGAGGCGCACGCCGGCCCGGCTTTCGAGTCGTTTGCACGACGCCTGTCCGGCATGCTGGCCATTTCAATTGAAACCCGCCAGCTGATCATTTCGCAGAAAGAGCTGCTGGGCGCGATGATCCGCCTGATGGCCGATGCCATCGACGCCAAGAGCCCCTACACCGGTGGCCACTGTGAGCGGGTGCCTCAGTTGGCCAATATGCTGGTGGAGCGCCTGCAGGCCGAAACCGAAGGCCCGTATGCTGACTTCTGCATGAGTGAAGATGAGCGGTATGAATTTCATCTGGGCGCCTGGTTGCATGACTGCGGCAAAGTCACCAGCCCCGAGCACATTGTCGATAAAGCCACCAAGCTGGAGCTGATCTACAACCGCATCCACGAAATCCGCATGCGCTTCGAGGTGCTGTGGCGGGATGCCGAGATTGCACATTGGCAGCGGCTGGTGGCCGGCGAGGACGCCGGCGCTTCCCAGGCGCGGCTGGACGAGCGTCTGCAGCGCCTGCAGGCAGACTTCGCTTTTGTGGCCGACTGCAATATCGGAGGCGAGTGGATGGCCGATGCGGCGGTCGAACGGCTGCGGGCGATCGGCGCGCAGACCTGGCTACGCCACTTTGATAATCGGATTGGCCTGTCGCGGGAGGAGGCTGTGCGAATACAGCTGGCCGAACCTGTGTCGCCAACCCTGCCGGCGCAGGAGACCCTGCTGGCCGATCGTCCGGAGCATCTGGTGGAGTGGGGCGATAAGCGCCCGCCTGTTGGCAAGGACGACCCGGCCAACCGCTATGGTTTCGACATGGTGCTACCGGCGCAGAAGCAGAATATGGGCGAGCTGTACAACCTGTCGATCCGTCGCGGCACGTTGACGGCCGAAGACCGCTTCCGCATCAACGACCATATTGTGCAGACCTATATCATGCTCAAGGGCTTGCCTTGGCCGGACGATCTGGCGCGAGTGCCGGAAATCGCCGCGACGCATCATGAACGTATGGATGGCAAGGGCTACCCACGTCGCCTGCCGGCCGAGCGTCTGAGTCTGATCGACCGTGCCATGGCGGTGGCTGACATCTTTGAAGCGCTGACCGCCGCAGATCGCCCCTATAAACCCGCCAAAACCCTGAGCGAGTCGTTGCAGATCATGGCGCGGATGTGTCGAGAGCAGCATATTGATTGCGAATTGTTCCGCTATTTTCTGCATAGCCGGCTGTGGCAGGTCTTTGCAGACCAGTACATGCAGCCGAACCAGATTGACGAGGTTGATGTGCCCGCGATTGAGCAGATAGCAACGGCCGGGTAAGGGCTGTTCACATCAAGCCAGAGCCGGGTGCTGAGGGCTCGCTTTCCGGCGAAATGCGATCCGGAAACAAAATATCAACAGCGCCCGACGTCAACAGAGCCTAGTTCAGACGCCCCCCTGCCACCATCGCCACGCTGGCCTGCAGTGGTGCATGGACCGCTTCGGCCACCTGTCTGGCCAGATCTTCCTGCAAGGCAATGCTGCCCAGATCAGGCCGGTCGAACTGCTCGGACCAGATCAGGCGGGCGTCGGCGACGGCCAGCAAGCGCAGGCTCAGCCGAATCTCGGTGCCGAGCTGGCGTACGCTGCCTTCAAGCAGATGCGTGGCGCCCAGCGCCCGCGCCTGGATGATCTGTTCGGCGGCGCCGTCGCCGCTGCCGTGGCTGCACGGCAGGGTCAGCAGATTCCTGCCAAATTTTCTGAATAGCTGATGGACAAGGTCTTCTTGCAGCGCCTTGAGGCAATGCAGGCTGTCGCCGGCCGAGGCCATGATCTGCAAGGGCGCCAGCATCAACGTTGGCAGCAGGCTGATCGCATTTTCGGGTTGGCGGTAGATGACGGGCACGTGAGTTCCTACGGGGATTTCGAAGCGAACGATGGCGTCCATGCCATCGTTGGAGTAATACTCTTTCAGTTTTTCTCTTAGTCTGCGGATCTGTACCCGGACTGTCGGGTCTTCGGCGGGGTCGAAGCTGCTGGCCGGGCGCTTGAGAACTTCCAGACCAATCGTGTATTCGTTGATCGAGCTGGCGCCGCCAGCCACGGTGCGCTCTACCAGAAACTGCAGCAATTCGCTCAGGCGCCTGGCTTTGTGAAAAGTGGGGCTGGCCAGCAACTGCTCCAGCGCGGGGCGCACCAGGGCGGGCGTCAGCGCAGGCTCGGCGGGCGTTGCAGCCGCCTGCGGCGTGGTCCGCAAGGGGCAGTCCAGAAGGCTAGGCGGCGTGCTGAGGATGGGGGGCATGATGGCTTGTCCTGAGGCTTTATCTGTTTTGATACCCACCGACCTGAGTGCTGCCAGAGCGGTGGCGGAACGATGCCCGCACTGTAGTCAGCAGCTGGAAAAATAACCTTACGAATACCTTCTGAATCGCAAGTTTTTGAATAAAAAAGAATAATTTCTCTTCGTGACCAGAGTTCCAATCTGGCGCGAGCAGACCACACCGGGCGGTGAGGGCAATGAAACGTGAGAGTTTTCGTTTTGGCGATTGGACGGTCAGTCCACAAACCAACTGTCTGAGTAATGGCGAGACGCTACGACAGGTCGAACCGAAGCTGATGGATGTGCTGGTCGTTCTATGCGGCCATCCCGGCGAGGTGATCAGTGCCGAACGGCTGGTGCAGGAGTGCTGGGGCAGCGCCGAAGTGGGCGATAACCCCCTGCATAAAACCATCACCCATCTGCGCCGTATGCTGGGCGATAGTGCGACTGCGCCACGTTATATCGAAACCATCCGCAAACGTGGCTATCGGGCCATCGCGCCTATTGTGCTGGCCGATAGCGGCGTTGCGCTGGCCACGGCAGTGAGCTGGACGCACGGTTCACCGTTTCGCGGGCTGCAGGCATTTGAAGAAATACACGCTCCCATTTTCTTCGGCCGAAGTACGGCAATCGGCGCCTTGTTGCAGGGCCTGAGCCAGCAGCTGGCGGCTGGGCGGGCCTTGCAACTGGTGCTTGGCCCGAGCGGTTGCGGCAAGACCTCGCTGGTGCGGGCTGGGCTGCTACCCGTTTTGATGCAGGAGGCAGGCGCATTCGGCATGCGTGTCGTCAGCAGCAGCCTGCTCGATCTGGCCGACCTCGGCGAGCAGGATCTGCATCTGTCTCTGGCCGGGGCCATGCTGGACTGGGAATGCGAGGGCAGCCCGTTATTTGCCGGTTCCAGTGCGGCCAGCCTGGCTGAGCGTCTGCAAGCCGATGTGACCAGCGAGACACTGGCTTTGCGCTGGGCGCTGGCGCGCCAGCCCGCCAATCCCTCCCGGCCCTACTGCCTGCTGTTTGTTGACCACTTTGAAGCATTGTTCCAGACCGCCTGTTCGCCCTCGCAACAGCTGGCGTTTGTCGCCACACTCGACCAGCTTGCCCGCAGCGGCCAGGTATTGGTCATTCTGGCCTGCCGCAATGCGTTCTACCCCCAGCTGGCCCAGCTGCCCCTATTGCTCGAAGGGAAAGCTGGCGGTGCCCATTTCGATCTGGCCCCGCCCAGCGCTGCGGAAATTGCCCAGATCATCCGTCTGCCGGCCGCTGCGGCGCGTTTGAGCTTTGATGTCGAAGGCAGCAGCCAGACCAGGCTGGATGATGTCCTGTGTGAGGGCGCAGCCCACAATCCAGACTTGCTCCCCCTGTTGCAATACACCCTGCAGGAGCTGTATCAGCAGCGCAGCCCAAGTGGTCAGTTGACGTTTGCGGCCTACCACGCCCTGGGCGGTATCGAAGGCGCCGTCGGCTCGCGGGCTGAGCAGCTGATGGCAACGCTGACGCCGGCACAGCGTGGGGCCTTACCAAGAGTATTGTCATTGCTGATCCGGATTTCAGCCGATGACGACAGCGTCTCCAGCCGGCGGGCGGCCTGGCAGTCACTGCAGTCAGAGGATGAGCGGGTGTTGGTCGAAGCCTTGATTAAGAACCGTCTGCTGATCAGTGAACTGGTCGGACAGGAGCGCGGGTTCCGCCTGGCGCAGGAAGCTCTGCTGCGACGCTGGCCGCGCCTGACGGAGTGGATCGACGAGCATCGCAGCGATTTGCGCATCCGTGCCCGTCTGGCCCTGCAGACCAACCGCTGGCTGGCCGAAGCCCGTTCGACTGATCTGCTGTTGCCTGCCGGCAAACCGTTGGCCGAGGCCCGCTATTTGCAGGCACAGGGCCGTTTCAGTCTGACGACCGACGAGCTGGCGCTGATCCGGGCTTCGACCGGTCGGCAGCAGCGGCGCCGGCGGATCAAACGGGCCATTGTTGGCGTCATCGTGGTGCTGGCCGTGTTGTCGGTGGTGCTGGGGCTGCAGGCGATGCAGTCGGCACGCATTGCCAGCCAGCATCGGGCAGAAGCCGAAAATCTGCTTGGTTATATGGTTGGCGATTTTGCCGAGAAGCTGAGGCCGCTGGGTCGCCTTGATCTGCTCGACAGCGTCAGCCGCAAGGCACTTGATTATCTGGCCAGCTCATCCCGCGCTGGGCTGGGGCAGACAGCGCTTTTACAGCGTGCCAAGGCCCTGCAGGGGATCGGCGAGGTAAAAGTAGCGCGGGCAGACAAGGCAGCAGCCAAAGCCGCGTTTGATGCAGCGCTGGCCATATTGGAAAATCTGCTGGCAAGCCAGCCACCGTCGCCTGAAGTGCTCAAGCAGCTGGGCATCGTCTGGTTCTGGCAGGGTCAGCTGGCCTTGCAGGGTAATGATGCCCGTACCGCAGAAGCCGCGTTCCTGCGCTATCTCGACTACAGCCAGCAGCGTTCCCAACTACAGCCGGATGAGGTCGATGGCTGGATCGAACAATCGTATGCCCATAACAGCCTGGGCTCGCTGTACCTGAAACGGGGCCATGTCGAGCGTGCGCAAGCAGGCTTCAATGCCTCGGTGGATCTGAAAACCCGCGCCCTGGCGGCGCGCCCCGACAACGCCACCCTGCAGGCCGATCTGGCCGATAGCCTTTCCTGGCTGGCCTCGGCCCGTCAAGCCACGGGTCAGCTTGATGCGGCGGAACACCTCTATCGACGCGAGCAGCAGCTGCTGACCCGGCTTATGCAGGCCGCACCTGAGGCGGCACTATGGCAACAGCGGCTTGCCCAGTCGCTGCAACGTGCTGCAGCCGTCCGGCTCGCACAAGGCGTCGAACCTGCCGCCCGGAGTGATTTGCAGCGCGCCATGCAGCTGCTTGATGCGGTGATCCAGCGTGAACCCGACAACCGCAACTGGCAACGTGCCCGTATCTACGCTGAGTTGGAATGGCAGCGTCTGGCTTTGTACCGGGGGGAGCTGGAGCCCGCCAGAGCCGGACTGCAGCAAGCGCTGGACCAGCTGCTGGGTCTGATCCAGCAAGACCCGGGTCGCCAGGACTGGCGCCGACTGCTGGCTGCCGTGCAGCAGCGGCAGGCGCAGGTTCTGCTTGGGTTGCGAAAGCCCGGCGAGGCCCTGACCCTGGCCAGCGAGGCGCAGGTGCAGCTCGAATCCATGCATCGGCGCAACCCGGCCGATACCCGCACCCAGATGGTTCTGGCGGATACCCTGCTCACAATTGCCGATGCCCACCGGCAGGCGGGTGGTTTGGACGCGGCACAGCGAGTCTGCCAGCAGGTGACGGCGCTATTGCAGCCATCAGCGCCACCGAGCCGCAATTTTCAGCTACTGGACCCCTGGGTACGTGCCCATGCCTGTCTGGGGGCGAATCAGCCAGCGGCGGCTGCCCGTCAATATCTGGCGCAAATCGGGTATCGCGACAAATTCTATCTGAGCGGGTTGGCGGCCGCCGCTCGATAGCCAAGACTGGCAAACCGTTGAACAGCCAGCACAGACCGGAACCGGCCAGCCATTGATGTAAAACGGATCATCCCGGAATCTGCATACACGCCGGATCAGCAGATTTCGGGACGTTAATTAACCAGAAAAAGGAAAAGCCATGTTCAACACTGAAGTGCCCAAGCCATTTGTACCTGTGATTATTGTGCTGGTTTATGTGATTCGTACCCTGGGCCCGGTGGGTAAACCCAATTTCAAATTTGCCTATTTTGATCCTGATGGCAATGTGATTGATCAGGGTAAGATCGTATTCAATAAGAAGAGTGTTGTCTGGTATCTGTTTGGCAATAGTCCACGCGACAATATCGTCATGACGGGCATTGATCTGCAGAATTCGGGAGGGCAGGTTGATGCCCTCAAACAGAGTTTTTTCAGTATCAGCTTTACCAACTATTGCAAGACCCGCACCACAATTGGTATCCGTCTTGATTTTCAGGATAACACCAACCCGGATTCTCCGATTAATTTCTCAAGTACCGACCCGCAAATCATCAATGAGCCCGGTGAAACACTATTAGATTAAATATTGCGCAATCACGGCAGCAAAGCACTCAATAAAAAGCACTGGTAAACCCAGTGCTTTTTTCTTGTTACCTGGCTGTTACCTGCCGGCTACGGGTTGTTACTTATTTCACGATCAATGCCGACTTAATATGGCCTCACCAACACAGTTTGGCGAGCAGTAAAGCAGGCATTCAATCCGGATTGTGAAATGGAATTGAAATGCCGGGTCTGAAAGTTAATTTCTTATTTGAAAGGACTCGTATCATGACTATCTCCCACAAAGTTGCCCATGCCGTGCAGTATATTCAAGCGCTGGAATTACCAGAATTCGATAGCGCTAACCTCGCCACGGCAAGCACGCCGCTGCGGGTGGCACAGGGCGAAGATGCCGGGGCCGCAGTGGCCGCCGGCAGTCTGGTGTCTTTCGTTTCCGGATTGACCGAACAGCACAAGAACGACGTGCTGAACTCCACCTTGCTGGCCCAGCTCGCGGCGTCCAAAGCCTACGACCGCTTCAAGCAGACCAAACTGTGGTACGACAAGTATGTCGAGGTTCTGGCCCAGGTAGGCTGGGTCGTGCCAGCGTTTGCTTTCCGCGACTATCGGCCATCGGGCACCTCGCTGGTGCTGTCCGATGCAGTGCTGGAAATCCTGAGTGCCATCGCCACCGGCGATGAGATGAAGATCCTGCGTGCGGCGCTGACCTCGCTGCGGGAAGACCCCAAGAATGAAGGGCCACTGCACTTGTTTGATAGCCAAAGCTTCCCCGACAACATCGGTACTTTCCAGATCATGCCGGTTGGCGAGGATGATGGACAGGTGGTGATGGCCCTGGCTGCGATGGACTTCAAATCAACCAAGCATGTCACCCGCTTCCTCTGGTTCTCGTGGACTTCAAGCTCGGTCAAGTTGGTTCAAAGCGCGCAGAAATGCGTGTTGAACGAGCACATTTACGGCAGGGTCCGCCAGCAGGTGATCGACAAACTGGCTGGACGCGCCAGCGAATATATCAAGGACATTGAAATCTGATATTGCAGAAAAGGCGGGGCTGGCCTCCGCCTTTTTCAAGATTTCAAGGAGGAAATCATGTTATTTGATCCAATCACGCCTCTGCCTGACGGCGATTTTATATTTGTTGATGCTGGAAATATCTTTACGGCCAGTAAAGATATCCGGTCGCAAAATGGCATGGATTTACTGAATTCCAATTTGCTGGCCCAGCTCGCAGCAAGCAAGAAATATGATCGCTTCAGCAAGGCGGATGACTGGGACCGCCACTATTACAACACGCTGAGTAATCTTGCCTGGCGGACAGGGGTAACGACGCATAATAGTTATCAACCACCGGGCTTGTATTTTTCAATTCCAGAAGTGGTCTGCAAGATGTTTGCTGCAGCCTTTATGCCCGATGAAGGAGTTTTGGCAAAAACTGCTCTGGGAGTATTAAGCCAGCAACCTTCAGATAGTACCCCCAGGCTGGTTTTCGATAAAAACAGCCACGCCTGCTCGGCAGTTAATTTTTTGATCAGTGTTGTCAATGAAAATGGCGTGGTCAGGGAATTGGCGCTGTCATTTTCGACCAGTGAAGTAATCAATAACCTGTTGGAGCAGAAGTTTTTAACCCGTGGGTTGATTGGCAAAATTGATGCACGAATCAATATTTCATCTCTGTATGAGGCGGGATATGCCACCTTGCGAGCGGGGGTTTTAGATAAGCTGGGTAATCGTATCAATGAGAATATTTTTGATATTACCCCAAAATCTGAAATCGGCATCGAATGCTCGCAGCAATTTGTCGAGAGTCTGGTTATTTAAATGGATGCCCCTGATGCCCGTTCTTGATACGGCAGCAAACCTGGGGCAACCACCCAAGATGGGAGAGCACCATGAAATTTGTTATTGCAACGGCGGTTCTGGGCAGCCTGTTACTCAGCGCCACGGCCTGGGCGGATGTCGAAGTTTATCGCGGGATAAACAGGCGTAATGCCACCTATGCGCAGGTGAACAACGCCCAGTGGCGGGTGGACCCCGACGGCGTATCAACATTTGAAAATGCCCGGTTCAGCGCACCACAAAAGCCATGCCGGGCCAGATTCATCATCCTGGGCGTCAATGCCATGCCTGCCCCCGGTATTGCGGGCCAAATTGCCTTCATGCCGGAAGGTTATCGTGGTGTGTATACGCCGGAGCACGGTGGAGAAGGCCACTGGAGCCTGCAGGCACCGGCAGGAACCGACAATGATGCCTTCAAGCTGGCGCTGACTGCCTATGTGATCGAGCGGCATGCCACCGAGGTCAACGATACCTACAACGGCGGGCATCCTTCCCACTGCGCTTCCCCGGAGGTGCCAAACGCGTTGCCGACACAGAAGCAGTAAGATGGGTCTCAGGGTGGCAGGCAGGGCTTAAAGCCTGTTCCCTGTATCGAGCGCCTTGCGTGGAGGACTGAAATGGCGGTACTGCACTTTGCCTATTTGTTTGACCCGGTTGCCTTTGGCCATCAGATCCACGCTGGACTGACGCAAGGCGGCACGACCGCACTACGCCACATGGCCCAAGCGGCGCTGGCCACCCGCCATGACACGATCAAAGAAGTGCTGCAGGTCTTGCGATTCGACGAGAGCTGGCTAGGCGAGGATGCCGACGAGTGCGATCGGGCAGAAAAGTGGTTGCTGCTGATGCTGGCGGCGAGACTGACCAAGACCACATCGCTCGGTCGGGCTGGGCAGACGCCCCATCATTTGCAACTACCGACGTTGTTGGCAGAGGCCAAGCTGCCTCCAGCGGTGGTGCAGCGGCTGTTGCGTGGCGAGCCGCTGCACTCCCTGCTGCACGCTCAGGGCCTTGCCACGCTGGCCATGCAGCTACCGGCGCTCGACGACTATGGTGGTTGGTTAAGCCCCGCTCAAGCCCGCGACCTCCGGCAAATCCTGATCAATGCCGCCCCCAATCGCACGATTACCGTTCCTCCTCCGTATCCTCTGCCGTCGGAGTCGGATGAAAGTTTTGCCGCCAAGGCAGCATGCCAGGCATGGACGACCGCCATCACCATGCTCGATACGGCCATCCACACCCAGAGCGCCTTGTTTCTGATTCTGGATTGAAAAAGCCCGATCCTGGGATCGGGCTTTGCAGGGGGATGCGACGGACCTTAGTACTGGGGGTTCATCAGAAGTGGCGACCAGACGATATAGACCGGCGCGACTGGAAACAAAACGTCAACAGAGCCTAGATGCCATCGAATGTCCGGCACATGCGTGGCATGAGCCGGGCTGTCCAAATCGTGGTGATTAACGGTTGCTGCCTGGAAGATTTGTGTCATCAAGGTAATAGGTTTGCCCGCTGGAAATGGTCTCCCATTTGACTTTGGGCTTGCCGGGCTTGAATTCATTCAAGCCGCTGACGATTTTTTTCTTGCCGGTAAGGTAATTCACACTTTCCTCGCTGCGCTCGCCTGAATTGCGCATCATTGACCAGCTATCAAAGCCAATCAGCCGGAAGCGGCCATTTTCGTGGCGGAAGCGATAGGTGTCGTGCGAGACCTCCCAGCTGCCGCAGCTTTGCCAGTAATGCTTTTCAATATTGAGTACGCCCTTGGCGATGCTGATGCCGCCTACTTCCAAAGGATCTTGCAGGCAGGTCGAGTCGGCGTCGTTGGCGCTGGGCAAGAAGCCATCAATCGACTGAGCGGTTTGGTAGCCGGTATCGGTTTGCAGCAGTATCAGCAGGCGTCGGGGGTTCAGATTGAGTTCCTGAGTGCCAAGGTCTTCATTCTTGATGCGCTTGGCCGGGTCATTTTGCTCGGCAATCACAACCAGATCGGCACGGTTGTCCTGATTAAGGTCTCCAACCTTGTACGAATGCAGCTTCCAGCCTTTCGGTACAAAGCGTTGAGCGGTGGCGGTCATGGCGTCCGTGGCGTGAACGCTGGCAGTGAGCAATACAGAACATAAGAGCAGGGTTTTCATTGAGCGTCTCAAAATGGCTTTAGGTGTTGGTTTTAGTGAGGGTATCTGCTAGGGCCAGATGATGGCTGAAGCTCGCGAAAAAAGGTGGAGTTGGGAATTTTTGTGACAGAAATCGGTCATTTTTTACTGTGAAATCAAAGAAACGCTGACGAACTGGCTCAAGTGGCGCTAAAGTAGGGGTTCTCGAACCTCTCACGGCCGGCTTGCAGGGTTCGCAAGCGGCTGATCTGGCAGTTCAAACTGTGTTGTACCCCAATCACTGCAGAGATGTGATTGGTCCAAGCATCAAAGCCAACCCCGATGCCTGATTCCCACCCCGACCAACCGGTTTTCGGGTGTCAGGGCAAGGTGCAACCTAAAAAAGTGTCAATTGAGCCTGGGTGACGGGGTCGAAGACCGGTTCGAACGACGACGATGCCAGCCGTGACGTCTATAACAAATCAACATCAGAAGAATATGACTATGAACAATAAAACCATTCTGTACCTCCCCGACTATATTGCCCCGACCCGCTATGCCGATCCGGCCGAAGCGCTGGCGCAGGTCCGCAAGATTTACGACAGCAGCATCGCCCACCTGCGCGATGCCATGCGCCGATTTGTTTCCGGCGAAGCACTACCCGGCCATGTCAGGGCCTGCTACCCCTACATACGTGTGCAGACCGATACCGTCGCCCGTCTGCATTCGACCGATAGCGCTCGCCTGAGCTTCGGCTTTGTTTCCGGCCCCGGCCGTTTTGAAACCACTCTGACCCGGCCGGATCTATACGGCGACTACTATATGGAGCAGTTTGGCCTGCTGCTGCAAAGCCATCAGGTCGAGCTGGAAATTGGCGTCAGCTCGCAGCCAATCCCGGTACACTTTTCATTTGCTGAAAATGATCACATCGAAGGCAGCATGTCGGCAGAGCGTCGGCTGTTGATGCGCGATGTGTTCGATCTGCCTGATCTGGCTGTGATGGACGACGGGATTGCCAACGGTACTTACGAACCTAGCCCTGGCGAGCCGCAGCCCCTGTCTCTGTTTACCGCGCCTCGGGTGGATTACTCCTTGCACCGCCTGCGCCACTACACCGGCACAGCACCCGAGCACTTCCAGAACTTTGTGTTGTTCACCAACTACCAGTTCTATATTGACGAGTTCATCCGCCTGGGCCACGAGGCCATGAATGACCCGAACAGCGAGTATGTGGCGTTCATCGAGCCGGGCAATGTGGTCACCCGCCGGGTAGGTTTCGAGGCGCAGCCGGGCGATGAACTCGGCAAGCCGCTGCCACGCATGCCGCAGATGCCGGCTTACCATCTGGTCCGTGAAAACCATAGCGGCATCACCATGGTGAACATCGGTGTCGGCCCAGCCAATGCCAAGACGATTACTGACCACATTGCCGTATTGCGCCCGCACGCCTGGGTGATGCTGGGCCACTGCGCGGGTCTGCGCACAACCCAGCAGCTGGGCGACTATGTGCTGGCACACGGCTATGTGCGTGAAGATCATGTACTGGATGAAGATCTGCCACTGTGGGTACCGATCCCGGCCTTGGCCGAGATTCAGCTGGCCTTGCAGGCAGCCGTGTCGGATATCACCCAGGTTGGCGTTTCGGAGCTGAAGTCCATCATGCGTACCGGCACGGTGGCGAGTACCGACAACCGCAACTGGGAACTGTTGCCGGACAATCGTCCACAGCGCCGTTTCAGTCAAAGCCGGGCGATTGCGCTGGATATGGAAAGCGCGACGATTGCCGCCAATGGTTTCCGCTTCCGTGTTCCTTACGGCACCTTGCTGTGCGTGAGTGACAAGCCGCTGCACGGCGAGATCAAGCTGCCAGGCATGGCCAACCATTTCTACCGTGAGCGGGTGGATCAGCATCTGCGCATCGGTATCCGCGCTATGGAGCTATTGCGCGAGCAGGGCGTGGACCAGCTGCACAGCCGCAAATTGCGCAGCTTTGCCGAGGTGGCGTTCCAGTAAGGCAAACGGGCGTAGACCTACGGCTCAAAACAAACAGCCCCGGAAGATCCGGGGCTGTTTGTTTTGTGGCTACTGCATCGGCCGTGGGGCCTAGCGCCAATCGCCTCGCAAGTTCGCCACGACGTCCTGCAAGCCGGCTGCGGTCACATTCTCTGGCGGCACGACATCGCCGGCCACCAGCGCGATCTTCGACCAGAAACGGCGTGGAAGCTTCATCATGGCCGCGCCATCCTTGCGGCTGAAGAAACTGCCCCACAACCCCCGTAGCGCCAGCGGTACTACGGGCACAGGGGTACGGGCGATGATTTCCTCAATCCCACTGCGGAAGGGGTTCATGTCGCCAGTGCGGGTGATCTGGCCCTCCGGAAAGATGCAGACTACTTCGCCTTGGGCCAGGTACTCGGCCACCTTGTCGAAGGCGCGGGCCTTCATGTCCGGGTCTTCCTTGGCCGAGGCAATCGGCACGGCACCGGCAGTGGTAAAGATGAAATTCAGTACCGGCACCTTGAAGATACGATGGTCCATCACAAAGCGGATCGGGCGGCGGCAGGCACCCGCCAACACCAGGGCATCCATGAAGCTGACATGGTTGCAGACCAGCACACAAGCCCCTTCCTCAGGGATGTTCTCCAGCTTTTCATGTCGCACACGGTAGAGGGTGTGGGTGGCAATCCACACCAGAAAGCGCATGAAGAACTCGGGTACCAGGCGATAGATATACACCGCCACCACCATGTTCATGATGGCAACAATCAGCAACAGCTGCGGGATATTGGCCCCCAGCTGCAGGATCAGGATGCTCATGACGGCGGCCACAACCATGAAGCAGGAATTGAGAATGTTATTGGCCGCGATGATGCGCGAGCGGTAGGCGGGCTCGGTTCGCATCTGGATCAGGGCATACAGCGGCACAATAAAGAAGCCACCGAACATGCCCATCAACAGAATGTCAGCCATGATGCGCAGGCTACCGGCGGTGTGCAGGAAGGCGCTGACGCCAATCAGCGGTCCGTGCGCTGCCAGATTGCCAGCGGCAAAGTACAGGTCAATGCCGTATAGGGAGAGGCCGATTGAGCCGAAGGGCACCAGGCCGATTTCTACTTTGCGACCAGACATTTTTTCGCACAGCATCGAGCCAAGACCGACCCCGACTGAAAACAGGGTGATCATCAGGGTGTAGACCTCGGCGTTGCCGCCCAGCACTTTCTGGCTGAACGTTGGCAATTGGGTCAGATAGACCGCGCCAAAAAACCAGAACCACGAAATCCCCATCATCGAGTTGAAGACTGCCACGTTGCCACGGGCGTGCTTGATGATGCTGAGTGTCTCGCCGATGAAGTTCCAGTTGATTTTGAGGTCTTTGGCGGTAGGAGGCGCTGCCGGCATGGCACGCGAGGTCAGCAGGCCGAGGCAGGCGATGCTGACACAGGCGATGGCAATAGGCAGGGCACTGTTCGGGCTGTGTTCGACCATCAGCGTGCCGGTGATCTGGCCCAGCAGAATGGCAATGAAGGTGCCCATTTCGATCAAGCCGTTGCCGCCGAGCAGCTCCGACTCCTTCAGATATTGCGGCAAGATGGAGTATTTGAGTGGCCCGAACAGTGCCGAGTGAATGCCCATCAGGAACAGGCAGGTCATCAGCACTGCTGCGTTGCGATAGGAAAAACCGATGCCCGCCAAAAGCATGATCAGGATTTCAAGCAGCTTGATGGCCTGGGCGAGCTTGGCCTTGTCGTACTTCTCGGCCAGCTGGCCCGCCGTGGCGGAAAACAGGAAAAAAGGCAGGATGAACACCCCTGCCGCCGCATTGACCAGCGTGGGCGCATCCAGGCCCATGGTGGTCAGCCCGAGGAAGGTGATCATCACCAGCATCGAGTTTTTGAACAGATTGTCGTTGAACGCCCCCAAAAACTGGGTGAGAAACAGTGGCAGAAAGCGTCGTGACTTCAGTAGGTCAAACTGGTTCGGCTTGTGCATGGTTTGTCTGTGCCGGATTTATGACCGGCAGATAGTCACGGTGAGGGCGCTCGGTGTCAAGAAATCGCACGCATGTTTATTTCCAGCTTTGTTCGATTGCCTTGTAACGGCCGTTGCGCAGAATCGTAGCCAGGCCCCGATCAAACCACTCTGCGGTCATGCGGGCATTGGGTGCTGTCTTGCTTAGGGCCAGGTAAAGGCCGGTTTCCCCGACCTCGCCAACGGGCTTGATTCGACCTTTGAATTCGTGGGCATGTTTTTCCAGCAAGTGGTTGGCCACTTTCTCATAGATGACGACGAATTCGACCTTCCCGTTCAGGAGTTTGCGAAAGCTCTGCAGATCACGATCTGATACCACGCGGCGCACACGCGGATTGCTGTCAAAGGCTTCGCCATACTCATAGGCGGCCGTCACGCCGACCTCACGACCTTCTAGATCTTTGAGTTGCAGATTGCGTTGGCTGACATCGGCGCGGCCAAAGATCTGCACTCGCGCCGTAAACAGTGGCTGGAATGGCCATAGGTACTGCGGCTCCAGCCGTGTGTTGCGAGCCGTGTCAAAGCAACCGGCAACGCTACCCATGCGGGCCAGGGCCAGGCAGCGCGAATACGGCAGGGACTGAAATTGAACGTCGATGCCAACACTGCCAAATGCTTCGCGCACCAGATCAACCGCCATTCCTTTCGGTTGACCGTTTTGCACTCTGGAGTAGGGGTACCAGTCATCTTCGGCACCAATGGTCACGGTTTCTGCGTTAGCGCTGTGGACTCCCAGCAGACCACACATGCTCAATGCGATGATCCGGTGGCGAAGCTGCCCCGCTTTATCGATTTCTACGCTGCAAAGGCCCGTTATGCGCCTCAGGGTCCGGGAAAACAGGCTGTGCTCTCCCGTGTCTTGCCTGTCGCGCCCGAAAGCCCGGCACACTGGCAGCCTCGACGCTAATGCTCGCAGGTGGGGGGCTTGTCCGGCATGTTCTGCTGGCATACCCCACCGAGCGGAAATACTCATAATTTTTACTCTCCCGGTATGTTACGCGCCGCATTCTGCTGGGGCGCGAATGTCGAGGGGCCAACTTTTGGCGCGACTGGCGATAGATCTCCCGCCACATCGGCCCCTTCTTTGTTCTGGTGGATGGGAATTATTCCTGTTGCGCCACGGTGCGACAATCAGGGAGCGCCGTTACCGGTAAGGCATCGCGGCGCTGGTTTGAGTAACCTGTCACGGAATCCGGTTCGTGGCAGGGGGCTCTTCCAAAGGCGAGAATGTGCGTTGAGAGCAAGAGAACGTCGCATGCAGCCTTGAAGCTCACCCTGGCAGGCTGGCCGCCTTATTCATAGAAGGCTGGGCTGACAGGTACAAGTCTTGATATGACGATATGTGCTTGAGGTGGGCAGCCGGTGTGGCAAGGTGCTGCTGTCGTTTTGATTCCGGAAACAAAACGGCCACATCGCCAGATAGGGCGAAAGCCTGGGCCGTGGCGACGGCTCAGGCGTGAACAGCACCCAGCACGCATTCACCTTTGGCGCCGGTGACGGCAGGAAGATTGCCCGGCAGGTGATGCAGGCGTTGTCGAGCCAGCCAGGCGAAGGCGCAGGCTTCGACCCAGTCTGGATGCAGGCCAAGGGCTTCGGTGCTGGCGACCGGCAGCGGTGCCAGCAAAGCCTGCAGACGCTGGACCAGCGCGCCATTGCGGGCGCCGCCTCCACACAGATAGACCTCTTCGGCCGCGTGGCAATGCTGGAAGGTGGCATGAGCGATTGACCGGGCAGTCAATTCCAGCAAGGTTGCCTGAATATCTTCTGGCGGTAACGCCAACCCCGACAACTGCTGATCCAGCCAGGCCAGATGAAAAAGATCCCGACCGGTGCTCTTGGGCGGTGGGGCATTGAAATAGGGCTCGCTCAGCAGCCGGTCGAGCAAGGCTTGGTTGACCTGGCCGCTGGCTGCCCAGTCGCCATTGGCATCATACTGGGCGTGACGGTGGCGGGCGATCCAGCCATCAAGCAGCACGTTGCCGGGGCCGCTATCAAAGCCGGTTACTGTGCCATCGCCCGGTGGCAGATCGGTGAGATTGGCAATTCCGCCGATATTTACGACCACCCGGTGCATCTGTGCATCACGGAACAGTCCACTATGAAATGCAGGGACCAGCGGGGCGCCTTGGCCGCCTGCCGCGACATCGCGGCTGCGAAAGTCGCTGACGACGGGTATCGCCGTCAATTCGGCCAATAATGCGGCATTGCCGATTTGTACGGTGTAACCGGAGTCAGGCTGATGGCGAATGGTCTGGCCGTGGCAGCCAATGGCGGCGACGGCACGTCGTTTGCCACTGCTATGGGCCAGTAACTCTTCGACCGCACGGGCATAAGCCAAAGCCAGGGCGTTGGCGGCCAGCGATGCACGATGGAGTTCGTTTTCCCCCGGCTGTTGCAAGGCGAGCAGGTCGGCACGCAGCGTGTCGGGCATAGGCTCGAAATGGGCGGCCACCAATTGCGGCGAGCCACTGCCAAAATCAACCAGTGCGGCGTCGATGCCATCCAGACTGGTGCCCGACATCAAGCCGATGTACAGGTCGGTGAGTGGTCGTACCGGGGTTCGGAACATCATTCGAAACGGGCAAGGTTGGTGCCGGAAAGCTGATCCAGCTGGTGCATCAGGGCAGCGCTGCTGGCCGCAAAACGGGGCATGTCGGTCCGGGATAGCGGGTTGGGGGTGGGCAACTTCAGTGCCAGCGGGTCTTTTTGCTCGCCGGCAATTTTGAATTCGTAGTGCAGATGTGGGCCGGTGGCATAGCCGGTTGAACCAACCAGCCCCACAATATCGCCCTGCTGGATCTTGGCACCTGTCTTTACGCCTTTACTGATGGCAGAGAGATGAGCATAGACCGTGCTGTAATCGCCAAAATGCTTGACCTCGACCACATTGCCGTAGCCAGCTTTGGTGCCGGCAAACAGGACTGTGCCGTCGGCGGTACTTTTGACCTTGGTACCGGTGCTGGCTGCAAAATCGATGCCTTTGTGGGCTTTCCAGGTTTTGAAAATCGGGTGGAGCCGAGCGGCGCTGAAGCCGGAACTGATACGGGTAAACTCCAGCGGCGAGCGCAGGAAGGCTTTGCGCAGGCTCTTGCCGTCGGGGGCGTAGTAGTCCCCCTGTCCGGGGCTGCGCTCAAAATACACGGCCTGATAGCGCTTGCCGGCGTTAATGAACTCGGCTGCCAGCAGCCTGCCTGGCTTCATGGTCTGGCCTTGGTGCTCAAGCATTTCGTAGACGACAGTAAATCGGTCGCCCTTTTGCAGATCCCGATGGAAGTCGATGTCGGTCGAGAACAGCTCAACCATCTGCATGGCCACACTGTCCGGCAGATCGGCCTTGTCGGTGGCGCCAAAGAAGGAGCTGACGATCGTGCCCGATTTCATGACGGGCCGAGGCTGCCAGCTCACCGGGCGGCTTTCGACTTTGAACTGGTCGTCGTTGCGGCTCAGCATCCACTCGACGCCTTCGGGCTGCACGGTTGAGAGCCGCAGCAGTTCGCCGTCTTTGTCGGTTTCCGCCCGATAGATGCGGCCGGGCTTGAGCTGGACAAATGGCCGGGCTTCGGCACTGGTGCGCAGAAAGCGGCTGGCCTCGTCGTCATCTACCTGGAGTCGTGACAACAGCGAAGCAATCGAATCACCCGCTCGAATGCGCTCCTCGTGAATATAACTGCCAGAGGTCTGAGATTCGGCTACGGCAGGTAAATTGATTGAGGTGATGACTTCTTGCAGGGGGGGAGGCGCTTCGCGGTCGGCTTCTGCCACACCCCAGGCACCGGCCACCACCAGTGAAGGCACCGCTGCCACCAACACCCAGCGCGACCATGTGGGCTTTGCTGCAGTGCGGGGGTTTTGGTTTAGAATCGGTAGTTTTAGACGGAACATCTGGTAATTGTTGGCTTGTCGCTGAGGCGGCAAGGGTAACAAATGCCAGCGCCCTCGCCAACGAGCGAGCCCATCTTAATTCAGTTTCTGTTGGGGTTTTGTCGATCAAAAGAGCTGACAAAGCCTGAACAGAAGCCAAGTTCGCAAGGAATTCCCATGAGTGTCGAACCTAACCCGCATATCGCTGCGGACCTGGAAATCATCAAGCGCGGCGCTGACGAGGTGCTGGTCGAAGCCGAGCTTGTCAAAAAGCTCGAAAAGAGCCGGAGTACCGGCAAGCCACTCAAGATCAAGCTCGGTTGCGACCCCACAGCGCCGGATCTGCACCTTGGTCATACCGTAGTGCTGACCAAGCTGCGTCAGTTTCAGGATCTTGGCCATCAGGTGCAGTTTCTGATTGGTGACTTCACCAGCCTGATTGGCGACCCCACCGGCAAGAGCGCCACCCGCCCGCCGTTGAGCCCCGAGCAGATCCAGATCAATGCCAAGACCTATGCAGATCAGGTGTACAAGGTGCTGGATGCCGAGCGGACCGAAGTCATGTTCAACTCAAAATGGTTGTCGGAGCTGGGGGCGGCCGGCATGTTGAAGCTTGCTGCGACGCATACTGTGGCGCGCATGCTGGAGCGTGATGATTTCTCGAAGCGCTTTGAAAGCAATCAGCCGATTGCCATTCACGAATTTCTCTACCCGCTGATGCAAGGGTACGACTCGGTGGCGATGCAGAGTGATGTTGAGCTGGGCGGGACCGACCAGAAGTTCAACCTGCTGATGGGGCGCGAATTGCAGAAGCACCATGGCCAGGAGCCACAGGTGACGCTGACCATGCCTTTGCTGGTGGGTCTGGATGGCGTCAAGAAGATGTCGAAATCACTCGGCAATTACATTGGCGTCAGTGATCCGGCCAACGAGATGTTCGCCAAAGTCATGTCGATTTCGGATGACCTGATGTGGGACTGGTACGAGCTGTTGTCCTTCCGCCCCATTACCGAAATCCGCCAGTTCCGCGACGAAGTGCGCGATGGCCGCAATCCACGCGACATCAAGGTCCTGCTGGGCCAGGAAATCGTGGCGCGTTTCCACTCGCTGGGTGATGCCGAGCAGGCGCTGGCCGATTTCCAGAATCGAAGCGCTGGCGGTATTCCGGATGACATCCCCGAAGTCACCCTGACCCTCGACGGCGCCGCGCTCGATATCTGCAGTTTGCTCAAGCAGGTGAATCTGGTGACCAGCACTTCGGAAGCCCGTCGGCAGATTGAGGGTGGTGGTGTGAAGGTGGACGGCGGCAAGGTCGAAGACCTGAAGCTGCAAATTGCCAAGGGTACGACGCTGGTTGTGCAAGTAGGCAAGCGTAAGTTCGCTCGCGTGACACTGGCTTAAGCGCTGTTGAGTTAGGTTTACGACTGTAACCCTAGGCTTTGTTGACATTTTGTTTCCGATCCGGAAATAAAATGCCAATAGAGCCTAAGATCAACAGAATCTGGTAGCACCCCGTCAGGGCGCCCGCCATTTGCATGGCCGGCGCCCTGTTGTTTTTGACGCAATAATTGCCAGCGGGCTCCAGACATCGCTACACGCCCGTCTGCACGCGCTATAACAAAGACAGGACAACCGTGCATCTGCCAGAGGGGTTCCTGCCATGCCTACCATCGCTTTCACTCACCATCTGCAACGCCATGCCCCTGCCCACACCGTGGCGGTTGACGCCAACTCGGTGGCGGCCGCACTCAATCTGGTCTTCGCGGCGTATCCCGCCTTGCGGGGCTATGTCATGGACGAACACAGCCATTTGCGGCGTCATGTTGCGGTGTTCGTCAACGGCGCCATGCTGCGCCGGGGCGATGTGCTGTCCAACCCTATCCCTCCTGATGCTGAAATCTACGTGATGCAAGCGCTCTCTGGCGGGTGAGTAGTATTGGTAGGGGGTGATCCAGAGAAATCTGTGTTCGCTGCAATTTTCGGGGCTGTGTGAGCGCTATGTCTTGAAAATCAGCGCTGTGCGGCATCAATGCTTCTCTGCAGTGCTGAATACCGGTCTGAAGCCACGGTCTTGCGAGGTCTCCAAACAATTCATGGGTAAACAGAAATGGCAATGTGGGGTTGCCACCCGGCTTTGAGGTGATGCATGAAATATCCGGCAATCTGGCTGGGTGGGTGCCTGTTGTGTTCTGTCGCCATCGCCGAGGAACCCGTGCGGCTGGCAATTGGAGATTGGCCACCTTATACCTCGCCAAGCAATCCCAAAGCCAAGCTGATTGAGCGCATCGTGACCGAAGCCTTCCGACTGGAAGGGTTGCGTACGGAATATGAATACCTACCTTGGAAGCGTAGCTATTTATATGTGCAGGAAGGCAAGTCTGACGGGACTTTCCCCTGGAACAAGACGGATGAAAGGGAGCGCGAGTTCATTTACAACAAGATCCCGCTGGTGCGGGACGAGGGTGTGTACTTTCATCTCAAGTCCACCAAGTTTGACTGGCATGTCTTTGACGATATCCGCAAGTACAAGGTTGGCTACACCATCGGCTACAAGCAGGAGCAGCTTTATAAGAAGAGCGGGATTGAAGCGGACCCGGCCATGACGGCCGATCTTAATTTCAAGAAGATGCTGGCAGGGCGTATCGACGTCTACCACACCTCCAAAGTGGTGGGTTACGCCCTGATCAACGAGCACTTTACTCCGGCCGAACGCAAGCTGTTCACGCATCACCCGAAGGTCATCGAAGAGAACGTCTACTATCTGCTGTTTTCGCGCAAGACGCCTAACGGCCAGCAACTGGCAGATAAGCTTGATGCCGGTTTACAGAAAATGATTGATTCGGGTGCCTATGCAAAACTCGTGGCCGAATACACCGAACCCTCGCCCTGATCCGCCCACAGTGAACTTTGCCGACAACGCCGAGTCTCGATAAGGCAGACGAACGGGTCTGCTTGCTGCCCACCATGCGGGTTACAACGGAGAGGCCACCGATGAAACGACTGTTTGTAAAAGCCCTTGCCACCGGTTTGCTGGGTCTTGGTACATGCCTGACGCCTGCTTGGGGGTATTCGGATCTATCCGAAGTGTCGTTTGCGGGTTCCTTTGTCGTGGTGGCCGGGTCGGCCTCGTTGCTGTCTGGCGGCGCCGAACTGGTGGTCGAGTCGGTGGGCAAAGTCGGTGAATCGACGGTGGCGGTGCTCAAGGAGCTTGGCAGAGGTGGCAAGGTGACCGTCGAGCTGAGCGCCCAAGGTGTGGGGACGGTATTGCTGGCAACGGGGCAGGTCGTCAATGTGGTGTCTGAAGCAACCGGAACCGCACTGGTGGCATCGGGTAAGCTGATCGCCTACCTACCCAATGAGGTTGGCAAGGGCTTGCTGCATCACTCCAGAGCCCGATGATCAGGCTGGCGCGGGCGCTGGTTGCCACGCTCCTTCTGGGCATTGGTATCGTGCAAGCGGGCCAGAACTGCGAAGAAAAGCCGATAACGCTGGATGCTGCCAGCAAGGCTTTTTCGCTGGCTTCGAAGCTGCGCGACAGATTGGAAGCCAGCAATGATGAAGTGGTGATTCTGGGCCGCATCGGGCGGGATATGAGCCGCTACGGTTTACGCTATTCGCATGCGGGTTATGCCTGGAGAGACCATCCTAAAGGGCGCTGGTTGGTGCGGCATGCCCTGAATCGCTGCGGCACGGCTGAGTCGGATATCTACGACGAGGGGCTGGCCAACTTCTTCATGGACGACCCGCTTTATTACGAAGTGTTGGTGCTCCGTCTCAAACCCGAATTGCAGTCGCGGCTTGCCCTGGCCCTGAAGCAACCGCTACGGCTGCATGAGCCACGCTATAACCTGGTGGCCTACCCATTTTCCAGTCAGTATCAAAACTCCAACCAGTGGCTCCTGGAGACCCTGGCATCGGCTGAAATGCCCGGCGACCCCGGCTCACCGCTCGGGCGTGAGCAGGCGCAACGCTGGCTCCGGCAGAATGGCTATCTACCCAGTACGCTCTACATTCCAACCCTGACCCGGCTGGGTGGGCGAATCACGCGAGCCAATATCGCTTTCGATGACCACCCATTTGGTCGTCGCATGGCCGGTCAGATTGATGTCGCGACCGTTGAGTCGATTGCCGCGTATATCGACAAGCAGGGAGAGCTCATCAAGCAGGAAGTCCTGACCTTGCCCTGACCTGGGTTCTGTTGACGTGAGGTTTACAGATCGCGTTTCGAAGTGAAGCCCGGCGACTGCAAACCTCACGACAACAGAACCTCTCCAACCCATCTCGGCGCGGGCTTCACGTCATCCAGGCACGGCGTTTGGGCTGATGCGCCGCAAGGAAATCAACCGAGGCTTGGCTTTTTGCCGCCAGATATTTAAATACTGCTTTTATTGCGCTCGTCCTTATTTAAATTCCGGGTTTGTCGCCATTTCAGATAAAAAGGTCAGATATGAATAAAAAGTGGGGAATTGCGTTGGCAGGGGTGGTGGTTGCGGCATTTGCAGTCGGCGGTGTGGTATGGATTGCGCGCAGTCTGCCCTGGAGCAATGCCCTGACCAATGCTTTGCCCGGCAAGCAGATTGAGGAAGGGCTGACCCAAGGGTTGGTTGAAGCGGCTGCCGATATAAATAAGAAAGCGCCAACGATGGTCGACGACACGACACGGCTTGATCGGGCCGAAGCCAGCGCAGGGGCTCGGATGGCGTATTTTTATACCTTGCCGAATTTTGCTGCGGCAGATCTGGAGAAATCGGTTTTCCAGTCTTCACAAAAGGCGGCGCTTATCAAGAATATTTGCAGCAACATCGCCATGAAGCCCTCAATCGAATTGGGCGCGGTGTTTATCTTTCATTACAAAAGTAGCGATGGTGTGGATTTGGCGAGTATTGAGATCAGCAAGAAAGATTGCCATTCACATTAATCATCATCCAAATCCATCATCATCCAAATCCAGCGAAGCGCGATTGGCATGGCTACTTAGTTTTGCCGGCTCTGTTGCCAGCAACGCCATAGATACCAGCCCCCCCACGCCCAACTTGTCAGCATGATGCCGGCGCCCAGCAGGTGTGCAAGGGTGGCGAGGCGCTGATCCCAATGCAGCAAGCCGAGTGGTTCGAGAATATTGTGCCAGTCGTGTCGCAAGGCCCGGTTATCAGCGATTTCTTCGGTATATTCGCCAATCAGCGGCATATCCATTGCCGTGGCGTCGCCGATGTAGGGGGCAACATCCATGACACTCTGCCCCATCCACCACACGCAGAAACTGGCTGAAAACGGCTTGCTTTCGCGCCAGACAAAGACTCCCGCCAGGATCAGCGGCAGCAGGCACTGAAACAGGCTGCCGCCCAAAAAGGTCATCCACTCGCCAAAAGGTCGAAACAGCACATGGCCGAATTCATGAAACGGTAGATTTACCTGATGCATGAAGGATGCGCCGATGTGGTTGTCTCGCCAGTTGCTGAAGATAAAGTTCAGCCCCCATAGCAAAAACACGCCAAACGCCAGGGCCTCAATGGCCAGAATGGTGGTATCCACCTGATTCGGGAGTGCAAACAGACGGGTCTGCAATTTGGCGACCCAGCCGGCTTCGTCTTCGATCTCCTCGCTGGCCGATAGGCGCGCGGCGGGCTTGCCGGCGGCGCGGTTGGCCAGATGTTCGGCGTACTTGGCAAAGACAATGCCACAGCGTGGACATTCGGTGGCGGGGGCGGTGTCGCTGGGTTGGCGGCTATAGCCACACTTGGGGCAGGTAGGACGTTCCATAAAGTCTTGGCTGGGCTGGGGCTGGCAATCGGAGAGGGAGTCTTGCAAATTTAGCACCGCTTGGTCGTTTGACGCGCAGTCAGGCTGGCGGCTTCGCAGGATGTTCGGCTAAACCTATAGCTTGGGGCCTGTCTGACTGGTTGCACGGGCTGTCCTGATAGGGGGTGAGATGAGCAAGCGTATTCTGGTCGGTAGCCGAAAAGGGCTGTTTGTTTTTGAACACGATGCAGAAGGCTGGCAGCAGAGTGGACACCACTTTGCGGGTGCTGCCGTGACCGCAGTGCTGGCAGAAGGGCCAGTCTGGCTGGTGGCGTTACGGCATGGCCATTTTGGCCCCAAGCTGCATCGGTCTGATGATGCTGGCCAGACTTGGCGTGAACTGGGCGTGCCGGCCTTTGATCCGGAAGAGGCGGATAAGCCAGCCGTGGATACGATCTGGTGCCTGACACCCGCAGGGCGAACGCTTTGGGCTGGCTGCCTGCCGCCAGGTTTGTTCCGGTCGGATGACGGAGGCGAAAGCTGGCAGCTCAACCGTTCACTGTGGGATAGACCGGAACGCAAGGAATGGTTTGGTGGCGGCGCCGATGATGCGGGCATCCATAGTGTGGTGGCTGATCCGGCCGTTATCGGCAAACTGACGGTGGGGGTGAGCTGTGGCGGCGTCTGGCGCAGTGACGACGATGGCCAGAGCTGGCGCCAGGCTTCTGCTGGAATGTGGGCCGCTTATATGCCGCCCGAGCGCCGTCATGACCCGAACATTCAAGATCCCCACCGCCTCGCGGTCTGCCGCGATGCGCGTCAGTACTGGTGGTGTCAGCATCACAACGCGATTTTCCGTTCAGATGACGACTGCCAGAGCTGGCAGGAACTGTGTCCCGCTGCACCACTCTCCCATTTTGGCTTTGCGGTGGCAGCGCATCCTGCTGACCCGCAGACTGCATGGTTTGTGCCGGCGCAGGCGGATGAGTGCCGGATTCCTGAAAATGGCGATTTTTATGTTTTGCGCACAGAAGATGGTGGTGCCAGCTTCCGCAAGCTCAATCAGGGCTTGCCTTCATCGCCGGCTTATCATCTGGTGTTCCGTCACGCCTTGGAGGTGGGGCCGGATGGCCAGGATCTGGCGATGGCTTCGACCACAGGTTCGCTATGGGTAAGTATGAACGGCGGTGACAGCTGGCAACGCTTGAGTGCCGAACTGCCACCGGTGTATTGCCTGGTCTGGCAGCAAGCGGCGCGTTAGCAATGTGCTTTCAGCCAGTTGACCAGGGCGCGGACTTTGGCTGGCGGCTGGCGGCTGGCGGGATAAACCGCCGAATAGACGCGATCTGACAAAGTCCAGCTCGGGCAGACGATGCTCAACCTACCTTTGGCGACTTCCGGCTGGATCAGATAGTCCGGGGCTACCACGAACCCGGAGCCGGCAATGGCGGCCTGTACGGATACTTCGGTGTTATTGGTGCGGAAGACAGAACGCCCCTGTACCACCTGCTGTTCACCTCTGGGCCCGGTAAAAGCCCAGGTCAACGGGGTTTGCAGGGTCGATAAAACCACCCACGGCGCATTTTGCAGATCGGCAGGGTGCGCAATCGGCCCATACGAATCAAGCAGCTGCGGCGAAGCGGCCAGCTGAATGCGGAAGCTACCCAGTTGGGTGGCATGCAGGCTGGAATCTTTCAGATTGCCAACCCGGATAGCGATGTCGATGCCTTCGGCGATCAGATCGAGATACTCGTCGGTTGCCACGATGTCGATGTCCAAACCAGGATGCAGCTGCGAAAACTCGGCAATCTGCCTTGCCAGTTTGCATTGGGCGTAGCTGGATGGGGCGGTGATGCGCAGCCGGCCACGCAAATGACCATTGCCGCTATCCAGATCGGCTACGGCATTATCCAGCGCGGCCAGCGCCGGGGCGCATTCGTTGTAAAGCTGCTCGCCGGCATCGGTCATGGCAACGCGGCGGGTGCTACGGCTGAACAATTCGATCCCGAGCTCCTTCTCAAGCCTGGCGATCTGATGGCTGACTTGAGATTTGGCGATACCCAAGCGTTCAGCGGCTGCGGTGAATCCTCCGGCCTCGGCCACCGAGACAAAGACGGCCAGGCGATTCAAGTCTGAATGAATCATATTTGTTTAAATTTCAAGAACAGACGGTCTTGTATTGTATTGAAGAGGCTGTCAATTGTGTCACGCTTGCACAACAAACCGACAGAATTTATAGGTCTTTCGACATAGTGAAAAGTGTCATGTACAGAATCGGCAAGCTATGCGTTGGTGGTCAGTTTAATCTTTATATTCCCTTGTCATTGCTGGGTTTTGAATGGGTGAATCGCTACGGTGTTCAGTATTTTCGCAGTGTTGGAAGGGGTGTCCGCAGAGCCATCAGGGTGCTGATTGCACTGACGTTTTTGCTCGGTTTAGAGGGATGCGCAGGCTTCAATTTTTTTAGACAAGCTGCTGCAGGGCAGATGGATCTGTTGCAAAGAGCGCAACCGATTGATGAGGTTCTAGCCAATCCCGGCACGCCGCCTGCATTGGCAACCAAGCTGAAGCTGGCGGTTGAGATCCGCCGATTTGCCAGCGAGCGCCTGCAGCTGCCCGATAACGCGGCATATACCCGCTACACCGATGTCGGCCGACCTTATGTGGTGTGGAATGTCATCGCCACGCCAGCTTTGTCCCTGCAGCCGGAAGTCCACTGCTTTCCCTTTGCGGGATGCGTGCCATATCGCGGCTATCATCTGGAGGCGGATGCCAAGCGTGAGGCAGCGGCGCTGCAGCAGCAGGGACTGGATGTCTATCTCTATGGCGTGCCGGCCTATTCAACTCTGGGTTGGTTTGATGATCCGCTGCTCAGTACGGTGCTTGGCTATGGCGAGGCTGATCTGGCCCGGCTGATTTTTCATGAGCTGGCGCATCAGGTGGCCTATGTCGCGGGGGATAGTGCTTTCAACGAAGCGTTTGCGACGGCGGTCGAGCTGGAAGGCATTGAGCTGTGGCTGGCGCAACGGCAGGATGCCCAGGCATTTGGCCGGTATCAGCTTGGCGAGCAGCGCCGGGCAGGGTTTCATCGCTTGATGCGCGATACCAGACAGCAGCTGGCTGCGCTTTATGCTACCGATCAGCCGGCAGAAGCGAAGCGACTGGGCAAGCTGGCAGTCTTGCAGGATCTTTCGCAACGTTATCAGCAGCTGAAACGGGAATGGGGCGGGTATGGCGGATACGATGGCTGGTTTGATCCCCCCCCGAATAACGCCCACTTCTCGATCCTCGCAACCTACCACGACAAGGTTCCGGCGCTACGCCGCCTGTTTCAGCAGGAGGGGCGGGACTTTGCCCGTTTTTATCAGCGGATCAGGATGCTGACCGCGATGAGCCAGGCTGGACGTGATGCAGAACTGGCGCGGCTTGCAGAGGGGCTTCCGGTAGAATCAGCGCCATCGGCAGCTGTCCAGCAAGGAGATAAGCAATGAAATGCCCGTTTTGTGGCTCACTCGACACCCAGGTGGTGGATACGCGCATGTCCGACGAAGGGGACAGCGTGCGCCGGCGGCGGCGCTGCGCGGCCTGCGACAAGCGCTTTACCACGCACGAGACTGCGGAAGTCCGGTTGCCGCAGGTGGTCAAACTCAATGGCAACCGCGCCGAGTTCGACCGCGAGAAGATCCGGGTCAGCTTCATGCGGGCCTTGCACAAACGCCCGGTGCCGACCCAGCTGGTGGATGAAGCCATTGGCCGCATCGTGCAAAAGGTACTGAGCCTGGGTGAACGCGAAATCGATTCGCGCCGGGTCGGCGAGATGGTGATGGCCGAGCTGGCGCGCCTCGATAAGGTGGCTTACATCCGCTTCGCTTCGGTGTATCGCAGTTTTCAGGATGTGGATGATTTCAAGGACGTGATCCGCGAAGTGAGCAAGAAAGGCGCCAGCACATGAGCAAGCCAGAGTTCTCAGCAGAAGACCATTTCTTCATGGCAAGGGCGCTGGAGCAGGCCGAGCGGGGGCGTTATCTGACTTCACCCAATCCGAGTGTTGGCTGCGTGATCGTGCGGGATGGGCTGATGATCGGTGCCGGTCATACGTTGGCAGCGGGGCAGGACCACGCCGAGATACAAGCCCTCAAGCAGTGTGCGGCCAAGGGTATCGACCCGGCGGGGGCGACGGCTTATGTCACCTTGGAGCCGTGCAGCCACTTCGGTCGCACACCGCCCTGCGCCGATGCCTTGGTGAAGGCGGGTTTGCGTCGTGTGGTGGCTGCGTGTACCGACCCCTTCGAGCAAGTTGCCGGACGTGGCCTGGCGCGGCTGCGCGAAGCAGGCATCGAGACGTCGGTGGGCCTGCTCGAAGCAGAGGCCGAACTGAGCTTGCGCAGTTTTTTCTCGCGTCTGCGTCGCGGCCGACCCTGGCTGCGCTTGAAAATCGCCATGAGCCTTGACGGCAAAACGGCGCTGGCCAATGGCGAATCGAAGTGGATCACCGGACCTCAGGCGCGTGCCGATGTGCAACGCTGGCGGGCACGATCCTGCGCCATGCTGACCGGGGTGGGGACGATCCTGGCCGACGATCCGCTATTAACGGTGCGGGATTTCGATATCGGCCGCCAGCCGACACGCATCATTGTCGATAGCCGGCTGCGTACCCCGATTACTGCGGCAACTCTGCGCCAGCCCGGACAGATATTGATCGTCTGTGGCGATGCGCCGGTTGATCGGCAGCAGGCGCTGGAAGCCGCAGGCGCAACCGTACTGCGCATGCCGGGGGCGGATGGTCGAGTTGATCTGGTTGCACTGGTCGCCGAAATGGGCCGGCGGTCATATAACGAAATAACTGTCGAAGCAGGGGCTACACTGAATGGCGCCTTATTGCAGGCCGGTGTGGTCGATGAACTATTGCTGTACCAGGCCCCCATACTGCTTGGCGGCGCTGCTCGGAATGCGGCTGATTTGTCCCTGGCAGCACTGACCGAGCGGATAAGCGGCCGTATGCTGGACCGCCGGCAGATTGGAGCGGATACCCGGTATCTGCTGGCAAGGGAATAGGCTGATGTGAGCCAGCCGGGGCCGTGGCGGGCAAACCTGCTGTGCCAGGCAGTGTCTGCCGGTAGAGGCAGAAGATGAACCGACGCCAAGCCTGGCCGTGACTTGAGGCAACAGAACCTAGGCTCTGTTGACATTTTATTTCCGGATCGCGTTTCGTCGAATTTGGGCCTGATGCAAGGCGAAAAACGCGCCGCTTAGTGAGCTAAGCAAGCGGTTTTCAACACCGCAGCAGGCCCAAATCCGGCGAAACCCTCCGGGCCGGGTCGATTTTTGGGGCACGGCGTTGTTAGGGTTCGCTTATTTAGCCCGCTAAACCACGCTTACCCTGCCTAGCCCTGCCCCAAAACTCGGCCCGGCGCGACCGGAAACAAAACGTCAACAGAGCCTAGGCAGATCGTTGATGTGGCAAACAGCTTCTGCGTGGATGAAAACAAACAAGGAGATGCAATGAGCTTCAAGGATCACTTTTCCACTCAATCGGCGGCATATGCCCAGTTCCGACCGCGCTACCCTGCAGCCCTGTTTGACTGGCTGGCGACTCAAGCGCCATCGCGCCAGCGGGCGCTGGATCTGGCAACGGGCAGCGGCCAGGCGGCCGTCGAGCTGGCGGGCCGTTTCGAGCGTGTGGTGGCGACGGATGCCAGCGCCAAGCAATTGCTGCAGGCCGAGCAACGCTCAAACATTGACTACCGCTGCGAACCCGCCGAGCAGATCAGCCTGGGCGATGGAAGCTGTGATCTGGTTACGGTCGCGCAGGCTTTGCACTGGTTTGATGTGCCGAAATTTTCCGCAGAACTGAGCAGGGTGCTCAGGCCCGGCGGCGTGGCGGCGGTCTGGTGTTATGAGACCTTCCGCCTCGAACCGGGCATTGATGAGATCTGCAGCCGCTTCTATCACGAAACGGTTGGCCCATTCTGGCCGCCAGAGCGACGTTGGCTGGAAACAGGCTATGCCGGGCTGGAGTTGCCGTTTCCGGACATCGAGACGCCTGCCTTTGATCTGGCTGTTGACTGGGATCTGGACCAGCTGATTGGCTATCTGGGTACTTGGTCGGCCACCCAACGTTATCGCGAAGCCAAGGGTAACGACCCGCTGCCTGCGGTGCGTGAGAGTTTGTTACGGCAGTGGGGTGATCCGGCGGAGACACGCTATGTCAGCTGGCCGCTCAAGCTGAGGGTGGTGCGCAAACCCGCCTGAGCCAAGGCTGTGTTGATAGTGTGTTTCTGAGGCCGGAAACAAAAGACGTCAACCGCGCCAAGGTCGTGAAACCGATTCCTGAAAAAAGGTGGAAGGTGTATGCAGGCGCTTAAAAAAATTCTGTTTACCTTGGTGGTGCTGGCTCTGTTTCTGGCGGTGGTAGGGCTGGCCCTGCCGGGACGATTTGAAGTCCGGCGCAGTACCCTGATCCATACTCCGGCTGACAAGCTGTTTAGTTATATCGAAGATCCGCGCCAGTGGAAGGCATGGACCGTCTGGAATCAGCGCGATCCCGCCATGACGATCCAGTATTCCGGCCCAGAAAAAGGTGTCGGGGCGGCATGGTCCTGGCAGAGCAAGACAGAAGGCAGTGGCAGCATGACTTTTACGGCCATCGAGGCGCCACGACGTATGGTCTACAAGCTGGAGTTTCCTGAGTTCAACATGGTATCGACCGGTGAAGTGACCCTTACCCCTGAAGGCAGCGGCATCCGCGTCAGCTGGAGCAACACGGGGGAACTCGGGATGAATCCGCTAAACCGATACATGGGCTTGATGATGGACCGGATGGTCGGGCCGGACTTCGAAGCAGGGCTCGGTAATCTGAAGAAGTTGGCCGAGGCCCGCTGAGATTGCAGGTGCCGGCAGCGCCTAGGAGGTGTGCGATGAAACCACAGCAATGTTTGGGTGTCGCAGCGATGTGGGTGTCGAGTGTCTGTTTCGCCGACGGCGCACCGCGCCAGATCAGCTACCCTCGTGAGTTCACCTTGCCGGAGTACCCGGCAGAGGCCGTGGCAGCGCGGCTGGAGGGTGAGGTCACCCTCAAATTCAAAGTGAACGAAACTGGCTTGCCCAAGGCGCTTGAAGTCGTCGATTCAGTGCCCAAGGGACGGTTTGATCCGGCGGTGCTGATTGTGGCTTCACGCTGGAAGTTCGCACCGATGGGGGAGGGCTGTGTACCGCTGGTGCCAGATCGGATGGTCAAGGTGGGCTTCCGGCTCGAAGGTAGCCAGCCCAAGGTCAGTGTCCGGGTGCTGCCCGTGGCAGCCGGACCAGCTTTGGACCCAACCGGCACGCCCTTGATGGCACGTACCATCAGCAAGACGCCGCCCTATTATCCGGCCGAGGCGCTGGATCAGGGCATCAAGGGCAAGGTGGATGTGGCCGTGCTGATTGGCCCCGCCGGAGAAATTACTGAAGCCATTCTTGCTTATGCCGAACCTGACCGCACTTTTGACAAGGCAGCACTCGAATCGCTGCGGCAGTGGCGGTTCGAACCTTTTATCGATCAAGGCGTAGCCAAGCCCTATGCGGCTTGTGTCTCGCTGCAGTTTAAAACCAAGGAATGATCTGTATGTTTACCGGCATTATTGCGGCGGTGGGCCGTATCAGCGAAGTCAAACCCAACGAAGCGGGGGTGCGACTGACGGTTGAAGTAGGCGGGCTCGATATGTCCGATGTGGCATTGGGGGATAGCATCGCCATTGATGGCGCCTGCATGACGGTGATCGAATTCGACAGCCGCTGCTTTGTCGCCGATGTTTCGGCGGAGTCTTTGCGCTGCACGGTTGGACTGGATCAACCGGGGCGCGAAGTGAATCTGGAAAAGGCACTGCGCTTTGGTGATCGATTGGGTGGACATCTGGTGTCGGGTCACGTAGATGGCTTGGGCGTGGTGCGCAAGTTCGAGCCGGTTGGCGAGAGCCATGAGCTGGTCATCGAAGCGCCACGAGAGCTTGCGGCATTTCTGGCAGCCAAGGGGTCTGCTGTAGTCAATGGCACTTCGCTGACCACCAACTGGGTGCGGGATACTGCCAACGGCTGTGAGTTCTCGATCAATCTGATCCCCCACACCATCCAGAACACCGCCCTGCGTCATCTCAAGGTGGATGAACGGGTGAATCTCGAAATCGACCTGATTGCCCGCTATGTGCGACGCATGCTGGAAGTGGACCCGCAATTAGCCCGATGATCGGGGTCCACCCTTTAGCAAACTGCCTGGCCTGGCGGTGGCAGGTGGCCGGACCAGAACCGATCTGGGACAATGCCGCACCGGCCAATCTGGCCGCAAGCCGCCTGCAGACTGGCTTGCAAGACCGGGCTGGTCTAACTGACTAAGTAAAAACGGAAACTAATCATGTCTATATCCCCGATTCAGGACATCATTGCCGACATCAAGGCTGGCAAGATGGTGATCTTGGTTGACGAAGAAGATCGCGAGAATGAAGGAGATCTTGTCTTGGCGGCCGAGCACGTTACGCCGGAAGCCATCAATTTCATGGCCAAGTTTGGCCGTGGCCTGATCTGCCTGACCTTGACTGAAGCCCACTGTCGGCAACTCAATCTGCCGCAAATGGCCCAAAGCAATGGCACGGTGTTCGGAACGGCATTTACGCTGTCGATTGAGGCTGCCGAAGGGGTGACGACAGGTATTTCTGCGGCCGACCGTGCACACACCGTCAAGGTGGCTGTGGCCAGAGATGCCAAGCCTTCCGACATTGTCCAGCCTGGGCATATTTTCCCGATCCGGGCGCGCGAGGGCGGGGTGTTGATGCGCGCAGGGCATACCGAGGCCGGCTGCGATTTGCCAGGGTTGGCTGGTCTGGTGCCTGCTTCGGTCATCTGCGAAATCATGAATGACGATGGCACCATGGCCCGCTTGCCCGAACTTATCGAATTTGCGAAGTTGCATGATTTGAAAGTTGGCACGATTGCTGATCTGATCCACTACCGTGCCCGAATGGAATCGCTGATCGAGCGTGTCGGCGAGCGCATGATCGAGACGCCTCGCGGTGAATTCAGACTGGTTGCGTATCGGGATCGCACGACAGGCGCCAGCCATCTGGCACTGGTCAAGGGAGCCATCGCTGCGGAGCGCGAAACCTTGGTGCGGGTTCACGAACCGCTCTCGGTTCTGGACTGGATGGATGTTCAGAGCGGCCGCCATTCCTGGGGGATTTTCCCGGCACTCGACAAGATCAATGCCGAAGGCTCCGGCGTGCTGGTGCTTCTGCATCGTGAAGAATCGGGTAATGATCTGCTGGCCAGAGCGTTGCCAGGCGTAACCAGTGAGCCGGCACGTAAATGGGATCTGCGCACCTACGGTATTGGCGCACAGATGCTGCGGGATTTGGGGGTTGGCAAAATGAAGCTGCTATCACCTATTCGCAAGATGCCAAGCATGGCGGGCTTCGGGCTGGAGGTGACCGGTTTTGTAATGCCCGATTGATCTCTGCATTCAGAACGGCCGCGTACTAAACAAACAAGGCGCCAGTGGCGCCTTGTTTGTTTCAATGCGGGTTTGTCTGCATTCACTTGAGATTGAAGCTGACTTGACGCACCCCACCGGCGTCTGCCGGGCCAATCTGTGAGAGCAAAGCTCCAATACTGCTTTCCGCGCCGTTCATGGCCTGCAAGGTAACTGTCGCAGCCAGACCGCCCTGTGGCGTCCATTGACCACTGCCGCCCAGTTGCAGTGGTCCCGCCAGCGTCGAGACGTTGAGCTGTGCCCCGCCTTGCGTGTCGGGCTGTAAAGTCAGACGGTAGCTGCCCAGCGTCGCATCACCGGTCACGCCCTCGGCGCGGGCATCCAACCAGTCAATTTGCGGGGTGCCGGCGATTTTTCCGCCTTTGTAATGTAATTGCGTAGCCTGAACCTTGAAGTCCCCCCCCAGCCGATATGCCAAGGCTCGTTTGTCGAGCTTGAACAATGGTGCCGCCCGGAAGGTGAGATCGAAGTCGGCCAGATCAATCGAACCAGGCGCCAGCCTGACCAAGCCTCGCCCGCCTTGACTCCCTGCCAGTTCAAAGCCGAGCTTGCCGGTGAGCACATCAGCCGGTCGCCACTTCCAGCTTAGTTTTTCATTAAGCGCATCCCCCGCCAGTAAGACCTGGCCGCCGCCGTTCCAGATCGTACCTTCTGCCGAGGCCAGTGCCATCTGCCCGTTGCTGGCTTGGGACAGTACCAAGTCCAGCATGGTGGCCGGCAGGGTGGCCACGAGGCCAATGGAGGTCAGGCCAAGCAGCCCAAGCCAGGTTTTCCAGCCAAATGTTTTCATCGTGCAAACACCGCTTCGATTTTCACCATCCCAGGCTCGCCCAGTGCTTCTGCTGTGAGGTGGGTGAGCTTGACACCCTCTTGCTTGGCTGCGCCAGCAAAGGCCAGCCAACCATCAAATGACAGATGATCTGCACGCATGGTGGCTTCGGCCGGAGACTTCGCGGCCCAGTCCAGCTTACTGTCTTGCAGACCGTGCGTGGCTGCCATGGACTTGAGCTGATCAAGCAATGGGCCTGTTGGAAGCGTAGTAGCGGCAGGTTTGCCGGCGAATTGCTGAATCTTGCCTTTGATTTCGGCAGTATCGGCCCGCAACCTGGGCAGCTGTCTTTTCAGGCGCGCAGAGTCTTCCAGTAAAGGGTGAATGCCGTAGGCGTAGAGCAGGCCAATCAGGGCAATGCCAGCCCCACCAGCCAGAATCATCCGCTCACGCGGCTGTCTTTGCTGCCAGGCATTGAGCAGTTTCTGTTTGATTGTCATTTGGTTTTGCTTGTAATGATCAGACGACTATGGCCGGTTTGCGGGGCTTTACCATCATCAACCTGCAGTCCGGCATCTTTGAGTGACTGGGCCAATCCGGCATTGGTTGCGGCGTCGCCTGCAAGGTCGAGAAATAAGGTGTCAGTCTTGGCCTCCAGTCGGGCAAGCTTGAACTCTGGGTGACCGGCAATGTGCGGGGCTACAGCCTGCATCAGTGAGAAGGCGTCAGCAGCACCGGTTGGCTGAGCATTGGCGGGACGCGACTTGGCAAGTGCCTCCAGCTGCAACTTGACATCGACAACCGGTTGATTGGGGAAAGCGGTACGAAAAGCTGTCTCCGCCTCTCTCTTTAATGCTTTTTCTTCCGATTTAAAGCTGGCCCAGCTACTTACTGTTTGCGCAAATGCCAAGCCAGCAAACGCGGCGGTCAGCCAAAGAGCCGGTTTTAACGGGCGCCAGTCTATATCCAGTGAGGCTCCCGCCGCGTGCTTGCCTTGTAGAAGGTTGATGGCGTCAGGCCGGAGTGGCCGCATCATCCAGTCCTCGTCCATGGCGACAATCTGGCAGTCGAGCAGTTCTTCCCAGCCCTTGATACTTTGCACCTGTGGCGACGTAAATAGCTGAATCGACTCTGGCCGACTCTGGGCGACCGCCGCTCGCAGCAGTAATGGGGGAGATCCATCGGCCATGCTGTCACAGACAAGCGCTTCCTCAGCGATGACCTGCATATCAGACCGGCCAATCGCAACCTGCCAACAGCTTGAACTCCCCGGAGGCAGCAGGTCTGCCCCGTGGTAGATCGCCGCTGGCTTCATCCCCAAAGCCTTGAGTGTGTTCAGTGTGCCTGTCAATAATTGGGCGTCCATCACAGCGACACGCGCACTGTCACCGTCGAGTAGCTCGTAGGCGACGTGCTGTTGCGTAGGGTCGTCCAAAATCAAAGGTTCAACTGCGAGGGGTACCAGCTTGCGCGCCTGGCGCCTTCCCCCTGGCGGCAACTGGACTTTGGCAATCAATACCAATTGCGTCGGTACGATCAATTCGAGCCGCTTTGCGGTGGGAACAGCCGATAGGGCGCATCGACCGTGGCCGGGCGCATCCAGCCGTACCCAATCAACTTCCGTATCGGCATTCGGTGGAATGCCAAACTCATCAAGAAACAGTCTCAGCGTAGCCACGATGGGAAAAATTCAGTTGAAAAAAACAGACAGTAAGTATGACACAATCGCCTTGCTGCAAAAGCGTCGCTACTGATTCAAGATAATTTGCAGGGGGAGGCTTAACAGATAGGTGACTCTCGCCTATAATTCGTGGTTTCCCAGCCGCACATGGTCATGCCATAATCAGCGGCCGCACCGTCCGGGCACCCACAACCCGGACCGGCACAGCGAGAGTGGCGAAATTGGTAGACGCACTGGATTTAGGTTCCAGCGTTGAAAGACGTGGGGGTTCGAGTCCCCCCTCTCGCACCAAATGACTTTGGCAGGAGTCTGTTTACAGGCTCCTGCTTGAACTTGGACCTCGCCGGCGCCCGAGGCGCTCGCAATACACTGAATACATAGGACTGATCATGCAAGTACAGATGGAAACCCTCGGGCAACTGGAACGACGGCTGAACTTTGCAATTCCAATGGGCGAAATCGACGCTGCTGTTGATGCTCGTCTGAAAGGCGTTGCTAGAGGCGCAAAAATTCAAGGTTTCCGCCCAGGCAAAGCCCCTCTCAAGATCGTTGCGCAAAATTACGGCCCTCAGGTTCGCGAAGAAGTGTTGGGCGAAAAAGTTCAATCCAGCTTTGCCTCTGCTGTACAAGCTCAGCAGTTGCGCGTCGCAGGGTACCCCCGTTTCGAGGCGCTGCCGGCGGAGTCCACTACAGAGTTTCGCTTTGCTGCGGTATTTGAAGTGTACCCGGAAGTCTCAATTGGCGATCTGAGTAGCAAGGAAATTGAGCGCCCTACACTGGAGGTTAGTGATGTTGAAGTCGATAAAACAATCGACATTCTGCGCAAACAGCGCACTCGCTTCGAGCATGTTGAGCGTGCGGTAGCCAAGGGTGATCGCATTGTTGTTGATTTCTCCGGAAAAATTGATGGCGTTGAGTTTGCGGGCGGCAGCGCAAAAAACTATGCTTTCCTGGCTGGTGAAGGCCAAATGCTGCCTGAGTTTGATGCTGCAGTGATCGACATGAAAGATGGCGAGACCAAGTCTTTCGATCTGTCCTTCCCTGAGGACTACCACGGCAAGGATGTTGCTGGCAAAACAGCGATATTTGAAGTCACTGTTCGTAACGTGTCTGAACCTCGTTTGCCCGAAATTGATGCCGATTTCGCCAAGGCGCTTGGCATTGAAGATGGCGATGTCGAAAAGATGCGTGCCGAAATTCGTAAGAACGTCAGCCGCGAAGTGAAGCGCCGCTTACAGGCTAGGGCTAAAGAAAGCGTAATGCAGGCCCTGCTGGATGTGACGACGATTGAGCTGCCAAAGTCATTGGTTGGTCTTGAAATTGGCCGCTTGATTGAGCAAGCCCGTGAAGAGATGCGTTCGCGTGGTTTTGACCCAAAGGAAATGCCATTCCCGCCGGAGCTGTTTGAAGAGCAGGCAAAGCGTCGTGTGGCATTGGGCTTGATTCTGGCAGAATTGGTTCGTGCGAACGGCTTGGAAGCCAAACCTGAACAAGTGAAGGCTTTGGTTCAGGAGTTTGCGGAAAGCTACGAGCATCCAGAGGATGTGGTTAAGTGGTACTACGCCAGCGCAGATCGCTTGGATGGACCGGAAGCCATGGTTATGGAAGATAATGTTGTTGCTTATGTGTATGGTGTTGCAAAGCCGATTGACAAAGTACTCACCTTTGATGAGTTAATGGGGAACGCATAATGGCGAGCTGGCAGCAATCTGATTGGGATCCAAAGGCTTTGGGCTATGTGCCCATGGTTATTGAGCAATCCGGCCGAGGCGAGAGAGCATATGATATATATTCTCGTCTTCTTAAAGAGCGAGTGATTTTTCTCGTTGGCCCGGTCAATGATGTGAGTGCCAATCTGATTGTTGCCCAGCTACTTTTTCTGGAGTCAGAGAATCCAGATAAGGATATCTTTCTCTACATCAACTCCCCTGGTGGGTCTATTACTTCGGGGATGTCGATTTATGACACCATGCAGTTTATTAAGCCTGACGTGTCAACGCTGTGCGTTGGTATGGCTGCTAGCATGGGAGCCTTTTTACTTGCAGGTGGTGCAAAGGGTAAGCGTTTCGCCTTGCCAAACTCTCGGATTATGATTCATCAGCCTTTGCTTGGAGGTTTGTCTGGACAGGCGACTGATATTGAAATCCATGCTAGGGAGTTGATGAAGACAAAAGCAGGGCTAAATCAGCTGCTTGCCCAGCATACGGGCCAGACGGTTGAGACTATCGAGAGAGATACTGACCGTGATAACTTCATGAGTGCGAGCGAGGCTCAGACTTATGGATTAATAGATAAGGTGCTGGTATCTCGTACCCAGGCTGAATAAGGATTTATACCAGCCGCGTCGGAGCTAATTACCTAGTTTCGTTGCGGAGGTGATTTGAATGACCGACAAGTCCAACCAAAAATTGTTGTATTGCTCTTTTTGCGGAAAGAGTCAAAACGAAGTCAGAAAGCTCATTGCTGGACCACAAGTGTTTATTTGTGATGAATGTATAGAGCTTTGCAACGACATTATTCGTGAAGAAACGCAAAGCGGGGTTGCTTCTTCGACTCAAAGTGCCGCAAACAAGCTGCCTACACCGACAGAAATTAGAGACACTCTCGATCAATATGTGATTGGTCAGGAAAAAGCCAAGAAAATATTGGCCGTGGCTGTTTACAATCACTACAAGCGTCTATCTAGCCCTAGTTTACAGGCCGGTGGCGTGGAGCTGTCAAAGTCCAATATCCTTCTGATTGGGCCGACGGGATCGGGTAAGACCCTGCTTGCGCAGACACTTGCTAGGCTTCTAGATGTACCGTTTGTGATTGCTGACGCTACGACTCTTACTGAGGCTGGATATGTCGGTGAAGATGTTGAAAACATCATCCAGAAGTTACTTCAGAAGTGTGATTATGATGTTGACAAGGCGCAGCGTGGTATTGTCTATATAGATGAGATTGACAAGATCTCCCGTAAATCAGATAACCCATCGATAACCCGAGATGTATCTGGCGAGGGGGTCCAGCAAGCGTTACTGAAGCTGGTCGAAGGTACCGTGGCCTCTATCCCGCCTCAGGGTGGGCGCAAACATCCTAATCAGGAGTTTGTTCAGGTTGATACCACCAATATTCTGTTTATTTGTGGTGGAGCTTTCGATGGATTAGCAACATTGATCCGCAATCGCTCTCAAAAGGGTGGAATTGGTTTTGCGGCATCTGTTCACAGCAAGGATGACAGCAAGACTATCGGCAAGCTGCTAAAAGATGCCGAGCCTGAGGACTTAATCAAGTTTGGGTTAATTCCGGAGTTTGTCGGCCGCCTGCCGGTGGTAGCAACGCTGGATGAGCTGGATGAAGCCTCACTCGTCACAATTTTAACGCAACCGAAGAATGCACTAGTGAAGCAGTATCAGCGCTTATTCGAGCTGGAGGGCGTAGATCTTGAGATTCGTCCAGAGGCGTTGATTGCCATTTCAAAGAAAGCGCTCGCAAGAAAAACTGGGGCGCGTGGCCTACGTTCGATTATTGAACATGCGCTTTTAGATACAATGTACGAGCTTCCATCTCGTGAAGATGTAATCAAGGTGGTGATTGATGAAAATGTCATTGAGCATGACTCAAAGCCGTTAGTAATCTACGGTGAGCCAAAAGCAAATAGTCAAATTGCTTGATTTGCATATGGCATTTTGAGGTATTGAAACCGCCCATTGTGGCGGTTTTTTATTGCCGCAAAAAAATGATTGGGTATCATGAAATAGAGAAAGCATTGAATTTTTGAGTGACAACCCAATTTTAAAGTTATCGAATTATTTGTATACAGGATCAAATCATGTCCCTACACGCTGAGCTTGCTGTAGCTGAAATGGATTTGCCACTTTTGCCGTTGCGCGATGTTGTGGTGTTTCCCTTCATGGTAATACCGCTGTTCGTGGGGCGGCCTAAATCCATAAAGGCTTTGGAGGCTGCCATGGAGGCTGGCAAGCACATATTGCTGCTTGCTCAGAAGAATGCAGCTAAGGACGACCCCTCTCCAGTCGATATGTATGAGGTTGGTACTGTTGCCACCATATTACAGATGCTGAAGTTGCCGGATGGTACCGTGAAAGTGCTGGTGGAAGGGAGTCAGCGAGCACTGGCGCATAGTGTGGTTGATGCGGATGGCTACTATACCGTTAAAGCGACACCGGTCCCGGCTGATCAAGAGGATTCAAACGAAGCAGAGGCAATGCGTAGGACGCTGCTTGCTCAGTTTGATCAGTTCGTCAAACTGAATAAGAAAATTCCGCCCGAAGTACTGACTTCTTTATCCGGTATCGAGCTAGCAGGTCGGCTGGCTGATACGGTTGCTGCACATTTGCCGCTAAAGCTGGAACAGAAGCAACAAATCCTGGAGATGTTTGACGTCAAGGACAGGCTTGATCATCTGCTGAAGCAGTTGGAGTCTGAGGTTGATATCCTGCAGGTTGAAAAGCGCATTCGCGGCCGAGTCAAGCGCCAAATGGAGAAGAGCCAGCGCGAGTATTATCTGAATGAACAGGTTAAAGCCATTCAGAAAGAACTTGGCGAAATGGAGGAAGGTGCTGATTTCGATGAAATCGAGCGGAGAATCAAGTCCGCTGGCATGACCAAGGATGCCAAGGCTAAAGCAGAGAGCGAGCTTAAGAAATTGCGCTTGATGTCGCCTATGTCTGCAGAAGCGACGGTTGTCAGAAACTATATCGACACCTTATGCGGAATGCCATGGAAGAAGAAGACGAAGATTAGCAAGGATTTGGCTGCTGCCGAGAAGGTATTGGAGCAGGATCACTATGGCCTGGATAGGGTGAAAGAAAGAATTCTTGAATATCTGGCAGTTCAACAAAGAGTAGATAAGCTAAAAGCCCCAATTTTGTGCTTGGTTGGCCCTCCCGGCGTTGGTAAAACTTCGCTGGGGCAGTCAATTGCACGGGCAACCAATCGCAAGTTTGTCCGGATGTCGTTGGGTGGTGTACGAGATGAGGCAGAAATTCGTGGTCATCGTCGAACCTATATCGGTTCAATGCCGGGCAAAGTATTGCAGAATATGAGCAAGGTAGGGGTGAAGAACCCTCTTTTTCTGCTTGATGAAGTCGATAAGATGGGAATGGATTTTCGAGGTGACCCCAGCTCGGCTCTGCTGGAGGTCTTGGATCCGGAGCAAAATACAACTTTCGTTGATCATTATCTAGAGGTCGAATATGACCTTTCTGATGTCATGTTCGTGGCTACGGCTAACACATTGAATATTCCTGCCCCGTTACTGGATCGCATGGAGATAATTCGCCTTTCCGGTTATACCGAAGACGAGAAAATCAATATCGCGGAGAAGTATCTTGTGCCAAAGCAGATGAAAGCAAATGGCTTACAGGAAAGCGAGTTGATTGTGCAGGAGGGGGCGCTACGTGATGTTGTTCGGTATTACACTCGAGAGGCTGGTGTTCGGGGTCTTGATAGAGACATCGCAAAAGTGTGCCGCAAGGTAGTTAAGAATCTATTACTCAAGCCGAGTGACAAAAAGGTGACGGTCAGTGCTCGCAACCTTGATAAATATCTAGGTGTGCGAAAATACACCTATGGTCTTGCCGAGCAAAGTGATCAGGTAGGGCAAGTTACGGGGTTGGCTTGGACAGAGGTTGGCGGTGAGTTGTTGACTATCGAGTCGGTCGTATTGCCTGGCAAAGGTAAAATGATTACCACCGGTAAGCTCGGGGATGTAATGCAGGAGTCGATTCAGGCTGCGCTGTCAGTCGTGCGAAGTCGTGGCAAGGCGCTTGGGATCCCAGATGACTTTCATCAGAAGAGCGATATTCATATTCACTTACCGGAGGGTGCTACTCCTAAGGATGGCCCCTCTGCGGGCATCGGCATTGTTACGGCAGTCGTCTCTGTGCTTACTGGCATCCCGGTGAGGGCGGATGTGGCAATGACTGGCGAAATTACTCTGCGCGGTGAAGTTTTGCCGATCGGTGGCCTGAAGGAGAAGTTGCTCGCAGCACATCGCGGAGGAATCAAACATGTGCTGATCCCGGAAGGTAATGAAAAGGATTTGGTTGATATCCCAGATAATATCAAGCATAAGCTAGAGATTCATCCTGTGAAATGGATTGACCAAGTTCTGACTCTGGCGCTTGCTCGTCAACCGGAGCCAATCACGGAAGCTGCCGAGCCTGTTGCCCCAGTCGATACATTGCCTGGAGCGGAAGCTGTGGCGCAAACCAACCCGCTGACCAAGCACTGACGCGGCTTCCAAGCTTGACACTGCGAAATTTCGCTTGCTATAAAGTTCGTGCGCTTGACCTATGCTTGGTATTCCAAACTGATCGAAAGGGGACATAAGTGAACAAGTCGGAACTGATTGATGCAATTGCTGCAAATGCCGATATATCAAAGGCTGCTGCAGGAAAGGCCCTCGATGCCACTGTTGAGGCTATCACCGAAGCACTGAAAAATGGCAATCTTGTCACTTTGGTTGGGTTTGGAACCTTTTATGTTGGCGAGCGTAGTGCGCGAAATGGCCGCAACCCACGCACAGGAGCGACGATAAAAATTGATGCGGCCAAGCAGCCAAAATTCAGGGCTGGTAAATCTCTCAAAGACGCAGTACAATAGTCGTCTTTATCAGGTTCACTCTAACTTCAAAGGTGGTTTGAGGTTGGGGGTATAAGGCCAGTGCTGGGTTTGATTGCTACTGCAGAAGGTAGCTGTTAATAAATTAGGAAGATGTTCCCGAACCCGTCAGTTAATGGCTATAGATTTCTGGAGCGGTAGTTCAGTTGGTTAGAATACCGGCCTGTCACGCCGGGGGTCGCGGGTTCGAGTCCCGTCCGCTCCGCCAGATGCGAAAGGGTGAACATATGTTCACCCTTTTTTGTTGCCTAAATTCACGATCTGGGATCAAAACTGTTCCTGGCGAGACGCTGTAAGGAAGACGTCCAAATGTTCGATCTAGTGCATAACAACAGAACCTTAGTTCAGGTGGCTTTGGGGGCTGTGGGCTTGGGCTTGGTAGTTACTGGCGGATTCACATTCAGTGATTATGGCAGCGAACCCTATGTAGCCAAGGTCGCTGACCGACGGATTACGGCCAGGGATATTGCGGAAGAGACTCGCGGCCAGCCAGTGCCTGATGCAATGAAGCCAATGATTGTTGATCGGCTGATTCAGAAAAGCCTGCTTTTGGCTGAAGCAGATAAACGATATCTGGTTGTGCCGGATGATCGCTTAAGGGATGTTATCGGCGCTATTCCTCAGTTCAAGAAGGGGGATAAGTTTGATCACGACACTTATGTTTCGATGCTGAGCGCTCAGCAGATGACTCCGCAGCTGTTTGAAGCAAAGGTCAAGGAAGATATTCGGCTTCAAAGCCTCACGACACCATTTCAAGCAAGCATCGTCTCCAAAGTTATGGCAGATCGGCTTGCGGCTGCATTGGTTGAGCAACGGGAAGTGTCAGCGGTTGAGCTGAAGGCAGTCCAGTTCCTCGATAAGGTTGCAGTCAGTGAGGCAGACGCCAAGAAGTACTATGACGCCAACCAACCTGAGTTCAAGGTTCCGGATCGCGTGAAACTTGAGTATCTGGTTTTGTCTCAAGACGAGATTGCGGCAAAGATTTCTGTTGATGAAGCTAAGGTTCGTGAGTATTTCGATAAGAATCAAAGTGTTTTTAACAAGGAAGAGAGTCGTAAGGTCCGGCACATTCTGATCCAGGCATCTGCTTCCGCCAGTCAGAAAGACAAGGCTGCTGCGAAGGCTAAAGCAGAGGAAATCCTGGCTGAATTGAAGAAGGATCCGTCTAAGTTTGGCGAACTAGCCAGGAAGCATTCCCAGGATCCAACTTCCGCCGAAAAGGGCGGCGAGCTTGACTATATCCGACGCGCAGGTCAGGTGAAGGCATTTGCAGATGTGGCATTTGGCTTGACAAAGAACCAGTTGAGTAGTGTTGTAGAAACCGAGTTTGGATATCACATCATTCAGGTTTTGGATATCAAGTCCAAAACCTATGATGAAGTGAAGCCGGAGGTTGAAAAGCAACTGAAGCGTCAACTTGCCCAGCAGAAGATGCAGGGATTGATTGATCAATTTGGTGAAGTTGTTTATCAGCAGGCTGATAGCCTTAAACCCGCAGCTGAGAAAATCGGTCTTTCTATACAGCGTAGTGACTGGGTATCTAAAGAGCAGGCAAGCGAGCCGGTGTTGAATAATGAGAAGCTCAGGCAGGCTGTGTTTGGAGATGATGTTCTACTAAAGAAGCACAATACCGAAGCGATTGATGTTGGGAACGGGGTTTTTGTTTCGGCGCGTATTGCCGAGTATCAAAAAGCATCCGTCCGCCCGTTCGCGGAGGTGTTGCCTACGATCTCGATCAAACTGAAAACGCTTAAGGCGAACGAGATGGCTGCCAGCGAAGGTAAGAAAGCTTTGGCTGCATTGCAGGCCGGTCAGCCAGCTACCGCATTGAACTGGACTGCCACAAAGCAAGTAAGCCGACGTGATCCCGCTGGTTTGCCTGAGAAGACGGTTACGGAGCTGTTCAAACTACCGACAGCCAAGTTACCGACGTATGCAGGCTTTGATCTTCCGGGCGGTGGCTATGCGGTTTACAAGGTAGCCAAGGGCGCTGAGGCCAAGTTGGATGATGCGACCAAGCAAGGCCTGTTGCAGGCATTGCAGCAGAGCCAGTCTGGCGCAGAAATGCAGGCGTATTTAGCCACCTTGCAAAAGCGTTACAAGGTTGAGCGAGCACAGATTAAAGCCGCACAGCAATAATTTGTTCTATCCTCGAATGCTGAAGGCCTAGCCTCTGGCAGCCATCACGGGCTCTAGCCTGTTGTCTGGTTGTCAGAGGTTATTTGTTTGAGCTTGAGGTGTCCCGAACTGTGGTGCCCTACGCAGCCTCTCGCCATTGAAATAGCTTGGTTTTGACCGGAAATAAAACTTTCGCAGAACCTGGGCTGAGCCTACTTACGGACCAACTCGTAGACCGTTTTGCCGCGAAGCCGGAACACATGGGCCGCGTGATAGAGGTTTTCTGAGTGGCCAACAAAAAGCAGGCCGTTGGGGCGCATAAGGGGGGCGTAGCGTTCCAGAATTTTTAACTGTGTGGCCCTGTCGAAGTAAATCATCACATTTCGGCAGAAGATCGCGTCAATTGGTCCGCGCAGAGGCCATACCGGATCAATCAGATTCACTCTGCGGAAGGTGATCAGCTCCTTGATTTCCTGTTTCACTTCGAACTGCCCGTCAGGGAGGCGACTGAAATATTTTTGCAATTGAGCCGGTGTCAGTTTATCGACTTTGTCTGGACTATAAATTCCAGCCTGGGCGGTACGCAAAACGCTGGTATCCAGATCTGTCGCAATGATTTTGACGGGTGGCCGCATGCTGTCCAATGCCTCTATGGCCGTCAGGGCCAGCGTGTAAGGTTCCTCTCCAGTTGAAGATGCGGAACACCATATGGTTTGTACCCCAACATGCTTGTTCGCCTTCAAATGCTCAGCCAATACCGGGAAGTGATGCGCCTCGCGGAAAAATGAGGTGAGATTGGTTGTCAATGAATTGATGAAGGCTTCCCACTCTGCCTCGTTGCCTTTTTCCAGCAGGGCCAAGTAGTCATTAAAGGTGGTCATATTGTGGGCACGCAATCGCTTGGCGAGCCGGCCGTAGACCATATCGTGTTTGCTGTCGTTCAGTGCGATTCCGGCATAGTCGTACACTAACTTTCGAACCCGCTCGAAGTCCTGCTGAGTGAATTTGAACTCTCGACTGGCTGGTACGGGCGGAATGGACATGGCAGTGCAGTCTTGCGCGAAGTTTTTTTAATCTTAGAAGTAGATGCTCCAATTAGCGAGCAAGAGCTGATGAGGCATTGCGCCGACGCGTATCGCCTACCTTGGTGTGCTTTCCGGTTGCTGTGGGCGTGGTAATTGTAGCCAACTGGACAGTTTGACTTCGAACGGTTGCGTATAGGCAGGGCTGGAAGAGGGGAGGTCAAGCAGGATGATGGTGGCTGAGCACCCAAGCAGCTGTTTGCGACCAATACGCGCAGCCGTCTTTCCGTTGAAGCCAATGTACTTCAGGCGGGGATGCTGGGCGATCAGCGATGCGAGATCATTGTGGTCAGCATTCCGGATAGCGCTGTCCAGGCTGCCGGGCCGTTGCGCGGTAGCGATGACATCCCATAAGCCATAGCCATGTACTTGTAGAGCAGCGAGTCGTTCGGGGTAGGCGAGGGCTGCGAGATCCTCCCGTAACACAGCCCCGAGCAGTCGCCAAAACTGGTTTTGGGGGTGTCCATAATATTGTGCTCTCGACAGTGAGGCATCGCCCGGTAGGCTGCCTAATATCAGGACCTCGGTATCGGCATCCACGACTGGTGGGAAGCATTGCTTGCTGGAGAGGCTCATTCAGGAGGTTCGTCGAATAATGAAAGTTGGATCACCCGGCTATGGTCGGGTTCAGCAAAGCGAATGCCGACGCCGAGCAGTCGGACGGGTTGTTGCTTGCGCTCAAAACCCTGAGTAAGCAAGCGTCGAAATGTGGCGTCACCTGGATAAGGATCTACACATTCGGCGGTGGTCTGGCTGAAGTCCGCAAAACGAAGTTTCACGAAAGCCTTATGAGCGGGCGTCGGATCGTTCAACTTCTGCTGGCGTTGTCGTAGATCTTGAATGAGCTCTCCAAGTGCGGCCTGGCAGCTACCAAGGTCTGGCAGATCATGCGTATAAGTGGTTTCGACCGAGAGCGATTTCCTGACGCTATCCGGGCAGACCGGCCGTTCGTCGATGCCTCGGCAGAGCTCATACAAACGTTCACCGAATTTGCCAAACTCTCGCCACAGGTTGGTTAGCGACCAGTCTCTTAGTTGGCCACAAGTTTCGATTCCGAGCGTGTTCAGTTTGGCAGCGGTCACCTTGCCGACACCGAACAGCTTACCCACCGGCAAGGCGGCCACAAATTCGTCGATTTCATGCGGTGCGACAGTGAACTGACCGTTTGGCTTCTGCCAGTCGCTGGCAATTTTGGCGACAAACTTGTTGGGGGCAATACCTGCCGAGGCAGTAATTCCAACTTCTGTGGCGATGCGCTGACGGATTTCCTGTGCCATCAGGGTGGCACTGCCCTGGCAGAAGTTCGTATCACTGACATCCAGATAAGCTTCGTCTAGCGAAAGCGGTTCAACCAGGGGAGTGTAGTCGTGATAAATGGCCATGATCTGGCGCGAGATACTGCGATAGCGTTCGAACCGGGGGGGCAGAATGATCAGCTTGGGGCAGATGCGCAACGCATGACTGGATGCCATAGCCGACCGCACCCCAAACCGACGCGCAACGTAGTTGCAGGTTGCAATGACGCCGCGTGCGCCAGGTTGCCCCCCCACAGCGAGAGGCTGTGTGCTCAGGGAGGGGTCGTCAAGCATTTCGACGGCGGCATAGAAACAATCGCAGTCGCAATGGATAATCTTGCGCGGCGGCTTGGACATTGAGTGAGGTTTGGTAGACGAATGTTCTCCAATCTTACTGGTTTTGGAAAGGGCTTGCACCTCGTCTGAGGGGTGTAGCATTGCAGGTTTTTGATGAGTGACAGCCGGGGACTTCCGGTATGAAAGACAGAATTCATGCTTAGTTATCGCCACGCATTTCACGCCGGCAATCATGCCGATGTGCTCAAGCACTTTATTTTGGTTCAGTTGCTGCAGTATCTGGGTCAGAAGGATAAGCCGTTCTGGTATGTGGATACCCATGCCGGGGCAGGTTGTTACCAGCTTGATACGGGCTATGCCGCCAAAAATGCTGAGTACCTCGGAGGGATTGATCGGCTGTGGCAGCGCAACGACTTGCCCGAAGCCATTCAGGAATATGTTGAGGTGGTGCGGACGTTCAACCCGGATGGCAAGCTGCGCTTTTATCCCGGTTCGCCGATGTGTGCTTTGAATGTCATGCGCAGTACCGACAAGCTGCGCTTGTTTGAACTGCACAGTACGGATAGTGGTTTGCTGGCTGAGAATATGCGGCCAGCCGGGCGACAGGTAGGTTTGCAGGCAGCGGACGGTTTTGCCGGCCTCAAAGCGGTGTTGCCCCCGCCGCCCCGACGCGGCCTGATCCTGATTGACCCACCTTATGAAGATAAACGAGACTACCAGCGTGTAGTGGCTGCAATGCAGGAGAGCCTGCAGCGATTTGCGACAGGGACTTACGCCATTTGGTACCCACTACTGCAACGCCACGAAGCCATGCAACTACCCGAGAAATTGCACGGGGTACCTTGCAAGAGCTGGCTCAATGTCAGTTTGACGGTGCGTCGTCCCTCTTCCGATGGCTTTGGCATGCATGGTAGTGGAATGTACCTCTTCAATCCTCCCTGGCGCTTGCCGGAATTATTGAAGGAGGTAATGCCGTGGTTGACCGCAGCGTTGGCTGAAGATGACGGCGCAAGCTATCGGCTAGATTTTCAGATGGATTGAGTTGTGTTGATTTGCGGCGTATTCACCCTGAACTGCCCCCGGCTCGGCCTTGGTTGAGGACACGAATCAACAATGCTCCAGACAAAAAGCCCCGCCAGTTTGTACTGAGCGGGGCTTTTTGCTGGTGTGACTGGCAGTAAAAGGTCAACCGAACTTGGGTTGGCGCCTGCAGAGCAATCACCAATTAGTCGATATGGTAATTCGGTGCTTCCTTGGTGATCTGCACATCGTGTACATGCGACTCGCGGATACCTGCCGAGGTGATTTCGACGAACTCTGCACGCTCGTGCATCTGGGCGATCGTTGCGCAACCCAGATAACCCATGGAAGAACGCAGGCCGCCCATCAGTTGATGGATGACGGCAGTCAACGGGCCCTTGTAAGGAACGCGGCCTTCGATGCCTTCCGGTACGAACTTGTCGGGTTTGGCTGTGCCATCCTGGAAGTAGCGATCACTGGAACCTTGCTGCATGGCACCCAATGAACCCATGCCACGGTAGCTCTTGTAGGAACGGCCCTGATACAACTCGACTTCACCAGGTGCCTCTTCGGTACCGGCAAACAAGCCCCCGAGCATTACACAATGGGCACCAGCGGCCAAGGCTTTGGAGATGTCTCCGGAGTAGCGGATACCACCGTCTGCGATCAGCGGTACCCCCGTACCTGCAAGCGCGTCGGCAACGTTGGCAACGGCAGTGATCTGCGGTACGCCTACCCCAGCCACGATACGGGTGGTGCAGATCGAGCCTGGGCCGATACCGACCTTGACACCGTCTGCCCCTGCATCCACCAGGGCCAAGGCGCCAGATGCGGTGGCGATGTTGCCACCGATGACCTGTACATGCGGGAAGCTCTGCTTGACCCAGCGCACGCGATCAAGCACGCCCTGGCTGTGGCCGTGTGAGGTATCGACAACCAGCACATCAACGCCGGCTTCAACCAGCGCGACCACACGCTCTTCTGTGTCACCGCCCGTGCCGACGGCAGCGCCGACCAGCAGGCGACCCAGGCTGTCTTTGGCGGCCAGTGGGTGTTCGGTAGTCTTGATGATGTCTTTTACGGTGATCAGACCTTTCAGGCGGAAGCTGTCGTCAACTACCAGCACGCGCTCCAGACGATGGGTGTGCATCAGCTGGCGGGCGTCTTCGATGCTCGCACCTTCCTTGACGGTAACCAGACGCTCACGCGGGGTCATGATGCTCGACACGGGCGCATCCAGCCGGCTCTCGAAGCGCAGGTCACGGTTGGTGACGATGCCAACGATCTGGCCATCCTTTTCGATTACCGGCAGGCCGGAGATGCGGTGCTGACGGGTAAGAGCTACGACATCACGCACCAGCATATCGGGGCGGATGGTCACGGGGTCTTTTACAACGCCGGATTCGTATCGCTTGACCTTGGCGACTTCCAGCGCCTGCGCCTTCACCGGCATGTTCTTGTGAACGATACCGATACCACCTTCCTGTGCAATGGCAATGGCGAGCCGGGCTTCGGTCACGGTATCCATGGCGGCGGATAGCAGAGGCATGTTCAGGCGGATGTTGCGCGTGAGTTGAGTCGAGAGATCAACTTCGCGTGGCAAGACCAGAGAGTGGGCGGGAACAAGGAGAACGTCGTCGAAGGTGAGGGCTTTTTGAACGACACGCATGGTGAAAAATCCTTTCCGGCAAAAGACAATTATACCGTAGCGCCCACTTGCAAACGAGTAGCTGATTGCTTTTGTTCAGTTAGTGCATAAGCTGGAATGAAGGATTGCAGCTGCTGTGCCAGGGTTCCGGATTGATCTGGCGAGGGCGTCTCGCCGTATTGGCGACGGGAAGCTCGGGTTGGCGGCTGCGGTGAAGGCACCAAGAAAGCGCCGGATCAGAGGGAAAACAATGACTATGCTCGGGTCGCCGGTCATCGGCTTGATCCTGTCAGGCGGCGGTGCCCGCGCCGCCTATCAGGTAGGTGTACTGCGGGCGATTGCCAAATCTTTGCCACCAAAGATTCCCACACCGTTCAAGATCATTTGTGGCACTTCGGCGGGGGGCATCAATGCAGCCTCGCTGGCGGCGGGTGCGCAGGATTTTCGCAAGAGTGTGTGCCGGCTTGAATACCTATGGAAGAACCTGCAAGTGGAGCAGGTTTATCGTAGCGACTTCGCAACCTTTGCCCGCTACTTCGGGCACTGGATCGTATCGCTGGTGATTGGCGGCATGGGTAAGCGAAATCCCCGCTCCCTGCTCGACAACACACCGCTCGAAGCCATGCTCACCAAGCTTGTCAATTTCGATGGCATCCAGAGCGCAATCGACTCGGGTTTTCTGAGGGCTTTGAGTATCACTGCTTCAGGTTACAACAGTGGCCAGTCGGTCTCTTTTTTCCAGGCTGTTGAAGAAATGGAAGGCTGGAATCGGGCCCAGCGGCTAGGCTGCCGGTCCAGGATCGAGATCAAGCATCTGATGGCGACTTCCGCCATCCCTTTTGTGTTTCCGGCCGTGCGCATCAATCGGGAATTCTTTGGCGATGGCTCGGTGCGGCAGGTAGCCCCCATCAGCCCGGCTTTGCATCTGGGCTCGGAAAAAGTGCTGGTGATTGGCGCCAGCCCACCGCGCGAATTGCCGGGTGAGCGTCTGCGGGCACCCAATTATCCGACGCTGGCGCAAGTAGCCGGTCATTTGATGAACAGTATCTTCATTGATGGTCTGGAAGTGGATCTGGAGCGCATCACCCGCGTCAACCGCACCTTGTCGTTCATTCCGCCCGAGGTGAAGGAGCGCAAGGATGTCGCCCTCAGGGAAGTGGAAATGCTGGTGATTGCGCCATCCAAGGCATTGGAGATGATCGCGGCACGCCATGCCATGCATTTCCCGACCACAATGAAATTCATGCTCGGCGGCCTGGGGGCCCTTAAGCGCCAAGGTTCGGTGGTGGCGTCCTACCTGCTGTTCCACAAGCATTACACCAGAGACTTGATTGAGCTTGGCTATCAGGATGCAATGCGGCGGCAAGACGATATTGTTGAGTTTCTCGGCTATGATAGTCCCGCCCCCAAGCGTTCTGAAGGATAAGCGTGAGATGCATCGCAATCGCAACTGGCTGTGCCTTGTCTTGATGCTGCCCCTGCTCGCGGCTTGCGACCATTTTCCCTATTACGGCGGGAAGCCGCCCGGCATTGTCGATCCCTTGCTGGATCAGCGCGGCCTGCGTGCGCCGGCTGACTGGAACGAAGTAGCCCGCGATGCGGCTTACCGTGTCGTCCAGCGGGCGTCGCAGATCAAGGATTTAAGCAGCCGCACGCTCTACGTGCCCATGCCGGCCAAGCCCACCCGCTTTACGCTGGCCATGCATACCTTTTTGATCTCCGGCCTGACCCAGATGGGACTGACGGTTTCTCAGCGTGCCGATGGCTCGTTGCCTGTGGAATTCGAGGTTCAGCCGGTTCAGCTGGAGCGAGGGTTGCAGCTGATTACCACAGCGTCGATCGGTAATGGTTCACGCTACCTGTTCCGGGCCTCGGATGTGTATTACGTCAATAGCAACGATGCCCAGCTTTATCTGGATGCCTTGAATCAGCCACCGCCACCGCCTCCCCCTCCAACGCCGGTCAGAAAAATGCCGATTACAGGAGGCGCCTGATGAAACGCCTGCTGCGAGCGGCACTGCTCGCTTTAATGTGCGCACTGGCAGGTTGTGCCAGCTATGAGGCGGGTAGCGCCAACCGGCTGATACGTGCCAGCTATGACTCGACCGATACCCTGATCGGTCTGATGCCTGCGCCCCTGCCCAAGGATGCGCCCCTGCTGGTTGCCACTTTGGTCAATATCGATGCCCTGACCGAATCCTCCACGCTGGGTCGGATACTGTCCGAGCAGGTGTCGGCCCGCCTGACTCAGCAGGGCTATCAGGTTATCGAATTGAAAATGCGCGGCAGTGTGTTCGTAAAAGCCTCTCAGGGCGAGCTGATGCTGTCGCGCGAGATCAAGGATCTATCCCAATCGCATCAGGCACAGGCCGTGGTGGTGGGCACCTATGCGCTCGGGCCACAACACCTGTTCGTCAACCTGAAGATACTGCGGCCGCAGGACAATCGCGTACTGTCAGCGCACGACGTCGCAATCAAGCTCGACAGCACGGTGCGCATGATGCTGATGTCGGAAACCTAGTTGACGTTTGGTTTGCGGCCGGGTCGGGCCGAGTTTTGGGGTAAAGTCCTGGTTTGAAACCTGTGCGCTGGTAATTCATCCCTGCTGGCGTAAAATCGCCGGCCCTTTCCTGAACGCCGATCACCATGCATTCGATGAATCCCCCACAGCGCGCTGCGGTCAAGCACCTGGATGGCCCTTTGCTGGTGCTGGCCGGGGCTGGGAGTGGCAAGACCCGCGTCATCACCCACAAGATCGCCTATCTGATCGAGCAAGGGGGATATCAAGCCCGCAATATCGCGGCGATTACCTTCACCAACAAGGCTGCACGCGAAATGCAGGAACGGGTGTCCAGCCTGATCGACCCCGCCAAATCACGCGGCCTGACCGTTACCACCTTTCACTCACTGGGGCTGATGATCGTGCGCCAGGAGGCCCAGCATCTGGGGTACAAGCCGCAGTTTTCCATATTGGATGCGGCGGATAGCGCCAAACTCATTTCCGACCAGATTGCCACCACCGACAAGCAGGAAATACGCAAAGTACAGTCGCAGATTTCGCGGCTGAAAAATGACTGGATTGGCCCTGATCGAGCGCTGGTGGAAGCCCAAAGCGACGGAGAGCTGCGACTGGCCCGCATCTATCGTGCATATCAAGACACCCTGCAGGCCTATCAGGCGGTTGATTTTGATGACCTGATCCGTCTGCCGGTCGAGCTGTTCGAGCATCATTCCGAAGTGCTGTTCAAGTGGCAGAACAGGCTCAGCTATCTATTGGTCGATGAATATCAGGACACCAATACCTGCCAATACCGGTTGCTCAAGCTGCTGACTGGTTGGCGTGGCATGTTCACGGCAGTTGGCGATGATGACCAGTCGATCTATGCCTGGCGCGGCGCCAACCTCGACAACCTGCGATTGCTGCAGGAAGACTTTCCCAAGCTCGAAGTCATCAAGCTTGAGCAGAACTACCGGTCCACAGTGCGGATTCTGAAGGCGGCCAATGCGGTGATCGCCCATAACACCAAGCTGTTCGAGAAGCAGTTGTGGAGTGAACTGGGCATTGGCGACCCGATACAGGTCGTCGAAGCCAAAGATGAAGAGCACGAAGCCGAGCTGGTGGCCATGCGACTGCTGGCGCACAAATTTGAGCACCGTACCAATTTTTCTGATTACGCCATTCTGTATCGAGGCAATCACCAGTCGCGCATCATTGAGCAGCAGTTGCGGAACCATAAAATTCCCTACGTGCTATCGGGAGGGCAGTCTTTTTTTGATCGCGCAGAAATCAAGGATGTTCTGGCCTATCTACGCCTGTTTGCCAATGAAGACGACGATCCGGCATTCATCCGTGCCATCACGACACCCAAGCGTGGTGTCGGCAATGTCACCCTTGAAAAATTGGGCAATTATGCGGCCCGGCGCAAGGTCAGTTTGTTTGAAGGATTGTTTGAAATTGCATTCGAGCATGAAGTCGGGGCGGCGCAGTACGCACCACTGAAGATGTTCGGGGACTTCATCAACCGCATGCAAGACAGGGCAAGGCGCGAGCCAGCGGGCGCCGTGCTGCGCGAGCTGTTGCACGCCATCGACTTCGAGACCTGGCTCTACGACAGCGAACCCGGCAAAGCGGGTGAAACCAAGTGGAAAAATGTACTGGATCTGGTGGGTTGGCTGGAACGCAAGGGTGAAGAGGATGGCAAGAACCTGATCGAACTGACCCAGACCATCGCCCTGATCACCATGCTGGAAGGACGGGATGAAGGTGAAATGGATGCGGTCAAACTGTCCACTTTGCATGCCTCGAAAGGCCTGGAATATCCGCATGTCTTTTTGGTCGGCTGCGAGGAGGGCATATTGCCGCACCGAGAATCTCTCGATAATGGCATGGTCGAAGAAGAAAGACGGCTTATGTACGTTGGCATTACCCGAGCCCAGCGTAGTCTGACAATCAGTTATTGCAGTAAACGCAAACGGGCCGGCGAATGGCAGATTGTCGAGCCATCGCGCTTTATTGCCGAGTTGCCGGAAGACGAGATACGTATGTCCGGTAGAAAAAAAGATGGCCCTGCCGTGACGCGCGCCGAAGGTAAAGCCAAATTACAGAATTTGCTGGCCGGCCTTGGCGGCAACAAATCCTGAGCCTAATCATGCAGGACATAAGACTTAAACAATTTATTGCATTTAGGTCTAATGACGGATTTGATAAGCCAGATGGTATTTGATTGAATTGACCGACAATCTGATAATTACCCATGATGGGGCGGATTGGTTTAGTGTATCGCTTAAATCTGCAAAATCAGGGTGATGCCTGCCAGTGGATGGCTCGGCAGATGTCAGGTATGCGGGGGCCACACTTGGCGCTAGCCCAGCGTGGAAGCCAGTTACAGCGCTTCTTCGTTTAAATGGCGTGCGGTTTGGTGTGGATCGGGGTCCGCAATAATTATTAAATATGACCCGTGCTCAGAGTGCTACATAAAATGCAATATAAGTATTAACTGCTTTACAAGATTATTTTTGGTGTTTACAGGCGGCTCTGCATTGGCACGATGCAGCTATGATAAGATGCCGCCCGCCGAGGCAAGGCATAGACACATTCGAGTTAGATCATTATTTATTGAGGCATATTCAAGCTATGGGAAGTCAGAGATTGACCCGAATCGGGGTCTTTTACGATGGTAATTTTTTTTCGCACGTCAGTAATTTCTACAATTATCACCATCCACGCCGAGCGCGAATCAGTATTGACGGGCTGCATGCGTTTGTACGCAAAAAAGTTGCCGATTGTGAGAACACCGATGTGCGCTATTGCCAGATTGTTGATGCGCATTATTTTCGGGGTCGTCTGCGGGCGCAGGAGGCCCTGCATCGTGACTACCTGATGAAAGAGCGGGTCTTTGATGATGTACTGATGCGTGCCGGGGTGACCACCCACTACCTGCCGCTAGGCCCGGAAGGCGAGAAGGGCATTGATGTATGGCTGGCGCTCGAAGCTTATGAAACCGCATTGCACAAAGAATTTGATGTAATTGCCCTGATTGTGTGCGATGGGGACTTCCTGCCCCTGCTGCGTAAGCTGAATACGCTGGGAACAAGAGTCATGCTGCTGGGCTGGGATTTCAAGTACACCGACCAGTCGGGGGATGAGAAGGAAACCCGTACTGCGCAGACCCTGCTCGACGAGGCGACCTATCCGATCATGATGCATCAAGTGATTGATGACCGTGCCTTGAAGTCCGATTCCGATCTGAATGGCATTTTTGTCAGCCAGCGTACGCCTCTGCTAAGAGATGCCGACGAAACGGCCAGTCAGCCCGAGATTGGCAATTCCACCCATCAGCGCGGCACGGTTTACAAGTTGAAGGAAGGTTTTGGCTTTATCCAGCCGGACTCTGGCGAGCGTGAAGTTTTCTTCTACTGGCGGGATGTCAATAACCGTGACTTCAATGAACTCAAGGTTGGCGACAAGGTGCAGTACTACCTCGGTGAAAATCATCGGGGTGTCTGTGCCAAGGAAGTAACCTGCCTGGGGGCAGAGATGCCTGATCAGGAAGAAGTGGAATTTGTTGAGTAGATATCGCGTAAACCTTGGGCTGCACAGCCCGAGTTGCCAATAAAAAGCCGTGCAGGCAATCACTGCACGGCTTTTTACTTGCCCTAACGTCCGCCACCGTGCAATTCGTTCAGCAGGGTTGCCAGATGTTTGTCGATTTCCAGCCCGCGCTTGTAGGCATCCAGCGCTGCCTGGGTGCCGCCCTGCACGATCTGCACCAGCATGTTTTCCTGTGACTCCTTCAGCCCCAGCATCAGCAGGGCATCTTCGAAGTCGCGCATCATGGTGTTGAAGGCTTCGAAGGTATCGGCCTGTTGCTGCTTATAGCCACGGTCGATCAGTGTCAGGATTTCCTTGGTGCGGTCCACGATCTTGCTCAGCGCCTCGGTTTCCATCGACTTCAACCGTTCCGATGCGCCTTCCACGAGCAAGGCCAGGTAATCCTTCAATTTGCCATACAGGCCGCTGTCGTCCATCGGCATATTCTTTATCAGCACCGAAATCGCCCCGTAGTTGAAGGCGGTACGATTGCTGTAATCGACAATGCGCTTGCCCTCTGCCCCCAAATGGGTGAGTAGCACATTCTCCATGGCGCTGGTTCGGCCATCAGAATTCAGTGTCACGTTACCGCTGGCTTGGCGGATCTGGACGGCGGCAGACAAGCCGTATTCATTCATCGAATCGAGAATGGCTTTTGCCAGTGCCTGTGCGTCACCGAGCGTGAACATACGCCGGAAGAACTGGATGACGATGCCCAGCGCGCTGGTATCCGACATCGCAGACATAGCCACGCCCATGGCGTCAGACGCTGACTGCTTGAGCGCGGCGACCTCACTGCGCATTTTCAGCGTCTGCTCGACCTTTCGATATAACTCTTCAGGCGATAGTGGCTTGGTGACAAAGTCGGTAGCGCCGACGTCGTAGGCGGCCAGTCTATCTTCCGGTCGGCAATGCGCCGAGACGAAAATCACAGCGGGGGAGTCATCGCCCAGCTTGGCCTTGATCTCGCGGCAGACTTCGTAGCCATTCATGCCGGCCATTTCAATATCCAGCAAGACCAGCTGCGGGTTTTCGACGGCGATGGCTTCCATGCACGAGCGGCCATCCGGCGCGTAGGCAATCTGGTGGTCTCGCTCCAGCACGGCCTTCATCAGCTGGTAGATAAAAACATCGTCATCAACGATCAGGATTTTGTCGCTCATGCTCTCGCTCTGGCGGGGAAGGGGACAACCTGCTTTCAGACTATAACCCGAAGCCCTGCAGGACAAGGACAAACTGCGGCACGACCGGAAACGAAACGCCAACAGACGTTGCCATCATGCGATGGCGGTTTGGGCATTGGAAGATTAAGCCATGTTGGCCAGGTGCCGGGCTTGCCCGGCATGACGGCCAAGCCCGGCTAGGGGCAGTCTGAAAGGGAAGGGCTGTGCATTGCGTGACAAGGTGGGAATGCCTGTCTGGCAGCTGACGGGTTGCTCTGTGCAAAGCGTCGCATCGACCACAGTAGCGGGCAGAAATGTTGCGCAGGAAGTCACGCTTTGCCTACGCAGGTTGGCTCAACCTCGTCTATATCAAGTTTTGGGGAGACTCGGTGCGGCCGGTTGCCGACGAACGGCAATACCGACCGTCAGCACTGGCCATGTGACCAGAAGCCATCGCCGACATTCGTTTCAAACGACGCAATAGCCCGGAGTTTCGAAGACCATGCCGAAAACCATTCTTACCGTCGATGATTCACCTTCTATTCGCCAGATGGTGGGTTTTACGCTTAAAAGTGCCGGCTATCAGGTTGTCGATGCCAATGATGGCTCGGCAGGGCTGACCAAGGCCAAAGCGGCTGCCTATGACCTAGTGCTGACTGACATCAACATGCCGGCCATGGATGGCTTTGCGCTGACTGCGGCGTTGCGGGCGCTGCCCGAGTACAAGTCGGTGCCGATACTGGTGCTGACGACTGAGTCCAGCGATGAGATGAAGCAGAAAGGGCGGGCTGCCGGGGTGACGGGCTGGCTGATCAAACCCTTCGATCCCCACAAGCTGCTTGAGGTTGTCCGCAAACTCATAGGCTAACTGCACGGAGCTGGCGATGACGATTGATCTTTCGCAGTTCCACGACGTCTTTTTCGACGAAGCCGAAGAGCATCTGGCCTCACTCGAATCCCTGTTGTTGGGGCTGGATCTTGACGCGCCCGATACGGAAGCGCTCAACGCGATCTTCCGTTCTGCCCATTCGATCAAGGGCGGGGCCGGGACTTTTGGTTTTGATGACATGACCCACATCACCCACGAGCTGGAAACCCTGCTCGACGGGGTGCGTAAGGGGACGCGCCAGCTCCGCAAGGATATGGTCGATGTGGTGCTGTCTGCAGGTGACACACTGAAAGCGCTGGTGATGGCGCATCGCGGGGGGGATGACGTCCCGGCCGAGACCATTGCCAGCATCGTGACCGCCCTGCAACAGATGCTGAACGATGATGGTGCCGCGACCAGCAAGGCGCCCGCGCAGAGCGGTGCCCCCCTCAAGCGGGCAAGCGAAGCCTATCGCGCCCAGATATTCATCTCGCCGGAAGCGGATTGGGGCGGTGTCCTCAGCGAACTGACCCGGTTTGAAGGCGCTCGCATCATCGAGTTTCCGGCAGAAGTCGGGGTGAATACCCCGCTGGTGATTGATGTGCCGGCTGGCGGTCCTGCCTCCAGCGAGCTTGAGGATAGCCTCGCTTTCCTGCTGCCGCCGGATGCCATCAAGATCGGCCCGATTCCAGCGCCCGAACCCGAAACATTCGGTTTCTTCGATCCGGCGTTGGCGAATGCCGATGATTCCTTCGGCTTCTTTGTCGAGCCCGAGCCGGTTGCTGCCGCAACGCCGGCACCCAGCTCGGCTGTCGTTGAAGACCCGGCCTTCGGTCTATTCGAACCCATGCCCGATGCGGCGCCGGCAGCTGCGGCGCCCGTCGCCCCTGCCGCGACGATGCTGGCTGATGGCGAAGGCTATGGCTTTTTTGCCCCGGTGGCCGCTGCGCCAGCGGCTAAGCCCGTCGAGACCAAAGCCCCGGCCCCGGTTGCCAAAGTCGAAGCCAAACCCGAAGCCAAACCCGAAGGCAAGGCAGAAGCCAAGTCTGATGCCAAGCAAGCTGAGAGCGCGTCGATCCGGGTGGGTGTGGACAAGGTGGATCAGCTGCTCAACCTCGTGGGGGAGTTGGTGATCACACAATCAATGCTGGCCCAATGCGCACAGGTGCTCGATTCGACGGCGCATGAAAAGCTGCTGTCCGGCATCGACCTGCTGGAACGCAATACCCGTGAGCTGCAAGAAGCGGTGATGTCGATACGCATGTTGCCGATTTCGGCCGTGTTCAACCGCTTTCCAAGGCTGGTGCGCGATCTGGCCGGACAGCTGGGCAAGAAGATCGACCTCAAGCTGATTGGTGAGCAGACCGAGCTGGACAAAGGGTTTATCGAAAAGTTGTCCGATCCACTGACCCATCTGGTACGCAACAGCCTTGATCACGGCATCGAATCGGCGGAAGTCCGGCGATCCAAAGGCAAGCCAGAGACCGGCACCCTGACGCTTTGTGCCTTTCACCAAGGGGGGAGCATCGTCATTCAGGTGATGGATGACGGGGGCGGCCTCAATCGCGACAAGATTCTGGCCAAGGCCCGCGAGCGGGGCATGTCCGTCAGCGATAGTTTGACCGACGGTGAAGTCTTTGCCCTGATTTTCGAAGCGGGCTTCTCCACGGCCGACAAGGTCAGCGACATCTCGGGCCGAGGCGTCGGCATGGACGTGGTCCGCCGCAATATCCAGCAGATGGGCGGACGCATCGACATCGAGTCGATGCTCGGAGTCGGCACCACCATGACGCTGCGTCTGCCGCTGACGCTGGCGATTCTCGACGGCATGAGCGTATCGGTGGGCGACGAGATTTATCTGATTCCGCTTGGCTTCATCGCCGAATCTTTGCAGCCACGCAAGCAGGATCTGCGCACCGTGGCAGCCAATGGACGGGTCATTTCGGTGCGGGAGGAATACCTGCCGCTGGTGGCCCTGTATGAGGTGTTTGGCGCCAAGCCGCTTTATCCCGATCCGTCGCAGGGCCTGTGCGTGATTCTGGAGTCGGATGGCGAACGGGTGGCCTTGCAGGTGGATGATCTGCTGGGCCAGCAACAGGTCGTCATCAAGAATCTCGAAACCAACTACCGCAAGGTTGCCGGCATATCCGGTGCCACCATCATGGGCGATGGCCGGGTAGCACTAATTATTGATGTGCCGGCGCTCGTTCGTATGACGCGCAGCCGCCATCCTGCAACCCAGACTGCCTGAGGAGCTGACATGACTGTCTCGAATGCGCTCGCCAATACTGAAAGCCGCGAGATCCTGATCTTTACCCTCGGCGCCGAGGAGTACGGCATCGACATCCTGAAGGTGCAGGAAATCAGGGGCTACGATGCGGTGACGCGGATTGCCCATGCGCCGGAATTCGTGAAAGGCGTGATCAATCTGCGCGGAGCTATCGTGCCCATCGTCGATCTGCGTCTGAAATTTGGCTTAGGCGAGCCGACTTACAACGAATTCACCGTCGTCATCATCCTCAACGTCAGAAAGCGGGTGGTGGGCATTGTGGTTGACGGGGTGTCAGATGTGTTGCGACTGGACGAAGGCCAGACCCGGGCGGCGCCCGAGTTCGGGGCTGCCGTCAAGGCCGACTACATCGAGGGGCTGGGCACGATTGGCGACCGGATGCTGATTCTGGTCGATATCGAGGCCCTGATGAGCAGTGAGGAAATGGCACTGTTCGATACCCTCTGACGTCATCCCATCGTGACGGTTGCTGAATTCATCTGGCGGGCGATGAGCCTGTTATCACACAGGGCGAGGTAGCAATGAATGCCTTCTTTAACCGGTTTAGCCTCACAGTCAGGCTGGGGGCCATCACCATTCTGGCCGTGCTGGTGTTTCTGATTCCCAGTTACGAGCGCTGGCAAGCCACCAACGCCGAGCTGGCGCTGACCAAGGAGGAGCTGCGGGCGTTGCCGCCTCTGGATATCGCCAGAGACATTCTGCGCAATGTCCAGATCAACCGTGCCTTGTCCAGCCAGGTCTTGACTGCTGGCGACAGCCATCCGGCACGGCCAAAATTTATCGCACAAAAGCAGAAAGTCAGCGAAGCCTTCGACAAGTTTCTGAGCTTGCCCGATGTGGCCAGCCAGCCGGTTTTGCAGCAGAAAGGTCGAGATCTGCGAGTGCGCTTCGAGAGCCTGCACGGCAAAGTTCATGACCGGCAATTGGATGCTCGAGAGAGTTTTGTTGCCCACACCGAGCTGGCGATTGATCTGCTCTATCTGCTTGATGCCTGTGCCAACCAGTTCAAGCTGGCACTCGATCCCGAAGCCGGTAGCTATTACAGCCAGTTGCTGGTGGTGAGTACCTTGCCGACGCTGTCGGAAGAGCTGGGGCGGATGCGGGCAACGGGTTCCCAGCTACTGGCGGTTAGCGGGGCTGATCCGGTATTGCAGGGCAGGCTTGAGTTATTGCGTGCGAACGTCGGCGATCGGCTACGTGCCTATGGCTTTACCAGTAACAACGCGGCGGCCAGCCTACCCGAAGCCCAAGCTTCTGCATTAAAGAAAGAGAGTGCAGAGCTGATAGCGACGATTCAGTCTTTGCTGGATATCGTCAACACCAAGGTACTGACTACAGACGGGAAAACCACGTTTGCCGCAGAAACTTATGTTGAACAGTTCACCCAGGTGATCAATCGGGTGTTCGATTCCTCAGATAAGCTTTCAGTGGTGTTGACAGGCGCCTTGCAAGACCGTGAGTCCCGGCTAACGTCGCGCTTGCGTAGCGAGATGGCGAAATCACTATTGCTGATTGCCGTGCTGGTCGGGCTGACGTGGATGATTGCCCGCTCGATTACCCAGCCGATCGGCACTGCCATGCAGGTGGCGGGTGACATAGCCGACGGCCGGCTTGATGGGGCACCGATCCGCGAGGAGGGCAGTAGCGAGACGGCCCGTCTGCTCTGCGCATTGGACGACATGCGGCGTGATCTGGCCGACCGCATCAGCCGCGAGCGTACCGTCGCAGCCGAAAATGCCCGCATCCGCAGCGCGCTGGATGTCTCGGCCACCAATGTGATGATTGCCGACGCCAGCAACGCCATCATCTACACCAACCAGACCATGCGCGAAATGCTGCGTGTGGCCGAGTCCGACATCCGCAGGGAGCTGCCGCAATTCCGGGCCGATGGGGTACTCGGCGCGAATGTCGATCAGTTTCACAAGCATCCGGCCCATCAACAGGGCTTGCTGCGCCAGCTCAATAAAACCCACGAAGCGACCATCAGCATTGGCGGCCGTACCTTCCGGCTGCTGGTCACGCCGATTTTCGATGCGCAAGCTGGCCGGTTAGGCACCGTGGTGGAATGGCAGGACCAGACCGAAATGCTGGCCCAGCGGGAAGTCGAGCAGCGCAAGGCTGCTGAGAATGCCCGCATCAAGGCCGCGCTCGACAATGTTTCAGCCAATGTGATGATCGCCGATAACGAGCGCCGCATTATTTATATGAACCCGGCCGTGCTGCAGATGCTGCGGCGGGCCGAAAACGACATCCGCAAGGCCTTGCCGCAGTTTGATACCAGCAAGCTGCTTGGCCACAGCATGGATGCCTTCCACAAGAATCCGGCACACCAGCGCGACCTGCTGGCGGGTCTGAAGACGACCTACAAGTCTGAAATCACCCTGTCTGGCCGTACCTTCAGCCTGATTGCCAACCCGGTGTACAGCGAGGATGGCCAGCGCCTGGGCTCGGTAGTGCAGTGGGCCGACCGCACCGACGAAGTGGCGGCGGAGGCCGAAGTGTCGAGCATCATCAGCGCGGCGGCCAATGGCGACTTTTCGCAGCGCATGGGGTTGGAAGGCAAAGAAGGCTTCTTCCGCGTGGTGGGCGAAAACATCAACCGCCTGGTTGAAACAGCGGCCGATGGCCTTGAAGAAATCGCCAGCGTGCTCGACCGGCTGTCGCAGGGCGACCTCACCTACCGCATCGAGAAAGACTACCAGGGCATCTTTGGCCGGCTGAAAGATGGGGCCAACACCACGGTTACCAGCCTGAGCGAGCTGGTCATGCAGATCAACGAATCGGCCGACACCATCGCCACGGCTGCCAAGGAAATCGCCAGCGGCAACCAGAATCTGTCGCACCGCACCGAGCAGCAGGCCGCCAACCTCGAAGAAACCGCGTCGAGCATGGAAGAGCTGACCAGCACGGTGAAACAGAACGCCGAAAACTCCCGCGAAGCCAACAAGCTGGCAGGCGAAGCCTCGACCGTGGCGCAGCGCGGCGGCGAAGTGGTGGGGCAGGTGGTCAGCACCATGAGCGACATCAGTGCCTCGGCCAAGAAGATTGCCGACATCATCGGCGTGATCGACGGCATTGCCTTCCAGACCAATATCCTGGCCCTGAACGCCGCAGTGGAAGCCGCCCGAGCCGGCGAGCAGGGCCGTGGCTTTGCCGTGGTGGCGAGCGAGGTACGTAGCCTGGCCCAGCGTTCGGCCACCGCCGCCAAGGAAATCAAGACGCTGATCAACGAATCGGTTGGCCGGGTTGAAGAGGGGACCAAGCTGGTTGATAACGCCGGCAAGACCATGGAGACGGTGGTCGAGTCGATCAGGCGTGTGGCCATGCTAATGAGCGACGTCAGTGCGGCCAGTGTTGAACAGAGCTCGGGCATCGAGCAGATCAATCGCGCTGTCACCGAAATGGACGAAACCACCCAGCAGAACGCAGCCCTGGTCGAGCAGGCTGCCGCTGCCGCCGAAAGCATGGAGCAGCAGGTGGATTCACTGACAGTGGCGATTTCGGTATTCCAGCTGGCCAATCAGCCTCGTTCCCGTCAGGCCCGCAGCTTGCCAGCGGTCGCCAGCCCGCAACGCGCAAGCGCCACAGCCAAACCCAAAGCCCTGCCCAAACCGATGGCCAGCCAGGGGCATGAAGAGGAGTGGGAGGAATTCTGATGGTTGGCGGGCCGAACGCCGTTTGCACGACCACAACGTACGGCGCCAGCAACGTACTGGCGCTAATCACCTAACAGTCTTGAACTGCCCTAAGGATTGAATGCCATGAAAAAAATCGCCAGCCTGAGCCTGATGATGTTAGCCGCCACCGCCTTTGCCAAAGGGGTGGATGACATCGTGCCTGAAGTCGAGAAAATGGCTGCCCACCCAGCTGTGGTGCAGGCCGTAAAAGCCCAGAACGCCAAGAAGCTGACGCTGGAAAAGATCAAGACAATCGACGCGGACTGGATCGCCAAGAAAGGCGAAGTGCCGCTGGCACGGGAGCTGATGGACAACGCTGCCGCCAAGCAGCTTGCACAGATGCAATCGGCGCGAACTTACTTTATTGAAGCCATCCTCACCGACAACCTGGGCGCCAATGTGGCGATTACCCATCTGACCAGCGACTACTGGCAGGGGGATGAGCCCAAATATGAAAAAGCCTGGGCCGGTGGCAAAGGGGCGGTGTATATCTCGAAGCCAAAGCAGGATGAGAGCACAGGTGACCAGCTGTCGCAGGTTTCAGTGCCGGTGAAGGATGGCGATGCCGTGATCGGCACGTTCACCATTGGCGTCAAGGTCAATCTCTTGCACTAAGCCGAGACTAAAACTGTACAGAAATCGGGGGAGCGTCATGCTGTCTGACCTGAGCTTCAAGGCGAAATTGCAGCTACTGCTATCCAGTGCCTTGGCGGCATTGCTGCTTGTTGCGTTGCTGGCGATTGTGGCGACCAGCCTGTTACGGACTGATAGCGACCGCTTTGAGTTGTATTCCGTGGCCATGGCTGCACAGCAGGATTCGGACATGATGCACGATGCGATTCGTGCTGACGTGCTGGATCTACTGAATTCAACCAGTGGCGAGGCGATATCGGCCGAGGAAAAAAAGCGGCTGGAGGACTCCCGAGCCGAGCATGTGGCCGACTTTCAGAAAAGCCAGGCACTGCTGGCCCAGTTGCCGCTTGATGACGATGTGAAAGCAGCAGCCAAAGCGGCGGATGCCGAGCTGAAAAAGTATTTTGAGATGGCCGAAGCCATTGCCGCAGCGGCCTACAAGAATAATGGGCTGGGGCAGATGCAATATCCCGCGTTCTACAAGCAGTTCGAGGCGCTTGAAAAACGTATGGAGACGCTGACCGAGTTACTACAGAGCAAGCGCGAGGCTGCGAAAGCGCAACTGGCCACGGACTTTAACCGGGTTGGCTGGGCGCAAGTAGTCGTTGCGGTTTTTGGGTTTTTTGGGGCTTTGCTGATTGGCATCAAGGTCTATCGCAGTGTGATCACCGATCTGGGCGGCGAGCCGGCCGACGCAAGGCAGCTGGCCAACGAGATCAGCCGAGGCAACCTCGATAACATGATCCGCCTGCAGCCGGGCGACAGCAGCAGTCTGCTGGTGGCGCTGGCCAATATGCAGACCCAACTGGCCGAACGGCAGAAAGAAGCCCTCGCCAATGCCCGCATCCGCGCCGCGCTCGATGTTTCTGCCACCAATGTGATGATTGCTGATGCAGCCAATGTGGTGATTTATAGCAATCAGGCCATGCGCCGTACCTTGCACGACTCGGAGGTGGATATTCGTAAAGACATGCCGGCGTTTCGCGCCGGTGCGCTGGAAGGCGGTAACGTCGATCAGCTTTATAGCAACGCGGTATTGTCTCAAGCCATGCTGCGCCAGCTGGACAAGATGTACGAGACCCAGATACAGATGGGTGGGCGCACCATCCACCTGATGGTGACGCCGATTGTCGATGTAAAAGCTGGCCGGCTGGGTACGGTGATGGAGTGGCAGGACCAGACCGAGATGCTGGCCAAACTGGAGATCGAGCGGCGCAAGGCTGCCGAGAATGCCCGTATCAAAGCGGCGCTCGACAACGTCAGCACCAATGTGATGATTGCCGACAATGATCGCAACATCATCTACATGAACCCCGCCGTGGTGCAGATGCTGCGTCACGCTGAAGCTGACATCCGCAAGACCTTTCCGCAGTTTGATAGCAGTAAGCTGCTGGGCGCGAATATGGATGGCTTCCACCGCAATCCAGCGCATCAGCGCGATCTGCTCGCCAGTCTGAAAGGCACCTACAAATCTGAAATCACCCTGTCCGGCCGTACCTTCAGCTTGACCGCCAACCCGGTTTATGGCGAAGACGGCCTGCGGCTGGGGACGGTGGTGCAGTGGCTGGACCGCACTGATGAAGTGGCGGCAGAGAAGGAAATCGGCGGCATTATCGGCGCTGCCGCCAACGGCGATTTTTCACAGCGCATCCTGCTTGATGGCAAGAACGGCTTCTTCCGCGTGGTGAGTGAAAACATCAATCGTCTGGTTGAAACAGCGGCCGATGGTCTTGAAGAGGTGGCCAGCGTGCTCGACCGGCTGTCGCAGGGCGATCTCACCTACCGCATCGAGAAAGACTACCAGGGCATCTTTGGCCGACTTAAAGACAGTGCCAATACCACGGTTTCCAGCCTCAGCGAGCTGGTGACGCAAATCAATGAATCGGCCGACACCATCGCCACCGCCGCCAAGGAAATCGCCAGCGGCAACCAGAATCTGTCGCACCGCACCGAGCAGCAGGCCGCCAACCTCGAAGAAACCGCGTCGAGCATGGAAGAGCTGACCAGCACGGTGAAACAGAACGCCGAAAACTCCCGCGAGGCCAACAAGCTGGCAGGCGAAGCTTCGACCGTGGCGCAGCGCGGCGGCGAAGTGGTGGGGCAGGTGGTCAGCACCATGAGTGACATCAGTGCCTCGGCCAAGAAGATTGCCGACATCATCGGCGTGATCGACGGCATTGCCTTCCAGACCAATATCCTGGCCCTGAACGCCGCAGTAGAAGCCGCCCGAGCCGGCGAGCAGGGCCGTGGCTTTGCCGTGGTGGCGAGCGAGGTACGCAGTCTGGCCCAGCGTTCGGCCACCGCCGCCAAGGAAATCAAGATGCTGATCAACGAATCGGTTGGCCGGGTTGAAGAGGGGACCAAGCAGGTGGACAACGCCGGCAAGACCATGGAGACGGTGGTCGAGTCGATCAAACGGGTGGCGGCATTGATGAGCGATGTCAGCGAAGCCAGCGTCGAGCAGAGTTCGGGCATCGAGCAGGTCAACCGTGCGGTGGCCGAGATGGATGAGAGCACCCAGCAGAACGCGGCCCTGGTCGAGCAGGCTGCCGCCGCAGCCGAGAGCATGGAGCAGCAGGTAGGGGTTCTGTCCAGCGCGGTGTCGGTTTTCCGGCTGGATGGGGCCAGCCGCAGATCGTCACCCAGCAAGGCGGTTGTTGTGGCTGCGCCGCGCAAGGTTGCCACGACAACGGCGCGCCCGGCCGCTGCGCTGGCCAGACCCGCCAAGCCTGCCAGTTCGGATCAGGAAGAGTGGGAAGAGTTTTAGGCTTTGTTGACGTGTTGTTTCCTGAAACAACACGTCAACAGACCTTTGCCAGTCCGCGACAAAGACTCGGTGCGTGAAACCGCTTGCAGCGTGGTAAGAATTAACAAGGCGCAGATGAGCCGGCCGGTGGAAGCGCTGGCCACCGTGACAAGGTAATCGGCGCTATCTGGCGGAGCATCCGCCGTTTTGAGGAGACCCCATGTCCATCATTCAATACCTTCCCTGGATGCGCAGTCAGGCTGAGCAGGCGCTGGAACAGACCATCGACGCGGTCGTCACCATCAACGACAAGAACTGCGTCACGTACTTCAATAAAGCGGCCGAGCGCCTGTGGGGGTATAGCCAGGCTGAAGTGCTGGGTCGCAATGTGAAGATGCTGGTACCACACGGCATACAGGCCAACCACGACAACTACGTGAATCAGAATCGCCGAACCCGCCAGGACAAGATCGTCGGCACCTCGCGTGAAGTGGAGCTGGAGCGCAAGGATGGCAGCAAGGTATGGGTGAGGCTGTCGCTGTCGCGTGTCGAGGTGAGCGGCAAGGCGCACTATACGGCCTTCCTGAATGACATTACCGAGCAGCGCAACGCGCAGGAACTGATCAGCCAGACGCTGGAGCAGGCGCTGGATGCGGTGGTGACCATCGACGAAAACAATTGCGTGACCTTCTTTAATGCCGCCGCCGAACGGATGTGGGGCTATAGCCGCAGCGAAGTCATGGGCCAGAACGTGAAGATGCTGGTGCCCAGACTGATTCAGTCCGAGCACGATAGTTACGTGAATGCCAACCGGACTACCGGCCGCGACAAGATCGTCGGCACCAATCGTGAGGTGTCGATAGAGCGGCGCGATGGCAGCAAGGGCTGGGCGTCACTGTCCTTATCCAGAGTCAAGCTGGGGACACGCACACTGTATACGGCGTTCCTGAAGGATGTGACGCAGGAGGTGGCTAACCGCGAACAGTTCAAGCTGCTGTCGCTGGTGGCAAACGAAACCGATAACTCCGTGATCATCTGCAATGCCGAGGGGCTGGTCGAATACGTCAACCGTGGCTTTGAACGGCTGACCGAATACACGATTGACGATATGCGCGGCAAAAAGCCCGGCCAGATGCTGCAAGGTAAACTCACCGACCAGGAGACCGTAAGGCGGGTGAGCGAGAATCTGAAAAAACGCCAGCCGTTTTACGAAGAAATCCTTAATTACAGCAAGTCGGGCCGCATGTATTGGGTGTCGTTGGCGATCAACCCGGTGTTCGATGCCAGCGGCAAGCTGGAGCGCTTTGTCTCGATCCAGACCAATATCAACGACACCAAGCAAAGAGCGCTCGAATCAGCTTATCGGCAGGAAGCCATCAGCCGCTCCACGGCGACCATCGAGTTTGATATGAGCGGCAAGATCGTGACCGCCAATGACAATTTTCTGAGTGCCATGGGCTATACCCTGGCAGAAATCCAGGGACAGCATCACAGCATGTTTGTGGATAACGAATACCGCAGCAGCCCGGAATACCGCGAGTTCTGGGAAGTACTGCGGCGTGGCCAGAACCATACCGGCCAGATCAAGCGGATTGCCAAGGGCGGCCGGGAAGTCTGGCTGCAAGCCAGCTACAACCCGATTCTCGACATCACCGGTACGCCAACCAAGGTGGTGAAATTTGCCAGCAATATCACCCCGCAGCGGCAGGCTATCGAGGCAATTGCTGCAGGGCTGATCGGCCTGTCGAATGGCGACCTTTCTGCGCGTGCCGAAGGAGAATTCGACGCCGAGTTCAACCGGCTGCGCGATGCCTTCAATGGCAGCATGGAAAATCTGCAGGTAACCATGTCATCGGTGCGGGAGGCGGCAGATACCATTGCCACCGCCACCAAGGAAATCTCGCACGGTAACCAGAATCTATCGAGCCGCACCGAGCAACAGGCTGCCAACCTCGAAGAAACGGCGTCGAGCATGGAGCAGCTGACCAGCACCGTGAAACAGAACGCCGAAAACTCGCGTGAAGCCAACCGGTTGGCCAGCGAGGCTTCGACAGTTGCCGTCAGGGGCGGAACCGTGGTTAGCCAGGTAGTCAGTACCATGAGCGAGATCAAGGATTCAGCCAAAAAGATTGCCGACATTATCGGGGTGATCGACGGCATTGCCTTCCAGACCAATATCCTGGCTCTGAACGCAGCCGTAGAAGCCGCCCGTGCCGGCGAGCAGGGGCGTGGCTTTGCCGTGGTGGCCAGTGAGGTACGTAGTCTGGCCCAGCGCTCAGCGACAGCCGCCAAGGAAATCAAGACGCTGATCGGCGACTCGGTTGGCCGGGTCGAAGAGGGCGCCCGGCTGGTTGACGATGCCGGTCGCACCATGGAGTCGGTGGTGAAAGCGATCAAGCAAGTGGCCACGCTGATGGGAGACATCAGCGCTGCCAGCATCGAGCAAAGTGCCGGCATCGAGCAGATCAATCTCGCGATCACCCAGATGGATGAAGGTACCCAGCAAAACGCCGCACTGGTGGAAGAAGCAGCCGCAGCTGCCGAGAGCCTGGAAAACGAAACGGACCAGATGAGTGAGGCCGTTGCGCGATTCAATCTGGGCGGGGGACAGGCACGTATGCCCGTAGTGGCGCAGCGCCACACCCCGGCCCTGGCTGCACCCAAAGCCAAGGCCGGCAACCACAAGGCCATCGCGGCGCCCAAACAGGCAGCGCATCAGGATGATGAATGGACTGAGTTCTAAGCATTGGCTGCGGACCGGGCAAGACAACTTGATGCGGGTGTCGGGCCGGATCGGGTCTGGCCCCGCTCGCTGAACGCTATCCGTAACAGGTTTTGCAACAGGTCTTGATTCGGTTCTCAACCACAGCAGCCTGGGCAGCGTTTAAGTAGGGGGGAAAATTGGCGAGCGTACTCGATGAGCAGCCACTGGGCGAGCGCGAGTTTGTATTCACTACTCGTGATTTCGAAGCCGTGCGCGAGCTGTTGTACCGGCACACCGGCATCAAGCTGCACGACAGCAAGCAGCCGTTGGTTTACAGCCGGTTGGCGCGTCGATTGCGCCAGCTGGGGTTTAACCGTTTTGACCAGTATCTGGCGTATGTCAACCCGGATGGCGAGGAGTGGCAGCAGTTCCTGAACGCGCTGACCACCAACCTGACGTCGTTTTTCCGTGAAGTTCACCATTTCGAGCACCTGGCCGGATTCGTCAAGAGTCTGCCGCGTAGCCGGCAGGTCAGGGTGTGGTGCTCGGCATCGAGCACCGGCGAGGAACCGTATTCGATCGCAATGACCTTGATCGAAGCTTACGGCACCTATGACCCACCGGCCAGCATTGTGGCAACCGATATCGACACCCAGGTGTTGCAAACGGCCAGTCGGGGCGTCTACCCGCTTGACCGGCTGGAAAAGATCGCGCTGGAGCGTAAACGCCAGTTCTTTTTGCGCGGAAAGGGCGACCAGGACGGCTTTGCACGGATCCGGCCGGAGGTGGCCAAACTGATTGAATTCAAAAGGCTGAATCTTCTGGATAACCCCTGGCCTCTCGAAGGTTTGTTCGATGTCATATTCTGCCGGAATGTTTTGATTTATTTTGATAAAGAGACTCAAGCCAAAGTGCTGAGGAGAATGGCCCCCCTGATCAGGCCCGATGGCGTGTTATATGTCGGACATTCGGAAAGCCTGTTTCACGTGGCCGATTGTTTTGAAAATTGTGGCCGAACTGTTTACCGGGTCAAAACATCATGAGTGAATCAGTCCAGGAAGTCCTGGCGCCCAATCTGTATTACGACAAATATTTTGGCGCCGAGGCAGTAAAGATTTTGCCGGGGGAATACTACGTTACTCCGCGCGAAATGCTGCTGGTGACGGTATTAGGTTCCTGCGTGGCAGCATGTATCAGGGATCGCAAGAAAGGCATTGGCGGCATGAACCACTTCATGCTCCCGGAATGCTTTCAGGATGCGGAATCGATTAATGGACTGCCGACACGCTATGGCACCTACGCCATGGAAATGCTGATTAACCATTTAATGAAACTGGGTGCCAGTCGCCAGAATCTGGAAGCCAAGATTTTCGGCGGTGGCAGGGTTTTACGCGGATTTACTGTGTCGGATATTGGTGGGAAAAATGTCGAGTTTGTCCGACATTTTCTCGATACGGAAAAAATTCCCGTCGTAGCGGAGGATTTACTCGATGTTTATCCCCGAAAAGTTTATTTCTTTGTGCCGACAGGACGTGTTCTGGTAAAGAAATTGAAATCGGTTAATAACAATACCATTGTGGAAAGAGAAAAGAATTACTCGGACAAACTGCGTTATATGCAGCCAGGCGGCGACGCCGAGTTGTTCTGACGTTCGGTTTCCGGTTGCGATGCGTATGCCGTGGCCGTGCTGAACCGCACGTCGATGTAACGGGATATGCGATGCAATGGTGATGGGTGGCAAAGGTTTGTCGGGCTTCGCAAAGAACGCTGGTTTGCTTGCCAGGGTTATTCAGAGGGCCCGGTAATGAGATAGCGCCAAAATACCTCTGGTGTGGCGCCAGTTTCGCGATGGCGTTTAGGGGAGCTTATTTACTTTGTTGTTATCTGCCCCGTACAGGCAGATCGGGATAAATTTATGCCAAGTATCCGTGTGGTAATTGTCGATGATTCTGCGGTCCAGCGAGCCCTGTTGCGTGAGATGATCGAGCGCGATCCGGCATTCGAGGTCGTGGCGATGGCGCCAGACCCGATCGCTGCACGTGAGGCGATTCGAGAACATAGCCCCGACGTGATTACGCTGGATGTGCAGATGCCTCGCATGGATGGCCTGACCTTTCTGGAGAGGCTGATGCGACTGAAACCTACGCCGGTCGTCATGGTGTCGTCGCTGACGGAAGCCGGCGCCGACTCTACCCTGCGCGCGCTGGAGTTGGGCGCCGTGGACTTTATGACCAAGCCCAGAATGGATGCGGGCGATAATCTGCGGGACTATGGGGATGAGCTGCGGGAGAAGCTCAAGGCGGCAGCCAAAGCCAAGCTGGTTCCGCTCACCCCCGCCCCGGCGGTGGCGTCCAAGCCGGCCGCTGCTGTCGAGAAGGCACGCAGTACCCGCATGCGGGATCTGATTGCGATTGGTGCTTCAACCGGGGGGACCGAGGCAATCAAGGAAGTGCTTGTCAGGCTGCCGGCCGACTTGCCACCTATCGTCATCGTTCAGCACATGCCTCCTGGCTTTACCCGAAGTTTTGCAGCGCGCCTGGATGGCCTGTGTGCGCTGTCTGTCAGCGAGGCAGTGCATGGTGAGGTGCTGCAATCCGGGCATGCTTATATTGCCCCCGGCGACCAGCACCTGGCGATTGAGAAGCAGGGTGGACGCTATGTGGCGGTGTTGAAATCGACCGAGAAGGTCAATATGCACCGGCCGTCGGTTGATGTGCTGTTCGAGTCGGTATCGCAGATTGCCGGGCGCAAGGCGGTCGGCATGATTCTGACCGGCATGGGCAAGGATGGGGCGCAGGGTTTGTTGATGATGCGGAATGCCGGGTCGCCAACACTGGCGCAGGATGAAGCCAGTTGCGTGGTCTACGGTATGCCGCGAGAGGCCGCGGTGGTTGGTGCTGCTGAAGAGGTGGTGTCACTCAAGAGCATGGCGGATCGCCTGCTTGATCGTCTCTGACTGCAGAGGCAGGGGTGCATGAAAATGGCAGGCCATGAGCCTGCCATTTTTTCGTCTGAGGCCTTGAAGGCCCCATAATTTGGGCAGGCGGACTTACGAGAAGTACCAGAAGTCCAGGCCAATATGCGCGACGATCAGCGGACGTAGATCATCGAATTCCAGATAAATGCCAGCAAACAGCAGGCCGAACGTAAAGCAGCCGGCCATATTGGGCAGTCCCGTGTGCCAGTGGATCAGTGCAAAGATCAACGAGGAACCGATGACAAAACCAAGTTTGCTCCAGCGGGCTGGCAGCAGCTCTTCGGCAACACGGCGTACCATGCCCCGGTAGAAGAGTTCCTCGACGACACCGGCAGTCACCGCCAGATACACCACATATACCCAGTGCGCCCAGCCAAAGAATTCGACGGACTGGTAACTGATCTGCAGTGGCATCAGGTCGGGGATGCGGTCACCGGTCCATTGCCCGATGGCTGATCCCACCCGGTACAGGCAATGCCCGGCAACCGCAGCAAAGGTGGCGACGCCCAGCATCCAGGGCCAGTCGGCTGCGGCAGTTTTGCGCACATACACATGAGGCCGGACATCGAATCTTCGCCACAGCATGGACAGCAGGAAAACCGGGATGACACAAAAAGCGGTGATGTCAAAGGCCAGAAACAGCAGGCGATTTTCCATCAAGGTAGGTAGCCAGATGCCTTTGAGCACTGACAAGGTGAAGTAGGCGATAAAACAATGCGCAACCAGTCGGGAAACTGGCAAGCGGTTGACAGCCGAAGGGGTGGATTGGTCCATTCGGGGCTCCTCCTGTCCACGCAATTATTTATCTGAAACTTTGCATGTAACACCAGCCGCTTGGGTATGAGGCAGATTTATTGTCTGGCTGGTCAACGGGTTATCGCTGTCTTAATGATAGTGGTATATCGCGCTTTGCTGTTTGATTTTTTCAGAATAACTTCAAAAAAATGACGGGAATCGAAAGCAAAACTTACAAGGCACTGGGTTTTGATTGGGTTGGTTACGACAAAAGTGCTCGGCTTTTGGTTATTGAGAGGGTAGGACTTTGGGCTCTGTGAGGTTTTGCTTCCGGTCGTGCCGAGCCGAGTGGCGGGAAAGGGCGATACCTGTAAAAAAGTAGGCCGTGGATTGGCAAAGGGCTAAAACCCCAACCACCATGCACGGCAGGCTGAGTGCAGTTTGGCTGGCTGAATCGGCGAATCCTGGCGAATCCTGGCGAAGCCGTCGCCCGCGGCATCGCATGACCTGGAACAAAACATCAACAGAATCTGCCTATCTCGTGACGACACTATCTAGACCACTTGTACACCGCCGTCATCCTCTTCCTCCTTCTTCTCTTCCACCAAACTTAGATGGTCAAGACCGGATTTGGGGTCGCTGCCTTTGTTGTGTTTGCTTTCCAGCTTGATTTTCAGACGCAGCTCGTTAAGTGAGTCGGCATTGCGCAAGGCTTCTTCGAGAGAGATCTTGCCGTGTTCATACAGGTCAAACAGAGCCAGATCGAAAGTCTGCATACCCAGCTCGCGGCTCTTGGCCATGATCGACTTGATTCCGCCGATGTCGCCTTTGAATACCAGATCTGCAATCAGCGGTGAGTTGAGCAATATTTCGATGGCCGCGCAGCGACCTTTGCCATCTTTTGTCGGGACCAGCCGCTGCGAGATGATGCCCCGCATATTCAGTGACATATCCATATACAGCTGGGCATGCCGCTCTTCCGGGAAGAAATTGACGATGCGTTCCAGTGCCTGATTGGCAGAATTGGCATGCAATGTGCCCATGGCCAGGTGGCCGGTTTCAGCAAAGGCCATCGCGTATTCCATGGTTTCACGATCGCGGATTTCGCCGATCAGAATCACATCGGGGGCCTGGCGCAGGGTGTTTTTGAGAGCGGCAAACCAGTTGTGGGTATCGCGCCCCACCTCGCGGTGAGTGATCAGGCAGTTTTTGTTGCGATGCACGTACTCCACCGGGTCTTCGATGGTGATGATGTGGCCGTGGCTATGTTCGTTGCGGTAGTCGATCATCGCCGCCAGTGTGGTCGACTTACCGGAGCCGGTTCCTCCCACCAGCAAGATCAGCCCCCGCTTCGACATCATGACGTCTTTCAAGATCGGCGGCAGACCCATTTCGTCGAAGTTGGGAATCTTGGTGGTGATGGTGCGCAGAACCATGCCTACTTTGTCCTGCTGCACAAAGACATTCACCCGAAAGCGGCCAATACCTTCCGGGCTGATAGCAAAATTGCATTCCTTCTGCTCTTCAAATTCCGTCCGCTGCTTGTCATTCATGATCGAATAAGCAAATGCCTTGGTTGCTTGGGCATTCAGCTTCTGACCACCTACGGGGGTCATCTTGCCGTTGATCTTCATTGCGGGCGGAAAATCGTCGGAAATAAACAGATCTGATGCCTTTTTCACCAGCATCATGCGTAGCAGATCATGCATGTATTTGAGGGCAACGTCGGGTGTCATGGTTCGGGCTCCGGCATATGGCCGCATGGCTGACGTCCCGGCGCGAAACTGCAACAGGCACGGGGCGGATGACAATCGCCAACATCGCAAACGATCAGCAGCGGTCTGGTGTTATTGCGGTCAGGGCAAGTTTTTGAGCGATCCTGTAATGTCGCTTATAGTCACGATTGTAGAACTCAAAAATAGCCATAGCGCCGCAAAATGGTGTGGCATGAGGGAATTCCGACAGCCGTCATTCGGAATTGTTGATGCAGATTTTGTTATCTGCTCAAATCAGGCCAAACTCCTATTTGTACCCTGGTGATAAAGCTTTATTGCCGCCCGTGGCCATTTCAAAATATCAGGAAGAGACGAATGTCCATTACTCATGTTGTTGCCACCAATCCGGTTTCCGATTACGAGCTTGTCGGAGCAGGCATCGACCACCTTTCCGAAATTCATGATGCCTTGCTCTATACCCAGCTATTTCGGCAAATGGATACCGTTTCGCTTGAAATACTCGCTGAATATCTGACGGTATATAAAGTAGCGGCTGGCCGCCCGTTGCTGAAAGAAGGGGAAACAAGCGATTTCTCCATTCTGTTGTTGTCAGGCAGTGTTGAAGTTCTGAAAAAGCCACCCCGCCAAAATGCCCCCAGGCTGATTGCCACTGTGACACGCGGTAAATTGATTGGCGAAATGTCGCTGGTCGATGGCGAGCCACGGTTTGCCAGTTGTATTGCCGGCTCTGAAGCGACGTTTGCCGTGCTGAGTCGGGCTGACATGCTGCGTTTGCTGGATGAGCACCCGAAGCTGGGTTCGCTACTGCTCATGCAGTTGATTTCCCTGCTCAGTCAGCGTTTGCGCCAGACCAGTCGCAAGCTGGTCGGGTTGATGGCCTCGACCGGAAAGGGTTAAGTTCTGCAGGGTGTTTAAACAGGCATTGGATGGTTAATTGGATTTTTGAAATTTTATTTTCAAGATCTTCCTTGTTAATTGAATACCTGCATGCAGCCTCCAGGCAGAACCCAATCTGCAAATGGCGATGTAACTCGTGTGTTGGACTGACAAAACAATCAATCAGAACGAAAGGTGCGGTGTGTCATGAAATTACATGGTTTTCCCCCTTCTCCCAATAACCGCAAGGTGCTGGCTGTGGCGGCGCAACTCGATCTGCCCTTGGAGGTGGAGTGGGTGAGTCTGGTTAAGGGTGAACAGCGATCTGCGGCATTCCTTGAGTTGAATCCAAATGGCCGGACACCAGCTTTCACTGATGGCGAAGTCACGCTTTGGGAGTCCAATGCCATCTTGCATTACTTGGTGACTCGCAAGCCGAATGACTTGTGGCCGGACAATGGCACAGATCAGGCCGATGTGCTGCGCTGGCTGTATTGGGAACAAAGCGAGTGGCGCAAGGGCTTTGGCGGCTTGTACTGGGAAAACATGCTCAAACGTATTTTTGGATTGGGCGAGCCAGACCCCGCCGCAGTTGATACCGCCACAACAGAGTTTCGCCGTTGCGCAACGGTGCTGGAAAAGACGCTGTCCAGGCAACCCTGGCTGGCTCACTACGGTTTGAGCTTGGCGGACTTTGCGATTGCCGCCCCGCTGGACAATGCCGCCCGGTGCAAGCTACCGCTAGCGGAGTTTCCCCATCTGGCAGACTGGTATCACCGCATTGCTGCCTTGCCGGCATGGCAGAGCTCTTTGCCCGAACAACCTGCTGCTTGAGCGAGGCGAGTGTTTGACGACAGCACGAACAAGCCCATTAGTGTTGGGTGGATTGCTAGGGAGACAAAACAAAAGCGGCCATGATGGCCGCTTTTGTTATTGCCTGTTCCAGTTTCAGGATCAGCCCTTACCCAGTAAACGCTGGATTTCGATATATTTCTTGTTGATGTCCTGATACTTCTTGTCTTTCTGATCAAGCGGCACCGCATCATCATTCATCAAGGTGTATTGCTCGTTGAACATTTCCAGATCGGCAATCCGCTTCAATTGCAGGTTGGTGGAACGCTCGAAACCTTTGAGTTCATGCGCCTGCATCAGGTTTTTACGTTCGTCGGCATTGCGGCCGTAATCCAGAAAGAACTTCTGCACTTTCTGCTTGATGTCGCTTGGCAGACGTTTGTCGTACACCATCGGGTCCAGACCGATTGGCTCTGACTTCCAGATCACCTTTACCTTGGCGTACTCGGCAGGGTATTTGGTTTTGAAATCGTCGTAATCGTTGGTGTTGTTGGTAGCGGCATCGACCTTGCCACTGGCAACGGCCAGGAAGTTATCCTGATGGCTGCCTGTCATAATGGCCTTGAAATGCTTCTTCGGCTCAATGCTGTTTTTGGTGAAGACGTAGTAGGTAGGGATCAGGAACCCAGAAGTCGATGTCGATTTGCCCATGGCGTAGGCGTACTTGCCGGGGGCGCTGAGCAGTTGCTCAACTGATTGGATACCACTGGCATTGCTGGCAAGAATCAGGGACTGGTAGCCCTTGCTGCCATCTGCTTTGACGTGGCGAGCAAAGACTTCACCGTTGGCGTCGGTTACGGCCTCAAGAGCAGGTTTGGCGCTGAGCCAAGCCACCTGTACTTTGCCGGTCTTCATGCCTTCGACGATATTGGCGTAGTTTTTGGCGGCATAGCCAGTCACCTTCATGCCGGTAATCTTGCTCATGTCGTCGAGCAGGGGCTGCCAGTTTTTCAGGGTTTCGGCTTCGTTGGTACCCGCCATCAAACCCACTGTGAGCTCGCGTTGCTCGGCCATGGCAAAGGGTGCTGCCGCAATCAGTGCTGCTGTAAGCATGCCACGTAACATCATGTCCAATTCTTCCTATCTGAGTCTGGATGTAAGGTCAGGTGGCAATTGTCACCTGAGTTTCAACTTGACGCCAGCATCTTGGCGTCCAGGCCCTAACAATTTACCGCATGTTTGTATATAGGTGAATTCCGACGTCATAAATCAACTCGTGAAGAGATGCATTCCGCTTAGTTACAATAAGACTTTGCTTATGTAGATGGCTCGTTAAAGCAGGGTGGGATAATACTGTGGCGAGCGTGCAACGGTAGGCAAGATTCGCCGGAAACGCATCGTGTTGTTTAAGTCGTGGCGATGCGGTTTGTTGAGCTGGGCGGAGCGGTTTAAACCTAGGTCGGCGGGGGAGGTTTTTGCTGCTTGCTGGAGATGCAAGTCGGCGACGCGGGCTGGGACACTGAAAATACCGCAGACCCTGCTGGTCGAGGTTGAGGCAACAGGATCTGCGCGATGTATTAGGTAACGGAGTGGTCTGCTTAGCCTGAGCCCAACAGGCGTTGAATTTCGCGATACTTCTGATTGATCTCGCGGAAGCGCTTGTCTTTTTGCTCGGCTGTTACCGAATCATCCACCATCAGAGAATATTGCTCGTTGAACATTTCCAGATCGGCAATGCGCTTGAGCTGCATATTGGTTGAGCGCTCGAAACCTTTCAGATCGTACGCCTGCAGCAGGTTCTTGCGTTCCTCGACGCCTCCCTTGCCATAGTCGATGAAGAAGCGTGCGAGCTTTTGCTTGGTATCGGCAGGCAAGCGCTTGTCGTACAGCATTGGGTCAAGCCCGACAGGCTCGGACTTCCATAAAACTTTTACCTTGGCATATTCACTGGGGTATTTGTTCTTGAAGTCGTCAAAGTCGTCAGTGTTATTGGTGGCAATATCGACCTTGCCCGCAGCAACAGCCAGAAAATTGTCTTGGTGGCTACCCGTCACAATGCTTTTGAAATGCTTCTTCGGATCGATTTCGTTCTTGGTAAAGACGTAGTAATTCGGTAGCAGGAAGCCCGAGGTCGAGGTGGGTTTTCCGTTGGCATAGCTGTACTTGCCAGGGCTGCTGATGACTTGATCAAGTGAGGCAATGCCACTGCCGTTGTGGGTCAGCAGCAATGCGGAATAGCCTTTGCTACCGTCTGCCTTGATGTGGCGGACGAATACCTCCCCGTTTGCCTCGACCACCGCTTGCAACGCCGATTTTGCGCCGAGCCAGGCAACCTGCACTTTGCCCTGCTTCATGCCATCAATGATGTCGCTGTAGTTCTTCGAGGCATAGCCGGTCACTTTCATACCCAGCTTCTTGCTCATGTCATCCAGAAAAGGCTGCCAGTTTTTCAGGGTCTCAGCTTCGCTGGTGGTCACGATCAAACCAACGGAAATTTCCTTTGTTTCGCTAGCCAGTGCGGTGCCTGCTGTCGCGAAGAGTGCGGTGGCGACCAGAAGTCCTGTCGTCAATTTCATGGTGCGGCTTCCTTGTAGTGGAGAGTGTGCATGGGTGGATCACCGGTAGGTTCCCCGTCTGTTCTTGTTATGGACGTTGTAATGTACGTCAGCACCAATTGGCACAAGCCGATCAGGCTTTGAGCTGGTGTCTTCATGCATCCGGTATTAGGGATTATCCCTATCTATAGCCAGATCGGCTATACGCCTTATTTGAATGCTCTTCATTTGTCTGGCAATTCAACAGGCTAAATGTTGCGATTCATCTATTACCGTTCATCGAATATTTCTGCATCCACTAAATTAGCATTGCCTGATACTGGCAAAGTTGTGGCGACGTGCTACACCAATAAATGATGCCCGCGAGCCCGGTCTGCAGAGAGCTTTGTTCAGTTTAAATTATTTGCAATATCAGTTTTTGTGAGCTTTCTTTATGGGTATAGGTGACTTTTGTGGCGAGTGCGCAGGCTTGGTGGCGTTAGTCTTTGCTGCTTGCCGATTGCGGCTGGAATGGGGTGGTTGCGTCGCTGTGCCGATTCGGGTTCCTGAGGAAACAATAATTTAGATGAGCTTGGCTTATGGCAGCCAGGGCGGATGAAATCGGCAGCAACAGGGTTGTGATGTGTGGTGGGAGGTTGCGCAACCTTGAAATGTCGGTCCAGATTTCATTGATGACGGGAGTGACCCGGAAAGTCGGTGCATTCCTGTTCTGTGTGTGCTTGCGATAATGAGGGGGTGTTTGCTTATGTTTTCGCAGATCAAATCGGCACTCGTGACGGTGCAGAATAGTTTTTCGGAGCGAATTGAAAAATCTCCGGATAAATCGGAAAAAATATTGCTGATAAAGCCTTCGCTGTATAGCCCTCCACCAGGGTCGCTATTTCGAATACCGAAAGTCTCTGTACTCGGTATTTCGTGCGTGGCGTTTCTGCACGCAACGTCTGCTTGGGCGATCAGCAACAATAATTCACTTGTCACAAACTCCACCACCGCTTTATCAGCAGCTGTCTGTACGGGGCAGACCAAGATTTCCACCTGTGGCAAGTTGCGTGGTTCTGTTGATGTGGTGGCTGGGGCGGGTACACCAAGCCTTTACTCGATTGATGAGTTGGCATTTGTGCGGGATAGCGGCTCGGTCAGCGGCATTACCCCATCGTTTTTTACTAGTAATGGCGTTCCAAGTCTGGGGTCTGGCGCCGTCAACAGCACATCGCTGGCTTGTTATGTCCTGGATGCCAACCCGGGGGCGGCAGGCGTACTCAACTACACATGCGAGATGAGCTCTCTGGCCTGTAACGCACTGTATCGTTACCACTTCGCGGGTTCGCATACCACAGCGGGTGCGGTGGAGCACTCGAATACCAACACCACCGCAACGTCCATGCACTTCTATACAACGGCCTGTACGCCCTCGGCCGGGACGCTTGCAACTTCCACTCAAACTACCGCGTCGGTAACCGTGTCGATGCCAAAAGGCGCTTTGGCGCAAACGGTGACAGCCGAGTATGGTACGACGACCGCTTATGGCAGCTCTGCGACGATGACCGGGGGTTCAGTGACAGCGGGTTCGGGTAGTTCAACCGTAACCGCCAACGTTACCGGTCTGACCTGTGGTACCACCTATCACATCCGGTTCAATTCCACGACCGATGACAGCGCAGTCAATGGCTCGACTACCATCAATGGTACGGATGCCACCTTCTCGTCCTCGCCTTGCGGCCCGATTGTTACAACGGGTGCTTCTTCGGCCATCGGCATGACCACGGCGACGATTGGCGGGACGGTGGATGACAACACCTACAACACCACAGCGATCATCGTCGAGTATGGCCCGACAACCGCTTATGGTTCGCAGGTCAATATGACCCCGAACACCCTGGCTGGTGGGACAGGGGCCACTGCCGTGTCCGCCAACCTGACCGGGTTGACTTGTAACGCGACATATCACTACCGGGTCTCTGCAACTGGCAACTCGGTTACGGTGACCGGCAATGATGCGACCTTCAACACGGCAGCGGTCTGCACGACGGTTCCGGTCGCTACAACGGGCAGTGCTTCCAATATCAAGACCGACTCTGCGACCTTGTCCGGCACGGTCAATGATGGCAATGGTAATACCACGGTCACCTTTGATTATGGAACTTCGACGTCTTATGGCACCAATGTGGCGGCGACCACTGGCGGTTCGATCAACGCTGGGGCTGGCACGACTGCGGCCTCGGTGGTGCTGAGCAACCTGCAGTGCGGTACGACCTACAACTTCCGCATCAAGGGGGTGAACAGCGCCGGAACAGGTAACGGCAGTAACGCTACCTTTGCGACGGGTGCCTGTGCCAATCCGTTCAACCCGGGCGGCACTGAAACGGTCAATAACATTGTAGGCAGCAGCGGTGTAAACGCCGTCAGCGGTTCTGGCATCGTCACCAATATTCCTAATCTCGATAACCGGGTTGGTGTCGCAGATAACGGTGTGGTGGTGGTCCTGAACAATGACGTGAAGGAACCCATCAAGATCAAGGACAATCCGCCTTCCAACGTGCTGTTCTCCTTCCCCGAGGATAAGCCGGTAGATGTACAGGTTGGTGGCCAGACCTTCACGATCAAGGTGGATGGTGAGAACCAGAACAATGCGCGTGACTCGATCCTGGCAACCAACACCTTCACGACCAGTGACGGTGCCAAGAACCCAGGCTTCAACGTACTGCAGGGTCAGGCATTTGTTGGCAACTCGCAGCCTTCCAGCCTCTTGGGCGGCCTCACCTTGTCGAAAGACAATACCCTGCAGAACGTGGTGGTTGAGACCGGCACAGCGGGTAGTACCGCAGGCTTCCTCAAGAACAACTCTGATAAGTCCGGGTCAGTATCGGCCGAGTCGGGGGATGTGAAAGTGTTTGTGACGCCCGCAGCTGGTGCCAACCGGTTCGAGGCAACCCAGACCATCACATTGAAAGCCGGTGAAGTGGCTCGCTTCAATAGTCAGGGTCAGCTGGTTGGTGTGTATCTTGGCTCGCTTTCAGGGTCGGGGGGCAAATCAGGTGATCTGGTGTCGATGAGCGTCAACGGCGTAATGGGCTATCCGAAGGTGGTGCGGTTTGATGCCAGCAATGTCATCGGCCGGTTCGGAGCGACCAACGTCGCGGCCTTCCAGTCGGTTGCCCTCGGTGGTAATGGCACGGTCAAGGTCAGGGCTGATGGCTCGGTTACCCTTGAAATTGGTGGGCGGCGTTATGCCGGTCTGCCCATCGGCTCGATTGAGGTTCTGGGTAGCAGCAGCACCGAGCAGTCCAAGCTGAATGCTGACGGTACCTACAATCTGGTGGCAGGCGGGGTGCGCTACACCTTTGCGCCGGCAATGGAAGACGTCAGCGAGTTCGCCACTTACCTTGCCGACACCTACGGCTTTACCACCTCGGTCGATACCGATGGCAAGCTGCTGGTCTGGGCGTCTGATGGCGTGCGCTTCTACGCCGGCCGCCCACGGTTTGCCATGGAGCGTGAAGTGTCTGATGCGCCTGGCCTGCACGAGCATGGCGACCAGATCTCGGTGACCTTCGTTGGCAAGAATGGTGTGGTGCAGACCATCGACCCATCGTTCTACTCGTTCAGCCAGCTGAGCAATGCAGCCAGCAAGGCCGGCTGGACGGTCAACCGGGCAGATGAGATCCATATGACCGCCACATCGCCATCCGGTCAGGTTTACGACCTGCTACCGGTCTACCGGATGAATGTCCTGCAAAGCCCGTTTGTTGGTCAGGATCTGGGCAATAGCTTCTTCAGCGATGCCAATGGTCAGCTCTACTTCAAGACCTTGGTGGGATTCGGCATCCCGGCCTACCAGCCATTTGTTGTGCGATAAGGCAGCACTGTTGCAACAACGCCACGGCCCCTGCCGTGGCGTTTTTCTTTGTACGCAGCGGAATCTGTCGACAAAAAGGGTGGTAGGGCGAAAGCAGGACAGAATGGGATTGACGTTGCTGGGATATTTATCAGGCAAAATAAGTATTTGCTGATAAATATCGTTGTAATCAACATGCAAACTTCTTTACAGAATTCGGCCCGTCAGGTGCGTGCAGGCATTCAGGCTGCGACCCAAGGGCTGGTTGGTCGTGAGCAACTGGCTGAACTCATGGTGCTGGCGGCCATTGCTCAGGAACATCTATTGGTTGTCGGCCCTCCCGGCACCGCCAAGAGTGCGGTCGTGCGACGCGTGGCACAGGCGATGGGGGGGCGCTACTTTGAATACCTGCTCGGGCGGTTTACCGAACCATCCGAGCTGTTCGGGCCGGTTGATCTGAAAAAGCTCCGCGAAGGCACCGTCGAAACCGACGTTACCGGCATGCTGCCGGAAGCGGATATCGCCTTTCTGGATGAAGTATTTCTAGGCTCTACCGCTATCCTCAATACTCTGCTGGGCGTGTTGAATGAGCGGCGCTTCCGACGTGGGCACACGCAGCTCCAATGTCCATTAAGGGTTTGCGTTGGCGCAGCCAATGGTCTGCCGGAAGACGAAGCGCTGGCCGCTTTCGCCGATCGTTTTCTGATTCATCTATTTGTCGAGCCTGTGCCCGATCATCAGCTGGAAGCCTTGCTGCAAGGAGGCTGGCAGTCTGAGCAGAAGGTTGTGGCTTCAACGGGGGGGATGCCGCATCTGGATGCGCTGTGCCATGCGCTAAGGCTGGTACGGCTCGACGGCGCTCGGCCGGGCCTCATCAATGCCATCCGCAGCTTGAGGCAGTCTGGCGTGTTCTTGTCCGATCGCCGTATCGTCAAGGCGCAACGATTGATTGCCGCCGCCGCCATTATGGCTGGCCGGCTGGAAGCCAGCCAGGCCGACCTTTGGCCCTTGCTTTATGTACTGCCGACCAAAGAGGCTCAGGCGAGTGCTCGCGAGATTCTTCGCGAGACCTTGGCGCATTCCGTCAACCCCAATTTGCTGAGTGCGGTGGAAGAGGCAACGCTGCAGCCCCTTTCCAGAGTGACCCGTCTGGTTGAGCTGGCAACTGCCTGCCTGGCCGATGCTGGCGACCAGCAACGACAGGGCGCTGAATCGTTATTGCGCGAAATCGATGCCAACTTTGATGCGGCGAGTCTGCCGGAGCCACTGTCCGGGCTACGCCAGCAGCTGGCGGAATTGTTGGTGGTAACAGCCTGATGCGCGAAGCAACGATTCGTTGGCAGTGGCAGCCCTGTTCTCCACGCCCTGCCCGTGCTGCCATTGCCTGGCACGATGCGGCCGAGCGCCTGCATCTGCGGCTACAGCGCATGCCGGTTGATATAGTCGGCACACTGGAAGCGACCGGTCGTGCCGGTCTGCTGATTGTCTGCGGGCCGACCGAAGTTTTGCCTTGGGTCGATGGTGTGGACTACGCCGCCCCACACCAGCAAGCGCCTTCGCTCTGGTTGCCGACCCGGCAGGAGCCGGATCTGCCGATTGAGTGGCTGCAGCAGGCTTTGCAACAGCAAAGGGGGCGGCAGCCAGTCCTACTATGGCCGCAGCCTGCGGCTGTCATCCCGCTGGATCGCCTGTTGCCGCTGAGTCCTGCGCTGTTACGCAAACTAAGATCCTGAAGCCCCCGCGAATTTCGTCTGATGTGTAAATAATGTCCCTGCAATTACCAGAATCCTTACAACCCTGGGCGCACTGGTTGTCATGGCTCCGGCCTGAGCTTTCGATCGAAATCGGGCAGATGGTACGAAAGCTGCAACTGATTGTCGGCAAGCCTCGCGGCAATCAGACGGGCGTGCCGGAGCCCGATGGCCTGGGTGACCTGCGGCGACGCGGCCCCTACGAGCGCTTGCTGACTTCCGAATGGTTGCTGGCGGAAGAAATTCCCGATGAGTTTCTACGCCGGGCGGCAGGTGGCGAACATCTGTTTCTATCGCCGGTGCTACGACAGCTACAGGCCGAATCACAACTGGTGGCTTTATTCGACGTCGGCCCCCTGCAATTGGGCGCGCCACGCCTTGCCCATGTTGCCTTCTGGATTCTGCTGGCACGGCGAGCCAGTGAGGCCGGCGGCAGTTTGCGCTGGGGCGTGCTGCAAGAGCCGGGCAGATTGCACGATGCCGATAATCTGGCCTTGCTCAAACATATGCTCGGCCGTCGCAGTTGGCTGCCCGCATGTGCCGATGATCTGGTTGCTTGGCAACAGACGCTGACAGCATTGACGCCAGCCATGAGTGAAACCTGGCTATTGGCCAGCAACGAGGTGACGGGCGCTGCCTTCAGCCACCAGGTAACCATAAAACCCAGTCTGGCAGAGGACAAACTGCTGCTGACCTTGCGGGAAGGGCAAGCTACCAAGACTCTGCAGCTTGATCTGCCTCCTACTGACAGCTGCAAGCAGGTGCTCGCCGGGCAACTTGAGCCTGAGGCTGAGCCGACTGCGCACAGCCAGTCTGACAAGCGCTTCTCTCTCAAGCGCCCACCCATCATTGCGCCTGATGGCGCGTATGTAGCGGTGGTGGTACTCGATGAACCCGCTTTGCTGATGCTGGACACCACCTTCAAACGGAAGGATGCGGCGGTAAAGCTGCGCAGAATGCGCTGGAATGCCGGTGCACCGCCACTGGCCATTGCTTTGCGTGGCAAGAAGCCCTTTGGCGTGGTGCCGGATGGCGAGCAGATCAGCTTCTGGCAGCTCGGGCAATTTCCCACCGTCTCGCGGCCGCAGCCGGAACGCTTCAATCTGCCTCCAGGTCTGGCTAGCTGGTCGCCGCTAGGCTTGCTGAAGGGGTCGGGTCGGCAACAGTTGCACCTGCTCGATCGACTGGGTAATCACCTGTTCTGGGAGGCAAGCTTCAAGGCGACACCCAGCGCCCGTACGCCGGCTCCAGGCATCACCCATTATTTGCGCAAGAACACGCTGGCCATGGTGCAGATTGACGATACGGCACTGTTGGTGGCGCATTACGACGAACAACGTCGTATCGTTGCAATGGTGCAAGCGATGCAGGCTGAGCCTCTGCGGCAGGCCGTTATTGCCGCCAGCAGTGAAGCACCGACTGTACTGTTCGGCGAGTTGGCGGGTTGGCGTTCCAATGGCGGTTTGTGTGCGCTTGGGACTGGCAATGGCCAGCGTTGGGACCTCTACGCCTTCGTGGCTGGCCAGGCGCAGTGCCGTGCGACGCTGCACATGAAGCCGGAAAGCCAGGTATTAGGGGTTCTGCTGGATGCCCCATCGTCCCGTTATCTGCTGCTGACGGTTGCGCCAAACAAACGCGGCCTGGTGCTGTTGGGGCAGGACTATCAAGAACGTGTGTACGACTCGCCCAACCCGATCTCCCGCATCACCTTCTGTGACCGTTCAGGTCTGGTTGCCATGTTGACTGACGAAAGGGAGCTGATTGTTTTTGATCTGCGCCATCGTCGGCTGCGCCGTTTTGTTGGCTCTGCGGGAAACCGTCAACCAGCGACCTCACCCCGTTTCAGCGATTTGCCTGGGGCGGCCCATAGTGTCAGCGCTCTTCCGTTACTGAAGACTCTCAATTGAATGAACGTATTGCAATGAAATTACCACCTGTGGCGGCGGTCAGCCGCCCCTGTCTGACAGGGCTGCAGTCGATTGCCGGTATCTGGCTACCGGCAGAATGGTTCGGTGCCCAGGAACGCGCCACCCGGCTGTTGTCGGTATGGCAGAGCAAGGCGCGGGCCTATCGCTTTCCTGCGGGCGACCTGCTGATCTTCCACGAAGCGCGGTCCTTGCAGTGTGAGGCATTGCCTGGCTGGCCGTTACGCCGCTATGACCGCACTCTGGCCTCGGCCGAACTGTCTGCAAATGAGCGCAAAGCCGCGCCAGCGGCGGATGTCTGGCTGATTACCGCTGGCCAAATCGAGGCACTGCGGCTGGCTGACGCAGAACCGATCCTGCCCGGTCTGTGGGTGGATCTCGACGCCTACCCGTTGATGGAATGTGTGGATGCCTCTGAGCTGGTACGCCTACCTGAAATGGACCTGGACCTGGATGGCAAGAGCCTGGGTGAGGTGCTGGGTGATGGCCTGCCGCAAGCCAGCGATCGTAAACAGCAGTTTCTGGAAAAGCTGGCCCGAGATCGGCAACGATCTGGCAACCGTACTGAAAGCGCCTCGTCTAAGCCTGGATTGTTGGCTGGCACTGGGGTGGCTGACATCCTCCGCGTCTTGAAAATCATGGCCTTTCTGGTGGGCTGCGTGATGCTGACGGTGTATCTGGCAGAAGGCATGCGTTCGCAACCAGACCCCCCTCTGGAACCGGGTGCCTCATCCTTGCCACAAGGTACTATGCCCCTGACGCCTCCAACCGCAGAGTTGCCGATACCGCCTGCCCCAGAAAATGCTGGGGCAGGATGGGCGCTACTTCTCGTGGCCGTGCTGGTCTGGGTCTGGTTTGCTCACGTACTGCGGAGGAGCAAGGCGCGGGGTGAGCCGCCAATGCTGAAATACTCCACACAGCCGGGCGGTGCGAGTCAAGCCTCGTCATCGGCCCAATCCCGCATTCCACCACGCCGATCCCATGCCAGCCCGCCTCGGCAGCGTTGGCGTGACTGGATGGTACAGGCGATCAAGGCATCGGGCCTCGCCAATCTGCTGGCGAACTACCATGTCCGCTACATGCGCGAGATGCTGCAGATGTTTGAAGACGGCGACCTGGAAAAGGCGCTACGTCACGCCGTTCCCCTGGGGGAAAGTCAGCCGATGTCCGGTCAGGCACTCGGCAACCCGCAGGCTCGCAAGGATCTGTCTCTCAGCAGGGTGTCAGGCGCTGGCGGGGCTGGTTATAACTTTGGCGAGGAATTCAGCCAGCATCTGGCGGCCACTTATCGCCGGGCTTTCGAGAAACTGGACAGGGAAGGGCGCGTGGATGAGGCAGTCTTCGTCCTGGCCGAGCTGCTGCAGTCGCGCAGCGAGGCGCTGGATTACCTCGAACGCAAAGAGCGAGTCAAACAGGCAGCCGAGCTGGCGCTGGCGTGGGATATGCCGGTTCATACAATTGTTCGCCTGCACTGTCTGGCCGATGATTGGCGAACAGCCATTGCTGTTGCCCGACGCGACAACGCCTTTGAAGCAGCCGTCAGCCTGCTGGCGACGAAATGGCCGGATGCGTCGCGTCGTCTGCGGGTCGAGTGGGCGCAGTCGCTGGCCGATCGCGGGCAATGGCTGGAGGCAGTGGATACGCTGTGGCCCGTAGAGCAGGAAAGAAATCTGGCTATTAGGTGGCTGGAAAGTGCAGAGAAAGCCGAAGGCCAGCTGGCAGCGCGGGCCTTGGTGCAACGAGCTTGCCTGGTTCCGGCCACACTGCAGACCCATGTTGAGCGCATCGCCCGACTGCGTAATGACCCTGAAGCCTACGCAGAGCGCACGGCGCTCGCGCTGGCACTGATCGAACTGAAAGCACCCAATACAGCCTGTCGCCGGCTGGCCAAGGCAATCCTGCCAGCTTTGATGGTTGACATTGCGCAGACCAGAGCCTCATTTCATCGCCAGCAGCTGTATGTCCTGATCCAGCTGTCAGGCGATGAGTTGTTAAAGGCCGACTTGCCCAGGCAGCCATTTCCGGAAGCCAGTCGTCCGCAAGCCTTGGCGTCAAGAAAGGATACCGCTCACTGGCAAGCGCCACCTGCCGGAAATCAGGCGATCCTTGATGCAGCAGTGTTGGCGGATGGTCAGTTTCTGCTGGCACTGGGTGAGGCTGGGCTGGTCAGGGTCGATGAGCAGGGCAAGATCACGGCACGCTTTGCCACTCCGGCCACCCACATCGTCGCCGCCCACAGCGGCATGCTGGCTTTGGCGCTGATCAAACGCGACCAGATTTGGCGGGTGAGCCGAATCGACATCGCCAACCTGCACATCACGGATCTTGGCGTGATGCAGCTCGATCATTTCGCAACCAGCTACGATGGCATTGGCTGGACTGTAGCAGTTGGTAATCGTCTGTGTGTACTGGATAGCACCCGCTCGTTGCGGGATGTGTTGTGGCAGGTGACCGATCTGCCCGGCCCCGTGATTTCATTGCAGACGAATCGCCAGTTCGAGGTAATGGCCGTTGGCAAACCGGGTGGCTTTGAAGCCTGGCAATACAGGCTGGAGGATTCGCGCAGGCTGGTGGGACGAGACCAGTATGACTACGGTGGTGGAAATGATTTCTGGATGATTGATGCGTCGGATGGCGTGTTGGGCGTGAGTAATAAAGTCAAACCCAATAAAGTAGAGCTGACGCTGCAGTACCCTCATCGGCACATCGGCATTGCACTGGATGGTGTTGTGACGAGTTCAGCTGCCGTAAAGCTGACAAAGGACCGGCAACTATTGGCCTGCGTCTTTGATGAGCCTTCCCTGGTGACAAGGACTTTCTTTCTGACGCATGGCAGGTCCGGCCCATGTGGTGTGCTGGAGTGGCCATACGATGCACCGGCCAGCACCCGGGCAATGGATGGAGATTGGGTGATATTTGATTGCGAAGGCCGTCTGTGGCACATGAATGCCGCCACCAGCATGGTCCGGTCAATCAGCTTGCGGCTCTAAGCTCTGTTGACGTTCCGTTTTCGGATCATGTCTCATCGGAATTGTGCCTGAGGCTAAGCGAAAAACGCGCCACTTTGCGGTAATCGCCACGCAAGGCTGGGGTTGATTCTTGGGGCATGGCGTCGTTAGGGTTTGTCTATTTGGCGCGCTAAACTGCACTCACCCTGTCGTGCGTGGTGGTTGGGGCTATAGCCCCTTACTGTCTACGGCCTATTCTTTGCGGGTAGTGCCCTGCCCGAAAATTCGGCCCGGTACGACCGGAAATAAAACGTCAACACAGTCTAGGCGCTATCGGATGCTTATCAGGCAACCGGTTAAACCCTCGTAGTTTTGCGGTGACGTATTGTCCGGAGTGCTTGAAGGTTGGGCTGATATTCAGCGTTGCTGGAACCAACCCATTGGCCGTAGATCGGTAAAGGTCAAAATCTCGATTTCCCCGGCCAAAATGGCAAATACGTGCTGCTCGAATTGCACTGGGTCTGGTGGTGGATTACAGGCATATACCAGCCGGCCTTGTTTGGTCCATTCCACCAATACCGTCAGGTTGCCATGAGCTGCAGTGCCGGCAGGCGCCGCCATTTTTTCCAGTCCGAATATTCTTAATTGTGACAAATCTGCTTTTGGCGCGAGAATGGCCGAAAAATACAATTCATTGCGTGCAAGCGGTAGTGGTAGGGTTATCAGAAATCGCAGCATTTCTGCGGATTCGCGCAGGTCAATCTGCAAACCAGTCTCTGCAAGCCTTTCATTTTCAGCGAATTCCTGACCGACATTTTTCCATGCATTTTGCAGAAACAACGGTCCCTCGCTGCCAGAAAAAGTACGGACAAACCACTCAGGGTCTGATAAGGTCATGATTGGTAAGGAAACTTTTCCGAATTGGAAATGATGTGGTCGAGGGGTGCTCAGTGCCTTGTGGCCATTTGTTTCGATTTCGTTTGATTTTTTACTGAATCGTGATTGGAGATTTGATAGCCACTTCATAAAGATAAAAAGTCCAGAAAAATATGCGATGACGGAATTTGATCAGGCCGATGCCTGGTTGGATAAAAAGAAGAATTTCGATCGGGATTTTATTTATATTTTGCTTAATTCAGCAATAGAGCGCATAGTGCGGGGTAGCGATCTTCAAGTAGTGCTGTTGTTGTCTGGTTCTACGCCCGCCTGGCCTGCGTTAATTTCCCTTCATCACCTTGCCGTCTTGACCTTCGCCCTCGTATTCAGGGGCATGTCCCTTTTCATGTTTTTCCAAGGAGCATCAAGTTATGGCAACAGGTACAGTAAAGTGGTTTAACGACGCAAAGGGCTTTGGCTTTATCACGCCGGAAGCCGGTGGTGACGATCTGTTCGCACACTTTTCCGCGATTCAGGAGCAAGGCTTCAAGACCCTGCGCGAAGGTCAGCGCGTCAGCTTCGATGTGACCACCGGGGCCAAAGGCCTGCAGGCATCGAATATCCGCTCAGCGGAGTAATCCTGACTTCGCTGTGGTACGGCCCACAGCACTGCTTGGAGTGGCCCGTTTACGATCGGCCACCACCGGATGAGAGCCCGGCATTGGCCGGGCTTTTGTCATTGTATGAACCTTATTGATTTCTACTAACCCCTGCTGCGCGACCGAATTCCGGCGACGGCCTTTCTCTCAGACCCCACCTATCGTATTTGGATAAGTTCCGGTTTTTGCGGCGAGCCCCCGACCTTTGTTAGCCAGCCAGTCCGATTTCTGGATGGGAACAGCAACCCTGCTGCGGTTTGCCGAGCCTGATCGTGAGATTGCGATTAACCAAGGAGAAGCGGCCATGGCCAAAGAAGCACTGATTGAAATGAGCGGAGTGGTGGTAGATGTCCTGCCCGATTCCCGCTTTCTGGTAAAACTCGAAAACGGCCATTCGCTGATCGCGTATACGGCCGGCAAGATGCGCAAGCACCATATCCGGATTCTTGCGGGGGATCGGGTGTCTCTGGAATTGTCGCCCTACGACTTCAGTAAAGGCCGCATTACTTTCCGCCATATCGAAGGGCGTGGTCCTTCTACGCCAAGCCAGCCGCGCCGCCGGACCTAGGCGATGCCCGGATATCAGATAAAAGTTGAACAGATTGAAGTGGCTGGAGGAAATGCGCTGACGATTCGCTCACTGCTTGACCGTCAGCAATATTTTGATCCATTAGGTGAGGCAGAAGCAGCCGGAATTTCATCGGCCTGCTGGCCGCTATTTGGCCTGGTGTGGCCTTCCGCCCAGAAGTTGGCTGATTTGATGCAAGGCTGGGATATCGGCAGCCGGCGGGTTCTGGAAATTGGTTGTGGGCTTGCTCTGGCAAGTATGGTGATTCAGCGTCGACAGGGGGATATCACCGCTAGCGACTGCCATCCGTTGACGCAGGCCTTTCTGCTGGCAAACAGCTTGCTCAACCAGCTGCCGGAGCTGAAATACCAGACTGGCAATTGGGGGCGCGAGAATCCGGGCCTGGGCGAGTTTGATCTGATTATTGGCAGTGACGTTCTTTACGAGCGCAGTCATCCCGAGCAACTGGCTGCCTTCATCCAGCTGCATTCCGCTCCCAGGATCGAAGTGTTGATAATTGATCCTAACCGAGGCAATCGAAGCGCCTTCAACCGGCAAATGGCACGCTACGGGTTTGTGCTGTCCGAATCGGCTCTGGACGGGGCTTTGAGCGACGGTTCCGCCTACCGGGGGCGGCTGATGCACTACCGGCGATCAGTGTTGGTTTAGAGAATGTCTGGAGCGCCCGGACCCGGCGTGTCGCTCATTGCCGGATGGAGAGGATTTCCAGACCGATTTCATAGAGTCGGCCACGCTCGATTTCGTGGCAGCGACGTACCCGGACCAACGCTGCCAGCGGCTTTTGCGTGCCACCATTCAGCCCTTGCGGTGGAATCACCATGACTTCCAGTTCCTCATCCTCGCGCGGGACAAAGCTGGTCTGAATGGACATGCCGCTGACGCTCAGATCGGTGCAGACGCCATACCACGGGTCTCCTAGATCTTTGGTACGGATTTTGACCGGGCAATTGATGGGGATCCGCCGGTCAATGCGTTGCTCGACGGGGCTCATTTTGCAAGCCGGGCCAGATAGGCGTTAAGCCAGAACAACCCGACGATTGTCTTGCTGTCGCTAATGTCGCCGTTCTGTGCCAGGGCCATGACTGTTGGCAACGGCAGAGAGAAAACCTCCAGTAGTTCTCCTTCATCAAGCTGGCGCTCGCCTTCGGTCAGACCGTCGGCAAAGTAATAGACAATGCGCTCGTCCGAATAACCGATGCAGGCATCTGCCGCACCGAGCCGCACCCACTTTCTGGCCTGATAGCCGGTTTCCTCCTGTAGCTCACGGCGAGCACAATCCAGCTCGGCTTCGCCGGGGTCGATCTTGCCGGCGGGAATCTCGATAAAGCTGCGTCGCAACGCAGAGCGGAACTGCTTCTCCAATAGCAGTTCACCATTGGGCAGCCTGGCCAGCACGGCAACGGCACCCGGATGTCGCACATACTCACGAACACCGGAACTTCCATCTGGCAGGGTGATATGGTCCTGCTGGACCTTGAGCCAATGGCCCTGATAAACCTGCTCGCTGCTAACAATGATTTCTGCTGCTGGGTCGGCGGGGATTCGCTCGGTCATATTTCAGATCTCCTGGCTGCCGTCTGGCAGGATGATTGGCAAGTACATCAGAAAATGCTTATTTTCAATATAGTGCTATGGGCAGGCGGTGCTCGATAAACGGATGTCGATCAGGGTCTGTATTGTCGGGCAAGTTTGCCTATAGTTATATCAAGGACTTAGAGGCATATCGCTATCGGGCCGTGGTAGCATGAACGGGTTCTCACAAGACTATTCTGGGGCGCAACATGACCAACCTGGTTTCCATGAAAAACTTCAGCGCTAATATGTCGCTGACTCTGCAAGAGCAGAACCGGCTACTCATGAATGATGTTCAGAAAACGGTAGACAGGCTGGACCGCAAGCGTGAGGCGATTTCTCAAGCGGGCCTGCAGCGATTGCAGGATAGCAACGCGACAGCGGCCAAACTGTCCGAGCAGCGTACCAAGATCGACGTCTACGTCTGACACCGTTTCGTTCCTGCATTGCTGTGTCCATGCAAATAGCCACCTAGGGTGGCTATTTGTCTTTCTGCATCAGTCGGCTTGAGTGGTTGGGTCAATAGGGGTGAAGCGTTGCACCTGCTGGCCGTTATGTTCGATCAGTTCGAAGAAAACGCTGCTGGGTCTTGTCCAGACCGAGCCATCCGATGCCCGATAGACGATCATGGTGATGGTCGGATCGCTTTCCAGACGTGCTTCGTGCAGGAATTCGTAAATCCCGCCTTTGAAATGTCGATATTGCATGGGAGTCTCTTGCGGTTGTAGCTGAAGATAAACCCCAGCATCTTACCTTTCATGGCCTGAAATCTGTACACGGCACGAGGGCGGGATCTGATCTTGGCACTTGCGTATGTGCCGGTTCAAGATGAAGGGGCCGGGATCTAGAGAGCTGCTGCCGCAGACGCATGGCGGGTTGCAGAGCCTGCAAACCTTGCTTTATGCCATGCAACGGGGAGGGTCAGGCAGGAGGTCGCGGTACAATAGCAAGCTTCGTTCACCCAGAAGCTAGGTTTTGTCATGTCTGCACTACCACCGCCGGCCACCGCCGATTTGTCTGTCATTGAAACCGAGATGCGCCAGTGGCTGGAGCGCGCAGTAATCGGTCTTAATCTGTGCCCGTTTGCCAAGTCGGTTTATATAAAAAACCAGGTGCGTTTTGTGGTCAGCCGTGCCATCCATCTTGATGCCTTGCTTGAAGAACTGGACCGCGAACTCGACTTGCTGGCCGAGACCGACCCTGCCGATGTTGATACCACCTTGCTGATCCACCCCTGGGTATTTCAGGACTTCATGGATTTCAATGATTTGCTTGAAATCACCGATCAGGTATTGCTGGAGCATCAATTGGAAGGGGAGTTGCAAATCGCCGCCTTTCACCCCGAATTCCAGTTTGCCGACACCGAGCCAGACGATGTTGGCAACTACAGCAATCGCGCACCTTACCCTACGCTGCATTTGCTGCGTGAAGCTAGTATTGATCGTGCGGTAGCGGCCTTCCCCGAAGCGGAGGCGATTTACCTGCGCAATATTGAAACCCTGCAAAAGCTTGGTCACGAAGGCTTTGCAAAGGTATTGCGTGGTGACGGCACCGCTGAGGATGAATAGAAACGGAGGCAGGTTCGGGCTTCGCAATGTGCCATTTGCAAAGTGCGCCCTGGCAATCGGAGCCTGGCAGCTGATCCAGCAGCGCGTCAAAACCCGGACCGGCGCAACCGGAAACAAAACATCAACAGAGCCGGGGGTTGGGTAGATACTTTGCAATACTCAATAACCGGCGAACGCTGCTTTTAAATTTGGCTTAAATGGATGGCTGAGGTTGAAAATGGTTTTTGACTCAGACTTTAAATGAATTTTCTGGCTGGGTATTGTCAAAGCCATTTTTGTGCGTTAAATTGACGGCCATTCTCAGGACGATTCCAATTATGAACCAGCCAGTATTTCACCACCAAGACCTCGCCGCTGCCATTTGTGCAGAGGGCAAAACACGCCAGTTTGGGCGTGTGGCTGGTCGCGTGGCGCTGGCTATTTTGGAATAGACCCCCAGCATTTTGGCTCGGGGGTGAATACCTTCCGGGCATCTGAAACCCCCGGAAGGCTTGCCCTTTCGGGGGTTTTTGCTTTGAAGGATTCATCATGCGTACCTACGACAAACTGATTGCCACAATTTGTTCCAGCCAGGGGCCAGGGAGCTTGCGCCCTGCCTTTGGCTCGATGCAGGTGGGGTTGGCGAGTCGTCGTGGTACGGCAGGCCGGCACCTTGGCCGATTGCAGAGAGATTGGGTCTGCAATTTGCCAAGCGGGGCGTGGATGAATCTGTCAAAAATGCCATTTAAAAAGACTTTACTCCTCACTCGTGCGCAGGCAATGGCGTAGCCTTTTCATGTTTATTTTGAAAAGGCATTAAATGAAACATGCCTTTTCGGGATATTAAATTTAAACCCCGGCAGGCAGGCCCCTGTTCGGGGTTTTTATTTGGGTGATTATCATGGAGAAAAGAAAACTACGAAATATCGGCATTATTGCGCACGTTGATGCGGGTAAAACCACGACCACAGAACGCATTCTGTTTTACACCGGCAAGACTCATCGGATTGGTGAAGTACATGAGGCCAACACCGTTATGGATTCGGATCAGCAGGAAAAAGCACGAGGCATCACTATCAATAGTGCGGCAACCACTGTGCTGTGGCGAGATTGCCAGTTCAATCTGATCGATACGCCAGGCCACATCGACTTCAACATCGAGGTCAACCGCTCTTTGCGTGTACTGGATGGTGCGGTGGTGGTGTTTGATGGGGTGGCGGGAGTTGAGCCGCAAACCGAGACGAATTGGCGGCTGGCCGACCAGTATGGTGTGCCGCGCATCGCGTTCATCAACAAGCTGGACCGTGTAGGTGCTGACTTTGATCGTGTTGCGGCCATGATTGCCGAGCGACTTGGTGTGCGGGTGCTGGCTTTGCATCTGCCATTGGGCCGCGAAGCGGAATTTACTGGTGTGATCGACTTGCTGACGCAACGCGCGCTCTATTGGCCTCATGGCGACAAGGCCCAGCCAATGCAGAGTCTGGCGATTCCTGCTGAACTCGCGGAAGAGGCGGGGCGACGCCGGCGGCAGTTGATTGAGCAGATCGTCGAGCGTGATGAGGCCATGCTCGCCGCGTATCTGGAAGGTCGTGAACCAGAACTTGAGGATCTGCAGCGAGTCATCCGTCAGGGAGTACTGGCTGGCTGGTGGGTGCCGGCACTGGCCGGATCGGCATTCCGTAACCGGGGGGTCGAGCCGTTGCTGGATGCGGTAGCCCTGTATCTGCCCGCACCGGGCGAGGTCGCCATGCCGGCTGAGACTACGGTCGAGGCCGATCTGGAAGGCCCTTTGGTTGCCTTGGCGTTCAAAGTGGTGAATGACCAGCACGGCGCGCTGACTTATGTGCGGATTTACCGTGGCCGACTGGCTGTTGGGGATAGCCTGCTCAATGCCAGTACGGGTAAGCAGGAAAGGGTATCGCGCATTTATGAAATGCATGCAGCCCATAAGTTGGAGCGGCAGCAGGCGCAGATGGGAGACATCGTGGCATTGGTCGGCCTGAAGGCAACGACCACGGGTGATACCCTTACCGCGTTGGGTCATCCGGTGGTGTTGGAGCGGATCGAAGCGCCAGAGCCGGTGATTGATGTGGCGGTGGAGGCGCGTACGCAGGTGGATCAGCAGAATCTGCTGCGTGGCTTGCGTACCTTGGTACAGGAAGATCCAAGCCTGCATCTGCGGCACGATGCCGAGTCGGGTCAGACGCTGTTATCCGGCATGGGGGAGTTGCAGATCGAAGTTGCGCTGGAAAACCTGCGCAAACGCTTTGCGGTGGAGGTGTTGGTTGGGCGTCCACAAGTCGCGTATCGGGAAACGATTTCGCGTCTGGCCAAGGCCCGGCATGTCCATAAAAAGCAGAGCGGAGGCCCTGGCCAGTTTGCTGAAGTCGTGTTGTCGGTCGAGCCTCTCGATCGTGGCTCGGGCGTGGTCTTCGTCAATCAGATCACGGGAGGTGCCATTCCTGCCGAGTTTATCGGCAGCGTGGAATCGGGCGTGCGCAAAGCGGCGCAGACCGGTGTGGTCGCGGGTTTTCCTTGTGTGGATTTCCAGATCACCTTGGTGGATGGCAGCTACCACGACCGGGACTCATCAACGCTGGCGTTTGAGCTGGCTGGGGCTGCGGCTTTGCGTCTGGCGCTGGCGCAGGCAGGTGCGGTGCTGCTGGAGCCGCAAATGGCAGTAGAACTGGTCACGCCGCTTGAGTATGTGGGCGCCTGCATCGGCGATGTCAATCGCCGGCGGGGTTTGGTGCGCGATCAGGCGATGCGTGGCAATGCCGTGGTGATTGCAGCCTGGGTGCCATTGGCCGAGATGTTTGGCTACATCGGCCAGCTGCGGGCGCTGACGTCTGGCCGTGCCAGCTTCAGCATGCAATTCGACCACTATGCGGTTGCCCCGCACCGCGCAGTGCAGGCGGCCTGAACGGATCCGCCCGCAGCTGGCTAGCGGTAACTGCTACCCAGGCTTTTCTTGACGCCTGGACCCACTTCAGGGGCACTTCGGTGCCCCTTTTTGTTTTCTGGCGGGGAGTGGGGATAGGTCGGCCACAGTAAGCGTGGTCGCGGGTGTCCTGCCTCAGAGTCGGAACGGCAGGAACTGCAGGCTGCCAAGAATCACCCCAATGGCAAAACCGGCTGCCAGCAGATCGTCCAGCATGACCCCGAAACCGCCTTTGACATGCTTGTCCAGCCAGCGAATCGGCCAGGGTTTCCAGATATCGAATAACCGGAAGGCGATAAAGGCTGCCAGTGCGCCTTGCCAGTTCTGTGGGGCGGCGGCCATGACCAGCCACATCGCCACCATTTCATCAAACACTATGGCTCCGTGATCTGAGACACCCAGGATGCGCCCGGTGTAATCGCACACCCAGCAACCAAGCAGAAACAGGGGGATGCACAGCAGGGCGATTTCCAGTGGCGTCAATAGCAGGCTGAGCAGGTAGTAGACCGGAATGGCGGCGAGGGAGCCGGCCGTGCCGGGGGCTTTGGGGGATAGGCCACTGCCAAAGCCTAAAGAGATGAAATGCGTGGGATGAGACAGTAAAAGTCGGATGTCTGGCTGGCGTGGCATGGTGAAAGTAGGGTTCTATGGATATGAGTTTCGCAGCCATGCCCACCTGAAATCTGCCGGGAAGGGTTTGCTGCCGCGTGAATGGTTCCTTGGGGGAGGGTGATTTGACTCAAGCATTGCACCCGGGTTCTACCAAAGAGCCTAGGTTCCGTTGACGAAAGGTTTACAGTCGCGCCGGGACGAGTTTTGGGGCGAGGCGAGGCAGGGTAAGCGCGGTTTAGCGAGCTAAATGAGCGAACCCTAACGACGCCCCGCCCCAAAAATCGTCCCGGCCCGGAGGGTTTTGCCGGAAAACGCGATCTGCAAACCTTACGTCAACAGAACCTAAGACTGGCCGAAATGATCGAAGCCACGCAAGGCAGGCCGGATGGCTTGTCCTGCCCTGAAAACCTGAACATCCCGACCTGGGACCATGCGGCCAATACGGCTGAGGCGTAGGCCAAGTGCCGGTGCCAAGGCCTCGATGACCGATCGTTGGGCGGGGGCAGCGGTAAAGCACAGCTCGTAGTCGTCCCCCCCAGCCAGCACTGCTTGTTCTATGGTCGGCAGATCAAGCTCGCTGGCCGAGGCGAGAGCGTGAGGCAGGCAGTTCCAATCCAGCTCCGCACCCAGGCCGGAAGCCTTACAGATATGGCCAAGATCCGCGACCAGACCGTCAGATATATCAAGACCGCAGCGCGCAATGCCCCTGAGTGCCAAACCCAGCGCGAGGCGAGGTTCCGGCCAATCCAGCCTTTGTTCGCAACCTCGGGCAACGGAGGCGGGGAGTCGGTATTTGCCATAACGGGCGCCCACCGCCAGCGCTGCGGCACCGATTTCACCCGAGAGCCAGATGTCATCATCCGGCCGGGCCTGATCCCGCCGCAGAGCCTGGCCAGCGGGCAAGCTGCCCATGACCTGGATGCTGATACTCAGCGGTCCACGTGTGGTATCGCCGCCAACCAGGGCAATCCGCTGTTGGTCCGCCAGCGCCAGCAGGCCTGCTGCAAAGTCCGCCAGCCAGGACTCGTTGGCTGCGGGCAAGGTCAGGCACAGAGTAAACCAGCGCGGTGTCGCGCCCATGGCAGCCAGGTCTGACAGATTGACCGCCAGGCATTTGTGGCCCAAGGCGCGAGGATCGACGTCGGCAAAGAAGTGGCGGCCCTCGACCAAGGTGTCGGCCGATACAGCCAGCGCCTCGCCTGCAGGAACCTCCAGCAGGGCACAATCGTCGCCGACACCCAGCAGGGCGCTGGTGGTGGGGCGACGGAAGTAGCGCTCGATCAGCTCAAACTCGGTCATGGGCTTTACTTAGCCGCGGCGTTTGGCGCGAGCGGCTTCCACCTCGTCCTGCCGTACTCGCAAGGCCAGCTTGTCGAGCACGCCGTTCACGAATTTGTGGCCATCGGTACCGCCGAAGGTTTTGGCGATCTCGATGCACTCGTTGATGATGACGGCGTAGGGGGTTTCCGGTTTGTGCAGCAATTCGAAAGTACCCATCAGCAATACGGCTTTCTCGACGGGAGAAATCTCTTCGATTGAACGGTCCAGACAAGGGGTGAAGCCGATCTGCAACTCATCGGCCTGTTTAACGGCACCGTAGAACACTTCACGGAACAGTTTTTCGTCTGCCTTGTGAAAGTAGGGGCTGCTTTCGCGCAGGAAGGTTTCGATGCGGGTAACCGTGTCACCCGACAGCTGCCACTGATAAATGCCTTGTACGGCAAACTCGCGGGCGCGGCGGCGAGCCGACTTGTGCGGAGCCTTGGCCTGGGAGTCGGTGGCGTCGGACGGTTGAGCAGCGGTGTTCATTCAGTGATTCCTTTCAGGGCAGCTTGCAGATTGACCATCTCTACCGCGACCCGGGCGGCATCGGTGCCCTTTTCGCTCATGCGCACCAGTGCCTGGTCGTCGGTGTCAGTAGTCAGAATGGCGTTGGCGACCGGAATGCCAAAGTCCAGGCCAACCCGGGTAACGCCGGCGCCTGATTCATTGGAAACCAGTTCGAAATGGTAGGTTTCGCCACGGATCACGGCACCCAATGCTATCAAGGCATGAAAGCGGCCAGACTCGGCCATGGCCTGCAGGGCCAGGGGGACTTCAAGTGCGCCAGGAACGGTAGCGATGTGCATATCAGCATCTGCTACGCCCAGGCGGCGTAGTTCTGCGACGGCCGCATCCAGCAAGCCTTCGCAGACGTCAGTATTGAAGCGACTCATGATAAGGCCGATGCGCAAACCCTGGCCTGCCAGTCTGGGTTCAGTTTCCGGGATCGTGTCGAAGTGGGGCATTGAGTTTCCTTCCGCTTGAGCGAGCCGTCAGCAATGTGACGGACGGTCGTGAAAAGCTGTTTGGCAAAAGCATTGCAGAAACGGCGATTGCCGGCCTGCCGTGCCGGGATTGTCAGGGTCCGTTTGCACATTGCGCCGGTAGCCGGTTACCCGATCGGGAATCCCGCTTGCCGGAGTCAGCTGGCGGGGTGTCGATGGGTCGAGCATGGTGGCGCAGGTGCTCTGCAAGGCCCGAACGGTCAAGGTCGCCCAGGGCGACCTCCATGATCAGGGTATAAAGTTGGGCGTTGATCAGGCTAAGTGTCTGGCCGTTGAGCCGGAGGTAGGTCAGGGCGCAGTCGGCAGCGGTACGAACATTGCCATCGTGAAAGCCATCCGCGCGAACCAGGGCAACGCAGTATTCGGCGGCCGTCTGGTAAAGATCACTGCTGACCAGCCAGCAATCGCCCGCCGCATTCAGCGCGGCTTCGAGCGCGGACTGGTTGCGCACGCCATGTTGACCACCGAACACGGCGATCTGTTCGTGGTGGATGGTAAGCAAGGCTGGCAGGCTGAGCAGGCGCACCTCAGGCATCCTTCATTTGCTGAAAGGCGCTGCGATATTTTTGCAGAATGGCACGATGCGCCTGTAATACCTCGTCCATTTCGGCACCAACCGGTACCAGTACCAGACGGCCATTCTCAATGGCGATCTCGAACTTCTGCCCTTCCTGCAGCTGTAGTTCCTGCACCAGTTCGGCGGGGATGGTGGTAACAAAGCTGGAACCCACCTTGCGCAATGAAACCTGGCTCATGGCAACTCCATATATATGTGCGTATATATTAGGCCATGTCAGGTCTGCCGTCAAAATTCGGTAATGTTTGCATTGGTTGCACGGGTTTTTTGTGCTGGCTGGCTGGCAAGGTAGAATCGGTTTTTTTGCACCTGATCGGAAGAAGTCGAATCATGACCCGTAACGTTCGTACCCGTTTTGCTCCCTCGCCCACCGGCCTTTTGCACATTGGTGGCGTGCGTACCGCGTTGTTCAGCTGGGCCTATGCCCGCAAGCACGGTGGCACCTTTGTGCTGCGGATCGAGGACACGGACCTTGAACGTTCAACGCCCGAATCGGTACAAGCCATTCTGGATGGCATGCAGTGGGTCGGTCTGGCCCATGACGAAGGCCCGTTCTACCAGATGCAGCGGATGGATCGTTATCGTGAGGTCGTCCAGCAGATGCTGGCTGCCGGTACCGCCTATTACTGCTACACCAGCAAGGAAGAGCTGGACCAGATGCGTGCGGAGATGGAAGCCCGTGGCGAAAAGGCGCGCTATGACCGCCGCTGGCGGCCAGAGCCGGGCAAAACCTTGCCCGAGCCACCCGCTGGCGTAAAGCCTGTGGTGCGCTTTCGCAACCCTGTTGACGGCGTAGTGGCCTGGGATGATGCCGTGAAGGGCCGCATCGAGATCAGCAACACCGAGCTGGATGATCTGATCATCGCCCGGCCCGATGGCACCCCCACCTACAATTTCTGTGTGGTGGTGGACGATCTGGATATGGGCATTACCCATGTTCTGCGAGGGGATGATCACGTAAACAACACCCCGCGCCAGATCAATATTCTGTCCGCCTTGGGGGGTGAACTGCCGGTGTATGGGCACCTGCCGATGATTCTGAACCCGGATGGCTCGAAGATGAGCAAGCGTAAAGATCCGGTATCGGTGGTTGACTACGAAAAGAAAGGCATTCTGCCCGAGGCGCTGCTGAACTATCTGGCCCGTCTGGGCTGGGGGCACGGCGATGATGAATATTTCACGCTGGATCAGTTCGTCGAGTGGTTTGATCTGGCCAATGTCAGCCCGAGTCCGTCACGGTTTGATCACAGCAAGCTGCAGTGGATCAATCAGCAGCATATGAAAGCCGCCGACAACAGCCGTCTGGCCACCCTGACCGCGCCGTTCCTGCTGGAGCGTGGGATTGAGCTTCAGGCAGGCCCGGCACTGGCGGACGTGATTGCGTTGTTGAAAGAGCGGGTAACCAATCTGGTCGATCTGGCCGAGCAGGCGGTGTACTTCTATCGCCACCAGGCTGCGCCCGCCGAGCTGGCTGAAAAACAACTGGGCGCCGAGGCACTGGCCATCCTGCGCAAATTACATGGCGCGCTGGCCGCGACGGATTGGCAAGCAGCCGCCCTTAATGATGCGATCAAAGCGTTTGTGGCAGCAGAGGGCGTGAAAATGGGTCAGGTGGGTATGCCGCTGCGGGCTGCTGTATGTGGCACGACCCAGACCCCGTCGCTGGACCTGACCCTGACTTTGCTGGGACAAGCAGAAACCTTGCGTCGCCTGGATAAGACCCTGACGGATGCTGGCGTTTGAACGCGGTCTGAGCAGTGGCTGATTACTCCCCTGCTTGTGAGGGAGGTTCGCCAAAAACAAAACAGCCCCGGTTCTCCGGGGCTGTTTTGTTTTGGTGGCGAAGTTTGGGCGAACGGGCTTGCTTCAGCCATAGCGCTTTCGTGCCTCGACGGCCAGCCCGGCGCCAATGCTGCCAAACAGGTCGCCTTCAACCGCCCGTGCTTCGGGGAGCAGGGCGCCAATGGTCTTGCGTAGATGCGGTACACCGCTGGAGCCGCCGGTAAAAAATACAGTATCGACATCCGCTGCCCGAATGCCGGCTGCTTGCAGAATGCCGGCTGCTGCATCTCTTACCTGCATGACTTCACCATCAATCGCGGCATCCAGTTCGCTACGGGTCAGGGCATGGCGCAGGCCAGGCTCGGCCATGTCGAGCGCCAGCTCGGTCTGGTCGGCACTGGACAGGGCGATCTTGGCTTCTTCAATGCGCATGGCCAGTTCGTGGCCGCTGCGGTTGGCGATGACTTTCAGCAGGCGCTCGAACTTGTCGCGCTCAACCACATCGCGTGAGAGATCTTGCAATTCAGACCAGATGCGGCGGGTATAGACGAAGTTGATGGTGTGCCAGGTCGAGAGGTTGAAGTAGTAGCTATTGGGAATCTCTGCGTTATTGCGCAGACGGCTGCGGTAGCCGAGCAAGGGCATGACGGATGCCAGATTGAGCCGGCGATCAAGATCGGTTCCGCCAATGTGGACGCCGGCATTGGCCAGAATGTCACTTTGGCGATCATCAACCTTGTGCCGCTCTGGTGAGAGGCGCAGCAACGAGAAGTCGGAGGTACCCCCGCCGATATCGACGATCAGGACCAGCTCTTCTTTCTGGATGGATTCTTCGTAGTGCAGCGCTGCGGCAATCGGTTCGAACTGAAAGCTGACTTCCTTGAAACCAACCTTGCGCGCCACCTCTGCCAGGGTGAATTCGGCCAGTCGATCAGCTTCGATATTGTCATCGATGAAATGCACCGGGCGGCCGAAGACGGCGTGATCGAAAGAGCGACCGGCCTCGGTTTCGGCCCGTTGCTTCAGCTCACCAATGAAATGGCCGAGCAGATCCCGAAAGGCCAGTGATCGACCATGTACCTCGGTCTGGCTATCCATCAGGCCGGTGCCCAGGATGCTCTTGAGCGAGCGCATCAGCCGGCCTTCATAGCCATCCAGATATTCAGCAATGGCTGCGCGACCAAATGATACCGAGTCTTCTTCGGCATTGAAGAACACCACACTGGGCAGGGTCGCCTTGCCACCCTCCAATGGGAGCAGGGCTGATACGCCAGGGCGCCACCACCCTACTGTGGAATTCGATGTGCCGAAATCCACGCCACAGGCTTTTGTCGCCATGCTGCTCTCCTTGTCATGTGTGCTATGTAAAGCGGGGGGCGGGATTCTACCGAGCTCGCCCCGGCATGACAAGAAATCCCGTAGATTCAGAGGGTTTTCAAATTTGCCGCCTGGTGCGCAGGGGCGGGGGAACGGCGAGGGGAGGGCGTGGTTCAGACGGGGCGGGCTGGCACCGGTATACTGCGGGCCAGTTGACCATTCAAACCCATCTGATCCCATGTATTTTCCCTGGCACGACGCGCAATGGCGATTGCTGAGCGCAGACCTCAACCGCCTGCCGCACGCCCTGTTGCTGACTGGCGAAGCCGGAATCGGCAAACGGGCTTTGGCGCAGACCCTGGCCAAGGCCCTGCTGTGTGAGTCTGGTACTGCCGACGCCGCCAAACCTTGTGGCCGGTGCGAGGGGTGCCACTGGTTCGACGCCGGCAATCATCCCGACTTTCGCTTGCTGGCACCGGCTGCCGACGAGGCTGGCGATGACGAGGAGGGGGGTAAGGCAAAGAAGAAGCCCTCGCAGTACATCACCATTGATCAGATTCGTGAGCTGGCGGATTTCGTCAATATCAGCTCGCATCGGGCAGGGCGCCGAATCACGCTGATTGCACCGGCGGAAGCCATGAATGTCGCTGCCGCCAATGCGCTGCTCAAGACTCTGGAAGAGCCACCTGCCGACGCTTTGTTCATTCTGGTCAGCCACCATTGGCGACGCCTGTTACCTACCATCGTCAGCCGTTGCCGTCGCTACGCTATGCCGGTCCCTGCCGAGGCGCCTGCACTGGCCTGGCTGGAGGCTCAGGGCCTGGCTCATGCTGCTGATCACCTTGCTCATGCCGGTGGTGCGCCATTGCTGGCGTTGGCGGAGGCGGATCATGACTTGATGGTGGCACGTAAGGAGTTGATTGCCGAGCTGGCGGCACCCCGTCAGTTGGAACCGCTGGCGACCGCCGAGCGGCTCGACCGGCAAAAGCTTGATCCGGCAGAAGTGATTGACTGGCTGGCGAGATGGGTGTTCGATCTGGCTGGTTTGAGCCTTGCCGACAAAATCCGCTATTATCCCGACAAGCGGCAGAGTGTTGCCGAACTGGCCTCCCGGCTTGATCCTATCCGCCTGATGCGCTACGCCGACAGTGTGCGCGAGGCGCGAGCCTTGGCCCATCACCCATTAAATAACCGACTGGTGTACGAACAGCTATTGTTCGGTTATCTGCAAGCAATCAGACCGGCGCGCTAATTGCGCGTGCTGTTTTCAGGAGAGTTCCCATGGCTGAAGCGCCCAAACCGACCCCCGCCGCAGCAGCTGCTGGCCGCCCAGGTGTGCTGTCGCTCAGCATCAAGGAAAAAGCTGCGCTGTTTGCGGCTTACATGCCGTTTGTCAAAGGGGGAGGGATGTTCATCCCGACTTCCCGGCCTTACAAGATTGGCGATGAAGTGTTCATGCTGCTGTCTCTCATGGATGATCCGGCACGGATTGCCGTGAGCGGTCATGTCGTGTGGATCACGCCACAAGGGGCGCATGGCAATCGTACCCAGGGCATCGGTGTGCAGTTCTCCTCGAACGAGGCCGGTGGCCAGGCGCGTGCCAAGATCGAGGTGCTGCTGGGTGGTGCCCTGCAATCAACCCGCACCACCCACACCATGTAGTTCAACCTGCCATCCAGTGCCGGGTGGCATTTGCCACCCATTAAAACTGCTATTTCTAGATGTTCATTGATTCTCACTGCCATATCGATTTTCCCGAGCTCGCTGAAAAGATAGACGCGCTGCAAGACGCCATGCGTGCCAATCAAGTCAGTCATGCGCTGTGCATTTCAGTCAATCTGGCCGGCCTGCCCGGCGTGCTGGATATGGCAGAGCGCTTTGACAATGTATTTGCCACGGTGGGTGTGCACCCCGATTATGAAGATTGCGAAGAGCCTTCTGTCGAGCGGCTGGTAGCGTTGGCCAAGCATCCGCGAGTGGTGGGTATTGGCGAAACCGGGCTTGATTACTATCGCCTGACCGGTGATCTGGAGTGGCAGCGTGAGCGCTTTCGCGTACACATCCGTGCTGCGCGCCAGACCGGCCTGCCGTTGATTGTCCATACTCGTTCTTCCGCAGAAGATACCTTGCGCATTCTGGAGGAAGAAGGTGCGGCGGAGGTGGGTGGGGTGATGCACTGCTTTACCGAAAACCGTGAAGTGGCTGCGGCGGCGATTGCGCTGAACTTTCACATTTCGCTGTCTGGTATTGTCACTTTCAAGAATGCGGTGGAGCTCAAGGAGGTCGCCCGCAGCATTCCACTGGAACGGATGTTGATCGAAACCGACTCGCCTTATCTGGCGCCGGTGCCCTTTCGTGGCAAGACTAACCACCCAGCCCTGGTCAAGCATGTTGCCGAGCACATTGCCGATCTGCGCGGGGTGCCGTTGGCGACCATTGCCGAAGCCACTACCCGTAACTTTATCCGCCTGTTTAAACCGCCAGGACTATCGCAATGAACGTAGAGGTGCTGTGTCTGGGTGTCGGGTCCAGTGGCGGTTCGCCCGCGCTGGGATGCCGTTGCCCAACCTGCACTTCTGCCGATCCACGCAATCAGCGCACCCGTTGTTCAGCTGTGATGCGTGCAGGCGGCCTCAACTTTCTGATTGATACCGGGCCAGACCTGCGGCAGCAGGCCCTGCGGGAAAACCTGCTGCAAGTCGATGCGGTGCTCTACACCCATCCGCATGCCGATCATATGAATGGCATCGACGATCTGCGGGCCTTCTGTTACCTGAATCGTGCCCCAATGCCGGTATTCGGCAATGCCTTTACCATGCAGGATATTCGCAGCCGGTTTTACTACACCACGCTGCCGCCTGCCCCCTACTGGGATAAGCCTTCCCTGCAACTGACTGCGGTGGATGGCCCTTTTACCCATCGCGGGGTGATGATCACCCCCATCCCTTTGCTGCATGGAAAATGGCCGATCTTCGGCTTTCGCATCGGCAATGCGGCCTTTCTCACCGATGTTTCCGAGATCCCGGAAGCCAGCTTCCCGTTGCTGGAGGGACTGGACGTTCTGCTGCTCGATTGCCTGAAAGCCAAGCCCTATCCCACCCACTTTGGTCTGGATCAGGCGTTGGCGGCCGCTGCGCGCATCGCTGCCCGCCGAACCGTGCTGATTCATATGACCCACGAGCTGGAATACCACGCCACCAATGCCTTGCTGCCTGCTGGTGTTGAGCTGGCCTACGACGGTATGCGCCTGAGCGCCGAATAAGCCCCCCTGGTCGGCGCTTCCATCTGGACCGGCCATCAGCCCTGCGACAAGCCATGCACGGGTTGTAGTCAGGTGCCTCCTCTTGATCAGACTCCTGAGTGATTGGGCTGTCTGTAAGCTGACATTCCTATCGCCAAAAAAACCACACTTCGCCGGTTCCGGTGGGGTGCTCCCATCCCTTTCTTGTTCGAAGCAGTAGACCGCATTCTTGCTGGGGCATCAGTAGATATCCGTTTGATTGTTCTACTAAATATGCCTGCATTGTCCGCATCTGACGCCAATTGGCCTCCTGCTTGATACGCCAATTTACCCATAAAGGTAAAAATTCTTTCTTTGTAATAAATGTGTGCAATGCGCACAGTCAAAGAAAATGAATCATGTAAAATTTCAGAACAATATGTAAGATGCAGGCCCCTGATGCTTGCTGATTCCTTACAAAATCTGAATTTTCTTGTAATCGACACTGGCCAAAATGTGATTAGGCTTAAGCAATCTGCGCCCCCAGGGGCGAGGCGCTGGTGTCGGATATCTCCAGCTTTTGCACGATAATTCGGCTGTTTTGCATGAAAGTCGGAACGTAATACTGTCTAACAAATAAATTTTCAGATGAATGCTTGGAAGTGGGGAGTGATTACATTCTCATGACGTTGTCACTGAAAATATTTACATATAGCATAACAATGTCGTTGACATTATTTGGTGTAAATATGGCTATCTGACTGATGTTTGGTGATGTTTTGTCATCTTTCATCAAATAGGCCGTGTTTGGTTGTTGAAAATAAGATTTAAGCCCTCAAAGAAAGTGTCAAACATTTATGGACGTGTTCGCTCGTAAGAAGTTGGTCTCTGACTATTTTTTCAAGCTCGCTGGCAAGCAGGATCTGGATGAGGCGATCGATATTTTCGAGACAGGCCTTGTCAACTCGCTGGCTACCATCCAGCTGATTTCTTTCCTCGAAAAGAACTTCAAAATCAAAGTTGAAATTGATGATCTGGATCGGGCCAACTTCCGCAGCATTCAGGCGGTCTGCGGCTTTCTCGACAGGAAGGTTGCTGTCAATGCTTAACCGGTTTCTGATCCCCGCGCAGAACGCATACCTGCAGGCGTTCGAGGATTTTGCAGCGACAGAAGTCGCGCCTTTTGCCGATGCGTGGGACTTGCAGGAAGCCACCCCCCACGCAGTGGTACAGGCTCTGGCCAGCAAGGGCTGGCTGGGTGGCCTGGCCAAGCCGGAAAACGGCGGGCTGGGTTTTGATGCGACGACCTTTGGCTTGCTCAACATGGCGATTGGTGCAGGTAGCGGTTCGCTGACTGGCTTGCTCAATGTGCACTCGATGGTGCTGAAAACCATCGAAGACTGGGGAACTGCTGAGCAGAAGCAGCGGTTCTTGCCTGCCCTGGTAAAAGGGGAGCTGCTTGGTGCCTTTGCGCAGACCGAAGTCGCTGCCGGCGGCGATTCGACCAATCTTGGAACCCGCTTTGAAGTGCAGGGCGACGCGCTGACCATTACCGGACAGAAAACCTGGATTACCTACGCACAGATTGCCGATCTGTTTCTGGTGTTCGGCAAGCTGCAAGGGCTTGATACGGCAGTGCTGGTGCCCCGTAGCACTCCCGGCCTGACCGTGACCCCCAAGAAGAACATGCTGGGCTTCAAGAGTGCCGGGTTGGCGATTCTGGATTTTGCCGATTGCAAGGTGCCGGTAAGCCATATCGTCGGCAAGCCGGGGTTCGGCCAAAGCCTGATCTCGACAGCCGCTCTGGACTACGGCCGGATCAGCGTGGCCTGGGCGGCGTTGGGTGTGCAGCAGGCGGCGCTGGCGGCTTCGGCACATCGGGCGCGCGCACGTTCCACCTTCGGCACCCTGCTGGCGGATCAGGGCATCATCCGTGGTTATCTGGCTGATATGTCAGGCAATCTGCTGGCATCGCAGCTGGTTTGTCTGTCGGCGACCCGAGCCAAGGAAGCACGCGAAGAAGATGCGCTGGAGCAGATTCTGCAAGCCAAGCTGCTGGCATCGCAACGGGCGGGCGAAGCGGCCGATAAAGCGGTGCAGATTCATGGCGGACATGGTTGTGATGAAGCCAATGGCGTCAGCCGTCTGTATCGCGACGCCAAGATTCTGCAGGTGGTTGAAGGCAGTAACGAGCTGCAGAAGATGCTGATTGGCCGTGCGGTTTGCGACCGCTATCACAACGGAACGGCGTCGGCGTTTTCATAGCCGCCTGTCTACAAGCGCTCATCCTCTGACCCTGGTTCATGACAGCCCCCGATGGGGGAGTTGCGAGTCAGGGTCGTCCGAAGAGGATCACTACCTGAATGATTTTTCATTCGGCCAGCGGGCCGAAGGGCCGCGTATTGCCTGCAGATTTGCATTGGCCGGGTGTTGGTAACGCAGCAAGAAAGCTCACAAAGCCAGCAGGCGGAGGACATCTCATCGTGAATACCAGTCAAGCCATGATTACCGAGTATTTCAAACGCACGGCAATGGATAACCCTGCACCGGCGCTCCGATGGGGCAAAGGCAGTGTTTTGAGCTGGAGCGAGTTGTACGCCAGAGCCAGCCGGCTGGCGCAGCATTTATTGCATGAACGCGATGTGCAGCCCGGCGAGTGCATCGCCATCGGCATGGAACGCGGTCCCGAATTCATGGTGGCGGCGTATGCCGTATTGCTGGCTGGCGCCGTCTACTTTCCGCTGGATGCCAAGACGCCGGTTGCCCGGATGGCCTCGATGTTGGTCACCGCCCGTTGTCGTGTCGCCTTTTGTACCGAGGCCCAGTCAGCCACCCTGCTGGCAGCCGAGCCCGATCTCGAACTGATTCTGCGCGAACAACTGTCGGCCATCGACGAGACAGGCCAGCAGCGCCTACATGACCGGCCATTGCCTGAGCTGAGCGCTGCCGGCCCGGCCTATCTGATTTTCACCTCGGGCAGTACCGGCGCGCCCAAAGGCGTGCTGGTCAGTCATGGCGCGTTGATCAATCGCCTGGAATGGCATCAGCATCACAGCGGCATGCAGGCGGATGAGGTGATCCTGCAGCGCACGGCGCTGACCTTCGATGTGTCTTTGTGGGAACTGTTCCTGCCCGCGCTCAATGGAGGGAGTCACTACCTGTTGCAGCCGGGGCTGGAAGCGTTTCCGCGAGGCATCGTCTCGGTGCTGGCGAGTGAGAAGATTTCGATCATGCATGTAGTGCCGAGCCTGCTCAAACCGGTATTGCAGGAACTGCAGGAGGGCGAGTCGGTGCTGCCGGCCCTGCGGCAGGTGTATGTCAGCGGTGAATCGTTGTCGGCCAGCCTGGTTGGGCAATTCCGCCAGTGGTTTGGCGATCGCTGCCTGTTGACCAATCTCTACGGCCCGACCGAAGCAGCGATAGATGTCACCTGGTACGACTGCAAGGAAGATGGGGTAGTGGCCATTCCTATTGGCCAGCCGCTGCCCAGCTGTGAGCTATTCATTGTTGACCCAGAAACCCGAGCGCTTAAAGGCGAGCACGAAATCGGCGAGATTGCGATTGGCGGCATCTGCCTCGCCGAGGGCTACTACAACCGCCCCGATCTGACCGACAAGGCATTCATCGTTCACCCAGCCTTGCAGCAACGCCTCTACCTGACCGGTGATCTGGGTTGGTACGAGACCGGCCGGGGCTTCTTCTGCCAGGGCCGCAAAGACACCCAGGTAAAGCTGCGCGGCTTGCGTATCGAGTTGGGTGAGATCGAGCATCACCTGCTCAATCATGCGGGTATCAGCGAAGCGGTGGCCTGCGTGGTGGAAGATGGCGACGGCGAGCAGTGGCTGGTGGCCGCGATAGCGGGCGATTCCCCGCAGGATACCCAGTTGCTACGGCAATATCTGGCCACCCTGATGCCAGCCTATATGCTGCCGGCCCGTTATTGGCAGACCGGAAAATTGCCGCGCAACAGCTCGGGCAAGCTCGACCGCAAAGCCGTTGCCACAGCTCTGCGCGAGCACTTCTTCGCTGAGATGGCGGTGTCGGCATGAGTCTGCAGACCTTTGCGCTATCCCGGTCACAACAGGCCGTCTTCAAGATGGAAGCATTCCAGCTGTCGGGCCATCGTTTCTACCTTGGCGGCGTGGCCCGCCTCACGGGCGAAGTTTCACTGGCCCAGCTGGCCCAGGCAGGCGCCATCGTGCGCGATACGCTGGATGTCTTTCGCATCGGTTTTGTAGCCAATGCAGCGGGTGATTGCTGGCATGGCGTGCGTCATGGCCAGTTGCCCGCACACATTGCCCAGATCGAACAGATCGACTTCAGCCGCCATGCCGATCCTGATCTCGCCTTTGCCCGCTGGGCCGAGCGCCAGCTCTTGCTGGATGAAGACCTCAGCCTGGCACCGATGCGGATCTTCGCCGTGCGCTACCGCGAAAATCAGGCGGGCTGGTTTGTAAAGGCCCACCACGCAGCGGCCGATGGTGCCGCGCTGGCGCTGATGATGGAGCACTTGTCGAGCGCGTTGGCATTGGGTCATTGCGTGGCGGATGCGCCGGAATTCACGGTGCTTGCAGAGCGGGAATGTGACTACGAGCAATCGCCACGCTGCGCAAAGGACGCCGAATACTGGCATGCCCTGTTTGGGGATCACGCCGGGGCGGCCCCGATACCGGTACACAGCCGCAGCCCGATTGGCGACTACCGTGGTCAGCAGGCGCGCTCCCTGCGCATCCGCTTTGAGTTGACCGATGCACATCAGCAGACGCTGGCGCGGTTCAAGCAGCAGGGCGGCTCACTGTTCCGCCTGTTCTGTGCTGCGACCGCCTATTCGCAGATGGTGATTGAAGACGGCGATGGCGTGCTGTTGCAGGCGCCCATGCTCAATCGCTGGGATGAAGCCGAAAAGCGGGCGGTCGGCATGGCGGTGGCGCCGGCTTTGTTCCCGGTCTCGCGGGCTGCCGGCGAAAGCGTGGCAGATTGCTATCAAACACTCAGGAAAACCCTGCAGAAAGCGGTGGTTCATTCGCGCTTCGCCCCTGGCGCACGCTGGGGCGAGTTGGCATCGCCTGCCTGGCGGCAGGTGGTGCCGGCCTTCGGCGTGTCTTACCAGACGGGGGCTTTCGAGAAATCCGTCTGCGGCGCCGAGGTCGAAATCGACCATCTGCAGGCGGTCGAGGCACTGTTCGCCACCTTGCATATTCACGACCGCTTTGATGGTGGCCACTTCCGGCTCGAAGCCGATTTCCGCCAGCAATGGTCGCCAGCGCAGTGTCACGCTTTTCTGGCTTCGGTGGTCGATCATGCCATGCAGGCCGCTGCTGCGGTTCTGGACTCATCGGATGCCCAGCTGATCGAGCCCGACGTCGAACCGGTGGCGCCAATTGGCCCGCAGTTGCGGACGGCTTTTCAGCGCTTTGCTGATCGTTGCCTGATCAAACCCGCTGCCGGCCATGCGCTGACCTACGCCGAGGGGCAGGCCTGGATCGCCAGTTTCCTCACCCGGTTGGCCTCGCACCGTGCTGCCGGCAGCCGGGCACCGGTACTGCTGCTGGGCCGCCGGCTGCCCGAAACCACGCTGGCTTATCTCGCTTGTCTGATCGGGCAGGTCACCGTCGTGCCTGTCTGCCCGACCACGCCACATGCCCGGCTGGCGACAATCGCCCGCAACTCGGGTGCCGCGCTGTGCATCCATGCCGCTGCCGATCAGACCCTGGCCGAATCGCTGGGCCTGCCATTGTTGCCGGTGGCGCTTGAGGCCGCTGCGCCAGCCGCACTGCCGGAACCGGATGCCGACCAGGGCCAGCCGGCCTATATCCTCTATACCTCGGGCTCGACCGGCGAACCCAAGGGCGTGGCCATCTCGCCGTCGGCGCTGGCGTACTACGCGCTGGCCGCCACCGATGCCTACGCGGCGGATTGCCCGTTCAGCGCGCCGTTGTTCACCTCCTTTGGTTTCGACCTGACCCAGACCAGCCTGCTGGTGCCTGTGCTATCCGGTGGCTTCATTCAGCCTTGGGAACAGGATATCCGCGACGAGCCGTCCATGCTGCAGGCGCTGCTGGCGGACGAAGCGCTGAGCGGCGTCAAATGCACACCGGCCCACCTTGCCTTGCTCACCGAGCATGCCCGGCCGCGCCGCAACCCGCTGACCTTTGTTGTCGGTGGCGAAAACCTGCTGGCCGGGCTGGTGAATCAGTCACTGAGCGTCTTCCCCGCTGGCAGCCGGATCATCAACGAATACGGCCCCACCGAAACCACGGTGGGCTGCTGCATTCATACCGTCAGCCACCCACACAATGCCGGGCTGGATGCCGGCCAGATCACCCCGATCGGCGAGGCGCTGGGGACGGCCGTCATGTCGATTCGCGACAGCGTGGGCCGGCCGGTGCCACAGGGCTTCAAAGGGGAAATCTGGATCGGCGGGCCAGTGCTGGCAGATGGCTATATCCATAACCCCGCCCAGACGGCGGCGAAATTCGTGACGGGGCCCGATGGCCACAGCCGCTGGTATCGCACTGGCGATCTGGGTGTGCAGGATGCGCAGGGGGTCTTCCACTGCCTGGGCCGGATCGACGATGAATTCAAACTGCGCGGCTTCCGCATTCACCCCTCTGAAATCGAAAAAGCCGTCGAAGCGGCACTGAGCCGCAGCCGGGGGCTCGGCCAGCGCTGTGAGTTGAAGGCGCTGAAGCTGGCCTTGGCCGGGCAGGAAACCGTGGTGCTGTGCAGCAGCGAAACAGTGCCGGCCGGTCAGCCAGACTTTATCGAAACCCTGCATGCCCTGCTGCCCGAGGCCTGGCGTCCGGGGCGTTACTGCGTGGTGCAACCGTGGCCGGTCAACGCCAATGGCAAGGTCGATGCCGCCGCCCTGGCGGCTGCCGTGCGGGCTGTGTTGGCTTCGGATGGCGGCGTAGCAGCCGCAACGGATGCCACTACCCCGGCAAGGCGCTATCAGCTGCCCGCGTGGCTTGATGCAGCCTTCCTGCAGCCGATCTGGCCGGATGCCATCGACTGGCAACGCTCGTTTCTGGAACTGGGTGGCGATTCGATCAAGGCTATCCGCCTTGCGGCCTTGCTGGCCAAACAGGGTGTACGCATCAGCGCGGCCGAGCTGCTGACATCGAAATCGCTGGGGGCTGTGCTGGAAGCCGCCTGTGCGGCGGTGGCCAACGTAGCGCCTGCCGTGACGGCCGATCCGGACGAGATCGACCCTGCCTGGATTGCTCATCTGCCGGCCAGCCGCTGGTTCCGCCAGCAGCCGTTCCAAGACCGCAATCATCTGCAGCAGGGGGTGACGCTGACACTGCCGGTAACGTTGCCTGCCGAGCGTATCCATGCGGCGGTGGAAGCCGTCAAGGCGCGCCACCGCATCTTTGCGTTACGGGCCGATGCCGGCACCGAGGGCTGGCATTTCGCTACGTCGGCCGGCCAGAGCCTGCGCCGCTATACCTTGTCTGGCAACGAACCGCTGGCAGAGCGGATGCACCAGCTGCAACGCGAGATCTGCCTGCAAACCCAGCCCAGCCTGCACGAAGTCGTGCTGACGCCAGGCGCGGCTACCCAGCAGCTGATCTGGGTCTGCCACCACCTGCTGTGCGATGTCCACTCCTGGATCTATCTGCTCGACGAGTTGGATCAGGCTCTGGAGGCAGGCGATGTTGGTACGGACCGGATGACCGAACACGGCGCCTTCCTGTGGGGGAAATGGCTGCATGACCAGCGCCCGGATACCACGCCTCACGCCGTGCAACCGGCACAAGCGCGGACCGGCGTGACCACCAGTCGCACCCTGAGTCTGCGCAGCAGCGATTTCACCGCGCTGGGCCAGCGTTTGAAAGCCGAGCGTAGCGAGCTGATTGCCGCCAGCCTGCTGGCCTTGCTGCATGAAGACCAGACGCTGCCAGCGCAGGCCACCGTCTTGTTTGAAAACCACGGCCGCCTGTTTGCCGAGGCCGAAGTCTCGTTCGGGCTGGCCGTGTCACTCACCCATGCCGTGGGCTGGTTTACCGGCTTCAACGCCTTGCGGTTGACGGCCGACTCGGCAGGGCAGGGCTGGCTGCATGCCCTCAAGGTGCAGCGCCACCAGCTCGGTGCCGACTGGGCGCGCCAGCTTGGCTTGCCGATGCCGCAGGATTTTCCCCTGTTATGTATCAACGACATCGGCCTGGGTCTCGCCAGTCAGACCGCCTGGCGGCATTTCACCCTTGATCCGGCCTTGTCCGGCGGCTTCCGGCACTCGGCAGAAGCCGTCAGTGCCGACTTTGATCTGCTGATCAGCGATGGCGCTGGTGCAGACAGCGGGCTTGTCAGCGTGCAGCTGACCGTGGCCGGCCCGGACACCCTTGCTGCCGCACGTTATCTGAAACGGCTGGATGTCCGCTTGCAGGCGCTGCGCGATGCCGTCCACGGTGGTCAGCCTGATGCCGTGCTGCAACAGGCGCTGCTGCCTGCCGATTTTCCTCACTGTCAGCTCTCGCAGTCGGAGCTCGATCTCATTCTTCATGGAGCTACAGCATGAGTGCCCCTCTCGACTCAGCGAAAACCGTCTTTTTATTTCCCGGCGTGGGCGCACAGCAGGCGGATATGTTTGCTGCGTTTCGTGACTTTCGCGAATACCACGACTGCCTGAGCGAAGTCTCTGATCTGTCCGGCGTGGACTTGATGGCCGTGATCCACGGCGAGCAGCGCGATGCGCTCAAGCAGGTACGGGTCTCGCAGCTGGCACTGACCGCCACCACGGTTGCGATTGCCCGCATCCTGCGCCAGCACTGCGGCCTGATCCCCGATTACGTGATGGGCCACAGCCTGGGCCAGTATCCGGCCTTGTGTGCGGCGGGTTATCTCGATCTGGCCACCGTCACCCGCGTGGTGAGCCTGCGCTCGGAAGCGGTCGAAGCCTGTGCCCGTCGCTTCGAGCAGGGGGAGATGTGCTGGGTGCTGCATGTGCCAGCCGAAACCGTGGTGCAAGCCGTTGAAACAGCCCGGCGTGAAGAAGGTATCGAGATCTACGTTTCGGCCATCGACGCTTACGACCAGGCCACCGTTTCGGGTGAAATGGCCGAGATCCGCCGGTTTGCGCCAAGGCTGGAAGCGGCCGGCGCCTTGTTCTTCCCCTTGAAGATCGGCGGGCCTTTTCACTCCCCGTTGATGGAAGCGGCGCGGGCCCAGCTGGCGGCAGCGCTCGATTTTCTACCGGATACGACGACAGACCAACGTGTATCGCGCCTTGTCTGCAATGTCAGCGCCGCTGAATTGCCAATGGCCGGGCTGAAGGCATCCATCCTGCAGCATCTGGTGTCGCCGGTGCAGTGGCTGCGCAGCCAGCAGTATCTGGCCGGGCAGGGTGTGACCCGGTATCTCGAAATTTCGCCCAAGGCGGTGCAGGGGTATCTGGTGCAGCGGGCGCGCCTGCCCATGCAGCCGCTGTGCGAGCCGCAGGCCTTGTTCAGCCTGCAGCAGCAGGCCAGCAGCGCCGAGCGGCGTGCCGCAAGGTTCTTCCAGCGTTGCTGCTTTCATTTGTATAGCGAGCCGCTCCCGGCGCTCGAAGATGACGCTGCCCTGCAGCGATTGCGGCAGATCCGCCAGGAGGTCAAACAGCGTCTGGCTGCCGCCCCCGCCACGGCCGAGGAACGCCGCTTTCTGCTGCAGCAAACCCGCCAATGGCTGGCCACTATCGAGGCCGAAGCCGGGGTCTCGCGCAGTCTGGCCCGCCAGTCGCTGCAGTGTCTGTATGAGGCGACGGAGGGTTGATCATGACCGTGCAGACCTACATCGAAGAAGTATTGCAGGCGATTCCGCAGGCCAATGGCCTGCTGTTTCATGCCCTGAAGGATGGCAATAGTGCTTATCACATCGGCGTCGCCTTCCGCCTGCGGGCCGAGGTGTCGGCCGAAGTCATCCATGCCACCTGGCATCGCATCCAGCAGGCGCAGCCGGCTTTGCGTTCGGTATTTGCGTGGCAGGGGCTGCGCACGCCGCACCAGCTGATTTTTGCGCAACCGCGCATCGCTCTGGCCTACTCGGCGCAGGGGCTGGATGGCGAGAGTGAGCAAGTTGGCCAACCCTGTCTGGATTGGCTGGCGCAATCCAAAGCCACCGCGTTTGATCTCAATCGCGAAGTATTCCGCATTGCCTGCTTTCATGATGTGGCAGCGGGCACCCTCGACATGGCGTTCTCCTTCCACCACATCCTGATGGATGGCTGGAGCAGTTCGCTGCTGATTTCGCTATGGGTGCGCGGCCTGCGCGGGCAGCCCTTGCAACCGCTGGCCGCACGTCAGTATTCGCAGCAATTGTGGAGCGGGCTGGAGGCGCAAGCTTTGCAGCAAAGCCGCGCTTACTGGGAATCGGTACTGGTGGCGCAGGATGACAGCGACGGCACCGTCGGCACCCTGTTGCTGGCAGAGCCGCTGTTTCGTGCGGCCAATGCCGACTCTGCGGCGCAAACCGGGCAGCGGATCAGCGCCCGCAGTCACTGGCTGACTGAGCGCAAGCAGGCGGTTGAAGCCCTGTGCCGACAAGCCGGGGTCACCCCCGCCAGTTTCTTTTACCTGTGCTGGGCGCTGACGCTGGCCAAGCTGACCTTCCAGCAGCGGGTGGCATTCGGCTGCGCCTTTTCGGGGCGCGAAGCGGCGCTGGCACAGGCTGCCGAAGACCAGCCGCTGGGGCTGTTCACCAATACGGTGCCGCTGGTGCTGTCGCTCGACAGCCAGTGGTCGCTGGCTGATGCGCTGCAGGCGGTGTTCCGCAGTCTGCAGCAGGCGCAGCAGCACGAAAAAACGCCACCGCTGGTAGTGCGGGAAGCCGCCGGTCAACGTGCCGAGCTCTACGACACGCTGGTGGTGTTCGATAACTACCCGATTGAAGCCGGCTTGCAAGATGCCGCTTGCGGGGTGCATCTCACTGCGTTGCACAGTGAAGAGAGCACCCATTTCGGTTTGACGCTGACGATCTCCGGTATCGACGACTGGCAGGTGGAGCTGGGTGCTGGCGACCACTATGCGGGCGAGCCAGCTGCTGTACCGGCCGTATTGGCCGCATTCGAGGCACTGGCGGACGATCTGGCCGCCTTACCCGCCGGGGCGTCGGTGGCGGCGCTGCCGCTCAAGCTTGCAACGGCCGAGACGGGGGCGGCCTCGTTGCAACAAGGCCCGGTCAAGACCCAGCTGCCCGACATCAACCAGTTGCTGGAGCGCATTTATCACGGATTGCAGCAGTCACCACAGGCGGTCCGCCTCGTCGATGGGGAGCGGCCCGTCAGCAACGCCGAGCTGTTGGCAGCCATTGCCCGCTGGCAAGGCCAGCTGCGGCAGGCGGGGTTTGTGGCGGGTGACCGGGTGGCGGTGCATCTGCCCAAGGGGCTGGCTTCCACCGCCGCGATTCTGGCGATTCTGTTCAGCGGCGGCAGCTATTGCTATCTGAACCCCAAAGACCCGGCGCAACGCAAGCAGACCCTGCTGACCATGACGGGCTGCAGCATCGTGATTGGTGGCGAGAGCCTGCGCGCCGAGCTGGGGGCGGAGGGCGGCTACCTGTTGTTATCTGCGGTAGCCGAGCCAGCGGCAGAGTCGGTGATGCCGACCTTGTGGCGGCAACGCCGGGCCGACGGCGAGTTTTATTTCATCTTCACCTCGGGTACCACCGGCACACCCAAGGGCATCGCCATCCGCAACGAATCGGTGGCCAATCTGCTCGATTGGTTTGTGGCCGATACCGGCTTGAGCGCCGCCGACAGGGTGCTGGGGCTGACCGACCTCAACTTCGACCCGAGCGTCGAAGATCTGTTTGCCAGCCTGCTGGTCGGTGCCACGGTGGTCTACCCGGCGCCGCAGATCGTGCAGGAGCGACAAGCGTTTATCGACCTGATGCAGCGCGAGGCGATTTCCGTCGTCAACTTCATTCCCGGTGCCATTGCCGAGCTGATTGCCGGTGCGCCCTTCCTGCCCGCAATGCGCTTGTGGATCTTCGGTGGCGAGGCATTGCCGCGCCGGCTGCGCGACGAACTGCTGCAGCACGGTTACGCCGTCGCCAATCACTACGGTCCCAGTGAAACCACGGTTGATTGCTTAAGCGCCCGCCAGTCGCTGCAGCAGGACATCGCCATCGGCTGGCCCATCCAGAACGCGGTGGCCTATTGCGCCGATGTATTCGGCCAGGTGCTGCCGGCCGGGGTGCGCGGCGAATTGCGGGTTGGCGGGCTGCCGGTGGCGCGTGGCTATGCCAGCAATCCGCTCGAATCGGCCCGTAATTTTGTGATGTTTGCGCAGCAGCCCTTCTACCGCACCGGCGATGCCGTGCTGTTCCAGCCTGCGCTGGGCTTTTGCTATCTGGGGCGGATCGACGATCAGGTCAAGATCAACGGCGTCCGCATCGAACCGCGCGAGCTGGAACGGGTGGTCGAGCTGCTGCCGGCGGTGAAGGCCAGCTGCTTGCTGCCGGTGACACTGGCCGACGGCCGGCGGCAATGGCAGCTGTTTATCGACAGTGCCGAAACCGGCGAAGACCGTATCGTCCAGCTGCGGGCGCATATCCGCCAGCACCTGCCCGAAGCCTGGATGCCGGCCCGGATTACCCGTATCGACGGCTTTGCCCGTACTCCGACCGGCAAGATCGACCGCCGGCAGTTGCTGGCGCAGGCCGTGCAGGCCGTGGCCGTCAGCCCGGCAGCCGCCAGCAGCCGTTGCCCGGTTGAAGCGCAGGTACAAGCCATCTGGGCTGCTGTGCTCGAAAGCGACGCGCCGGCTACCGATGTGAACTTCTTCGACGCTGGCGGCAACTCGCTCAAGATCATCGCCCTGCAATCGCAGCTGCAACAGGCATTTGGCCGCGACATCGGCGTGGCCGTGCTGTTCGAGCACCCGACGATTGCCGCCTTCGCTGCCTGGATCAAACAGGCGGATAACGCCACCGCCGAGGGCGCCCCGGCCTCGCCTTCCCAAGACCAAACCCTGTCCTCTGCCCGTTCCGGCCGCAACCGGCTGGCAGAGCGACGTAGCAAAGCCAAAGAAAGTGCTGTGTCATGAATCGTGAATATACGGGCAACGAAATTGCCATCATCGGCATTGCCTGCCGTTTTCCTCAAAGCCCGGACTGGCGTCTGTTCTGGCGCAATCTGCTCGAAGGCCGCGAGCTGGTGTCGTTCTTCTCGCGCGATGCTCTGCTGGCAACCGGTGTGCCGGCCGAGCTGGTGGACCTGCCCAACTACGTGCCGGCAAAGGCGGTGCTGGATGACGCTGACTGCTTTGACCACAGCTTCTTTGGTTATTCACAGCGCGAAGCCCAGAAGATGGACCCGCAACTGCGTGCCTTGCACGAGGTCTGCTACAACGCGTTGCGCGATGCTGGCATCCAGCCCGGCAGTGCCCCGCTCAATGCCGGCGTTTTCCTCGGCTCGACCCTCGACATGCAGCGCCTGCAGCAGTTTGGTGGCGCCAGTGGCGATATCGCCGAGATGTTTGATGTCGGCAACTACAACGACCCGGCGGCGTTTGCCACCCAGATCGCTTACCGGATGAAACTGAACGGCCCGGCCGTGCATGTGCAGACCGCGTGCTCGACCTCGCTGTCGGCCGTGCATCTGGCCAGCAAGGCGCTGCTGGCGGGTGAATGCAGCATGGCCCTGGCCGGTGGTGCTTGCGTTACCGAACCCGTTGCAGGTGGCTATCTGTATCAGGATGGCATGATCCTGTCGCCCGATGGCCACTGCAAAACCTTTGCCGATGAAGGGCAGGGCACGGTCAACGGCAACGGCGCGGGTGTGGTGCTGCTGAAGCTGCTGGATGACGCGCTGGCCGATGGCGACCCCATCCATGCCGTGATCGTCGAATCGGCCATGAATAACGACGCCGACCGCAAGGTGAGCTTCGAGGCGCCGAGTGTGCAGGGTCAGGCCGAGCTGATTGCCCGTGTCTACCAGCTGGCCGAAGTACCGTTCTCGTCGCTGGGCCTGATCGAAGCCCATGGCACGGCCACCGTGCTGGGCGACCCGATCGAGATTCAGGCGCTGAACAAGGTGGCCACCGAACTGCTGGCGCCGGATGAGCTCAGCCGCTTCCGCTGTGCGATTGGCAGCGTCAAATCGAATATGGGGCATCTGGATGCGGCCGCTGGTGTGGCGGGGCTGATCAAGGCGGTCCTGAGTGTGCGCTTTGGCAAGATTCCGCCTTCGCTGCATTTTTCACGCCCCAACCCGCATCTGGCGCTCGACAAGACGCCGTTCCACGTACCGACCCAAGCCGAAGACTGGCCGGCCGAGCAGCCGATCCGGCGTGCCGGGGTCAGCTCGTTTGGCATTGGCGGCACCAATGTGCACGTGTTGCTGGAGCAGGCGCCGCCGGTCGCCTCAGCACCGGCCGCTACCGACGAGGCCGTCTTGCTGCCGCTGTCGGCGCAGTCGCCAGCGGCGCTGGCACGGCTGATTGAAACCTGGTCGGCCCATCTGCAGGTGGCGACCGGGCCGGATGCGGCACTGACAGCGATTGCGCAGCAGCTATGCCAACGCCCGGCCTACCCCAGCCGCGCGGCGTTCGTCAGTACGGCGGGTGCCAACTGGCAGCCGCAACTCGATAACTGGTCGTTGCTTGATGGCGCCCAGCCGCAACGTGATCAGCAGGTCTGGCTCTTCCCCGGTCAGGGGACGCAGTCGCCACAGATGGGCCTGCAACTGGCCGAGCGCTTTCCCGAATTTGGCGAGCTGTACCACCGGCTGCTGACGCAGGCGGAACAGCTGCTGGCAATGCCGGCCGGACAACTGCTCGACTGCGTGCGCCAGCCCGAGCAGCTGTCCACGCTGCAGCTGCAGCCCATTCTGTATGCGCTGCAGGCGGCCCTGGGCTTGTGGTTGCGCCGCATTGTCGGGCAGCCGGTGGCGGTGTGCGGCTTCAGTCTGGGTGAGTTTGCCGCCGCAGCGGTAGCGGGTGTCTTCAGTGCCGAGACCGGCATGGCGTTGGTGGTGGCGCGTGCCCGCTTGATGGAAGCGATGCCGCGCGGTGCCGTGTTCGCCGCCAGCCGCAAGAAGGGCTTTGACGGCGAATTCCCCGATTTTCTGTGGCCGATTTCTGAATTGAGCCCCGGCACCTGGACGCTGGCGACCGCAGAAGCCGATGCCGCCAAAGCAGAAGCCTGGCTGGCCAGCGAAGGCTTTGCCAGCAAACGGGTCGCGGTGTCGCATGCCTTCCACACCCCGCTGATTGCGCCGGCAGCCCAGGCATTTGGCGAGCTGTTGCGTGGCGAGGCTTTGCAGGCCGCGCAATGCGATATCTATTCAACAGCGCGTGGCGGCCTGCTCGCGGCCGATGCCATGTGCCAGCCGCAGTACTGGGTGGAGCAGATGCTGGGCGCCGTGCAGTTTGGCCCAGCGCTTAAAGCGGCCGAGGCGGCGCACCCGGACAGCCTGTATCTGCAGATCGGCGCTGGCGGCGACTTGCTGCAGCACGCCCGCAAGTGGCTGGGCCTGCCCCCCGACCGGCTGCTGCCAACGCTGGGAAGCGGTGGCACCGCGCAGGAAGTCGCCTCGCAGCTGCAAAGCCTGGGGCGGATCTGGGTACAAGGCGGTGCGCTCGACTGGTCTTTGCTGCAGGCGACGGCCAACCGCGACCAAGCGCCCCCACGCAGCCATCTGCCCGGCCACGCTTTCGAGCGCCGGGTTTGCCCGCCTTTGCGCCAGGCCGATGCGGCTAGCGTTGAGTCACTCTTCTTCGGCAACCGCTTGTATGGCATGGCCTGGGAACAGGTCAGCGCGCCGGCCGAGCGGGTGACGGCCAGTGATGAGACGCCAGCTACCTGGATTATCAGCCGCCACACGGGCGAGCGGGAGCGCAGTCTGGCCGCTGCGCTGGGGCGTGAAGCCAGTACCGCGTTTATCGAATGCCCCAGCTGGGACGGCGACTTTGGCCAGATCGACGCCGCCTTGCAAAGCTGGCTGTCGCAGCAGGGCTTACGTGCCTCGGCAGCGATGGACGTTATCGTTACCCCTCTGCTTGATGAGCTGAGCCCGCGCGAGGCGCAGTTCTGGGCCTATTGGTTGCCACTGGCGCTGGCACGCTGGAGTGCCGCGCAACAGCCGGCACCACGGTTGCGCCTGCTGTTCCCGGCCAGCCGCCTGCTGGCCTGGCAGGGCACAGAGCCGGTCGAGGCTGAAAAGAGCCAGCTGATGGGCCCCTTGCTGATCGCCGCCGAAGAATATTCCGACCTCAGTGCCCTCTGTATTGATTTCGCTGACCCCGCTGTCGAAACCATCGCCCAGGCACTGCAGCCCTGGCTCGAACACGGCTGGGTGGGAGGGCAGTTTTATTGCTATCGCGAGCAGGGCTACTGGCGCCGCCGCATCAGCGCCGCAGTGCAGGCGCAGACCCTGAATCGTGCCTTGCCCGAGATCAGCCGTAACAGCTGGGTGCTGGTGACTGGTGCCAAGGGCGGCATGGGTACGGCGATTGCCCGGCATCTGGCCGAGGTCTACCGCTGCAACCTGCTGCTGCAGGTACGCAAACCGCTACCAGCCAGAAGCGACTGGCCGGCCCATATCGCCCAGCAGGGGCCGGAGCCGGACTTCCTGCAACATCTGCTGGCGCTGGAACAGGCAGGTAGCCGCGTGATCGTGCTCGAAGCCGATCTGGCCGATGAAGCGGCCCTGGCCAAATCGTTTGCGCCGGTGTTCCGGCTGGTCGAACGCGGTATCGCCCTCGATTACGTCTTCCACACCGCTGGCCGGGGCGAGGGCGCGATGATCCAGCTACGCAACGAAGCCGAGTCGCTGGCGACACTGGCGCCCAAAGTGACGGGCACCCGTTTTCTGTGCAATCACCATGCGCAGCTGGGCAAGCCGGCGCTGCTGCTGTTCTCCAGTCTGGGCAATCTGCTGCCAAAAGAAAAAGTCGGGCAGGTGGCTTATGTGGCCGCCAATGCCTGCCTCGAAGCCTATGCCGAGCAGGTGCGCAAGCAGGGCGGCAAGGCGCTGGCGATAGCCTGGGATGACTGGGCAGAGTCGGGCATGGCGACCCGCTCGGCGCAGCAGCTCGACCAGGCACTGGGCCAGACCGCGAGTGCCGCGCACGAGGGGGTGATCTGGCGGCGTGATCTCGACAGCCAGCGTGACTGGTGGCTGGACGAGCACCGACTGGATGCCACCACCACCGTGATGCCGGCGATGGGCATGCTGGCGCTGGTGCATCAGGCCCTGCTGGCCTCGCGTTCGCCTGCGATGGCGACGAGCTTGCAGGCCATCGCCATCGAGCGCCCCTTGGTAGTCAAGGTGGATGACGCGCTGCAGGTGGTGGTGGCGTTTGATGCGACCTTCAGCCATTTTGGCCTGTATTCCGGCCGTGGCGAGTTCAGTCGCGAAACCTGGCTTAAGCACGCCAGCGGCCGCCTGCGCGAGGCCGGGGCGGCGCCGGCGGCACCGGATGTTGGCGCAACGCCGCTACAAAACCTGTTCCGTAGCGCAGATGGCCACGGCGTCAGCCCCAAGGCGGCGCTGCAGTTTGGCCCGCGCTGGCGCACTGTGCAGGCGGTAGACCGGCTGGCGGCCGATGTGATCGTGTCGCATCTGCAGTTGCCGGCCGCTTACGCCGGAGAGGCTGCAGCCAGCGATCTGCATGTGGCGCTGCTCGATACCGCCACCCTCATCGGCTCGCCGCTGGAAGAGGACGCGCAGTTCGCGCCGGTGTCGATGGGTGGCTTTACCCGCTGCGCACCGATGCAGGACCGCGTACTGAGCCATGTGCAGATTGCTGATCTGGGCAGCAGCAAATTGCTGCAGGTGAAGATCTGTTCCGAAGCCGGCGAGCTGCTGGTGGCAATCGACGACTTGCTGCTGATTGATGCCTCCGCTGCGCTAAGGGGGGATGCCGCCGCTGCGCAGCAGGACGACGCCACGCCGCGCCATGCGGTGATGCGTCTGGCCGACGAGCCGGAACAGCGTGCCAGTTTTGTTTTCCACAACCGGCAGGAAGCCCGTCGTGCGCCGGGGCCGCAGGAGGTGGAAATCTGCGTCAAGGCGGCTGGCCTTAACTTCAAGGATGTGCTGATCGCCGTCGGCGTGCTGCCAGCGCCGACCGACCCGGCCATGACCTTTGGCCAGGAAGCCGCCGGTATCGTGACGCGGGTTGGCAGCGAAGTGACGGATCTGCAGGTGGGCGACCGGGTGATGTGTGCCGGCCACAGTTGCTTGGCCGAGCACGTCATCATGGCGCGGCGGGTGGTGGCGAAGATTCCGCAGACACTGGGCTTTCAGCAGGCTGCCGGTGTGCCAGTGGCCTTTACCACGGCCTGGATCGCCCTGCGCCATGCCGCCAATCTGCGGCGCGGCGAGCGCATTCTGATCCACTCCGCCGCTGGCGGTGTCGGCATGGCGGCGATGCAGATTGCCTTGCATCTGGGAGCGGAAGTCTGGGTAACCGCCGGTAGCGAGGAAAAGCGCCAGCTGCTGCTGCAGATGGGCGCCAAAGGCGCGGCGCATTCGCGCACCCGCGAATTTGGCGAAGTGTTCCGCCAGCAGCTGGGCGAGCGGCCGTTCGATGTGATTCTCAACGCGCTGGCTGGCGAGCTGCTCGAAGAGAGCGTATCGCTGCTGGCGCCGCAAGGCCGTTTTCTGGAACTGGGCCTGCGCGACATTCTGCAGAACTGGCAGCTGGGCTTATCAATTTTTGCCGAAGGCGGCAGCTTTCATGCGGTGCAGGCGGGGGCCGAGCACCCGGCCTACTCGCAAGCCTGGGCCGAAGTGGCCGCGCTGCTGGCGCAGGAAACCCTGCGCCCTTTGCCCACCCGCGTTTACCCGGCTCGCGACATTGCCGAAGCCTTCCGCTTCATGGCGCAGGGCAAGCACGTCGGCAAGATCGTGGTGGCGATGGAGGCGCGGGCCGAGTCGCGTGGCTTCAGCGCCAAGCTGCGGGAAGAGGGTTTGTCCAATGCCGAGGGCAGCCGGATCGCGCTTGTCATGGCTGCGCTGGTCCGCCAGCTGGCCGTGCCGTATATCGCGGTCTCGAAACTGCCAATTGGCGAAGTGCTGGAAAAACAGGCCAGCACCCAGCAGATGCTGTTCAGCAGCGCAGCGCCTTCGGCTGAGGCGGGTGTGACCACCGCTGGCGAGAGCTCCTTGCAGGGCGCGGATGCCGACACCCTGCTGCAGGCGATGCAAGCGATGCTGGAGGGCTTTCTTGGCGTGGCGGGGCTGGATGTCGATGCCAGCTTCTTCGCGCTCGGCGCGACGTCGCTTGATCTGATCCAGTTTGCCAAGCGGCTGGAACAGCGTCTGGGACGTGAGATTCCGGTGGCCTTGCTGTTCAAGGCAGCTTCGCTGCGTGAATTAAGCAAGGAGCTGGCACCAGCGGCGCCACAGGCAGTGAGCGAGGAGCCGGCCGCGCCGGTGCTCGACGACAAGCGCCGCGCCCTGCAGGCCCGCCGCAAGCTGCGTGGTGCCACCACCCGGCAGGAGAGCGAAGTCGATGACTAAGCCGCGCTGCTGGAATTACGGGGTGGCCCTGGCGGGCCTGTGCCTGTCGTTGACGGCTCAGGCAGCTCTGCCCACCCGTGCCGAGGTGGATCACCTGGTGTCCGATCTGCAGCAACGTTGGGATGCCTCGCAAGTGCCGACCGCCGCTCTGACCATCGTCGCAGGTGGCCAGACCCGTAGTCTGCGGCTGGGCAAGGCCGAAGCTGGTGCCTTCGAGCTGGCTTCCTGTTCGAAAGCGGTAACCGGCCTCCTGATTGCCTTGCTGGAGCAGGAAGGCAAGCTCCATCGCGACGATGCCATCACCAAATGGGTGCCCGAGCTGGCTGAGAATCCGCAGCTGGGTTACTCGGCGGTGCGATTGTCCAATTTGCTGGCGCACACCAGCGGCTTGTCCGAAAGCACCCTCGACCTGCTGCGGCCCGATAGCGGCGCCGGTGCACTGGCACGATTGCCGGCTTTGCTGAAGAACGTGCCGCTGGCCCATGCCGTCGGCACCCGCGAGGAATACGCCACGCTCAACTACAGCCTGCTGGGGCTGGTGGCCGAACGGGCGGCCGGCAAGCCGTTTGCCACCTTGGTCCGCGAAAAGATCTTTGTGCCGCTGGGGATGCTGCAGACTTTTGTCGAAGGCGACCCGGTGGCGGCTGATGCGGCGCGGGTGCCCGGCTACAAGATCAGCTTTACGGCGGCACGGCCGTATCAGGCCCCGCGTTATCTGCAGAACACGCCTGCTGGTTATGTGTTGAGTAATCCGGAAGACATGGGGCGATGGCTGCAATTCCTGCTGCAGCCGGCACCGGCTGCCGACCATCTGGCCGCGCTGTACGCCGCGCGTGAGGTTGCCAAGCGACCCAATGCCGTCAGTGGTGCCGGGGGCTATGCCTATGGTTGGGATGTCGAAACCGGCCAGACCACGAGCTGGAGTCATCCCGGCCAGAACCCCGATGCCGGCGCTTATGTGGCGTTTGATCCGCAAGCCGGTGTAGGGGTGGCGCTGCTGGGCAACAGCAACAGCCCGCAGGTGGTCCAGCTGGGCCAGTCATTGTTTGAACATCTGCGTGGCGGCGCCGCACCGGCGGTGCCTGCGCGCTTATCGGTCGATGCTGGGGACTGGATTGCCACGGTGACGGCGGCGCTGCTGTTACTGGCCAGTGCGCTGCTCTGGCCCTTGTGGCAGCGTCGAGGCCAGCTGGCCGGGCGCCGTCACCAAGTGGATGACCCGGCGCTGCCAAGCCGTGCCGAAGCGGCCATTGTTCAGGAAAGTCTGGTGCAATCGACCGGGACAGAGAGCGGGCGCCGTTTTGCTGCGCGCATGCTCTGCCAGAACGCCGCCTTGCTGGCTGCACTGGCCACGGCGCCGACATTGTGGGTGGGCCTGAGCTGGCCGAACCTGCTGGTCTGGGGGCCGCACAGTCTGCCTTGGGCAGCGGGTGGGGTGATGCTGTTTGCCAATGCCGTCAGCCTGTTCTTCTTCATGGTGACGCGGCGCAGCCAGGCTTTTGCCAGCAAGACCTATTCCTCGCTGATGATCGCAAAGGTGGTGGGGTTGACGGTGATTTCAGGGCTGCTCAACTCGGCGCTGATCCTGTGCATTCTGCAGGCGATTGAAGGTCGGTCGGCTAATTGGTTGCCCAGTGCCGGCCTGCTGCTCAGCTGCATCTATTTCTATATTGGCTCGCGCAAGGCGGCCGAAGAGCAGCTGATGCGCTTTGGCCATGCCTTTGTGCAGGGCTGGCGCATGGAGATCATCCGCCGTCTGCTGGCTGCCGATTACAAGAACGTCGAGCGTATCTCGCCTGGCAAGATTCAGGCGGTGGTGGGCGAAGATTCGCAGGAACTGGCCAAGAGCGTGCTGGCCTTCGTGCCTTTCTTCACCAATCTGCTGACCATCGTCTTTCTGTTCGGCTATCTGATGCTGGCCAAATCGGCCGTGGCCACCACGGTGCTGCTGGCCTGCGCCCTGCCGATGATCGCGCTCTATTACATCGTCTCGGAACGGGCCGACCGCATCATGCCGCAGGCCCTGCAAAGCCGCAGCGAGTTCATGGATGTGGTGGAAGACCTGCAGAAAGGCTACAAGGGCCTGCGCCGCGAGGTGGTCAAGCAGGGCTTTTACCGGCACGCGCTGGCGGTATCCGACCGCTTCAAGGCATTCCGCATTCAGTATGACCGGGGCTTTATCGGCGCCTTCTTCATTGGCGAATCGCTGCTGACGCTGCTGCTGGTGGCGGTGGCGCTGGTGTTTCCGCTGTTGTTCAGCAGCTTCGATGGCAGTGTGGCCAAAGAGTATCTGATCATCCTGCTCTACCTGATCGGCCCGCTGAATGCCGTGATGGCGGCCATGCCCGAGCTGATCCGCCTGCAGAGCCTGCAACGCAATATGGCCGAGTTCAGCCAGTCGATTCAGGCAGCGGAACCTGCACAGGCCCTGCCTGCCATTGCCGGGGTGAAAACGCTGGAGCTATCGGCCGTGCGCTTTTTCTACCCCTCGCTGGTAGAGGGCGAGAGTTTTGGCATCGGCCCGATCTCACTCAAGGCCGAGAGTGGCAGGACTTACTTCCTGACCGGCGGCAATGGCTCGGGCAAGAGCACGCTGGCGATGATTCTGGCCGGGCTGTACGCCCCGGCTCAGGGCAGCCTGAAGCTCAACGGCGTTGAAGTCTCGCCTGATCATCTGCAGGAACTCACCCGCACCATTTTCAGCGACAACTGGTTATTCAAGCGCATCTACGACCCGGCCCTGCTGCAATCGCGTGAGGCCATCAACCGCCTCATTGCCGAGCTGGGCTTGGCCGACAAGACCACCCTGCACGACGACGGCGCCTTCGCCAACATCAAGCTCTCCACCGGACAACGCAAGCGCCTGTCGCTGGCCATGCTGCTGGCCGACCCCAGCCCGCTGGTGGTGCTGGACGAGTGGGCGGCCGATCAGGACCCGCGTGCCAAAGCCACCTTCTACCGCGTCTGGTTGCCGCTGCTTAAAGCACAAGGCCGGATCGTGTTTGTGGTGACGCACGACGACGAGTACTTCGCCGAAGCGGATGCCCTGATCACCATGAAAAACGGACAACTGATCGAATCAAAGGTGGAAAGTTATGCTTACTGACGCATTCCAGGCCGCGCAGGCGCCGCAAATCCGGCCGGATAGTCCAGAGCCGGCAGGGCAGGGCGTTTGCGTGCATGCCCTGTTCGAGCGACAGGTGGCCGCAACGCCCGAACGGGTAGCGGTCAGTCTGGGCGAACAAACGCTGACCTATGCAGCGCTCAATCGCCGGGCCAACCGGCTGGCCCGCCTGTTGCGCCTGCAGGCTGGCGATACCCCGGCCGTCATCGGCATCTGCCTGGAACGCGGCATCGAGGCCATTGTTGCCATTCTCGCCACCCTCAAGGCTGGTGCGGCCTATGTGCCGGTGGACTCGGCCTACCCGGCTGAACGTCAGGCTTACATCGTGCAGGACTCGGGCGTTGCAGTGCTGATCAGCCGTCGGTCGCAGGCGCAAACCCTGCCCACCAGCGCGGCCTGCCTGTTTCTCGATGATCTGGATCTGAGCGACGACGGGCCGGATGCCGGGCGCAGCGGCCAGAACCTCGACCCGCTGGCCACGCCGGATGATCTGGCCTACCTGATCTACACCTCGGGTTCGACCGGTGCGCCCAAGGGCGTGTGCATGCCGCATCGCGCCCTGGCAAACCTGATCGACTGGCAATTGCATGACCAGCGCAGCCATTGGGGCGAGTGTCTGGGGCGGCGCACCCTGCAGTTTTCGCCGCTGAGTTTTGATGTGTCGTTTCAGGAAATCTTCGCCACCCTCGCCAGTGGTGGCGAGCTGGTGCTGATCACCCAGGCGCTGCGGCTCGATCCGCTGGCCTTGCTGGCCTTCATCGAAGCCGAGCACGTTGCGCGGATTTTTCTGCCCTATGTGGCGCTGAACAGTCTGGCGCTGGCGGCGACGGCGCAAGACCACTATCCGGCGAGTCTGATCGACGTAGTGACTGCGGGTGAGCAGCTGGTGATCACACCGGCCATCCGCCAGTTCTTCAAAGCCTTGCCGGGCTGTCGCCTGCACAACCACTACGGCCCGTCGGAAGCGCATGTAGTAACCGCCTGCACCCTGTCCGGCCCGCCCGAGCAGTGGCCGGCCTTGCCCAGCATCGGCCGGCCGATTGCGGGCGTAGAGATTGCGTTGCTGGGCGACGACAACCGTCAGCCCGAGCCGGGAGAGCCCGGTGAGCTGTGTATTGGCGGCGTGCAACTGGCTTACGGCTATCACCAAAGGCCGCAGGAGACCGCCGCCCGCTTTGTTGATCTGGATATTGATGGGCGTGGGCCGCGCCGGCTGTATCGCAGCGGCGACCTCGCGCGCCAGTTGCCCGATGGCCAGTTCGAGCTGCTGGGGCGTATGGATGCGCAGGTCAAGATCCGGGGGTTCCGGGTCGAGCTGGGTGAAGTCGAAGCGCTGCTGATGCGGCACCCGGCCGTCGATGACGCTGTGGTCGTGGTGCAGGGCGAAGCGGCCGATGACAAGCGGCTGGTCGCGTTCGTGATCGCCGCCGAGCGGGTATTGCAGCGCCAGACCGAAGCCAGCGCACGCGACAGCATCCGGCAGTTGCTGCAAGCCAGTGCGCCGGATTATCTGCAGCCGGCAGCTATCGTCTTCGTCAGCCGGTTTCCGCTGGCAGCCAGCGGCAAGATCGACCGGCGGGCGTTTCCGCAGATTGATTGCCGGACCCTGGCGCAGACGGCCGATGCACCCCCGCAAACCGAGCCGGAAGCCGTGCTGGCGACGGTCTGGGGTGAAGTGCTTGGCGTATCCGGCCTGGGCCGCAATGCCCATTTCTTCCAGCTGGGCGGCCACTCGCTGCTGATGGTGAAAGTGATGCTGGCACTGCGCCAGCGCGGCTATGCGGTCGATGTGCAGACCCTCTACCAACAGCCAGTGCTGTCTGAACTCGCCTTGCAGCTCAAAGCCGCTGCAACGGCCGAGGCTGACCCGGCCAGGCAGCCTGATGTCACCACTTCCTTGCTGGCAACGCTCAGCCCTGCCGAGCAGCAGTGCGTGGCAGCGGCCGTGCCGGGTGGGCTTGCCAATGTGCAGGCGGTGTACCCGCTGGGGCCCTTGCAGCAGGGCATGCTCTACCATGCGCTGGCGCACCCGGAAGGCGACCCCTATGTGCTGTGGCAACTCGTCCGCTTTGACAGCGAGAACCTGCTGCTACGCTGGCTCGATGCCCTGCGCGGCGTGATAGCCCGCCACGATGCCTTGCGTGTCAGCGTGCTGCATCAAGGTTTGGCGCAGCCCTTGCAGGTGGTCTGGCGTGAAGCGGCGCTGGAAGTCGAACGCTTGGCCAGTCCCGATCCGCTGGCGGAGATCCGGTATCGTTGCCAACCGGCCCGACAGCGGTTTGACTTGGCCCGCGCGCCACTGCAGCGCTGCTGCTACGGCTTCGATGCCACCAGCAACCAATGGGTATTGCTGCACCAGTTGCATCATCTGACGGTGGACCATGCCACGGTCGAGCACCTGCAGCAGGAAATCGAAGCCCAGTTGCGGGGCGAGACCCTCACCGCAACATCGACGCTGCCGGCGCCGGTCAGTGCCGCCCACGCGCCGCAGCACACTGCATTCTTTGACGAATTGCTGCAGGGCTTCGAGCCCGGCCCGGCGCCGCTGGATGCCGAGCGGCCGCTGGCTGGCGATGCCTGTGTGGTCGAAGCCTGGCAAACGCTGGATGGTGGCCTGGCCGAGCAATTGCGCCAGCAGGCACGCATCCACGGCGTCAGTGTGGCGGCCCTGTTCCATCTGGCCTGGGCCAAGGTTGTCGCCTGCCTGAGCGGCCGTGATGATGTGGTGTTCGGCACGGTGCTGCTGGGGCGCCTGCATCTGGGCGAGCAGGCCCAGACGGCGATGGGCCAGTTCATCAACACCCTGCCGATCCGCCTGCAGCTACAGGCCGGCTCGGTACTCGACGGCCTGTGGCAGACGCAGGATCGCCTGAGTCAACTGCTCGAACACGAACAGGCCCCGCTGGTGCTGGCGCAGAAGTCAGCCCAGTTGCCCGGCCATACGCCACTGTTCACCACGCTGTTCAACTATCGCCACAGCGAGATCAACCAGCTGCCGGCGGCCGATCCCTTCCAGACCGCACACCCTGCCACGATAGCCGGCATGGCGTATTCCGGGGTGATCGAGCGCACCACCTATCCGCTGTCGGTTAACGTCGATGACTTCGGCAAGGGCTTTGCCATCAATGTTCAGGTCGAGCAGGGGCAAGACCCGCAGCGGGTGGGCATGTACTTTGAAACGGCGCTGCACCAGCTGGCGACAGCCCTTGCCGCCAACCCGCAGCAACGACTCGGGCGTCTCTGCCCCATGCCCGCTGCCGAACAGGATGTGATCCTGCACCAATGGAACCAGACAGCGGCCGAGTTTCCGCAGCACCGCTGCCTGCATGAGCTGATCGAGGCGCAGGTCCAGCGCACGCCCTTTGCGATGGCCGTCGAATTTGACGGACAGTCGGTGACGTATCAGGCGCTAAACCAGCGCGCCAACCAGCTGGCGCGCCTGCTGCAGGCAGATATGGCGGTTGGCCCCGATACGCTGGTCGGCGTCTGTGCCGAGCGCAGTGTCGAAATGGTGGTGGCGCTGCTGGCGGTCCTCAAGGCGGGCGGGGCTTATGTGCCGTTTGACCCACACTACCCGGCTGATCGTCTGCATTACATGCTGCGCGATGCCCGCCCCGGCGTGGTGCTGTCGCACCGGCAGATCCCCGAAGCGGCACAGGCGCTGTTGCGCGACTACGCTGCCGAGACGGGCGCGCGGGTGGTCGATCTCAATGACGATGCCGACCGCTGGGCGCAACGGGACGACGCCGATTTGAGTATCGGCGCCACGGGTCTGATGGCCAGCCATCTGGCCTATGTGATCTACACCTCGGGCTCGACTGGCCGCCCCAAGGGCGTGATGAACGCGCATCGCGGGGTCGTCAACCGGCTGTTATGGATGCAGAAGGCGTATCCGCTGTCGGCCGCCGATGCCGTGCTGCAGAAGACCCCTTTCAGCTTCGATGTCTCGGTCTGGGAGTTTTTCTGGCCGCTGATGTTCGGTGCCCGGCTGGTGGTGGCCAAGCCGGAAGGCCATAAAGACCCGGCCTATCTGAACCAGCTGATTCATCAGCACCGCATTACCACCCTGCATTTTGTGCCCTCGATGCTGGCGGTGTTTCTGGAACACGTCGCAGCGGCGCCTGCGCCATCCTTGCGTCAGGTGTTCTGCAGTGGCGAAGCGCTGCCCCTGCATAGCGTGCGTCGCTTCCGTCAGCGCTACCCTCAGGTGGCGCTGCACAATCTGTATGGGCCCACCGAAGCGGCCATCGACGTCACCGCCTGGGATTGCAGTCAGGAAGCGCCGGGCGGGGTGATCCCCATCGGCCGGCCGATCGACAATATCCGTATTCATATTCTCGATGCGCACGGCCAGCCCTGCCCGGTGGGGGTGATTGGCGAGCTGTATATTGCCGGCGTTGGCGTGGCGCGCGGCTATCTCAACCGGCCCGACCTCACTGCCGAAAAGTTCATCGACGACCCCTTTAATCCTGACTCATCCGGCACCGAAGGGCGCATGTACCGCACCGGTGATCTGGCCCGCTATCTGCCCGAAGGCGATATCGAATACCTGGGACGCAATGACTTTCAGGTCAAGCTGCGGGGCTTTCGCATTGAGCTGGGCGAAGTCGAAGCCGCGTTGCGCTCGCACCCGGCGGTGCAGGACTGTGTGGTGCTGGTGCGCGAAGACACACCGGGCGATGCCCGTCTGGTGGCGTATCTGGTGCAGGCCAGCGGCGCAGATGAGGCAACGCAATCGCTGCGCCAGCATCTGCAAAGCCAGCTGCCGGCCTTTATGCTGCCATCGAATCTGATCTGGCTCGATGCACTGCCGCTGACCAGCAATGGCAAGCTCGACCGCAAGGCGCTGCCCACGCCGGCTGATCTGGCCGAAGCGATGGCCGACGAAACACCTCTGGCCGAAGGCACCGAAACGCAGCTGGCCGAGCTGTGGGGCGAGCTGCTGGGTAGGTCGGGTATTGGCAAAACCACCCACTTTTTCGAAGCCGGTGGCCATTCGCTGCTGGCCGTGGCGCTGATGACCAAGATCCAGCAGCGCTTTGGCGTTGAACTGCCCCTGAGTGCGCTGGTCGCCCATCTGGAGCTGGGGGCGATGGCTGCCTTGATCGACACCGAGCTGAGCCGGGGCGTCGAGCAATCCGGTTTGTCGCCCGCGATGCCTGCCGGTGGCCGCATTCTGGCCCTGCCGGCGCAGAAAGCCATCTACAAGGCGGTGAAACTCAATCCGCACGACCTGAGCAATAACAGCTTCGTGGCGCTGGCGTTTGCCGCAGAGCCCGATCCCAAAGCCTTGCGCCAACTGCTGCAGAGCGTGTTTTCGCGCCACGAGAGCTTGAGCGCCCGGTTCGTGCTCGACGACGGCGAGCTGGTGCTGCAGCCGGCGCCACGTTTTCTGTTCCGGATGGAAAAGCGACAGACGCTTGGTTCACTGGAAGAGGATCTGCGCGATTTCGTTCGGCCGTTCTCGCTCGAAGACGGCATCAATGTGCGCGGGCGCTGGGTGAGCGATGGCCCGCAGCCCTTGCTGCTGCTCGACTTCTCGCACGCCTGCATCGATGGCTCGGGCCTGCAGCACCTGCTCGCCGAGCTGGCTGCTGGTGAAGACAGCCTGCCGGCCGCAGGCAGCCTCGGCCGCTATTCGCAACGGTTCTACAGCGACGACTGGGCCAGCGAGCGCCAGCAGCATGCCGAGTTCTGGCATGGCCAGCTGCAGGATTGGCCAGCCAACCCGCCTGCCACCGCTACCCAGCCGCTCACCCGCTCCTGGCAGTTTGCGCTGGACGCCCCGTGCAAGGCGCGAATCGACGCGCTGGCGGCCCGGCTCAGGATCAGTGCCTCCGAGTTTTTCATGGCGGTGTTCCTGCACGCCAAGACGCAGGCCGAGGGCAGGGCAGACCAGCTGGTTTCGATGATCTTCCACGGTCGCGACCTGCTGGCGCAGCAGGCTGTGATGGCGCCGCTGATGACGGTGCTGCCGCTGCGGCTGGGCCATTCAGCCGCCACGCTGTCGGCAGCGACCTTGAGCGAAGTCAGCACGGCGGTACGCACTGCCTGCCGTCACTACCTGTTCGATGCCGAAGCGCTGGCTGCCCGCTGGCCTGCGCTGTCACGGCAGGCGCTGTTCCCTTCGGCGTTCTTCGGCTTTTTCCAGCGCGAAGGCTTTGCCGGGCAGATTGCCGGCCAACCCTGCCACCAGCTGGAGACACCCAATATCGCCGGCGGCGTGCCGCACTGGAATCTGACCTGTGAAATCGCCGAACACCCTGCTGGTTTCGATGTACGCCTCGAATGCCTGGCCTTTCCATGCCTCGATACGGGCCTGGATTGGGAAGCGCTGTTCCGATCGACCATCGACCAGGCGCTGGCCACTGACCGCGCTGAAAATTGATACTGGAAATCGCAGAAATGTCTTTGAATGACCCGATCGCGCTGAATGCCCGCAAACAGGCACTGAAAGCATTTGTTCACCAACAGCCGGCGCCGGAATATCGTGACTGTCCGTTCTTTGCATCCACCCGTCAGACTTCGGGGCCGCAAAGCTTGGTCAGCCAGTCGCTGCCGCTGCCGCCTGACCTCAATGCCCGCATCTTCAGCATGGCCTCGGCTTCGGTCCTGCACCGGCAGGCCCTGTTCTCGGCCTGCATCAAATATCTGGCTTATCTGCATTGTCGCAAGAGCGAGGGCCTTTTGGGGTGGGACCTGGCCGGTCAGCTGCTGCCAGCCCCCTGGCGCTTCACTGACGCCGAGCTGGCACAGCCAGTGAAGCGTCTGTTCGGCGCCGAACTGGCTTACTGGAAGCAGGCGGCAGAACTCACGGCCGGATTACCCCCCGCTGCGCAATCTGAACTGACACCGCTGCCGCAAGTGTGGGTGGCGTATTCAGAAACCGAGGCACCCTCGGCTGCGCCGCAGCATGAAGACGGGGTGCTGGGCATCAGTATTCAGGCCAGCTCCAAGGCCAGTGTCGTGACCTTGCACTTTGCCGCCGGCCTGCTGGCGCCAGCGGTGGCAGAGCGGCTATTGGCCCGCTTCAGCACGCTGCTGGGCAATATGGTGTTTGAACCGAATGCCAACCTCGGTGCGCTGGCCTGGATTCCCTCCGCAGAGCGGGCGCAGATCGCCGAGTGGTCGGCGCCTGTGCCAGCGCAGCCGCTGCAGTATCAGAATCTGGCGCAGGCCATTACGGTGGCGTTGCGCGATCGGCCAACGGCGACTTTTCTGGAATGCGCCGATCAACCAGTCAGCTTTGCCGAGCTGGCACGCTACAGCGACCACTTATTGCATGGCGGGGATTGGCCGCAGTGGCCTGACCTTGGCGACTGCCTGCTGATCGTCGGCCCCAAGGGCATCGAAACGACGCTGGCGGCGTTGGTCTGTATGCGTATCGGCAAGCCGTTCTGCCTGCAACCTGACAACGTGCCGCCTGCGCAGCTCGCGAGTGTGCTGGCCGTCCACCAGACGCGGCTGGTTTTGCTGGCTGCCGGCAGCGGACACCTCTCCACGCTGTTCGAATCGCACGGTTGCCGGGTGCTCCGGTTACCCATGCTGGACGAAGTGCGCGAGGCTGGTGCCGTGGCGTCAGCGCTCCGGGCGGACTGGCTGCAGCACGGGCTGGCGATGTTGCCCGATGCCGCGCTGTGCGTGGTCATGACTTCGGGTAGCGAAGGCACGCCCAAGGGTTGCGTAGCGACACAAAAAGCCCTGATCAATCTCACTCAGGAGAAGCAACGCGTATACGGGGCAGGGCACTGGCGCGTTGCTTCGGTCGCCAACCATGCATTCGACTACTTCGTGCTGGAGTGTGTCGAGGCGATGATGCTCGACATCACCCTGGTGCTGGTGCCGGAACAAGCCAGAATCGACGCGGAAAAAACCGTCTGTTTCCTTAAAGAGCGCCAGATTGACCAGCTCTTTACCACCACTGTGCTGGCCGAAGACATCATGGCGCAGGGGCCAATCCCCGGTCTGCGGCAACTGTTTTTCGGCGGCGAGAGTCTGCGACGCTTTCAGAAGCACAACTACGCGCTGTTCAATGTTTACGGTCCGAGCGAAACCGGGGTGCTCACCAGTTACGCGGCAATTCACCACAACGCGCAGCCGATTACCATCGGCCGTCCATTTGGCGGGTATCAGTGTGCGATTGTGTTACCCGGCACGTTCGAACCTTGCCCGATCGGTGTGGCAGGAGAGCTGCTGATCGGCGGGGTCGGAGTGGGGTTGGGCTATTTCAACCGGCCCGACCTGACGGAACAGGCGTTTATCCAGGTCGACGCTGCCTCGCTGCAAGGGCGCTTCTATCGCAGTGGCGATCTGGCGTGCTGGACGGCCGATGGCGAGCTGCAGATTCTGGGCCGGCGTGATCGGCAGTTGAAGGTCAATGGCTTCCGGGTCGAGCTGGATGCGATTGAGCGGCTGTTGCGGGCGCTGCCGGGCGTTGAACAGGCAGCGGTAATCGGCCTGACCGACCAGCAAGGCCATGCCCGCCTTGGCGCGCTGATCGTCGCGACCGACGCGAACCTGACCGAGCCGGCACTGCGCGCCGCACTGGCCGAGCAGGTGCCGGCGTATATGATCCCTGGCCAGATAGCCTTGCTGCCGGCGTTGCCCTTGTCGCGCAATGGCAAGCTGGACCGTCGGCAACTGCCGGCGCTGCTGAAACAGGCGGCGCAGCAACAGGACGTTCCGCCACAAGGCGCCACCCAGTTGTGGCTGGCTGGCTGCTGGGCCCGTCATCTGGAGCTGGATGCCGATCACCTGTCGGCCGACCGCAGCTTCTTTGCGCTGGGCGGCCATTCGCTGCGCGCGGCGCGCATGCTGGCCGAGGTCGAACAGGCTTTCGGACAGGCGGTTTCGCTGCTGGAGTTCTTCCGCCACGACACAATTGCCGGCCTGGCCCAGCTGATTGACGCGGAGACCGGCAAGCGCCCGGTTGCAGCGGGCGAGTCCTTCACCCGCTTTCTCGACAGCCTGCCAGCCGAAGTAGCGACGGTTGGACCGTTGTCGGCGCAGGAAGCGCGGTTGTATGCGCAGTACCGGTTGTACCCGGACTCATTGGCCTATCTGCTGGAGATGGACTTTCCGCTACCGGCCGGAATAGGCGCTGAGGCGGTGGCTGCCGCCC
>NZ_JARRAF010000050.1 GCF_030129945.1 Parachitinimonas caeni
CATCCTGATCAACAATCTCAAGACCGCCAGTGCGCGCCGCGCCCGCAATCGTTTTGCTGAACACCTCAAGCAGTTTTATTGGAAGCCTTTGTTCTGGCATCGAGCGTATTTCGTAAGCACCGTGGGCAGTGCGACGCTGGAAGCCGTGAAAGCCTATGTCGAGCGGCAAGGCACTGAAGAACATGCGCGTAAGAAGCAAAAGCAAGCCACCTGACGGCGGCGACACCTTGACCCCCTCTTGCGCCTTTCGCGCGGCGCGATCAGGCTTAAGGCGCTAAGAGGGGGAATGCGGCGTCAAAAACTGTTCAATCGAGATTGCAGAAAAGGGCTAGAGAATGAGCAAAAAGAAAAGCCAGAACTTCGGGGTTCGAGTTTTTGACACAGTGCTAGATACCAAAAGGCGCAGAGATACTACAACTCGCAATTCGGCCGACTTTTGGGAGGTTTTTTGTAAGGCTGCCGGTTGGTCGTTCGGTTACGAGCGAATTCATTCCTTGGTGGATTTAACACATTTTCTGGGGAGAGGGATTCACGAGTCGTTTATTATCTTTTCCGGCCATGGCAACGAAGAAGGCTTTTTTCTCACGAACGGCGATAAGGTTGATTCAGATTCAATTGCCGATATGATGAGCCCGCGCAATGAGAATAAAAGCATTATCTTTTCATCGTGTTTGATGGGAAAAGATGACGAGCATTGTGAAGCGCTGAGGGTAGCCTTAAAGGCGAAGCATTTGTTTTCGTATAGGCATTCCATGCAGGATCGTTTCTGCTTTTTGTTTGAATCCATTTTATTGACACTTATTGAGCAAAACCAAAACTTTGGAAGGAAGGAATTTGAAGAATTTCAGGCAAAAACAAGCTTTATGACACGAATAAATAAGGCATATGTGAGATCACATCCCATGAAGATGTATGAAGAGTGGTTTTAATTTCTTTCGTGTACGTAATATGCTAACCCTGAGGAGGAAATAACATGAAGTGCCTTTATGCTCTGGCTATCTCGGCCTTTCTTGTCTCGGGCATAAGCTTTGCCGGGATGGATAAGGGATATTATCCGAACGCACGGGATGTTTGTCAGGTGCATGCGCAATTGAAAGCCGGAAAAAGGCTGCCGATTGATCCACAGCGTGCTGCAATTGCCAAAGTGGAATTGATCAACAAAGGACGCAATCTCAAAGTAACGGCCTGGGATCATGACGGTTCAAAGCAAGTCGAGTGTACCTGTATTGTTGGTCCTGGCGATGCGGATTTATACCCATCTGTTCGCCTGGCTGAGCCGCCATCGTGTTCGACCAAGGCTGGATAGTAATGTGCAAAGGCCGCCTGGTGGCGGCCTCGCTGGTGTTATAAATTATTATTTATATATAAAAAACGAATCGTTTCAATTATTAATATTAGTAAAATGAATTTTTTTATCTTTATTACGATCTTCATAAAACCCTTTCCGAAAATGTAAGTCGTAGATAATATTCCCGATGCTGTGGCCCCCTTTCTTGTCTGAAACAATAGCAGGGCGGGGCCGTTTTTAAAATCGGAAAGTTTTGACGGTTGCGGCTGGCCGAATTTGGAATTTTTATTTGAATAACTATTTAGAATAAATCATCCCCTCATCTGGCGCGCTGTCCGGGCTAGGTCAAATTTTCTGATTCAATCATCTTGACAGTCGCAACAGATGGTCTAACATAGGCAGTGCAAAACGTCTGTCACACGCACGTGACGCCCTTGTGTTCCACCTAGCCACTTTGTGGCGCCCTTGCAGTCATGACCCGTCAGCCCTGAAACCGGTCAACGCTTAAAGCGTGGGTATTCTCTCAGTTTGACTGTCTGTAGTTTTTCATCTGGCACCTTATCTGCTGGCGTTTCTTTGACGCTGACGGTCTGGTGTGATCTCGCCCGCTCGTTCTGATGGGTCATCGGTTTCTTTGATGATGCTGACGCACGACTTTGTTTTGCTCAACCCTATGGGGATATTCCTCCCCACTGGGGCGGCGTGTCCTCTTCTTTTTTATCGAAAAGGATTACGCCATGACTACCAATACCAACACTCGGTACTTCGATCTCCACGCCGAAATCTCAGGTTTTTTCCAGCGCCCACGCCAATTGGCATGCAAAGGCAAGCCAACCTATGTGGGCTTTCTTGCAGTACGACCTCATCCTCAAGATCCCGCCAAAGTGGCTTATACCTACTTTGACCTCAAAGTCTTATGCCCTGAGGCCTTGAAACAGATCCAGACCATTACCGATCAGGTCGGGTCTGGCAAGCAGGTGGCTGCACGGATACTGATCAGCGACCTGTATATTGATCCGTATGACTTTCTCAATCCGGAGACAAAGCAAGTTGAAAAGCGGACCTTGGTCAAGGGACGTTTGATCAAAATGCTGTCACCGATTGAGTTGTCGAATAAGCGTGACGCGCTTGATGTACTCACACGTCTCGGAGGTATTGCTGTACGCGGCGCTGGGTATCTCAATGATGTCCGTGATCTGGGCAATCGTACCGTGTCAACCATCAATGCCATGCATGGTGAACCGGAGCTGGATGGTCAAAAAATGAAGTGGGCCCAAACCCGCTTTTCGTTGGCAGTTCCTGCCGAGATAAAGCCTTATATCGACTTCCTGAGGACTGGGGTCATGAATCAACAATCGGTATTTGTCAGTTTTAAAGCCGAGAACTTTTTCATTGATAGTTTTCAGATCAAAAAGGGTGTACGGGCTGGTGAAACGATACACTTCCTCAATGGCGGACTAACCAAACTCTCAATGGCCAGCGTGGCCGGCGAGCGTGTGGATTTTGCAAAGATCCTCAATACGGCAAGTGGGACTACTGAGACTCAACCAGAAATGACTGAGTCGATGGCGCCGGATGCCGAGCAACAAGATGTGCATGATGAAGGGGAATATCTCCCCGCAGCGGCCTGATGATTAACAATCGTTAGACCGTATTTCTGACTTACTGCCCAGGGGCCCGTCCCCTGGGGGCGGCCCCGCCAGGAGATTTCCATGCGTGCCGCCCTGTTCACTGTCGTAACCGATTTCAAATTGATGACATTAGCTGTCATCGTCTCTCAAGCTCTTGCGTTGGCAGCAACCATGCCACGTTGATTCCACACAGGCCCCTTAGGGGCCTTGCCCGAGCCGGTTTTTCGAAGCCGACTGGGGCAAGGCCTCCGGGGCCATTTTGACCGACTAATTTCTCTACTTTGGGTTGCGGCTACCTGAAAAGCCCGCGCCGTTGCGAGACAACGCGAGACGCCGGTTGATCCGGGCGTCTTACCTGAGCTTGTTGTTGCAAAGCACGTTCAGGTAAGGCGAGTTTTTCGCCAACGCTTGCATCAAGCGCGGCACGTCGCGGCAGTTTTACGTGCGCCCATGGTCCCTTTGGGACGTCCTAATGCTCGTCAGCCTCTGCAACGGGCGGCCAATTGGCTGAGGTATTTTCTTTCACGCGGTTTTTGCCTGCACTTACAAGGAGAAGTCGTTATGACCGTTATCATCAAGCATGTCGGTCATCCGACACTCGAGTCCCTGAGTTACGAGTTGGCAGGGGTTCTGGATGTCACGGCGGCGATTCGTGACAACATGCAGGATGCATTCATGGAGTTCATTCAGAAAGGACATCCGAGGCATCTGCATATTTCATCATGGCTGGTGCAGAGTGTTGCGCCAGGGTTGAAGTCACTGGGACGCAATGACATACCGTATGGGTTGTTTGTTGCAACCTTCGAGGTAAATCCAGAATCGTCAAGACCGCTTTGGTCTGCTGCGAATCTTGAGGAGTATCGACATCGGTATCCAGTGCTTATTTTCAGTCATGAGTGGCAATCCTGGGAACAGGTTGTGAGTCAGTTTCAATAGGACTGGCCCTGCTGCAGTATCTGTTTAATACACACCTTACTTAATTCGATCTTAAAAGCCCATACGGGAGTTTCTTCCCGTACGGGCGGAACTCCCTTTTTTCATCATTGAAATGAAGGAGTTCATCATGACCGTCTCTCTTAACAAATCAACCATTTCTCTCAACAAGTCATCGTCTTCTGGCCAATCGTTGCAAGACATGATTCATCACCTTGGGAATCCATTCACCGCCAAGGCTGTCGTTGATGTGCTTGAACGGCATCCAAAGCTGATGGAGACCCATTTCCCGCTGTATTTGAAAGCCAAGGCCCGGCTGGAACGTAATGTGGGGTTCTTCAAGCTCGGTAAGGCCCTTGGTCGTACTACGGCCTGGTGCGTCCAAGCAAGTCAAACGACGTTGCGTGGAGTAGGTGCCTTGTTTAAAAACAGCGGACTGCGCAAGCAGTTTGAGCTGAAGGTGCTGGCCCCATTGGCGAAGAAATACGGCTATCTCAACTTGGTGGAACAAGCTGCATTTCTGAGTTCGGCCAGAATGCAAGGCTATGCCTTGGGTGCGCAGCAGGGCTACGAGGCCGGTCATGAAGTCGGGCTTGCCTCTGGGTTACAGCTGGGGAGAGACATGTCAGCAGCTGAGGTACGGGAGAAGGTTCGTACTGAATTGTTGGCAGATTTGCAAGATCTTCCAGCACCTGGTGCGCCGATCCCGGTGCTTTTACGGGCATCTGATGGCCGATTTGAGGTGATTGCCAATGGAGAGTTGGTCAATCTTGCCCTGACTAGGGAAGCTCAGGTGTTGGTCAAGGAAGTGGTCACAGACCGGCAGTGGGTGGTCTGGACTGCGGAGAATGGGGCTCTAGTCGGCTCTTGTTCTCCCCGACTGATAGCCAAGTTGCAGCAAGGCATGCAGGTCATTCAACAGGCTGCAAACCCGTCCGGAGTTGCAGTGTCATCAACTCTTTGAAACCGCCGTGCCGGGTCGAAAGACCCGGCGGCATCGAGGAAGCGAAACCTAAAGGAGTCAGAAATGAATCAAAAGGTAGCAACCGAAAATGGCGGAACTAGCAGAGAGTTCCAGCTGCTGAACAACGTAGGTGAGTTGCGAAAATTTATTACCGACCTACCAGACGACATGCCTTTAAGTAGATATGTTACTTCGAGTTCCAATGACGGGTTGTTTCAGGTTGGGATCAGTGCATCCGTAAGTTGGACTGCTATCAATGGCCAGACCGACAAACTGCAGAATGCCCTTCGAATCGAAGCTTGATAAGTGCAGAGGTAGAAGATGTCGATTTCAAATCCAGCTAATCCAGTCACAATTTGTGTGAAATGGACAGAACTCCGGAAGTTTGGGGGGAAAGTCCATGAGCTACCTCAACCGGAGCGGCGTTTGCTGCTGAGGTTGGATACGGGCAGGGAGCAGGCGGTAGTGCGGATCATCAACGGCCCAACCGGGCATGAAATCATCAAGCTGGACCGAAAGACCTTGCACGGTATTCGGCTGATGGCCGAACAGGGCCTCGAGTGGGAAATTTGTCCTGGGAAGGTGGACCAGTTTGCCAATTGCAGGATCTCTGCATCGGAATTGCTGGACGCTGTTCAGCAACTGCTTGGTTCTCCAGTTTCCGTTTAAGTTTGGCGACATAACGACCCGAACGGGAAAGCCCGTTCGGGCTCCGTTCGGGATTATTTTTTTATTTTTCAGACCTTTGACGGAGTCAAACATGCGCCTTCGCAAACGGCAGGCCTCGCCTTGCTTCATGAAAGCCAAATTTGCCTCGGTGTGTCCGGAGACGGGCAAAGCCATTCAACCAGGCGACGAGATCGCCTATTACCCCTCGACGCAGCAAGCATTTCATGTCGATAGCAAATCTGCGGGCCAATTACGAGATTTGGCGTTTGCCACCGCTTACGGCATGACCGATGCTAAATACTGACGGAGATTCGTCGAAAACGGGCGGCACGTCGCCACCATGCAAGACATGGAAGCCAAGCTATGTGCGGACAGCACGGCGGTAACCATGGCCAACACTGTTTATAGCGAGGCGCATAACGCAGCGGAATCTGCCCCGCACCCGCTGTGTCAAGGCCCTGACGTTTTTTAGCTGATCACTGAAATCCAAAGATTCAAACCACCCCCAGACGGGCCAACCTGTCTGGGCTGGCTCCGTCCCCAACAGGAGCCCTCATGATCCAAATTCCCGGAAAACTCACAATCAAGCGGATACCCGGCCGCAATGGGGAATTCGCCGTTGGCACCCTGGTGACCGACATCGGTAAATTTTCGGTCAAGGATGCCGTGCTGGAGCAGTACCCGGCTGGAACCGTGTCGGGGGTATTCACCATCCGTCAGCTGGGACTGTCATCCTACACCGCCAGCAATGGCTACCAAGTCACCGAAATCAGGGCCCATCTAGCTGGCTTTGTTCTGGATAGCCTGGAATCGCCGACAGTCGACGATGCGGTACCGCCGATGGAGTCGGATCCACTCGACGAAGAGCAATCCGTCAATCCCACCTCGTCTGTGCCTCCAGTAGCGCCTCGACGTGCCGCACCGGTCAAACCCAAGCAACCGGGCTCGGTGATGACGGCTCCACTCCCACAGCCGGAACCTGAACCTGCCTTGCCCGGATCTCCTGATCAACAGGCTGATGACATGGCGGCACAGGATCGTGCCTTGTTTGGCGATGACTTGTTCGACCTGATTCTGGCTCGGCAGTCGTTCAAGCTGGACACCACCGTTGATCGGGCGATTCTGCGACAGCAGAAAGTTCGTTTGGATGCACTCGCGTATCGATTTGTGATGCTCAAACAGTGCTGGGAGCCGGTGGACTGATGTCTACCGCGTTGCAGCGGATTTTATGACCACCCATCGGGGCTGCCTATGGGGCCCCGTTTTTCTGGAGGCCGCTATGGCACTGATGTTCCCCCGCCTTGCACAAAACTTTATTCGCAATGGCTATTTTCCGACTGATGAGGTGACGCTGGGCCGTATCCTGCCTTGGCTGGAAGGCGGTCAGCGCTGCCGAGTGCTGGATCCCTGCTGTGGGGAAGGTACTGCATTGGCAGAGGTCCAGCATGCGTTGCGCGAGTCGGGAACTGAAGTCGAATCACTCGGTATCGAGTTTGACCGGGAGCGGGCCTGGCATGCCAAGCAGTTGCTGGGGCAGGTGGTGCATGCCGACATCCACGACACGGTGGTGGCACCGCGCAGCATTGGCCTGCTATTCCTCAACCCGCCTTACGGTCAAGCTGTGTCAGACAAGGCGCAAACAGGGGATGAGGCCAAGGCCGTTCGGCTGGAGACCCTGTTTCTACGTCGTTGTCTGGGTATGTTGCCGGTTGGTGGCGTCCTGGTCTTGATCGTCCCGCACTATGTACTGCTGGAGGATGAGATGGCGTCGTTGCTGGCACGGCATTTTGATCAGCTGCGTTGCTTCCGGGCGCCGGAACAACGGTTCAAGCAGGTGGTTATCTTTGCGCGAAAACGCAAGGGTGATCGGGTCACTGCCGCCACGTTGGCCATACTGGAAGCGTTCGGTCGCGGCGAGCGGACGGACGAGTTGCCGGAGGCCTGTGATGGCGAACCGTACCGGATCCCTGAAACGGTAACGTTGGCAGCGACTCAGCAGGCTTTGAAGGCGATCCGGCTGGAGCCGGAACAGCTGGCAGCCGAGGTGCAACGGCTGCACAAGTCAACGCTTTGGCCACAGTGGCAGGTCCACTTGGGCAATAAGGTGTTGCCACCCCGCGCCCCGCTGCGCGACTTACGACCCTGGCACCTGGCTTTGGCGCTGGCGGCCGGACAGATCAACGGCATCGTGCGTAGTCAGGATGGACGTCGTTGGTTGATCAAGGGCGATACCCTCAAGGTCAAACATACCCACGTTGAACGTACTGAAGACGATAAGGGGATTGTTACCGAGGTGAAAACCCTCACAGATCGATTCGTACCCTGCATACGGGGTTTCGATCTGACGCCAGGACCCAGTTTTGGCGAGCAGATTGAGATCTCCTGATTTTCCCTTTTATTCACCCTGACGGGCCTGTCCCGTTGGGCGGGCCCCTTGTATGGAGGCCTGCTATGCCAACGCTGTATCGTGTTCAAGAAACGGCTGACCTATTCGTGGATGCCTGCATCCGTGATGGCGGTGGCCACTTGCTGTGGCTATCGCTGTTCGGACGGGATACCTCGATCACCCAGCTGTTTGCCCAGCTCACCCTGCCGATATCGCAGGGCGGGTTGGAAACGCTGACGCTGGTGCGGGAGGGGGAGGCGCCACAGCCCGTGTCCTTGTCCCAGCCAGACCGACTGGAAAAAGTCACCGGCCGTCTGCCGCACAATCTGTTCGGCAATCTCGTGCACTGCTGGATCTTCGATCCCCGGATCAAGACCCCGGATCGTGCCAATGGCAAGGCCTGGCTGCTGTATGAGTCAGAGCTGGACGGGGTGCCGATCGAGGCCTGTTGGCAGTTGATCAAACATCTGTCAGCCGTGCCGCTGTTGGATGACTGGCAGGACCCACTCTGGGCCTTGCTGCATTCGACATTGATCATCGATCCGGAACGCAGTTCGTATCCGCCACTGGGCAGGATGCAGGCGGTGCAGATCCGTTTGCCGGATGGCTTTCCAGCGCTGATTAGCCAACTGATCCAGTCCGGGCAATTACCGGTACCAGATGAGGGGCGGCCGATCATTGCCAGGCAGGTGGGCGTCAATCCGGTGGCAGTTGCACCGATTCGCTTCGACCTGGGGCGGCAGGTAATGACCTGTGGCGTTGACGAGGCCTTGCAATGCGGCGCGATCAAGATGCACTGGTTGGCCGACTGTATCCGTCGCCACGCCCGTGGTGATTGGGGTTCGGTACCGAAAAGCGATGCCGCCCTGAATCTTGCGGCATTGACGCCGGGGGACGAGGGCCGGCTGATGTCAGTCTATCCATTGCCTACGGCGGTGGATGGTGAGACCACGATCTGGATCATCACGGAGTGGGATCGCAGCGTCACCACGATCCTGTTGCCCTCAGAATACTAATTCACTCATTTGTCCTTTTTATATCCAAGGAGCTTAAGCATGAACAAAGTCGAGATCCATATTCAACGTGGTGTAAAGAGCAATGACTGGTTGCGTGTTGCAACCGGGCTTGCCCATGCCGAGACCGAGAAGGAAGGTATTGAATGGATCAATGCAGAGGTATACGTGCATTTGCCGGAACCTGGCAGGTGTCTGTTCAAACGCCCCGGTGATCAAGGGTTCACTGCTTATGGCTAAAACGGGTGCCCCACTTCGGTGGGGTCGCCGTGCATCAACGAACACGCTTTTAACCAAAAACTCATTTCAAACCAACCTCATTTCAAACCAACCCTTCAGGGACGAGTCCCTGCGGGCCGTCTCTGCCCATTCCAAGGAGAGACGGATGCAAACCATCGATTTGTCCACGTTTGTACAAGAGTTTGGCAGCGGCTTGCTGGAAGCCGTTCGCTGTCAAAATCCCCCCATCTATGACGGCCAGGCAGACCCACGGCGGGACGCCTTGATGGATCAGTTGCTGCGCAAGCCTTTTCCGGCTCAGCGTGATGTGGTGCAAGCCATCTGCCGATTGCTGCTGGATGCCAATCAGCCGGCCGGGATCATCAATGGTGAAATGGGCTGTGGCAAAACCCTGCTGGGAATTGCGGTGGCCTATCTGCTCCATCATGCAGGCCTGTCGCGCTGCCTGATCATCGCTCCCCCCCATCTGGTCTATAAGTGGCGGCGCGAGATCAAAGCGACCGTAGCGAACGCCCGCGTCTGGATCCTCAATGGTCCCGACACCCTGCGCAAGTTGCTGCAGTTGCGGGCCATGCGTGATAAGCCCGACGTGCCGGAGTTCTTTGTGCTAGGCCGGGTGCGGATGCGAATGGGCTTCCATTGGAAGCCAGCGTTTGCCATCCGGCAGCTGCATCGGCTTGACGAGGGCAAAGGTAGCAGCCTGCGCGTGGCAGCCTGTCCTCACTGTGGCGAGGTGGTGGCAACGGCAGAGGGATTTCCCCTGCCGGCCCTGTATGCATCGGGTGAGCTGGCGGATAAACGATCGTCCTGCAAGCGCTGCCAGCAACCACTCTGGACGCTGTTTCGGCCGCAGAATGCGGCCGAGGGACTCGGTCAAATGGTCCGCAAGTCCTTGCTGCAGTTGCCCACCATTGGTGACAAGACCGCTGACCGTTTGCTTGAGGTCATGGGGGCAGAAGCGCTGGCCGACATCCTGGAAGACAACCTCTACGACTTCGTCAATCTGATGGGGGCGGATGGAGAGTTCGTATTCAGTGACAGTCAGGCCAAACGGCTGGAGCGGGCCTTGGCCAATACCGAGGTGTCGTTTGGACAGGGGGGCTATCAAGCTTCGGAATTCGTGAAACGGCAGCTTCCCCAGGGCTTCTTCAGCCTGCTGATTGCCGATGAGGCACATGAATATAAGAACGTCGATAGTGCCCAAGGGCAGGCCATGGCAGTTCTGGCGCGCAAGTGTCGCAAGACCTTGCTACTGACCGGTACTTTAATGGGCGGCTACGCGGACGACCTCTTCGTGCGACGTGAAGTCGCTTGATTCATTGCTTCACCGCTCTGGCGGCAGGAAGCCTGATGTTCCGTCATCAGTAGCCTATCGGTGCATGCATGGTTGGTAACGACTGTGTGTGAAGCCACCGAGACAATGTAGATCGGCGCAAGCCAAGTTGAAGCTGTGAAGCCAAAACTGCATCTGCGAGCGTCAATGCGGATGGGTCGCTAGGCTGGTTGGTATGGTTAACGTATGTGAAGTGCTGATAAACACCGTGACGTCTGAAGGAGCCAAAGACGCTGACAGGCTCTTACCCAAAATGGGATCGTAGCTGGCCATCCTTTTGAATAGTGGGGATGCACGGACACTCAAAGCTACCGGTGAAAGGGCACAACCTAACCCGACCTTGTGAATCAAGTGAAACACGGTAAGCCCGTATCGCTGCCTCTCGGGGCAGGCGAACCGCAAGGAATGCTGTGAGCGGTGCGGGTAGAGGAATGTGGAAAAAGCGAATGCCGCCCTGTAATGGGGTGGATAGGGGTTGAGCCGCAAGGCGACATCATCCTACGCGAAAGCGGGCAGACTTCCACGCGGTCTTTCTTTACGAGATAGTTTGATCAACCTTTTAAGAGGGAATTGCAGATGACTACGCAGAACCACAGCGCGGGTGCGCCCTCACATGAATCGGTCACATGGCACAGCATCGACTGGGCTGCGTGTCACCGGGAAGTGCGAAGGCTCCAAGCGCGTATCGTAAAGGCGACACGGGAAGGGAAACACGGCAGGGTGAAAGCCTTGCAGTGGATTTTGACCCACTCGTTCAGCGGCAAAGCTCTTGCCGTTAGACGAGTCACCGAGAACCAAGGTAAAAGAACTCCGGGCGTTGATGGCGTTACATGGTCGACTCCGGAGGCCAAATCTCAAGCAATCCAGTTGCTGACACGGCGGGGTTACAGGCCTTTGCCGCTGAAGCGGATCTATATTCCGAAATCGAATGGCAAATTGCGGCCACTCGGGATTCCAACGATGAAGGATCGGGCAATGCAGGCGCTGTACTTGCTTGCGCTCGAACCTGTTGCGGAAACGACGGGGGATCTGAACTCTTATGGGTTTCGCCCTAGTCGTTCCACCGCAGACGCAATCGAACAATGCTTTGCTTTGCTGGCAAAGAAAGATCGCGCCAAGTGGATCTTTGAGGCAGACATCAAAGGCTGCTTCGACAACATCAATCATGACTGGCTGGTTGAGTCTGTTTCAACAGATTCAGTCGTACTCAGAAAATGGTTGAAAGCGGGATATCTTGAAAGTAATGCTCTTTATCCAACGGAAGCGGGAACGCCGCAAGGTGGCATCATCTCGCCTACTTTGGCAAATCTGACTCTGGATGGTCTTGAACCGATGCTTCTTCGGCGCTATGTGAAGAAGAACTGGAACAAGCAGAAGGTCAATATTGTTCGGTATGCAGACGACTTCATCATCACCGGCGCAACGAAAGCAGTGCTGGAGAACGAGGTTCGTCCAATGGTCGAAGAATTCCTGGCAGCACGGGGGCTCATGCTCTCGCCGGAGAAGACCAAGATTACGCACATCGACGATGGGTTTGATTTTCTCGGTATGAACGTACGCAAGTACGAGGGCAAGCTTCTCATCAAGCCCTCCAAGAAAAACGTTTCGGCGTTCCTTGGGAAAGTCCGGGAATTCGTAAAGAGCAATAAGGCACTTCGCCAAGACAAGCTGATTAAGGCGCTCAACCCGATGCTTAGGGGGTGGGCGAACTACCATCGGCACGTCGTAGCACGCCGTACTTTCGAGCGCGTCAGAATGGAGATTTGGCGATGTTTGTGGCAGTGGGCAAGACGACGCCACCCAAACAAGGGAGCGCAGTGGGTACGGAAGAAGTATTTCCAGACCGACGGCTTCCGCGCCTGGGTATTCGCAATAGACACAGGGGAATGGCTCAGCAATGGGAAACCAAAGTTGGTCGCACTTCGGGACATTTGCGATACGAAGATTCGTCGGCACCGCAAGATCAAGGCTGATGCCAATCCGTTCGATCCGCAGTGGGAAACCTACTTTGAGCAGAGACTCGGCTTCAAGTTAAAGGACTCGCTGCACGGGCGGAAGAAGCTCATACGGCTTTGGATGGAACAGGGCGGTAGGTGCCCGGTTTGCAGTCAACCCCTCACCGAAACCAGCGGATGGCATGTCCATCACCTGGTCAGGCGGATAGACGGCGGGCCGGACATCAACTCCAACCTGATCATGGTGCATCCGAACTGTCATAACCAGATTCACGTCAATGGCCTCAAGGTGGTGAAGCCGGTTCGCGAAAGCGGGCTTTGAAAGGCTTGAGCCGTATGAGGGGAAACTCTCACGTACGGATCTTAGGGGAGGGGATTGCAGCAATGCCATCTCTTTACCCGACTATTTGCTGCATCGCCTGCAGCCGCAGTTGATGATGGCTGATGGTTATTGCTACAACGCCAGGCGTTCCCTTGGACCGGCTTGTCTCAGTTTCCTGCGCGAGCATGGTGTGCTCAAGGATGTTTACAAGAGCACCGATGGTGGGTCACATAAAACGGCTAAGGGGGACAAGGTCAGCCATCACACCAGCAAGGCGCCGGGATTTGGGCCGCTGGGCATCATGCGTTTCGTGGTGCCGATCACCGCCTTTCTCAAGCTGCAGGACATCGATGGCAATGTGCTGCCACCGTATGACGAGCAGTTCCAACAGATCCGCTTGTCGGCAGATCAGTCCGCCGCTTATCAGCAACTGTCGGTCGGCTTGACGCGCATTCTCAAAAAGGCCTTGGCCGCTCGTGACAAGACGCTGCTCGGCGTGGTGCTCAACACCTTGCTGGCCTGGCCGGATTGCTGTTTCCGGCCGGAAGTGGTGCGGCATCCCCAGACAAGACAGATCTTGGCGGAAGTGCCTGCCCTGGTCGATGACGTGACGCCCTTACCTAAAGAGCAGGCGTTGATCAATCTGTGCAAAGCCGAGAAGCAACTGGGCCGCAAGGTGCTTGCCTACACCATCTACACCGCCACCCGCGATACCACCGCCCGTCTCAAGCATTTGCTGGAGCGGGAGGGGTTCAAGGTGGGGGTGCTGCGATCCTCGGTCGGACCGGACAAACGGGAAGACTGGGTATTGGAGCAGGTGGAGCGAGGCATTGACGTCATGATCACCAACCCGGAGCTGGTCAAAACCGGGCTGGACCTGCTGGACTTTCCGACGATTGTGTTCATGCAGTCCGGTTATTCGATCTACACCCTGATGCAGGCGGCCAAACGGGCCTGGCGGATTGGTCAGCGACAGGCCTGCCGGACCGTCTTTCTAGGCTATGCCCAGACGGCGCAAACGGTTTGTCTGCAGCTGATGGCAAGGAAGATTCTGGTCGCGCAATCCACATCGGGCGATATGCCGGAATCGGGGTTGGACGTGCTGAATCAGGACGACGAGTCGGTCGAAGTGGCCTTAGCCAAGCAACTGCTGGGGGAGCAACACGAACCTCGAAGCAGACAGTTGGCCGAGGGCATGACCGACGATGACCTGATCGAGGCGCTGGCGGTTTGAGGGCGTTTGCTTGACCGCAGAGTCTGACTTTTTTACCCACCGGGCACCCGATGAGGGTGCCCACACACAACTGGAGAGGGACATGAAACCATTGGCCGCCCTGACTCAGGACGAGATTCGACAACGCTTTCCCCGCCTGATCACCTTGCTTCGGGTGACGGCGATATTGACCCAGACCGAGGCTGTTTCGGCGATTCAGGGCTACCGCCAAGATGGATTGTCGGCGGTAGGCTCCGAAGCGGTGATGCATTTTGGTGGCATCGCCAAGTTGGTTCTGGCTGCCCGCCAGCACCGCCGATATTTCGGTATCCGCTGACATCGAAAGAAGTACTTTTTAACCCAATGGGGGCGACCCCAATGGGACGCTCCCTTCAAACAGGAGGCGTTCCATGGCAACAGATCTACATCCGCATGCGGAGTTTAACGGGGACTCGACATATAGCATTTGCTGCACAGGAGATGCGGTCGTTGGCGACGAGGCAAGCCCTGGTCTGATGAGTCCAAGCGACAGGAAGCGCTTGACGAGAAACATGAACGGGGGGCTGAGGCCAGGCAGTGTCGTGACAGAAGGAAGCTGGCTGAGCAGGGACACCATCCCTTTTCGTGTCTGAACACGTTGCGGGGCTAATCGTTAAGTAAATTTTTTTCACACCCTGGCGGGGTTTCCCTGTCGGGGGACTCCGCCTAGCTAAACAAGGAGTCAAAAATGAGCGCACATGATGGTTTGTTGTTTGGAGTCCTGAACCTTGCACCGGGCCTTGCGGTAGTAGACGCAAAACCAATTCTGCGGGCGTTTCTGGCCGGGTATGGCTACACGCTTGAGCAGGCCTGCAAAGCGTCCTGGTTGGACTATTCCGATTCCATCACTTTCGATCTGCCACTGCAAATTCGCTGTATGGACTATGACAAGGTCGACAATCTGGCAGATGAGTTGGGGCAGTTAGGTTATGTTGGCGTGATCCAGCTAAGAGACTACGACACTGGTGATCCAGAGGATGCTTTGAATCCTTATTTTGTGGGGCCGGATGAGGTGACCTGCGATCGACTTCAGTGCCAATATGGGCTGGATATTGCGAAGCACTGGATTGAGCCTTTGCTTGGCGAAGCAGGCTTCGAAGTGATTTGCCAGCAGTGCCTGAGTGCTGTGGCAGCCCCATCAATACCTTGATTCAAACCACATCTTTCACAACCCTGGCGGTTCCCCCGTCAGGGGGCTCCGCGTCTCAGATCCGGAGCATAGAATGCACACCCATCATTACCAGTACTTCTTCACACCATATAGGACCTTGATCTGCAAAGTCCTCCACTACTCTTTGATTTCGCAGTGTTTTGCTAGTCAGCGTGAGCTGAATTGGCACAGTACCCGGTTGTGCTGGCAGGAACACAGTATGGTGGTCAATCCCGACCTGCAGTTACACCTGAGGGTAGATCCTTTGACACCGCGTCCATTATTGGCCGTGCTCATTGGCTTGCATCGCACAAACGAGCCGGTACGGCTGTTTTTGGGCGATCCAGGTAGTGGTCGTAGTTGGTGCTCGGGACATGATCTGCATGCAGGCTGGCACTTTCCGGGCAGGCGCCTGGTGCAGGTTTCCGCATTGGGCTATCCCGATGTTCTGACCACAGCAAATATTGTCAGAGTTCAGCGGCTGTCTGATGGGAGGGATCTTTATGGTCATGAACATTTCCATGTCCCACCGATAAAGATCGTGCCGCCAACTTACCCAAAACACAGCTTTCAGGTGCAAATCGATAACCGAATTCGGGCCTGGTGCGATTCTCGCCAACGATGCCAACTCTGGATTGATTACATGGCCGGAAAACGAATCGAGCTGGCAGACCTGCTTCAGTAGATTACCAAAGACTGCTTCAAGCAATAGTGACCCACGGAGGGAGATTTGTCCCTCTGGGCGGATCTCCTTCAACCAGAAAACAGGAGATCGGAATGAATGCCACCATTAATAACGAGCAGCAATTGTATGTTTATCAGCATGTTGAAGGGTATAGCTGCTGGGGCTTTGCACCAGCATTCAGCGAAACCACCGCACTCGCTCAACGCCTGCAACGTGAAGACCTGCTGCCAGACCTTGGAGAATTTGGTCAACTCAGCGTACTGGATAAGCATCAAAGCCTGATTCGACTTGCGGCAGGTGTTGATCTTGGTACCTGGTTTGATCCAAAGACCCCGACAGCAGTGCGCAAGATACTGGAACAGCTTCGCAAGTCCGGTGAGCGAGTTCGACTCTTTCTGGGTGACACAGATAGCGGACTTTCCTGGTTGGACGAGTTTGATGTCATCGGCCGGATTGGTCGGTCGTGTGGCACCTTGAAGGTGCCGCTGTTGATTGGCGATGAATCGGATGCTGGCGGACACGCCATTCTGGATGCTTGCCTGATCCGGATCCAGCGACTGTCGGATGGTGAAGATCTATATCGCCATGAGTACTTCCATTTGCCAGACATGAATCTGACGACGGATTCAAACCACCCGTATCCGTATGTCATCCTGGTTGAGGGCGAGACACATGCTCGCTTTGCCCGTCAGGCACAAGCCTGCCACTGGATGGCTTTTATGGCAGGCGAGGTGACACAGCCGCTGGCTTAAAGCCATGACAAGCAAAGAAAAAAGCCCACTCCCTTCGGGGAGGTGGGCTTTTTGTTTGACGGGAAGAGGATATCTAGATGTGACTTGTGATGCAAATGGCTGGCGACCTTGTGTCGTTTAGAGATCGGTAAAGGTCCGATGCGATGGACCGATCTTCTGGTCGAATCCACTTGAAACATCCGATAACCTGTAAGAACTTCGAAAGATTGTCAGACTCAAGTGCCACGCAACCATCTTTGTCAAGCGTCCAATCAAAGCCTCCGGATTGCAGTATGCGTCCTTCCCGTTCCCGGCCGTGGTAAGAAAAAGAAGCCGTTGTGCAGGTATGATACGAAAGGTGCAACTTGTCGAGGTGTTGCCTCACTGAATTGAGGCGTACCCATCCAAATTCTGGCAAATGGTAAAATCCAGGCGCCCCGACTTTGTGGTAGTTAACGATCTTTAGAGAGCTGTCTTGGTATAGCCCGGCACATGCCATGAAAACCTTATGGATGTCACTATCATCCTCGCTGGACCATTCCTCATCAAAGATTCGATTGAACCATTCGGGATTCCGATTTCCGACAAGCCCCAATAAGTCCAAGTCCAACGGACTCAATTTAGCCGCCTTCAACAAGTCATCCAGATCTTCGGCCCATATTTGCCAGCCCGGCTCGATGGCATAGTCGTCATCGGTCTCTCCAGGATGATAAAGAGCATGAAACGTCATTGGGATGTTCAAGGCTGTCGCTTGAATGATCACCTCACGTTTTTGATGATAGTTCATGATTATTACCTCCAAAGTTATGTCGGAATTGATAGGCCAAAACCTGGCAGGCGGAATCTCAGCGGATGTTCGGCCGAACGCCCAGAAGAAAAATACGGGGTGCGAATAGTGGATGAGATGCAATACACGTGTCTGATCGGTCCTGTAACTGCAAGGACGTCATATAAAACGTGTTGCCGAGATGGTTATCTGATTAAAACGGATGGTTTTCAGATAATGGTTTGCTGAAAATAACATAGAATATGCCACCCTAATCGGGTGGCATATTCGTTGATTGGATTACGGCCTGCGGACAGCAAATTCATATTGTCTGCCATGCTCATCCGTCAGAAAACCAAGTTTGGATCCTTGCCATACAACTTCATCTGAGTCCTCAATGGCGTCAACTAATAAAAGACCCCTGTGGACTGTCATTTCACTTCTATCTATTTTAATGTGGGCATTTGTCTCAAGCTTGAGTAGAGCGGCTTCCAGGTCGTCTCCGTCTTTAACACATGCCAATAAAACGTCATGGTATGCAATGGTGTGTAGACTCACAATTTCCTCCAAAATGATGTTGTTGAATAATGGGAAAGTCCAAAAAAAATATTGGGGGAAGTGGGAGCCTCCCCTTTCAGTTATTACACAGGGAACCAGCGCGGAACCCCTTTTGCTTCAATCGTATCGAATCGAAGCAAATACATGGCTCCTAAAATGACAACCATTGACCTAAAGCCTGGGTCGTCAAAGAAGCGTTCCTGTTCAGCTAATGTTTCCTTTTCAGGATCCAACCTATGACTGTCAGATCTATTTAATTCATCAGTCAAAACAAGACCGAGTACTTCATCGACTCCGGTTAACACTTCTTTGAAGTCTACTTCACAGTCCTGACTTCCCGGTTTGTCATTTGACCATTTGAAGCTATTTAATTCCTTTATATTGAGAAATTCATGGTTGTCTTCTCTGGAGTAAACAAACTTCTCCAGTAAACGGATGGCAGCGTCAAAGTCATTAGTCATTGGCATTACTACCTTTTGGTGATGTGGAATTTCAGATTTCAGGGGAGGTTAATATCCTCTATAGGGAGTCCAATTGATCTGGCGTCATCCAGTGTCAAGACAATGCCTTCTGGATGTTCGTACCTCACGCATTTACTTCCATCGGATCCAACGGAATACAGATTGCAGTCCATTTGGGTCACTGGTAATCCATCTTCAACGTGGAGTACCAAAACATTGCCGTCCTCGTTCATGCGGCCAAAAATATTGTCACCATAGACCTTGTGTAGGTTGATGCTGGTTAATACCTGGACGTCTGAAGCGGAATCCAGGCCTTGCTTCGAGTCCTCTTCGTATGAAAAACAAATGACGATCTGAACATTCAAGTCGTGTTCGTCAGCTAGTTTGACTGCTTGTGTTATTTGATCAAACCAGATGTATTGGTGTTTAAGGTCAGCAATCTCCATTGCAGCGGCAATGGTTTGTGCTTCACCTTCCCATTTCGGGGAACGTTCACCATCGACAAAGCGAAAGCCGTCGAAAATTTGTATGAAAGCCATTGCTGGGCTCCTTTCATTGAAAGTTGGAACTGAGGGTAATAAGGGGTAATCAGAAATGATCCTTAAACACAAAGGTAAAAGGATTAGTGCGTAACAGAGAGAAGTACCCGCGCTTTGAGCGTTGACCGGATGATGGGCTGACCGGTCCTGACTGCAAGGGCGCCACTGGGTGGCTAGCGGAACAAGGGCGTCACGAGGATGTGACATTCGATTAAGCTGTATAAAATTATTACCAAATATAGGGTGGATTTCAAGGAAAAATACCCTGATATTGAGATGGCTTCGCTACAGGAGAAAATGGTAAATCCCATCACATCGCTCAATGAACTTGATGATGTGACGGTTGAATTAAGAGCCAAGCGGTAGTTGATAGTTAAACGAGCCCACGCAAAGAAAAAAGCCCAGATCCCCGAAGGAAGGTGGGCTTTTTTCTTGAGAGATATTTTGCTGGAAACTTCATTTTCCTTGGCTCTGCAGCCAAGATCGAACAGATTCAATAGCCTTATTTCCCCAGTCAATGTCTTTCGTCAATAGTGTTGTATCACTCCATTGATCAGGGCTATCCCAGTGGTATCGGTACTGAACTTTTGCGTTGGGGTAAAGCGCAAGCGTGCGAATATCGAAACCATAGTCATCATGCGTAAACACTACATATGTTTGCGCAAACTTCAGTGCGTCCGCGCTTGCTTTGTCTTCGCCGTCCCATGTAGAGACAGCACACACCATATCCTCAAGGTCCTCCAGTGAAAAACCTTGCACAGTATTATAGATTTGTTCGGTGACTTCCATCGCTAGCTGATCTTCCCAGTTTGGCAGGAGATCGCCTGGCTTACCGCTTTGGTCGACAAAGTGGGGAAAGTCGATAAGGGCAATAGGATCCTTATCGATACCGCAACACTCCGCAAACGCCACACAGACATGAAAATATGCTGTGTGCGGATGCCGGATATCCCCCACTTCAAACGTTATGTTGATAGAACTTATTGCACATTTAGGGACAATGCTGTCAACCATGATGATTCCTCTTCCGGTGTGTTAGTGAAAAAGCCTACCTCCCCCGAAAGGGGGTGGTTTTTTTGTGAATAACTTTCTCCAGCGTAGGGAGGGTTGTCTCCATTGGGTGAGCAAAACAAAGTCGTGCGTCGGCATCACCAAAAAAATGATGACACGTCAGAACGAGTGGGTGAGATCACACCAGACCATCAGCGTCGAAGAAACGCCTGCAGATAAGGTGTTAGATTACAGACAGGCAAGTGGAACTGAGAGAAGTACCCACGCCATAGCGTTGACCGGATGATGGGCTGACCGGTCCTGACTGCAAGGGCGCCGCGTGCGCGCGGCAACGTTGGTACATCACGATTATTAATAAAAAATTGGCGACTTACAATGGGCCGTTGTTGTGACCCGATAACATGTCAGTTTTGATCTTGGTCTGTAATGAACTCTCCCACAGCTAAAGCCGTTGGCTTGTAGCTGGGGTTTCGCGGGTCGTTGATTTAGGCTTGCGCGCATTCGCTTGCAGAGGCTTCTGTCTCGCCGCCACGCCCGTCCCAGGCGTGTGCGCGTCGATGAGTACCACCAACGCACTATTTTGATCGCGTGGGGCCGTGTGCCCGCATGGACACACATGCACCCGCTGGTTCAGCTTCTTGGGCACAATCGCCCAGCACTTCGCGCAGCGTTGCGATGGCTTGAGTTGGCGCGTGTTGGCCAGATGCACCCGAGTACCAGCTTCTTCCGCTTTGTAACCAAGCATCTGATGCGCCAT
>NZ_JARRAF010000051.1 GCF_030129945.1 Parachitinimonas caeni
TTGCTGTGCAGGCGGTAACTCATGATCAGGAAGGGTTCTCAAGTTGGGCGATCAGACTACGCAAAAGATCTCTGGCCCGATAGAGCGGCCAGCTACGTCTTGGAATGGAATCTGGTGGAACCCAACAACTAATGTGCCTTGCAGTGCCAAGCGCGCTATAGTTCGCAACACTGTTATCAGTCAACGTTACGGAGCCTGTCAATGTCAGAATTGCTACATCTTGAGCGAGTGGGTCATACCGCGCTGATTACGATCAACAACCCGCCAGCCAACACCTGGACCGAGCAAAGCCTCGAATACCTGCAAACGTTAGTGTCTGAGTTGAATGCGGACAAAGATATTTATGCGTTGGTTTTAACAGGAAATGGCCCGAAGTTTTTTAGTGCGGGGGCCGACTTGAATATGTTTGCTGACGGAAACAAGGCGACGGCACGACGAGTGGCTCGTGTGTTTGGCAAGGCATTTGAGACGCTGGCGGCGTTTCGGGGAGTCTCAATCGCGGCGATTAATGGTTATGCAATGGGCGGCGGGCTTGAAGCGGCCCTGGCATGCGATATCCGGATTGCTGAAAGCCATGCGGTCATGGCGTTGCCAGAAGCTACGGTAGGTTTGCTGCCATGCGCTGGCGGAACCCAGGCGCTGCCTTGGTTGGTGGGGGAGGGGTGGGCCAAGCGGATGATTCTGTGTGGTGAGCGTGTGGATGCTGCAACCGCATTGCGTATAGGCTTGGTTGAGGAAGTTGTGCCGACCGACGAATCGAAAGCGATTGCACTGGCTTTGGCTGAGAAGGTTGCCAAACAGAGCCCGACCTCAGTAGCCAGCTGCAAGCGACTCATCATGTCGGCCAGACATCAGCCGATGTGGCAAGTTCTGCCGAGCGAGAGGGAGGCATTCGTGGACTTGTTCGATAGCGAAGATCAGACAGAGGGCGTTGGCGCATTTCTTGAGAAGCGCAAGCCTGAATGGAAAAATCGGTAAGCGAGGCAGGCATGACCATTAAAATTGAGCGGCTTTCCGGTGCGGCAGGCGATATTGGCTGGATTACGCTGGATGCTGAAAAGTCACTGAATGCTTTGACACTGGAGATGATCCGGTCGTTGTCCCGCACGTTGACGGCGTGGCAGGCAGACCCGACGCTACGTTGCGTGGTAATGAATGGCGCTGGCGAGAAAGCGTTTTGTGCAGGGGGCGATGTTGTGGCCCTTTACCATGCAATGGTGGACAAAGACCCCGGCGCTATTGGGTTGGGTGATGCATTTTTCGAAGAAGAGTATGCCCTTGATGTGATGATCCACACCTATCCCAAGCCAATCCTCTGCTGGGGGCACGGCATTGTCATGGGAGGTGGGCTGGGGTTGATGGCAGGGGCCAGTCACCGCGTTGTGACGGAGAAATCTCGCATCGCCATGCCGGAAATCACGATTGGCTTGTATCCGGATGTTGGGGGTTCTTGGTTCCTGTCACGAATGCTAGGTCGTGTTGGGCTATATCTTGGGCTGACGGGAGCTTCGTTGAATGGCGCAGATGCTCTGTTTTTGGGCTTGGCGGATTTCGCCTTGCCTGCAGTACAGAAGTCGGACTTGCGTCAGGCATTGAGCGCCCTGAATTGGTCGAATGAGGATGCCAGGAATCATGCAATTCTTTCGGGCTACCTCAGAAAGTCCTCCGCTGGATTTGCTCAGACCCTTGCGTCATCTCCGGTCAGAGAGCATTTCGATCTGATCCAGGCGCTGACTGACGCCGATAGCGTTGAGGAAGTGGTGGCTAAAATCACTGCATATACGGGCGACGATGCTTGGGTAAGCACGGGTGCCCAAAAGCTGAAAATTGGTTCGCCAAGTTCCGCTGCTATTATTTTCGAAATTCATAAGCGTGTTAAACATCTTTCGCTGAAAGAGGTGTTTGCATTCGAACTAAATTTATCTCGGCAATTTTTGCGCCATCCGGATTTTCGGGAAGGGGTGCGAGCATTGCTGATCGATAAAGATAACTCCCCTAAATGGAATCCAGCTTTGATTTCGGATGTAAATAAGCAGTGGACTGACTCTTTTTTTGAGTTGATCTAAGTTTTAGTTTTGATTGTTTTGGAGTGCTGAAATAAAAAGCCGGAACCTGTTGCCAGGTCCCGGCTTTTTTTACAAATTAGAATCTATGAGTAAATAGATTTCAGGATTCGTGTGGGGCGTGTAGCCAATGGTCAAGCAAATCTAATGTGTAATACAGCTGATCGATCGGTGTTTTAGGGTGTGCAATGGCACCGAGTTTTTCCAGATGGGCTTCTCTGGCACGCGCAGAGAGAAAACAGCTATCGTCGAGCAGAATGTCGCGATTGATACGTACGCCATGCCGTGCCAGCAGAGGCTCCAGCTCATCCGCGCGATAAAGCAGGTCTTGCCGGGTATGCTGGTAGGCGTGTTCGCACATATTTTCCCGATCGCTGTAGCTGAAGACGTTCGAGAAGAACATCTCTTCGTCGCCATGCGAGGGCTCGAACAGTACAACGTCGGCATGGCGATATGCTTGCGCATAGTGCTGCATGCCAACCCGCATGCGGGAATGAATGATTGAGCGTAACGTCTGGGAGAGCACCACGGGCAAACCACCGCTCATCAAGCGATCCCGTGTGGCGGGATGGCCGTGAGGGGCGAGGCGTGCATCAAACGGCACAATCGGATTAATGCAAAGCACGAGGTCTGCCGATTCATCCAGGCTGATTGATGCGTGCAGCGTCTTCTTCAGCGCGCCATCGACGTAATGATCGCCATCAATCTCGACGGGCGGGAACAAGCCTGGTAGTGCAGCCGATGCTTGAACGGCTTTTGATATCGGTACATGGTCGTGGCCGCGACCGCCGAATTTCACTGATTTTCCGGTATCCAGATCAGTGGCAATGATGTAGAGCTTACGCTTGAGGCTGCGGAAATCATTGGTACGACCTTCGCTGGTGAAAAGCCGTGTCAAAAACTGGTTAATCGCGTCGTTATCGAACAGGCCGGTCGGAATGGCTCTGGATAGCTGCATGAACGCGCCAAACAGGCCAATTTCACGCGGGTGGGTGATGAAGTCGCGGAATGCATCAAGCAAAAGTTCCGGAACGGCCATGGCGCTACGCAAATACTCGCGGTAGGCCGGGCGCAGAAAAGTTTCCGGTTGCAGGTTGTGTTTGTGCGAGCGATTGACGATGAAGATATCGTACATCTCACGCGGGGAAATCTGGTTTGCCAGCCCGGCGGCAATGAAGCCGCCGGCCGACACGCCGACATAAATGTCGAGATCCGTGAAGTCGATACCTTCGAGCGCTTCTTGCAGGGCGCAGAGCGCACCTACCTCGTAGATCGCACCGAGAGGGCCGCCGGCAGCAAGATTGATCCCGATCTGGGACTTGTTTTCAGCGGCTTTCGTTGCGGGTTTCGACTTCATCTTGATAACTCGATCATTTACGGGTTAGCGGGGGCGGTAGTTTACTCCGCCTTGGCTGCTGCAACTGGCTTGGCTTCTTCTTTGGCAGCGGCGGGCTTGGCTGACTTCTTCAGCAGCTCGTTGACGCTCTTGGTCAGCTCGTCGATACGGCTATTGAGGTCTGCCAGGTCTTTGTTGCTGGGGACGCCGAGCGAATTCAGGGCGCGGGCAACGCGGTCCTGGAAGACGGTTTCCAGCTTGTCCCAAGTCTCAGTTGCTTTGCCGGATACGGCCATAACCTTGTCTTCTGCAGACTTGCGGCTCTTGTCTTCAACTTCCTTACCGGCCTCGACCAGGTTTTCAAAGATCTTTGCGCCTTCGCCCTGCGCCTTGGCAAAGGCACCCAGACCGGCCAACCAGATCTGATTGGCAGATTCCAGTACGACGTGGGCGAATTGTTTCTCTTCGGTAGCTGCTTTCTTGAGTGTCTTGGCCATGATGGGTTTCTCCTGGGGCTGTGAGTACAAGTTCAAATAAAAAGATCGAGTCTTAATGCAAAAATCAATACAGGGTGGGCAACAACTGCCCGGCAGGCCGGTCGACCTTTGAATCTGGGTTGTTCCGGCCCCCGAATAACGGGAATTAGTCTTGTTCCTTCGACCGCCATCGCGGTGCGTTGGCATGAACAAATTATGCGCGCCGGGCCATGTAAACTCATATTTTTGCTTGTTTTTTTGAGTTTTATTGTGATCAAATAACAACAGTGTTGCGCTTTTGATACGATGGCTGTGGGGCGGGACTAGGCTAAAAACTCAATAGCAGCGCAGGCTTGCAGCGAATCAGAAATTTCGTATGTACCATTTTTGCAAATGAGACCCTCATGAGTGACTCGATGACGCACCAGCAGTATCTGCTGGCCAAGTGGCAGGCCGATCGCCTGGCGCGTACCTATGCAGATCTGAATGCGGATGCGCGCTATCAGCCGGCGACGCAGTTCTTTCTGTCAGATCTCTATGGCCCTTACGATTTTTCGCAGCGGGACAAAGATGGAGAGCGGGTGCTTGGTGTGATGCATCGCTTCTTGCCGGATGGCGCCTTGCAACCGATCCAGATGGCGATCGAACTGAACCACCTTACCCATGAACTGGACGCGGCGATGGTGAAGACCCTGTTTGATGTTCTGAAGGTTGGCGAGGAGATCAGCGAGGCTGACTATGCCAAGGCGTATCGGCTTTGTGACAACCAGGCCAAGCGTCACCAGCAGATTGAGACGGTGTTTGAGCTGGGGTGCAAACTGGATCGCGTAGTGCGCAAGCCTTTTGTGCAGATGGCGTTGAAACTGGCGCATCGGCCTGCGCGGGCTGCGGGTTTAGGAGAGCTGCAGGACTTTATCGAACGGGGTTTTTCGGCATTTCTGCATATGTCCGGCGCCGATTTCTTCTTGAACACTATCCGCCAGCGGGAGCTGCAGATTCTGGAGCGCATCTATACCGATCATCCGGCGCCCTTTGCACTGGATGAGTTGTTGTTACCGGCACCCGATGAGTCTGCCTAGGTTCTGTAAACCTTACGTCAACAGAACCTGAACTTGACACCGTTTGGGGCGAAGGGGCGTGTGACGCGGCCTTCGCCTTGATTCTTGATTCGGTAGTGGGCGGTCGATCAACCGAAATTTTCTTTCAGGAAGCGGTTGATTTCCGATTCGACCTTGGGCTTGAGTGCACTCAGCAACAAGCCCAGCTTTGCTTCTACGGCGACTTCGGTGTCAGTGACGCTGATGGTGCCTTGCACACCGCTTCGCTTGAAGTTGAGCGTATCGCCTTGCCAGTTGTATTCGAAAGAAAATTCCTCCTTCATCTTGTCAGCCACGTTCTGTGCCAGGGTTTTGGCTTCTGCACGCGGCAAGGTATGGGCATGTTTGATCAGGATGTGTGACATGAGAGCTGTCCTTGGTTGTCCGCCCGTCAGCCTGGCAAGCGGAGCGAGCCCCGAAGGCTTCTGGCGGGCGCTGGTTGCAGATCAGGTTTTGGCGGCTTTGGCTTATAAATCACGCAGTCGGCAAGATGGCTGATCCAGAGCGAAGTTTGGGCCGTTGTTGTGGCTGTTGAGCAATTTTATAACGTAGTAGGCCGCTTGCTGCTGATTCGGCCGTTTAATCTGCTCCGCAGAAGGCAAGCGAGCGTCGCGTGAAACGGGATGACCCGCCTGTTGGCGGGTCATTGGTACGATGGGGCGCAAATTGGCCGGAGACTGAAGACTGTTAGAGGTGAATACCTTTCATGATCTGGATAAAGGCCATCTGGTCGGCGGTCAGGGGTTGCGCTTCTACTTTTTCGCCATGCTTGGTCTGCGCGGCCGATGAATCCGGGAACATGCGGTAAGCGGTGTTCATGATGATCTGGGCCACACGCGGCGCCACGGCATGCACGATCTGGCCGAAGATACCAAGGCCGGAGGCGACCCGTACCGGCTTGTAGATAACGGCTTGCGCCAGCATGTCGGCCGCCTCATCCGGACTGATGATGAATGGCATGTTCTTGTAGATCTCGGTCGGCGCGATCATGGGTGTGCGTACCAGCGGCATGTTCACGGTGGTGAAGTAAATGCCACGGTCTGAATACTCTGAGGCAGCACAACGGGTAAATGCATCCAGCGCCGCTTTCGACGCGACATAAGCCGAGAAGCGTGGGGAGTTGGTCAGCACGCCGATCGACGAGATATTGATGACATGCCCCTGCTTGCGCGCACTCATGGAGGGCAATAGCGCCAGCGTCAGGCGCAGACAGCCAAAGTAGTTCAGCTGCATGGTCCGCTCGAAATCGTGGAAGCGGTCGTAGCTGTTCTCGATGGCGCGACGGATCGAGCGGCCGGCATTGTTGATCAACACATCAACATGGCCATGGTCATCCAGCACCTTCTTCGCCAGACCGTCGATAGATTCCAGATTCGACAGATCGCAGGAGTAGACAAAGCACTTGCCACCCATCGACTCGATTTCCTTTTTGGTGGCTTCGAGCTTTTCCATGTCACGGGCCACGATGATGACGTGGGCGCCTGCTGCGGCCAGCTTCATGGCAGTGGCTTGACCAATACCCGATGAACCACCGGTAATCAGGATGTTCTTGCCCCGCGCAACGCCGGTGAGCGAACGGTCGATGAACAGATCGGGGTCAAGATGACGCTCCCAGTAATCCCACAGACGCCACGCGTAATCACCCAGCTCCGGCACGGCAATGCCCGAGCCTGCCAGCGCTTTCTGGGTTTCACGGCAGTCGAAGCGGGTAGGGTAGTTGACGAAGCGGAACATATCCGTTGGCAGGCCGAGATCCTTCATCACGGCATCACGGATGCGGCGCACCGGCGTCAGCGAGGTCAGGGCCTGCCGCACCATGCTGGGAATGAAGCCGAAGATCGACGGGTTGACGCGCACGGTCATCTTGGGCGCATGGGCAGCTTCGGCAAAAATGGCCAGCACTTCGCCGACACGCTTGGGGTTAGGGTCGGTCAGATGGAAGCACTTGCCATTCTGGCCGTTGAGATGCGCCAGGTGATCCATCGCTGCCACCACATAATCGACCGGCACGATATTGATCCGACCACCGTCCAGGCCGATCGCAGGCATCCACGGTGGTAGAAGCTTGCGCATCTTCTGGATCAGCTTGAAGAAATAATATGGACCGTCGATCTTGTCGATTTCACCCGTCTTGCTATGCCCGACCACAATGCCTGGCCGATAAACCCGCCAAGGGCGTTTGCACTCGCGCCGCACAATGCCTTCTGAGTCGTGTTTGGTCTTGAAGTAGGGGTGATCAAGCTTGGTGGCTTCATCAAACATATCTTCCGAGAACACCCCGTCATAGAGGCCGGCGGCAGCAATCGAGCTGGTGTGATGGAATACGCCCGCTGCGATGGCTTCGGCGAACTGAACCGCGTGGCGGGTGCCGTCGATATTGGCAACCTGCTGTTCCTGGGCCGTGGCTTTGAGGTCATAGACAGCGGCAAGGTGAAACATATGCTTGATCTTGCCGTGCAGCATGGCGACGTCTGCCGTCGAGACTCCGAGTGCAGGCTGCGAGAGATCCCCGGTGATGGCGATCACGCGCTCTGCATCCTTGCCCCAGCGCTCTTTCATGGCGTCGAGCTTGCCTTGCGAACCTTCACGCACCAGGACGTAAATCTTGCCTTTGCGCTTGGCGAGCAGGGTGGAAACCAGGTTCTGGCCGATGAACCCGGTCGCGCCGGTGACAAAGTAGGTCATATTGTTCTCCTTCGGTCGATTCTTGTTACGGGTTTTGGCGATGCGGAGCGGGCATGCAGAAAGCATCCCCGCTGGTAGGGGGACGAATACGGTTGCAGGGACTGCAGGTAGACGGGCGGTATGGCCTGGAGCCGGGAGGTCTCGGCGCCCCATGTCCTCATGGGTACAAATCCATGCGGATCTTGTGGCGTCGAACACTCTCGTCTGAAGGTTGCTTGCCTGTCTTGCAAACTGCCCCCAGCAAGGATGCCTGTCTGATGTAGGCCGTCGGCTGTGTGATTGCAGTGCATTACAAAAGACCGGTTATTAAAAACATCCGCGACCCCCTGCCTGGTGCGCTGCATGATCTGGACAGGTGATTTGGGCACCATACCGGAGCCTCATTGCAGATGATCCTTTATTCGTTTGGCCAGGTGCGCTTGAAGTGTGAGAGATATTCACCAGTCAAGCGCTTGGTTGCTCGGTTGAGACCGACTGGCAGTTTGCCTGTAGACTGTTGTTAAGTCACGACTTCCTGCGCTGGCTTGCGTCAAGTTGTCTAACTGCCTGGCGGTATTGGCGAGCCAATTTGCCGACCTTGAAGGCATTTGCGACAAAGTATCGTTTCTTGGCCACGATCCCGTCAAACTGGCTGTGGAAGCGCGTTCGCGGTCGGGCGCCCTGAATGATTTGTTCTATAATCGGCGCATCGCCAGGTCAAGCCGCAGGCTGTGGCTGACAATCTTGTCCAGAATTGTCGGGCAGTTGTTGAAAAAGCCTATTACTTCACAGGTAAGCCAGTGCGTAACCGGAGTTCCAGCGTTGCGGTATTGCCGGGTCGGGTTACGCCATTGGAATAAATCGCACACTCGGTGGATCGGCTCATGTTCCTGAACTTTCTCTCCTCACCCAAGCGGGAGTCGATGTCGAGTATCGACACGGCTTGGCTCCGGATGGATCGCCCGACCAATCTCATGGTCATCAATGGCGTTCTGTTCTTTGAAACCCAGATCGACTTCGAACGCCTGAAACGGGTCATCGAAGCCCGGCTGCTCAAGTACAAGCGCTTCAAGCAAAAAGTCGTGCGCATCGGCACCAATGCCTATTGGGAAGATGATCCGGATTTCGATCTGGCCAACCATTTCCACCTGATTGCGCTACCCGGCAAGGCCGGCAAGGCCGAACTGGAAAAAATGATGAGCGAGATGATCAGTACCCCGCTCGATTTTTCCAAACCGCTGTGGCAGTTCTATGTGGTTGAGAACTACGCAGGGGGCTCGGCGCTGGTGGCACGCATTCACCACAGTATTGGCGATGGTATTGCCCTGATCCAGGTTTTGTTGTCGATGACCGACAAGGAGGCCAACCCCGCTGCCCCGGAAAAGGCGCTGAAGACACCAAAGTTCGTGGCTGGCGACGAGGAGGACAGCGACGACTTCTTCATGCGGCTCTATAAGCCGGTCAGCAAGATGTACACCGGCATGCTCAAGTCGTATTACAAGCTGGTGGGCACCAGCTACGGTCTGATGATGAACCCCGGTAAGCTGCTTGATTACACCCAGACTGGGCTCGGCGTATCGCAGGGTTTGGCCAAGCTTGCCACCATGCCCTCAGATCCGCGCACCAAGTTCAAGGGCAAGCAGAGCACGGCTAAACGCATTGCCTGGGCCGAATCGCTGCCGCTGCAGGAAGTAAAGGACATTGGCAAGGTGCTGGGCTGTTCGGTCAACGACATTCTGCTGTCTGCGGTAGCCGGGGCGTTGCGGGGTTATCTGATGGAGCGCGGCGAAAATGTCGATGGACTCGATATCCGGGCATCGGTGCCCGTCAATCTGCGGCCGGAAAATCGCCTTGGCGAGCTGGGTAACTACTTTGGTCTGGTATTTCTATCTTTGCCGATTGGCATTGCCAATCCGATTGAACGGGTTTACGAAGTCAAGCGGCGGATGAACGCCATCAAAGGTTCGTATGAGGCCGTGGTGGCGCTGGGCCTGTTGTCGGTGGTGGGCATGCTGCCCGATATGCTGGAACAAGGCGCGATCGAGCTGTTCAGCACCAAGGCTACCGCGGTCATGACCAATGTGCCTGGCCCTCGCGAGCGTATTTATATGGCGGGGGCGGGCGTCAAGGATTTGAATTTCTGGGTGCCGCAGTCGGGCGAGATCACGATGGGGGTGTCGATCCTGTCCTATAACAACCGCGTGAATTTCGGCGTGATGACAGACAAGAAGCTGGTGCCGGACCCGGAAAACATCATCCGCCGCTTCAGTGGCGAGTTTGAAAAGCTGGTGCTGACCGTGCTCATGCAAACCTGGGAAGAAGCACCCGACCCGCAACTTGCCGAAATCAATCTAGGCTTGATGGCCTTGGTTGCAGGGATGGGGCATGACGGCCGGCCGAAACGGGTGGTTTGACTACAGGGGATTGCACTGATGACGGCGGGAGTGATCCCGCCGTTTTCGTGTAGGGTGGTGGAAAAAATAGTCGGAGATGTCATGCTGCTGTCACGTTGTTGTAATGTAACGGCGTTGAAATGTGCCGGAGTTAGCGCGCCTGGATAACGACAACAAAGGGAGAACAACAAGATGGAAATCCGAAAACTGATAGGGCCGGGACTATTCGCGATACTACTGGTGGGCGTCGGCGGCGGTATTATCTACTCATACTTTGACAAGCGAAGCACCGACAAGCTGATTGCAGAAGAGGCGCAGACTGAAACGGTCAAAGGATTGATTGCCTCCGAACGCGAACCCTTTTTTACCGATGCCAAAGTTCTGGCCGTTCTTAAACGCAATGGCATTGTTCTGACTCTTCAAAAAGCCGGCTCGCGTGAGATTGCCTTGCGACGCGACGCGAAAACCTTCGATTTTGCCTTCCCTTCCGGGATCACTGCTGCGGAAAAACTCAAGCGGGATACTGGTGCCAAGCAGATTTACCCGGTGTCCTATTCGCCAATGGCGATTGCCTCCTGGCGCCCCCTGGTGCCGATGTTGACGGCGGCTGGTCTGGTGGAGGAACGACAAGGCAATTTCTACCTCACGGATGTCAAAAAACTGCTGGCCATGATGGAGGCCAAGCAACGCTGGAAAGACTTACCGGAGAGCAAGGCTTTTCCGGTGAACAAGCCAGTCTTTATCAGTACCACCGACGTACGCAAGTCGAACTCGGCGGCTATGTATCTGGCGTTGATGAGCTATATCGCCAATGGTGCCGAGGTCGTCCAGTCGGAAGAGCAGGCAAACACCGTGTCGGGTCGAATGACGGCATTGTTCCTGCGGCAGGGCTATCAGGAAAGCACTTCTGCCGGGCCGTTTGAAGATTATGTGGCGATGGGCATGGGCAAAGCACCGCTGGTGATGATTTATGAGTCGCAATTCGTGCAGATGCAGACTAGTCGTGACAAGCCCAATAACGACATGATCTTGATCTACCCTGAGCCAACAGTGTTTTCGAAAAATGCCGTCGTGCCGTTCAGCCCCAAGGGGGACAAGCTGGCCCAACTGCTGACCACTAACCCGGAGTTGCAGCAGTTGGCCGCCGAATATGGGATGCGTACCCAGCAACCCGAGCATTTTCAGTCGTATGTCAAAAAACGTGGCGTATCGGTACCCCAGACTTTGATCAATGTGATTGACCCGCCCAGCTACGAAGTGATGGAAAAGCTGATCTCGCAAATTGAAAAACAAATGCAGTAAGCCGTTGCTACCCAGTAAGGAAACGCCATGACTACCAGCCCTACCAGCCTGACACCACCTGAAAACCTGACGCTGAATCCGCCTGAAGTGGTGGCACCTCCGGCACCGGTGCAGTCGAACGATATGGTGCCGCTCAAGCCCGAACAGCTGAGCCGGGTCAATACCCAGCTCGATGGCTTTGTGCAAAGCCTGTTGACTGAAGATCTGGAAAGCCAGTCGTTCAAGGAGAAACTCGATTCCGCCTTCCGCCTGGGCCGCAAGGAAATTGCCGATAGCTCGATGCTGTCCGGCCATTTCATGGAAAAAAACTTCAAGGGCGCCGAAGACTCACCGGCGTTCAAGACCATTCAGGAGCTGCGAGAGCAGTTCGAAGAGCTGAATCCCAAGAATGAAGGCAACCTGCTGGAGCCTGCCAAGCTGTTCGGCCTGATTCCGTTTGGTGACAAGCTCAAGCGCTACTTCCGCAAATATGAATCGGCGGCCGATCAGATCAAAACCCTGATGACCGATCTGAACGAGGCTCAAGATGAGGTACGGCGCGACGCGGCCGAAATCGAGACTGCCAAGACCCGCCTGTGGGAGTCGATGCAGAAGCTGAAGATGGCGATTGCCTTTGCCGAGCAGCTCGACGCCCGAATCAAGGAAGAAGTTGATCGTCTGAAGCCGACCGATCCACAGCGTTCGCGCGCGCTGGAGCAGGAGGTGCTGTTCTACGCCCGGCAGAATGTGCAGGACATGTACACCCAGCAACAGGTCAACGTGTTCGGCTATCTGGCCATGGAGACCCTGAAGAAGACCGCTCGTGAGTTGATTATCGGCTGTGACCGGGTGGCCACGACCGGCATGTCGGCTCTGGCGGTGGCGCAGACCGTGGCACGGGCGACCGGTAATCAGGTGCAGGTGATGAACATGCTCAAGGGGGTGAATGACAGCATCGGCGATCTGCTGGACGGCACGGCTCGGCAACTGGAACAGCATGTGCAACGTACTGGCGAGATGGCGGCACAACCGCTGATCGGCATGGAAAAGCTGCAGTCCATGTTCGACCAGACCTTCCGCGCCATGGATGCAATGGACAACTTCCGAAGCGCCGCGATCGACAGCATGGGCAAGAACATTGGCACCATGAAAGGCATGCTGGAAAAAGCCGAAGCCCATATCAACCGCTCCAAAGTCGGTGCTGAAGCGGGCCGGCAGGCGATGCAGAAGCTGGATGATGGTGGTGGAGTCGCGCTATGACAGCCGCCAGCCTGCGGCCACTGTTTGCGCTGGGCGTACTCGGCCTTGCTCTGGCGGGTTGTGGCAGTGAAGAGAGCAAGGACCCGGCTGCAGCCAATCAACCGGCCCCCAATGAATTGCGACTGGTGGCAGGGTCAGAGCTGAAGGACATCGAGCCGATGTTGCCGACAATCCAGAAAGCGACCGGCGTCAGTCTCAAGCTCGAATACACCGGCACGCTGGATGTGGTGGAGCGATTGCAGGGCGATGAAAAGGCCGATGGCGTCTGGGTATCGCACGCCAAATATCTGATGCTGACACCGGGCGTCAAAGAGAAGGTCAAGGCGCAGGAAAAGACCATGCTCTCGCCCGTGGTGTTAGGCATCAAGGCCAGCAAGGCCGCCGAGCTGAAATGGACGGCCGGTGATGTCAGCTGGAAGGACATTGCCGAGGCTGCCGGCAAGGGGCGTTTTACCTTTGGTATGAGCAACCCTGCTGCCAGCAATTCCGGCTTCACGGCACTGGTGGGCCTGGCGGCAGCACTCTCCGGCAAGGGGGAAGCGCTGACCGTCGCAGACATCCCGCAGGATGCGCTGTCACGCTTTTTCTCGGCGCAGCGGCTGACTGCAGGTAGCTCGGGCTGGCTGGCAGACGCCTACATCAATGACCAAAACCGGATTGATGGCCTCGTTAATTACGAGTCGGTGCTGCTATCGCTCAATGCCTCGGGTCAGGCACGCGAAAAGCTGACGCTGATCTACCCGAAGGAAGGTTTGCTGACGGCAGATTACCCGCTGATGCTGCTCAACAACGACAAGCGCGGCCTTTACGACAAGGTGATTGCCTATGTGCGCGGCAAGGAATTTCAGCAGGCGATGACCAAGTCCACCCTGCGCCGACCGATTTCACCCGACGTCAGCCCGGACCCGGCCATTCCACAGACACTGCTGGTGGATCTGCCGTTTCCGGGTAATCAGACCGTCGTTGATACCATTCTCGACCGCTTCCTGAACGTACAACGGGTGCCGGCGCATTCGTTCTTTGTCCTCGATACCTCGGGCTCAATGAGCGATGAAGACCGCATTGGCAGTCTGCGTACGGCACTGAAGAATCTGTCCGGCGCCGATACCAGTCTGTCTGGCCGCTACGCCCGCTTTCTGGATCGGGAGAAGGTGACCCTGATCGCATTCAGTAGCGAGCCGCAGCCGCCGGTTGAGTTTGTGTTGGCCAAAGATAAGGACGAAACGCTGCAGAAGATCAATGCCTATGCAGATAGCCTGTATCCAAAAGGTGGCACGGCGATTTATGACTCGGTTCTGCGCGCCTACCGGGAAGCCATGAGAGCCAGAGATAAAGATCCGAAGCGTAACTACTCGATCGTATTGATGACTGACGGCAATAACTCGAATGGTCGTGATTTCGGCGCGTTTGAAAACGCCTATCGCAAGTTGGGCGAAGATGCGCGCCCGATCAAGGTGTTTGCCATTGGTATCGGCTCGGCCAACTTCAGTGAGCTGGACAAGCTGGCCAAGCTGACCGGTGGCCGTTCCTTCGATGCCCGCAAAGGGCTGGCCAAGGCGTTCAAGGAAATCCGTGGTTATCAATAAGCTTGGCCCATTGGCGGTTGATCATGTCCTACACACTGAGTCTGCTTAGTCCCTCCAGCCAGCATTTCTCGGCCACTAGCCTAGCCCAGTCACTGCATACGGCCTGGGTGCGCGTCGAAGCAGGGGGCGATGCCGACTGGCAGCAGCTGGTGCTGCAACATGCCGATGCAGACGATATCGTGCAGATTGATCGATTGCCGGTGGCTACGGGCACGGAGGGCGAGGCGGCGATCCAGCAGTTTCTGTTGCAGATTGCTGCAGCCATGCCGCTTTCAGCCGCCCAATGGCTGCTGGATTATCTGCTGCAGGTGCGCACGGTCTACCGCTTCACCCTTTGTGAGGGCATCCATGAAGCCGATGGCTGGGATGAGATGGATGCTTTCAAGCAGGCTCTGCACGAACGCGCTGGCGGGATTTTTCAATCCGACAACGAAGGCTTTTCCAATGAAGCGGGCTTTCACATCCTCTGGCAGTTTGCCGATGATGCCAGCGGTCCCTGGTGGATGGCGGTACGCCAGAATGGGGAATGGCAGCCCTTCCAGATGGAGCTGAGTGACCCGGAACAAAAGGAAGCATTTCTGCTGGGGCAGGTTCCCGCAGGGGCTGAAGTCGTGCAGATGGAGACATCCGACATGAATACTGGAAACAATACGAATGCCTGAATTGAGTTTGCGTTACCGACTCCTGCTGTTTTTATACAGCAACAGCAATATCGCAGGGTGTGTGCTGGCCCTGTTTGGACTTGGGCTCTACTTCGGCGGCATTATCGACCGGGGCTGGGGCCTGATTACTGCCGGTCTGTATGGCATGGGCTGGATAGGCTGGTATCGGCGCAAGGCAGAAGTGGGGCCGATGGCCACGGACATGAGTGCCGAGATGCTGCATGACGCCTTCACGCGACTGGTCGCCACCGCCAAAACACTGCCTCCTGAAGCCAAGTCCAAACTGACTTCCATCGAGCAACGTCTTGCCGGTCTGCTGCCTCGCCTGGCCGAACTGCGTGAATCTGCGGACGCCCGTGCTGCCCATACCATCAGCCAGACTGTGCTCAGCTATCTGCCCGATGCCATCAACCGCTATCTGAAGCTTCCTCCTGCCTTTGCTGCCCTGCATGTGGTGACCGATGGCAAGACGCCCACCAAGTTGCTGATCGAGCAGCTGGGCGTTCTCGACCAGACCCTGGGGGAAATCGAGACCAACCTGTATAGCGGCGACGCCGTGGCGCTAGCCGCAAATGGCCGGTTTCTCAGTGATAAATTCGGCAATACCCGTTCGCTGTTTTGATCACCCGTCTGCCCCGGTCGGAATAGAGCGACCGGGGTGTTTTTTTGTCCTTCGGATTGTCGAACGCATGAAACTGACCTCTATGGCGCTGACCGCGCTGCTGCTGGCCGGCCCGACATGGGCGGCCAAACCTCTGGTGTACTGCGCGGATGCAGACCCGGATAGCTTCGACTCCGCACAGTCTGATGTCGGGGCCACTCATCGGGCGGCGGCCTACCCACTATATAACCGCCTGGTGGAGTTCCGGCCCGGTAATGTCGAGGCCGTGCCCAGTCTTGCCGAGAGCTGGAATGTGTCGGCCGATGGCAAGCGCTACACCTTCAAGCTGCGATCAGGCGTTAAATTCCATCAAACCCCCTGGTTTACCCCCAGCCGCGATCTGGATGCGGACGACGTAATCTGGAGCGTCATGCGCCAGATCGACGCCAAACACCCCGGCGCCAAGGCGGCTGCCGGTGGTTTTCCGGGAGCGGTATCGGGAAACTGGGCGGGGCTGATCCAGAAAGTCGAAAAGCTGGACCCCCTGACCGTGCGTTTTGAACTTGCCCGCCCCAACGCCACCTTCCTGGCCTTGATGGCCAACTGGCAGATGTCCATTGTCTCGGCTGAATACGGCGAGCGTCTGGCCCAGGAGGGCAAGGAAACCCAGATTGGCCGCTTGCCGGTGGGCACCGGGCCGTATCGGTTCATCAATTACCAGAAGGGCAACAATATCCGCTACGCCGCACATCCCCATTACTTCAAGGGGGTGGTGGCCATCGACAAGCTGGTCTATGCCATCGTCCCCGATCCGGCGGTACGGGTCGAGAAACTGCGCGTGGGTGAGTGTGGATTGGTGGAAAGCCTCAAGCCGCAAGACATTGCCAGCTTTCAGACCGTGCCGACGGTCGGCATGAAGCGTATCTATCCGCAGATCACTGTCTATCTGGGCTTCAACACTCAAAGCAAGCCCTTCGATGACGCAAGGGTTCGGCGGGCCCTGAGCATGGTGGTGGACCGGCCTGCGATCAGCAAAGCCGTGTTTGACGGGCGCGCTGATCCGGCATGGTTGCCCTATTCCGGCAAGACGTTGTGGGGGGCTGCCAACATCAAGGCACCGGCACGTGACTACGAAGCGGCCAAAAAGCTGTTGGCGGAAGCCGGTTACCCGGCCGGGTTCGAAACGACGATCTGGGTGCGAGGCAATGGCGGTGCCTATAACCTCAACCCCAAGTTGATGGGCGAAATGGTCCAGGCCGACTGGCAAAAACTGGGTATCAAGGCCAAGGTGGTGCCGATGGATTTTGCCGACATGCTGCGACGTACCCGCCAGGGCGAACAGGCCACCGTGCTGACAGGGTGGATGAACAGCGTTGACCCGGACGAGCTGTATGCCAACACACTATCTTGTGAAGCGAGCAAGACCAGCTCATCCCGCTGGTGCAACAGTCGCTTCGACCAGCTGATAGAAGAAGCGCGTACCATTCCCAACCGGGCCCAACGCGAAAAGCTCTATGCCGAAGCGCAAGCCATATTCGACCACGAAGCTCCTTGGGCTGCTCTGGTGTACCCGGCGCTGGTGCTGGGCTACGACAAGGCTTTGCAGGGCGTGGACAATACCCTGGCTGCGCCCTTCATGCTGGAACGGTTATATTGGAAGTGATGTTGACGCAAGATTGATCAATCAAGAGGGAAATCAACCATGCAACTCCGTACCCATTTGAGCCTGCTGGCTGTTGCCGGGCTGCTCGCTGCCTGCGCCACCACCGGCAGCAACACCAGCAGCAATTCAGGCGGCAGTACCAGCCGTAGTGCCGAGTCCGGCAAGGCGACCCCGACGACGACGGCCAGCAGCAAGTCCGGCAAAGATGACGTGGCGACCCACAAAGTCATGTCCAAGGACGGTGACTTCGAGGGTGAAATGATTGGCACACCCGCAGCCAACAGCAAGTTCACCAAACTCAAGATCGGCATGTCGCGCAAGCAGGTAGAGGACCTCATCGGCACTGCCAGCGACTGGCGCTATTACCAGACCGGCAAAGCCTGGATTCCGATTGGCGGCCTGATCAGCAAAGACACCTATCGCATCGAAACCTTCTACAAGAAAGAAGGCCGCCTGGTGTATTCCCACAATGGCGGCAAACTGTTCCGTATTCATGTTGATACCAATGAGGATGGGTATCAGTGAGTCGAGGGATGGATAACTGATTAAACAAAACAGGCAGCTTGCGAGCTGCCTGTTTTGTTTAAGACCGAGGTTCAGGACAGGGTAAGGCTCTGTTGACGTTTTATTTCCGGATCGCGTTTCGTCGGATTTGGGCCTGAGGCAAGGCAAAAAGCGCGCCGCTTAGTGATAAGCCACGCGATTTCCCGTCTGGGCGCACAGGCTGTAAGGCTTGCATCGCAAGCCAACAGCCTGGCAGTCAACGCGGCAGCAGGCCCAAATCCGGCGAAACCCTCCGTCCCCGCAGGGGGGATGCCGTGGCTGTAAGCCGCTTTGCGGCAACAGCCACGCAAGGCCAGGTCGATTTTTGGGGCAGGGCGTCGTTAGGGTGTTGGGTTCCACCAGATTCCATTCCAAGACGTAGCTGGCCGCTCTATCGGGCCAGAGATCTTTTGCGTAGTCTGATCGCCCAACTTGAGAACCCTTCCTGATCATGAGTTACCGCCTGCACAGC
>NZ_JARRAF010000052.1 GCF_030129945.1 Parachitinimonas caeni
ATTTGGTCGAAAACGCTTTTCTCAAGATCAAGCGATGGCGCGGGATTGCAACCCGCTACGCAAAACGACTGAAGTCGTTTGTCGCGGCCGTTCAAATACGGTGCCTTGCTCTTTGGCTGGAAATCTCGTGACGACACTATCTAGACCAATCATCAGACCTTTCTATTTTTTCTATAAATAAGAGGCGGGCAAACGGAATATGCCATCCGTAGGGCGGAAACCCGCGTGCAAACAGGCTTCGTTGCCGTTAAAACTTGCTATATTGCGGGGTAAGCTCTGTTGAAGCTTGCTGCTTCTTTGCCGTCCAGCGCCAAATTACAACCAGTTCGCCACACGAGGTAAGCGATCATGCAGTCAGCGATCCATTCGCCCATTCTGCTCGTCGAAGACAATGCCGATGACGAGACACTGACGATCCGCGCCTTCTCCAAGAACGGCATCCAGAACCCCATCGTGGTGGCTCGGGACGGCCAGGAGGCGGTCGATTACCTGTATGGCACTGGCTCCCATACCACACGCCCTGTCGATGCTCCGGTGCTGATACTGCTGGACATCAAGCTACCCAAGCTTTCCGGTATCGAAGTCCTGCGGCGGATTCGAGAAAACGAGTCAACCCGTCTGATTCCGGTAGTGGTGCTCACCACCTCGAAAGAAGAAGACGATCTGGTTAAAAGTTATAGCCTCGGCGCCAATAGCTATATCCGCAAGCCGGTCGATTTCATGCAGTTCATGGATGTCGTCAAGCAAGTCGGCATCTACTGGCTGATGCTCAACGAACCTGTTCACCACTGAGAGAGGGCAGAGTGCCTGCACTGCGCGTTCTCGTTGTCGATGATTCGGAAGATGACGCCCTGCTGGATGTTCTGGCATTGCGGCGGCAAGGCTACGAGATCGAATACGAACGGGTTGATACCGCCGAGGACATGCGTCAGCGCCTGAACAAGGCGCAGTGGGACGTTGTTCTCTCCGATTTTTCGATGCCCAATTTTTCGGCCATCGAAGCACTGCAGATTTTTCAGGAAGGTAGCTTCCCCATCCCCTTTATCGTCGTCACCGGCACCATTGGTGAGGAATCTGCCGTCGCCATGATGAAAGCCGGGGTCAACGATTTTGTCCTGAAAACCCATTTGAAGCGGCTCCCCACTGTTGTGGAACGCGAATTGCGCGAGTCGGATACCCGTGCCGCCAAATTCCGTGCCGAGGCGGCATTGCGGGAGAGCCAGGAGCGCTACGAGCTGGCGATTACCGGCGCCAACGATGGGCTCTGGGACTGGAATATCCGCGATAACACCATCTATCTGAGCCCGCGCTGGAAAGCGATGCTCGGCTACACCGAAGACGAGCTGCAGAATATCCCGTCCGAATCCTGGCTGGCGCTCGCGCATCCTGATGAAGTGCCCCTGCTGCGGGCCAAGCTGGTACAGCACATGAAGGGAGAGTCCCCTCACTTCGAAGCTGAGCACAGGATGTGCCACAAGGATGGCAACTGGCGCTGGATGCTGACACGCGGTATCGCGTTGATTGACCCGGAAACCCAGCAGGCTTATCGCATGGCTGGCTCGCTCACCGACATCACCGAACGCAAACGAGCCGAAGAACAGCTGCTGTACGACGCCCTGCATGATGGCCTGACCGGCTTGGCCAATCGTGCCTTGTTTACTGACTTCCTCGGCTTTTCGCTGGGTCATTCGCAACGCGACCCCAACTACCTGTGCGCGGTGCTCTGCCTCAATCTGGAACGCTTCCGCTATATCAACGACAGCTTCGGACATGGTATTGGCGACCAGATTCTGAAAATTACCGCCGAGCGCCTGGCCAGTGTGCGTCGGGGTGGTGATGTGGTCGCCCGTTTTGGCGGCGACGAATTTGCCATCCTGCTTGATGACATCGACGACGCCAACGACGCCAAACTCTTCACCGAGCAGATGCTCACTGAAGTGGCCAAGCCGATTCATGTGGAAGGGCACGAAGTCTATCCCGGTGCGCGAGTGGGTATTGCACTGTCATCCTCTGGCTACACCCATCCCGAAGAAATGATTCGGGATGCAGACACGGCCATGCATCGCGCCAAATCGCAGGGACGTGCCAAATACGAGATTTTCGACCGCGCCATGCATGGCACCATGCTGCGGGCACTGAAGATGGAACAGGAAATCCGCCGCGCGCTCGACTCGCACGAGTTTCTACCGTTCTATCAGCCGATCGTCGATCTATGTAGTGGCAAAGTCGCCGCATTCGAGGCATTGGTGCGCTGGAAAAAAGCGACAGGTGAACTGGTATCACCCGCTGAATTCATTCCTCTGGCAGAAGAGTTGGGGCTGATCAATCAAATCGGCCAGCAAATGCTGCAGATGGCGTGCGCACAGATCTCGACCTGGCAAAAAGACTTTCCCGCCGAAGCCTTGCAGATCAGCGTTAATCTATCTGGCAAGCAGTTCAACCAGCCCGATCTGGTTGACCAGGTGGATCGCGCCGTGGCCGAGGCGGGCATTGATGCCCAGTTTCTGGAGCTGGAAATCACCGAAAGCATCCTGATGGAAAATACGGATGCCATCGTCGAAATGCTGCAACGCTTTCGCGAACGCGGCATCCGTATTCTGATGGACGATTTTGGCACCGGGTATTCTTCGCTGTCTTACCTGCACCGTTTCCCCAGCAATGTCCTGAAAATCGACGGTTCATTTGTCCGACGCATGGGCGACGATACCGGCAGCCACGAAATTGTCCGAACCATTGTGCTGCTGGGCCACAATCTCGGCATGAAAGTCATTGCCGAGGGTGTCGAAACTTTCGAGCAATATTCAATGCTGAAGTCGATGGATTGCGACTATGCGCAGGGCTACCACATAGCCAAACCCATGCCGGCAGATCAGGCAACAACCTTCATTACCCAACGCAATCTGGGACTTTAAAACTGGCCTCTGGCCCTACTGAAAATGCGCAAGCGTATGCTTTTATCAGCCAAGGCAATGGCACCGGAGCGTCGCTCAGCCCTTTCAATTCGAGTTAAAAGACTTAAAACCAGAACCGGGTTTCCAGACTTATTATTCAGAGCATTAATTGATGATCACTTGCCATGTTCGATACGTCATCGACCCATACAAACTGGCTGAATTTGAGCATTATGGGAAAATGTGGATTCCACTGGTGGAGAAATTCGGCGGTACGCACCATGGCTATTTCCTCCCATCAGAAGGGGCCAATAATATAGCGCTTGCGCTATTCAGCTTCCCGTCCTTGAACCTCTATGCACAGTATCGCGAACAGGCAAGCCACGATGCAGAGTGCCAAGCCGCCAATGCTTATGCGACCGCTACCCGCTGCATCATCAGCTATGAACGCAATTTCTTTCGCCCCATGCTGTCGAATCGCCCTGCTTGATTGACTCTGACCTACCGCACCACACAATTCAATTCGGTCTTCGCTATGTGGATTCCGTCCCGCAGCCCTGGCATTGGGTTCCCGCCCTCCTCCCCTCTTTAGCAGAACGTTGGAAAGCCGCTAGCGTTCATACCCACCAGCCTTCGTCAAGCAATTGATGCGCGGTCATTGCGGCAAATCAAGCTTTTGCAAGTCGCCGCCGAACACCGCCACAGAATCTGATTTAGCGCAAAGTTGCGGTGCAACAAAGTGCCTATCTTGCACCCCATGCCAGCGATCTGTGCTGGCCGCATCAATCGGAGAAAAACATGAAAGGCAAGATTCTGCTGGCCCTGCTGGGCACGGTAATGGCAACTGGCGCAATGGCCGCTCAAGGCGATTTTCTGGTTCGGGGCCGCATCATCAATGTAGCGCCTAACGACAGCGCCGACTCGACCCTTGGTACGCTGGGTATCGACGTCAAGAATGACACCGTGCCGGAGCTCGACTTCACCTACATGATCACCCCTAACATCGGCGCCGAGCTGATTCTGGGGACATCGCGTCATGAAGTCACCTCCAACGGCGCCAGCCTCGGCAAAGTCAGCGTACTGCCACCGACCCTGACCGTGCAGTATCACTTTGCCCCGGATGCCACCGTACGTCCTTACATCGGTGCCGGTATCAACTACACCCGCTTCTATGATGTGGGTCTGCGTGCCGGCGGTGCCGATCTTGATGTGAAGAAGAACAGCTTTGGCGCAGCGCTGCAGGCAGGTGTTGATGTCGCTATCAACAAGAGCTGGTTCGTGAACTTTGACGTGAAAAAGATTTTCTTATCGACCGATGTAAGCGTTAAAAATGGCGCCAAACTCGGCAAGCTGACGATTGACCCCTGGGTCATCGGCATTGGCGTAGGCACCCGCTTCTAAGCCCGTGTCTTAAAAACCTGGGTTTGAATTCTGCAGACAAACTCATCAACAGCCAGCAGGACTCAGGTCCGACCGCCAACCTCCCGCCGTGCTGCACTGTCCCCCAAATGTATTTGCAGGGCGGCCCGGCGGGAGGCTTTTCCCCACGCAGCAAGTGCTCCTCATCAGACAACCGCAACACAGAGTCCAGACGTTAAAAAAGGCTCTTTCGAGCCTTTGCTATCTAACCAGCCTTTCAGCTGCTGTTTCAATTGTTGCCGGTCTTGCTGACGCTGGGCCTTCTCGGTTTTGCCGTGACAGCCACCCCGGCAGTGCTTCAATGCCATCGCTGCCACATCGCGGGGTTTGATGGTTTTGCCGTGTTGTTTCATGGTTCTACTTTCCTTCAGTGAAGCAATTGCTTGCAGTTTTTGGCGGGCACCACACGCGTTCCGGGCACCCGCTCCGTACCAATCAAATGGCCTTCAGATGTCAGCTTTAAGCCATGCAGCATCGTCACCAGACCTGACGTTCATCCTTTGATGCACACCACTTGCTTGAGCGTGTGTACCACCTCGACCAGATCCGTCTGGTTGGCCATGACGCGATCAATGTCTTTATAGGCTGCGGGAATCTCATCAATTACCCCCTCATCCTTGCGGCACTCCACTCCCGTAGTCTGCTGCTGCAGGTCTGCGCGGTTGAACTGGCGCCGGGCAGCCATACGGCTCATCCGCCTCCCTGCGCCATGCGAACAGGAACAATAACTGGCCCGATTCCCCAAGCCTCGGACGATGAAGCTCTTGGCACCCATCGACCCTGGAATGATGCCTAGCTCACCGAGCTGGGCACTGATGGCACCTTTGCGGGTAATGAACTGTTTCTGTCCGAAATGGGTTTCCTGTGTCACGTAGTTGTGATGACAGTTAATTGCCTCGCCCACCACGGCAAATGGCGGCAGCAGAGGCCGCATCGCCTCCAGCACCAGCTGCATCATGGTTTGGCGATTCATCCACGCATATTCCTGCGCCCAGGTCACGGCCGACACGTAGTCGTCGAAGAGGCAGGAACCTGCTTTCAGGTATGCCAGATCCGCATGTGGCAGCTGGATCTTATGCCGGCGCATATCCTTCTGCGCCGCCGCAATGAAGTAGCGGCCAATCGCATTGCCGACCCCACGACTCCCGGAATGCAGCATGATCCACACCTGCCCCACCTCATCCAGACAAAGCTCAATAAAGTGATTGCCACCTCCCAACGTGCCCAGCTGACTGCGCCAGGTCTCGTCGAACTTGCGCTGCATTCTGGCGATGTCGGGATAGCGCTCGATGATCGCCGCAATGCCTCCGGATAACAGTTGGCAACGCTGCTGATGGTCGGCGCTACGCGCCTTTGAGGCGGCGTGCTGGGCGAATCCAACGGGCACCACGGCCTCTATGGCGCTGCGCAGTGGCGCCAAATTATCGGGAAGCGCTTCTGCGCGCAGACTGAGTTGTACGGCATTCATGCCGCAGCCGATATCAACCCCGACCGCAGCGGGAATCACCGCCTCAGTCGTCGGAATCACCGAACCAACTGTCGCCCCGATACCGGCGTGAACATCCGGCATGGCAGCGATGTGGCCACTGACGATAGACAAATTAGCGACGTTGACTAGCTGCTGCAAGGCCTCCGGCTCGATATCACTGGTATACAGCTTGATCGGCACCCGGCCTTTGTTGATTTGTAAATGCACTGGCATTTCGAAACTTTCTCGAATGCCTGGCGTATCGCGAAGCGCCTCAATCAAACGGCGATGGAGGCATGACCAAATAAAAAGCCCCGGCAGATACGCCAGGGCTTTTAGAAGACTAATCTAGCACCCGGCCTGGAACACGGAATTAACCGGCCCAAGCCCAATGCCTGGAAACCGGATCAGCGGGGCAAGCCCCGAGTAGCAATACGAACCATGATTAGCCTCCTTTCTTGTTGCGGTGCAATATGTCTGCAGGGGCCGAAAACTACCCAAGCCTCGCGGTAGCTGTCAAGACATTTGTTCTTGATAGGCGCGCCAAGCCACACGACGCCCAGAAAAAGCAGTCCAAGCGAGACGACCCCAACGGGTTCTGCAAACGGTTATCTCTGCGGGTTTGCCAGCGATAGATGATGGCGCCTGCTAAAATTCCCCAGTTTTCTAATCTACTGGGAATTCGCATGGCTCAATATGTGATGTCAATGCTGCGCGTGAGCAAGATTGTTCCGCCCAAGCGTCAGATTATTAAAGATATTTCCCTCAGCTTCTTCCCCGGCGCCAAGATCGGCCTGCTCGGTCTGAATGGTTCGGGCAAGTCCACGGTGCTCAAGCTCATGGCTGGCGTCGATAAGGAATATGAAGGTGAGATCCAGCATCTGCCGAATATCAAGATCGGCTACTTGCCCCAGGAACCCCAGCTAGACCCCAACAAGACCGTGCGAGAAGAAGTTGAGAGCGGCATGGGCGAAGTCATGGACGCCAAGAAAAAGCTTGAGGAAGTTTACGCCGCTTATGCAGAACCCGATGCCGACTTTGACAAGCTGGCGGAAGAGCAGGCAAGGCTGGAAGCCATTATCGCAGCGGGTGCGAATGACAATGTCGAGCATCAACTGGAAATTGCTGCCGATGCATTACGCCTGCCACCCTGGGATGCCAACATCGGGGTGCTGTCCGGCGGTGAAAAGCGCCGAGTCGCCTTGTGCAAACTGCTATTGTCCAAGCCAGACATGCTGCTGCTGGACGAACCGACCAACCACCTGGATGCCGAATCAGTAGAGTGGCTGGAGCAGTTTCTGGTCCGCTTCCCTGGCACCGTTGTCGCTGTCACCCACGATCGTTACTTCCTCGACAATGCCGCAGAGTGGATTCTGGAACTCGACCGTGGCCAGGGCATTCCCTGGAAGGGCAACTACTCCAGCTGGCTGGAGCAGAAGGATGCCCGTCTGGAGCAGGAAGGTCGCCAGGAGGCCGCCCGCCAGAAAGCCATGAAGCAAGAACTGGAGTGGGTGCGCCAGAGCCCCAAAGCCCGCCAGGCCAAGTCCAAAGCCCGTATCGCCCGCTTTGAAGAGCTTTCCAGCCAGGAACACCAGAAGCGCAACGAAACCCAGGAAATTTTCATTCCGGTAGCCGAGCGCCTCGGTAATGAAGTCATCGAGTTCGAAAATGTCAGCAAGGGCTTTGGCGATCGCCTGTTGATCGACAACCTGAGCTTCAAAGCCCCCGCCGGGGCGATTGTCGGCATCATCGGCCCCAACGGCGCTGGGAAATCGACGCTGTTCAAGATGATCGCCGCCAAAGAACAACCCGATTCCGGCACCGTAAAAATTGGTCAAACCGTACAAATGGCCTTTGTCGAGCAGCACCGCGAGGGCCTGGAAGGCGACAAGACGGTATTTGAAGACGTTGCCGGCGGCCACGAGATGATCCAGGTCGGAAAGTTTGAAATGAGCAGCCGGGCTTACCTGGGCCGCTTCAACTTCAAAGGGGCGGATCAACAGAAGAAGGTTGGCATGCTGTCCGGCGGCGAGCGCGGTCGTCTGCACCTGGCCAAGACCTTGCTTAAGGGTGGCAACGTGCTACTGCTGGATGAGCCATCCAACGATCTCGACGTGGAAACCCTGCGGGCACTGGAAGATGCACTGCTGGAATTTGCCGGCACGGTGTTCGTCATCAGCCACGACCGCTGGTTCCTGGACCGGATTGCCACACACATTCTCGCGGCAGAAGGCGACTCCCAGTGGACGTTCTTTGATGGTAACTATCAGGAGTACGAGGCTGACAAGAAGAAGCGCCTCGGTGAAGAAGGTGCCAAGCCCAAACGGATTCGTTACAAGCCGATCACGCGCTAAGCACCCGCAGCAAGAAGAAAAAGCCAGCCCTTACGGCTGGCTTTTCTTTTGCAGCTTTCGCTCAGGGTTGTACGACAATCACGCCACCCACAACGTCCTTCAATGGATCGCACGGGGGAATCTTGATAATCGACTTGTTGATGGCTACCAGGCCCCCCAGATTGACCGGCGAAATTGCGACACTCCCGTCACCACCGCCAGCAACCACTGCCAACTCTTCCAGATTCAATTCACACGGGGCATTTACTTCTGTCTTGAACATGACAATCTCCTATCCAAATTTAAATTAAATAGGTGCCACATCAGCACCCAACATCACTCTCTGAAAACAAAGCCCGAAACTTAATTATTTATTAACTTCGAAGCTCGCGATTTTGCGAAATTCATTTATCGCTAACCGTGAATACAATTTATCAAACAAAAATATCTCCAACAATGAGTCACATATCCCGAACAAAGACAAATCTTTGTCAAATATTACCAATAACCTTTAATTGCAACTTAGATAGCCAGATGCCTATTTTGAATTTGCCACAGAAATGCAAAAAGCCGGAAAGTTTCCTCTCCGGCTTTTATTTGGCATTACTTTGATCAAGATCCGGGAGCAAGCCGGATCGATAAACAGCATCAGTTGTCGCGCCGACCACCTGTCAACAAGTACGCAACAGCCTGGACTTTATTATTCACGCCTAATTTTTGATAGATATTACTTAACTGATTCCGAACCGTTTTAGGACTGCACCCTAGCTCCGAGGCAACATCTGGTGCCTGCAACCCCTTGGCACTCAGATTAAGAATCTGGCGCTGACGCTCAGTCAGAATTTCGAGTCCCATTTCACATCTCCTTTATCATTCAAAAAATACATTTCTAAAAGGACGCCAATCTCGATAGTGGTTTAGTGTAGAAACACGCCTTCCCGCAATGTGCTAATTACCAATCTCCGATTTTCTACAAAGTCTTGTCTGAAGAACGATCGGGTAAACTCCACGCACATCATTAGAACCAGACATATCTTTCGCAAAAATTCCACATTCAGCCAGATCGCATTCTACAAACGCCGTCTCGCGCCATAGCGACAACAAAAAATATAAGTGTTGCGACCAAGGATGATTCTAGGGACATTCCGCCCATTAGAAACTACTGCAAATGCAGGGGCTGTTCGAAAAGGATCAGGCAAAAACCAAACACAGTGAGGAAACCCGTGTACCGATCCAATCGCCATGGCCCATATCTCCCTACGTGATCTGAAAGGTAAACCCCAAATTTTGGGTCGAATAGAGGCAGTGAAAAATCTACAGAACATGACACGATTGCCGCGCTCGTCTGACTGCAGGCTTTATGCTGGAGAAGTTGTGCAAAGGTGAAGGCCGATGGCGGGCAATGCGCGATCCGCATACTGATTCAGGAAGACGCCTCACTTGCCGGCATACCAAACCGAGCAGGCAAGCCACTGCGTACACATTGATTGAATCATGACCTTGACAGACTCCAGCCCCAGGCCCTTGAGAAATACCTGACTGCCACCGGATTATGTCCTTTTTCCGTCTCAACTTCCGGCGCAGGAAGGACACCACAGCCGTTGTTCCTGGGCGACCTGGACCATTGCGCCTGCCGGCAGATGGGTTGTTGCTTTCGCGGTTACCGGCTGCTTCAGTTTGTAGGCTGCGGAGCCAGCCCCGAGAGCTTTTCCAAGCCTTGGTGCCACGTCTTGCACAGGGCGCTCACGGCCTTGATCCCACCAAAGGCTTCTTCGATCATCTTGCGACGGAGCAGGCTCATCGCATAACACCTTGTCACGCGCGAGGGCGGCCATCCACGGCGCGGCTGGTGGCCTGGAATACGATATGAGTCTCGATGGCCCGGCACTCTCGTTCACGGATAGAGCTTTCACGGTCTTAACCCTTGCCCCCAACCGTGGCGCCCGCCTAGCGGACACTGCGCGCCATCATCGCCTGAGCGACTTCCCTCTCGGCCCGGCCATTGGCTTGGGTCGTTTCCACATCCACGATCAGGCCGTTGCGGTTCTCTGCCAGCGCATGGGCCATGTAGCGCAGCTTGTTGCTCGGTGAACTCGGCGCTCTTGTACGGCCGCGACCGCAGGTTGGTGGTACTTCCAAGGATGACGTTGCCGCACTTCTCGCCTTGGAAGTCCACTCCAGGATTGCGTTCCTGCCGTAGGCGCGAGTCGCTGCTCGCGAGGCTAAGGTGTTCGTCCAGGGCGACGCCCTGCCACTCGGCGAGATACGTCACGCGCAAGAAGCACTCGCAGCCCCTGTCGGTACACAGCGGACGGTAGCAATTGATGCTAAACATGGCGCGATCCCTCACCGCTTCATCCCTGGTCAGGCCAACGATCAACGGAACAGCAAGGTGTATCCAGCGGCTCTATCAATCGGCACTCGCTACGCACAGTAAACAAAATCTGGAGCAGCCGGGCGGAATCGACGGGCGGCCGGTATGCGAATCGCTATCATCGTTCCGTAAACGCATGCTAGCCATGATGCCATCGGCCAGCTGGCGCAAAGGGGAATCGGTAGGGCGCGATGTTCGACGCTGACGTAACTCAACATCGATGCCTGGGAATTCCTCTTGGCCGCGCATGGGAATTTGGGGAAAGCTGGAACGGGCGGCAAGCCCCCTTTACCTCAAAACCCACGCATGGGCTGGGACAGCGTATTTCTCACCAGCCAGCTAGTGTGGACATGCGACAGCCAAGCAATCGAATAGCACACCGAATCCTAACCGGTAACCAATCAGATGAAACACACGCCGAAAATTGAATTGAGTACTCGAACCAAGAACTCAAATAAAAGGGGAGAAGATCTGACTCAAAATAATGCGTGGTGCCCCCGACAGGAATCGAACCTGTAATTGCCCCTTAGGAGGGGGCCGTTATATCCATTTAACTACGGAGACACTACCTAAAAACTACAAGTGAGCGCGTTGCGCGCCATCCACTCGCCGCCAAATGGCTAGCCGGTAATTATACAAGATTAATCGACTATGAGACAGCTCGCGCAACAATGCCGATGAGCCCCACCCAACTCACCTGGGAACAATGCTCACTGTCATGCCCAAGTACCTGGAAGTATTCGGACACAACAAGGAGCGTGAACTCTCGCTCCCTCAAGGGAGTCACCACCAAGCCCGTACTACAATCAATTTTTTTGAGTTCCAAAAAAATCGACTGAAATTTCCTCTAGATGCCGAAAGAAGCGCCACAGGACATAAGTCATACTCTCGAAGCGAGCCGCTATGGCTCGAATTACTCAAGAAAGGGAATTCACATCCTCTCAGCCCCCCCCTAAATATCAACCGCAACGAAAAATGCCGAAATCAGCAGCACCAGAGCAGTCATAATCGCCCGAATTTTGGATAACCAATGATCATTGGATTGCGCATGACAAGCCATATCACCTGAGCTGTCGGGTCACTCCCACCCAAACTCCTCATGCGCGGAAATCTGGACTTTTACTACATGAATGACTTAGGCACGCCAAGTATTGAATAGCCAGAGCGTAGGGTGGCGGATGGAAACAGCATGGTTACAGGTTGGCCCAAGGCAAGGACACAAAGCCTCCATACCTGATTGAGCTACAGAGCAAAAACTGTCGCCATTAAATTAGGTATTGGGAACACACCATCAATCATTAGGGCTGCGTGCTTACCTGCTTCGCAGAGTGCAGCACAGCTCACCATCACGTGAGCCACAGCGAACGCTTGCAGAAGCATCACTGCGCCAACACATCGCGTTATGCACACCCAGTCCTTGTTCTGCCCAAAATGAGGAATTCCATTCGGCCAAATCAACGCCTCGCTCTTTAGACCATCTCCGTACTTTCACCACATTTCGTCAAATGTGTTGCATTTTTAGCAATGCGAAGACAACTCGGTCTTTTGCAGTACACCGAATCTCTGAGGCAGCTCCACGACGCCCCAAATGCCCCCCCACCCCGCTTCCTATCAGCCCAAAGACTCAAATACGGAGTGCCAAATCACGCCATTATCTTGTAAGCACAGCGTCAGAATTTTTCTCATTAGGGTTCTCCCGCTTGAGCTACTGGTAATATGCGGTAGCATCAGCAAATAATTTGACAATCCATTGCATTTTTTTCAGATATTCGCCTGAAAAGTTCGATGATGGAGCTATAAATACAAACAATTTGGAGAATATTCCGGGCCTCTACGACAGAAGGCCATGCGCCGCGGCATGTTGTGTTCTGCAAGGAGCCCATCAAACCGGATAGGAGGAGGAAGCGTGACAACCCTGAAATTAATTGCAGCACCCAATACAGACTTTTCGCGCAGCCGTGCGCGAGCGCTACTAAAAGTTAGAGGCGAGCCTACAGCTCAACAAGTTGCACAAATAGAGCAACTGGGAGCAGGACTCTCGTCTTTGCGCCTGGCAACCAAGGAAATGGCAGAACAAGGCGCTCCAAGGGAGCTGGTGACACTAGCTTTGGGTGATGTTTTATTTGGGGAGTTATTGAGACTACACGATCCGCAGCAAGCGGCATCGCGCTTGATTGGTATGTTTGAAGCACATGCCAATCGTTCATTAGGAATTTGGTCATGATGGCAACACGACAGGAGGTCGCCGGCAACTCACCGGCAATGGCCGCATCTTTTGACGACGTTGGTGAACTGCTTACCGTAAGCTGCTTTCTCGGCGTGCTTGGGGGAGTAGTTCTACTGATCATTGCAGGGCTATGGGCAGACCACTCCTGGCATGCCTACCGCACCGCCAATCGTTGCACCCCCCTCTCGACAGAACATCCCCATATCAGTGACGAATTATCCGTATCCAATCAACGCTCAAAGACACCAGCAGTCACCCCATTTGCAAGCGAAGCAATCCGCTGGCAATGCTCAAACGGCTAATAAAGCTCGTTGACGTTCCTTCCCACGAAGGGAAGAAACGTCAACCTGTAGCAGTGCCCATTCGCAAATTGCATTTCCTCCAAGTCTTGTCGCAAATCTGCGCCTAAATTCATTCAGAATCCAGAGCTCAACAGTTAATGAGTAGCTGATAGCAGACAGCGGAAAATGTGGCACTGTTCGGGTGTTGATCACGTCGTTCAATTTAGTACTGAATTGCAAACTTTCGATAGGCAAAGCCCAACAACCAAATCGGACCAACTAGCAAGAACTGTATATCCTTAAAAAAGGAAGGCTTCTTCCCCTCTATTTTATGGCCAATAAATTGGCCTATCCACGCCAAGACAAACACCGCCAAAGAAATAGTAAATACATCCTTAATTTGTGCGATGCCAAAAATCATAATGGTCGAGATAAAAGCCATTCCCACCATAATGGGAGTGGATAGCAAAGAATAGTAGACAAGACTCAATACAACGAATCCAATTGCCACTAGCTGATGAACATGCCACAACATGCCCAAAAGAGAGAAGGTTATTAGTGGCACGCATACCCAATGTATTCGCTTATTTATTACGTTTTGATGGCTCGAACCATACTCATCGAAGAGTGCATCTATCTTTGCCATGATAATCTCCATATAGTTATATATAGGGTATAACTTAGCAAAGGATGGTAACCAGATCTTGAACATTTCTGCTAATTGTACGCATCAGCAGCTACGTCAGAACAAAATTTAGCCGGGCTCGGTTGGCTTTCTCAATAATAGGTATGCATCTACGTCTAGCAATCGCAATCAGACAGGCAGCTTACAAAGGGTCACCTCTGCTCTTTGCAAAAAAGAAGGTGATATCCCCAGAATATCTGCAAAATTCCGACTCATATGTGAGGAATCCGAAAATCCGCAAGAGTGCGCTGCAAATGTCGCTGAATGGCCACTTGCTAAGTAATTTGCAGCCTTTACAGATCGACGCCACAATAGATATCGCTTGAGAGAAACTCCCGTTTGCTCAGTAAATAGATGCGCAAACCGAGAGGAAGATAGATTGGTATTACGCCTTAAACTAGAGATGTCACTGACACCACAAATATTTATTTTTTCCAAAACTTCTACGATACGAGAATCCATCCCTACTTTAGGCCAATTACGAATCGGGAAGGACTTCAAGATTTCACTTGCACACAACCAAGCATTACTTTCATATAAATTATTACAACAAAATTTTAATAAACTTAAAACCTTACTCCAATCTCCATCGTTCTGAAAAACCTCTATTGACTTCCCAGCTACGCCCCCTTGAAAGGGCATACCTACCTCCAGAAAAAAATGAGCGAGCAAGCTTCCTCGTGCAGTGATCTTGTGCTTTGAATTAGGATAAATTGCAACAATCGAGACCTCCTTCTCGTCAGCATTTGATTGACAAAGGAAAGATCTATCCAATGAAAAAGAAAGCTGCAGCGCACAATGCGAATGCAGCTTCGAATCACCATCCCGACAAAACGCAAGAGCCATCCCTGGCCATATAAATACTCTGTCGCGTAGCATATCTACGATATAAAATAATTACTATCTGATCATTCACCAGACGGAGCGATCCCCTTGACTAAAAGCCAGCATTTTTTCTATTGGCGCTCTTGCGGCATTCATCTGCGCCTCCGTTAAATAATCAATTTTAATTCCATCCCCAGACTGCGCGCGTTTTACCGCCTCTATGGTATTGAGTTTCATATATGGACATTGATTGCACTGGCATCCGGCATAAATAGGGGCTTGAGCAATTTTTAAATCCGGCCGCGCCAAGCCCATGTTATAAAGAATGCCATCTTCCGTTGCAACAAAAATAGTCGAGTTGGAATCTCCGGAAAAATCAATAATCCACTTCAACATACCAGAAGTAGAACCTACATAATTGGCGCGCTTCAGCACAGGCAGCGGGCTCTCAGGATGCGCAATCAAATACACGCTCCCCTCCACCTCTTGCATAGCTGTCAAAAGGGCTTCTTCATTGAATTTATCATGAACCTCACACACCGCAGACCATAGCGGCATATCATATCCATACTGAAAGTTCAAATATGCCCCCATATTGCGATCTGGAGAAAATATTACCTTTCGTCCTTTTGAGTATAAATGCGCAATGATGTCATCAACATTTCTGCTCGTAACAATCCAATCAGACAGCGCTTTATGCTCTGCACTTGAGTTTATATATGAGACGTGCACATAGTCACTATGTTCTTCACGCCACCGCTTTAAATCATTTACATCTGTTTGCGTCACGAGAGAACAAGTGGACCCTCTATCAGGCAATATTACTTCTGCGCGAGGATTTAGTATTTTCGCTGTCTCTGCCATAAATCGCACACCAGCAAAAACAATAACTTCTGCATCAGACTGCTTTGCAAAAAGCGAGAGCTCTAAACTATCACCTACTTTATCCGCCATTTTCTGAATTTCGGGCGCAGTATAGTAATGAGCAAGCGTAACAACACGACGTGACATATTGAAATTCCCTAGAAATCTAGCACATCAAACAAGCAATTATGTGCATGCCTATCTTTAATCAACAAAACCACACAGCAAATATCGCTACATATCAAGACAATTCGAACATTTCTCAATCTCTCTCGTAACATCTACTCAGTTCGATTGATGTCTCCATCCACCTCTCGTGCGTAGATCACTACCTCATGTAAGCACGGAGTGAAGTTGCCCATTATTCTCTCATAGCACACAGCAATACTGCGAAGTCATAGATTGATCGCTGCGGGCCCCTGATGTCAGGCTAGTTGTCGCGTTGATCGTTTGAAGTGAAAGAAAACGGGGGCGGAGAAAGTCATGAGATGTTGCGGTATACCGAAGAGCGGAAAGAAGCGGTACTGAAGAAGTTACTTCCCCCGATCAACAGGTCGGTGGCGGCCGTGTCGAGGGAAGAAGGGATATCCGGGGCGACGCTGTACAATTGGCGCAATCAAGCCAAAGCCTATGGAGTTCCCGTGCCTGGAGAGAAGCCTTCACCGGATGATTGGTCAGCCGAGGCCAAGTTTGCGGTGGTGATTGAGACGGCGGCGCTGTCAGAGATCGAGTTGAGTGAGTATTGTCGGCGTAAGGGCCTCTATGTCGAGCAGGTTCATGCCTGGCGGCAAGCCTGCATTGAGGGTCAGCAGTCCAGTCGTGAACGTCAGCAGGCGGAGAGAGATCAGGTCAAAGCAGATCGCAAGCGCATCAAGGAACTGGAACGAGAGCTGAGACGCAAAGAGAAAGCCCTGGCATCATGCGCCGCCGGCTACACACATTGCCACCGGGCCGCGCCAGGTGTGGTCCTGGGACATCAGTGTGCCGCAGCAAGCGGCGTAGGAAATGAGGATATGGCCCCTCGCCATCGGCTTGCAGGAGCGGTTGGCAAACCGCCATGAGCGGCTTGGGTCAAAAGCCCTGGTCGTGAGCGTCATGGAAAAGGCGCCGTGAAGGCGTCAGGTATGGATCAAGGAAGACGAACAACCGTGAACTGCCGTTCAAGTGTCGAAACATGTCAATCGGCACCCAATTTTTTCCAGCGACCGGCATCCAAAAGTTTCCATCTGATCATCCGATTTTGGCCTGACTCCTGCGCTGCTTGAACCGGAACGAATCATTCCCTGTTTCCAGTATTTCGCA
>NZ_JARRAF010000053.1 GCF_030129945.1 Parachitinimonas caeni
GCCGGGCCGAGTTTTGGGGCAGGGCGAGGCAGGGTGAGTGAGGTTTAGCGAGCTAAATAAGCGAACCCTAACGACGCCATGCCCCAAAAATCGACCCGGCCCGGAGGGTTTCGCCGGATTTGGGCCTGTTGCCGCGTTAAAAATCGCTGGCTTAGCCCACTAGGCGGCGCGCTTTTTGCCTTGCATCAGGCCCAAATCCGACGAAACGCGATCCGGAAATAAAATGTCAACAGAGCCTGGATTTGCAAAACCTAAAACACACACCAACACGGCAAAGGAAAAACGAGATGAAACCTTCAGCAGTCTTAGGAATCAACCGCACGCAAGATGGCAGCGTCTGCTTCATTGATGCGCAGGGCCAGCTGTGGGCTGTGCAAAAGGAACGCCTGAGCCGGGTCAAGCATCACTGGGGCAAACTGGGCGATGTTGCGCTGTACGCCCAGCACCTGCCGCAGATCGGCGCAGCGGCCGATGTGGTGGTCGAGTGCTACTCCTCCGACACCGAGATGGCCCGGATTGATGACTACCATGCCGAGCTGCGCGCGCTGGTATTGAAGCAAGGGGGTAGCATTCATCAGATTTCCCACCATCTGGCCCACCTCTACTCGGCGTATTTTCCTTCGGGCTTTGCTGCCAGCGCCGTCATGGTTCTGGACTTTCAAGGCAGCCCTGCCCGGTGCTTCACCGAGGACTACCCCCTGCCGGCCGGCTGGGATGGCGACAGCCTCGAAGTGGCATCGTTCTATCACTGTGAAGGCGGCAGCATACGCTGCATTGCGAAACAGCTCTGGAATGGTGACCGCCGCCGCATGGTCGGCCTGGGGGCATTTTATCAGTCGCTGACGCAGATGATTTTCCCGAAGTTCGAGGGTCAGGAAGGCAAAGTAATGGGTCTGGCTCCTCTGGGGGATGCCACCACGCTCGATCTACCACCACTTGAGGTACGCGGGCATGAGGTCTTCATTCCGGATGCCTGGCATGCGCTGTTTCGCCAGCCGGGTGACTATTTCTATCAGGCCGATGATGCCGAGCGGTTTCAGCGTGCGGCCAATCTGGCCGCCATTGGTCAGAAAGTCTACGAAGACGCCTTGCTGCAGCTGGCAGACTGGTTGCACGCCCAAACCGGCCAGACCGCGCTGTGCCTCGCTGGTGGCTGTGGCCTCAATTGCTCGGCCAATGGCAAGCTGGTTGCCCAGTCACCTTTTACCGAGGTCTACATCCCGCCCGCACCGGGCGATGGTGGCACCGCGATTGGCTGCGCACTGTATGGACAGATCGAGATCCTCGGCCAATCCAGCCAATTCCGCTGGACCGAAAATGACTATCTGGGCCCCGAACCGCTGATTCCCGCCACGCTTGATGACCATGACCTGACCGGGCTGATTGTCGAGCAGCCCGCCGATCTGCCTGCCACCGTAGCCCATCTGCTCGATGGCCAATGCGCCGTAGCGTTGTTTGAAGGTCGCAGTGAAATGGGACCACGAGCGCTTGGCCATCGCAGCATTCTGGCCGACCCGCGCCACGATGCCATGCGGGTGTGGATCAACCGCGCCGTCAAGGGGCGTGAAGTCTATCGACCGCTCGCCCCTGTCGTGCTCGAAGAGCTGGCCGGCGACTATTTTCAGGTCCGGCGCCCGATGCGCTTCATGCAGTACGCCGTACAGACCCTGCCCCATGCGCGCACGGCCATTCCGGCCGTCGTCCATGTAGATGGCAGCGCCCGCGTGCAAATGGTGCCTGCCCATCCGGTTTCGACTTACCGGCAGATTATTGAATGCTTTTTTGCCAGAACTGGCGTGCCTGTACTGCTCGATACCTCGTTCAATGGTCAGGAAGAGCCTATCGTCGAGACCATTGCCGACGCCCTCGCGGCCTTTCGCAAGATGCCGCTGCAGGCGTTGGCCCTGCCACCATTCCTGATTCACAAACAGGCCAGACCGGCCACCTGGCAAGAAGAATCGAATCAAGAAAGCTAGGCTCTGTTGAAGCTAGCCGGCGGGTTGATCCTGCCGGCGTTTTGCCTCAAGGCGTTTCAATCCACAGCACCCGGTTTTTGGCGATAAACAACCGGCGCTGTTTGCCGGCTTCCCGCAAAACCAGAAATTCCGGGCCGGTGCTTAACAACGTTCCGCTCAGCGTCTTGTCGTTATCCAGATGCACGATCACCGCCTGATTCTGGTGTGCGCCCAGTTCGCGGTTGCCGTCCACGGTAACCGCGCCAGTTGTTTCGGCGTAGGTGGAACTTGCGGAAGCCCGCTTCGCCCACTGGCGGCTGCCATCCTTGCCGATGAGTTCGACCGCATCAATCTCGTTCCAGCCCGGTACAGCGGGGGAATCTAGATAAAGCTTGATCTGCCGGGTATTGCTGTTGCCATTCAGAGCAAATTCGGCAACACCCGAAGCTTGATTGCGTAGCGGATCAGTGCCTTGCCAGAGCACGGTTTCCCGACCGGCATCATTCACGGCGGTGATTTTGACTACAGCGCCCGGGTTGTAAGTTTCAAATACCCGCAATTTCTGCGGCACCACGCTTTGCGAATACTGCAGCAGCAGCCATTCCTCCATCCCGTCTTCCGTCAACGACGCCCAGGCGGTCTGAATATCTCCCGGCCCCTGGGTATTGGGCGCGCCGGTGGCCTGCTCCGGGCCCCAGGCACGCATCTCAGCCGCTTGCACAGGTTGCAGGGCCAGACCCACCAGACAAGCCGCCCAAATCAATCCGGCTGTGCGGAAATCTTGTATTTTCATGAAATCCCCATTTTAATTTTGGTCATTGAAAAATGATTCGAGGCTTATTAATGCTCGGCAGACAATACGCCAATCAAATATGCCAGAAAATGCAATAAGGTATTCTTGGTGAAATAGCTATTTAATCTGAAGCTAACCAGATCATTGCCATATATATTTTCTATTTTATTCTGAAAAATCTTCAGCTGCGCAATCAACAGCGCTTTGGGCAGGTGCCGGGTATTATTTTGAATCGCTTCAGGCCAGAAAACAAACGCATCAAGGCCACAACAGGCCGCCACGCAGTTGGTTTCGAGTGCGGCCCACAGAGGCTGTAATTCAACCATCCACTCATCAATCCTGATCGCCTTTTTTCGGTCTCCGGCCGGGGCCTCCCCCATTATCCATTGATCCTGGCCAATACTGATGGCAACGCCATGTTCATCATTCATGGTAAAACATCTTTGAAAATTACGCGCCGACTGCGCTTACGATACCGTATCCAGCCAACGGGCAAATTCTGCGGCCTGTTTCTGGGCGGCAACAATATTACGCGAGTAATTAGCTTTATCGGCGCTGCCTACGCAATTGTATTCACGGCCATCCGGGTTATAAAACCAGCGGATACCGGATTCGCATTCATCCATATGCCGACCGGATTCAACGATTTGCTCGGCCGTGCGGCGAAACTGATTGAGGGTGGCATTCGGCAGGAAAAACCAGTCGGCCAATTTATTCATCGAGGCATCTTCCACATATTCGGGCTGGTCGTAGACCGATTGGAATTGATACCAGGCAAAACGCAATTCGCCTTGCCAGATGGCCCGCATGATGCGCTGGCTGTTATGGCTGGCAAATTGCTGCAACGAGGGCGTGAGCTGCGGGGCCAGCAGCGGTTTGATGGCCGGGTGATGGGCTTGAATCTCGCGAATGAATCGCTGGCTGGCCGCCACCTGAAGGCGCGCCACCATGGCATCAGAAAGTAATCGGCTGTGGCTGAGGGCGCGAATCCAGTATTGCTGGTCTTGCGCCATCTTGCTGACAACTGCCTGCAACTTATCCGCCTGCCCCTCACGAATGGTCAAGGCCATATCGGCCCTGGCCAGCTGTGCCAGCGGCACGGCCGGCATGTCGCTCCGCACAACCTTGGGCGCGCCGGCGTTTTCGTAAGCAGGCATCGCGATCATGGCGTAGTAATTGGTCAGCGGCTGCTTTTCGCGCTCGATCAGCTTCCGGTAAGTGTCGGCCTGCCGGTAAATCTCATTGACGCAATCGGCAGTCTTGTCGCGGCATTTGGGCAGATCGGCCAGTTGCCAGAGCTTGCCATGCCGGCGAGCGAGGGTATCAAACTGGTTCTGGAAGATGTCGACGGGTAATGGCAGGCGATTGATGTCGGCAGCAATGGCACGACCAACCTGCAGCGGTTGATCTGTCTGCACGGCCAGCCCGAGTTCGATGAAGTAGCCATTCTGCTCCGCCGCAACAGTCTTGGGGGGCGGGGCAAGCCAGGCTTCGGTGCCAGGATCAAGCGGTTCATCAAAGGCATTGATGCCCAGCAAGGCCAGCAGCCCTGTCAGCATCAGGCATCCGGTGGTGGCAAGAGGAAGAATCAGGCGGCGTGGCAGGTTTGACATGCGCATCTCCCTGGGTCGGGATGGCGCACCGTTTCATTCAAGGCAATGCCCGCAAGGCTTTCACTGACGCTGACCTGCCTTGCCTGGCCCTGATTCGGCTCGGCTAACCACCACTGATCGGATGTTTCAGTATGGTCAGCAATTCCCTGGCCTGCCAGGATTCGTGAATGCAACCGTTCGGACAACTGCTGGCAAAGTTGTTGCAGACAGGGCATGGCTTTGTGAGCGGGCAGTGCCAGCCAGAGGCCTGTCTTGAATTCGGTCTTGTAGGGCATCCGCAGCAACATGGCCTCGGCCGTGCTGTCAGGGTAGTCGAGGCTTTCCAGTCTGATTTGCAGCACCTCGCCAAGCGCGTGCAGCAACGTCGCGTCGTCAGGATGGGTATCTAGGAAGAGATTCAGGCTGGGCGGGATCATGGGGCACATCGACAACGAGAGAAGACGCGCAATATGCCATTATCAAGGTTATTTTCCTATTGCCGAATACCGAAAAAATCAATCAGTCGTTTCAAACACCCATCGAGGTCTTCCTGACCGGTCAGTAAATGCACGTCCGGCCTCAAAGGTGGCTCGTAGACGGCATCAAGTCCAGTCAATTCGCGAATTTCACCGGCGCGGGCTTTTTTGTACAACCCCTTCGGGTCGCGTTGCTCGCAAACGTTTAGCGGGGTATCGCAGAATACTTCTACAAATTTTCTGCTCCCAATTAGATCCCGCGCCAGGGCGCGATCGCTTGCTTGCGGTGCAATTTGTGCCACCAGCACCCATTGCCCGGCTTCCAGCAATAACTGTGCGACACAGGCTGCCCGCCGCACGGCCTCGCTCCGGTCGGCAGCGCTGAACCCAAGATTGGCAGAGATGCCTTGGCGCAGACGGTCTCCATCCAGCAAAGTCGCCGCCCTGCCCTGCTGCTGCAGCAACTGGTGCAGTGCTTGCGCCATGGTGGTTTTCCCGGCGGCCGGCAGGCCGGTAAACCAGACCACATACGGTGACACGGGTAGGCTGAAATCAGACGTGTAAGGGGGGCGCATAGGGTAATTCAAGCAAGGAATGAATGGGTTCTGCTGAAACCCGGCGCGACCGGAAATAAAACGTCGCCCATGCCTAGTAGGCCACCAGCCGGATCACCCGACTGCTGGGCGATGGCGGGGCCGGAGGTGCTGGCTGCCAGTCTGCCGGTGCCTGCCAGTGAAACACTTCGGGGATGCGACCCAGCGTTCCCAGACCAAAAGCCTGCTGGAATGGCAGATCGGGCCGATGCGCATGGCCGATATAGCAATCACAACGCCGGTTGGGGCAGGCACGCGTTTGCAGCGGGTTTGCAAGCGCCGGCTGGTAAAGATTACCCAGCACCGCCGGAACGAAGTGGCAACGCCGGATGTCGCCATTGCCATCCACCGACAACACCCGCTCACCGGTCACGCAGGGCGCCCCCAAACTGGGCGGCGCTTGATGATTGAGTGCAAACCATGGATCAATCTGGCCCAACCACGCCAGCTCGGCAGCACTGTAGTAGCGCCGGCCTTCGTCGTGATAGGCGTTGATCCACAAGTACGTGCCGGGTGGTAATTGCTGGCGCAAGGCGGCCATCTCACCGAAAAACCGGCGGATACCCACCATGCCGATGCTGTGGCGCACTCCCAGCGCCTGCAACTGCTGCACCCGCTGCAAAAACCCGGCGCGTGGCGTTTCTTCGGGATGAAAGCTGCACCAGAGGCTGACGCGATCAGGATTCGCTGCAGCCAGCCATTGCGGGGAATTAGACAGATTGGTCTGCACGGCTACGCGGGCCACCTGTGGCCAATGCGAGAGCGTAATGATGGCATCGCGATAGTGACGACGGGTCAACGCCTCGCCCCAGGGAGTGAACAGCAGGTTGAAGCGGCCTTCCGGCTGGCCGCGCAGCCAATCCACAAAGCGGGCCAGTTCGGCCGCGTCCTGTTTCAGTGTGGCGCGGTCGTCCTTGCGCTTGGCAAACGGGCAGTAGGGGCAATCGTAATTGCAGCTGGCCAGACGACCGCGATATAGCAAACTCAACACAGCTGCGCCTCTCTGGCTTGCATGCGCTGACGGACAGCGTCGGAAATCAAGGCCGGGCCAATGCTGTCGGAGAGCGCCAGACCCGCATCGCTCAGGCTCAGTCGCGCCCCATCGAGGCTGGCGAGTCCGGCTTCCACCAGTGCCGTGAGCAGGGGCAGATCGGCCAGTGCGTCGGCGCCTTCAAAGCGCTGCCGGTAGGCGTCAAGGTCCAGCCCCGGACGGATCAGCAGTGACTGAATGACAAAGCGACGCCGACGCTCGTCCGCATCAAGCACGATGCCGTAGTGTGCCGACGCAAAGGCTTCGATGGGGGTATCGCAGTAGTGCTCGATCAGGCTTTGGGTAGATGGGCGGCCGACTGCGTACTCCGTCGAATAATGCAATGCGCGGGTATAGGAGCGGGCGCCACTCCCCAGCCCCACCATGCCGTCTTCCTGACAACAGTACACCGGCGCCGCCTTGCCCGGAGCGCCGGGGCGCCGGAACAGCCGCATCGATAGCTGCTGGTAACCCGCAGCCAGCAGGTGATCGCGGCCCGTCTGGTAGAGCGCGGCTTTATCTTCTCCGGTGGCGTCGGCCACCGCGATGCGCGGATAAGCCCGCCCGCTCCGGCCCTCAATCTGGCCCAGCCCCGTCAGGGGGCGTACGTACAGTGGGTAGAGGTAGATTTCCTCAGGTTGCCAGCGCAGCGCTTCAGCCAGCGACGCCGCAAAGCTCTGCCGGGTCTGGCCGGCAATGCCGTAAATCAGATCGAGATTGAGCGTGGCAAAACCCGCCGCGCGGATGCGCTCCAGCGCGGCATGGGCCTGGCGATTCGGCTGTGGGCGGATCAGCTGGCGGGTTTCATGCTCCAGAAAGCTCTGGATGCCAATACTGATCCGATCTACGCCCTGTTGTTTCAGAAACTGCAGTTTTTCGGCACTGGCGGTCTCTGGCGAGACTTCTACCGAGGCCGGAGTGCTTTGCAGATCCAGCCCGAAGTGGCGCTGTGCCCCTTCCAGCAAGGTCGCCAGCAGATTCAACGGCAGATAGCTTGGCGTGCCACCGCCCATGGCAAAGCGGGCAATACCATGTGAGCCCAGCTGCTCGGCAACCACCGCCATCTGCACCAGCACCTTTGCCACATAGCGGCCGGGCAGTGCCGCATCGGGCTTGGCCAGCGTAAACAGATTGCAAAAGCCGCAGCGCATTTCGCAGAACGGGATATGAATATAGAGAAACAACGCATCGCGCTTTTCTGGCAACCATAACGCATGCAAGGGCTGAGCTTGCGCCAAGGGCTGGTAAGCGAGCTTGTGCGGGTAGGAATAGGAATAGGCGCTGTAAGGTTCGGCCGCCAGTCGGGCGGCGAGGCTCAGGTCGTTCATAGGGGTTTGAAAGGTGGCAGGTCAGGCTGGGGGGATCAGGAATTCGGCGTAAGGAACATTCCACACGACAGGATGCGCCAGACGGTGACCGTAATAGCCGTCCTCGCCATAGGCGGTGCCGTGGTCGGCGCAGATCATCACCCAGGCCCCGCCCCGCTTGGCCAGCGCATCGAAGAGCGGTGTCAAGGCCTGATCAACATATGCCATGGCAGCCATATGGCTCTGCAGCGTGTCTTCACTCAGCCCCGGCAGGTAGTGTCGGTTGGGGGCGTGAATGGCCGATATGTTCAGAAACAGAAAGGTGCGGCCTGTTTGCGCCTGCAGGCACTGCAAGGCCCGCCGGACCTGCCGGTCGGCCGATCGCGCCTGGGTCGGCGCAAAGCCGGGTTCCCAGTGGCTTTCGGCAAACATCGCGGGTAATACCTGCCCTAAAGGCGATGTCTTGTTGAAGAACCCTACCCCGCCAATGCAGACGGTGTGATACCCGCGCCCGGCCAAGCCGCTGACGATATCCGGCGTATCAAACACACAGGTGGTGCGGGTACTGGTTTCACTGCCGGCAAAGGCAACGGCAAATGGCCGGGGATGTCGGCCCGGCCGGGCCGGCGTTGGCAGAAATCCAGCAAAAAACGCCTGGTGGGCTGCAAAAGTAAAGCTGCCGGGCGAGTGCCGCAATTCCCAACCATCGGGCGGCAAAAAGCGCGCCAGGCCCGGCAACCGGCCTGATTCGAACAATTGCTGGGCGGCGTCATAGCGCAGGGTATCGAGGGTAATCCAGACCAGATCGTACTGACCGACGATCTGGTTCATATCCTGAACGGGCATATCTGCTTTGACTTTCGTGAACCACGGGTTGCCGGTATCCGGTCGCCAAACCAGGGCCAGCGGGCCCCGGCTCATTTATGTTCTTTATTCCTTGCCGTCATTCAATGCAGTGAAGGCGTTGCAACAAGGCAATCTGCGCTTCATGAATGGTCTGGCCATGCCATTGCAAGCGCGGCAACCAATCGCCGAAAGCGTTGACTTCGAGCACATGCACGCGCCTTTCGGTGGCAATCAGATCGACTCCCGCCACCCTGCCACCGGGCAGATTGGCAGCCACCTTGCGGGCCGTCCGCTCCAGACGCTCGATGGCGGCAGGGCTCAGGCAATCGCTGACACTACGGCGCGAAGCGCCAAGATGTAGATTGGTCATGGCGCAATCGGCAAAGCGCGCCACACGGTGCATGGGTTGCCCGGCGAGACAAACCACCCGCAGATCAAAGCGCTGGCCATCCAGCATCGGCTTGGGAACCCAGGCTTCGGCATAAAGCGGGTTTGGTGCCAGCCGGTCTATCAGGCGCACAACTTCGGTATCGCGGTACTGCCGTATCCGCTTCGAGTTGAACAGCCTGCCTTCCCCCGCCACCATCTCGACCGAGCTGCTGGCGCGCCACTGCCCGCGACCATTGCTATCGACCGCTATCACGCCCGACGCCGATGAGCCGTAGCGCTGTTTGACGAACACCCGCCGTTGCCGGCACTGCGCCATTAGATACTGCAGCTCGGCAAAACAGCCAAAGGGGCCCAGCAAGCCCGGAATCGCCAGCCCGTGATGTTGCAGATGATGCTGGCAGACCAGCTTGTCGCACATCAGGCGAATGGCATCTGGCGTATTCAGACAGCGCACCCAGGGGCGTTGTGCCAGAGCGCCCGCCAAACCCTGCAGGGCCGACTCGAAGCCTGCAAACCAAAGCCCGGCATAACCGATCTCGCCGTGGGCCAGCAGCGGCGGAACCGGCCGGTTTTGCAGGCGTGCGCCTTGCGCAATCAATAACTGCTGGGTGTCGGCATCTTCGCCCGGCGCCTCCAGCTTCAGCCAACAGGGTTGATCGAGCAGGGAGAACAAGCGCTCCGGCTGGCGCAGCCAGTCACGCCAGGCCAGCACCCGTGCCTCGGGCAGACGGCGGCTATGCAGGGCCGCCTGCAGACTGGCCACCCGCTTGTGTTCAGGATGTGCGAGCAGGACAAGGCGCATGGCAGCCAGCCCAGACCCGCTACTCGCCTACGGCCACATAGCGGTCTTCGTCGTCGGCTTCCTGCGGGTCATCTGCAACCAGCGTGATCGGCATCGCCCGCAGCAATTTCAACCATTCCGCGCTGACGTAATGGTGCGAAATATCCAGCCGCTTCAACTGGCGCACCCCATCGCTGTCATACAGGGCCTCGGCCCCCGCATCCCCCAGCGTGCCAAGCGAAAGATCCAGCGTGTCCAGCTGGCCCAGCCAGGGCTGGGCAGCCAGATAAACCGCCAGCTCATCGGTGATCTCCGAATCGCGCAGACCCAAATACCTGAGGCGAGAGGCATCAAGCGCCTGCAACAGCACCGCATAGGTCTGGACATCGCCATCAAAACCATAGTTTTCACTGCCCAGCCACAACTCCAGCCATTCCAGTGCCGGCATCCGGCTCTGCGCCAAATTGGCCACAATCGCCGATGGCAGCCCACCACATTCGATGGCCAGCTGCTTCAGCGCCGCATGCTCGAACGGCGCGATTTCAAGCCCGCTGCTGCCGCGAATCCGCAACACCTCCAGCGCCGGGAAAGCATCAAGCAGCGGCTTATAACTGCCCTGGATGATCCAGGAAATCTCGCACTCTTCATAAGTCATGTCGCCACAGAACAAGGCCCGCAAGGCTGGCAGCTCGGCCCGGCGCTCGATCAGGCGATCAAGTACCGGCTGGATGCTCGACTCATACGCTTCCATCCACATCCCCAAAACCAGCGCCTCAACCCGCTGCAGATCGGCCTTGGCCAGAAACTGGTCGAGCAGGGTTACGAGGTCGAATTCATCGTCGTAATCCACCGCCAGCCGATAAGTGTGACTGCCCAGCGCATCCACTGCGTCGCCTGGCCGAAAATTACGGATAGGCTTGCCATAGAAGGTTGTCTGCAGCGAATCGATGGTCATGAGGAACCCCAGCTAATCTATGAAATGGAATATGGCGGCCTCGAAAGCACCTGGCTGCCACCGCGAGACTACATTGACGAAGCCGCCAGTTTAGCCGGTCCACCTCATTGCGGAAGCACAATTTTCGTTAAAAATTGAGTAAAAGCTCTCGACGGGTATTGCATTGACAACCAAGCGCTTGCTTGGCAGTCTCGCGATATCCCACAAGGAGAAAAACATGAAAGCCAACACCTTCAAGCGGCTGATCAACCTCTGGCCGCCCTTCCTGCTTACCGGAATCCATGCCACCCATGTCTCAGCCGATTACCACGAGGTTGACTGCGAATTGCGCCAGCGCTGGTACAACCGCAATTACGTAGGCACCCACTTCGGCGGCAGCCTGTTTGCCATGACCGACGCCTGGTACATGCTGATGTTGATGCACATTCTCGGTAAGGATTACTACGTCTGGGACCAGCGCGCCGCCATCGACTTCATCGCCCCAGGGCGCGGCACCATTACCGCCCGCTTCCGCCTCGACACCGCCACGCTGGCCGAGATTCGCAGCAAGACCGAAAGCGGCGAAAAGTATCTGCCCGAGTTCATCGTCCCCCTCCACGACCAGTCCGGCGCCCTGGTCGCCCGTGTCACCAAGACCCTCTACATCCGCAAAAAACCAGCCAAGCGCTAGATTTTTTGCCAACTTTCAAAAAAAGATCTGGCAGGGGCATCCTTTCTGCCCCTAACTTGATCAGGCAGTAAACTCCTCCCTTTTTTCTGGCTGATCTGATTTTAATTCATCTACGCACGCCTATTTGGTCAGTCTTAAACTCAAGACGGGAACCAATACCATTCAAATGGACTAAGCATTAAGTCCGAAGCAAGCACTCAGGCAATTTCGCCCCTGTATTGCAATCAAAAAATTTCATTATTAATATCCGCCCCAGCAGTGCGCCTAACGGTTTTTTACTCACCTCCTGCAGGCTCATTGCAAAACCATTTCTATAATATTTCTACAAAACGGGAGATAATCCATGAGAGGCCGTTTCTCATTGCCTTTGCTCGCCTTATGCATTGCCGCAATTCACCCTGCCGCACAGGCAGCCTTCCCTGAAATAAACTCATTAACCAGAATTGTTAATACAGAAAATGGCAATAGTTTGCGCCATTCAGGATACTTTCTGTATGAGAGTAGAATTAATGCAAATGACTCACTGGGCCTTCTCGACTCAGCCTTTTTCGTTCGACCAGCACGAACCACTAATGCTGGTAGTAATTGCTATTCTTTTGAATCGAGAAACTACCCTGGCTACTTTATCCGCCATCTGACAGATGGTCGCCTTAAAATTGAACAACCCAATGGCGACACCAGCAGAGCCACTTTTTGCGTAAAAGACGGGGATTATCTAGAACCCTTTGACGCAAAAGGTAAATACCTGGCTCGCGGAGCTACCATTGCTCCCGGTTTGGATCCAGTCCAGCTTTCATCTACGTCAGCAGGATTCGTGATTCAAAGCTACAAACTAATGCCAACCAGCGTCGCGCCAAACGCGCAAACACCAAGCAATTGTCCAGCTTGTAGCAACCACGCTTCGGCAGCCTTGGTGAATGCTGGCTGGTTTACCCCTGAGCAGCTGACTGGGCTCCCCCATGAAGGGACGGCTAGGGACACTCTCATCGTTCGCCTGTCAGCAAGCACCAACACCGCCGTGCCCTATCTTCAGTCCAAAACAACGGATGATTTGGTGAATTACGCCTATGCCTATAGCTATTTAATGTAGGAAGGTATTGGTGCCGACGTAATAAAAACCCTTAATGTTGATCAGATCATAATACAACGAGATCGGGTAGCAGAAAGTCGGAATAGGTACTATTCAGTTCGCGGAGTCGCCAATCACAGAACGTCTGTTTTGTCAGAGCAAAAAAAACGTCAGATTATCTTCGATAATTTACCGCTTTGGGCATTGCATGATGCAGAAGGCTTTCCACCAAAACCTATTCAAAACTATATTAAATTTGACATTAAGGAAGCTCGGTACATTGGAAATTCAGACGTAAACCTCATGCCTTTCTTTGATAGGAGTCACCATATCGTCGGGGGGAGCAAAAATCACAGCGATTCTTCCAAACATATCCTTGGCAAATATATTGCCAAGTTTTCAGAGGAGACTAGCACCCGAGATCGACTGTTTATAGACCCAAGGCAAGCGCCTACTTATGCCTTTTACCAGGAAAGAGAAAATGGCGATATTTGGATACGGTATTTTCTATTTTTTGGTTACAACAATGTTCCTAATTCTCCCGTTGAAAACCATTTTGCGGACGTAGTGCATATTTCGGTAAACCTCAGGAATGTCGATGGAAGCTACATTCCTGCAGAATATTTTTATTCAGCTCATTCGGACGGAGCACTGCGCAATGCAGAAAACGTAGAAATCCGGTACTTTGACCTAGAGGGGGGGGACAAGCTCAATCAAATTTCGTTTGACGAGGCGAAGAGAAGAGGAAAATTCCACCCATTGGTCTACTTGGCAAATGGTACACATGAAGCGTATACACAAAGCGGGTATCACCACATCTTAGGAGTTGACAACGCAAACTTTGGAGTCTTGATTGCACCATTCTCCAACCCTTTTGCCGCAGATCCTCACGATAGGAATCGGGAGCTGGTTGCTCCGGTCTACAGCTGGGATATGACAGCGCCGAAATACAATTTTAACAGCGACATGCAACTTAACCCTGCCACGGCCAGCAGCGCTCCACCGGTAATGAGAAATATTCCGAGCCAACTCTCTCCCCAATTTGGAAATGAGTTCCAGGATATTTTCTTCTACCGGCATAGTGATGGTTTCATGTATTGGGTTGTTAATATTGGTCATGATGAGAATTCCGCTGAAGGGCTTGGGCCTTGTCACGCCAAAGTTTGGGAGCCTTGCACCCCAGGAGTATCCACTCCACCCGTAAAGGTATTTGACTGGGTGAATTTTAATGAATAACAGCCATAATCTTTTCATCTAGCTATCTTTTACCAAAAATAGAAAAGGGGCAGCCAAGCTGCCCCTTTTTTTCTGCCTTTGAGATACCTCACGCCGGGAATTGATACGTCACGCTATACGCGCCCTGCCCTGAGTAGGATTTGACTTCGATGTAGTAATCGCCAGCCGTGCCGTTGTAGTTGATGGCCTCGGTGGAGGTGGGGCCGGTGGAGGTGGCAACGGCGGTCCAGGCTTTGCCGGTCCACTTGTAGAGGGCCAGCTCGAAGTCGGCATTGGCTGGGCCGCTGAGTTTGAGCTTGAACTGACCACCCTTGTTGCTGCGGTGCACCTTGGCCGGCAGATTGTTCCAGCTGCCTGAGTAGCCAAGGTTGCCGGTCAGCCTGACCTCCCCATTCCCCTCGCCGCCGGTATCCGGCTTGTAGTACTGCGCAAATACGGCCTTGATGCGCGCTTCGTTCACCGCATGCCAAGGCTGGCCCAGATTGCGCATCTTGGAGTTTTCGGTCGGGCGATACATGCCGGATGCACAGTAGCGGCTACCGGCAAACAGCCCGATGGTGCCATTGGCCACCGAGCCGGGACGGGTGGGCAGGCTGACATTGCCGGGAATCAAACTTGCCCACTTGATGGCCGAGCGGCTGGTCTGCAGCGTGGCGTTGACTTCGGAAGGCTCGTAGCTGGTATCGCAAGTGCCGTAGTCGTATTCATCAGCCAGCTTGAACGCGGTATGACCGATTTCGTGCAGCGCCACTTCAATGGAGGATGGATGCGCCGTCAGCGAGGCCATTGGGCCGCCGCCACCGCCATAGCGGCTGCTGTTGGCCACCGCTACCACCAGATCGCGGCCATCCGGGCTGGTGATAGGGTCAATGATCTGGTGAACGCGGTTGTAATCAACGCAGGCCAGGCGCTGGATGTTGTAGCAGCCAAGGGTCATGTTGTAGGCGGTATCCCGGCGCACGCCGGTATCCAGCTCGGTCACGCCGGACTGGGCGCTGGCAATGTCCACCCGGCGGATGTTGATGCCGCCTTTATGCGCGGCAAACATGGGGTCGGCCATGATGCCATCGGCAATCGACTTGGCCACTTGCGCCCATTTGCCCTGCTCGGCGGCGGTGTAGCCGTCGCCTACCAGAATGATGTCGAAACGACCAGACGATGGGCCGGTATTGACCAGCATGGTCGAAGTCGCCGGGCTGTCCATCATCGGCTGGTCCGCACTGCGCTTGAGTTGTTGCTCGATCTCGGCGACATCGAAAGCAAACGTCGGCGCACTGCTGTCTGACATCACGCCACGGCGAGTGGCAACCGGCTTGATGATTTCGACGCGCCCCAGATCGGCATGGGCCGGCACGCTGACCTCAAACTGCGATTGCTCCTGACGGATGCTGCGCACGCTTTCGATAGCGCCGGTCTTGGGATTGAACGATTCGGCGTGGATGACGCCAGGGTCTCGCACTGTGGTGCGGAACAGCTCGCGACCACGATGATCCCGCCCGACAATCAGCAGATCGTTTTCATCGGCATCCTGCTGGGCGGGTTTGGCGGCAAAGCTGCCCTTCTGGGCATGCAGCAGCTGAAAACCTGGGGCAACCGCGTTATTTTGCTGTTGAACCTTCAGCAACAGACTCTCTGCCAGCACCGGTTGCCCTACCCATAGCAACGCCGACGCCATAACGGTGATGTTCAATTTCATGACACTCTCCAGACACGATTTATTTATATTTACCAACCACCCAACAATGCAAATGTCATTATTAGTATTTTGTCATGGTGCGGGATGGGTATATCCGTGTCAATTCAAGGTATTTGATTATTCTCAGAAATGAATTGCAGCCATTTTTATCAACCAATCACTCGTCATGATTTCTTTATTAAGTGATATGTCCTCTGCGCCATTGCAGTATCGCGATGTCGGCCATCTTGTATTACCCTGACAAGGCATATCAGGCATGGGTTGGCACAAACCTGTACGAGTCCGAAAATTGGGCTGCGTGGTTAGTGCTGGCCATCACCCAGACGAGGCCAGTGCGAATCATTGCAATTGTCATTAAAACTGAAGACTTGTTCCGATCCCTCTGCGGGCTTGCGCAAAAAGTGCCGTAGAATCCACACGCCGTTTCATCTTGCGCTCAGCGCCATGCAAATTAATATGATTAATATTCAAATACTTGATGAGTTCTACAGCCTGGAACGATGCCGGGCACAACCGGGTAGCCTGTTTGTGTTTGGTGACAATCTGCTGGCGCGCGGCAAGAAGGGGCAAGCCATTATCCGCGATGCGCCGAACAGCTATGGCATTCCGACCAAGCGGATTCCGGCGATGCATCAAGGTGCTTTTTTCAGCGACCAAGCCGATGAATTTGCCGCAGTGGACCGACGTATTGAGGGCTTGCACCAGATCTGGCAAGCCGGCCAGGATGCCAATGGCCGGCGCTATGACACCCTGGTCTTTCCTGCTGCGGGGTTGGGGACAGGTCTTGCCAGAATGCCCGAGTTAGGCTCTGTTGACGTTTTATTTCCGGATCTCGTTTCGACGGATTTGGGCCTGATGCAAGGCAAAAAGCGCGCCGCTTAGTGAGCTAAGTAAGCGATTTTTAACGCGGCAGCAGGCCCAAATTCGGCGAAACCCTCCGGGCCGGGTCGATTTTTGGGGCATGGCGTCGTTAGCGTTCGCTTATTTAGCTCGCTAAACTGCACTCACCCTGCCTCGCCCTGCCCCAAAACTCGGCCCGGCGCGA
>NZ_JARRAF010000054.1 GCF_030129945.1 Parachitinimonas caeni
CCGCCCCGGTGGCCGACGAGGCCGGGCTGGAACCGGGGCTGCGGCTGCTGATTGGCTGCTGGCGCAGCTGTCTGGGCTATCAGGGCGCGCTGACGCCGGAATCGGACTTCTTCCTGGTTTCAGGTTCCTCGCTGAGCGCAGTGCGGCTGGCCGGGCAGATCGAAACCCAGTTCGGCATTGGCTTCGGCCCGGTCGATGTCTTCCGCAACCCGACCATCGCCAGCCAGTGGGCGCTGATTAGGGCGCGGCAGGGCACCGCCGGCAGTGGCGAACGGGTACAGGAACGGTTGCTGAGCCCGGATGTGCCGGGCACGCCGAAACTGATCTTGCTGCCACCGGCGCTGGGTGGCTTGCACGAGCTGCAGGACCTGGCTGATCGCTGGGCCGGGCAGGTGACAACAGCGGTGCTGGCGCTGGATGCCGATGCGGTGGTTGATCTGACAGCCTCCGAGCTGGAAGCCGCCTTGTTGCAGACGCTGCAGCAGGCGCTGGTTGCGGCCGGGCAGCGCCCGGTCTGGCTGGGTGGCTATTCGCTGGGAGCAGAGATGCTGGCGGCCTTGCTGCAGCATCACCCCGAGCTTGCACAGTCGGTAGAGCGTCTGATTTTTCTCGATCCGAACCTGCGTACCGAGGTGTTCGAGGGCGAGGCGCTGCTGGCCGAGTTTGTCGAGGGTTTTCGTGCGCTTGGGCTGGAAGCGGCCTATGGCGGTCTGCCGGCAGCCATCAGCGAAGCGAGCCTGCGCGAACAGCAGCCGGCCGTGTACCGCGAGTGGTGCCTCTACCGCTTGCAGCATGGCTGCCTGAACGGACAGACGTTCTTTGACCGGGCGTCAGCGCTGGCCGGGCTCGACTTGCCACTTGCGCTGATTTTCTCGCAAGACACCGACGAAGCCGAGCTGGCTGCGTTGCCAAGGCCAGATCAATGGCTGGTGCAGCGTCTGGCGGGCGACCATTCCGGCTTTATGCAGCAGCTGGAACCCGGCTTCTGGCCCGATTCGCCGGGCGAGACCAAGCAATTAAACAAACCAATGAGTGCAGCAAAATGAGTGCAGTAATTAGAGAAGATCTGGATATCGCCGTGATTGGCCTGTCGGGCCGTTTTCCGGGCGCTGAAGACTGCCAAGCCTTCTGGCGGAATCTGGTGATGGGCATGGATGGCGTGTCCCGCTTTACCGAAGAGACCTTGCTGGCAGCGGGGCACGATGCCAGCAAGATCCGCAACAAGGACTTTGTGCCGGTGAATGGGGTGCTCGACGGTGCCGACTGGTTTGACGCCGAATTCTTCGGCTACAGCCAGGCTGAAGCCGCCGTGATGGACCCGCAGACGCGGCTGATGCTGGAGTGTGTGTGGCATGCGCTGGAGAACGCGGGGGTAGACCCGGATAAGCGGGGCCGCAATATCGGCCTGTTTTTGGGGGCGCGCAGCACCGTGCAGTGGACCATGCAGGCCATGCTGTCCGAGCAGGTCGAGAATGTAGGCGGCTTTCTGGCCTCGCAGCTCGCCAACAAGGATGCGATGAGCACGCTGATTTCGTGGAAGCTCGGCCTGCAAGGCCCAAGCTTCACCATGCAGACCGCGTGTTCGACCAGTCTGGTCAGCATCCATCAGGCCGTGCAGAGCCTGTTGAGTGGCGAGTGTGACTTTGCAGTGGCAGGGGGCGTGAGCCTGCAGCTGCCGCAGCAGAACGGACATACCTACCAGCCCGGCATGCTGTTTTCAAAAGACGGCAAGACCCGTGCGTTTGATGCAGAAGCCACCGGTAGCGTATTCGGCAGTGGTCTGGGTGCCGTGGTGTTGCGACGGGCCGGCGATGCGATTGCCGATGGCGACCCGATCTGGGCGATTCTCAAGGGCTCGGCCATTAATAACGATGGTTCGCGCAAGGTCGGCTACACGGCTCCCAGCGTCAAAGGCCAAGCCGAGGTGATTCGCGCTGCGCTGGAGCTGGCAGAGGTCGAAGCGGCCGATCTCGATTACATCGAGTGTCATGGCACGGCAACCTCGCTGGGTGACAGCATCGAATTCATGGCCTTGCAGGAGGTTTTCCAGGCTGATCGCCACCACGGTACGAATCAGTGCGCGCTGGGTGCCGTGAAGGGCAATATCGGCCATCTGGATTCCGCCGCAGGCGTGGCTGGTTTCATCAAGATGGTTTTGGCGCTCAAGCACGGCGTGATTCCGCCGACCCTGCACTTTCAGCGCCCGAATCCGCAGCTCGAATTTGAACGTTCACCGTTCTACATCAACACCAGTGCCGAGCTTTGGCCTGAACGGACAGGCAAGCCGAGACTCGGTGGCGTCAGCAGCTTTGGCATTGGTGGCACCAATGCGCATGTGATTTTGCAGCAGTATCCGCCAGCAGATGCTGAGGCGGCTACTGCGGACGCAGCGGTGGCTGCGCCGATGTTGTTTCCGGTCTCGGCCAAGACCCCGGCCGCCTTGCGCCGCCAGCTCGAAGTGCTCTCGGCGTGGCTGGTGGCACAGGATGGCCTGGCACTGCCTGCCCTGTCTCACACCCTGGCCAGACGCCACAGCTTTGCCTGTCGCGCCTTGCTGGTGGCGACTGATCGCTTTGGATTGATGCAGGAAATCAAACGTTATCTGGATCTTGATGCAGCGGTTGACGCTGAAAGCTGGCTGCAGCCAGTCCTGACCGGTGATCGCCTGCAAGCCGCCAGCAGCTGGCTGGAGGGCAGGAAGCGGGATCTTGCCGCCACCTTGCTACCCGCGTATGCCGGCATGCCCCTGCTGGATGTGCCGGCCTACGCTTTCGAGCGCGACGTGCATCCGGCTGGTCATATCACCGACCGCGCCTGGGCCCAGATTGCCGGCATCGTGGCGGGTACCAGCACGGGTGGCGTATCGAGAAACGCCGCCGGCTTGCTGACGCCATTCTGGCGATCGTTGCGGGTGCCGACGGCACAGCCTTCAGCCGGAGTGCGTTCGGTATTGCTGGCGGAACCCTCGCTGACGTTGCTGGCAGAGGGCCTGAGTGCGCTGCAGGTGGAAACTCACCGCCTGAATCTGCGGTGTGCCGACCAGCTACGGGCAACGCTGACCAGCCTGCTGGCAGACGCTGTCGCTGGGCAAACTCTGGTGTTGGCACTGGCCTTTCCTGGTGATGGCTTTGCCATGCAGGAGGATTCGCTCGCAAGCCTGTCTGCGGTGGGCAAGGTGTTGGCCGAGGCGGACTTTTCCGGCTTCGCGGCGACGCATTGTTATCTGACCGCCGTGCAGCCCTTGTCGACTGCCGAGTCGGGGGATGCGGCCCGTGCGGTGTTCACGGTGGCGGCGCTCAAGTCGCTGGCGCTGGTTGCTCCGCAGGAGGTGCCCGGCATGCGTTGCGCCTTTCTGGAGGTTCAGGATGACAGCCGCGCCAGTCTGCAGCGCTTGGCGGCCTTGCTGCGCACGCCGCAATCCGGCCCGCTCAAGCTGACGGCGGATGGCTTGTTTGTTGAAGATTTCTGCCATCCCGAGCCTCAGGAAAATCGCGTGATCGAGGCCGAGCACTTTGTCGGCAAGACGTTTGTCATCACCGGAGCGGGGGGGCGGATGGCCAAAGTCATGGCGCTGACGCTGGCCCGACGCTTTCAGGCGAAGTTGGCGCTGGTCACCCGACAGGGTGCCGAGACGCCTGCCATGCAGCAGCTGCAGCAAACCCTGACTGAAGCGGGTGCCACGGCGGTGGCGGTGTTCCCGTTCACCTTGGCTTCGGCGGAGGAAGGGGTGGCCCTGTTCGAGGCGATTCGCCAGCGGTTGGGCGAGGTTTTCGCGGTGATCCATGCAGCAGGGGTGACCGATGGCGATTCGTTTTCGCCACTGGTCGAGCTCAATGCCGAGCGCTATCTGGCCCAGCTTGCGCCAAAAGCCTTGGCGTCGCAGGTGCTGGCCGAGGTGTTCGAGTCGGTTCCGGTCGAGCGGTGTTTTGTCACCTCGTCGATGTCGGCGTTCTTTGGCGGCATCGCCCATGCGCCTTACGCAGCGGCCAATCTGTTTCTGGATGGTTGGGGTGCCTTGCAGAATCGCCGGTCAGCGGCAACGCGCTGGATCGTGGTTAATTGGGAAACCGTACATTTCGAGGCATCGGATACGCGCGATGCCAATGCTTGGGGTGCCAACGAAGTGGCCTTGGCTGGGGCAGCATTCCCGGCGTTGTTCGAGCAAAGCCTGCGTGAGCAAGATGCCGAGGATCAGAAGATTTTTTCGGCGGGCCAGTTTGTCGATCGGCTGTTTGCCTGGGGGGGACGTGTTGCCGCACAGGGCGGTGCGTCGCAGCCAGCGACGCCTGCGGTTCGCCGTAAGCCCCGGCCGGTGAGCCTGACTTCGGCTTATCTGGCACCGGCCACGGCCTTGCAGCAGGAAATCGCCGACATCTGGGGCGCCATTCTGGGGGTGGAGCAGGTCGGGGTGGATGACCGCTTCATGGAGTTGGGTGGCGACAGCCTGAAGACCATCGTGATGGCGGAGAAGATTTACAAGAAGCTCGGCAAACGGGTGGTGATTCAGGAGTTCTTTGCGCAGCCGACCGTGCGCGAGATCGAGCGGCAGTGCTTGCTCGACCAGGGGGGCGGCCGTGCCAGCCTACCCGAGATCGACCTGAATGCCGCCATCAAGGCCAGTGCCGCGCAGGAATGGCTGTATATCCATCAGACCACCTTTCACGATGGCAGCTACAACATGCCGCTGGCCTTCCATTGTCCTGGCAGGTTCAGCGTCCAGACGATTGCCTCGGCGATTGAGGCGATTGCCGACCGGCACCGGGTCTTGAAGTGCCGATTTGAACGGCAGGGTGCGGACTTGCTGATGTTGCCGCAGTCCGACGCCCGAGTCGGCCTGACCGTGCAGCCTGCAAGCGCCGATATGGCTGCTGCGCAGGCCAGTCTGGAGTCGTTTGCAGCCATGCCGTTCGACCTCAAGCAATCGTTGCCGATCCGGGCGATGCTGATTGAAGCAGCTGACGCCAGTTCGTCACATCAGGTGCTGATCGTCATTCATCACATTGTTTGCGATGCCGTGTCGCTGGGCATTCTGGCGCAGGACTTCCAGCAGCTGCTGGCGGGGGCCACGCTGCCACCGGTTGAATACAGCTTTGCGGCCTATCGGCGTCAGCAACAGACGGCTGATCACGTCGAGCAGGTGCGCAAGGGCAAAGCCTACTGGTTGGCCAATCTGCTGCCTTTGCCAGCGGCGCTCAGCCTGCCCGTGGAAGCGGGCGCCGAGACTGTGATCGGCGCTGACAGCCACCGTGGTGTGACGCTGGTCCGGCGCCTTTCTACCCACCACAGTGCGCAGGTACGTGCGCTGTGCGAGGGGCTGGGTGTTTCGCCGTTTACCTTCTTCCTGGGCAGCTTCGGGGTATTGCTAAGCAAGGTAGCCCGTGCTGAGTCGCTTCTGCTGGGGGTACCGGTTACCGGGCGCAATCAGGCCGAAGAACTGGCCGTGGTGGGCTATCTGGTGAATATGCTGGCACTGAAGATCGAACCCGATCCGGACTTCCCGATGGCCGACTACCTGCTCGATCTGCAGGCGCAGTGGCAGGAGAGCCAGCCGTATCAGGCGTATTCGATCAATCAGCTGCAGGAGGATCTGAACGGCGAAGCCTACTGCCAGAACCGGCAGGGCAAGCATCCGCTGTTTGATGTCGTGTTCGGCTATCTGCCGCACAGCCTCAATGGCGCGGCCGAGGCCGGTGCCGACGAAGGGTTTGCGCGGCTTGAGCTGGCAACGGATACCGCCAAGTTCGATCTCGGGGTCGAAGTGGCCGAAACCCGGGATGCCTTTGATTGCACGATCCAGTACCGCCAGCACCTGTTTGGCGAGGCGACCATCAGGGCCTTGTTCGACTACTTCTTTGGTCTGATCGAAGCAGTGCTGGCCGATCCCGAAACCGAGGTGTCCGAGCTGTTGCCTGGCTTGCGTCTGGCCGAGCCGGCCAAGGCGGCGGCCAGCGTCGCCGAGCAGGATGTGGATCTGGAATTTGACTTCTAAGAAGGGGAATAACGTGGGTTTATTGGCAAACGCATGGAATGCCGTCGGTGATATCGGCGTATGGGCGTATGAGGAAGCCACCATCTATCGTCGCCAGCGCCAGTCGATGGGGCGGATTGGTCAGGCTGAAGCGCTGGCACGGCTGCAGGCGGCCGAATATGGCCACGTTGAGCGGGTGACGGATATTTCGGTGGCGGATTTCCGTGACCGCTTTCTGCTCCGGCGCCAGCCGGTCATCGTGGCCGACGGCCTGCGGGACTGGCAGGCACGTGAGTTGTGGAGTTTTGATTACTTCGCCAGGGAATTCGGCGACATGCAGGTGCAACTGCAGGATGCGGGTTTCCGGCCACGGTCGGAAGTCGGGTTGCGCCACTACCTCGAACAGATCGTGCAAAGGCCTGCCGTGCAGCTGGGCGAGATGGATCTGGACCTGGAATATCTGCGTTACACCTACGATTCCTACTTCAAGCACCTGCTGTTCACCTGGGGCTATGGCCACCGGGTGAAAACCGGCTCGTTCAGCTTCCGGGCCTTTCAGCAGATTCGCGAGCATTGGGGGCGCCCGTACTTTCTGCCGGCTGCGGGTTACCGTATCCCCTGGGTGCAGCCAGGCAGCCTGCACCCGAATGAGCGGATGTGCCAGGACTGGGGCCTGTATTTCTCGGCGCCCGGTGCCTGCACCCGGTTGCACGTCGATGGTATGCGCAGCAACGCGGTGCTGTGCCAGATTGCCGGCGTTAAATCCGGCTGGATCTTTTCGCCCTCGCTGGAAGGGGCGGCCCGCTGCGCGGCAGAAGGGGGCGAGGCCGAGGCGCTGCCACCCAGCGGCTCGGACACAGCCGACCGCATCTGGCGTTTCGATCTGCAACCGGGCGAAATCATGCTGATTCCGCGTGGTCTGACCCACGAAGTACACACCCTGTCGCCCAGCATTTCGCTGACCTACAACTTTGTCACCAACGAAGAGTGGCCGGCGTATTTCCGCTACAAGTCTGAACGTGGCGCGGGCTGGATCGCCAAGGCGCCGATTGCGGGTGTGCCAGAGTTCAAGCGGATCTATCAGGCGGCGTCGCAGTCCGCACCCGTCGGGGTGGCAGCCAATGCGGGGATGGGAGTGCCAAGCCTTGTCTGATGCAGTGATTTCCCTGGCCAAAGCCCGGCCCGAAGCGACGGTGCAATGGCTGTTCCTGCACCACGCCGGTGGGTCGAGCTACCCGTATCTGCAGCTGGCCAACCAGTTGTCTGCGGCCAACGAGGCGTACTGTCTGGAGTTGCCGGGCCGAGGTGCGCGCTTCATGGAACCCTTGCAGGCTGGCGCCGCTGCCACGCTGGCCAGCATTCTGGCGGCGGTCCGCCAGCGTGGTCTGGGGCGCGACAAGCCGCTGATGCTGTTCGGCCATAGCCTGGGTGCCGAGCTGGCGTTTCAGCTGGCAGGCCAGCTCCAGCAACAGGCGCCGCAGATGCAGCTTGGCCTGACGCTGTCGGCACGGGTTTTCGTAGACCCCGCCGAGCCGGGCGCGGTGCCGGAGGCGCCTTTGTCGGATCAGGCGATCCTGAATTTGCTGCAGCAGTACGAAGGCACGCCGCCCGAAGTGCTGGCCGATGCGGCGCTGCGGGAGTATGTGATCGGTGTCATGCGTAGTGATCTGGCGCTGCTGGCCGATCTGTGCCGCCTGCCCAAGCCCGCTCTGGCGCTGCCGGTGCGGGTAGTGGGGGGCGATAGTGATTTCCGTGTTCCGGTAGCCCGCCTGGCGCAGTGGCAGCAGGTATTTCGCCAGACCATCACCCCGCAGGTGTTCACCGGCGGGCACTTCTATCTGTTTTCGTGCCCGGAGTTTGTTTCGTGGCTGGAGCAGTGTGGTCGGGCGTTGTTGTGTCAATCCGGTCAGGCTGATGAGGCGGCCGGGCATCCTGTTTAATTTTCTAGCCAAGTCGAGTCAATAAAGTGTCTGCATTCTCAAAAACCATAGAGTCCTTCTGGAAAAAACCTTACCTGAGCGGCGAGATTGTCTGCCAGAACGATCAGCTCATCGTTTCGATCAACCCGGATCTGGATGAAGACCGGCGAGTGATGATGCTCGATACCGGCGCTCAGGTGCTGGTGGTGATGACCCCGGCCGTTGCCGGCCAGCTGGGCCTGTCAGCACAGGAAGCGCTGACGGAAGCCACGCTACGGCAACGCCTGGGCGAGGCCAATATCGCGCTGCATGGTGCTGATTACATCTTTCATTTCACCGAGGCGGACAAAGCCCGGTTGCTGCAGGAAGCCAATCCGGCAAACGTGCGCCAGCTGACGGAGCATGATGAAGCGGCCTTTGCTGAATTCCAGGCGTCTGCTTCAGAGCAGGATCTGGACGATGCCTATGTCGAACTCGATCACTGGGCGGTGTTCGGGGCGTTTGACGACGAACGCTTGATTGCTGCTACCAGCATGTACCCCTGGGACGATGGCCCGCAGGCCGAGCCGATTGCCGATACCGGCGTGCTGACCTTGCCGCCGTTTCGTGGCAAGGGGCATGCCCGTGCCGTTGTGCGTGCCATCAGCCGCCATGCCTGCCAGCTCGGATATGAGCCACAATATCGTTGTCAGACTGACAATCAGGCATCAACCCTGCTGGCAAAGTCCGCCGGGCTGACGTTGTACGGCAAGTGGGAAGTCGTTTCTCCTGATGCCGACGAGTGAGGCCTGCACCTGCTGACAAGAACCACCGATGCGGGATCTCGCGTGGTTCTGACTCAATACAAACAAGAAAGAAGCTTTATGTCACAACTTAAAATCGCCGTCGTTGGCGGCGGCAATATCGGTTCCAGCCTGGCGTTTGATTGCGCTTTGCGCGGTCAGCACGTGGTCGTGATTGAAAAGGATGAGGCGTCTTGCCAGCAAAGCCGCGAGCGCATGCTGGAAACTGCGAGCTACGCCCCCCTGTTCAGCCCCTTGGCCAAAGGGCGTCGGCCTGACGAAATGCTGGCCAATGTGGTGTGGTCTACCGATCTGCAAACGCTCTCCGACCGTGACTTCGTGGTCGAGAACATCCCCGAGAATATCGAACTCAAGCAGGCGCTCTATCTGCGCATGGCCGAGTTCATCGCCCCGCATGCGGTGCTGGCCGCCAATACTTCGTGTATTCCGATCACCAAGCTGGGTTCGTTCCACGGCCGGTCTGAGCAGGTGATCGGTGTGCATTTCATGAACCCGGTTTACATGAAGCACACGGTCGAGGTGATTGTCGGACTCAACACTTCCGAGCAGACCCGTGATCGTTGCCTGGAAATGCTGACCCTCCTCGGCAAGAAGTCCGTGGTGGTGAAGGACGGCCCCGGCTTCGTCTCCAACCGGATCTCGCATCTGTTCATGAATGAGGCAGCGTTTGCGATTCAGGACGGCATTGCCAAGCCGGCTGATGTGGATGCCATCTTCAAGGAGTGCTTTGGCCACAAGATGGGACCGCTGGAAACCGCCGATCTGATTGGCGTAGACACCGTGGTGAACTCGCTCGATGTGCTGTACCAGACCTTTCAGGATTCGAAATACCGGGTCTGTCCGCTGATGCGCAGCATGGTCGATGCCGGACACCTCGGACGCAAGGCGGGCAAGGGTTTTTATACCTACTGAGCCTGACCACTGCCGATCACTGCAGCGCAGGGCCATACGCCCGGCCGCTGTCGTTTGACTCGCCGCTACCGCCTGTTCGGGGTAGCGGCCAACTTTTTCTGGACCAATGAAATCAACCGTATCTTTTCAAAGTGCCGGGTTTCGCCTGCGCCACCTGTGCGCTGCGATGCTGTGTGTTTTGCCGGCTGCTTCCCTGGCGACCTCCTTCAAGGCGCATACCCTGACAGCGGCTGATCCGCCGATGGTGGTGGATGGTCGGCTGGATGAAGCCGTCTGGCAGCAGGCTGCGGTTCACAGTGAGTTCTCGCAGCTGGAGCCGCTGGCAGGCGGGGCGGTGCCGCCGGCACTGCGTACTGAAGCGCGCGTGGTCGTTGATGCACACGCGCTGATCATCGGTATCCGGGCCTGGGATGCCCAGGCGCCGAACGTCGTTTTGTCGCGTCGTGATGCGGTAGAGCGGGATCAGGACATGATCGGCATCTGGCTCGATCCGACTGGGCGGGGCGAGTCGGCGATGTTTGTCAGAGTGAGCCTGGCGGGCGTGGTCAGCGATGGCTTGTATTCCGCTGCCGACGATGAGGATGACCTGGGGCCGGATTACCCGGTGCAGGTTGGCGTAACCCGTCTGGCTGATGGCTACAGCATGGAAGTTCGCTGGCCGCTGGCAGGGCTGCGTTACCCTTTTGATGGCAGCGCGCCCTGGAAAATCATGGTTGGCCGGGCGATTCCCGGTGCAGAGGACTTGTTGCTGGTGAGTGGCCCGGCCGACGAGAATGCATTGAGTGTGCTGAATGCGAGCTTGCCGCTCGAAGGCATGGATGCGGTATTGCGTCAGCATCGCAGCCAGACCGAGGCACAGGCCATGGTCGAGTGGACTGGTCGTACCAAAGATTCGAACGGTCATCAGACCAACCAGGGCAGCCTTGGCGCCGAGGGCTGGTGGCGTCCGCGTGCCGACTGGATATTCAATGCCACTTTGAACCCCGACTATGCACTGGTTGAAATTGATGCGCCGCAAGCCAGCGGCAATCAGGCGCTGGCACAGGCGCAGCCGGAGAAACGACGCTACTTTCTGGAGAGTGCCGATGTATTGGGGCTGACCCTGCCGGCGTTCTACTCGCGCGCGATTGGCGATTTGCGCTGGGGCGTGAGGGGTACCTGGCGCGGTGATCAGGCAGATGCCTCGCTGCTGTTGCTGCAGGATCGCGCCGGTACCGGCGTGCTGCGCGGTCGTCCCTGGGGAACTGAAGACTGGAAGCTGGATGCGCCCAGTCAGGTGCAGCTGCTCCGGGCCCGCTCGCAGCACCCTCAGGCTGATGGTGGTCTGATGAACGGCGTCATGCTGGGACGGCGTGCGCTCGACAGTGCCCGGCGGAACGAGGTGGTGGGCGTCGATGGACTCTGGCGGCAGAGCGAGGGAGGACGTCATGTGCAGGCACAATGGAATGTGATGACCAGCCATAACACCATCGCCCGCGACGAATCGAGCGACACTGGACTGACATCCCGCGAGGCCAGATCGGGCGAGCGGGGCGGCAGGGCCTGGCTTAAAGGGCTCTATAACGATGAGACCTGGCGGAACGAGGCAGAGGCCACATTCATCTCGCCCGGCTTCGTCAATTTGTTGGGCTTTGGTGATCAGGCTGGCCTGTGGCAGACATCGCTCGATCTGAACCGGAAATTTGGTGCTCGCCAGTTGCCGTGGGGGGAGGCCGGGCTATCTTTGCACCAGACTGAGTTGCATCTGGGCTTGAACGAAGTCAGGAGCCTGCGCGATCAGGATCGTGCCGAGCCGGGCAATGAGGTGATTCGACGTGAATTGCGTCTGGGTGGCGAAGTCAGCGCGCCAGGACGAACAACGGTGTGGCTGAACGTGGGCGCAGACCGGCAGCGTGCCCATAGCGGCGGCAAATTGCACGCAACGCCAGCCTTGCATGGCGGGCTGGCTACGTCGCCGTGGCCGTGGCTGGCACGTCTGTCGCTCAAGGGCAGCTGGGGACAACAGCTGGATGCGGACGATGACCGCGTTGGGCGCGGTGGCTGGTGGTCGTTGAGCGCCAAGATGCGTTGGCCTCTGGCTGGCGGTCGTAGCCTGGAGCTGGACCCGGCCTTGACTGGTGTGCGCATTGCTGCGGGTGATGGCGAAGGCGGGCTGAAGGAATCGGGCCTGCGTTTGCTTGCGCTATGGCATTTCAATGCCAACAGCAGCTTGCGGGCCATTTTCCAGCAGGAGCGCAGCGAACGTGAGGCATCGGCTTCGCAAGCGGCCTGGGTCGATCGGAGCAGCCATCGTTCATTGCTATGGCGGCATCGTTTGAATGCAAAGTGGCAAGTCAGCACCGGCTTGCAATGGGATCGTCCGGTTGCAGAACCGCCACGCCGGGAGTGGTTTATCAAGCTGCAGGGGACGATGGAGTCCTGGTAAAAACTTAGGCTCTGTTGACGTTTTGTTTCTGGCCGGGTCGAGTCGGGTGGCGTGGCATGGGCACCCCATCCGCAGCAAGATCCGCAGGAAAAGCTGCAGCAATAAAAAAAGCCGTCGCAGAAGCGACGGCTTTTTTAACAGCAGCGGTGCGGACTTACTTCGATTTGGCGTAAGCCACAACGCTGGCCAGTGCCTGCGGCAGATTTTCTGGCTGGGTGCCGCCGGCCATTGCCATGTCGGGGCGCCCACCCCCTTTGCCGCCGACTTGGCTGGCAACATGGTTGACCAGTTCCCCCGCCTTGAAGCGACCCACCAGACTGGCGCTGACGCCCGCGCAGATGCTGGCTTTGTCAGCGCTGCGGCTCGCCAGAACCACCAGAGCGTTGCCCAGTTGATCCTTCAGCTTGCTAACGGAATCCTTCAGCGTGTCAGCGTCGGCATCGGGTAATTCGGCGGCCAGTACTTTGATCCCATCGACTTCCACTGCGCTGCTGACCAAGGCGTCCACCTGGCTACCAGCCAGCTTGGATTTGAGTTTGGCCAGTTCTTTTTCCAGCGTGCGGGCATCGGCCTGCAATTGCTCGATACGGTGTGCCACCTCACCGGGTTGGGCTTTCAGCAGGCCAAGTGCGGCGCGATATTCGCGTTCTTGCGCTTGTATGTGCTGCAGTGCACCTTCGCCCGTAACTGCCTCTACCCGGCGGATGCCTGAAGCAACGCCGCCTTCGCCTACGATTTTGAAAAAGCCGATATCGCCGGTGCGGTGGACGTGGGTGCCACCACACAGTTCGGTCGAGAATTCGCCCATCTTCAATACGCGGACTTCATCGCCATACTTTTCGCCAAACAGTGCCATAGCGCCAGCGCGAATCGCGTCGTCGTAGCTCATCAGGGTGGCGGAGATGGCGTAGTTCTGAGCGATAACATGGTTGACGATCTGCTCGATGCGCGCCATTTCTTCAGCGGTGACAGCTTGCGGGTGGGCAAAGTCAAAGCGCGTCCGTTCGCTGTTGACCAGTGAGCCCTTCTGCACCACATGCTTGCCCAGCACTTCACGCAAGGCGGCATGCAACAGGTGGGTGGCCGAGTGGTTGCGGGCGGTGGCCTGACGCCTGTGCAAGTCGATAGTGGCAGTTACCGCATCGCCTACATTCAGGCTACCGCGCGCCAGTTTGCCGTGATGGCCAAATACCGCGGCTTTGAGCTTCTGAGTGTCCGTCACGTCGAACAGTGCGTTCAGTCCGCCATTGGCGGCAATCTGGCCGGTGTCACCGACCTGACCGCCACCTTCGGCGTAGAAAGCAGTGTTGTCGAGTACTACCACACCAGCCTCGCCAGCCTTCAGGCTGGAGACGGCTTCGCCCTCTTTGTACAGGGCCAATACCTTGGCATCGACGCTGACTTCGACATAGCCCTCGAAACAGGTGTCGGCACCTTCGTACTCGACATTAGCGAGTTGGGTGTTGCCACGATCTTTACGTCCACGCTCCTGTTCGTCGGCCAACTCTCTTTGGTAGCCCGCTTCATCCAGAGCAATATTCCGTTCACGGCATATGTCCGCTGTCAGGTCTATCGGGAAGCCATAAGTCGAGTGCAAGGTAAACGCGGTCTTGCCATCGAGCTGCTGCTTGCCGCCTTCCAATGCCTTGTCGAGCAGATTCATGCCGGTTTCCAAGGTACGGGCGAACTGCTCTTCCTCGTGTTTGAGGGCGGCGATGATGCGGTCTTGCTTGGCAACCAGCTCGGGGTAGGCGTCGCCCATCACAGCGGCGAGGTCGGGCACCAGCTTGTGGAAGAACATGCCTTTCTGGCCCAGCTTGTAGCCGTGGCGCACCGCGCGGCGGATGATGCGCCGCAAGACATAGCCGCGACCTTCGTTGGAGGGCAATACATCGTCAGCCACCAGGAAAGCGCAGGCGCGAATGTGGTCTGCAATCACCTTCAGTGACGGGGTTTCCTGGTTGTAAGGCACGCCGGTTTCACGGGCAGCCGCCTTCAGCAGCGCAACAAATGTGTCGGTTTCGTAGTTGGTATGAACGTGTTGCAGAACAGCAGACAGGCGCTCCAGACCCATGCCGGTATCAACCGACGGCTTGGGCAACGGATGCATAGTGCCGCTCTCGTCGCGATTGAACTGCATGAACACGTTATTCCAGATTTCGATGTAGCGATCCCCATCTTCATCAGGTGAGCCGGGTGGGCCGCCAGGAATTTCCGGTCCGTGGTCGTAGAAAATCTCGGTACAGGGGCCGCAGGGGCCTGTATCGCCCATGGCCCAGAAGTTATCGGAGGCATATGGTGCCCCCTTGTTGTCACCGATGCGAACGATCTTGTCGGCGGGCACGCCGACTTCCTTGTTCCAGATGTCAAAGGCTTCGTCGTCGCTGGCGTAGACGGTCACCATCAGCTTGTCTTTGGGCAGGCCCAGCCACTGCGGCGAGGTCAGGAATTCCCAGGCGTAGCTGATGGCGTCGCGCTTGAAGTAGTCGCCAAACGAGAAGTTGCCCAGCATTTCAAAGAAAGTATGGTGACGAGCGGTGTAGCCGACGTTTTCGAGGTCGTTGTGCTTGCCCCCGGCACGCAGGCACTTCTGGCTGGTGACGGCGCGAGTGTAGGCGCGCTTTTCGTTGCCCAGAAAAACGTCCTTGAATTGCACCATGCCCGCTACGGTGAACATGATGGTGGGGTCGCTGCCCGGGATCAGGCTGCTGGAGGCAACAACGCTATGGCCTTTTGAGGCAAAGAAGTCTAGGAATTTCTGGCGTATCTCGGCACTTTTCATGGCGAATTCGAATTCTGTGTGCGCCCTGTGCGGGCTGGGTGGGCAATGACAGCCTGATGGCCACCTGCTGGAGTCTGCTGGTATCCGGGTTGCCTGTTGGCAATTCCCGGCCCTGGCGCGCGGTGACTGATCTGCGAACCCGGCAGGTGCTGCCCGGCGCGATAAGCTCCGCTTGTAAACTTATACCAAAACAATCTGGGGATTTTCGCCGGTTTCGCGGGTGGCTGCAATGCAACGGGCTGGAATGGCGCCAAGGGTGTGGCGCCTTTGTTGATCAGTCTGCGGGTTCGAAGTCGTGATCGGGGTCACTGCCAAGTACGGTGCGTATGGTGCTGCTGGCAAAGCCCCGCGCCAGCATGAAGCGATATTGGCGGGCACGGTCTTTGGCATCTATCGGTAATTGACCAAATTTCTTGCGCCAGACGGCACGGGCCGTCTCAAGGTCATCCACCGAATCAGCGAGGGTCGTGTGGATGGTTTCATCATCGACGCCGCGTTGGCGCAGCTCTTCTGCCAGTCGCCGGCTGCCGAACCGGCTGCCGCGTGATCGGATCCATTCCGCCGCAAAGCGGCTGTCAGAGAGCCAGCCATTCTGTTCAAACTCGTCCAGCAGGGTTGCGACATCGTCAGGTGCGGCTGCGCCGAGCTTGGCTTCCAGCTCGGCACGGCTGTGTTCCCGGCGCGCTAGCAGGCGTAACGCTGAGGCACGAAGTGAGTGGTTCATGGGTGGTAAAGCACAACAGAGCCTAGGCTCTGTTGACGTTTTGTTTCCGGTCGCGGGGGGGCGCGGGTTTGGGGGGGGGGGGGGGGGGGGGGGGGGGGTTTTGGGGGGAAAAAAAAAAAAACAAAACACACCACAACCCAAAAAAAAACCACCCCCCCCCCGGGTGGG
>NZ_JARRAF010000055.1 GCF_030129945.1 Parachitinimonas caeni
CCCCGGTTTTTCCGGATCGCGTTTTGTACGGCTTGACCCGCGTGCAAGGCGAAAAGCGCGCCGCTTAGTGAGCTAAGCACGCTATTTTTAACGCAGCAGCAGGCCCAAATCCGGCGAAACCCGAAGGGCCGGGCCGATTTTTGGGGTATGGCGTCGTTAGGGTTCGCTTATTTAGCTCGCTAAACCACGCTCACCCTGCCTCGCCCTGCCCCAAAACTCGGCCCGGCGCGACCGGAAACAAAACGTCAACAGAGCCTAGGACATCCAGATCGGGCAGCATCGAGGCATAAACTCCCAGCCACAACAGCCTGGATGGGATGGTTTTCCGCCCCAAACCCAGGCCGATGGCGAGTGGGACGAGAGCATGCGACAGGATGGTGGCCATAATCAAACCCGAATGATTACAAATAGTTAGAGAAAATACCAGCTTGACAGCGCACAAAAAAGCAGGCCGCCAAATTGGCGACCTGTAGATGCGACGGGCACCCAAGCCTGTGGCCGTTTATTTTCCGGCCCGGCGTGGTGCGGAACGCCGCGCCAAGCGCATTCAGCCGGCATGTGCGGACTGCATCACGCAATCCACATAATAGTTACCGCTGGTTTCATCCTTCACCAAGCCGTGAATATCGGTCTCGAAGCCGGGGAAGCGTTCGTTGAAGGCGCGGGCGAAACGCAGGTAATCGACAATGGTCTTGTTGAATACCTCGCCAGGAATCAGCAAAGGAATGCCGGGCGGGTAGGGGGTCAACAGGATGGCTGTGACACGGCCTTCCAGCTCATCAAGTGGCACACGTTCGATTTCGCGGTGCGCCATCATCGAGAACGCCTTGGAAGGCTTGAGGGCCGGCACCATGTCTGACAGATACATCTCGGTGGTCAGGCGCGCCACGTCGTTGTCGCGGTAGACCTCATGGATCTGCTGGCACAGGTCACGCAGACCGACGCGCTCGTAACGGGGATGCTTGGCCACGAACTCTGGCAACACACGCCACAGGGGCTGATTGCTATCGTAGTCGTCCTTGAACTGCTGAAGCTCGGTTACCAGCGTGTTCCAGCGACCCTTGGTGATGCCGATGGTGAACATGATGAAGAACGAGTAGAGCCCGGTCTTTTCGACGATGATGCCGTGTTCGGCCAGATATTTGGTGACGATGGCCGCCGGGATGCCGCTTTCAGCAAAGTCGCCGTCCACATCCAGGCCGGGGGTGATGACGGTGGCCTTGATCGGGTCGAGCAGGTTGAAGCCCTCGGCCAGATTGCCAAAGCCGTGCCAGCGCTCGTTGGCACGCAGCATCCAGTCTTCGCGGTCGCCCATGCCTTCGTCGGCCAGGTACTCTGGCCCCCAGACCTTGAACCACCAGCTGTCACCGTACTCTTCGTCCACCTTGCGCATGGCGCGACGGAAATCGAGTGCTTCGGCGATGGATTCTTCAACCAGTGCGGTACCACCCGGTGCTTCCATCATGGCAGCGGCCACGTCGCAGCTGGCGATGATGGCGTACTGCGGCGAAGTCGAGGTGTGCATCAGATAGGCTTCATTGAAGCGGTGGCGATCGAGCTGACGCGATTCGGAGTCCTGCACCAGAATCTGCGATGCCTGCGACAGGCCCGCCAGCAGCTTGTGGGTACTCTGGGTGGCAAACACCATCGCGTCTTTCGAGCGTGGCCGGTCGCGGCCGATGGCGTGCATATTCTTGTAGAAGTCGTGGAAGGCAGCATGCGGCAACCAGGCTTCGTCAAAGTGCAGGGTGTCGATGGTGTCGCCCAGCAGTTCCTTGATCATCTCGACGTTGTAGAGCACGCCATCGTAAGTCGATTGCGTGATGGTCAGGATGCGCGGCTTGTTGCCAGGACGCTTGGCCAGGGCTTCGCGGGCAAACGGATTGGCCTCGATCTTTTTCTGGATGGTTTCCGGCTTGAATTCATCAAGCGGAATCGGGCCGATGATGCCGTAATGGTTGCGGGTTGGCATCAGGAACACCGGAATCGCGCCGCACATCATGATCGAATGCAGGATCGACTTATGGCAGTTGCGGTCTACCACCACGATATCGCCAGGTGCCACAGTGGCATGCCACACCATCTTGTTGCTGGTGCTGGTGCCGTTGGTCACGAAGAACAGATGGTCGCAGCCAAAGATGCGGGCGGCGTTGCGCTCACTGGCAGCCACCGGGCCGGTGTGGTCGAGCAACTGGCCCAGCTCATCGACGGCATTGCAGACATCCGCCCGCAGCATGTTTTCACCAAAGAACTGGTGAAACATCTGGCCAACTGGCGACTTGAGGAAGGCCACGCCGCCGGAGTGGCCGGGGCAGTGCCAGCTATAAGAGCCATCCTGCGCGTAGTGCAGCAGAGCGCGGAAGAAGGGCGGGGCCAGTGTGTCGAGGTAATGCTTGGCTTCGCGCACGATACTGCGGGCGACGAATTCCGGGGTGTCCTCGAACATATGGATAAAGCCGTGCAGCTCGCGCAGCACATCGTTAGGAATATGGCGGCTGGTGCGGGTCTCGCCGTACAAAAAGATCGGAATGTCGGCGTTCTTGAAACGGATTTCCTCGACGAAGGCTCGCAGCTGGGTAATGGCTGGCGTCTCTTCGCCCGGCGCGTTGCCGATGAACTCTTCGTCGTCGATAGACAGAATGAAAGCGGAGGCACGGCTTTGCTGCTGGGCAAAGCCGGTCAGGTCGCCGTAGCTCGTTACGCCCACCACTTCCAGCCCCTCGGCTTCGATGGCCTGGGCCAGTGCGCGGATACCCAGGCCGCTTGAATTATCGGCCCGGTAGTCTTCGTCGATGATGACGATGGGGAAACGGAATTTCATGCGCTACTCCCTGACTGAAGGCGGCATCCCGCCGAAAAAAACGCGCAACATTGCCAGCTTCTGCCGGCCCGCGCCAGTGCGGTGGCACCACGGTTATACAGCTGTTGCGGCTATGCAGCAAAAAGCCGCCAGAACGGCGGCTTTGATCGGTCTAAAGCTCGAAAAGGCCAATCAGTCCTCCAGCTCGCTCCGGGCGAACTCCACATCGAGCTTTTCCATGGCGTCGGCCGGTTCGACTTCAGCGGCCTCGTTGTAGAGCTTGGTTGCTTCCTTGACCTTCTTGTTGCCAAACAACATCAGCAGACCATTGGCGTATTCGATGCGGGCAATGGCTGAGAATGGCGCCAGTTCGAGTGCCTTTTCGTAATGCGCGACCGATTTGTCCTTCGATACCCCGTAGGTCAGCCCACCCACCATGCCACCCACCTTGTCGATGATCTCGGCGTGATAGGCCCCCATGGCGATATGGGCCTCAGCATGCTCGGGTGCCAGCGCCAGGGTTTTTTCCAGCGCGGTCTTGACCTTGCCGGCAATGCCCTGCGCCAAGGCGGTTGCTACAGATATGGCCTGGCTATAGCGGCCCATGGCATAGGCAAACTGGTAGTGGGCGTTGATATTGTCCGGGTTTGCCGCAATCAGCTGTTCCGCCCGCTTGGATACTTGCAGGAAGAGTTCCTTCTTCTCGTCTTCATCATCAATCAGATAAGTGGCATAGATCGACGTGGCCTTGTTCGCCGCATTGAAACCAGCGGTACCGGCCGCCAAGCCTGCCTCGACCGCGCCAGCGAAATCACCGGCGTGATAGCGACGCCAGGCTTCCTGCACCTGTGCGTCTTCCGGCCAGGGCTCCTGATCCCCCTGATGCAGGCGGCCCCACTGGGCCTTGAGGGCATCCCCGGCATACTGAAAGGCAGTGGCATCATGCGGGAAGGCGTTCCAGTCTGGCTTGCTCATCGATTTGCTCTCCTGAAGGTTGTTTGATGCCCGTGCGGACGGGCTTGCTTGAATCATAGGCGCTGTAGCCCGATACGGTGCAGACCATAACACGAACCGGCGTTGACCAAGCGCTGGCTAGGTGCTGTCTGTCAGGCAGGCAACCCCTCGGCGGTTGGCGTGCCCTGCGCACGCTCACCCGTCTGCAGACGCCACAGCGCGGCATAACCCCGGTCGGCTGCCAGTAGCTGCTCATGCGTGCCCGCTTCGACGACCCGGCCCTCTTCCATCACATAAATACAGTCGGCATGCCGCACCGTAGATAGCCGATGCGCGATCACCAGCGTGGTGCGGCCCCGGCTCACCGTCTCCAGCGACTTCTGGATGGCGGCCTCGGTTTCGTTATCCACGGCACTGGTCGCCTCGTCGAGCACCAGCACGGGTGGGTTCTTGAGAATCGCCCGTGCCAGCGCCAGCCTTTGCCGCTGCCCACCCGATAGCTTCTGGCCGCGTTCGCCAATGCGCGTGTCGTAGCCTTGCGGCAGCTTGGCGATAAATTCGTGCGCCTCGGCTGCCTTGGCGGCAGCTTCCACCTCTGCGCGGCTGATGTTCGGGTCGCCATAAGCGATGTTGTCGGCCACATTGGCGTCAGACAGAAAGGTATCCTGGCTCACATAACCAATCGCACGGCGCAGGTCTTGCAGATTCAAGCTGTCGATAGGCTGACCATCGAGCAGCACCCGGCCCGACTTCGGCTCGTAAAACCGCAGCAACAGCTTGATCAGCGTGCTCTTGCCCGAACCGGTACTGCCGACAAACGCCACCGTCTTGCCAGCCGGCAAGGTCAAGTCGATATCGTGCAACGTCGTGCGCTCGCCATAGGCAAACGACACTGCCTCAAACCGGACATCGCCTTTCACCCCGCTGCTCGGAAAATGCTTGCCCTCGTAAGGAATGGCGATCGGCGTCGTCACAATCCCCATCACCCGGTCAATCGCCGCCATCGAGCGCTGATACATATCCGCCACATCGGCCAGCCCCGTCAGCGGCCACAGCAGACGCTGGGTCAGATAAACCAGCACCGAATAGGCGCCGACCGCCAGCTGGTCGTGCAGGGTCAGGTAGCCGCCATACACCAGCGTGGCCGTAAAGCCCGACAGAATCGCCATGCGGATTACCGGCGTGATTGCCGAACTCACACGAATCGCCCGCGCATTGGCGTTGCGATACCCCTCGCTCGACTTGCGGATCTGCTCGGCTTCAAAATCCTCGGTGGCAAACGCCTTGATCGTCGCCAGCCCCAGCAGATTGTTATTGAGTCGGGCCGATACATCGCCCGCTGCTTCGCGCACCTCGGAATAGCGCGGCGCCAGCCGCTTCTGAAACCAGAAGGTACCAAACAGAATCAGCGGCACCGGCAGCAGCGATACCAGTGCCAGCTTGGGCTGCAGCGCAAAAAACACCGCACTCACCATCACCGACGAACAAAACACCTGGATGATCTGATTGGCGCCACCATTCAAAAAGCGCTCCATCTGGTTCACATCCTCATTCAGGATCGACATCAGATTGCCGGTGCGCTGATTCTCGAAATACGCCATCTCCAGCTTCTGCACATGCTGATAGGCATCCAGCCGCAACTCGTGCTGCAGGTTCTGCGCCAGCCCGCGCCACTTCAGCGAATACAGATACTCAAACAACGACTCGCCACCCCAGATCACAATATTCAAGCCACCCAGCAACAGGAGCTGATGCCAGGTATCGGTAATGCCGAAGCCCCCCAGTACCTTGCGCGCCAGAAACGACTTCTCGCCACTGACCACAATATCGACCGCCACCCCAATCAGCACCTCGGGCAGGATGTCGAAAAACTTGTTGATGACCGAATACAAAGTCGCCAGCCAGACATCACGTCGATGATGCCGGGCATAGCCGAAGAGTTTTTTTAGGGGGTGCATGGTTGTTTTGGTGGGTATGAGTCGGTAGACAGCGGAGTGTAAACGAGAGTAATAACCATTGCGGAGATGGCAAAATCAATAAAATAGTTTGCAGAAGGAACCTGGCATGGGGCCTCCAATGCCGGAGTCGGTCTTTTTGTGATGGCTTGCAGGGCGCGGATTTCGCTCCAAAAGTGGGTCATCAGCGTTTGGAGCGGCCAAATCCGCCCGATATTGCAGGCGATTAACCCAGTATTTATGAAGTTGTAAGCAATGAGTCGATCTCGAAAAAAAGTAGCCAAGTGTGGCTTTACGACAGCCGTGTCGGAAAAGGAGGACAAGATTGCCTCACATCGAATATATCGCCGCCTGACGAAGAATCTGTTGCGCTTTGAGTTTGATGGCCCATTTCCTGAGGAGCCGAAAGTGGTGAGCAATTGGTCGTTTGCAAAAGACGGTAAACGGTGTTTCGACCCGGCCTTTGAGCCGAGGCTGCTGCGCAAATAGTGGCGCAGAGTGGTGAGTTCCCCGCTCACCCGTGGCGGTTTGGCGAAGCCGCTGTACCAGGCTTCGTTCGCCCCTCCTGAGTTATGATTTCCCTCAATCTGTCGGTTCCGACGTCTTTTCAATCATTCCGGTGTACTTCTTATGGACCATCTCGATCTGTCTCCGATTCGCCGCGCCGAGGGCGTGGTTGCGCTTCCTGGCTCCAAGAGCATTTCCAACCGAACCCTATTGCTGGCTGCGCTGGCCGAAGGCAGCACCGAGGTGCGCGGGCTGCTCGATGCCGATGATGTGAGCCATATGCTTTCGGCGCTGCGTACGCTGGGGGTGAACTGGCAGCGCCATGGCGAGAGCCGTGATTTTCGGGTGAATGGCGTCGCCGGGGCATTTCCGGTCAAACAGGCGGATCTGTTTCTGGGCAACGCCGGTACCGCATTCCGGCCGTTGACGGCGGCCTTGGCGTTGTCGCAGGGGCATTACCGGCTGAGCGGGGTGCCACGTATGCACGAGCGGCCGATTGGCGATCTGGTCGATGCCTTGCGTCAGCTGGGTGCGGTGATCGACTACGAGGTCAACCACGGCTTTCCGCCGCTCAATATCGGCTTGGCGCAGATTCGTGCCGGTGGCCGGGTGTCGGTGCGTGGCGATGTCTCCAGCCAGTTTTTGACAGCGCTGCTGATGGCGTTGCCGCTGACTGGCGAGACAACCACAGTTGAAGTGGTGGGCGAGTTGATTTCCAAGCCATATATCGAGATTACCCTGCAGCTGATGCGCCGCTTTGGTGTGGTAGTGGAACGTCACGACTGGCGAGAGTTTGTGGTGGCGGGCGGCCAGCATTATCGCAGCCCCGGCAGCATTCTGGTGGAAGGCGATGCCAGCTCGGCCAGCTACTTTCTGGCAGCGGGAGCCTTGGGTGGCCCGGTGCGGGTGACCGGTGTAGGCCGCGACAGTATTCAGGGCGATGTGAAGTTTGCCGAGGCGCTGGCACAGATGGGGGCACAAATCGAAATGGGTGAGGACTGGATCGAGGCGCGCGCGCCGGCCTCTGGTCGCCTGACGGCGATCGACGCCGATCTCAATCATATTCCCGATGCCGCGATGACGATTGCGGTGGCGGCGCTGTTTGCCGATGGCACGACCACGATCCGCAATGTGGCGAGCTGGCGCGTAAAAGAAACCGACCGCCTGACCGCCATGGCAACCGAGCTGCGCAAGGTAGGCGCAACGGTGGAGGAGGGGGCCGACTATATCCGCATCACTCCCCCGGCAGCACTGACGCCGAATGCGGCGATTGATACCTACGACGACCACCGCATGGCCATGTGCTTCTCGCTGGTGGCGTTTGGCGGCGTGCCGGTGCGCATCAACGAACCGCGTTGCGTGGCCAAGACTTTCCCGGAATATTTTGAGGTGTTGAAGTCGGTAACGGTCTGAAGCGGGGTCTGATCTCCTGCTAGGCAGGCGCGGGGAAAATCCAGCCCATCCCGGCAGAACGGCGGCGGCTGATTCTGGCCCGCGCTTGATCTGGCGCAGTTCGTGGTCAGACAGATCGGCCTATAACAAAGGCAGGCAATCAGTATGCGGAGCCTGCCATGAAAGATTCGGTGCGCGGCCTGAGTAACCCGGCTGCGGAAAGTGCTTACCATCTGCGACAGGTTTCCTTGCACGGCCGGGCGTGTGCGGGCTTGGCCTGCTTTGCCGCCCGTAACGATGCGCCGCAACGCTGGCTGCAGGCGCATGGCAACACACCGCCGCTGGTTTGCCTGGGGCAATGCTATAGCGCGCCAGCCGCCAGTGGCGATGATCAGCCCCTGCATATCGAGTGTCGTGCCCGGCAACCCGTGTTGTTGAGCCATCTGCTGCGGGGCGGGGCGCGCAGCTTGCAGCGCTATACGGAACTGGGTGGCGGGCAGGCATTGCAGATTGCGCTGACCAGCGTACCGGCAGCCCTGATTGCCCAGATTGAGGCATCGGGCCTGCGAGGGCGAGGCGGGGCGGGTTTTCCGACCGGGCGCAAATGGCGGGCGGTTGCGGCGGCGGATTCCGCACACCGATATGTGGTGGCGAATGCCGATGAAGGGGACGCGGGCAGCTTCAGCGATCGTTTCTTGCTCGAAGACGATCCGTTCCGGCTGATTGAAGGCATGATCATTGCCGGTCTGGCGGTGGGTGCCAGCCAGGGCTACCTCTATTTACGCAAGGAATACCCCGACGCCCGGGCTATCGTTAGCCGGGCTCTGGCCGAAGCGCGTAGCGCCGGTTGGCTGGGGCCAAGTGTGCTGGGCTCGGGACGGCGGTTCGAGCTGTCATTGGTCGAGGGTCAGGGCAGCTATGTCTGCGGCGAGGAGACGGCGCTCCTCAATTCGATCGAACAGCGCAGGCCCGAAGTGCGGCCCCGCCCGCCGCAAATCACCGAGTTCGGTCTCTATGGCCGGCCTACCTTGGTCAACAATGTCGAGACCCTTTGCGCAGTGCCCTGGATCATCACCCACGGCCCCGCCGCCTATGCCGCCATGGGCGATGCCGATAGCCGGGGCACCAAGCTGTTATCGCTCAATTCGCTGTTCCGTCATCCTGGCCTGTATGAAATCGAATTCGGCATGCCGCTACGCACGGTGGTCGATACTCTCGGTGGCGGCCTGCGGCGGGGGAATCTGCTGGGGGTGATGGTGGGCGGGCCCCTGGCGGGGCTGGTGCCGCCAGATCTGCTCGATACCCCGTTTGAACATACGGCGCTTGAGTCCATCGGTTGCTCGGTGGGGCATGGCGGCATCATTGCTTTCAGTGACGACACCCGCGTGGCAGAAATCGTCGCCGAGGTGTTCCGCTTCGGGGCGGGCGAGTCGTGCGGAAAATGTACGCCTTGCCACCTTGGCAGCCCAGAATTAGCCCGGCTTGCCCGCGAGGTGGTGGAGGGCGGGCAGATCAACCGACAGCGTTGGCAAGCGTTGATCGCGGCCTTGCAGTACACCAGCCTTTGCGGCTTTGGTCGCGGTCTGGCTGAGTTTGCGTTGGCTATCGAACGGCATTACCCGCACTGGCTGGATTGATATGGCCGGTGGGCAGGAGTACCCGATATGGCAAAGATTGTCGTGGATGGTGTCGATTTCAGCGTTGCCGAAGGCACTTTGTTACTGAAAGCGCTGGAGGCTGCAGGCCATGCGGTGCCGCATCTGTGCCACGACGACCGGCTCAAGCCGCATGGCGGCTGCCGGCTCTGTCTGGTAGAGGTAGCGGGCGATCGGCGGCCGGTGGCCAGCTGCAATACCGTGGTCTGCGATGGCATGGTCGTGCAGACCCAGACGCCGTTGCTGCAGACTCTCCGCGCCACCAATCTGTCTTTGCTGGCCGCACGCTACCCGGCCGACGCCCTGACCGCTGAGCCCCAGCACCCTTTCCACCAACTGCTGGCCGGCTGTCCCACAGACAGCCCGGCCGTGCGCCGTGCGGTAGGGTTTCATGATGAGAGCCATCCGTATATCGGCACCAGTCTGGATCGCTGCATTCAGTGCGAACGCTGTGTACGCATCTGCGACGAGGTGCAGGGGCAGTTCGTCTGGGCAAGCTGGCAGCGGGGCGAACAGACGCATATTGCTCCCAACCACGGCAGTACCCTGCTGGAAGCCGGTTGCGTGGCCTGTGGCGCCTGTGTTGATACCTGCCCGACCGGTGCCTTATTCGATAAGCGCAGCCAAACAGCGGTGGAAAACTGGACGCGCAGTACCTGTGTTTATTGTGGGGTCGGTTGCCAGATGGAAGTCGGGACGGCGAACGGGCAGGTGGTGCAGATCAAGCCGGCGGCCAGCCCGGTCAATCGCGGCCATCTGTGCGTAAAAGGGCGTTACGCCTATGAATTTGGCACCGCCGATGACCGCATCAGCGAACCGATGCTGCGACGCGACGGCACTTGGCAGCCAGTGAGCTGGGATGAGGCTTTCGACTTTATCGCCAGCCGGCTGGCCGCCATCCGCCAGCAATACGGTGCCGACGCGATTGGCGTGCTCGGCTCGGCCCGCGCCACCAACGAAGAGAACTATCTGGCGCAGAAATTCGCCCGCGTGGTGCTGGGCACCAATAATATCGACTGCTGCGCCCGCGTCTGCCACACCCCCAGCGCCAAGGCGCTCAAGCTGATGCTGGGCACCGGTGCCGCCACCAATGCGTTTGATGACATCGAACACACGCAGCTGCTGATGCTGAGCGGCTGCAATCCCACCGAGAACCACCCGGTCGTCGGCGCCCGCATCAAGCAGGCCGTGCGCCGTGGTGCGAAGCTGATCGTCATCGACCCCCGCCGCACCGAGCTGGCCGCAATGGCTGATCTACACCTCGCCGTGCGGCCCGGCCATAACGTCGAGCTTTACAACGCCATGGCGGCAACCGTGGTCGAAGAAGGCTTGCTGGATGCCGACTTCATCGCCAACCGGGTTGATGGTCTTGCCGAGTTCAGCCAGTTCGTTCGCGACTACGCCCCCGAAGCCGTGGCGGCCTCGTGTGGCGTGCCGGCGGGGCTGATCCGCTCCGCTGCCCGCCTGTACGCCGGCGCCAAACCGGCCATGTGCTTTCACGGGCTGGGCTTGACCGAGCATGTGCAGGGGACGGAAGGCGTGATGGCGCAAATCAATCTGGCCTTGCTTACGGGGAATCTGGGCAAACGTGGGGCGGGCATCAACCCGCTACGTGGTCAGAACAACGTTCAAGGCTCGGCCCAGATGGGCTGCGACCCTGCTACGTTGACCGGCGCGCAATCCTTCGTCGAGGCTGGCGCCCACTTCAAATCCCTATGGGGAGCGTCCTTGCCGGCCAGCCACGGGCTGGACCTGCTGTCCATGCTCGATGCCGCGCGTGCGGGCCGCTTCAAGGCGCTGTGGGCAGTGGGTTACGACATCTATCCGACGCTGGCCCATGTGGCGGAAACCGCGCAGGCGCTGGCCGCGCTGGAGCTGGTGATTGTGCAGGATCTGTTTCTGACCGAAACCGCCAAAGCCTTTGGCACCGTCTTCCTGCCTGCTGCCAGCGTGTTCGAGCGTGATGGCACCTTTATGAACTCCGACCGGCGGGTGCAACGGGTGCGGCAGGCCATCAAGCCGCCCGGCAATGCCCAGCCGGATTGGTGGATCATCCAGACACTGGCGCAGCGCATGGGTCACCAGACTGGCTTCGACTTCGACGGCCCCGAAGCCATCTGGAACGAAGTGCGGCAACTCTGGCCAGCGGGAGCGGGGCTTAGCTACGCCCGGCTTGAACACGAAAGCCTGAACTGGCCTTGCCCAGACGAAGCCCACCCCGGCACCCCGGTACTGCACATCGACCGCTTCGCCAGCGGCCCGCGTGCCACGCTGGCCTGCCTGCCATTCACCCCCAGCCCCGAGCAACCCAGCCAGGATTACCCCTTTGTGCTGGTAACCGGCCGCACGCTCTACCACTTCAACGCCGGCACGCTTAGCTATCGCACGCCGAATGCCCGCCTGCGCCCTTCCGATACACTCGATATGTCGCCGCAAGACGCCCGTCGCCTGCTGCTCAATGACGGTGAGCCGGTCAGAATCCGCAGCCGCTACGGCGAAGCCGTCTTGCCGCTACGCATCAGCCCAACCATCAAGCCCGGTGAGCTATTCGCCACGTTTCATCGGCCCGACCTGTGGGTCAACCGCCTGACCTCCAGCTATCGTGACAACCGCGTCAACAGCCCGGAATACAAGCGCACGGCGGTAACGGTCGAGCCCGTGTTTGGCGGAGGCAACTAATGGAAATATACGGTTTCGACGCCTTTTCCCCTGCCGAGATCGCCGAAAAAGTCGAAAAGGTCGGCGTCGCCAAGGCGCGACTGCCGCTATTGAAAATGTGGATGCTGGGAATATTGGCCGGGGCATTCATTGGCCTGGGCGCCTTGTACTTTGTCATCGTCCAGTCCGATGCCAGCCTGGGCTTTGCGGCGAGCCGGTTACTGGGCGGGCTGGTGTTCTCGCTGGGCCTGCTGCTGGTCGTGGTGGCAGGGGCCGAACTCTTTACCGGCAACAACCTGCTGGCGATGGCCTGGGCCGACGGCAAGATCAGCAGCTATGAGCTACTGCGCAACTGGGTGGTGGTGAGCACGGCCAACTTTGTTGGAGCGGCCGGGTTGGCGCTGCTGGTCTGGCTATCGGGGCACACCGATATGCACGGCGGCAAGGTGGCGGAAACCGTCGTCAAAATCGCCGCCGCCAAATGTGCCGCGCCAGCTGCCGAATTGTTCTGGAAAGGCGTGCTCTGCAATATTCTGGTCTGCATGGCGGTATGGATGGCGTTGGCCGGCCGCAGCGTCATCGATAAATTCATCGCCATCGTGCCGCCCATCTCGGCCTTCGTTGCGGCGGGGTTTGAACACAGCATCGCCAATATGTATCTGATTCCGCTCGGCCTACTGCTCAAGTCCACCGCCAACCCGGCCATCCCCCATCTCACCGACCTCACACTCCCCCACCTTGTCACCAACCTCGCCCCGGTGATCGCCGGCAACCTGATTGGCGGCAGTGTGCTGGTGGCGGGGGTGTATTTTGTGATTTATCGGCGGTGATTCATTTCGGTCTGACCTACAGAAATTTTGCGCGAGATCATGAAAAATCATATGAACCGTTATTGGATATGGCTGGCTTACGTTTTTGTGCTTGCCCCTTCTCCTGCGTTGGCAGGTGCCGAGCCAGTGTCATCAAGCCGCATCGATTACTTCCTGGCTGATACTGGCGTCGAATTGACAGCATATGTCAGTGTGAGTAGCCCGGAATCTTTAATTGTCCGCTTGAAGAAGATTTGTGCGAAAGGTGGAAAAGTCTGGGCTGTTGACTCGGGTTTGGGTTATACCTGCAAGTCAATGACCAAACACGACGGGGTGAATGAATGGCATTATCGAGTTGTACTTAAAATAAATCTTAAATTGGATGAATCTATTTATCCATCTCTGTTTTCGGTGAATAAAGATTCTGCGCAACGGTTGAGCCAGAGACCACTCACGGAGGAGCAAAGAAACAGACTGATTAAAATCTTATCTAAAAACAAGACGCTGTATCAGGGTACGATTGCTGCCATTGAGAAGAATATGGGCAAGGCGGCACCTATGAAAGGTGTTGTCGCATATCTGATACCTTGGCATATAGAAAATGATGAATATGGCAGGAATCAGGTTTATCTTGTTGCCGTTCAAGATAATGAGGTGATTACTATAAAAGGCGAGATGCGCGGTGAAATACGTGGAATATATTCTATTGTTGGGCGTAAATACCCTGCTGTGCAGGTTTCGACAGACGGTGATGGTGTTTTTGAATACCTTTACCCTACTGAGTCACCAGCAAACCCTCTGGTCGAAATTAGTGTGCACTAACTTCAGACGTATTTGAAATTACGATGGCTGTATTTCTGGCGGCCTTGAGTTTAGGCCGCCCAGCCTGAACTATTTCTGATGGGTGTTTTAATTCAGGCTGGTTTCGGCCTTTTTCAGCATAGAAAACAAGGCAAACCATTAATGGGGATTGGTTAATAAATTCAATGCCTCGTCACACTCCACAACTCCGGCTGCATTTCGCGCATTTCTTCTGAATAGTCTCTATCCCACGGAAACTTGCCTTCCTGGTCGGGTAATACCAGTTGCAGGAATTGCGGGGTAAAGGGCGAATCTTCGTAGCGATAGACGGCCTGGCAGGCGAATTCTTTGGCGGCGTCGAAAGGAATGGCCTTGAAGGCGATGGGTAGATTGGCCATGCGTGAGAGATACATGCCGTCCGATAGCACTTCGCCATCCTCGATTTCGCTGATGACGTTGTTGAGGATGATCTTGGCGCTATCCGCATCCAGGCAGAACACCAGAATTTCCGGATGGTCGTAGGTTTCGGTGAGACCGATGGTGTAAGCAAACGGCGGTTCGTCTTCTTCGGCATCGACGCCGATAATCGAGTGTCCCATCGTTTCGATATGCTTCTGAATATTGTCTTGAACAGACATGGTGGCTTCTTCTTGTTAGGTTTTCTGTTAGGTATCGGTTGGGCTGGCGGCGGCACATGGGGAGCTGTCAGCCGCGTATTTTAATAATGGACCATGCAGCCGCTAAAAGGTGCGCAGCATAGCATTGGTGGTCTTGAATCGCAGATCCTAGGCTCTGTTGACGTTTTGTTTCCGGTCGCGCCGGGCCGAGTTTTGGGGCAGGGCGAGGCAGGGTGAGCGCAGTTTAGCGAGCTAAATAAGCGAACCCTAACGACGCCATG
>NZ_JARRAF010000056.1 GCF_030129945.1 Parachitinimonas caeni
GAGGCATGGCAACACGCGCGCGGCTTAGTGATAAGCCCGGCGTTTTTTACCGCGGCACCCGCCCAAAACCCGGCGAAACCCTCCGGGCCGGGTCGATTTTTGGGGCATGGCGTCGTTAGGGTTCGTTTATTTAGCTCGCTAAACCTCACTCACCCTGCCCCGCCCTGCCCCAAAACTCGGCCCGGCGCGACCGGAAACAAAACGTCAACAGAGCCTAGGTGCCTGAGGCCCGTATCTTGCTTATCTGAATGGACTATCTTGAACCCGTCTTCGCCCAGGGAGGCCACCATGTCAGTCAATCAGGCTTCAAACATCAGCTTCGACTTCTCCAAGCTCAACAGTAAGCGGGAGACTGGCAAACCACTGGAGAGCGGAGAGTTTGCCCTGCAATTGGCCGAATTCCAGACACAGAACCTCAACACCCTGATCAGCACGGCCTTTAATGGCTCGTCATCCGAAACGGGTAGCGATGCCTTGCTGGGTGACAGCAAAACTACGGGTAGCACTGGAGGGTTGTCGGCAACCGGCCGCAACAACGCGCTGTTCGACCCGGAATCGGGTTACAAGATGATGAGTGTGATCAACCGGCAGGAAGTCAGCTACAAGGCAGAATTTGCCGCTCTGCACCAGATGAAGGACGAAATCTTGCAGGTCCAGCGTGAAAGTGAAGATCTGACACGACTGCAGGGCGGCAACGATAACGCCAGGATCCGCAAGGAGCTGCAGGAGTTTGTTGATGAATACAACGGCTGGATCAAGGAATTCGATGACGAAATGCAGGCTGGCGGCGCACTGGCTGAGTCGAATGCCGCCAGAATCGCCCGTTACGAACTGGATCAGAGCGTCGAAAACCCATTCCTGGGTGGACGTTTTGGCCTGCACGGCATGGCTGATCTTGGGCTGACGATAGATCCCGTCAGCAAGCAGGCCAAGCTTGATACCGGCAAACTTGACCAGGCCCTACAAGGCAATCGCAATGCCACCATCGAAACCATCCGCGACTTCAGCGGCCATTTTGTGACATCGGCCCAGCTACTGAATGCCAATAACAACTTCATTAATAATCGGCTGGCCAATCTGGATAAAGTCATTCACTACATTGATGCCAACAAGACCAGCCTGCAGGCGGAATTCGGGCTGGGAGACAAAGCCAGCCCAAGCAGCAATGTCGCACAGGCGCTGGCTACCTACGGCAAAATCAGCCGGGCCTGAAGCCCGCCTCCGCTCGCGCCCCCCTGAGCACAACCTCAGACGGCAGCCAGACTCAGACCCAGTCCGGCCAGATATAGCAATGTGGCAAGCAGGATGCCTTTGTAAGGCACGCTGAACCAATAGCGCTTGGCCAGAATGCTCATGGCAACCAGATAGCCCAGACCGGCAAGCTGCAGGAAGGCATCGCTGAAAAACAAGGCTGGTCTGACCAGGGGCAGGTAGAGGTAGAGCAGGCCAAACAGAATGGCACCAAGGCTGTGACTGGCATTGAAGCCGATCAGACTACGCCAGAGGGTGGTCTGGTCGGTAATGACCGGGACCGCTGTTTTGAGCCGCGCCTCCAGATCTGCCTCGCGGGGTGAGAAATTATTGCTGAAATAGGTGTGCCGCAAGTGCAGCGTTCCCAGCAGCAAAATGATGCCGGCACCAGCACAGACCAAACCTGACGCAATCGTCATGAACCCTCCTGTTATATAAACATCCGCTAAATCAGCGCACTGGCCGATCCCGGTACGGCAGCGTGCCTGGCGCGTTACGCCTTGTTCCAGCCTCTTTTCCGGCGACACGCACACTGCAATTCCCGCCTCGGCAGCGCCTGACCAGAGCTTAGACTGGCCGGCGTTAGCACGCAGCCATCGGTTATCCCTGAGCGGATGACGCAACCTCGGGCACGTCTTTCGAGGGTTTTGCTATATCCAAGAGACAACTTCTGTCTTGCCCGAAAGGTGCGTCATGAATCATCGCAAACTTGCCCTACCCCTGCTGATCTTGCCGCTCACGGCGGCAGGCCAGACGAATCCGACCTTCCAGCTGAGCGGCCAGACCTATCAGCTGACGATCCCCTACATCGAATCGGCCAGCGGCAGCAAACAGGCCTACAGCGCCAAACTGACGACCAGCAATGTGTCGAGCTTCACGCTTGATCCCGGCTCGGTGCAGGCTGTGGCAGTGCAGAGCGGGGTGGAAAATGTCTCGACCTACTCGGTAGGCACCAGCGGATTGACCTTGACCCTGCCTTTTGTCGAGCATGCCGGCAGTACCGTCACCCAGAGTTATGCCGGCCAGTTGGTATCGTCGAATGGTTCGCAATTTACCTTGCAACAGGCGAGCGTCGGCCCGGCTTGGTCCACCGCCTCTGGCGGTAGTTGCCGGCCGGTCACTTACGATGCCACCACGCAGTCTGTTTTCTCTGGCGCGCTCAAAGTCGAGCTGGAAGATATTTCGCAGCGGGAAGGCATGCAGCACGTCCGCTTCAGCAACGTCTCAAGCAATACCCTGTTTTTCTCGGTCTCTGTCAGCTCGGACGATGGGCGGGTCGGTTTGATGGCACCACAAGCCGGCACCTTCTTTCTGAGTCCCGGCGAAAGTCTGGTTGGCTACGTGCTCTACTACGGCACCGGTGTAGCCGGTGCGGCCAGCTACCGGATGAAATTCGACTTCACGACACTGGATCAGGCCACCGGCAAATCGACCACCACCACCGATTCATTCCAACGCACGGTCAGCTTTGTCCGGGCCAGCGAAACGGCGGTCACCGTCACCGACGCCAGTACTCAGCTCAACTACAGTCGGGTGGCACAAGCCACTGCCCAGGTGGGTTTCTGGCGATACAAGGTCGATGATGCCGAAACCCGCATCGTGCTGTTTCCTGGCCAGGAGAACTGGACCAATGCCAGCGCCGCCACCAGTTCCAAGGTGCTGGCCTACGACCTCGATGGCAAACTGCTGTGGGAATACTCGCCCGGCAATGAAACCTGGGGCGGCGATGCCACCGCCGATGGCAAATATGTTGCCTTCACCACCGCATCGGTGGTGGCGACCAAATCCAGCGTCCTGAGCGTCCTAGACGCGACAACCGGCAAACTGCTGCGCTCAACCGACATCAACGTGAAAACCCTGGCCGCACCGGCCAACCCCGTCCCCCCAACCCTGGCCGAGACAGACTCCCGCGAAGTGCGCTTCAATGCAGATGGCTCTCTGCTGGCTGTTGGGACGGGAGAAGGACGCGGCTATGTGTTCAACACCGCCGATCTGTCGCTGAAATACGCGTTTCAGACCGAAGGCCAGTTACGCGCAATTGAATTCAAGGGGGATTATCTTTATCTGGGGGCGGGAGATGGCCTGCTCTACAAGCTCAAGACGGCCGATGGCAGCCTGGTCTGGAAGGGTTACACCACGGCCTGGCCCTATTCCGAGCCAGCCTTCTCGCCAGATGGGCGCTGGGTGGTGGTCGGCGCGAAATCGGGTGGCTTTACCGTATTGAATACCGACACCGGCAGCTGCGTGTTCTCTGCCAACTACGGCACAGTCAGGCGTGCTTATTTCACCCCGGACGGCTCGCAGCTGATTGCAGCGACCGGCGCCACCTCTGCCGGCACCATCGCCTACCAGACCGCTGGCTGGAATGTCGCGTGGCGCGGGCCGATGTCGGCAGCGGCATCAACCACCAGTGACTCGCACTACACCATGATGGCCGATGGCAAAGCCTGGATCATGGATAACAACACCGGGCAGCGGGTAGCCACACTGGACCCCGGCTTCAGTAGCAATGCCAATTACTTCAAGACCGCCTATCTCAGCAAGGATGGCAGCCGCGCCGTCGTCGCCCGTCGCGACCTGACGCCAGGCGACGTGGCGATTGCTTTCTTCAAGCGGCAGTAGCCTGCGGCTGATCTGGTCGGGGGCCCTCGGCGATGACAGTGGGGGATGCAACCAACGTGGCAGCGCCTGCCGCCATGCCACTCAGCGCCGGAGCCTCCCGCGCCGACACCAGCAACGCTTGCAAGGGCCGGCGTAGCGAGCGGGCCTGAGCGGGCTTGCCGGCACCGATCCGTCCCATCGCTACGGCTGTCTGCAAGGTGCGTTCCCCAACCAGTGCCTGCAGCCGCTGCTGCAGTTGTTGCGCCGCTTGCCATACCTCTTGCTGCTGCGAAAAGCGTCGGTTGGCGGCGACGTACCAGCTGAATACCAGTGGCGTCATCTGTGGCTGCAGCTGCAAACCCAGCTGCGTGGCCGTCAACCAGAAGCGTTGCAAGGCCCGGCCTGCGGCCAGCTCATCATCCACACTGGCAGGCCCGTGATCCGCAACCAGCAGGAAGTGGGCACCGCAGGCCCAGCCCGGCAATAGATCGAGCTGCAGCCTGGGCAGCCAGGTTCCGGCCAGATAGCGGTTGAAAAACTGCACACGCGGCCAACTCTGCAATACCCAGCGCATCAACCGCAGGCCAAGCGGATCCATTCCGATCGCCTGATCGGGCAGACGGTCTGTGCTGAAGCGCGCCTGCCACGCAACCATGTCACGATGCACCGGATAGGCTTCCGGCATCGTCAACCGGATCTTGGCATTGGCCGACAGTAGCCGTGCCATTGCCCAGCGCAAACGTGCGCCCTCCAGCCAGATCACCCGAAAATCCGGCCCGACTGCCGCCTGCAAAGCAGTCTTTTCCGCTGCGCTCAGACGCCGCGTAGAAAGTGGCCGGCGCTGGACTGACCGAGTGACGATCTGTTCGGCCAACGGGTCGGGCAGGCAATGCGCGGCCTCCACCAGATTTACCTCCAGTACCTGACACGGTGCATCCTGCCCTGCTGGACGGCGGGACACCTCTGCCTGATAGCCAATCCGCCCCGCTGCCAGATGGATGTTTTCAATCAGCCCGCCCAAAGCAATGCGGCTCGGGCGGCCATCGAAGTCATACACCACCTGCTGGCGGGTGTCGTAGCCATAGAGGGTGAATCGTTGCGCACTGTGTACGGCAAAACGCCAGCTCTGGGCGTTGTCGCCGCTGGGTGCCCAACGCGCAAGGTCCAGCACCTGCATGGCTGGCGAAGCAGATTCGGCGCTGGCGGTACTGGCAGGTATGGCCTGCCGGCCCCGCAACAGACGGCGTGCCAGAGCCAGCTTCACCTGCTGCACCGGGTTGCGGTTGCCACCCGGCAGCCAGGTGCGCGCCAAGGTGTTGGTGTAGGCGTCAAAATGCAGACCATGCGGCGCCGCGACGACATCGCCACGCCCGAGCAGGATTTTCAAAGCCTGTGCAGCTGCCACCCCGGCGCATAGCTGGCACGCAATCACGGTTGATGGCCCCTTGTGCGCAGCCAGATCAACCCGGCTCGGATCGACCAGATAGCGCATCTGCAGGCGTGCCGGGGCCAGGCCAAGCAGAAAACGCAGGCCCTGCTCGAACTCGTCTTGTCCATCGAGCTGAAAATACTGCTCGAAACTCATACCGCCCGGCAGGAAGGTCAGAAATGCAGTGCCCATGCCCAGTGGCGCGGCGGTAATCGCCGGAATACCTAGCCGGGCACACGCAGCAAATAGCTGGCGCCGTGCCTCGAAGGCAAAGAAATCCAGACTATCGACGTAAAGATCAACACCATGCAGAAACGCCTCCAGATTGGAGGCCTGCACACCGTCAGGAAACAATTGCAGATCCAGCTCCGGATTGATGTCGAGCGCCATCTGCTGCAACACCTCAACCTTTGGCCGCCCCAGCGTGGAGCCCATCGCCCCGGCCTGCCGGTTGACATTCACCAGGTCGAAGCGGTCGAAGTCCGCCAGATGAAACGCCCCAATCCCAAGGCGGGCCAGCGTCAGCACATGGCTGCCGCCGACCCCGCCCAATCCGGCAATGGCGACCCGCTTTTGCCGCAGCAAACCCTGCTCCGCCTCGCTGACCCAGCCGATATTGCGTGAAAACGCCTCGTCGTAATTGAACATACCCATGATCTGGCTCCAATGTCCGAAAGATGGTAGAGCGCTGTGCAGGAACCTGCGTAGCGATGCTGACTTCTGAGGCAAGGTCAGTGCATATCCATTTGCAGCAGCCGGTTGGCGATGCCTTGCTCTTCATCGGGCGAGAAGAAATAGGGATAGAACGACTTTTCGACCGCAGCCAGTTCGGGCCGACCACCAAACTGCTGCGCTTGCTGGTGTGCCTCGATCAAGTCCTTCCACAGCAGCACCGCTGGCGCATTGACACGGGGATTGAGCTGCGGCTCGCCCAATCGGCTGAAGTCGAGCATCTGTTGATAGAACCGGACATGGCGCGGGTTGACTTCAATAAACAGATCGGTGTGACGGCGCAGGCGGTAGGCGTAGATCAGCGAGATATGGAACAGCGCCGCCAGAACCCGCTTGGATTTGATTTCACCATCAATCGCCAGTTTGACGAACTCACAGACACGGCGGCCACGCTGGCGCACCGGATCAACCTGCTCCCGGAATAGTTGCTCGACCAGCAGACCCTGAGCCGAGTCGAAGTGAATGCTCAGAGTGCCGATCGTGCGCTCACCATCCGAGGCCAGCAACGTTACCCGGTTCGGATCAAGATCAAGGCGGCCGCTGCTGGTATAGCCACGCCAGGCGTACATCTTGCTGATGAGCATGCTGGCCGCGCTACGACGGCCATCGCTGTCGGCAAGACGGATCTTGAAGGATTTCTGTGGAACGAGATGCGCAGGAGATGCCGTTCGGGCCACAGCCTCATGACACAGATGCCGGATGCCACGCTCGCTGTCATAGGGAATGCCCACGATCGTGTTCATCCCCTTTTGCTTGTTTCCGATCAGTATCGCCATTGCCGTTCCCTTCCCATCAGAATGGATCACAGACATTCACCGGAGTCCCGCCTAAAATTAGGTTTTCCTAATATTCATGCGTCATTGCAGCGGTGACAACTGTCCCAAGACCGATGGCGGGATTTAAGCGATAAGTGGCTCGGACCGCCAGGCACAAAAATGGCGCCCGGCCGATGCCAAACAAGACGATGAGCTGCAGAAAACTCTGGCTCAAGCCAAGGGGTTGTACCAGAGTTCCTTGCGATCAAGCGGCGTTTCGGGGGTCAGTTCGGGGTTGGGGATGCGGAACAGGCGACGCTTGGTCAGCTGTAGCCTTTGTTCAATAGGATCGAGGTAGTTTTTAAATATTTTATCGAAGCTGCCATCTGCCAACATCAGATTCAGCCCGGTTTCAACCCGACGCGCCAGGAGTTCACCTTGCGCGGTACGGCGCACGAAGAAATAGCGGGGAAGTGGGTAATACAGCAGCACCTGCTTTTCGATAGCCAGATCCGGCAGCAGATTACGCCGCTCATCCAGCTCGACTGGGGCCTCGATCACGCTACGGCACAACAGATCGAAACGACGGGCATCCAGCATGCCAAACAAGCCCTCATAGGTCGCGCCGGTGATAACGTTGAAACCAGCTGATCGCAGAATGCTGACATCAATCCAGGTTTCGGCCTGACCGATGCTGAAACCGCGCAGAGCCTCCAGGGTTTTGACCTGGTCTAGCTTCTGTTGCATCTCCCGCCGGATCAGAAACACCCGATAGCCGAGCATGCCTTTATCAAGCGGGATGCGAATCGGCAGATATTGCTGCTCCAGCGCCGGATTGGTTGCTCTGGCGGCAATCTGGATCGTCCCCCGCTCCAACTCGTGCATGATGCGCCGGCCGTTCATCTGCATATCACTGGGCCGCAGCCGATAGGGGCCGAAACGTTCGGCAGTCCGCTTGAGTGCCGCCCCCAGCAAGACCCAGTAAAAGTCATTGCGACTATCGAGTTGCGACTCGGGGCCAGGGTAGACAATGTCGCTGAATTCAGCCGCCGCCAGCAGCGGACTGCACGCCAGCCCCAGCCCCGCCGTCAGTACCTCGCGTCGGCTCCAGCCGTGATCAAAAGGAAGTCTGGACATAGCTCGCCAATCACCAACCATTCAGAAGCAGTCTGCAAAACGGCGTTAAGGCCGCTCGCCAACGCACGCGCCGAGCTTGTAAACCGCTTCGTCAAAAAAGCCCCGGCATCCCCTCGAACCGGGTTGCCACCGACACCTGACTGCATCACACGATAATCAAACCGACTTCAGCGTCGGCGGATGCGATTCGGGCCGACCCATTCATCCCAACTATCGGCGTATCCGTCGTAATGAATCTGGTATTTTCCTTTGCCCACCGCCAGCACACTGGCGGGGTACCAGGTCTTGTTCCAAAGCACCATCACCGGGTCACCAACACGAATCGGCCCGGCAGATGCCGCACCCGACTCACGGCGCGCCGTACCTGACTCGCGTGCCATGCCGGATTCGCGAGCGACACCAGATTCCCTGGCTGTGCCCGACTCCCTGGCGACGCCCGATTCGCGGGCCGTCCCAGATTCGCGCACCACGCCAGATTCCTGAGGTAACACCGGCGGCCCGGACTTATGGATGCGCGCTTCGCCCACCCACTCATTCCACTCACTCCCCCAGCCTATATAGGTGATAAAGCAGCGATTGCCATCTGCGCTGACCTGCAATACCTGAGTATCGTAGAGCCGGCCTCTCCATTCCGTCTGAAACCGTTCCCCGACCGTGCAAACCGCAGCTAGCACCGGCATTGCCGCCAGACCCAGCCACAGCCCCAATACACTCCAGATATTCGAGCGTTTCATGCCATCCCCCTACGGATTGAACACCCCAAGCCAAGCAGCCATCCCCATACTTAATACTATGCAACCACTGGCGACTTCCGAATCTATTCGACGTAAGGTAACGCCATCCCTCCAGACGCTGTTGACGTCAGGTTGACAGTCGCGCCAGGCTCTCCCCCAGCAACAGGCCCACCCAATGTACAAGTTCACTATCCGCCTCATCGCTGCAATAAAGGCGGATCGACAATGCCGGCAGCTGGGGCAAGCCAGTAATTTGTGGAACATCTGCCGGCGCTAGACCTTCCACCAGCGTTGCAACCCCCAAGCCCGCCCGCAGGGCTGCGATGTTTGCGACGATGCCACGCAGAGCAACCGCGATTTGCCACGGCCTGCCGTTGCTGTCGAGGGCTGCAATCGCTGCCCGCTGCATCATGCAGCCATCGGGCTGGACCAGTAGCGGTACAGGCTGAGAGGTCTCCGGCCAGTGGCCATACCAGCGCAAAGGTCGCTGCGCGATCTCCTGTCCGCCTCTTTGGCCCATCGCCGCAAACCCGAGTACCACGTCGTGGCGCGTGCCCAGATAGGACAACAGATCGCGGGTAGCCCCGGTCGCCAGATCAAGCTGCACATCAGGAGCCTGTTGCTGCAAGCGCTGCAGCAGCGCTGGCAGGGCAAAGCAGGCAATATCCTCACTCAACCCCAGCCGCAAACTGCGCCGGCTGACCTGCCCGGCGACCGCTCGCCGGGCGGCATCGCTGACTGCGACCAGCTGCCGTGCATAGTCGAGAAACCGTTCGCCTGCCGGGGTCAGCTGGACTTCCCGGCTACTGCGTAGCAACAAGGGCGCGCCGGCCCACTCCTCCAGCCGCTGAATCTGCTGGCTGACCGCCGCCTGGGTGCGCCCAACCTCCTCTCCTGCTGCAACAAAGCTGCGCTGGCGTACCACTGCCAGAAACGTACGGGCCAAGACCACATCCACAATAAATATTCCTTATTTATAAGATCATAAATATTAGCTTCAATTATAGATTGGGCCCGCATAAGCTGGCGGGACATCCACACCAACCAAGGAAGTCAGCATGCAATACCGTATCGCCGTCGGTGGTGCCACCGGCAACGTAGGCAGTGAAATGCTCAAAATTCTGGCTCAGCGCGGTTTTCCGGCACAGAGCGTCGTCGCCTTGGCCTCGGCACGCTCTGCCGGCAAACAGGTTGCATTCGGCAATACCAGCCTGACGGTACAAGACCTCGCGACCTTCGACTTTGCATCGGTAGACTTGGCCTTCCTGTCTACCGGTGGTGACAACTCCCGCCAGATCAGCCCCCGCATTGCGGCAACGGGCTGCGTGGTCATCGACAACAGCTCGGCCTTCCGGCTCGACCCGGAAGTGCCGCTGGTGGTGCCGGAGGTCAATGCCCCGGCCCTGGCCGGCTGGAACAACCGGCGCATCCTGCCGGTCGGCAACTGTTCAATCATCCAGCTGGTGGTCGCTCTCAAGCCCCTGCACGATGCGGTCGGCATCAAACGGGTTGTGGTCTCCACCTATCAGTCGGTCTCGGGTGGCGGTAAACGCTTGGTCGAGCAACTGGCAGAAGAAATCGCGAGTGCTGAGCTGTCGGGCAGCCAGGTTCGTTGGCCCGCACCCAGCACACAGGCGCCTTTCGCCTTCAATGTGGTGCCGTATATCGGCAGCTTCATGGAGGATGGCAGCACCTCCGAGGAATGGAAAATGACGGAAGAGACACGAAAAATGCTCGACCCAGCCATTCGTCTCACCGCCACCTGTGTGCGGGTGCCGGTGATGGTTGGGCATTCGGTGGCGGTCAATGTTGAACTGGCCAGCCCGCTGACAGTGGCCGCCGCCCGAGAGTTGTTCGAGCACGCCCCCGGTATTGTGGTGCAGGACAGCCCACAGCCCGGCGGCTACGCCACGCCCTGGCAGATTGCCGGCACCGATGCGGTCTATGTATCGCGCCTGCGCCGCGACCCCACCATCGAGGCTGGACTGGCCTTCTGGGTCGTCGCAGACAATATCCGCAAAGGTGCCGCCCTCAATGCAGTACAGATCGCAGAAGCCCTGATTGCACGCCCGGATTTTCAGCAGCATGCCATGCAAAGACAGCAGACGCGTTAGGCGCTGTTGATCCCCTCTCGCCCCCGCAGTTAGCACCTTTCAGGCAGTCATGGAGAACCCATGACTGCCTGCTCTACCTCATCGTACCCACTCTTGAATACCTGGCCGAATGGCATTTATCGGTATTTATTTGATCAAAGCCAATCAATTCTCAATTATCACACATTAAATTTCCATTCAATCAGCCAATTGTCCCGATTTATTATCACAACCCCAAAACACCCACTTACCAAGCCCTAATCACCCCAAACCCGAATCGCCTTGCACTGAAATTGCCGGACAATTGTTTATTTAAAATCAACCAATCAAACAATTTATTTTTTAGCAAGCGCTCGATTTAACAACAAAACCCATAAACATCAATAACAAAGCATTAAGAAATTTCACTACAATCCTTGCCAGACGACCAATCCAAACAACCAATAAACAGCCACTTAATATCTAACAATCACTACAAAGCAAATGAATTTTTAATCAAAATTCAAAATACAATTTTCAAAAACAAACAGACAAGTAAAATAACCAACGCGCAAACAATCTGGCGCAATCAATAAATAATTACGAGGGGTTTTAAAATGAAGCGTTTTGCAAAGTTCGTTTCCGGGGCCGTGCTGGCCATTGCATCAGTCTCGGCGTCAGCAGACAGCACCGTCGATTTTCTGGTGAATGCGCATGTTGAAGGATATGGCCAGATGACTTTCGCCCCCGACGAGTGGGCAGGTACCCGCCATGAAAGCAAAAGGCTCGAATCCCTGGCCATCACGCCCTTGCATCCAAACATGGGTAACTGGCCTTCCTGCCTGAATGTGCAATACATGGCGCACATTGCAGGCATCGGCGACACCGGCTGGATCAACGCCCCCAGCACCATCGGCAGCCAAGGTCAGTCGCGCCGGATTGAAGGGATGGCATTCAAGCTGTCCGGCACCTGCAAAGAGCAATACACCATCGAGTACAAGTGCCACATCCAGGACTGGGGTGACCAGCCGACCGCCAATGATGGCGAGTTCTGCGGCACGCGCGGTCAATCGCGCCGTCTGGAAGCCGTCATGATCACCATCCGTCAACGCTGATCGCGGCAGATAGGATTACGCCGCCAATGCGTCACCAGAAGTAGATGGCAGGACGCTAATGGCGGCGTCTTGAGGTAGCGCAGTCCCCCGTTTTCCACGCTTTGGAGCCACCATGAAAACATCTTCTGTCATTCTTGCAGCCGCCTTGGCTGGCAGCAGCCTGCCGATGCTGGCACACGCCGATAATTCGGTTGCGGCATGGTTTTCTGATAACCCGGCGGTTGCGGGTCAGTCCGTGACCTTCTACTGGCAAGCCAGCTCGCCGACGGCACATTGCAGCGTAGAAGGTTTGCCATTGTCGTATCCCATCCATGGTCGTAGCAGTGGCAATCGGACCTTCACTGCCAATCAGCCGATCACGGTCAATGTTTCATGCTGGGGCTTCGATGGCCGGTTCTCCGACACATCCGCAGACACTCAGGCCACTTTACAGATTCTGCCACCAGGCCCACCGGTGGTAACGGCCGCTTTCTCGCCTTCCAGCGTCAAGGTTGACAACGTCGCTACGCTGACTTGGAATGCGCAGTACGCAAACTCATGCAGCAGCCCAGACATCTCCGGTGTCAGCGGTACCAGCGGCAGCGTCAGCATCCTGGCAACCAAGAGCATGAAGGCCAAAGTGGTCTGCACCGGACCGGGCGGAACCGGTGAGGCAACCGCTGATCTGAAAGTCACTGGCCCCTACATCGAGGTGTGGACAACACCAAGCTATCTGTCAGGGCCAGGTTATGTGACCGTGAACTGGCGTATCCACAATGTCGACTCCTGCACCAACGGCACGCCGCTGAATGGCCCCAGCCCAACCCCGACCTGGATTAACGCCACTCAGCAGGTATGGGTAGGCTGTACGCACGGCGACACTGCAGCTTCGGCCTCTGCTTGGGTAAACGTCGGTAATTGATCGCAAGGCATTCGATGCGCGGGGGAATCGGGGCATACGCAGGCGCCCTCCGCGCAGCCGCTTGTGCGGCCAAGACCAGTCAGGGCCAGGCTGTTGACAGAGCCTAGGCTCTGTTGACGTTTTGTTTCCGGTCGCGCCGGGCCGAGTTTTGGGGCAGGGCGAGGCAGGGTGAGTGAGGTTTAGCGAGCTAAATAAACGAACCCTAACGACGCCATGCCCC
>NZ_JARRAF010000057.1 GCF_030129945.1 Parachitinimonas caeni
GAGCCCGGATTCCAACCCCGCCTGAATCCGAACTCGCTCACTCTCTGTCAAATGACTATATATTTTTCCCACCCCAACACCTTCGCATACGTTTGAAGGTGTTGCACTTCAGTTTAGAGCGGGCCTCCTCCTTAATTAACGAGCTAAATTCTGTTGGAGATAAAGAGCTGCGCCGAATATGTATTGCTTTGCTGGGCTGGCTTAGTTCGAGAGCAAGATTTCCAAGAATGAAGTCGATGAGCCTTTCAGAATTGGGTTCGGCGTGCGAGAGCATGATTGATCTACTCCAAAGAGATTCTAGTTTTTCAGTCATATTTATATTGGGAGAAGATGGGGTTGAGTTCCATAAATCTCTTCGTGATGATGAAATTGCTGCGATGTGCCAATTGGCGGAACAGCTGCATAAGCCACCAAGATTTGTAAGTAAAAAGAGAATGTAACTTGAAGTGCCGATTAGTTTCTGCACTTAATTGTTCCAAATAGCGCAAAAGCTGCGCATGGAATTGCAGACAGTTTTTGGCAGTATTGTTTGCAGAATAAATCTGGCCGGCTTGAGAGGTTTTAAATAATGAAAAGCAATCTATCCTATCTGGATTGGATAAAAGTATTGCCTTTGATTGACGCTGAATATGGTATGTGCCTTTGCCCCTCATGTGGCTCTGAGGGTATTTCTTATCAGTATTTTGGCTTTCCCGATGACAGCTTCGGCTGGAAGCTAGTTTGGTGCCGATCATGCATGAGTGGAGTACGTATTTCTAGAACCAAAATACCAGAGAATGCTGAATCGCTAAGATCAGATGAAGAGCAGCAAAAGTTTTTGAATCAACATTCGGGGATTCAATGGGTTGGATAGTATATAACCAGTAATGATTTACGATATCCTGCCAGCACGTCCGCGAACCGTTTTCCATTCCCTTCTCCCCATCATTTTTTGATCGGAAGAAGGGATGGATTCAAAAATCAGCAGGAATCCCATGCAATTTCTGCTGGGTTTTTCTTAAAAATTCAGCGCAAATAACCTGATTTTGGCTGTGCAGTCGCAACAACCCCTCCGAGTCTACGGTCAGTCGAACCCTCGGGTTTTTCTTGGGTTTTGGTCGGGTCTTGCTTGGGTTTTAAATTGGGCTAATGCCGTATTTGAGTCCCCGTCAACGAGTCCCCCCATACTTTGAAATTTTCTATTTGTTTGGGGGTGTGGGTGTCATTTTCAGAAGGCGACTGCACCAAATGTCAGAAGTCGACTGCACGCAATCAGTGAACCTTTTCATGCCCAAGAAAGGCATTGAATTCGCTCCAATACTGGATTGAATACGGTGACTTGAAATGAGTATCAATGAAGTGATCGCCAACCTTGACTTTGGTGCACACGGGTATTGAGCATCGATGAGATTGGTGAAGACGACTCTGATATCAAAATGTCAGAAGTCATCTTCACTGCCGGTGTCAAATCCACTCAACTGGTGCAGCCGTCTTCTGAAAATGACATCAGGAGGGCAAGGTCCTGGATATTCTGGTGCAAAGCCGCCGGGACCGTCATGCGGCCAAACGCTTGCTGCGCAAGCTGTTAAAGGATTTGCGCTACGCTCCGCGCGTCATGATCACGGACAAGCTCAAGAGCTACGCAGCGGCCAAACAAGACATCATGCCAGGGGTTGAGCATCGACAGCACAAGGGCTTGAACAACCGTGCAGAGGTGTCCCATCAGCCCACCCGGCTGAAAGAGAAGCAGATGCGACGCTTCAAATCCCCGGCTCAGGCCCAACGCTTCCTGTCCGCTCACGGTCCCATCAACAACCTGTTTCGTTGTCGTCGCCATTTGCTCAGTCGGGTCGATTACCGCGCTGCGCGTGAAAAGGCTTTTTTCACGTGCAGATCATTACCAATGCCCTCGCTGCGGCCTGAGTTGGGGGAGCAACTCGATTCGTGTGATTTTTACGTATCAATGTATGACAATGGCAACTTGGCAAATTAACTTGTCAATACCGCATTTAGCGCTCGCTCCACCAACCTCTTGGTCAGCTGCTTGAGGATGCCATCGGCACCGATCAGGTCTTCAGGTTTCTGGTAGTTGATCAGCAGCTGATCCAGTAGCTCGTCAGTGATCGTCGGTGGCGTCTTGTTCATGGTCTCTCCGGTTGAGAGCGATAGTGTCGCTCATGAACCGGTTACACAAAAATTCTGACACCCTCCGCTGGACCGCCAGATCGCGTCGAACCTGCATTCCGTTGTCTCCCGATTGTGCGCCCCGACGAGCCTCGCAGGTTCCACTTTCGCCCCCGGCTACCTAAGCGTATGATGTACAAAATACTGCACATCTTGTGCGGCTTAGGAGACGACCATGGGAATTGCTGCAAGCGACGTTATCCCCCTCTCGCACGCCCGCGCCAACTTTTCTGAACTGGCTGAAGAGGTCAAGGGTGGGGCCGAGAAGATCATCACCAAGAACGGAGAAAGCTACATCGCCCTAATTGATGCGCAGCGGCTGGACTACTACCACCAGTTGGAGCGCGAGCGCATTCACTTGCTGCTGATCGACGAGGCTGGCAAAGGTCTCGATGATGTGGCCGCTGGAAATGTCAAAGACGCCCGCAGTGCCATCACCGCCATCAAACGTCGCCGCAGCGCCTGACAGTTCAGGTACTGCGCATGGCGAAAAAAACCGTAATCAAATTCACCGCCAACTTCGAGCGCAATCTCGAAGAGATCGAACGCTTCCTGACTGAAGCAGAAGCGCCGCAGGCCTACGATGGTCTGCTCGATGAACTGCTGGAAACGGTGATTCCCAACCTTGAACGCTTCCCCGGCATGGGCAGGCCGTTCATGCTCCGGCAGCCGCGCTCGGTCGAGACCACCAATGCCTTGGCAGCGCTACGCGCAAAGTTATTAGCGCTGACCACGGACCCCGAGGCGTTGCGCGAATACGTGCTCAAGGATTACCTGCTGCTCTACGCGCAAATCGGCGGAGCGATTTATCTGCTGGCGATTCGGCACCAGCGGCAGCTTTCCTTTGACTTTGAAGGCCATTGGGGACGATAGGACCACGCCATAGTACTATTTGGCATAAGCACTTAAGAACATGGCTGCAAGGGGGATACGTGAAAGCAACTGAAGCAAACCTGCTCAAATTTCTGAAGAAATCGCCTCAGTTCGTCATCCCGATTTACCAGCGCAACTACTCGTGGACAGAAGATCAGTGTCGGCAACTTTGGATCGACCTTCTGCGAGCGGGGCGCCAAGAGAGCGTGACGGCACATTTCATCGGTTCAATCGTCTATGTCGAACGCGGCCTATCAAACGTCGTTCAGCAAGAAGCGCTATTGGTAATCGACGGGCAGCAGCGCCTCACCACGTCAACACTCCTTATTGCCGCACTCGCCAAGCACTTCGAGAGCAAGGGCGTCGGCGAATTGCTGGAGACCTTCTCTGCCAAGAAGCTACGCAACTATTACCTGCTCAACCCTGATGAAGAAGGCGAGCGCCATTTCAAACTTCTGCTTTCTGAAACCGACAAAGAAACCTTGCTGGCGATTCTTCAAAACTCGCCCATGCCTTCCGAGAGCAGCACGCGAATCAACGAGAACTACGCGCTGTTTCAGCAATTGATCTTGCAGCACGAGAATGAACTTGAGGCGATCTGCCAAGGCCTTGCCAAGCTGGTCATTGTTGATGTCTCACTCGACCGCTCGCAGGACAACCCGCAGCTGATTTTCGAGAGCATGAACTCGACCGGACTTGAACTGAGTCAGGCCGATCTCATTCGTAACTTTATTCTGATGGGCTTGGAGCCCAAGCTTCAAACGGAGTTGTATAAGACCTATTGGCGCCCGATGGAGAAGGGCTTTGGGCAGGCTGCTTACGCAGTTCATTTCGACGCCTTCATGCGCCACTATTTGACGGCCAAAACGGGCGAGATTCCCAATGTGCGCGAGGTCTATACGGCGTTCAAAGCCTACGCACGGTCGCTCAAGCGCGATACGCGTGATCTTGTCGCCGATATTCACTCGTATGCGACCTACTATTGCGCCATCGCACTCAGCTCAGAACCCGACCTGTCACTGAAGCAGGCATTCCACGATCTGCGCGAGTTGAAGGTAGAGGTTTCCTATCCCTTCCTGCTCGATGCCTACAACGACTACAAGCACGACCGTCTTTCCGCCGAGGAGTTGGCGCAGATTGTCCGACTGGTCGAAAGCTACGTCTTCCGTCGGGCTATTTGCGCGATCCCGACCAACTCGATGAACAAGACGTTTGCTGGGCTGTCGCGCACCTTGAAAAAAGATCGCTACCTCGAAAGCGTCAAGGCAGCATTTCTCATATTGCCGTCCTACCGTCGCTTCCCCAATGATGAAGAATTCCAGCGCGAGATCAAGTTGCGCGATCTATACAACTTCCGTAGCCGCAGCTACTGGCTGCGTAGACTGGAGAACCACGGCAAGAAGGAGCGTATCGATGTCGAGAACTACACCATCGAGCACATTCTTCCGCAGAATAAATCGCTGTCAAAAGAGTGGCAGGCCGAATTAGGGTCCGATTGGCAAAGCGTCCAGCAGACCTGGCTGCATACCTTGGGCAATCTCACGCTGACCGGATACAACAGCGAGTACCGAGATCTTCCGTTTGCCTACAAACGTGACCAGGTTTCCGACAAAGATGGCAACTTGATAGGGTTTGCGCATAGCCCGCTCAAACTGAACCTCGGACTCGGAAAAGTAACGGTATGGAACGAGGATGCTATCAAGGCACGTGCTGACCGGTTGGCACTAGAGGCTGCAAAAGTATGGGCTGCTCCGCAGCTACCGGCTGACGTACTTGACGCCTATCGACCAGCAACAGCCAAGCCCGGACAACAGTACAGCATCGACGATCATTCCTTCCTCGCATCAGGACCGATGCGGGAGTTGTTTGAGCTGTTCCGCGAAGCTGTCCTCTCGCTCGATCCGTGCGTAACCGAAGAGTTCCTGAAGCTGTACGTCGCGTACAAGGCAGAAACGAATTTCGTCGACGTTGTCCCGCAAGCCAAACGCTTGAGGCTGGCGATCAACATGCCGTTTCATGAAATCGACGACCCCAGAGGCATTTGCGTCGACGTTACCAATCTCGGGCGGTGGGGCAATGGCGATGTTGAGGTTGGTCTTTTGGTCAAGGAAGACCTTCCTTATGTCATAGGGCTGGTCAGACAGTCGTTCGACCGCCAAATGGGCGGGCCACAGGATGCGTAAAAACTAATGAACTACCAAGAACTTAAACTACTCGAAGACGACCTCTGGGAAGCCGCCGATCAACTCCGCGCTAACTCAAAGCTCACGGCCAGCGAATACTCCATGCCCGTGCTGGGCCTGATCTTTCTGCGCCACGCCACAACTCGCTTTAACGATTTGCTCCCCGAAGTTGAAAAGGCCGTACCCGCTCGCGCCACTGGGGCGCTGCGGGAAGACCGGCTCAAGCTGGGCTTTCAGGGTAAGGCTGCCATTTACCTGCCGGAAACCGCCCGCTACGACTATCTGGCGGCGTTGCCCGCTGGCACCAATGTGGGCGAGGCCATTCGCGACGCGATGATTGCCATCGAGGCATCCGTGACTGACCAGCAAGGCAACAAACTGCTGGAAGGCGCGCTGCCGAAGGATTACCTAGGTCTTGAGCAAGATTTGTTGGCCGAACTCATCAAAATCTTCAATCGCCCCGCCTTGCAGACGGCCAAAGGGGATGTATTCGGTCGCATCTACGAGTATTTCCTGAACCAGTTCGCCCAGAGCGGTGCGCAAGAAGGCGGCGAGTTCTTCACGCCGCCCAGCTTGGTTCGCATGATCGTGAACGTGATCGAGCCCGACCACGGCACAGTCCTTGATCCGGCATGCGGTTCGGCAGGCATGTTTGTGCAGACCGGTCACTTCATTGAGGAAGTGCGCCACAAGCACACCGTCGATACCGACATCACCTTCTACGGCCAGGAAAAAGCTGACCTCAACAGCAAGCTGGCCCGGATGAACTTGGCGGTGCATGGGTTGGAGGGACAGATTCGCATCGGCAACACCTTCTATGAAGACCATCACCAGTTGCTAGGGCAATGCGACTTCGTGATGGCCAACCCACCGTTCAATGTGGATGGCGTGCAGGTCGCCAAGATCAAAAGCCAGGTAGGCGACCACCAGACCGGCCGCCTACCCTTCGGCCTGCCGGGCATCGCCACCAAGACCAAGGGCAAGAATAAGGGCGATGGCGAAACCATCTCCAACGCCAACAGCCTGTGGATTCAGTACTTCTATAGCTATCTGAATGACACCGGCCGCGCCGGGTTCGTCATGGCGTCCAGCGCATCGGATGCCGGCAACAAAGACAAAGACATTCGCCAGAAGCTGGTGGAAAGCGGCCATGTGGACGTGATGATGTCCATCGGCCCCAAGTTCTTCTACACCCGCAGCCTGCCTTGCACCCTGTGGTTTTTCGACAAGGGCAAGCCTGAGGATTTGCTCGACACCGTGCTGATGATCGACGCACGCAACGTCTACACCGTCGCCTCGGCCCGTTCCCATGTGTTTTCGGAAGAACAGCTCGCCAACCTGACGGCCATTACCTGGCTGTATCGAGGCGAGCATGACCGCTTCACGGCGCTGCTGGCCAGCTACCACAGCAAGGCTGGGCAATACCTCGCCACCATGCCAGAGCGATTGGCTGCCGACGGGCTGCAAATCAAGGCGCTCACCCATGCTCTGCGTGACTTCGCCAAGGCCACCGAAGACGACGCGGCAGTGGCTGCCGTGCGTGAAAAGCTGGGTGAAGAGCATGGTATTACCGACGAAGCGCTGACCCACTTCCGCAGCGAACTTGCCAAGCTGGAACAGCAAGCCGCGTCTTGGGATGCCACGCTGGCGCAAAGCTTGAACGATGCCAAGCCGCTGCAAGACGCCATTGCCGCGCTGCCGGATAACGCCAGCTTTGCGCAGCGCAAGGCATTGCAAGACAAACTGGATGAAGCCAACCCCGGCCTCAAAACCGCGTTGGCTGCCTTGGAAGCAAGGCACAAGGGCTGGCTCAAGCTGCTGGAGTTGGCCGAGAAAAGCCTGCGCGCCCGACAGTGGGCAGCATTTGATGGCGATGCGACGCGGGATGCAAAGAAAGCCTTGCTGCCACGTGACGCCAAAAAGCGCGAAAAACCGACCGTGCGGGACCTGGGCGTTGAAGCCTTCAAACGCGCCAGCTACTTCGTGGCCCAGGGGCATTGGCTGCTGCACCGCTTCTCGGACGGGCTGTATGCAGACGTGCCGGGCTTGTGCAAGGCCGTGACGCGCCAAGAGATTGCAGACAATGACTATTCACTTACGCCGGGGCGATACGTAGGTGCCAGTGTCGGTGGTGTCGGGGACGATAACGGCGAAGCCTTCGTCACGCGCATGAGGGAAATCCATGGAGAGTTGGCTGACCTGAATGCCAAGGCCATGGAGCTTGCCGCCGCGATTCAAACTCGCTTTGTGGAGCTGTTTGAATGAAATGGGAGCAACGAGCACTGGCTGACTGCGCATCATTTTTTTCCGGCGGCACCCCAAACAAAGGGAGACCAGAGTACTGGGGAGGCGCAATTCCTTGGGTCAGTTCAGGAGAAATGACTTCGCAGTTCATCAAGGACACAACTCTCCAAATTACAGAAGAAGGCTTATCGGCTGGCAGTCGCTTGATGCCGGAAGGGACGATATTTACGGTTGTCCGAGGAATGTCGCTTGCTACTGAGTTTCGCGTTTCATACGCCACAGCCCCGATGGCGTTTAACCAAGACTTGAAGGCTTTGGTAGCAAAAGAAGGCATCGACCCATATTTCCTTTTTTCAGCCCTGCGTTCCCAGGCCACCTCCATACGTGATCTTGCAACTGAGGCAGCGCATGGCACCAAGAAGCTGGAAATGGAGAGATTTCAGTCGTTCCAAATCTTGGTGCCTGACTTGGATACACAGATCCAAGTCGCTAAGGCGATACGCAACTACGACGACTTGATCGAAAACAACCAGCGCCGCATTGCATTGCTCGAAGAGTCGGCGCATTTGCTGTACCGCGAATGGTTTCTGAATCTGCGGTTTCCCGGCCACGAGTCGTATCCAAGTGTGGGAGGAGTCCCAGAAGGCTGGGCGAGAAAATCCATATCAGATATGGTTCAAATCAATCCGAAGGTTGCTTTCGAAAAGGATCGTATTTACCCGTTTGTACCAATGCAGGCGCTTTCAGAATGCTCCATGCTTATAGAGGACACTGAGGAACGCGCTATTTCTGGCGGTGCAAAGTTCCAAAACCAAGACACCTTACTCGCACGCATCACTCCGTGCCTTGAAAATGGCAAGACAGGGTTTGTCCAATTCTTAGAGGAAGACAAACCAGTTGCTAGCGGATCGACAGAATTCATTGTCATGAGAAGTGAGTCAGTCAGTCCATATTGGGTCTATTGCACGGCTCGCGACGAGGGTTTCAGGAAGCATGCAATTGGGAGCATGGTTGGTTCGGATGGTCGGCAACGCGTCAATCTGAAGTGCTTTGATTCCTATTTTGCATTTCAGCCGCCCGAAAATGTGCTCAACGACTTCGACGAGAAGGTTGAGCCGATGTTTAAAGAAATTCAACTGCTTTCCAGAATGAATCAACGCCTTCGAGAAGCACGTGACGCGCTTCTTCCTAAACTGATGTCCGGCGAAATCCAAGTCTAAAAACAAAAGGGAGCATCATGGCCAGCGCCGCCTACTCGGAAGACAACAATATCCAGGAGCCTGCCGCCAGGTTGTTCGAGGACCACCTCGATTGGCGTTCGGTTTTTGCCTTCAACACCGAAACCTTTGGCCCAGGTTCGCTCTTGGGGCGTAAGGACGCGACCGAGGTGGTGTTGGTACGGGAGTTGGATGCGGCGCTGTGCAAACTCAACCCCAAGTTGGCGGCTACACCAGAGGGGCGCGTCAAGCTCACCTTGGCACGCGATCAACTGCTGGATGCCGACCCCACCAAGACGCTGCTGCAACACAACGAGGCCAAATGGCGGCTGATTCGCGATGGCATTACGTTGAAGTCCCCCGGTGGCAATGCTGCTGAGGACGTGCACGTCACGGTGATCGACTTCCAGAACCCAGCCAAGAATGACTTTCTAGTTGTGCGTGAGCTGTGGGTGCAAAGTGGCCCATTCCGGCGGCGCTGTGATTTGGTGGGCTTCGTCAATGGTCTGCCCTTGGTGTTCGTCGAACTCAAGCGCCACGATAAAGGCCTGAAGGCGGCATTCGACGATAACTACACCGACTACAAGGACACGATTCCGCACCTGTTTCACTACAACGCGCTGGTGATCGTCTCCAATGGGCTGGATGCGCGCTTTGGCTCCATCACCAGCGGCTGGGATCACTTCTATCGCTGGAAGCGCCTCAATGAGGACGATATCGACCCAGCGCCTAAGCACGATGAGCCCCCACTAAAGCCCATTCTGCCGATCCTATTGCGCGGTATGTGCTCCAAGGGTGCATTGCTGGATCTGGTTGAGAACTTCACGCTCTTTGACAGCAGCGAAGAACACACACTGAAGGTGGTGGCACGGAACCACCAGTACTTGGGCGTCAACAAAGCCATTGCCAAACTGAAGGCCGGCGATGCCGATGTGCTGGCGGGCAAGCTGGGCGTGTTCTGGCATACCCAAGGCAGCGGTAAAAGCTATTCCATGGTGTTCTTTTGCCAGAAGGTGCACCGTAAGGTGTCAGCGGCCTATACCTTTGTGCTGCTGACCGACCGCAAGGAGTTGGACGAGCAGATTTACAAAACCTTCGTTGGCTGCGGGGTCTCGACCAATAAGGGCGACAAGGCCTCCGGGGCCGAAGGCTTGGAACGCTTGCTTAAGGACGAAAACCGCCGCTATGTGTTCAGCCTGATTCACAAGTTCCGTCAACGTGTGCATGAGCCATGGACGACGCGACAAGACATCATCGTGCTTTCTGACGAGGCGCATCGTACCCAGTACGGGCAATTGGCAACGCGGATGCGTATGGCTCTGCGCCATGCACAATTCTTGGCATTCACTGGCACGCCCTTGATTGAAGGCAAGGAGCGCAATGAAACCGAGAGGGTATTCGGGCCGTATGTGTCAATCTACGATTTCCAGCGAGCCGTCTCGGACGGTGCCACCCTACCGCTGTACTACGAGAATCGGGGCGAGAAGCTACGCATCGTTGATCCCGATCTGAACAAGCGGATCGAAGAGCGCATCGACGCCGCCCGTGCCGATGGCGAGCTAACCGAAGAGCAGGAAGAAAAGCTCTACCGTGAACTGGCGCGGGAATATCCGGTTTTCACCTCGGACACGCACCTGAACGATGTTGCCACCGATTTCGTTGAGCACTTTCACCAACGCTGGCGCTTGATGGAGTCGCCCGTCAAATCGGGCAACCCGCCGAAGTATGGTGGCAATGCCAAGGCCATGCTGGTCTGCATCGACAAGATCACCTGTGCCAAGATGGCCGAGCGCATCAAGGACAAGTGGCAGGCCAAGTTGTTGGAGCTGCAAGGCAAGCTCCAGAAGGAAGAGGAATACTTTGCCAAGGCTGGCAAACCTGAAACGGCGTTTGTAGCCCGGCTGCGAGCGCAGATTGCTTGGATGGCCGACACGCAGATTCACCCGGTGTTCAGTCCGGAGCAGAACGAAGTCAAAGATTTCGCCGATGAGGGTATCGACGTTAAGCCCTACCGCGAAATCATGGTCAAGGGTATTGGCGGCAAGGACATTGACGAATGCTTTAAGGACGGCAAGCACCCGTTCCGCGTGGCTGTGGTCTGCGCCATGTGGCTGACCGGCTTTGATGTGAAGTCGCTGGCAACGCTGTATCTGGACAAGCCCATGAAAGGGCACACCTTGATGCAGGCCATCGCTCGCGTCAATCGGGTGGCTGCTAACAAAAAGAACGGCCTCATCATCGACTACAACGGCATGCTCAAGAGCTTGCGCAAGGCACTGGCCACCTATGCGCAGGGCGACAAAGGCACGCCTGCTGATCCGCTATTCGACGAGGATCAGGCACTGGCTGAATACGCGGCAGCCATTGGCAAGGTGCAAGACCATCTGAACACTGTGGGCTACGAACTGGATGCCTTGGTACGCGCCGAGGAAGGCGAAGAGACCTGGGCAGAACTGTTGAAGGCCCGCAATGTGCTCAGCGCTTCTGCCGAAAACAAAAAGACGTTTCAGGTCCTGGCTGAGGACGTGTTTGACCGCTTCAGGGGTTTGTTTCCGAATCCCGGCGTATTTACTTATGAGCCGCAGGAAAACGCCATTTCGGCCATCTACAACCTGCTTCAAAAGCCCAAGCCAAAAGTAGACATCACGGCGATCATGCAAGAGATTTGCGGCGTGATTGATGCATCGCTAGAGGTGACGCCTAAAGGGCAAGTGAACCAGCCCACCAAGCAATACGACTTGTCGGGCATCGACTTCGAGCGCCTACGGGTTGAGTTTGCCAAGTCACCCTACAAGGAAACGGCTGTGCTGACCTTGCAGGAACGGATTCAAGCACGGCTGGATCGCATGATGGCCCAGAACCCAAGCCGCATTGACCTCTACAAACGCTATCAAGAAATCATTGCTGATTACAACAAGGATAAGGACGATGCTGAAATTCAGCGTGTCTTTGACGACTTGATGAAGCTGCATGATTCGCTCGATCTCGAAGAGCAGCGTTATGTCCGCGAAGGGTTCAAAAACGAGAAAGAGCTAGCTGTGTACGACCTGTTATCGAAAGATAGAGCCAGCATCACGAAAAGCGATATCGACAAGATAAAGAAGGTTGCCCTGGAGCTGATGGATACCGTCGAGGCACGACGCGTTGAAATGGGTGATTTGCGCGACCGCGCTTCGGCGCAGGCACAGATGAAAGCTGCAATCATCGACCGCCTTTTGGAAGGGATGCCCGACGAGTATTCCAGTGAGGATATCGAACTACGTGCCGAGGTTGTTTATCAGTACGTCCAGCAGCAGATGCAATCGGCGATGGTGCATTGATGACTGCGACCACTATCGACTCTTGGGCTGGGTTGCAACTCGCAGAGCTGTTTTATGCCTATCGAAAAGCGAAGGCTGACTGCTTTTTTGAGCGGGTATTGACAACTTAATTTAGCCAAATTGCCATTGTCATATAATGGTGCGTAAAAGTTGCGCCAATCGCACGGCTCCCCCAATTCAGGCCGCAGCAAGGGCGTTGGTAATGATCTGCCACGTGAAGAAAACCTTTTCACGCGCAGCGCGGTAATCGACCCGACTGAGCAAATGGCGGCGACAACGAAACAGGTTGTTAATGGGCCCGTGAGCGGACAGGAAGCGCTGGGCCTGTGCCGGGGATTTGAAGCGCCGCATCTGTTTCTCTTTCAGCCGGGTGGGCTGATGGGACACCTCTGCACGGTTGTTCAAGCCTTTGTGCTGTCGATGCTCAACCTCCGGCATGATGTCTTGTTTGGCCGCGCCGTAACTCTTGAGCTTGTCCGTGA
>NZ_JARRAF010000058.1 GCF_030129945.1 Parachitinimonas caeni
CATTCTCGCCGACAAACCGTCCTTGCCAGACCTGCTCCTCCAGTGCCTTGCGGGTGACAACCTCGCCACGATGCTTCAGCAGAATGCCGAGAATGCGGGCAGATTGCGGCTGAATATCGACAGACAGACCATTGATGGTCAGTTCTCCGGTCGATTCATCAAATAGCGTTGAGCCAAAGCGGTACTGGTATAGCATCTCTGATTTAAAGGACAGCTTTGAATTTTGGGCGGGTGATTGTACAGAAAATAACAATTTGTGAATATATTTATATTTTATGAAAAGATTAATGACGGGTTAAGAAATCTTTGAGCGCAGGCACTGGAAAGGAGGAGTCGCCATGGCAAGTGATCAAGCCGCTACGTGCCTTTTTGTTGAAATAAGCTATTGATATTAAATAACGTTAGTGTTCGATTAGTTGTGTTTAGTGCTTGCTTAATGGCGCAGCAGGCGGGGTTGGTGGGAGTATTAATCTGGGAAAGTATTTTTGAATTTTGGTGCGTGCTGAAAATTGTCGTTACAGGTTAAATTTGATTGAGTCTGGCATGATTGATGGCGAATTCATCGTGGCGTAGAAAGGCTCTCTCCTCAAATAGTTTCATTTAAAATCTGCCTGTGTGGTTAGGACTATACAAGCGGCTTGTACGAATGGTTAATTGGCGGTGTTTGGGGTAAACGTCACGCTATCCATCTTATGCATTTGCCATGAATCTTATCGTTGCTCAGATGCAAGGCTGGGCATCCAAGACAGGGAGCGGCAATCGGCGTGCTTCATCGTTATCCGCCTGGATCGTTGAAAGTAACTCTGCCAATCTGAGCGCTTCGCATTCCAATTTCAATCAATCTGCCAGTCGTATTACGTGTGAAAACGAAGAGCTGCGCCATAAACGCGGCTCTTCGTTTATGCTTGTGGCAAGAGACAAAATACCAAAGACAGGTGGCAATATGATTGGGGGGTTAAAACGCGCGTGCCTAATCGGAGGGCTGGCGCTAGGGCTGGGATCGTCGGCACACGCCGGTTCCAGTCTGTTCAGGGTCTGCTTTGAAGAGTGGGAGCCCTATGCATATATCGGCCCCGACCACAAAATTCAGGGAATCAGCGTTGATATTCTGCGCAAGGCGGCAGAAGGGAAAGGCTGGCGTCTGGATTTTCAGGCGATGCCCTATGCGCGTTGCGTCAAGGAAGTCGAAGCGGGTAAACGGGATATCAAATTATTTGCCAATCCGGATGAAATGCCGGGATTACCCCGCGTGGCGACATCCACTGAATACTGGATGGTCGCTGCGGTGGTGCACAATTCAGCACCGCTGGATCAGTATCGGGATATCCAGCAGTTTTCCGGCTTTCAGGTTGGTCGGGTAAATGGCTATGAAATGCCTGAACCGATTGCCAGTTTTCGAGACTGGAAAGAGATTCTGGCGCCCGGTCCGGAAGAGAATCTCAAACTCATTCATCACCAGCGCATTGATGCAACTTTTCTCGACCTGATGTGGGCTGAGCGCAAAATCACCTCGCTCAATCTCAAACTAAAAGTATTGCGGCCATTGGTGGTATTGATGCCGCAGGTTTCGGTGCTGGCGCCAAACCGGGCCCATGAGGCCGAGCAACTTGAAAACGAGATAAAGAGCCTGTTTCGACGTGGTGATATTGATCGGATCTACCGCCAGCATACGGGTCATGATTTGAAAAGCTGGTTGAAACTGGCGGGGCGCAGCGACGCCAAATAGGCCGGGAAAATGTCGCCCAAATAAATCAATTTTCAGCCAAATATTGACTGGGGGACGTTCGTTCTCTAGGATTCGAGGACGAACGTACTCTTTTCGAGGCTGTATGACAGAACCTACACGCGATGCCGAGTACCTTGGCAAACTGCAAGACTACTACTCTGAATACCGCTCATTGCCTTCGTACGCCCGCATGGGCTTGCTGCTGGGCATGGCGGCCAAATCTGCGGTCGGCAAACTGCTGACTCGCCTGCAAAATCAGGGCTACCTCGAACGAGCGCCCGACGGCCAATGGATACCCACCCGCCAATTTTTTGAACGGCCGCTATCGGAGCATCCCGTGCCTGCCGGCTTGCCGGTAGCGGCCAATGATGTCGGGACTGACGGCCTGGCTCTGGACGACTATCTGATCGAAAAGCCCTCCAGCACAGTGCTGATTCCAGTCAAAGGCGATTCGATGATAGACGCCGGTATTCAGCCGGGAGATATCGCGGTGGTCGAGCGTCGCCATACGGCATCGCTGGGCGATATCGTGGTGGCGATTGTGGATAATGAATTTACCCTGAAGACCCTCGGGAAAGAGCGTGGCGAATACGTACTGATGCCTGCCAATCCGGCCTATCCGGTAATCCGGCCGCGTGGTGCGCTGGAGATATTTGGCGTCATGGTTGGCCTTGTGCGCAAATATCGGCACTGAAGCCATGTTCTTTGCCATGCTTTACCCGACCGCAGCCCAGTTAGCTGCGCTGACGGCAGTACCTTCAGCGCAGCGGGTAGCCGGGCAGGAGTGGTTGCCCATTGCAACGCCAGATTGCCGGATGGCCGACCCGCCTCCAGCATGGCCAACCGCCGTAGCGACTGCGCGGATTGGCTTGGGCCGCCAGTGTCAGCGCGAGCGGGGGACTGAGTAAACCAGCGCGCCGTCGCTAGGGTGCCTCAAATATCCAGTGTGCTAACAAGCCGCTGCGGGGAGCCTCGGTTGGCGCCTGGGCTTCGATGGACTTGCCCCGAACCGGGTGCTGCGTGTGTTCAGTCGAGCTTCGGGTAGCCCGTGATGTCCTGAATTTCGCGGTAAAGTGGCTGCAGGCGATCGTACATCTTGCGATAGACCCGCCGGTAGAGATCGTCGTAGGTGCGTTGGCTGACCGGATTCGGCTCGAAGCGACGGCCGACTCGCGTCATTTCCCGTACCGCTGTTTCAAAGTCGGGGTGTAGTTTCAATCCGACAGCGGTATTGATGGCCGCACCCAGCGCCGAGGCTTCGTAGACGTGCGGACGCTCGGTTTCCAGGCCGAATATGTCGGCCGTCAGCTGCATGGCGGCATCAGATTGGGAGCCACCACCGGCCACCCGCATACGGGTGATGGCAGTGCCGCTACGTTTTTCAATACGCTCCTTGCCATCACGCAGGGCGTAGGCCAGACCTTCCAGAATGGCGCGATAAAAGTGCGCCCGGGTGTGAACATCGCCAAAGCCAATTACCGCGCCCTTAGCCTCCGGCCCTGGCACCTTGATGCCGGGGTTCCAGAACGGCTGCAGCATCAGGCCCATCGAGCCGGGAGGCACCGAGTTGACGAGATTGTCGAATAGCGACTCCGGCGCGACGCCTCGTTCTGCTGCCAGTTGTTGCTCGTAATGACCAAACTGCTCTTTGAACCAGCTGACCATCCAGAAGCCACGGGTAATCTGGATTTCTGTGCTGTAGCGTCCTGGCGCTGCGGCCGGGTAGGGCGGGATGAAGGGGGTGGTTTCGACGTAGCGACGCGTTGTGGTGTTGATGGTGGCTGCCGTGCCGTATGACAGGCATCCGATATGCGGCTCCAGGCAGCCGGCGCCGATGACTTCGCAGGCCTTGTCGGCCGCTGAGGCGACAATCGGCAATCCCTGCGGAATGCCGGTATCGCGTGCGGCTTCTGCCGTGACTTCGCCAATGACCGTACCGGGCTCCACCAGTTCAGGCAGCATTTCGGGGCGAACGGGGAGGGCTTGCCATTTCCAGTCGTGGCGCGGCGCCCAGGCGCGACGCTTGTAATCGAAAGGCAGGTAGCCAACCTGGCTGCCGATCGAATCCACAAAGCGGCCGCCCATTCGGTAGAGCAGGTAGCCAGACAGCATCAGGTATTTGTCGGTCTTTTCCCATACATCGGGTTGATAGGTCTTGATCCAGTTGGCTTCGGCTTCCCGCATGAAAAAGCGGATGGTGTCTTCCATGCCGATCAGTTTGAACGCCGTACGCCACCACCAGTCGAGCTTAGGCGTTTCGTCGCAGCGTCGCTGGTCGAGCCAGACAATGGCCGGCCGAAGCGGCTGGCCGTGACGATCCAGATTGATCATGGTGGCCCGCTGCGTGGTGATCGTCACCCCACGAATCGCCGCTTTGGGTACGCTGGTATTTGCCCACAGACGCTGACAGGCCAGGCACAGCGAGCGCCAGTAGTCATCGGGATGATGCTCGGCCCAGCCCGGCTGATCAGAAAAATACGCTTCGAGTGGCACCTGTACCTTGTCCACCAGATGGCCTCTGGCGTCAAACAAGACAGCGCGGACACTCTGTGTGCCGTTATCGATAGCGAGCAAGTATTCAGACATGACGCAATTTCACGGGTGGGTGGGTTGGATTGGCGCTGCTGCCTGCGCGCGGGCTTGCCAGCTTGTCCTGGCATCATGGCAGTGCGCCGTTTGTGCGTGAGCTGCCATGGGCCTTAGTTCTGCGGTGGCGTTTCTGCATCGCCGGCTAGGGCAGCGGGCGGCTGCAGATAGGTGTGCCAGTCCAGCAAGTGCGAGGCTGGTGGTAGCGAATAGCTACGGGCAATCAGCTCGCGGTAGGCCGATTCTTCCGATTCCCAGCGCGCATCATCCCAACCCAGCTCGGGCTGACAAATGCTGCGGATACGGGCGATGTGGGCCAGACCTCCTTCACGTAGCAGGATGCCCAGTCGGCAGCGCCGCAGCAGCAGGTCTTCGAGCCGGGTAACGGCTTCCGCTCTGGCGGCCCAGCGTAGCTCCAGCCACGAAGTCTGAGTGCCGGGGATCAGCTCCAGCTCTTGTGGCTTGGCAGCGGCCAGCACGGTATCGGTTATGGCGCCATAGCGCCCACCCAGGCGTTGCCGTTGCAGGTGGCTCAGGCCGGCGGGCAGGCGCGGTGGGCTGGAAAACACCGATCCCGCCGGTTTCTGCCAAGGTTTTCCTGCCTGTGCTGCCGCAAGCGCCAGTGCATCATGCGCCATGGGCAGGAAGGTGGTGAGCTTGCCGCCAGTCAGGGTTATCAGACCATTCTCGTTGAGTACGATGTGCTCGCGCCCCGCCTTGGAAGGATCGGTCTCGCCACTATCCACTACCGGCCGAACGCCCGCATAGGTGGCCAGTACGTCATCGTAGTCCAGCGCCAGGGCGGGAAACTGAGCGTGGAGGGCGGCCATCAGGTAAGCCGTTTCCTCCGGGGTGATTGCCGCATCGCTATCGAGGCTTTCGGCGTGATCGACATCGGTGGTGCCAACCAGGGTGACGCCTTCCCAGGGGTAGAGGAAAACCGGCCTGCCATCAAATGGATGGCTGAAGCTGACGGCTGCACTGACGGGCAGACGCTCGGCGGCGATCATCAGGTGGCTGCCGCGTAAAGGCCGTAGTTTGGCAGTGCCGCCTACCTCGCGCCGCAACCGATCTGCCCAGACGCCGGTGGCGCTGATGACGGATTTCGCACGCACCACATAGGGCGTGCTGGTGAGGGCATCGACCAGATGCAGGCCAATGACCTGGCCATCCTGTACAACAAGGCTGGCGGCCGGCAAGTAATTGATGGCAAGGCCACCGGCCTGCATGGCTTCCTGCAACACGCGCAAAACCAGGCGGGCATCGTCGGTTTTGGCATCGAGGTACGACATGCCGCCTCGCAAGCCGGTTGTATCCAGGCCCGGCGCCATTTCTTGCATCTCCGCCAGAGGGTGATGCCGGCGGGTACGGGTGCGAGCCATCCAGTCATAGACGGCAAGGCCGATGCCGAGCTGCCAGCGTGGCGGGCGACAGCCTTCCCGATCGGGAAAGAGAAAACGTTGGGGCTCGATCAACCCTTCGCCGTCACGTAAAAGCTTTTGCCGCTCACGTACCGAATGCAGGGTCAACCGGAACTGGCCTTCTTTCAGGTAGCGCAGGCCGCCATGCACGAGTTTGGACGAACGGCTGGAGGTACCCCAGGCAAAATCACGCTGTTCCACCAACAGGCAGCGCCAGCCTTGGCGTGCTGCTTCGAGCAACACGCCTGCGCCGCTGATGCCACCACCAATCACGATCAAATCCCAGTGTTCAGTCAGTCGTTCGAGGGCCGCTGTGCGGCCACCTGCTTGCCAGTAGGGTGACGGGCGTACATCTGACATGGTTTGGCCTAACTCTTAAGGTTCTGTTGACGTAAGGTTTACCGTCGCGCCGGGTCGATTTTTGGGGAGTGGCGTCGGTAGGGTTCGCTTATTTAGCTCGCTAAACCGCGCTTAGCATGCCTCGCCCCAAAACTCGACATCGGCCTAGCGTGGCTGTTGCCGCAAAGCGGCTGACAGCCACGGCATACCCCTTGCGGGGACGAAGGGTTTCGCCGGAAAACGGTCTGGCCCTGCGTTGCAGAGCGCTTGCATAGAATGCCTATTCGTCACGTTCTACGCCTTGTTCCAGGCCGTTTCCCGGCGAGACGCGATCTGCAAACCTGACGTCAACAGAACCTAGCAGCTTGCCGGGGTTCATCATGCCTTGCGGGTCGAAATAGTGCGCCAGGGTCTGGATGGCTCCGATGCCCAGTGGTCCTTTCTCGGCCGCCAGATAGGGGGCGTGATCCTTGCCGACGCCGTGCTGGTGGCTGATGGTGCCTCCCCCTTTGACAATGGCTTCCGAAACGGCTTGCTTGAATGTCTTCCAGCGCTGCAGATTCTCGGCGTAACCACCCGGTGCTACCCGGTAGACGAAGGTCGAATACACGCTGGAACCTTGTGGGTACAAGTGAGACAGGTGGGTGAAGGCGTGTACCTTTTCGCCGTGCTGGGCAAATGCAGCATGGGCGGCGGCTTCCATCGCCTGCATCAGCGGGGTGATACGTGGCCAGTCAGCGGCGGTTTCCACGGTATCCACGGCATAGCCGTGCTGCCAGAGGGTATTGCGTAGATACGGCCCACGGAAGCGGTTTTGCGCCCAGCGATCGCCCAATTTGGTACCAATGTAGACACCGCCATATTTGCTGCTGATGGCGCGGGTGCTGCGAAGAGCATGGCGGCACTCGACCAGCGGACCAGTGACACCGATCATCAACAGGCACTTGCCTTCATTGCAGCCCCGCCATCCCAGATAGCGGTTCAGCCAGGCAATCAGCTTGGCATGGCCAGCCAGAATCAGATTGGTTTCGGTCTCGACCGCGTTGGATAACCGCAACATCGACAGGGGCAGGGTTGACTGCGCCAGCTCGCGAGCCGCTGCCTCGGCAGCTGACCAGGTCGGGAAGAACAGGGCGTGGAAGGACTCATGCTCGGCCAGCGGCGTGACCCGGACTGTCGCTTCCGTCAGGATGCCGAGGCGACCTTCCGAACCCATGATCATTTCGCGTAGGTCCGGTCCGGCGGATGAGGCCGGGAAGGTTGGGATGTCGATGGTGCCGACCGGCGCTTCCAGCTTGCCGCCGGCAAACAGCTGTTCAATCCGGCCATATTTGCGGGATTGTTGGCCAGACGAGCGGGTAACGACCCAGCCGCCGAGCGTTGAATATTCAAAAGACTGGGGAAAGTGCCCGAGCGTATAACCTTTGGCCTTGAGCTGCTCTTCGAGCTTGGGGCCGACCACGCCGGCGCCGAAGGTGGCCAGGCGACTTTCCGGGTTCAGCTGCGTCAGTTGATTCAATTGCGAAAGATCAATGCAGAGCACGGGCTTTTCACCTTGCGGGCAAGCCAGATGGCCGACCACGCTGGTACCTCCACCGTAAGGAATCACCACTGCCTGCTGGGTATTGGCGTAATCCAGCAACTGTCTGACCTGCTCGCCAGAGGTAGGAGTCGCCACTGCATCAGGCACCGGGCCGATTTCGCCGTATTTCATGCGCAGCCAGTCCGGCAGGCTTTGTCCGAGCGACGCGATGATGCGAGCGCCAGCGTCGGTCTTGACCAAGGGGTGAGCGGGCAGGCGGCTGTTCGTCACTTTGGGTGACACGGACTCCAGCGTGACCTCACCGGCCGGATGACCACTGCCCAGCCGTTCGGCCAGAAAATGCAGGGCTGCCTGATTCAGAGGCATCTCGACGCTGGTATCTCCCCAGCCGTTCCAACGGCGCATAGTTCATCTCCTGGTACAAAGGGCCACCAATACGGGCAGCGCCAATCAAAAACAGTCAACAGAGCCTGAATTCTAGTGCGTGCCCGTGGCAATATCAGTGCGCCGATGCGCCAGTGGAGTTGTTAATTCACGCCAAATTGATCATTTGTCGGGGAGAGGAAGAATGGCGGCGTAAGGCGCGGCTGACATTTTCTCCGAAAACAACATGTCAGCCGCACCCAGGTAGAACGAGATCTGCCTGCAAGCCCGCCCGGCGGGCGGGGCGTCGAATCAATATGGCCATTTCCAGTCGCGTATCGCGGGCATGTCTTCACCATATTGCTCGATATACGCCTTGTGTTCGACCAGGCGGTCGCGCATGGCCTGCTTGATGTGGGCGGCCCGGTGCTGCAGGGCGGGTACGCGATCGGCAACATCCATGACCAGATGGAAGCGGTCCAGGTCGTTCATGACCACCATGTCGAAGGGGGTGGTGGTGGTCCCTTCCTCCTTGTAGCCACGCACATGCAGATTGCCGTGGTTGCGGCGTCGATAGGTCAGGCGGTGGATCAGCCAGGGGTAGCCATGGTAGGCAAAAATGATGGGCTGGCTGGTGGTGAACAGCGCATCGAAATCACGATCGGAGAGGCCGTGCGGATGCTCGGATGCGGGTTGCAGGGTCATCAGATCAACCACATTGACCATGCGGATGCGCAGGTCTGGCGCAATTTGCCGCAGCAAGTCGATAGCGGCCAGCACTTCCAGTGTCGGGACGTCGCCAGAGGCCGCCAGGACGACATCGGGTGGCGTGTCATCCGGGGCGAAGTCGTTGCAGGCCCATTCCCACATGCCAATGCCCTGGCTGCAATGCTTGATGGCCGCGTCCATGCTCAACCATTGCGGCGCCGGCTGTTTGCCTGCCACGACCACGTTCACGCAATTCCGGCTCTTCAGGCAACGATCAGTAACGGCTAACAGGCTATTGGCATCGGGCGGCAGATAGACACGCACCACGTCGGCTTTCTTGTTGACGACATGATCGATGAAGCCCGGATCTTGGTGGGAAAAGCCATTATGGTCCTGGCGCCAGACGTGCGATGTCAGCAAATAGTTAAGCGAGGCAATCGGTCGCCGCCACGGGATCTCGCTGCGGGTGGTCTTCAACCATTTGGCGTGCTGGTTGAACATCGAGTCCACCAGATGAATGAAGGCCTCGTAGCACGAGAAGAAGCCGTGCCGCCCGGTTAGCAGATAGCCTTCCAGCCACCCCTGACAGGTGTGCTCGGACAGAATCTCCATAACCCGGCCATCGGCACCCAGGTGGTCGTCATCCTCCTGCAAGTTGCCAAGCCAGGTGCGCTCACTGGCTTCCAGCACCGCACCCAGCCGGTTCGAGGCGGTTTCATCAGGGCCGAATACGCGGAAGTTGTCGGGATTGGCGCGCATCACATCGCGCAGGAAAACGCCCATGGCGCGGGTGGCTTCGGCTTCAATCTGGCCGGCACGGCTGATTGAGAGGGCATAGTCGCGAAAGTCCGGCAGGCGTAAATCCCTTAGCAGTATCCCGCCATTGGCGTGCGGGTTGGCTCCCATGCGGCGTGTGCCTTGCGGGGCCAGGGCCGCGATTTCTGCACGCAAGCGGCCATTTGCGTCGAACAGCTCGTCAGGGCGGTAACTGGCCAGCCAGTCTGCCAGCAGCTGCAGATGCGCGGGTGAGTTGGCGAGCTGCGAAAAGGGTACCTGGTGCGAGCGCCAATTGCCTTCGGCCGGCTTGCCATCGACGACCTTGGGCCCGGTCCAGCCCTTGGGAGAACGCAGGATGATCAAGGGCCAGCGCGGTCGTTCGACAGTGTCTGATTGACGGGCCTGCTGTTGAATGCGGCGGATGTCGGCAATCGCCATATCGACCACGGCTGCCATCTGCTGGTGCATCAGGGCGGGGTCGCTGCCTTCCACAAAATACGGGGTGTAGCCGTAACCCCGGAACAGGCTGTCCAGCTCTTCGTGGCTGATGCGGGCGAGCACAGTGGGATTGGCAATTTTGTAGCCATTCAGATGCAGGATCGGCAGAACGGCACCATCGCGCACCGGGTTGAGGAATTTATTGGAATGCCAGGCTGCCGCCAGCGGACCGGTTTCGGCTTCGCCGTCGCCGACTACACAACAGGCGATCAGATCCGGGTTGTCGAAAACGGCGCCAAAGGCGTGCGAGACCGCATAGCCCAGCTCACCGCCTTCGTGGATCGAACCGGGTGTTTCAGGTGCGGCATGGCTGGGTATGCCGCCAGGAAAAGAGAATTGCTTGAACAGCTTTTTCAGGCCCGCAGTGTCTTGCGAGACATCGGGATAAAACTCGCTGTAAGTGCCTTCCAGATAGGTGTTGGCCACCACCGCCGGGCCACCATGCCCAGGGCCGGCGATGAAGATCATGTTCAGCTCGTCACGTTTGATGGCGCGATTCATGTGGGCGTAAATGAAATTGAGCCCTGGCGTGGTTCCCCAGTGGCCAAGCAGACGCGGTTTGACGTGTGCCAGCGTCAGCGGCTCGTGCAGGAGGGGGTTGTCGTACAGGTAGATCTGGCCAACCGATAGATAGTTGGCAGCGCGCCAGTAGGCGTCGATCAGGTGTAATTCCTGGGTGGACAGGGGGTGGGGGGCAACAGGGTGGGTATTCATGAGTTTCAAACCTCGTCGGTTTACAACCGCAAACGTAATGGAGCCAGCCTAGGTTCTGTTGACGTAAGGTTTACAGTCGCGCCGGGCCGAGTTTTGGGGCGGGGCTAGGCAGGGTAAGCGCGGTTTAGCGAGCTAAATGAGCGAACCCTAACGACGCCTCGCCCCAAAAATCGACCCGGCCCGGAGGGTTTCGCCGGAAAACGGCCTGGCCCTGCGTTGCAGAGCGCTTGCATAGAATGACTATGCGTCACGCTCTGCGCCTTGTTCCAGGCCGTTTTCCGGCGAAACGCGATCTGCAAACCTTACGTCAACAGAACCTAAAGCCAAGTGCTTGCCGATTGCTTGATGTTGCGCAAGGTGATTCGACTACATTTTCAGTGCCCATAAAAAAACAAGCCCCGGCCGGGGCTGGGGCTTGTTTGAGGCTGCTGCCAGCGTTTCTGGCACGCCGATGGGCTTATGCCTCGATCTGCAGTGGCGGAAACGACTTGACCAGCGCATCCACAGCCTTGAGTTGAGCCAGGAAGGGCTCCAGCTGGTGCAAAGGCAGCGCGCTGGGCCCGTCGCACTTGGCTTCTGCCGGGTTGGGGTGGGCTTCGAGGAATAAGCCGGCCAAGCCCAGCGCCATGCCGGAACGCGCCAGTTCGGCAACCTGCTCGCGCCGTCCGCCCGAGGCGGCCGCGCCCGACTCGCGTTGCTGCAGGGAGTGGGTGACGTCGAAAATAAGGGGCAGGTTGTGGCAGGTTTTCTTCATGACGCCAAAGCCCAGCATATCGACAACCAGATTGTCATAGCCAAAGCAGCTGCCACGGTCGCAAAGAATCAGCTGTGCGTTACCGGCCTCGCGGAATTTCTCGACGATGTTGATCATCTGCGAAGGACTCAGAAACTGTGGCTTCTTGATATTGATGACACGGCCGGTTTTGGCCAGGGCGACCACCAGATCGGTCTGGCGGGCCAGAAAGGCGGGCAGTTGCAGGACATCGACCACTTCCGCTACCTGCGAAGCCTGCCAGGGCTCGTGGACATCGGTAATGACCGGCACGCCAAACGCTGTCTTGACGGCTTCCAGTATCTGCAGGCCTTCTTCCAGGCCCGGCCCCCGGTAGGAGTGGATCGACGAGCGGTTGGCCTTGTCAAAACTGCCTTTGAAGATATAGGGAATGCCAAGCTTGCTGGTGACGCGCACAAATTCTTCGGCAGTGCGTAGTGCCAGCTCTTTCGATTCCAGCACATTCACGCCACCAAACAGTACGAAAGGGAGGTGATTGCCAATCTGGATGGACGGGGTAATGGTGATTGTCGTCAAGGTGACTCCTGTTGGTTGTGGCGCTAGGCTCTGTTGACATTTTATTTCCGGATCGCGTTTCGTCGGATTTGGGCCTGATGCAAGGCGAAAAGCGCGCCGCTTAGTGGTAAGCCACGCGATTTCCCGTCTGGGCGCACAGGCTGTAAGGCTTGCATCGCAAGCCAACAGCCTGGCAGTCAACACCGCAGCAGGCCCAAATCCGTCGAAACCCTCCGGGCCGGGTCGATTTTTGGGGCATGGCGTTGTTAGGGTTCGCTTATTTAGCCCGCTAAACCACGCTTACCCT
>NZ_JARRAF010000059.1 GCF_030129945.1 Parachitinimonas caeni
GCCTACAATCATCACATCCCACAAAAAGCCCTCAACTTCTTGTCTCCGATTGAGGCTATGAAACAGTGGCAGGTTAAACAGCCGGATCTGTTTACGAGGAAAGTTTATAAACAGGCGGAACCTGACAGCTAGAAAATACAACGCACTCTTTCGGTATCTCTGCGCCGGCAGGGGGGGGGGCTGCCGGCATGAGGCTATCTTTACAAGATTACGGCGTGGGGATGGTTATGCCTGATCCCCGGAGTGGTCCGGAGACACTTCCATCGGGATAAACCCCGTGAGCGTACACCGGCTGACCGGCGTACTGACTCAGCCAGTGCGTTACCTCTGCATCAAATCCAACTCTGGTATCGTTTCTGCCGCACTGCTTCATGATTGCGTCATACGAATCCATATTGCGGAGAGGGAGCACGGTGTAGCTGGCCGGCATGCTGGTCAGGAACGTGCCATCCGGGTAGGGGCGCCCTGCGTAGAAAGCAACATTGATAGGTTGTGCCGATTCCTGCAGGCATGCCCAGCCGCCCGTCAGGACTTTGTTGGAATAGGGGTTTTTACTTAAGGCAACCAGCTGCCCAACGATGGTTGGGGTGGCCTTCTGCTCTCTGACGGTAATCTGGATAGGTTGTGAATAGCTGATGATGGGCTGGCTATTCATCGCGGCAAGCTGGTATTTGCCTTTCATTCGAAGGGAATACGTGCCAGCGCGCAATGTAAACGCCTCTGTGAACTGTGTTTTGTAAATCCCGTCAGCAAGCGCCAGGCTCTGGTTGCCGTTTATCTCCAGCCAGACATTGGGTGAGTACCAATAGGCGATACATTCCTTACTGCCAAACCAGTCGAAATTAGTCACCAGCTGCGCTGCCCCTGCGACCTTGACGGTCGCACTTCCACCCGGTGCCACAACGTACTCCGCGCCCTGAGAGGGGCTATTTAACTGCCATACAAACTCACCAGTAGCGTAGCCATTCAGAAAACACGGTACGTCCGCTGCAGAAGCCTGGCTGGCAAGTGTGGTGAGTGCGGCAAAGCCGATCAGGCAGGAAAGCGTGCGCAGTTGGAAAGTACGCCTAGGGGTTGAGTAAACGGTTGCCATGAATTCTCCTGTTTTTTGTTTGAGCGGTGTGGATCTGAGTATTCTGGAAAAGGCAATTGCACGAATGGTTAAGTTTTATTAAAAACAGCAACAATGCTCATTGTTTGATGCAAAGGCGCTGTGAGAATAGTTAATGAGGCTGGCTGTAATCGCGGCAATCATTCAATTCGGCGCAAACGGTTTTTCATATTGCTACTTTCCTGCTGCAGATTGCTGAGTGAGGCGCGGAAAGTGTTGGCAAATGCTTGTAGGGCATATCTGCCGTATTGAATGGCTGGCGTGTCTTGGTGTGCAGTCTTAAATTACCATCTTGATGATGATTATATTTTGATTTGGGCAATCTAATCAAATTTCCGATTTATGTAATAATTTGTTCAGAAAATAGAAAAGGTTGTGGCGGCCCTCAAATGTTGCGGGGCTTTTTTGCGGCGAAGAGAGGGATGGGTGTGGCTTTTCGGCCGAGTAGCCAGAGGAGGGGGGTAGGGCTGCTGCCCGGTTGTGTTGTCGTGAATCGCGCAGATTCGCTTTGGGACAACGCCAACCGAGCCGACAACCAAATGGAAAACCAAATAGCGCTTACAGTGGCATGATCGAGAAGCTGCGCATCATCGGAGCTGGGCCGTTTTCGTTAAACCAATACTCAAAAACCCGCTTGGCCTCGCCGGTTTTTTCCATTTCAACCAGAGTGTCGTTCACTTCTTTCTGCAGGCGTTTCTCGCCTTTTTTCATGGCTACAGCGTAGATTTCGAGTGAAATTGATACGTTACTGATCTCGAATTCCTTGCGGTTGGGCAGCTGGCTGAGTTGGCCTGCCAGAATCGGCTCATCGCTGGTCATGGCGTCGATGGTGCCGCCAGAGAGCGCCACTGCAGCGTCTTTATTGCTATCGAATAGTTTGATCTTGGCTTTGGGCATTTCGCGCCGGAGCTGCTGCTCGGAGGTGGTGCCCTTGGCAACACCAATGGTGCCTTTTTCAAGGTCGTCCAGGCTGCGTACCTTGCCTTTGTGGACCAGGAATTTCTGCCCTGTCACAAAATAGCCGATGCTGAAATCCACCTGCTTTTCGCGCTCGGCATTCTTGGTAAACGTGGCAAGCACCAGATCAATGCTGCCATCCTGCAACTTTGGAATGCGGTCGGCCGGATCGACCGCCTGTGCCAGCAGCTTTACCCCCAGGCGCTTGGCGATGGCCGCCGCAAAATCCACGTCGTAACCTGAGATGGTCTGCGTTTTGGGGTTGAGTACGCCAAAAGGCGGCGAGGCATACATCACCCCTGCGACCAATGTGCCTCGCTTCTTGATGTTGTCGAGGGTGTCGGCCCAGGCAGGCGTAAGTAACAGACTCCAGGCGAGCAATGCGGCGAGGGGTTTTTTCATGATCGTCATTTCCTTGGTGCGGCGAGCACGGGCTTGAACGCCCTGTAGGCAGCTCGCTAAGTTCTCTGCAGGCACAGACTGCAAACTGACATATAGCTTACAGAAAGATTTGTGGTGCCATTCTAATCTATAGAACATCCATCTGGCATGATCCATGCCAATGGCAATAACCCGTACCCCTCTCCCGACAAGCGGTCGTTCTCTGCCGATCCGCCTGATTCTATCTACAGCGGTCTTTTTGCACCGCACAACCCCGAAATTTATCTGATTTGCGGCGCTGACTTGATTCAGATCAAGTCGGCAAGCGCATTTCGGCTCTACACTCTTAATAACTGACTGGTTAGTCATTAGGAATGTTGCAATGCACATACGATTTGCAGGATGGATGGCCGTGGCGCTGCTGTGTGGCGCTCAGGCTGAAACCTTGGAGCAGGCCTGGCAGGCGGCGTTGGCCGACAACCCGGCCTTGCAGGGTGAAGTTCAGAGACGGCAGGCGGCCGAAGCCCGGCAGGCGGCGGCCCAGGCGTTGGACTGGCCGACGCTGGTGGCAGCCGGGGGAGCACAACATCTAAGTTCGGCGCCTCAGGCGGAACTGGATCTCAGCCCGCTGGGGCAACGTCTGGCTGGAACTCCGCAGGCCGGTTTGGCAAGGCTGCTGCCTTCCAGCGTGGCGGTGCCGCTGGCCGAGCGTGATCTGGCGCTGGCCGAACTCAAGCTCAGTTACCCCTTGTATACCGGCGGTCGCATTGGTGCGCTGCAGGCGGCAGCGGGGGCTAACAGCGAGCTGGCACGGGCTGGCGAGCATACTGCCAGGCAGACGTTGAAGCTCGCAGTGGCCGAGAGCTACCTCAATGTTCTGCGCGCAGAGGCGGCGCTGGATGTTGCCACCCACTATCGCAACAGCCTGCAACGCCACCGGCAGGACGTGGTGGCGATGGAGGCCAAGGGGCTGGCAGCGCCGGTCGAGCGGATGACGGCAGAGGTAGCGCTGGCTGATGCCGAACGGAGGCTGATTGATGCGCGTCAGGCAGGCGAGATTGGCCGTGCGGCGTACAACCGGCAATTGGCGAGGCCGGCGGATGCGCCGGTCAGGCTGGAGCCCGTGGTGCTGACGTCTTATCAACTGCCGGCTGATGCAGCAGAGCGTGCGTTACGGCAGCGGCCCGAGCTGGCGGCTCTGCAGTCGGGCGGTGAGGTGCTCAGACAACAGGCGGGCGCCACCAGGGCCGAAGATGCGCCACAAGTCGCGGTCGAGGCCATGCACCTGCGCTGGCGTGGTCTGCCGACCACCGACACGCATACCAGTGCCATTGGGCTGGTCATGCGCTGGCATCTGTTCGATGGCGGCCAGAAGCGTCAGCAGGCTGCAGCCCTTTCGCTGGAAGCGCAGGCGCTTGAAAGCCGGCGGGAGGATGCCAAGGCGGCGGTGCTGCTGGAGGTGAGGCAATCGACCCTGGCAGAAAACGCCGCACGTCAGCGGCTGGCTGTGAGTGAGGCGGGCGATGCACTGGCTGCCGAATCGCTACGACTGATGCGTAGCCGCTATCAGCAGGGTGTTGCGACCCAGACCGAGGTCCTGGCCGCTGAAACCCGGCTGGCCGACGCCCGCCGCGCCCTGCTTGATGCCCGATACGACCTGCAACTGGCTCGTTTGCGCTTGCAACGTGCCATCGGTGAACTCTGATCTGAGACCCCAATATGAAACTCCCTATCCATAAATTGATTCCCGTGTTGGTGATTGCCAGCTTGCTGGCGCTGACCGGTTTTGCGCTGCTCAAGCGTGATCACGGCCAGCCCCCCGAGGGGCTGATTCACGCCAATGGCCGGCTGGAGGCAGACCGTATTGCCGTGGCCAGTAAAGTGGCCGGGCGCATCGTTGCGCTATACAAGCAGGAGGGTGATAGCGTGGCGGCCGGTGAGTTATTGGCCCGGCTGGATGACAGCCAGATCAAGCCCAAAGTCGAGGCTGCGGCGGCAGCCGTTGCGGCACTGGAAGCGCAGTTGTCGGCACGGCGGGCGGAAGTGGACGTGGCGGGGCGGGAAGCGCCGCTGAGCGTGGCGGCCAACGAAGCGCAACGCACCCGTGCGGCGGCGCAGGCGGACCAGGCCAGCCGTGATGCCGAGCGCTATGCGGCGCTGCAGCGTGAGGGGGCGCTCGATAGCCATCGGGCCGAGCAGGCCCGGCTGGCGAGTGTGGCGGCCCGTACCCAGCTTGATCAGGCCGAGCGCCAGCTGGCGCAGTCGCAGCTTTTGAGCGCCAAGGTTGCGGCCAAGCGCACCGAGCTGGGGGCGCTGGAATCGCAGATTGCGGCGGCGCAGGCGCAGCTGGCCGAAGCCCGGGCGGCCCTGGCGGAGACCGAGGTAAGGGCACCTTCGGCCGGTCTGGTTGCGGTGCGGGCACGGGAAGCGGGCGAGGTGGTGGGCGCGGGGGGCACGCTGTTCGAGCTGTACGATCCGGCGCGGCTGTATTTGCGGGCGTATGTGCCGGAGACCGAAGTCGGCCGCTTGCGGATTGGTCAGGCAGCGCGGATCTGGGTAGATGCCTATCCCGGCCGGCCGTTTGAAGCGAGCCTCACGACGATTGCCAGCCGCGCTGAATTCACCCCGAAAGAGGTGCAGACCCATGACGAACGGGCCAAGCAGGTATTTGGCATCAAGCTGCTGATCAAGCCGGTGGCCGATGCGCGCCTGGCGCCGGGGCTGCCGGCCGATGCGGCGGTGCGTTACATCGAAACCGCCAGCTGGCAGGCACCACGATGACAGAGGGGGGCAAGCAGCCGGTGGTGGAGGCGCGTGGTTTTCGCAAGCGCTATGGCGCTCAGCGGGCCGTGGATGGGCTCGACCTGACGATTCATGCTGGCGAGATCTTCGGGTTGATCGGCCCGGATGGAGCGGGCAAATCCAGCTTCATGAAGGCGGTGGCGGGTGTATTGCAGTTCGATGGCGGCAGTCTCAGTGTCTTTGGCACGGCAATCGATAGCGACGCGGCGGCCGAGTCGATCAAGGATCGGATCGGTTTGATGCCGCAGGGGCTGGGCCAGAATCTGTATCCCGACCTCAGTATCGAGGAAAACGTCGATTTCTTTGCGCGGCTGCGGCTGGTGCCTCAGGCCGAGGCGGAGGCACGCAAGGAGCGTCTGTTTGCGATCACCCGGCTGGGCAAGTTCCGCGCCCGGCCGATGAAGCAGCTCTCCGGGGGCATGAAGCAGAAGCTGGGGCTGGTCTGCACTTTGATCCACGCTCCGCTGCTGATCGTACTCGACGAGCCGACAACCGGCGTCGATCCGGTCTCCCGCCGTGACTTCTGGGCGATTCTGGCCGAGCTGCTGCAGGAGACCGGCGCAACAGCGCTGGTTTCGACGGCTTATCTGGATGAGGCCAGCCGGTTCGACCGGGTGCTGCTGCTGCACGAGGGGCGGGCGCTGGCAGCGGGTGAGCCGTCCAGTCTCAGTGCGGCGCAGTCCGGCACCGTGCTGACCTTGCACGATCTGCAGAGTGATGAGGCGCTGCAGCTGGCCAGGCAGTTTGGTTACCTTGAACCGCGTGGCCGTGACTGGCGCCTGTTTCTGGCAGGGCTGAACGCTGAGGCGGCACAGGCTGCCATCACCACGCTGCTCGGCCGCACCGTGCAGACCCGTGCCAGCGAACCCGAACTTGAAGACGCTTTCATTGCGCTGGTTGGGGCGCCGCCAGCGGCACCTCCTGTGGTGGTCGCCCAGGCTCACGGCGCCGAACCGGTGATCGAAGCCCGCCACCTGACCCGCCGCTTTGGCGATTTTGTCGCGGTGGATGATGCCAACTTCCGTGTTCTGCCCGGCGAGGTCTTCGGCCTGCTCGGCGCCAACGGTGCCGGCAAGACCACGGCGATCAAGATGCTCAATGGCATCCTGCCACCCAGCAGTGGCGAAGGGTGGGTGGCAGGGGCGGACATGAAGCGGGCCGGTCGCGCCATCAAGGCACGCATCGGCTATATGTCGCAGGCGTTCTCGCTCTACACCGATCTCACGGCCATCGAAAACATCCAGCTCTATGCCTCGATTTATGGATTGTCACGGCAACAGGCCCGCGAGCGGGCGCGATGGATTGTGGACATGGCAGGGCTGGCCGGCTTTGAAGACGCGCTGGCGGCCAGCCTGCCCATGGGGTTGCGGCAACGGCTGGCGCTCGGTTGCGCGCTGGTGCACTCACCCAGGGTGTTGTTTCTGGATGAGCCGACATCCGGCGTGGACCCGCTCGGCCGCCGTCGTTTCTGGGACATCCTGTTCCGTCTGGCACGCGAAGAGGGTGTGGCCGTGCTGGTGACCACGCACTATATGAGCGAAGCCGAACGTTGCGACAAGCTGGCCTTGATGTTTGCCGGACGGGTGGTAGCCGAAGGCACGCCCGCCAGCCTGAAGCAGGCTTTGGCGGCACGGCGCGGCAAATTGCTGGCGCTGGAGGTCGAGGCCCCGCGTCAGGCACTGGTACAGCTGCAGTCGGCCGGTGTCGATGCCAGTCTGCATGGGCGACGTCTGCATTGCTTTGTGGCAGACCCGGCAGCCGAAGCCCCTCGTCTGTGCCAGCTGCTGGCATCGGCCGGTTTGGCTGCCCGCGCACTGGGTGAGCTGCCGGCCAGCATGGAAGACGTTTTCGTCGCGTTGATGACCGAGCTGGAGGCGACATGAATCTGCAACGCATTACCGCTTATGCCTACAAGGAATGGCGTGAAATCGCTCGCGACCGGCTGTTCTTCAGTCTGGCCTTCGTTGTGCCGCCGCTGCTGATGCTGTTGTTCGGCGTCGGTCTGTCGCTGGATGTTGAACATATCCCGTTCGTGGTGATCGATCAGGATCACAGCCAATACAGCCGTGATTACGCGGCACGTTACAGCAGCGGTCCCTACTTCAATCTGCTGGGCCAGCTGGACCACCCGGATCGACTCGATACGCTGATGGCCAGCGGCACGGTGCGGGCAGCACTGATTATTCCGGCGGGTTTTGGTGCCCGGCTGGCTGCCGGCAAACCAACAGAAGTACAGACCCTGATCGACGGCACCTTCCCCTCTCGTGCCCTGACAACCAAAGGCTATCTCGATGCGATCAACGCCCAGGCCAATCTGGATGGGTTGGCCAAGCTGCTGGCCCAGCGCAGCGGCCTGACCGAAGACGCTGCACGCCAGCGCTTGACCCCGGTCAAGCTGGCCGTGCGCTATCGCTACAACGAGGCCGTGTTGTCGTTGTGGTCGATCGTGCCCAAGCTGCTGATGGTGATTCTGATGATCTCGCCGCCGTTTCTCACCTCGATCGGGGTGGTGCGCGAAAAGGAATCGGGCGCCATTTTCAATCTGTACGCCTCCAACCTCAGTCGGGGTGAATACCTGCTCGGCAAGCTCGCCCCTTATGTGGCGATCTCCTTCCTGAATGCCTGGGTGCTATGGCTGATGGCGCTGTGGGTATTCGGTGTGCCATTTCGGGGCTCGCTGGCGTTTTTCGCGCTCGCCAGCGGCGTATATGTGCTGTGTACCACCGGTATCGGTCTGCTGGTGTCGATTGCCACGCGCAGCCAGGTGGCCGCGATGATCGTTACCGCCATCGTCACGGTTGTCCCGGCGGTGCTGTATTCGGGAGTGCTGATCCCGGTGCCGTCGCTAGGGCCGACGGGTCAGCTGATCGCCCATGCGCTGCCGGCCATGTATTACACCGAAATTGCGGTTGGCTGCTTTCTGAAAGGCAGCGGCATGGCTGATCTGTGGCCACAGCTGCTGGTGCTGGCTGGCTACGCTGCCGCACTGTTTACGGCGGGTTTCCTGCTGATGAGCAAACGACCCAAAGTGTAAAACAAGGACTCACTGTGCAATTTCTGCTTACTCTCCGTGACTGGATGCGCCCGATGCTGGCGCTGACCCGCAAGGAACTCACCCAGCTCTGGCGCGATCGGGTGCTACTGCTGTTTCTGGTCTACGCCTTTACCGTGGATATCTATCTGGCTGGCTCGGGCGTCACCTTGCAAGTGAGCCATGCCCGCACCGTCATCAGCAATGCCGATCACGGTGTCGCGGCGCGGGAGCTGACCGGCCGACTGGTCGAGCCGACCTTCCGTGTCGATGCGCAGGCCCACACCCAGGCGCAGGCGCTGGCCGAGCTGGATCGTGGCGGCGCCATGCTGGCCCTCGATATTCCGCCGCGCTTCAGTGCCGATCTGGCCGCAGGGCGCCAGACCACCATTGGGTTGTGGGCCGATACCTCGAATTCGGTACAGGGTTTCATGGCAGCCAGTTACATCACCCGGGTGGTCAGCCGCTTTGGCATTGAAACCGGCTTGTCTCAGGCATTGGGGCAAGGTGCCGGTGTGGCGGCGGGTAGCCTGCCCACCGTCGATAACCGGATACGTGCCTGGTACAACCCCAACCAGGATGACGCCTGGTTCATGAGCCTGTCACAGCTTCTCAACATCATTACTGTTTTCGCCATCCTGTTGCCGGCCGCCGCCGCTGTGCGCGAGAAGGAGAGGGGAACGGTGGAGCAGCTGCTGGTATCGCCGCTGTCGCCGGTGCAGATCCTGCTGCCCAAGGTGCTGGCCATGGGGGGCGCCATTCTGCTGGCGATCCTGCTCTCGCTCGGGTTTGTGCTGTGGCCGATATTTGATGTGCCATGTCGTGGCAGCCTCGGTCTGTTTTTCGGGTTGTCGGCACTCTATGTCTTCTCGACAGCCGGGCTGGGTCTGTTCATTGCTACCGTGGCCCGCAATCAGGCACAGGTTGGCATGCTGACTATCCTGCTGCTGGCACCCATGCTGTTCCTTTCCGGCGCCTGGACGCCGCCCGAAGCCATGCCGCCCTGGCTGGCTCATGCCATGGTGATTTCCCCGCTTCACCACTTCATGGACATCGCTTTCGGCGTCATGCTCAAAGGCCAGACAGCTGCAGCACTGCTTCGGCCGATTGCCACCCTCAGCGTGATCGGTTGCCTGCTGTTCGGCTTCGGCCTGTATCGTTTTCGCCGACAGTTTGGTTGAACCACCCCATCCCCGCTCAGGGCGCCGACCGGCGCCCTGCCTGCCATAGCCTTGATCAGACCCTCTCATCCAGCAAAAGATGGATGGGATTTTTCATCCCAATGTGCTAAAAAGCCGGTCGAGCTTGAAATATTGCAGAAAAACGGTGCTGGAGCATTGTTATTGAGTCGGACAATTTTTGTTTGCTGCAAATTAAAAGTAATAAAGATTGATTGTTTGGAAAGTATTCCGGTGAGTGGTTTGATTAAAGATTTTTCTGTTATTAATCTAATTAATAAGAGTGGGTTGATTGGCTTTTTTGTGACTTTGATTGGCTTGTTTCCGGGTATTGCGGCGGCAGATCAAGGGGCTTTGCTTGGGGTGTTGTTAGCGCCAATATTTGAAAGTATGGGAAGTATAGTTCGCACGTTATTTTTGCTTGTTGTTGGCGTACAGCTTTTGTTGTCAGTAGCAATGGTTGGTTGGAGTGTTTATTTAAACGTCAAAACTGGTTTTGACGCCAAGGCAGCAGCAGTTATTTCTCTATTTGTGATTGCTTGTTTGGTAGTAGTCAACCCGTTCCTTTCCAATTTCTGGAGTGGCATGGCCATAGCGGTTGCAGTGGTCAATATCACTGGCGTTCTGCTGCTTCCATCAAAGCTGAAGCAAGTCGAAAAAATCGTGCTGACAACCATGATGTTTACCATTGGGCTTGTGGGCTTTCTCAGTTTTTAGATTCCTTATCTTGCTGTCTTCGGGAGTTTGTTGTGCGTAAGCTGGTTCTATTTTATATGGCTTTGATCTGTGCGTTACCAGGTTATGCAGCTGGCAGCGCCGGAGATTATTTTGCCGGCATGTTCAGCCGATTTCTGGATGGTGCCGTATTTGGCGGCATGGTCTTTTTCCTGTTTTGCGGCGTATTTATATTTATCTTTGCGGGTTTGCCGTCGATGGCGCTAGTGTGCATTGCCCGCCTGATAATGGGCTTGCGCAAGCCCGATTTACGCCAGCGCTATAAATGGACACTGGTATGTATCGCCCTGAGCATTCTGCCTATCCTGGGTTTGTATGGGCTGAATATCATGGAAAGAATCATGACATTTGTGGTGCTGGCGAATATTGCCGGTTGTATTGTCCTGTTTCCGCAAATTCCCCTGCTAAAGCGCACTCTGGCCTGCATGGCCATGGTGGCAGCGCTGATGGTCTGGGTTGATTCCTTTTATTTCAATATGGCGATGCTGTCACTGTCCCCCATCGCAATCGGCGCAGAAATCATCCGCCGCAAACGCTTGGCAAGAATGCTGACCGTAACGGACTAGATTTGCGGAACCTGGAATGGGCGCGGGTGCTTGCAGAACCCGCCAGTGCCCATATTTGAGGGTGACGAACCCAGACCGATGCCGAGAGGGTGTCTTACCCGATATGGCCGGTATCACCTGAAGAGGCGCCCTTGTTTGACTGGCTTACTGCTACCCAGCCGGAACCTTTGAATGGCCCGGCCCTTGAGACCCGGCATTTCACCCTGCGCCTGTCGCGCAACTGGCGGCGGGAATCCTCGCACAATCCTGAGCAATACTTGTTTGGCCGCAGCGATGGCTCGGCGCTGACGGTGATTCATACGCCCTGGCAAATGGACGAGCCAAAGCTCGACGAAGCAGCCGATCGTCTGCTGGCGGCGCGCTGGCAATCCATTCAACGTGGCTTGGGGCAGTTTTCGCTGGAGCAGGTCGATGTCGAGCGACGGGCCACCGACTATCCGGGCATTGAGGTGCGCGGACACGGTCGATCAATAAAACTCGAATATTTCTGCCGTTTTTACGCGCTGATCACCAGCCATGTACTGATCAATATCCTGGTGGAAAGCCCGCGCTCAGACGATGCCCACAACCTGCACCGGTTTGGGCAGGTAATGGAGGGATTCTCCTTACAACTACGCGGTGGTCTGCCCCATTTGTCCCGCTGAACCGACGAGGTTCTGGCACTTCGCAGTGCGGGCCGTGGTCCGCACTGTGAAGGGCTTGATCAGCCAGGCAGATCTAGGCTCTGTTGACGTTTTGTTTCCGGTCGCGCCGAGTCGAGTTTTGGGGCAGGGCTAGGCAGGGTGAGTGCAGTTTAGCGAGCTAAATAAGCGAACCCTAACGACGCCATGCCCCAAAAATCGACCCGGCCCGGAGGGTTTCGCCGGATTTTGGCCTGCTGCCGCGTTAAAAATAGCGTGGCTTATAACAAAGCGGCGCGCTTTTTGCCTTGCATCAGGCCCAAAAAC
>NZ_JARRAF010000005.1 GCF_030129945.1 Parachitinimonas caeni
TAAGGATTACCGAGGGCAGCCGGGCGGATTGCAGCCAAGCCCAGGCGTTGATTGAAGGGATTTCGGCTCAGAATCTGATCGGTGATAAGGCTTATGACAATGACGCTATTGTGCAGCAAGCCCGTGAACAAGGGATGAATCCGGTTATTCCGCCACGCTGTAACCGGAAGGAACAGCGGCCGTATGATGAGCACCTATACCAGCACAGGCATTTGGTCGAAAACGCTTTTCTCAAGATCAAGCGATGGCGCGGGATTGCAACCCGCTACGCAAAACGACTGAAGTCGTTTGTCGCGGCCGTTCAAATACGGTGCCTTGCTCTTTGGCTGGAAATCTCATGACGACACCATCTAGAGGGTGTCGTCACAAGAATGTTTTGGCATTAGAATTTAGCAATAACATTCGAATCCACTGCAGTGCAGGCGCATTGTCGCCATGGCATATCCGATGCTACTTGGTAATCCCCCCAAAAAACTGCAGAGATTCTTAAGTGGAATTTTCTCGAATAGAGGGAGTTCCCACAGTAAGCTTAGACGCGAATTTCGGACACCAATAGTAGCCGGTTAAACTTGTCCACAGTGGTTCCGAATGTACGAAATTCTCCAACAAAGCCACACCACCGAATTCAAACAGGAAGCGATCCGTCTGGTTGAGGCTGAAGGCAAGAGGCCGGCCCAAGTTGCACGCGACTTGGGTATCTCAGAGCAGACACTAGGCAACTGGCGCAAGGCCCATAAAGCCGGGAAGCTGGCCACCGGCTCGGGTAAGCCGGGTTTGCCCGAGCAGATGGAGTGTCCCACCTGCGTGCCGAAAGCTCCTGTCTCAAGACGTAGATCGAAATCTTGGAAAATGCCACGGCGTACTTTGCAAAGAAGTCGCAGTGCAGTAAACCGTGATAATCCCGAGGGCATCCGGTGAGTAAGGTGCGTATTGATGCAGAAGCTGGCATCCGGGCACACCACAAGTGGCGCTACAAGGCAACGACCAACAGCAAGCATTCAATGCTGGTGGTGCCCAATGTGTTTAAACGGGAGTTCAACACCACGGCGCCGGGCACGGCCCGCCCCCGATTTCTTTCACTTCAATTGATCGATGCGACAACTAGCTTGACATCAGGGGGCAGCCACTCGTCGATCGGTTACCAAACCCTGGTGCAGCGATGCGCCGAGTCGATGACAACACTAAAAATGGCGGCTTAAATGTAAATATGCCGGCTTAGATGCTACGTTGGTATTCGAAAATCGTGACCAAGCTCAACTGGCCGATGGGCGCCGTTTCTCGTTACTGAACATCATTGATGACTTTTGCTGCGCGGCGCTGGATATTGATCTGTCCTTGCCAGCCGAGCGGGTTGTACGTGCCCCTGGGCAGTCATCGAATGGAGAGGTAAGTCCGTTGCCATCCGCAGTGACAACGGCCCGGAGTGCCTTGGTAAGGCGCTGACCGACCAGGCGCAACAAAGCGGTATCCGGCTGGATCGTATTAAGCCCGGCAAGCGTAGCAAAACGCATACATTGCGCGATTTAACCGCATCGTCCGTTATGATTGGCTGGGCCAGCGCCTGTTCGAGTCGATCTCCGAGGCTCAGGAGTATGCAACTCGCTGACTCTGACTTTACAATCATGAGCGCCCGAACATGGCCTTGGGCGGCATCACCTCAAAGCAGCGGCTGGCCATGGCTACTTAGCTCTACTTCTGACCCCAAAAATGGGGGGATTACTATAAATGTCAGCCTGATTTCTGGATGATACCTTTAAGGGCATCGGCAACTTGTTTTACTACAGTACTTTGCATATCGGTCATCATGGTCCAACTTTGAATCTTTTGTTGCATCCCAAGTAGATCTGCTGTTGACGGGTTGCTACCCAGCGAAGTGATCTGCGTTTTGAGATCCGTCTCGCGGGTTTGAACATAGGTGTTCAAGGTGCTGTTGATGTAGTCAAACGTGAGTGACATTGTGCTCTCCTTTAAGGACGTTGCCGCAGAGCGGAAAGAGGATGAGTTGAGGTTCGGTTGCTGCCGGCTGCTTTCCCAGCGCGTGTTGTAAACACAATCAAGCTCGGATGCTATTTGAAAGGCGCAATTAAAGTATCGAGTGCGGCATTAACTGCCTGGTTTGCTCCAGACCATCGTTCAAAGTCAGCTTTTGCCATGCCATGCGATAGTCGTCGATTGAGTTTGTCCTGCAAAGACGATAGCTGCTTAATCAGTTCGGCTTTTATTTTTCCATCAACATCTCGTTGCAGCTGCTTTTCCAGGTCGCTACTTGCAAAGTGTTCTAGCTGCATATTCATGCTCATTTATTTGAGTAACTGTCATGGGTATAGAGTTCCCAATATTCATGACTATCTTGCCACCCGCACTCTTTCCGGACCTTCAAAAATGATTTCGCTGTCAGAGACCGATGCAAGTCGATAAGCACCGATTTTACCGCCCGCAATTATCTTTTCCCCTGACTGCGTGATCACATATGGCATGTCTCCACCTACTACACTACGAATCCCAAAGGGTAGCGGGCGGGCTAGGCGGATAAAGCTTGCCTTAATCGGCAGCATCGAACCATATCGCTGGGTGAAGTCAGTAAACAATTTCTCCCAGCGGTCAAAGTCGTCTGCAGATAGTGTGCCCGACAAGTCTAGTGTACGTTGGTTGTCTCGTGTCGCGGCGATGAGTTTGACTTTGCTAAGTAGGTCAGCTCGACCGAGTGCAGCCTTTAGCTGACTGATTAGATCGTCAGGCAGCAACACCTGATTGTCGATGTGGCGAATACCGGGTACTTCCTCCTGCAGCGATTGTAAGAGTTGCTCCAACCGATCAGATCCTGGTGCCGCCCCTGTTATTTGAATACTACCGCCTCCCGTTGCTGTCACTTTGATCGGTAGCCCACTTTGCTCAATGATAGGTTGTGCGCCAGCCAGCAGGTTTGCATCCGTGGTAATTCGAAGAGTTGATTTAACCGGTAGTGAGAGCAACTGGCGTGCCAAGGCAGCTCTGGCAGCGTCATCTTTAACGTGAGCGTTTACTATGAATCCATCGCCAACCGCTTGGAGTTTGTAGTGGCTGCTCAGGTGACTAGCCTTGATGGCGTTCAGTAGTTGCTGTTTCGGTTCAAGTTTAGCTTGCTGCGGTTGTTCAGATGGTCGCTTGCTGAATACAACAAATAGCACGGTGCCGATTACAACAATCGCAATGCTTGACAGAAGAATGTGCTGAAAAAATGCCTTCGGCCGCTGGTTGTGTTGATGGTCTGCGGAAGGAGCGGCGAGATCATTTTCCGGCAATGTCCCTAAAGCAGGTTCGGTTCGTGGCGGAGGGGGGAGGGCAGGCTGATCATTGGTTTGGTCGGCTGAGCTATCACGGGTAGCTGAATCTATCGGAGCCGGCGCAATCAATTCAATTGGCGCTGGCCAGGCGGAAGCGGGCTCATCTACGCATAGCCAAATACCCCCCAGACAAAAAGTTGCACCGATTGCCAGGTCGTAGGCAGATTGAATGTGACTGCCATTCGCTAAAGTGATGGGGCCATTGCCGGGTGTTAGCGTAATCTGGTTCGCGGAAATGGTCAGCGTAGCGTGCTCCTCGCTGATTGCTGGGCCGCGCAACACCACGTCCGCTCGTTCGCCGCTACCGAGCAGATAGCTGCCTTCTGCCAGCGGAAGTCTGGCCCCTGCCTGTATGCCGTGGATGACTCTTAATTCTAAAGCTACCGTTGTCATTGAGTTACCTTGTACCACTGCACGGATTCAATTGAATTGCGTATGTGCAGGATCTTGTTGCATCGCTGAGGTCTAAGGGTTGAAGTGATGAGCCAAATGAAATAGCCCTAATCACTCTCACTCCAGCCGTTGGCGCCTATGCGGGAATTAAAACTGCCACTATCGGCTTTGGTTTGAACAATCCCTATGATTCCGGCCTAGGGTTGATACCTGTCTGTTTCGCTGTCGAAACCAGCTAAAATCACAACTGGCTTCATTGGCGCGATGTGTGTCTGATCGTCGCTGATGTCGATGGAGCAATAATTTGATCAGATTCCCTTCAATTTCCGGGGCTAGCCCATGACTATTCATCTCGAACATCGCGATTCTGTTGCAATCTTTCGCCCTACTGGCCGCCTGGATAGCGCCAGCTCCCCCGAATTGGAGCGCATGCTGACTGCAGAGCTGGATGCTGGCACCAGTCGCTTGGTGTTCGACTTTGCTGATCTCGATTACATCAGCTCGGCGGGTTTGCGCGTCGTCCTGCTTGCAGGAAAAAAGCTGCGCACATGCCAAGGTAAGCTGGCGCTGGCGGGTCTGCGCGAAAACGTACGCGAGGTTTTCTCCATGTCGGGCTTTCTGGCCTTGTTTGCCGTGGCACCCAATCTTGAAGAAGCCTTGAAGAGCGTCGCGTAAGCCGGTCACCATCATATTTCTATACGTGACAGGGGCTGAATGTTGATTTCCTGCGTCAGCTCCTGATACGACAGCACGGGCAGGTCGTAAAGATCTTGCTCAATCATCTTGCGAACGTACCGACGGATATCCATTGACGTCAGTAAAACCGGTTTCTGGGCGCTCGCATTTAAATCACCCACAGCTTTCTTGACGTTTTCCACCAAGCGCCGGGTGACTTGCGGGTCCAGTGCCAAGTAGCTACCTGCTGAGGTCTGACGAATCGCGCCGCGGACGGTATCTTCCACATTTGGTGCAAACAGATACGCTGGCAAGATGTTCTGCCCGCTGGAGTATTTGTAGCTGATGTGACGCTTCAGGCTGGTTCGTACATATTCCGTTAGCAAGACCGAGTCTTTTTCCTTCTGGCCCCATTCGATCAGCGCCTCCAGCACGGTGCGCAAATTACGGACGGAAATTTCTTCCGAAACCAGACGCTGCAGAATCTCGGCGATTTTCTGGATGGGCAGAACACGCTGCGCCTCCTTGACCAGATCTGGGAAGCGGCCTTCCATGGCGGTTAACAGGAATTTCGTCTCCTGAATGCCGATAAAGTCTGCCGCGTACTTTTTCAGGACGAATGCAAGGTGGTAGGTGAGCACCTGGCCCGGCTCCATAAAGGCAATGCCCGCTTTGGCTAATGGCTCGCGCAAATTGGCGGGAACCCAGATGGTTGCCAGATTGGGCAGAAATTTCTTGTCCGTTTCAAAGGGGATGGACAGTGCCTTCAGATTGTCGGGATGCTCTCTGACCAAAAGATAACCAGGTCGGAGCTTGCCCTGTGATACCGGAACCTCCGACAGGTGAATTGCATAAGTTTCTGCGGGAAGGCGATCGTTAAACCGAAGCTGGATGCCGGGAAATGGCACGCCCAGATCAAAATACAAAGCGCGTCTTACCTTGATCAGTTCATCGTTAAGCATCTCTGGATCAAAGCTGGACTGCAGGGCATCGGCTACATCCATGATCAAGGGGACGGTTGGGGCAAACTCTTCCGAACCATCCTGTTTGGGCTTGGCTGCGGGCTTCTGACCCGCAGCCGCCATCGCGGGCACCGTGGTGACCTTGCCGGTCTTTTCATCAACAACCTTACGTTCGCCACGGCTTAGCGTGTAACCGACAATGCCAACGAGCGCTGCCAATACCAGAAAGGTAGCGGTTGGCATGCCAGGAATCATGCCAAAGCCGAGCATGACGACCGTGCCGATCATGAACGCTTTGGGTTGAGACAGCAGCTGTGCGCCAATGTCCTTACCCACGTTGGAGGGGCCACCTTCGTCGTTACTGACTCGGGTAACGATCATGCCGGCGGTAATCGAGATGAACAAAGCGGGGATCTGTGCAATCAGCCCGTCACCGATGGTCAGAATCGAGTAGACCTTGACGGCATCGCCAGCCGTGAGCCCGCGCTGCAGCGTGCCGATCAGAATCCCGCCGAGCAGGTTGACGGCCACGATGATCAGGCCGGCGATGGCGTCACCCTTCACGAACTTCATTGCGCCATCCATCGAGCCATAGAGCTGGCTTTCCTTCTCGACGATGTTGCGACGACGACGTGCTTCGTCCATATCGATTACGCCAGCGCGCATATCCCCGTCAATCGACATCTGCTTGCCTGGCATGGCATCCAGTGAAAATCGGGCACCTACTTCCGCCACCCGCTCTGCACCCTTGGTAATCACCACAAACTGCACGATGGTCAGAATCAGGAACACCACCAGACCAACCACCAGATTGCCGCCGACCACGAAATTACCAAAGGTATGGATGATGTGGCCCGCATCTCCCTGTAACAGAATCAAGCGCGTTGTGGCGATACTGATACCCAGACGGAACAAAGTCGTGATCAGCAGTACCGTTGGAAAGGAAGAGAAGGCCAGCGGGGAAGGAAGATACATGGCCACCATCAGCAAAATAGCCGATAGGCACATATTGATGGCGATAAGGCCATCAATCAGCGGGATCGGCAATGGCAGAATCATCATGAAGATGATGCAGACGATGACCGCCGCCAGTACCAGATCATTGCGGCCCGCGATGGCCATGACGACACGTTGGATTTTTTCCACTTCTTTAAGTAATCCTGATCAAGATAGCGTTACGCAAAACACCCGGCCGCCCTCATGCGGGGGGCCGGGTGTCATGACAACTAAAAGTATATAAGGCGCTCAAACCTTGTTGGCCGGGCATTGCTTGATGCCGCCATGCAACCAAACGAACTTGGGCAAACAAGAATCTGCAAAGTACCGGCATGCTTGATGATCCCTTGCGATACATTGCCCTCACGCAGGCGCGGCCAAGGTTGCTACGACGTTTCACGTCTCTATGGCCCTGGCGGACATATACGCCTGCATGGCACGGCTGGCCTCGGACGTGCGATTCAGCTGAGCCAAGGCTTGGCCACGCAGCAAGTGAACCATGGCACCGATCTCTCCTTGATCGAGTAGTCGATCCAGAATCTCCAATGCGGGTTCGGCCTTGCCTGACCGGATCTGCGCACAGGCCAGCCCCTGCGCAAACCGCGTATCACGGGGGGCCAGTGCCGATAAGGCGGCAAAGATGGTTTCCGCTTTGTCGGCCTTACCATGTTGCAGATAGAAATAGCCCAAAATATGAAGAAGGTCGCGTTGTTCTGAATTCACGCTTATCCCTGATAAAGTGCACTGCGGTACATCTGGAGCAAATCGCGCAGGTCGGCTTCTTCCCCCAGCAGGCGGGCGGCCCGATTGAGCTGCTTGGCGCTGGCAGGATCCTGCTCGGCCGCATCGCGTAGCATCTTCAGAGCGCTGTCGAGGGCCTGGCGAAAGCGTGCCGGGGACAGGATGTCCTTGTTCAGCAACTCCGGGCGCAAATGATTTTCCAGATAGTCCGCAAGATTCGGCATGGCCAGCAGCTGTTCCAGCTGGGGCCTTGAGTTGAGCTCGGCCGGGGTCAGATCCTGGTGATCGGGCAGGGTGGTGACAGAGACATCCTGCGTATGGACGATCTGCTCAATACCCCGATCAAAGCTCAGCCCGTTGTAACGTAAGTCGGCCATTTCATGACTCCTTGTTCAGCTCAGCGGCCATCCTGGGCCATCTGATGCAGGCGGTTCAACAGATCCAGCGCCTCCTCCAGCGCGGGTAAGGTAAACGATCGCTCTGGCAGGCGGGTGAGGAAGATCAGTTTGTTGGCTCCCATGCAGCCAACCTGGATGGGCATTGACCAGCCTTGGCGACGGTCTGCCAGCCGCAAGGCTTTTTGTCGGGCTGTTTCACCATGGTAGCCAAGCGGCCGGATCAGGTAAATCAATACCACTTCGCTTTTCAGCTCAATGCCCATGCTGCCGCCATCGGCAAAGTCGAACCTTGCCACGCCATTGTGGTTGAAGGACAGATCTTCCATGCCCATTTGGCGACCGAAGTCAGACAAGGTTTGTGCGGACCAGCTCATGCTTCTTCCTCTTTCTCGATGGCAATATCCAATGCATCCTGCACGGCTGTCAGTAGCGCCTGCCGTGTATCCGTATCTGCGAAAATCTTTACGGGCATGTCTCGCAGAGATTGCTTGACACCGCTGATGAACGATACCTGTGGAGTGGGTTCTTTCGCACCGTGTTGGTCTGCCAGCGCCGTGAAGCGGTTGGAGTTGACCCAGCGCTCGGCAGTGATGTTGACCAGATCTTTCATCAGCTTCAACGAATCGACCGTGGTCAGGCCGTGGTCTTTCTTGAGCGTGGCGGCCAGATCCTTGCACTGATCCAGAATGGTAACGGTGACTTCCAGTTGATACAGGTCTGTCAGAATAGCCTGCAGCCTCGCTGGCTCTTTTGAAGGCCGTGCGGCGGCGAGGTCATCTCCCAAGGCTTTGATCAACCCAGCAACGGCACGCGGGAAGTCATCTTCACCAAAACGCTCCAGCACCGAACGCAGCGTGTTGGCCAAAGTGTCCTGTCCGACGACGATGTCCTGATATGTATTACGCAGTTGGGCGGCCGTCGAGGGGCTGCTGTGAAATTCAGCCGATGCCGCATTGGCACTATTGAGCGTTGCGCGAATCTGGGGGCCGAAATCGGTCTCCATTTCTGCAATGGCGTCATGAATGCGTTCCAGAATGGCCGGATCGGCACCATCTTCTTCCCCCCGCCGTGCGGCGTATTGCAATGCCAAGTATTGGCCAGCCAGATCGCCGAAAGACTGGCGGGCGGTTTGGCGAGGGCTGGCCTGGTTGTTCTTGTCCAGCATCCGTTTGGCGGTGGCGGCTAGCTTTTCCGGGTCATTCTGGTCCTGCATCGCCTGCAGATACGCCAGAATCTCCTCGACCTTCATCACTTCCATCTGGTGATGCGATTCGAGTTGGCGTTCCTTCAAGTCTTTCTCTTCGGCTTTTTCCGAGAAATGCATCGAAATCTCTTCAACTGAATCAGTGTCGAGACCTCCCGCGTCCTGATTCAACGTTACGGCTTCTCCCCGCAAATTGCCGGTTTTCTGGTTGCCGGTCTGCGCATTGGGCGCATTCCCTTGTGAAGCCAATCCGGACATGCCGAGATTGGGGTTATCGATTCGAACCATGATTCAGGCCCTCTAAAAATGTCTGATGTATCGGGTGAGTAACAGAGGCGGCGCATTCATTCCAATACTAATTACGCAAATCTTGGATAGCTATTACCTGGGGCGAATGTGGGTGCTGCTGGACGTGGCCTGAACCGTTACCTGAGCATATGGAGCATATGCAGGATTACGGGCGCGCGTTGGTAACAATGGCGATCCTTGGGTTCCCTTCGGCGCAGGTGTGAAAAATGAAGAATCTATAAAAAACGCCTATAAAACAAAGCAATAAGAAGTTTTTGGCGAAACATTTCATGATTTTTTGCTGATTGTGTGAACTGCCTTCTCTTGGCGGTCACTTACCCGGTGTAGCGTGACTGAAAACGAAATCGGAAACGCTGAAGGCTGACAGTAGGTCCAGGGGCACAACAAGATCTGGATAAATCCAGTAGACCTCCGAACGCTTCTGGTCAGTATGAATACGGCGCAGTGCCTTTTTACTTATGAGCAAGTTTTCAAAGGAGTATTTGAAATGACTACAGGCGTAAACGCAGCAACCGCAGTAGCTCCACAATCTTTCGAGTCACTGAACCTGGAAGCCGAAATGATGGCCATACAGATCACCCGTGCCAATCTGCTTGAGGGTTCGCTGGTTGATCAGTTGAACGAAGTAAAGAACCGTAACGCCGAAATCGCCAAGCTGAATCAGACCCTGAACGCACTGCGTAGCGTTAAGGGCGACAAGAAGGATGATGCGGAAGTCAAGATCAACTCTGAATTGTCGGCCGCAGATCGCGCCAATCTGAATTCCCTGCTGAAGGATGCCAATGTTAAGGATATTCCTGGCTCATTGGCTGCAGGCAGCGAAGTCAAGACCAACGGTGCCACCATCAATACCTGGATCGAAGCGATCAAGGGCAAGATTGATAGCCTGAATAGCACCCAGCAGCTGGCCATGGTTCGTATGCAGAGCCTGATGAACAAGCGCAATGAAGCCTTCGACCTGTTGAGCACCTGCCTCAAGAAGTTCGCAGACGCCAACAGCAGCATCATCCAGAAGTTCTAAAGCAGTGCGGCCGGCCTGGGGCCGGCCCCGCTCGGCTCATCGGATGGCTGGGGTTGTCGATTTTCGGTGTGTGCGGAATTTGCTGTGCTGTGGGTTTGCCCGGGCGGGCTGGATGCTTCGATTGTTTATCGAGGATTGCCACGTGCACCGTGCTAAATCTACAGTGGCGTAGTCTGCAGTCTAATTTCAACAGCTCAACAGGAGTTGAACATGGGCCCAAATTCTGAACAAAACAGCGCTGAAATCATTGCCGCAGCCGAGCGGATGCTGAGCGAAGTAGAGCGTGCCTTGGCTGAAACAGCCGATATTTTCGAGTCGCACGGTACGAGCCGTGAACGAGTGGAGCAGTTCATCGGCCCCTCGGTGCGCAGTACCGGCGAAAACAATGCCCAGAAAGCCTTTGCCGAAGATATGGCGGCCATTGATGAAGAAGTACATCAGGCCAGGTTACGGAATGAATTCAGTGCAGGTGCAAGCGCACCGCCCAAGGTAAAGCGCCCGCGCAACATGGTTTGACCAAACATCACGCGAGACAGTGCCCAACAAGCCGCTGCTCGTACGACCGAAGGAGTATTAGTCATGACAACATCAGTAAGCGGTAACACCGGCACAGCTGCAGTCAATGCAAACAGCTTTGAATCTCTGAATCTTGAAGCCGAAATCATGGCTACCCAGATCATCCGTTCTAACTTGATCGACGCCTCGCTGACCGATCAGCTGTCGGATGTGAAGAATCGCAATAGCCAGATTGCGGCCAAGAACAACGAGATCAATGCCCTACGTGCCAAGGGGCCGCAGCTGGAAGCCAAGATTGCACAGATGCAGGAACTGCAGGCGATTCTGGAAAAAGGCAAGCCGGGTAATGACAATAGCTGGCACGGCATCAGCTATGGCATGGGCGACGATGGTCCCAAGTCATATTCGATGTATGAGGACTTGAAGAAATTGGGCTGCACTGACCCAGGTACTGCTGGTGTACGGAATGTTGACGGTAACCATACCCTCGACGCAAAAGGTAGTACCTTCAATACCTGGATTGCAGAGCTGAAGACCAAGATTCAGGAAGCCAAGACAGAGATTGATACATCCAAGTCGCAGATTGATACTCTGAAGTCAGATGTTGATAGCCTCAACAGCACCCAGCAGCTCGCGATGGTCCGCATGCAGAGTCTGATGAACAAGCGGAACGAGTCGTTTGATCTGCTGAGTACCTGTCTGAAGAAGTTCTCCGACGCAAACAGCAGCCTGATCCAGAAGTTCTAATTTGGCAGCATACCTACACCAGATCGGCCTTCGGGCCGATCTTGCTTTGAAGATCTAGATTTCCAGGGAGTTTTGGCATGAACACAGAACCGATTACCGATGAGCAAATTGAACGTCTGGCATCCGATCTGACCGAGCTATGGTCAATTGGCGGTACGCTCAAGGATGTTTATGGATTCACTCCGGAAGAGTGCGAAGCCGTCTACACCCTGGGTTACAACCTCTACAACCAGGGCAAATTCCTTGATGCGCTCAAGGCATTCGGCTTTCTGTTGATGCATGACCATCTGGAGCGTCGCTACTACAAGTCGTTTGCCTCGGCCTTGCAAATGCTCAAGCGCTACGAGGAAGCAATCAAGCATTACAGCATTGCGTCGATGCTTGATCTGTCTGATCCCGAACCGACATTCCACACCGGTGAATGCATGGTGGGCATCGGCATGATCGAAGAAGCCAAAGAAGCCTTCGATCTCGTGGTGCGTCAGACCGAGAAAAAAGAAGCCTATGCCGTGATGCACGAGCAGGCTAAAGCCTTGTTGGCATTGCTGGAAAAGCGCGAAGAAGCGACGTCGTAACAAAATATGCGATTGGGTTCCCACAATAAATTACGGAACCCAAATCGCTGCCGTGTCACTCAAGCAGTGTGTAGGTTGAGTGAACCCCCAGGAGAAAGAAACCATGACAATCAATAGCGTAAACAGTAATACCCAGCCTTTGACGCTGAACACCACTTCCGTCGATGGCTCCGGTACTCAAACCCAGGCCAACGGTGTTGTGGCGGTTGACCCGGCAAAGCTGCTGGCCGATCTGCTGAATACTGTTGCGCAGATCGCGTCGCAGGGCAAAGACGGCAAGGATGCTGGCCGCCCTGGTCCCAAAGGCGCACCGGCTCTTGAGCAGCCGACAATGGAATTCAGTGCAGACCAGATGTCGTTGTTGCTGGGCGCACTGCAGACCAAGAGCGCAGAAATGCAGCTGGCCACTGCCAAGGAAGGCATCAAGATTTCTGCCGACCAGAAGAAAGCAGCACACAACGACGCCATCAACAAACTGATGGAAGCCGCACAAAAGATTGCAGAGGCAATCGAAAAGCAAAAAGCCAACAAGATTCTCGGCTGGTTTACCAAGATTTTCTCCTTCGTTGCTTCGCTGGTTGCTGTGATTGCAGCTGCTGTCGCAACGGTGGCAACCGGTGGTGCCGCAGCGCCACTGTTGGCCCTCGCCTGTATGGGCCTTGCTGCAACGACAATGGATTTGGCGAATGCAATCAGCAAGGAATGCGGCGGGCCGGATATTTCGATCAGTGGCCTGATGACCCAAGGCATGACCAAGATGCTCGAAGCGTTTGGTGTGGACAAAGAGAAAGCCGAGCAGCTCGGCAAAGTGCTGGCGGGTGCCGTCGCACTGGTGGTGGCTCCGGGTGCTGCCGCCATCATGGCTCCAGATCTGATCGGCAATATGGTTGGCGGTATCGCTGAATTGTGCGGTTGTGACAAGCAGACAGCCCAGTACATTGCCATGGGCGTGACGATGGCCGTGCAGTTGGCAGTCGCTGTCGCCATGATTGCCGCAACGGGTGGTGCCGGCGCGGGCGCAGCAGTGTCTGGCGCAGCGCGCGTGGCGCAGAACATCGGCAAGATCACCAGCATCGTGGCTCAGGGTGTGGGTGGTGCGCTGAACGTCGCCCAAGGTGGCATCAAGATTGATGTAGCCATGGTTCAGCGTGACGCCGAGAACGCCAAAGCCGACAAGGCCGATATCGACAAGCTGATCCTGAAGCTGCAGAAGATGATGGAAGATGATCAGGAGCGGGTGAAGGAAGTGGTGCAGCAGCTCGAGGAATCGATGCAGCTCGTCAGCCAGATGATCAACTCGACCGCATCTGCCAACGTTCAGACGGTTCGCAACTTTGCCTGATCACGCGTGGCGGGAGAACCCGCCACCGCCTGAATCGCACTAGAGATTTGGAGAATTTAAAATGACTATCAATGTAAACAGCTCACAGGCCGCTTATCAGCAACTCGTTACCGATACTTCTGGCGATGTATCGGCCAAGATCGACGAACTTGCCAAAGGGCTCAGCCCGGAAGAGGCGGCCAAGTTCCATCAAATTGCAGATGCCTTCATGGCACAGCTCGCCAAGCTCGGCGATGGCATCAAGCTGGATGAGCCTGAAGTCAACAAGAATGGCAGCCTGGAAGGCTTGAAGGGCGGCTTGTCGAGTGCTCAGGATGGCATCCTGACCGACATCTACGCTTTCATGACCTTGTTTACCAAAATGGCGCAAGAGTCACGTCAGTCCGCCCGCATCATGCGTGAGGCCGATCTGCAATCACAGATCAACGACCTGAAAGAGGCTGCTCAGAAGATTCGGGATGCTGCCCAGCAGCGCTTTGTGTCGGCCGTGGTACAAGGTGCTTGCCAGATTGGCATGGGTGCACTGCAGATGGGTTCGGCAGCAGCGTCGGGCTATCAGATGGGCAAGAGCATTTCCAATTCGAACAACGCAGCTGACTTGAAGCAAGGTGCAAGTTCTATCAAGGAAGCTGCGAAGACCGACTCCAGCCTCAAGTCAGAAGCAGCGAACTGGACAGCGGCCTCAGACAAGGCATCGGCCAATGCAACCAAGTTCAGCAACAGCGCAGAAGCCTACCGTATGGGTGGTCAGGGCCTGGGTCAACTGGCAGATGGTGCTGGCAAGATTGGTGCTGCTTATGCAGACAAACAAGCGGCTGACGAAGAAGCAATGCGTTCTGAGCTTGAAGCTAGCTCCAAGGTTCACGAGGCCGCTCGCGACAAGGATAATGAGCTGATGCAGCAAATGATGGATATCATTCGCGACATCCGCGACAAGTTGGCCGCAATCGAGCAGTCGAACAGCGAAACCAACCGCAAGATCATCAGCTAAGCTGACTGGAAGACCAACCCGGCATGCAGTGCCGGGTTGGTTAATTGGATTGTGTTGAATTGACAATAAGTCCGAGCTATCGGAAAGGACGATCGTATGAGCACCGAAACTGTTACCCCTACGAACTCGATTGATGCCGTATTCGAGGAGTTCGCCAAAGAAGCCGCTCAGTTGCCCGGTGCTCGACGCTTTCATGATGAAGACCTCGAAATGGTTTACATGATTGGTTACAACCTCTACATGCAAACCAAGTACACCGAAGCTCTACGCTATTTTGCCTTGCTGACCACCTACCGCCCGCTGGAAACCCGATATCTGATGGGTCTGGGGGCTACCCAGCAGATGCTGAAGAATTACGAAGGGGCCATCCAGGCCTATGCCCTGGCGACCATGGTCAAGCCAGAAGAATCCGAGCCGACTTTGCATGTTGCCGAGTGCCTGGTGGGCATGGGGCAGTTTGGGGAAGCGCGCGAAACCCTGCGCATGTTGATTCATGTCTGCAATCTTTCCGGCAAAGTTGAGTTGCGCGGCCGGGCGGAAGGATTGCTGACCCTGATCGAAAAGCACTGATAGCCCGATGTGGCTGTCTGCTGCACCTGCCGGCGAGCCGCTGGCACCTGACGAAATCCGGCTTCTTACCGAGCTGGGTTTTGTCGCTTCTGGGGCCGGCAAATTGGTGGAGGCTGCCGCCATATTCAATGGCTTGAAGGCGGTACGGCCCGACCGGAGCTTTGTCTATATTGGACTGGCAGTGACCTTGCTGAATGGTGGCAAAGCGGCCGAAGCCGCGATGCTGCTGGAACGGGAAGGTTTGCAGGCTTGTCCCGATGATCCGGAGATTCGGGTATTCTTGGGCCTCGCCCTGCGGTTATCCCGTAGAGCGCAGGAAAGTACCAAGGTTCTTGAATCGGTGCTGACTGCCGAATGCTCTCCCGAGATCCGGGCGTTGGCCCAGTCGTTGTTAACCACCCCTGTTGTGGTCTGATCCTTTCCACCCGGAGATACCCATGGAGCCGATGCTCATCACCCTGACCGGCGCTGCCGGTGTAACGGCCGCGCCAGCTGCAGTACCCGCCACGGCCAACTCGGCTGATGTTGCGCGCTTTGCCGAGGCCATGGCGCCTCAGGCCGGTACTGGCGCACCACAAGTTGCCGGACCTGTTGCCACCACCGTTACCGAGACGGCCCCTCCTGAAGTCAAAACGGTTGGGGATGCCATTCTGGATAGCCTCCGATCAGTCAATCAGGACGTCCAGTCGAAGTGGGGGCAATTGCAATCCGATCTTTCTGATCCGGCACATATGTCCTCAATAACCGACATGCTGCGCATGCAGATGCAACTGACCCAGATGTCAGTGCAATTTGAACTGGTAGGCAAGGCCATCAGCCGCTCTACCCAGAATATCGAACAGCTCATCAAGATTCAGTAAACCCATGATTGCAACGTTTGCACGCTGGCGAGCGGCCTGCCTGGCCCTGATTGTTACCCTGGTTCTGACGGCCTGTGGCAGCTCGGTCGAGTTGATGGCCGCCATGCCTGAGGCAGAAGCCAATGAAGTCTTGGCTGCATTGCTGGAAAGCGGCATCAAGGCCGAGAAAATTGCGGGCAAGGAAGGTATGGTGGGCTTGTCCATCGACAAGGACAGCGTTGCCAAAGCCGTCGAGGTATTGCGTGCCCGAGGGCTGCCCAAGGAGCGGTTTGCGCGGATGGGGGAGGTTTTCAAGAAGGAAGGCCTGATTTCATCCCCGCTCGAAGAGCGGGCGCGTTATCTGTGGGCATTGTCGCAGGAGCTGTCATCTACTCTGTCACAGATTGATGGCGTCTTGACGGCGCGGGTGCATGTCGTATTGCCCGAGCGGAGTGCGGATACCGATACCGCATTGCCCTCTTCTGCAGCGGTTTTCATTCGCCATCAGGAGTCCTACAGCCTTGATGGGGTGATTCCGCAGATCAAACGTCTGGTTACCAACAGTATTCCCGGACTTTCCACCGACAAGGTGTCGGTGGTGCTGGTGCCGGCTCAAGCCAGCAATCTTGCCGGAACCAGCAAGGTTTCCATGGCGGAGGCGTTTGGCTTCAAAGTGTCCCCCGAGTCTGCCGGAACCTTGAAGGCAGTCCTCATCAGCCTGATCGTCCTGTTGCTGGCTGCTCTGGGCGGGGCAGGCTGGCTGGCTTGGCGTTATATCGGCAGGGATTATTGGCAGACCCGCCAGGCAACCCAGTCCGGCAAGGCAGATCACTGATCGCTATGGCCCAGACCCCGTCCGCAACTGGCAAGGCTGAGCTGCAGCGCTGGCTGGCTCGGCCAGCGCTTTATCCGCGTTACCACGAGCTGATGTTTTTGCCTTCACGCAGTTTGCACGCGAGCTGGTATGCCCAGGTTTTTCCGGAAATGGTCGCGACCTGGCTGCAGTCTGGCGTTGAGCTGGGGCTGGCTTCCCATCGCTGGTTGTCGAGCTATCTGATTGAGCAGACCGCACGACCCGGCCCGGAGCATCCGGTTGATCCGCTGACCTTATTACCAGCAGACCGCCTGCAGCGTTGGGTAGCTCGTCTAGGCGTGCTGCTGGTAGGCCGACATATCCGCCAGGCGCTAAGCCGAGCCGACATTGAGGCGCATCGAAACGCGTTGGGCAAAGAACTCTACGAGTTTACGATGGGGCCGGCCTTGCTGCTGAGAGATAGCGATGTTCCGCTCCGCTTGATTGCGGCTGAGGATACCCGGCAGATGGTAGACCTCGCAGGAATCAATTTTTTTCGTTGGATGCTGGCCGAGCCCGATTGGTTACGCATCCGTCTGTGTTTTCCCAAACCCTTGGTGGATGCGGCGGAAGCCCTTGGCGAAGACAGCCTGCCCTTGGGTGATGATGCCGTCCGTCTGGCCTGGCGCTTACTGAGAGAGACAGATACCCAATGGTATTCATTGCTCGCCCCAATGCGGGCATAGCCCGCACCTTTGCCGGTAGCAAGATCATCAAAGCTGCCGATTACCAGGCATGGCTGGATGCCGAAGCGTTGATCGCCGCCGCCCGGCGTGAGGCAGAAGCCATCATTGCCGAAGCTAAAGCAGCGTATGAGGCCGAGTGCCGACGCGGCCATGAGGATGGCCTGGAAGAGGCGCGCATGGATTCGGCGGAACGCATGATCGAAACGGTCAGCCGTACCGTTGACTATTTCGCCCGCGTCGAAAGCAAGATGGTTGATCTGGTGCTCGAATCCGTAAAAAAAATCGTCACAGACTTTGACGACCGCGATCGGGTGACCATTGTCGTCAAGAATGCGCTGTCGGTTGTGCGCAACCAGAAGCACATGACTTTGCGTGTGGTGCCAGAGCATGTCGATACCCTCAAGCAGCGCATGCATGAGTTGCTGGTCGATTATCCCGGCATTGGTTACGTGGATATCGTCGCCGATGGTCGCTTGTCAGCAGATGCCTGCATTCTTGAAAGCGATATCGGTCTGGTCGAAGCGAGCATGAGTGGTCAGATCGAGGCACTGGGCAATGCCTTCCGCCGGATTTTAGGCAGTCGTACCTGAGCTGAGCCGACATGAAGCAATTTGATTACATCACCGAGATGATGAGCCTGGCACTGCAGGACACTCCGGTTCTGCACATCAAGGGGCGGGTGACGCAGGTCATCGGGACCATCATCAAGGCCGTGGTGCCGACGGTGAAGGTGGGTGAAGTCTGCGTCTTGCGCAATCCCGGTGATACCTTCGAAATGAAAGCCGAAGTCGTCGGGTTCGTACGTGATGCGGCGCTCCTCACGCCGATTGGTGATATGTATGGCATCTCATCGGCGACTGAAGTCATTCCGACCGGGCGTGCCCACATGGTACCGGTGGGCTTTGGCCTGCTCGGCCGGGTACTCGATGGTTTGGGGCGGCCGATTGATGCTAAGGAGCGAGGCCCGTTGGAGGCAGATCGCTTTTACCCGGTTTATCAGGAGGCGCCTGATCCGCTGACTCGCCGCATGATCAATCAACCTGTCCCTCTGGGCGTTCGCGCATTGGATGGCCTGCTGACCTGCGGGGAAGGCCAGCGTATGGGGATCTTTGCGGCAGCGGGCGGGGGTAAATCGACCCTGATGGGGATGTTGGTCAAAGGGGCGGCCGTCGATGTGACCGTCATTGCCCTGATTGGTGAGCGCGGTCGCGAAGTTCGCGAATTTCTTGAGCACGAGCTGGGTGAGGAAGGGCGACGCAAATCGGTGATTGTCTGCGCGACCTCCGATAAAAGCTCGATGGAGCGCGCCAAGGCTGCATATGTGGCGACGGCGATTGCCGAATATTTCCGCGATCAGGGCAAGCGAGTGTTGTTCCTGATGGACTCGGTTACCCGATTTGCCCGTGCTCAGCGTGAAATTGGTCTGGCGGCGGGTGAACCACCGACTCGCCGTGGTTACCCACCTTCTGTATTCGCCACGTTGCCCAAATTGATGGAACGGGTGGGGATGAATGACAAGGGGTCAATCACAGCGTTGTACACCGTGCTGGTAGAAGGCGATGACATGACTGAGCCGGTGGCTGATGAGACGCGCTCGATTCTGGATGGCCATATTGTGCTGTCGCGCAAGCTGGGGGCGGCGAACCACTACCCGGCGATTGATGTGCTGGCTTCGGCATCGCGGGTGATGAACGCCATCATCAAGCCCGAGCATAAGGCGGCGGCCGGCCGTTTGCGCGAGTTGATGGCGAAATATCAGGAAGTGGAATTGCTGGTGAAAATCGGTGAATACAAACGTGGCGCAGACAAGACGACTGATGAGGCCATCGACAAATATGAAGCGATTCGCAACTTCCTGCGACAGCGCACTGATGAGCGGGTGACGTTCGAGGATACGCTCAGCGCCATGCAGGCGCTGGTCAGATGACCATCTTTCGCGAAATGCTGCGAATCAAGCAGCACCGCGAGAACAAGGCTGAGTTGGAAGTCTCCCGCAGCCGGACCGCGCTGGCTGATGCCATTAGCGCGGAAGAGCGGGCAAAAGATGCCCTCAAGCAGTACAAGCAATATGCGATTGACCAGGAACGGGCGGTTTATGCAGAGCTCTGCACCAAGGTGGTCCGCCTGCGGGACATCGAAGATGTGCAATTTGTCGTTAGTGAGCTGCGTAGTGGCGAACGCCAGTATGAGGAGCGTTGTGTGCAGGCCGCGAAGGCCCATGAAAAAGCCATCGAAGTACTAGATGGTGCGAAGTTGGCACACAAGGACGCCAGCAAGATGAAAGAAAAGTTTGTTGAGCTGGCCCGCAGTTTTGATGAAGAACGACTGAAAGAACTGCAGCGCCTGGAGGATCTGGAGATGGAAGAAGTGCGACTGGTTAGCCAGGATCGCGAGGAACGCGAAGAATGGGAACGCGATCACGATGAGCAATGAACGCAAGGTTGATCTCAACATCGGCGGCATGGGCATGCCCCGACTGGATGAAGACCGCCAGATGCCGCGAGAGAAACCGGATGATGCCCTGACCGACCGCTTTCGAGATGCGCTGAATCGCGGCGAGCAGGACCGCGAGCAAGCAGCAAGCGACGATCAAGCCCAGTCATCAGACCAGGGGCAGGGTGAAGAACAGCAGGAGCAGCCAGAGTCCGCGCCAGTGGCCAATCCTTTCAGCCTGTTTGGCGCCGGGTTGTTCAAGCCTGCTGCGGTGGCTGCAACGGAGGGAAAGCCCTTGGCACCCGCCCGTCTCGATGATGTGCAGGACAGCGTACAGAAGCTGTTGGTCTCGCAGGGGGTGGATGGTAGCCGGGAAGTGCGCCTCGAGCTGAAGGCCGAGGTGTTACCCGGCACCGAACTGCGCATCGCTCAGCATGATGGCCGCTTGCAGATCGAATTTGTGGTGACTGACCCGAACAGCCTGAGCTGGCTGACTGCCCAGGCAACCAGTCTGGCCGAGAAGCTTGGCAACCGGTTGAACAAACAGATACGCATCCGGGTTCGCCATCCCGAGGCAACTGGCGATGCCGCGGCGATTGATGGTGATCCGGGCAATGTGCAGGCCACCGAAGAGCGCTCCTTGGGAGGGCCGGCATCCTTGTTTGGCCGCTGGTCGGATGGAGGGCGATCATGAGTTCGCGTCTGGTGTTACCCAAGCTGACGCGGGAGGAAATGGCCTACCGCAATTTGATTTCCCTGTTCGGGGCGGGGTGTCGCTTCAAGCTCGGGGCCGGCGACTGGCGCTTGAGTCTGGAAATCGCACGCGAGGCATCCGGGACTTACTGGCTGGATACAGACTGGGGCGGTGGCCGAGTGCTGTTGGGAGCAGATACCGCCCTGTTCGGCCGCTGGCTACGTCAGATTCTGCCTGAGGCGGAGTTGGCGGTGATGCCGGAAGCACTGGCGTTGGCAGTGCTGGAGCATTTGCTGACTACTTTGGCGGCCAGTTTTGAGAAAGCCGGCAAGCGGGCGCTGAGATTGAATGCCGCAGGCTTCGAGCCCAAGCCATTTCAAGGCGCCCATCACTACCGCTTCCGTCTGGAAAGCCTGACCAACGGCGAAACTATTCAAGGAACTTTGAGTTTTGACATTGTTTCCCTGTCGTTTCTGGCCGCTTGGCTGAAGGTTGGCCAGCTGGACATTACCTTGCAGGACTGGGACACCCTGTCTGTACCCTTGCGCTTTGAAGCCGGCTGGCTGGAGCTCAAGGCTTCCGAACTGCAGGGCCTGGCCGTTCAAGACATTTTATTGCCTGACGAGTGCCTGATTCAGCGCAATCAGGCTACCCAGACGCTGACTGTGCGGGTGGCAGATCGTTTTGCGTTTAACGCAAATCTTGATGGCTCCCGTCTGACCGTAATCGAACCTTTGAGAAACATCATGGCAGAAAATCCGGCCCCGACCGATTCCGAATCCGTTCCGCTAGACCAGCTTTCCGTGCGTATCAGCTTTGATCTGGGCGAGCGCAGCCTGACGTTTGCCGAGCTGCGTGCCTTGCAGCCCGGAAGAGTATTTGATCTTGGACGGGACGTCCGGCGTGCCGTGACCATTCGTGCCAATGGCCGGCCGGTGGGCGAGGGCGAGCTGGTGGAGGTGGATGGCAGGGTTGGTGTGGCGGTACTGCGGCTGAATCCACCCGCTGCGGAGCACGAATGAGTAATTTCGATCCGATTTCACTGGCACTGGCCCTCGCGCTACTGGCGCTGGTGCCAATCCTGGTGGTGACGACAACCGCATTTCTGAAAATCTCGATTGTTCTGTCGTTGGTACGGAACGCGCTCGGCGTGCAGCAGATTCCACCCAATATGGCCTTGTACGGCTTGTCGCTGGTGCTGACGCTCTACGTCATGGCGCCGGTTGGGCAGAAAGTCTACGAGGCCGTTCATGCCGAACCCGCTGGCATGACCACGGTGGATGGCTTGATCAGCGGTGTGCAGAAAGGGGCTGAGCCCATGCGCGCTTTTCTGATGAAGCACAGCAAGCCGGAACAGCGCGGATTTTTTGTTCGTACGACGAAGCGGTTATGGCCTGCGGAAATGTCTGCACAGGTCAAACCCGACGATTATCTGATCCTGATGCCGGCCTTCGTGGTGTCGGAACTGACTGCTGCCTTCGAGATTGGCTTTCTGCTGTACCTGCCGTTTTTGGTGATTGATCTGGTGGTATCAAACATCCTGCTGGCGATGGGGATGATGATGGTGTCTCCGGTGACGATTTCGCTGCCACTCAAACTGTTTCTGTTTGTGATGGTGGATGGTTGGACCCGGCTGATTCAGGGTCTGATTCTGACTTACATATAAAGGACAGACAGATGGAATCCGTTGATCTGGTCAGTCTGATCACCAAGGCACTGATTCTGGTGCTGTGGTTGTCGCTGCCAACGATTCTGGTGGCGTCAGTGGTGGGGACATTATTCAGTCTGCTGCAGGCGCTGACGCAGATTCAAGAGCAAACCCTGTCTTTCGCGGTCAAACTGATTGCCGTGGGCGCAACCATCATGCTCACCGCCCGCTGGATGGGGGGGGAAATTTTTAATTACACGGTGTCCTTGTTCGACGCCTTTCCCATGCTGTCGCGCTAAGGGGGAATGGTGGGAGCGGCCGATTTCAGCCAGTTGAAAGAGCTGACCATGGGCATGGCATTTGCCTTGCCACGCATGCTGGCGATATTTCTGGTGCTGCCGCTGTTCAACCGGCAACTCATTCCCGGCATTTTGCGTATGGGGGTGGCTTGCGCGCTGTGCATCATGCTCGCGCCACTGCTGGCACCCAAGGCGGCACACTTGCAGCTGGGCCTCGGCGTGTTGGGCATCATGGTGAAAGAAGCAATGATCGGATTCATTTTCGGTCTGTTTGCGGCAATTCCCTTCTGGGGCCTGGAGGCTGTCGGCTTCATCATTGATAACCAGCGAGGTGCCAGTATTGCCTCTACAGTCAACCCGCTTACCGGGCACGATAGCTCGCCTCTGGGCATGCTGTTCAATCAGGCGTTCATCGTATTTTTTCTGGTCAGTGGTGGTTTTGTGCTGTTGCTGTCGGCCATCTACAGCAGTTACCTGATCTGGCCGGTCTTTGACTGGTTTCCCAATCTGCGCATGGATGCGGCGCCTTGGCTGCTGGATTTGCTGGATCGTTTGGTCAAACTGGCGATTGTGCTCGCCGGCCCTGTGTTGATTGCGATGTTTCTGGCCGAGATGGGCTTGGCGCTGATTTCACGTTTCACACCGCAGTTGCAAGTGTTCTTTCTGGCGATGCCGATCAAGAGTGCGCTGGCCATGCTGATCCTGGGTCTGTATGCCGGTACCTTGTTCGAGTATGCGCGGGCCGAACTGGCAGGCTATGGCGAGCTGGCAACCCATATCGACCGTTTGCTCGGTTGGGGAGGGGTGCGTGAGCGATAAGACGGAACAACCCACGTCGAAAAAATTGCGCGATGCGCGCAATAAAGGCCAGGTTGCCAAGAGTAAAGACTTTACCCAGACCGTGCTGATTCTGGCCATGTTTGGCTATTTGCTGGCGGCTGGGCCCAGCATCATTCGCTCGATGGCCGAGATGATCGTGCTGCCATCGCAACTCTATGGCATGCCGTTTCGCAATGCCCTGGCTGTGGCGATGGAGAAGCTGATGCGTGATGGCATCACGCTGTTGCTCCCCTTTATCCTGATTGTGCTGGTACTGGGTATTTTCTCGGAGATGGTGCAGACCGGCGTGCTGTTTGCGTTCGAGGCGATGAAGCCCTCCGCCAAAAAGCTCAATGTGGTTGAAAACGCCAAGAATATGGTGTCAAAGAAGAATCTGATGGAGTTCGTCAAGAACTGCCTGAAGGTAGCGTTTTTATCTGCATTGATATACGTGCTGGTCAAGAACGCGATTGACCCCTTGGTCAAGATCCCGCCTGCGGGCATTGCCGGCATTGGGCTGGCCGTCGGATCGTTGCTTGGCAAGATGCTGGTCTACGTGGCGGTGGCTTATCTGGTGATTGGCGTGGCGGATCTGGGATGGCAGCGCTACCAGCACATCAAGGGCTTGATGATGAGCAAGGAAGAGGTCAAGCAGGAATACAAGGAAATGGAAGGGGACCCTCACATCAAAGGCAAGCGCAAGCATCTGGCGCAGGAGCTGGCGATGGGCGGCATGGTTGAGAAAACCCGGAAAGCGAGTGTTGTCGTGACAAACCCCACGCATATTGCTGTTGCCCTGTTCTACGATCAGGAAGAGACGCCGTTGCCTGTGGTGCTGGCCAAGGGCCAGGATCTGGTCGCAGAGCGCATTGTCGCCATTGCCAAGGAAGAGGGCATTCCCATCATGCAGAACATTCCGCTGGCGCGCGCATTGCATGCCACGGCCGAGTTGGACCAATACATCCCATCCGAATTGATAGAGCCGGTCGCTGAAGTCCTGCGGCTGGTACAGCAAATGGCAGCAGAGCGCGATCACTGATCGCCCGGTTTCATCAGGAAAGATCCGAACATGACACAAGTACACCCGACAGTCAGAGAATTCCTCACCCGCCAGGGTTTACCAATCGAGCCTCGGGCGGATGGCAGGATCGTGCTGACGATTGATCAACGCTACCGGATTGCCTGCACCCCTGCAGCCGGTGATTTGCTGCTGGAAACCCGGATCGGCAACCTGCCACTGGATGCCAAACGCAAGGATGAAGTGATCGACCGCATCATGCAGTTGTCGGGCAGCCGGCTGAACGAGCATGCCGATGGCCCGGTACTGCAAGATGATCAATCCACCGTAGCGCTACAGCGCCACGTTCCACGCACCGTCACGCTGTTTGAATTTGAGCGTGCCCTGGGTGAGTTTGCCAATGGCGCCGCCTATTGGAAAAGCGCCATGAAGGGCGAACTGGAATGAGGCTGCACCCATCTGTGCGCCGTCTCTGCGCACCCTGGTTACTCAGCCTGGCCATGGCGCTGCCGGCAGCAGCGGCCACTCCGCCCTGGCCGATGGCGAGTTACTCGTACTATGCGGACAATATTTCGCTGCAGAAGCTGTTGGAAGATTTTGCCACCCAGTTTGGCGTCACTGTTCAGATCAGCGCGGCCGTCAAAGGTAATGTCAATGGCCGTATCGTTGCCGCCAGCCCTAGTGAGTTCTTGAATCGCCTCTCCAATAGCTATGGCCTGATGTGGTTCTACTATGGCGGTTCGCTCTACATCACCAAATCAACCGAAATCGTGACCAAGCCGGTGTCTGCGGCAGGAACCACGCTGCCCAGCCTCAAACAGGCACTGACGGATCTGGGGTTGGTCGATAGTCGATTTGGTTGGGGGGATTTACCCGAACGCGGTGTCGCGCTGGTGTCTGGTCCGCCACCCTATGTGGAGTTGATTGCCAAGGCGGTGGCCGATCTCCCCGCGATACCGGCAGATGAAAATGTGACCGTTTTCAAGCTGAAGCATGCGACAGTGGATGATCGCACCATGTATTTCCGGGACAAGCAGATTACCACCCCCGGTGTGGCGACCATCCTGAAAAACCTGATTTCCGGCAACAATGCCGCCTCCGGCACGCAAACCCAGGTTCTGGAACTGGCCGCTGCGCTACGTACCGCCCCCGGCCTTGCACCCAATGAGCCGGCTCCGGCCAATGGCGCTGCGGCGGGAAGTGCTGCGCCCTCGGGGGGTAGCGCTCTGCCAGCCAAGGCGATGCCCAATGGCGGTGGCGGCAAGCGTGAACCTTCCGTGCAGGCTGACCCGCGCATCAACGCCATCATCGTGCGCGATACCCCGGATCGCCTGCCGATTTACGCCAAGCTGATCGAACACCTCGATGTGCCGGTATCGTTGATTGAGATCGAAGCCATGATCGTCGATGTCAACAGTACCAAGCTGAGTGAACTGGGTATTGATTGGGCTGGCCGCGATGGCAAGGTGGCGGGTGGCTTTGGCGTTGTCGGCAGTGGCAATGAAAAAGGCGGCATCACCCTGAATCGTGGCAATGGGGTCAACCCAAGCACAATTTTGCTCGATAGTGGCAATTTCCTGGTGTCGCGCATCAAGGTGCTAGAGGGAATTGGCGATGCGCGGGTACTCTCTCGGCCGTCGATTCTGACCGTTGATAACCTTGGCGCGTTGCTTGATTTGTCAGAGACCTTCTACATTCGTGTAGCGGGCGAGCGGGCCGCGAACGTGGTACCAATCACTACCGGAGTGTCCCTCAAGGTGACCCCTCATATCACCGAGCGCGATGGGCAGAAGCTGATTCAGCTGGTGATCGATATTGAAGATGGCGCAATCCAGGAGCAGAAGATTCAGGATCTGCCGACCGTGCGCAAGAGTGTAGTGAGCACCCAGGCGGTGGTTGGCGAGAACTCCAGTTTACTGATCGGGGGGTACAACTCGACGGTGGATGTGACGCAGGATGATCACGTGCCAATACTCGGGCAGATTCCGCTGTTCGGGGCTTTGTTCAGCCACAAAAAGACCGACCGGCAGAAGCGCGAACGTTTGTTCATGATCACGCCGAAAATTGTGACCTTGCCGCCTAAAAACTAGCTGCTCCGGCAGGGGTTGCACACCGCAAAGAGCCGTCCCGCAAGGATGGCTCTTTGCATTGGTGTTTGGCGCTGTTGATGTTTTTTCCGGACCGGCGACAAAACATCAACAGTGTCTCAGTCAGAGGGTGGGAGTCAGGGGCAAAAAAATAGCCCCAGCTTTCGCCGGGGCTGTCCAAGTACCCAAGGTTAACGCAGAGAAACAGTGTGTTACAGGTGCAGCGCAAAATGCTCGCTGTCCAGAGCCATCAGTGGCTTGGCCCCAGCCTTGAGCTTGGCGGTGAGGCTCAGATGCTCAGGGAACAGCTTGGCAAAATAGAAACGGGCGGTGGCGACCTTCGCCTGGTAGAACGCATCGCCAGTGTCGGCTTTGGCTTGCGCGGTCTTGACCATGCGTGCCCAGAAATAGCCGTACACCAAATGCCCCAGCAGGCGCAGGTAATCAACCGCCGCAGCGCCGGCTTCATCACGGTTGCTCATCGACTGCATGCCAATCTGCATGGTGATGTCGAGGATCTGCTTATTCAGGCTGGCCACTGGCTCAATGAACTCTTTCAGCTGTTCATCATCGCCATTGGCTTCACAGAACTTGTGGACGATCTTGGTAAACTTGCGCAGCTTGGTGGCCTGATCCATCAGCACCTTACGGCCGATCAGATCCAGTGCCTGGATGCCATTGGTACCTTCATAGATCTGAGAGATTCGGGCATCGCGCACAAACTGCTCCATCCCCCATTCGCGGATATAGCCATGACCGCCAAACACCTGTAGCCCCAGGTTGGTGGCCTCAAAGCCATTGTCAGTCATGAATGCCTTGGCAACCGGGATCAACAACGCCAGCAGGTCTGAGGCATCCTGTTTCTCGGCTTCATCCTGAGACTGGGTTTCAATGTCGAGCAACAGACCGAGCCAGGTCGAAAATACACGGCCGCCTTCGGCGTAAGCCTTCATGGTCAGCAGCATGCGACGGACATCGGGATGGACAATGATTGGATCGGCGGGCTTGTCGGGGAACTTGGGGCCAGCCAGCGCACGCATCTGCAAACGGTCTTTCGCGTAAGCCAAGGCTTGCTGGTACGACACTTCGTTCAGCCCCAGACCCTGCATGCCAACACCGAGTCGTGCCGCGTTCATCATGGTGAACATGCACTGCATGCCCTTGTTCGGCTCACCAATCAGATAGCCGACCGCGCCGTCGAAGTTCATGACGCAAGTGGCATTGGCCTTGATGCCCATCTTGTGCTCAAGACTGCCGCAAGCCAACTTGTTGCGGGCACCTACGCCGCCCTCTGCCGTCGGGATGAATTTGGGAACAATGAACAGGCTAATGCCTTTGACGTCTTTCGGAGCGTCGGGCAGGCGGGCAAGCACCAAATGCAGGATGTTGTCAGTAAGGTCGTGTTCGCCAGCCGAAATGAAAATCTTAGTGCCGGAAATCAGGTAACTACCGTCGGCTTGAGGATCCGCCTTGGTACGAAGAAGGCCCAGATCCGTCCCGCAGTGTGGTTCGGTCAGGCACATGGTGCCGGACCAGGTGCCGTCGATCAGCTTGGGCAGATACAGCGCTTTCTGCTCATCGGTACCGTGGTTGTTCACGGCGGCATAGGCGCCGTGAGACAGGCCTGGATACATGGCCCAAGCCATATTGGCAGAACACTGCATTTCGGAGATCGAGAAGCCCACTACTTTGGGCAGGCCCTGGCCGCCGTATTGGGGATCACAATCCAGGCCGGTCCAGCCGCCTTCAATAAACTGCTGATAGGCTTCTTTGAAACCTTTGGGGGTTTTGACTTCGCCATTGTCGAAGTGACAGCCTTCCTCATCGCCTGTCCGGTTCAGCGGGAACAGGACGTTTTCCGAGAATTTGGCGGCTTCTTCAAGCACCGAATCGAGCACATCGGGTGTGGCATCCTCGTACCCGGGAAGGGTGGCGAGTGTATTGCCGACTTCCAACACTTCGTGCATCACGAACTGCATGTCCCTCAAGGGGGCCTTGTAGCTTGCCATGACCTAGCTCCTCTGCAATCGGCGCCGCTGGGCGGCGAAGTCTTTTGCCTGGTAGTGTGGGGTGCCTGTCGGACAGTCAACCTAGAGCAAGCACTCACTTGACACTATCCTACCAGTTCATACGGATATTTCAAACAATCGTTTAATCGGTAGCGATTGCTATTCAGACTATTGGTACCGTCTCATACTGCTATTCCTATTTTAAACAATAGGTTGATATAAATATTTCTGAGGCTGGCCGCCCGGTGCTCTGGCAAATCTGGTGCAAAAATGGGCAAAAAAATGTTGCTGCACTCATACAACGAGCATAGAAGCCCGCCTTTCCGCCTGCTGAAAATCCTGTCGGCCAAAGTGAGGATGTGGGGCATGGAAGGCAGATGCTGGATGTTGCAGATAAGGCAACAGCGCCTAGAATGGCGGCATTGCTTTTTTGCTGCGGGCCCATCATGAGTGAAGCAGTCAAACAGTTGTCGATTGATCGCAACCCTGTTGCCAAGCCTAAACGACGCTGGAAATCGGTTGCCTTGTTGGTTGGTGTTGTCGGGATTGCGGCAGTCATAGCTGTTGCAAATAGCAAACGGCCAGCAGAGGTCGAAGTCGCCAAAGTGACGCAGGCTTGGCCTTCCGCCCCGCTTACTCTATTGAATGCGACCGGCTACGTGGTTGCGCAGAAAAAAGCCTCGATTGCATCCAAAGCCAGTGGGCGGCTGGAGTGGCTGGGAGTGCGTGAAGGCAGTTCGGTGATGCAGGGCGAAGTGATTGCCCGTATCGAAAATGCTGATCAACAGGCGCAGGTGTCGCAGGCGCTGGCCAATGTCGAGGCTGGGAAAGCCCGACAACGTCAGGCAGAAGCGGAGGCTCTGGATGCCGAGCGCGCTTTTCGGCGGAGTGAGGAGCTACTGCGGCAAGGCTTTATCTCCAACTCCTCGCACGATGCGGCGATTTCCCGATACAACCAGGCCAAGGCAGCGGTAGGGGCTCAGATTGCTGCCGTCAAACAGCTTGAGGCGGCATTGACGGCGGCCAGGGTCGCGCTGGATAGCACCTTCATCAAAGCGCCTTTCGCTGGGGTAGTTTTAACCAAGAATGCCAACGTGGGGGATGTCGTCACGCCATTCAACGCTAGCGCTGATTCGAAAGGTGCCGTGGTCACCATGGCCGATATGGCCACCCTCGAAGTCGAAGCGGATGTCTCGGAATCCAGCCTGTTCAAGGCTGTGCTGAACCAACCTTGCGAAATCCAGCTGGATGCCTTGCCAGATCTACGACTGGTTGGGCAGGTGCAAAGTATTGTGCCGTCAGTCGATCGTGCCAAGGCAACCGTCATGTTCAAGATCCGCTTTGTTGAAAAGGACGCCAGGGTGATGCCCGAGATGAGCGCCAAAGTCGCTTTCCTCTCGCGTGCTTTGGCGGCTGACGAGCGTAAGCCACGGTTGGCGGTGAATCCCAAGGCGATTGTCGATGGTGGGCAGGTTTATGTTTTGAATGCTGGAGTGGTGAAACGCACTACCGTGCAGCTGGGGCCAAAACTCGGTGATCTGATTGAGGTCAGGGGAGGGCTGAAGCTTGGGGATGTGGTGGTGCTGAACCCTGGGCCACTGCAGGATGGCGCCAAGGTTCTGGAGAAAAAGGCGTGAGCGGCCCGGCTGTTTCGTTAAGAGCGGTTGCCAAAACCTATTGGCGGGGCGGGCAGCCCGTGCCGGTGCTCACCGACATCAGTTTCGATATTCAGCATGGCGATTTTCTGGCGTTGATGGGGCCATCCGGTTCCGGCAAGTCTACCCTGCTAAATCTGATTGCCGGGATTGACCAGCCTACTGGCGGTGAAATCCGTGTTGATGATGTCGATATTGCCCGCTTGAGTGAATCGGAATTGGCAGATTGGCGGGCTCGCCATGTCGGGTTCATCTTTCAGTTTTATAACCTGATGCCGGTGCTGACCGCACTGGAAAATGTCGAGCTGCCCCTGATGTTGACCAGCCTGAATCGACGGCAACGACGCGAACATGCCCAGCTGGCGCTGGAGATGGTCGGCTTGGCGGAGCGGGTCGGGCACTATCCGAACGAACTGTCGGGTGGGCAGCAGCAGCGGGTGGCGATTGCGCGTGCCATCGTGACCGATCCGACGCTGATTGTGGCGGATGAGCCCACCGGGGATCTTGATCGCAAGTCAGCCGGGGAAATCCTCGATCTGCTTGATCGGCTCAATGGCGATCTCGGCAAAACCATCGTGATGGTGACTCACGACCAACGGGCGGCAGAGCGTGCCCATGCTATCCGGCACCTGGAAAAAGGCGAGCTGTCAGCGCTGGAAGTGGCGGTGAGCCGGCCCGTAACATCAGAGCGCGAAGGAGGGGGATGAGGATGGATGGAGCAGAGGCGGCAGTGTCGGCAGATCTGGGATTTCGATACCGGACGACCAAGGCCGGTGATGTCATGATCGACCACCACGGCTGCATGGTGACCCAGCTTCGCGGCAAGGGGGCGGCAGAATTCCTGGCGAAAGTCGCCCGTCTGGATGCCAAAGGGCAGCAACAGCTGATGGCTCGGGCAACCGGCAATTACAAGCGCGGCAACGAACGTGGGGCGGCCAGCCATGCCCGCAACCGGTGAGTGCTTATCCACAATCATGAGCAACAGGTCGGGTTGACGACGCATGGTGTTCTTCCTGCTGAAAATGGCTTTCAAGAATGCCGTTCGCCATCGGCTGCGGGCGATGCTGACCCTGTCTGGCATTGTGGTGGCGATTCTGGCCTTTGGCCTGCTGCGCACCGTGGTGGGGGCCTGGTATGCGGGGGCCGATGCCGCATCGGATAAACGCCTGATCACTCGCAGCTCGATTTCCCTGGTATTCAGTCTGCCGATTGCTTATGGCGAGCGTATCCGACAGGTGCCAGGGGTGAGCAGTGTCAGCTGGGCGAACTGGTTTGGCGGTGTTTACATCGAAGAGAAGAATTTCTTCCCGCAGTTTGCGGTCGATCCGGTGACTTATCTGCCGCTTTACCCGGAGTTTGTGCTGGACGAAGCCAGCCAGAAAGCCTTCATCCGCGACCGGCGCGGTGCCATGGTGGGCCGCAAGCTGGCTCAGCGCTTCGGCTGGAAAGTCGGCGATGTTGTCACGCTGCGCGGCACGATTTTTCCGGGCAGCTGGTCGTTTGTGGTGCGGGGCATCTACAAGGGACGCAATCAGAGTACCGATGAAAACCAGTTTCTGTTCCACTGGGATTACCTGAACGAGAAAATCCGCACGGTTGCTCCGCGTTACGCAGATCGGACGGGGGTGTTCGTAGTCGGAATTCAGGACGGCAGCGCTGCCGCTGAAATCAGCCAGCAGGTGGACGCCCTCTTCAAGAACTCGCTGGCTGAAACACTGACTGAAACTGAAAAGGCGTTCCAGCTTGGATTTGTGGCGATGACAGAGGTGATCGTGCAAGCCATCGAGATCGTTTCCTTTGTGGTGATCCTCATCATCATGGCGGTGATGGCCAACACCATGGCCATGTCGGCACGCGAGCGAACTGCAGAATACGCCACCCTGAAGGCTCTGGGGTTTCAGCCGATGTCGGTGGGCAGCCTGATTTTTGCCGAGTCGATGGTGCTTGGTCTGGCTGGCGGGGCGATGGGCATTGTGCTGACCTATCCCGCTGTGCGGGCGATTGGTGGGGCGCTCGACAATATCTTTCCCATTTTCAATGTCGCCGATAAAACCGTGTGGATGCAGCTGGGTGCTTCGCTGGTGATCGGGCTGTCGGCGGCCTGTGTGCCATCAATCCGTGCCATGCGGGTACGGATTGTTGATGGCTTGCGGGCCATTGCCTGAAGAGCCTGGACGTGAAATTCACCAACATTCCTTTTCATTACATCTGGCGCAATCTGCTGACCCGCAAGCTCACCACACTGCTGACGGCAGGTGGCATGGCGCTGGTGGTGTTCGTGTTTGCGGCGGTGCTGATGCTGGAAGCCGGCCTGCGCGAAACCCTGATTTCAACAGGCCAGCCTGACAATGTGGTGGTCATCCGCAAGTCCGCCCAGACCGAGGTGCAAAGCGGTGTGCAGCGACGTGAGGCCGCCATTGTCGAGAGTGAGCCGAATATTGCGGTCGATGCGCAGGGCGACAAGCTGATTTCGAAGGAAACCGTGGTGCTGATTTCCCAGCCCAAAAAATCCACCGGTCGCAAGTCGAATATCGTGGTGCGAGGTACTGGCGCCAAAGGTCTCGCCCTGCGCCCACAGGTTGTGCTGACGGAAGGACGGTTGTTCCGGCCGGGCAGTAGTGAGGTCATCGTCGGGCGCAGCATTCGCGATGGCTTTCACGGCGCCGCCATTGGCGACAGCTTGCGGTTTGCCCAACGCGACTGGACCGTGGTGGGGGTGTTCGATGCCGGCAAAACCGGTTTCAGCTCGGAAGTGTGGGGCGACTCGGAACAGATGCTGCAGGCTTTCCGGCGGACTGCGTATTCGGCTGTCGTGTTCAAGCTTTACGACCCGTCCAGCTTCGAGGCAATGAAGACCCGACTCGAAGCCGATCCGCGGTTGACCCTGGAACTGAAGACCGAAACCCGTTTTTATGCTGATCAATCTGAAGCGCTGGCCACTTTCATCAAGATTCTGGGCACAGTGCTCTCGATCATCTTTTCGATTGGCGCAATTATTGGTGCCATGATCACCATGTATGCTGCTGTCGCCAATCGGGTTGGCGAAATCGGCGCCTTGCGCGCGCTCGGATTTCAGCGACGTGCCATCATGGCCGCATTTTTGCTGGAGTCCCTGTTGCTGTCTCTAACAGGAGGTGTGGTGGGATTGTTGGCGGCTTCAACCATGCAGTGGTTTCAGTTGTCCACCACCAATTGGCAGACGTTTTCCGAGCTGGCGTTTTCGTTTTCGCTGACATCCGGCATCACAGTGCGTGTATTGCTGTTTTCGCTGGCAATGGGCTTCATTGGTGGGTTCTTACCGGCGGCACGCGCTGCGCGTATGAATATCGTCGATGCCTTGCGGGAGGGATAAATGCGCATCCTGCAAGTGACCGCCGAGGTCTTTCCGCTGCTGAAAACCGGTGGGCTAGCTGACGTGCTCGGCGCCCTGCCGGTTGCCCTGCAGCAGGCAGGATGCGATGTCCGGCTATTGTTGCCGGGCTATGCACCGATACTGGATGGCTTGCAGGATGTTCAGCCGCTGTTGCATCTGCCGGGCCGCTTTGGCCTGGCCGAAGTGACGCTGCGGCAAGGTCGGCTGCCAAATGGCCTGCTGGCTATCGTGATTGATGCGCCGGCGTTTTATTCGGGTGTGACGCACCCGTATCTCGACACAGAGCGGCGTGATCACCCCCTGAACCCCCTGCGGTTTGCACTGCTGGGCTGGGTGGCTGCTCAACTGGCTGCCGGCAGCCTGCCCGATTGGCGGCCCCAGATCGTGCATGGTCATGACTGGCATGCCGGGCTGGCGATGGCTTATATGGCAGATATGGCGCGCTGGCTTGGTTATCGTCCGGCTGGGGGCGTTTTTTCAGTCCACAACCTTGCTTATCTGGGTTGCTATCCGGCAACGATTTTTGGCGATCTTGGTTTGCCCGGCGCTTTCTACGGCATGGATGGCCTCGAATTCTACGGGGCTGTGTCGTTTATGAAAGCCGGCCTGTATTACGCCGACCGCATTACAACGGTAAGCCCTTCCTATGCCCGAGAAATCCAGTCGGGCGAGCAGGGGTGTGGCTTGCATGGATTGTTGCAGCGGCGGCGTGGGGAGTTGACCGGGATTTTGAATGGTGTCGATTACACCGTCTGGAGTCCTGAAGACGACGTTTGGCTGCCTGCGCGCTACGGCTCAGCCAACCTGGCCGGCAAGTCGCAGTGTAAAGCGGCGTTGCAAGCAGACTGGGGCTTGCAGCCCGATGCCTCGGCGCCGTTGTTTGTGGTGGCCAGTCGTCTGGCGGAACAGAAGGGCTTGCATCTGGTGCTGGCCGGGTTGCCACAGTTGCTGGAGCGCGGCGGACAACTAGCCGTGCTGGGGCGGGGCGAAGCGGCGCTGGAGCGGGCTTTTCAAGCGGTGTCGGCCGAATACCCAGGACGGGTGGCAACACGGATCGGTTACGACGAAGCCAGCGCCCATCGGCTGTTTGCTGCTGCTGATGTCGTGCTACTGCCCTCGGTCTACGAACCATGCGGGCTCAGCCAGCTGTATGGGCTGCGTTATGGCGCGCTACCCCTGGTCCGGCATGTGGGAGGGCTGGCGGATACCGTGGTCGATTGCACGCTCGAAGCACTCGATGATGACACGGCTACCGGCTTCGTCTTTCAGTCCCTCGACTTGTCAAGCTATCTAGCCGCCTTGCGGCGCGCCTTCTCGCTCTACCGCCGGCCCGCCGACTGGCTCGTTGTTCAGCAAAGAGCCATGCAACAGCGCTTTGACTGGCAATCCGCCGCAGAACGCTATTTGGCGCTGTACGCCGAGGCGATACCGCCTTGGGCGGTTGCTGGCCGGCAGTAGCGTTTGTTTTGCCACGGCACGCCTGTCAATGTCACGTCAACAGAGCCTAGCCATGCCCCAGTAACTTCACTCAACCTAAAAACGGCATTGGTGATTTGCTGAGGGCAACCAGGACGATATAGCCAAAGCACATCAAAGCACCAACGAAGGCGGTTAGCCTGATCTGGCGGGTTTTGCCACGTTTGAGGGCGATGGTGCCGAGCACGATATAAACCAGCAGCGCCAGTATTTTTGCCATCAGCCAGCTCTGCGCCAAGGGGTTGAAGCCGAAGCTGACCGCCATACTGATCGCGGCGGCCAGCAGGACGGTGTCGTTGATATGCGGCACGATCTTGACCCAGCGCGCCTGCAGACGCGGGTTATCGGTCAGCATCCAGGCCCCTCGCAGTAAAAACAGCAGTAGGGAGAGGGCTGCAGCGGTCATGTGAAGGTGTTTGAGGGCAACGTAGGGCATGGTGGGTTTCCCAAGTGCAAAGTCCGCCATTTAAGCCCAGAAGCCCGCTGTCGCAAAGCGCCTTGCTGCAGAGGGCCGGGCGTTGTCGCGGCAATGGCCGGAGCCAGCTGCTGCAATCCGGCTATAATCGGCGGGTTTCCCTCAAGTGACTGCCCCATGACTGCATCTCTGTATCGCGGCCGCCGTGAGCGATTGGCCGCCACTCTGAAAGAAGGCATCGTGGTGGTGCCGACTGCGCCACTGAAAACCCGTAATGACGATAGCGATTACCCCTATCGCTTCGATAGCAACTTTCACTATCTGAGCGGCTTTCCCGAGCCGAATGCGGTGCTGGTGATGGTGCTGGGGGATCGGCCCCGGTCCATTCTGTTCTGTCAGCCCAAAGACGAAAAAAAGGAAATCTGGGAAGGCTATTTGTACGGCCCTCAGGTAGCGCGTGAACAATTCGGCTTTGACGAGGCGTATCCGATTGCCGAGCTGGATCAACGGCTGGCCGAGTGGCTGGTGCATCAGCCCGTGCTGCATTTCCCCCTGGGTGCCGATAGCAGCTGGGATGGCCGGATGATTACGCTGATGAACCAGGTTCGGGCCGCCGCCCGCAATGGGGAGCGTGTACCGGATCAGCTCTCGGATGTGCGGGGAGCGATTGCCGAGATGCGTTTGATCAAGGATCAGACCGAGATTGGGTTGATGCGGCAGGCCGGGCAAATTTCTGCCGAGGCGCATCGACGGGCGATGCAGGCCAGTCGCCCCGGCATGATGGAATATCAGCTGGAAGCCGAGCTGCAATATACGTTCTACCGCCACGGCAGCCGCTTCCCGGCCTATACCAGCATCGTGGCCTCCGGGCTCAATGCCTGTGTACTGCACTACGGCGAAAACAACCGGCAGATGCACGATGGCGAGCTGGTGTTGATTGATGCCGGCTGCGAATTCCAGGGTTATGCCTCGGATATCACCCGTACATTTCCCGTCAACGGCCGGTTCAGCGGGCCGCAAAAGGCCATTTACGAGCTGGTGTTGGCTGCGCAGCATGCAGCCATCGACTGCATTCGCCCCGGCACACCGTTCACCGAGCCGCATGACGTGGCACTAAAGGTGCTGACGCAGGGTCTGATCGACCTGAAACTCCTGACCGGTAGCGTTGAGAGCGCTATCGAACAAGGCAGCTACCGTCAGTTTTATATGCACAAAACCAGCCACTGGCTGGGGCTGGATGTGCATGACGCCGGATCTTACAAAATTGATGGCGTGTCACGTCGCTTGCAGCCTGGCATGGTGCTGACCGTGGAACCCGGGCTGTATTTCCGCCCGGCGGCCAATGTGCCGGCCGAGTTCACCCACATCGGGGTACGTATCGAAGATGACATTCTGGTGACGGCCGAAGGCTATGAAAACCTGACCATCGATGCGCCGAAAACCGTTGCTGATATCGAATCCGTCATGGTCCGCTGATGAAAACAAATGCCATCCCGCGTCATGTAGACGTGCTGATTGTCGGAGGCGGGCCAGTAGGTGGGGCGCTGGCCTTGCTGCTGGCCAAGTCGGGGGTTGATTGTCTGCTGGTCGAAGCCCGGCGCGCCCGTCCCAAAGATGCCAGGGCACTTGCAGTGTCCTGGTCGAGCCGGCATACGCTGGACGGCCTCGGCGCCTGGAGCCGTCGCGCAACCGCCATCAATGAAGTGCATGTGTCGCAGCAAGGCGGCTTTGGCCGGGTGCGGTTGCGGCGTAGCGATCTGGGTTTGCCGGCGTTGGGATACGTGACGGGCTACAGCGATCTCGCTGCAGCGATCGACCGTGAGCTGGAGTCCTCTGCGGCGGTTTGTCTGTTCGGTGCCAAGGTCAGCTCACTCCGCATGCTTGATCGATATGGCGTGGCGGAAATTGAAACCGAACAGGAACGCGAACTGGTAACGGCACGACTGGTGGTGCTGGCCGAAGGCGGGCGCCTGGCTGAGGAGGTCGGGCTGATTGCCAATAGTCACGATTATGGGCAATGCGCCGTCGTGTGCGAACTGACCACTGATCGACCCCACGACCATGTGGCCTACGAGCGCTTTGCTCATGATGGCCCGCTGGCCTTACTGCCCAATGGCAACGGCTTTTCGCTGGTCTGGACCCGCCCCCTGGCACTGGCTGAAGATACATTGAACCTGAGCGAGGCGGCGCTGCTGGCGGCCCTGCAGGCGCGCATGGGGGATCGTGTCGGTTGTTTTGTTTCGGCTGGGCCGCGTAGCGTGTTTCCGCTCAAACATCGCTGGCTACGCGAAACCGTTGGGCGGAGACTGGCGGTTATCGGCAACGCGGCGCAAACCCTGCATCCTGTAGCGGGTCAAGGCTTCAATCTGGGGCTGCGTGATGCCTTGGCGCTGGCACAGATACTGGCTCAGGGGGGCGACCCGGGTTCGCCAGAGGTGCTCCGCCGCTATGCCAACGCACGCAAAGGCGATAGTACGGCGACCAGCTTGTTTACCGATGGCCTGGTGCGGCTGTTCTCGCGCCCGGATAGTCTGTTCGGACAGGCCAGCGCTGTAGGCATGACGCTTCTCGATAATCTGCCGCTGGCCCGCAAGGGATTCGCGGCGCGGATGGTTTTTGGCAGCCGGGTGGTGCCACGATGACGCAGGAATTTGATATCGCCATTTGTGGCGGTGGATTGGTGGGGGCCACCTTGGCGTTGGCCTTGGCTGATAGCCCATTACGGGTTGCCATGATCGAAGGTCGCCAGCCAGCTCCGCCAACGGGAGAGGCTTGGGATAGCCGCATCTATGCCGTCAGCCCACGCAATCGCCATTTGCTGCAGCAGCTAGGCGCCTGGCAACGCTTGCCGCTTGATCGTATCGGCAATGTGCAGGATATGCGGGTGCGGGGCGATGCCGGCGGTACGTTGCACTTCAGTGCGGTGGATGTGGGCAGTGACGAGCTGGCAACAATTATCGAAAACTCGACTTTGCAGACCGCTATCTGGTCCGCGCTGGCTGATCGTGGCAATGTCAGCCTGCTCTGCCCGGCCCGCCCTCAAGGGGTCGAGTGGGGACAGCAGGCTGCAACGCTGATCCTGGAAGATGGCCAGACGCTGAAAACCCGCTTGCTGGTGGCAGCAGATGGGGCGGAGTCATGGTTACGGCAGCAAGCCGGCATTGGTATTAGCCAGGCGCCCTACGAGCAACAGGGGGTTGTGGCGAATTTCGAGTGCTCGCGACCGCATGGCTTTGTTGCCCGGCAATGGTTCCGGCAGGATGGGGTGCTGGCATGGCTGCCCCTGCCAGGGAACCGGATCTCGATTGTCTGGTCAACGCATGATGCCAAGGCCGCCGAACTCAAAGCGTTACCTGCTGACGCGCTATGCGAGGCGGTCGCTGCCGCTGGAGGGCGGGAGCTCGGTGAGTTGCGTCTGATTACCCCGGCGGCTGGCTTTCCGTTGCGGCTTACCCATGTCAAATCGCTGGTATCACCACGGCTGGCGTTGATTGGCGATGCTGCCCATACTGTGCATCCGCTGGCGGGGCAGGGCGTCAACCTGGGCTTTCAAGATGCTCGGGTGTTGGCCGATGTGCTGTTGGGGGCTGGCAGACGAGACCCTGGGGATTACCTGCTGCTGCGGCGCTATGAGCGGGCGCGGCGGGAGGACGTCATGATGATGCAGGCTGTTACGCATGGTTTGGATCGTCTGTTCCGACCACAGCAAGCCCCCATAGCCTGGCTCAGGAATGCCGGTTTGACCTTGACGGACAAGATGGGGCCGCTCAAGCGCTTGCTGATCAGACAGGCCTTGTAGTCGATGTAGCGATAATAAATTTGATTGAAAGCAGTAATCAGGACTGGGTTCGGGCCGTTGGCCGCAGGCCCGATATATCTACCAACTGGCAAACTGTCACCGACAGAGACCCAAACCAACTTAGGAAATTCAAGATGAAACGTTCTTTTGCGCCTCGTGCCGTTGTAGCGGCCTCGGCAGTCATTCTGGCGCTGGCTGCCTGTGCCAATGCAGCCAATGAAACCGACACGGTCAAAGCCGAGTTGAAGAAGAAATTCCCTGGCCGCGAAGTACAGAGCGTCCAGAAAACCCCGTTGAAAGGCATCTATGAAGTCGTGATGGTGCCCAAGCAGATCGTTTATACCGATGCCAAGGGCGATTACGCCTTTGTGGGAGGGGATCTGGTTGACATCAACAAGAAGCAGAGCCTGACGGAAGCCCGTTATGCCGAGCTCAACAAGACCGACTTCTCCAAGCTGCCGTTTGAACTGGCTATGAAGACGGTGCGGGGCGACGGCTCGCGCAAGCTGGCGGTGTTTACTGACCCAGATTGCCCATTCTGCAAGAAGCTCGAGCGCGAAGGACTGAAAGAACTGGATAACGTCACCATTTATTACTACCTGTACCCGATCCCGACCCTGCATCCTGATGCCGCACGCAAGTCTGCACTGGTATGGTGTTCGGGTGAGCAGCAAGTACAAAGCTGGAACAAGCTGATGCGTGAAGACGTTCAGCCCGCAGGTGACGGCAAGTGCGATAACAACCCGATTGCCAAGATCGACGAGCTGGCGAAAAAGCTCGATATCACCGCAACACCTACCATGGTATTCGAAAGCGGTGAAATCGCTGCGGGTGCCATGGATAGCAAGATGCTGGAAGCCAAGCTGGCGGCCAAGCCGAAGAAACAGTAAGGCAAGGAATGGGGTAGGGGGCGATGCAGTCATACCGTCAACTTGCCCTGGGACTGGTGGTGGCGTTGTCCAGCCACGCCATGCTGCTGCTGTTGCCAGCGGCTGGACCGCACAGCCAGTCCTCTCCACTCACCGAATTACAGTTGAAAGTCAGGCGTTCGGCCGCTACCAGCACTTTCCAGTCCGTGGCACGCGAAGCCACCACCGAATCCGCTGCAGCCGTTGCCCCTCCGCCAGAGCAGAAAGCGCCTCTGGTGCCCAACCAGGTGCAACTGGCCGCAAACCCGGAGATAGGTCCCCCGGTCCCTCAGCCGCCTCAGCTGACTGAAATTATTGAAGAGCCAGGTAATCGCAAGTCGGTTGAAATGCAGACGTCGGGTCGGTCCTCCCTGCCAGACTGGTTGCGCGACCTGGCAAAGCTGCCCGAAATCGACACCCACTACTACGAGTCGCGCGAACTGGATACCACTTCTCGTCCAATCGACGCCATGCAGCCGGAAGAGCCTGCCGATTACGCCGACAACCCGCAGAATGGACTGGTCAAACTCCGTGTGCTGATCAACGAGAAGGGTGAAGTAGACGACATCATCATTCTTGATAGCAGCCTGCCCGATGCCTACACCAAAGCGGCACTCGACGCTTTCCGAAAGGGCCGCTTCACTCCGGCTATCCGGGGCACTGAATACGTGCGGAGCCGCAAGGATATCGAAGTCTGTTTTGGCTTTTGTCCCGACTAGGCTCTGCGCGCATCGCCTGTCCGGGTTGAAAATCCCCGCACATGTCATCAAGTCCCCTCAAATTGACCGTAAGAAGGATGGTCAATGACCTTCTCGGTTACCGACCCTTTGCGCTGTAACAAGGATTCCCGTTTCTGCGCTTTCTAAACTGATGCGTTTGGCTGCATGCGCCAATCCAGCGCAATGTGATCAGTCGATGAAATGTCCTTGGCACCGGGCCCTCTCCGGCGTTTGGGCAGGTACAATCCCGTCGCCTTTGTTGTCCGCTGAATTTCTGGAGTATTCATGTTGAGATTTCTTCCAGCCCCGCTGAAAGGGGCATTGAATGCCCTGGCCCTGGCACTCAATACCATCCTATGGGCAATCATGATTTTTGCGATGGCTATCGTAAAACTGCTGCTGCCATTCAAAGCGGCACGCAAACCTGTTGATCGCATTCTGCAAAACCTGGCCAGCAACTGGATTACCGGCAATGGCATCTGGATGCATCTCACCCAGAAAACCCGTTGGCAAGTCTCCGGTGTGGATGATCTGCAAGCAAAGGGCTGGTATCTGGTGAATTGCAACCATCAATCCTGGGTGGATATTTTTGTCCTGCAGCGTGTATTCAATGGCCGTATTCCGTTCCTCAAATTCTTTCTCAAACAAGAGCTGATCTATGTGCCGGTGATGGGGCTGGCCTGGTGGGCGCTGGATTTTCCATTTATGAAGCGACATTCCGCAGCCTATCTGGCGAAACATCCAGAAAAGCGGCTTGAAGACCAGGAAACCACACGCAAGGCTTGCGCCAAATTTGCGCTGATTCCAACCAGCGTCATGAGCTTTGCCGAAGGAACGCGGTTTACACCGGGCAAACATCGCCATCAGCAATCACCGTATCGTCATTTACTGCGGCCCAAGGTCGGTGCCTTGGCGCTGGCACTGAATGCAATGGGCGAACGATTCCAGGCTCTGATCGACGTCACTATTGTCTACCCCGAGGGCGTACCCAATTTCTGGCAGTTCATGTGCGGCAAAGTGGATCGGGTGGTTGTTCATGTGAAGAGCCGCCCCATCCCTGCCAATCTGATCGGACGGGATTACGGTGCCGATGCAGAATTCCGCACCAGCATCCAGCAATGGGCGAATGAAATGTGGGATGAAAAGGACAGGCTGATTACGGAACTACATGAAGAAAAGGAAGCACTACCGGTTTGAGGATCGGTATTTCTATGATGTTGATTTAAAAATATCGCGCATTTTAGATCGTTGGGCTGATTTTTTGAGTTGTAACTATGCGCTAGAATTTTGCCTTGTTTTTGATTGCAAAATAAAAAACTAGCAAGTGATTGGCGCGGTGTGGTGTTGGATGTACTGCGAGACAAAATATGGGGTCTGTGCGTAGCTATATTGTAAGAGGTGTTTATTGAGCAGAATTATTAATTCGTTCGACAGGAATGGTAATCCTCGCCTTTCTACCGACCAGTATTATTTTGGTTTGGTGCAAGCATCTTATGGGCGCCTTAGCGTTCGGCATGGCCTTCCTTTCGGTGGGACCGGGGCGGCGGCTATTCTTGGGCCAGATCTGAAATTGTCCGGCGCCTCACAGGTAAATTCTCCGATTGCTACACACCAACTCTGGAGCGCTGGATTTTCTGCAATTGGCAACGGCCGGCCAAATTGTGGGTTTAGATCAGATCCAAACAATCTGAGCTGGATACGCGGGCATTTAATCAATGGCAGTTGGGGTGGGCCTGGTCATGACTGGTGTAACCTCACTCCGCTTACCAGCGTAGCAAATAGCAACCATAAGTTGATTGAAAGTTTTATCAATGCCTATCTGGAAGCCTGTTTGAGGTATGAGCAGGCGGATTATCGTGACCGCTGGTATGGTGTGTATTACATGGTTACGTGTTCGCGAGATCCCTTTGCCGACAATGCAATTGATAATCGCGGCGAGTTGTATGCCTATGCGCCGGCTTATATTAAAGTGAGCTGGCGTGCCATTGAAATTCTCAAACCGGTTGGCATGCCCATTTCCGGTGCACTGATGAATAGTCTGCCATTTAATAGTGTCTTACATTTCCCAAATCAGTTTGGTGTACCCGTCTTACCGGCCGCTGTACTTGCGGCAGGCGTATTGCCAATTCCTGGGAACGTACCAGGCACCAGTCAATTGTTGTTTGCGCCACCTGCTAATTTTCCCCCTCGGCAAATCAATGGGTTTGATGGGGATATTGAGATTCATCAGAGCTAAGTGCCTTGCGTCTGGCGCGTGAACGTCGAGACTTGGCCTGCGCAAGAAAGATTGCATGACTCCCCGAAAACAAACAGCCCGCTCATCAAAGCGGGCTGTTTGTTTTGGTGGTGCAGAGACTACTTCGCCAGTTTGATGATCTGGGTGGCGGTGAAGTTGGTGGTGACGGGTTGAGACATCTTGCCGGACGAAATTTGCGTGCCATCAAGTGTGCCGCTATCAAAGGCCAGACGCGACGTCAGGTTGGCGTTCATTACCGATGTGCCGGTAAAGACGTTGTTGTTGGTAATACCGGCGATCACGTCATATGAGTAGTTCAGCCCCGGATCAATCGTGATATCGAACTCGATCGGCAACTTGCCATTCCCCGCTGCCAGCGTAAAGAAGGCGATATACGACTGTGAACCGGTGTCTGTCGGGCGTTGCCAGATTCCGTCGTTGGCGCTGCCGCTGTAAGCCAGCGAGAACTGTGCGGAGAACGGTGTAGTGGTACCCGATTTGATGATCCGGCCTTCCAGCGAAGTGGCGGTGGTGAAGGTTGCGTTGATCGAATTTGCAGAGTTCGCGACTTCGGTCAGGGTCAGCGTGGTGTCGGTTGCGCTACCTGTCCACACGGCTAGCGAGGTATAGCTGGTATCAATCTGTAAACCGACAACCAGTCCGCTGTTCACATCTTGCATCAGCACCAGATAGTCGCCGGAACCAATCGTCCACAGGCCATTGATGGCTGCCAGTGCCGGTTGGGCAAAAGCCATCAGCGACAGCGTCAGCATACCGAGCAGTAACCTGAAGCGATGGGTGATGGGTTGGATTGCTTTCATGTGAGTTTCCCTCTGTATTATGGAAAACCCCAATACTAGCGTTAGCGGTGAAAAGGCGGCAAACGTGAAATATCTGATTACAGATAAATGCCCGATTGTCGCCTGATTGCAGTCAATGCAAGTAGTTGACTACATCTGCTTGAAGAGATGGTTGAATGCCCGGCTCACTGGCAGCTTATGGCCAAGGTGCTTCAGTGACAGGGTGATTTTGCCAGTCAGGTCGCGGCTGGCTTCGCGAATCTCTCGAACATTCACCAAGGTACCTCGATGCACTTGCCAGAACGCATCGGGATCGAGCTGGTCGGTCAGTTCCTTGAGCGACATGCGAATCAGGTATTCCCCCTGGGTGGTGACAACGCTGGTGTATTTGTCGCTGGCCTGAAAATAGCAGACTTCCTCTACCGGAATCAGTTTGACTTCCTGGCCAATACCGGCACGGATCCACTTCAGCCGCTCAATAGGTGTTGCTTGGCCTGCAGGGGTGTTCAGCAGCGCTCTGAGCTGGCCCAGCAAGGCATCGCTCAGCGCATGGTCGCCATTGGCCAGCTTTTGTTTGAGGCGGTCGATCGTGGCGGCCAGCCGTTCGTCTGCAACGGGCTTGAGCAGATAGTCAGTGGCATTGCGCTCAAAGGCTTCGATGGCGTATTGATCGTAGGCGGTGATAAAGACGCAGTGCGTGTCATTGGCGCTACGGGCGACTTCCAACCCGGTCAGGCCCGGCATCTTGATGTCGAGGAAGGCGACATCCGGCTGATGGGTGGACAACATGGCAGCGGCTTCGATGCCATTGCGGGCGATGCCGATGAGGTCGAGTTCAGGCCAGAGCAGGCCGAGGCGTTGTCGCAGGTATTCGGCCAACAGTGGTTCGTCGTCAGCGATCAGGGCGGTGGGTTTGTGCATGGCAGGGTGATTTCAGCGATGACCCCAACGGGTTGATTTTCATAGAGTGCCAACTGGCCCGCCGGGCCGTAGATGGCAGTCAGCCGCTCCTGGACATTGGCGAGACCCAGACCCGAGCCTCCTTGGCTTTTGCCCAGGCCCAGACCATTGTCACGAACCGAAAGTTTGAGCAAACCTGCTTCGCGGCGGGCGGTGATTTTGATTTCACCCCCATCCAGCTTGGGTTCCAGTCCATGACAGATGGCGTTTTCGACCAGAGGTTGCAGCAGCATCGGTGCAAATTCGATGTCTTGCAGCTCGGCGGGGCAATCAATACGAAAGCGCAAGCGATCTGCCATCCTGATCTGCAGGATAGACAAATATGCGCGCAACAGGTCGCACTCCTGCTTCAGGGTGCCATGCTCATCACGGCTGCGGGCCAGCGAGGCGCGTAGATAATCGTTGAAATACATCAGCATGCGCTTGGCTTCAGCCGGAGCGATGTCGATCAGGCTTTGTACATTGGCCAGGGTATTGAATAGAAAGTGAGGCTCGATCTGGGCTTGTAGCATCTTGAGCTGGGCTTCGGCGAGCTGGCGGGCCTGAGCGGCAGCCAGTGACTGCTCGGCATGGAAGGCCGCTTCGAGACGTGCAGCGCGAATCCGTGAGTAGAGGAAGATCGTGATCATCCCGGCGACAACCATGAACAGGCCGAGAATACGAAACAGGTGACGAGGTTCTTCCAGCGCCCATTCGAGTTCTTCGCGGGTGAAGCGCATCGAGAAGTTGATGCCCAGTCCCAGCATCGTGCCGGCTACAACCGCGCCAAAGTACACATAGATTTCACGATTCTGGCTGGGTTTGATCAGCCACATTGCCGTCAGCGTGACGGCCAGAACGGTGAAGCCGATGGTGTGCGTGGTCACCATCGCTCGCACGATGGGCGAGCCCTGCAGGGCAAAGAAGGTGCCGACCAGGGTGTTGATGATGGCGCATAGCAATACATCGCGCTTGAATCGGGCGCGGCTGAATGCCGGTGTGCTGGCTGGGGGTGTTTGAGGCATATCGGTTGCGACCAGGGGTACTGGCCTGCGTGATGCGGGAGCCTCTAACTTGAATGAAAACACGGCCCGCTTCAACAGGCGTGTTGTTCAAGCGCCATGCGGCTATGGGGAAGCGCCCAGGCTTCGTCGCCGACCGGGCCGGACCATTGGCTGCGTAACAGGCGCCACTCACCATCGCTTCCGCGCTGCCAGATGCTGCTGTAACTCAGGCCGGCTTCGGCAATCTGCCCGACTTCCATCACCATATCGAAACCGCTGGGCCACCATTCCTGAGTCTGAATGGCATCAGCCAACCCCGACAAGCGCCGGGCCAGCCAGTGGGCGGCAATATTGCGGCCACGTAGCACATCGCCATTGGGGCAGATCACGACGGCGTCAGTAGTCAGGCAGTCGTTGAGTGTCCCGATCTGGCACAGCTCGCGATGGCGCCGTGTAATCGCCACCCGAAATGGTTCGCTTCGGGGCAAGGGGTTGGCAGGTTGACTCATTCTGGCAAGAAGCATGGCCCAATCCTCTTTCTGCTTTCTTTTGATAGGACGCAGCCTAATCGGCTTGCTGCGCCAGCTCTAACGGCTTGCGATGGAATGCGTCAATTGCGGGATGAATGGTGAATTCAGCCGATGAAATTGTCCGGCAACAAGGAAGGCATTGGCGTTATATGCCGCGAGGGGGGCAGAAGTGGCGGGTATTGCTGTAGAAGGCCGTATCCTGCTGTGGCCACCAGCCGGGGATGCCCAGCACCGGAAGCGGTGGTAGATCGCGCGGGGCCTGCAGGCTGTTCCGAGCCAGGTGGCTAGCAATCTGCGCGTCGAGCTGTACCAGCTGCGTGGCAAGGGACTGCGCAAAGAAATCCGCCTGGACCGGCACGATCATGACTTTTGCGGTGATGCCGATAAATGGTGTCAGCAGTTTTTCGAGCAAGGCATGGCCAAACACATAGCCGTTGATGGTCTGGCCCCAGGCCGTACGGGCGGTTTGAAACAGCTGGTGCCAGTTCTTGTGTTGCAGCGCTTGGGCCAAAGCATGGTCGGCGCAGGCAAGGATCAGGCCTGATTCGTCGAACAACGTGGCGGCATCGCGTTGCGGGCCGCGTTTTGACTGATTGTGTGGCGCTGCCGGCAGGTGTTCGCTGTGCAGGGTATTGAGAGCGGCCTTGCTGCGCGGATAAGCCAGCCAGATCAAGGCATTGAAGGTGTCATGCCAGTTGGCTGGGCGGGTCGGTACTTCGCCGAGTGTGGCAATCGTGTATTCGTAGCCGGGTTCCAGTGGCTGGCGGTCAATGAATTGCACTGGCAGACCCGAAGCCAGGCGCGGCCGCAAGGCATCGGGCAAGGTCTGCCACTGGGCAGTCGTCGGAAAGTGCTGCCAGCCCAGTTGCTGCAATACCGGGCGGATGCAGGCATAAGCCGGGTGCTGCACCAGCCAGTCAGTGGGCCAGTCTGGTTGGCGGACATCGGGCGCGGCAGGGGGGCTCATGGCGTTGAAGTTCTTCGACGGAACAGGCGATAAGGCTCCTTCTTTTCATCGCCAGGGCGGGCACCGTGCCAGATTTCCTGCCAGGCCTGTCGCTGCAGGGTGATGGCCATGGGTAAATCGTGCCCCTGCACCAGAATGGCATCGCAGTTGGTACCACCGTCGATTTCCAGTCGGTGCAGGCGGAATTGGCCGTAGTAGTCGAACATGGCCCGCTGTGGCTCACCCAGATGCCAGGAGGTCGTGCAGCGGGTATCGGCTGGCATGGCGGCTCGTATCTGCTTGACCAGCGGTCCGAAGCCGCTGCCCCATTCCAGCCAGGGCAGCCAAAGCAGCATGAAACACAGCCAGACGGCAGCCAGACCGGAACACCAGCTGGTAATGAAGCCGCTTAGCCCTTGTCGCCAGTGTCGTCGCGCCAGCCAACCCAAGGCCACGGCACCAAGTAGTGCCAGCATCGGGCGCCATAACTCGAATTGCGCGACAAAGCCCGGTCGCATCGCCAACCAGCGTGGGCCTTTCAGTGCCGGCATGCCCGTCTGCAGGCCAATCCAGCCCAAAACCAAGAGCACCCAGACCAGCCCGAACAGCAGCCAGGGAATCAGGGCAAAGCTCAGCCGCTGTGGTTGGCGTTCCTGGCCATACAGGGGGGTAATCAGCATGACGAGCGGCGGTAACAGTGGCAGTGCATAGAGTGCTCGGGCATCTGAAGCCAATGACAAGACGGCCAGCGCCAACACGAAATACAAGGTGGGCACCAATAACTGGCTGTCTTGCCGTAGCTGCTTGCGCCGGGTCCAGACCGTCCATAGCGCAATCGGCCAGAGCGGCAGGGCAAACCAGGGCAGGATGGCAAAATAGCCACCTGGCTCTGGTTTGGGGCCGAGCGTATTCAGACCGAGGAAGCGGCCAATATTGTTATCCCAGGCCCATACCGCAAAGAGTTCGGGATGACGCAGCCACAAGGCGATGGGCCAGATCAGCAGCCACGGCAGCGCGGCATAAAATGCCTGACGCATGGCTTGCAGGTAGAGGCGACTGCGTGCCGGTGCGTGCAGGATGGGCAGCGCAGCGGCAGTGACGCCAAGCAGGCCCGGGCCGAGCAAGCCTTTTGACATGAAGGCGATGCCCATGCCGGTGCCAAACCAGATGCCAGCCCAGCGTGGCTGCCGCCAGATCAGGCTCAGTCCAGTCAGACCGCAGGCGATACCGGCCATCAACGCCAGATCAGTAATCAGTTGGTGGGCATGCACCAGTAAGCCCAGGCTGCTGACCAAGCCCAGTACGGCCAGGCGGCCCGTTCCGGGGCGGGTTTTATCGTGTGTCGCGCATGCCAGCGCGGCCATGCTAAGGCCGATGAACAAGGCGCTGGCAAGGCGGGCTGCATCATGAAACGGCAGCAAGCCACCGAAGGCCCAGCCCATCAGGGCGGCCAGCAGAAAGAAGATCGGAGGCTTTTCCATGAAAGGCTCACCCGCCAGGGTGGGCACAATCCAGTCCCCAGTGGTGGCGATATGGTGAACCAGGCCAACCGTATACGCTTCGTCTGGCTTCCATGGGGTGCGACCGAGCAGGCCGGGGATCAACCAGCAGGCGATGATCAGGATGAGACCACCGTGCTGGCGAAGGAATGGCGCGACACGCATTTCGTTGGCTTCTACTTTTGTGGGTCGGGGGCGGCGATTCTAGCAGTCTGTCGGATTTTCGGGCGCACAGGTGAAAGCGTAGGAACGAGGGTTCGGATTGGCTGGCTTTGAGGCACATGGCGGATTTAGGCACCAGAAATCCGCCGAAACGCGATCTGCAAACCTTACGTCAGCAGAACCAGGGGTGTCGCAAATCCACCGCTTCTACCGTGCCAATTCAGGCTCAAAGTGACCGAGTGCCAGTTCCGGGCTGGCGCCGTCAACGCGAGGCGGTATGATCAAAGCCGGTATCTACTACTCACAGGTCAAAACCATGAATCGCGGCCTTGCGTCTCCTCGTCAGTTTCCCAATCCGGACAACCTGGTAGCCCTGCAGATTGCCGATGCGTTGCTGGATGGATTCAACAAGCACTATCGTCTGTTCCGGGAATGTAGCCGTCAGGCAAAAGACCGGTTTGAAGTCGGCAACTGGCAGCAGGTGCAAAGAGCTGCCAAGGAGCGTATCCAGTTTTATGACGATCGGGTGCAGGAAACCGTAGAAAGGCTGCAGAATGAATTCCATGCCGGGTCGCTGGAGGAGCCGGTCTGGCAGCAGGTGAAGCTGCTGTATATCGGTCTGCTGACCGATCACAAGCAACCGGAATGTGCAGAGACTTTCTTCAACTCGGTCTGCTGCCGGATTCTGCACCGCGAGTATTTCAACAACGACTTCATCTTTGTGCGGCCGACGATCTCGACCGAGCATATCGAGTCCGACCCACCTACCTATCGCAGCTACTATCCCAACAAATTCGGCCTGCGGCGCACGGTCCGGCAGATTATCGAGGATTACGGCTGGCGCCGACCCTTTACCAATCTGCAGCGCGACATCACCTGTCTGATCGACGCGCTGCGTGAACACCTTGGCGGTACTTGGCCGCATGCGGATGCCAATTATCAGATTCAGGTGCTGTATTCGCCGTTCTACCGCAATAAGGCGGCCTACATCATTGGCAAAGCAGTCAATGGCAATCAGGAATACCCATTTGCCGTGCCGGTGTTGCATGACAGCGAGGGCGGCTTATATCTCGACACCATTCTGCTCGACGCTCGCCGCATTGGTGTGTTGTTCAGCTTCAGCCGCGCTTACTTTATGGTCGATATGGAAGTGCCATCCGGCTATGTACAGTTCTTGCGGGCGATGCTGCCAACCAAATCACGCGCTGAGCTTTACACCATGCTGGGCCTGCAGAAGCAGGGCAAGACTATGTTCTATCGCGATTTCATGCACCATTTGCGCCATTCGCGGGATGACTTCATTGTGGCGCCGGGTATTCGTGGTCTGGTGATGCTGGTGTTTACGCTGCCGTCCTATCCCTACGTGTTCAAGATCATCAAGGACGTCATCGCCCCGCCCAAAGAGATCAACAAGCGCGTGGTGCTGGAGAAATATCTGCTGGTTAAACAACATGACCGGGTCGGGCGGATGGCGGATACGCTGGAGTTCTCCAATGTGGCTTTTCCCAAAGCCCGCTTCACCGAAGAGTTGTTGCAGGAGCTGCGGGAGCTGGCGCCTTCGGTCATGGAAGAAAGTGACGATACGGTGGTGGTCAAGCATCTGTATATCGAGCGGCGCATGGAGCCGCTGAATATGTATCTGATGAATGCCGACGAGGAGATGCTGGAGCATGGCATCCGTGAGTACGGCAACGCTATCCGCGAACTGGCTTCTGCCAATATCTTCCCTGGCGACATGCTGTTCAAGAACTTCGGGGTGACGCGCTACGGTCGAGTGATTTTCTACGACTATGACGAAATCGAATACATGACCGACTGCAAGTTCCGCAAGATTCCGATTCCGCCTACTCCCGAGTATGAAATGATGGCGGAGCCGTGGTACCCGATTGCCCGCAACGATGTATTCCCTGAAGAATTTGCCACTTTCCTGCTAGGCGAAGCCAAGGTGCGGCAGATCTTCATGCGGCACCATGCCGACCTGCTTACCGTCGATTTCTGGCGCGACAAGCAAAAGAAAATCGCCCAAGGGCATATCGAAGATTTCTTCCCTTATCCCGAGAATCTGCGCTTCTCTTCACGGGCTCAGGAAAAACTACGCGACTAGGCTCTGTTGACATTTTATTTCCGGATCGCGTTTCGTCGGATTTGGGCCTGATGCAAGGCGAAAAGCGCGCCGCTTAGTGGTAAGCCACGCGATTTCCCGGCTGGGCGCACAGGCTGTAAGGCTTGCATTGCAAGCCTTACAGCCTGGCAGTCAACACCGCAGCAGGCCCAAATCCGGCGAACCCCTCCGTCCCCGCAAGGGGGATGCCGTGGCTGTAAGCCGCTTTGCGGCAACAGCCACGCAAGGCCAGGTCGATTTTTGGGGCATGGCGTCGTTAGCGTTCGCTTATTTAGCTCGCTAAACTGCGCTCACCCTGCCTAGCCCTGCCCCAAAACTCGGCCCGGCGCGACCGGAAACAAAACGTCAACAGAGCCTAAGGGGCGTCAGTAGATTCACGGTTCACCCGACTATCGCTTATAACCAAGTGTGCGACCGGTACCAGCTGGTACCGGCCAACTTCAGATCGGGTGGATAGGACGCACTATGACAATCGGAAAGCGGATTATTGTTCTGCTGGCGGCAGCCTTGCTGGCGCTGTTGATCGTGGGCGTGGTGGGGATCACGCAGTTTCGAGTCATCAATGAAGAAGTGGGCGAGCTAGCCGATGACAACTTCCCGGGTCTGATGGCGGTTGGTGATATTGCTGACTCCTACAAAGAGCTGCGGGCCCTGTTGCTGGAGCATCTGCTGGAGAAGGATGCCGGCAAGAGAAAGGCGCTCGAAGGCCAGATCAAATCCGTCAGCGAGTTATTCGACAAACAGGTTGAGAGCTATAAGAACTTCGTCTCGGATAAAACTGAAGACGGCATCTTTCAGGAGATGCTGGCGCGCTATACCGACTACCGCAAAATTTACAATCAGCTGCTTGAGCAATCTATCAAGGGCGAAGTCGAACAGGCTCAGTCTGCCGTATCGACCAGCTTGAGTCCGGCTGGCACGGCGCTGGATGCCGCGATAAAAAAAGTCGCCAGCCATAACCTCAAGGATGAAGAGTCGGCACGGCAGGTTGTTGATACCTCATACCACAGTGCCGTGACCTGGTTCGGGGCGGTCAGTGCGGTATTCATCATCCTGTTGCTGACAATGGGCTGGATGTTGTATCGCGCTATCAAGCACCCGTTGGCAGTCATGGAAAAGATGGTCGAAACCGTCGAAAGGAACCTCGATTTCACCCTCCGGGTGCCGATCCGCAGCCATGACGAAGTCGGCCTGACGGTCGCGGCCTTCAATAATTTGCTGGCAACTCTGCAGAACAGCCTGGGCGAAATCAGCCAGCGCATCCATAAAGTGGCCTATGCGGCAACCGAGATGAATCGCACCGCTGCGCAGATGTCGGATAGCTCGGCACTGGCCAGTGATTCGGCATCCAATATGGCCGCGACGGTGCAGCAGGTAACGGTCAGCATCAACCATGTGGCAGACCGGGCCAGTGAGGCAGATACCATTTCCCGCCGTTCTGGCGAGATTGCTGCGGATGGCCAGCAGGTGATCCATGCGGCGGTTGATGAAATCAATGGTATTGCCGGGGATGTTCATGGCGCCGCCAGCCAGATCATTGATCTGCAAAAGGAAAGCGGTCGGATTACCTCGGTGATCCAGGTGATCAAGGAAGTGGCTGATCAGACCAATCTGCTGGCGCTGAATGCCGCCATTGAAGCTGCCCGTGCCGGTGAAGCTGGCCGTGGGTTTGCGGTGGTGGCCGATGAGGTGCGCAAGCTGGCGGAGCGGACTACCTCCTCTACCCGGGAAATTGCCCAGATCATTGCCAGCATCCAGAGCGGTTCTGATGCAGCGGTATTGCGTATGCAGCAGATGGTCAGCCGCGTTGAGGGAGGGGTGCATAAAGCCGAGCGGGCCGGGCAGTCGATTGAAGAAATTCAGGCCGGCTCGGCACAGGTGGTTGATACGGTTGGCGATATTTCACATGCCATCCGCGAACAAAGTGCCGCCAGTCTCAATATTGCCCGCCAGGTGGAGCGAATTGCTCAGATGTCGGAGGACAATAGCCAGACTGCCGAGCAGACATCGACGGCGGCCAAAGAGCTGGAACTGCTTTCCCGCCAGATGCAGGACATTGTGGCGCGCTATCGGATTGCCTAAAACCGGCTTTACAAAGGGGCGTTGGTCGCAAATGTAAACAAGGCCGACGGTACTGACCGTCGGCCTTGTTTATTGACGCAAGGGTTTACTGAACCAACGCTGGCTTGATGTCGGCCTCGCCGCCAGCATCAGGCGGGGTCTGCCAAGGCAGCGGAAACTCGGTGCCATTGACGGTGAGCTTGCCATCTTTCCAGCTTGCCGAGGTGATCAAGCTTTCGCCATCTACCTGAATCAGTTTCTGTTCGGCCAGTTTCTTGATCTGATTTTCCATCAGATTGCGGGCCAGCTGGTCCAGCTCGGTGGTATCGGGTTGCTGACCATCTGCGGTGTCGGTCGCAATCTGGCTACGGGCTTTCATCAGGACCAAGGTCTCGATGACCTTCTTCGGTACAGTCAGGTCTGCCTTGGCCGTCAACTTGTTGATGAGCTTGAGCGGTTCGCTGATGTCGGCATCCACAAAGCCTTTCATCGCAACATCGGCACGCAACGAGACTTCGCCTTCCGGCAATTTGACCGACAGTTGGCGCAATGCCAGAGCCGGATCATTGCGCAGCAGTGGCAGGCCTTCTGCCTTGACCACGTCGAACATCTTGGTATTGAGTTCGGCTGCATCTTTGTATTGCTGCTTCTGCAGGGCATTTACTGACTTGTTGAGCTTAGCCAGTGTTGGCGCATGCAGATGGTTGGCTTCTACCGCCAGCTTGGCAGGGCCATAGGTTTTGTCATTCAGCTCCAGCTTGGTCAGATCAACCGTTGCGGCACTGTTGATGAAATCCCCTTGGGCTGCGCTTTTCACCACATAGGTGAGGCCAGACAGTTTGGCGCTGATCTTGTGCTCGTCCTTGAGTTCGAACTGGGCTGCTTCCAGCGACAGCTTGCCGTCTCCCAACATGATGCCGCTGGCGCCGCGCTGGTTATGCGTGACAAAGGTGATGTTGCGAATCTCGCCACTGCCGTGGGTACCGGCATCAAGTTTGATGCCAGGCGCCTTGGCTTCGATATCTACCGAGTTGAAGTCGGCACCGTAGACGATCTTGGCATCAAAACCCTGCCAGGTAGCCTTGCCGATGGTTTCTTCATAGGTAAAGCCCGGCACTTTGATATTGAACTCACCATCTTCCTTGAAGCGGATACGGTTTTCGATTTCCAGAGGCTTTTGTTGGCCGAACAGTTTGGTCAGCCACTTGTTGGCTTCGGGCGAAAACACAAACTCGGTTTTGACTACCGCCTTGAGAGGAGTGAAATCTCCCTTGCCGATCAACGGGAAGGGACCATGCTTGATTTCCTGTGTGTAGGTGAATTCAAGCTCGGGAATCTCGCGGCCGGCCAGCTTCAGCATTTCGGCATATGGGCGCCACAGATTGGGGTTGAGTGCCAGCGTCGTGCGCTCATGCGAGGTGAACAGGCCCGATTGGTAGTTGTGTTTCTTGACGACGAAGTACGGGAGGTCGGCCAGCATCTTGTGCTGCTTTTCCAGGGTTTCCTGAGCGGTTTTACCGGCCCAGGCAGTTGCGCCCAGCCAGCCTGCCCCGGCAAGAACGATGACGCCAGGGATGATCAACAGAGATTTTTTCACGGGGTTTCCTGCAAGCAATAAGTTGGGCAATCAGTTAAATGCGGCGTGCCAGTTCGCTGGCGTAACCGGTATAGCTGGCTGGTGTCAGCGCCAGCAGCCTTTGCTGCTCTTCGGCGGGAATTGCCAGAGAGCGGATGAAGGTATGCAGGGCGTCACGCGTAATCCCGCCCTTGCCGCGGGTCAGCTCTTTCAGCTGCTCGTAGGCATTGGGTACCTGATAGCGGCGCATGACGGTCTGGATGGGTTCGGCCAGGACTTCCCAGTTGGCGTCGAGATCGGCCAGCATGGCGGCACCGTTGACCTCAAGCTTGCCCAAACCCTTCAGGCTGGAGGCATAGCCCAGCAGGCTGTAACCCATGGCAACTCCCATATTGCGAAGCACCGTCGAGTCGGTCAGGTCGCGCTGCCAGCGTGAAACCGGCAATTTCTGAGACAGGTGGCTCAATACGGCATTGGCCAGACCCAGATTGCCTTCCGAGTTCTCGAAGTCGATCGGGTTGACCTTGTGCGGCATGGTTGAGCTGCCCACTTCGTCAGCTTTGACTTTCTGCTTGAAGAAACCCAGCGAAATATAGCCCCAGATGTCCCGGTTCATATCAATCAGGATGGTATTGGCACGGGCCACGGCATCGTACAGTTCCGCCATGTAATCGTGCGGTTCGATCTGGATGGTATAGGGGTTGAAGCCGATACCGAGAGATTCTACAAAGCGGCGACAGAAGTTTTCCCAGTCCACTTCGGGGTAGGCGACGGTATGGGCGTTGTAGTTACCCACAGCGCCATTGATCTTGCCCAGGATTTCGACTGCGGCGATCTGTTTGATCTGGCGTTGCAGGCGATGGGCAATATTGGCCATCTCCTTGCCCAGCGTTGTGGGTGTCGCGGGTTGGCCGTGGGTGCGCGACATCATGGGCTGGTCGGCTAGGGCATGGGCGAGTGTGCGCAGGCTTTCTTCGATCAGCGACAGGCGGGGCAGCAGCACGGTATCGCGGGCGTTCTGCAACATCAGCGCATGCGAGAGGTTGTTGATGTCTTCAGAAGTGCAGGCGAAGTGGATGAATTCGACAACCGGACCGATTTCCGGGTTGCCGGCCAATCGCTCTTTCAGCCAGTACTCAATGGCTTTGACGTCGTGATTGGTACGCGCTTCGATGGCTTTGACTTCTTCAGCATGGGCTTCCGAGAAGTTGGCAACCACTTCGTCCAGCTCTGCCAGGGTTGACTCGGAGAAAGCCGGGACTTCGCCGATGGTGGGCTCGGCAGCCAGTGCCTTCAGCCATTCGACTTCCACCTTGACCCGATAATGGATCAGCGCGAATTCGCTGAAATAGGGGCGCAGGCTGGCCAGTTGGCTGGCGTAACGACCATCAAGCGGAGAGAGTGCAGTGAGGGCGGACAGATTCATGGCGCGCAAGGAAGGCTGTGGGAAAAAACGCGGCATTTTAGCACAAGCGGTCCCGCCGGCTTTGGGATGACCACTTACCGAGAAGTCAGGAAAACCCCCTCTGCCGCCCCGGATGGGACAACTGTCTTGGCGAGGGGGATCGTCGCAGGTGCTCGTGATATCGAATTCAGCTTTATTTGTTGAGCTTCAGTCTTCCGGTGTAATTGCCGGATTCCGAGGTGTAATGCAGCGGACCGGAAAAGCGTAGCTTGCTGTCACGCTCAGTCAGCGTGAGGGCATAGTCGGCGGATTTGTGTTTGACCAACATTTTGGTGCCATCAAAAGTGGCTTTGACAAAGGTCTCGGTCATGTCGCCATAGGGGGTGTCAGACATGATAGCCACGCCGAATACTTCATTCCCTTCAACCCGTTCGATCTTCAAGACAGCCTTGCCTTCGTAGCCCAGGTTGTCGATTTCCCACTTGCCTTCCCAGGTGCCAACCAGTTTTGATTGGCTGGCTGCCTTGGCTAGCATCTCTGCCTGGGTTGGAGGGGTGTAGGCCTCCATGCCGATTGCCGGTGTCGCTGGCTTGGGCGCAGGTTCTGGCCTCGGTTCCGGTTTGGTGGCCTGGCTGGCCGCGCTGACCGGCTTGGCCGAAGCGGTGGGTTCCTGATTCGTCGCACAACCCGCCAGTGCGGTGGCGACCAGTGCGGCGGTCAGGATGGATGGGCGGGAAGCGGCAAACATGGGTAGATCTCCTGATCAAAATGGGCGCCAACGGCGCATACCGGTTGCGAATGGGTCAAACGCGGGTATCAGAGTGGGTGGCAGGTGCTGTAAGTGGGCAGTCACAGGCTCCTCTGATCATGCAGAACCCAGGTTCTGTTGACGTAAGGTTTGCAGATCGCGTTTCGCCGGAAAACGGCTTGGCCCTGTGTTGCAGAGCGCTTGCATAGAGTGACTATGCGGCACGCTCTGCGCCTTGTTCCAAGCCGTTTTCAGGCAAAACCCTGCTGGCCGGGTCGATTTTTGGGGCAGAGCGTCGTTAGAGTTCGCTCATTTAGCTCGCTAAACCGCGCTTACCCTGCCTTGCCCCGCCCCAAAACTCGGCCCGGCGCGACGGTAAACCTTACGTCAACAGAATCTAAAGCTGCACCATATCCAGCTTGTTCAGGCTGCGCCCCAGAAAGCGCTCTCCGATCGTCTGGAAACGCAGAGGAATATCGGTGACGTAAAACTGGTAATCAGGGGCTTCGCGCTGCGGATTGGCTAGCCCCATTTCGTCCAGCAGCTGTGCGGTCTGCTCAGCCATGCTGACTGCAGAATCTACAAGCAGCATGCGATTACCGGTGATGTCGGCCAGCATTGGCTTGAGTAGCGGGTAATGGGTGCAACCTAGAACCAGCGTATCAATCTGCTCTACAAAGACGGGTTTCAGATATTCATGGGCAGTCAGCCGGGTGACGGGATGATCAAGCCAACCCTCTTCCACCAAGGGCACAAACAGCGGGCATGCCTGCGAATACACCCGTGCTTTCGGGTTCAGGGCATGAATGCTGCGGGCGTAGGCATTGCTGTTGACGGTGGTGGGCGTGCCGATCACGCCGATATTGCCGCTACGCGTTGTGGCCACAGCATTGCGAGCGCCTGCGTCAATGACATCCAGAACCGGCACTGGTGAGACTCGCCGCACCGTTTCGGCCGCGACGGCGGCCATGGTATTGCAGGCAATAATCAGCAGCTTTACCTGCTTCTCCAGCAGGAAGTGGGCAATCTGTTCGGTGAAATGCTGGATCGTGGCAACCGACTTTACGCCATATGGAACGCGGGCCGTGTCTCCAAAATACACAATATCTTCAAACGGCAGCCGTTCCATCAGTGCCCGCATGACGGTCATCCCGCCGACGCCGGAGTCGAATACCCCAATCGGATGGGAGGGGAGGGAATCTGTCTGCTGGTTTTTCATGATGTCTTGCTAAACGGCCAAAAGCCGCAATCATACCGATGCCGGGGATATGGTGTGCGCAGAACCTTGTTCAGATCGGCGAGGAGGGGGTGGGAGCCTGGTGCTGGCGCAAGGCCCATTGCACATGCTCTCGCACCAGGTCGGACGGATGGTCGAGCCTGGATTGAAGTGCCGCAATCACTTCGGGGCCGGTTGGTGCATTGCCCAGTCCAACGGCGATATTCCGTAGCCAGCGCTCATGCCCGATGCGGTAAATGGCGGTGCCGGCCAGTTTTTGTGAAAACTCTGCTTCAGTCCAGGCAAACAGCTCTACCAGACTGACGTCGTCCAGGCCGTTGCGTACTGCGAAATCCGGCTGGGTGCTATCAATAGCAAAGCGGTTCCAGGGGCATACCAGCTGGCAATCATCGCAGCCGTAGACACGGTTGCCGATTAGCGGCCGTAACGGCTCGGGAATGGCGCCATGTAGCTCGATGGTCAGGTATGAGATGCACCGGCGAGCATCCACCTTATACGGTGCGACAATGGCGCCCGTCGGGCAGGCCGTGATGCAGCGGCTACACCGGCCGCAATGCTCCTGTGCGAGCGGGGGATCAACCGGTAACGGCAGATCGGTAAACAATTCGCCCAGGAAGAAATACGAGCCGTGTTCGCGTGTCAGCAGCAGGCTGTGTTTGCCGCGCCAACCCAGGCCTGCCTGGGTGGCGAGTTCGACTTCCATAACCGGGGCAGAGTCAACAAAAGCGCGGTATCCAAACTCGCCGACCACTTGCTGAATTTGCTCGGCCAACTTTTGCAGGCGATTTCGCAACACTTTGTGGTAATCACGCCCCAGCGCGTAACGGGACACAAAAGCGCGATCCCCCTGGCTAATGACGGACAATCCATCAAGTGCTGCTGGAGGGCGATAATTCATCCGCACGCTGATGATGCGACGCGTGCCGGGTACTAGCTCAGCAGGGCGGGACCGCTTTGTACCGTGCTTTGCCATATAATCCATGTCGCCGTGATAACCCTCGGCCAGCCAGGCAGCCAGCCCCGCCTCGGCGGAAGCTGGCAAGGTTGCGTCACCAATGGCCACCGCATCGAAGCCAATGTCGGTTGCCCAGCGCCGGATATCGGTCGCCAGTTGATTCCAGTCGATAGCATGCCCTTCAGGGGCGGAGTTTTCCTTATGCATGTTGAACATGATACTGCCAGCGCTCTGGCGGTTCACCTTTCAGACGAAGCCGCCACGCTCGGTCTGGGCGAGCAGCTCGGGCTGGCTTTGACAGGTGGCATGACTTTGTACCTGCAGGGTGATCTGGGCGCTGGCAAAACCACGCTGACGCGCGGCATTTTGCGTGGACGAGGGTTTCTTGGACGTGTCAAAAGCCCGACCTATACTTTGGTTGAACCTTATGTAATTTCTAACATAAATTTCTATCACTTTGATTTATATAGGTTCAATGACCCATCTGAATGGGCTGATGCAGGCTTCCGAGATTACTTCAATAGCACGTCGGTTTGTCTGGTTGAGTGGCCGGAACAAGCCAGTGGCATGCTGCCTGCGGCAGACCTGACTTTGCAACTGTCGCCTGAGGGCCTGGGTCGAAACCTCGTCCTGACTGCTTTTTCTGAACCTGGACGCCAATGTATCGCCCATTTAAATACCTGTTTTCTGCATCCAGCCCGCTGAACGAAGTGGTGTCGCGGCGTCAGCTGCTGCGTGGCGCCGTCGCTACCTGGATGTTGAGTGTGTCGTCGGTGGCTCAGGCCGCTGCGACGGTGGTCGCCGTGCGGGTATGGCCGGCCAAAGCCTATACCCGCGTGACCCTCGAATCGAACGCCCCGCTGAGCTTCAATCAGTTTCTGGTGAAAGACCCGGAGCGTCTGGTGGTTGATCTGGATGGCATCGACTGGAACAACGAGCTGGCTAACCTTGCCACCAAGGTTGGCAATGACGATCCGTATATCCGCCAGCTGCGGGCGGGGCGCTACAAGCCCGGCACGGTCAGGCTGGTGCTTGACCTTAAGGCTGAAGTCAAGCCGCAGGTGTTTACGCTGGAGCCGTTTGCCGAATACAAACATCGCTTGGTGATTGATCTCTACCCCGTCAAGCAGGATGACCCGTTGCTGGCACTGCTGCAGGATGAGTCGAAGGAAGGGCCTGCACTCAAGCTGGATCGCAACGAGCCCAAGCCACGCAATGACAAGCCGGCAGACAAGGCTGATAAACCTGAACCTGCGGAAAAGGCCGAGAAAGCTGAGAAGCCGGAGAAACCCGAAAAGGGCGAGTCGGAAAAAAATCGTGGCAACAAACTGGAAGTCACTCGACTGGTGACGATCGTCATCGACCCAGGGCATGGTGGGGAAGATCCGGGGGCAGTGGGCAAGGGCGGCAGCTTTGAAAAGAACGTGACGTTGGCGATTGGCTCAAAACTGAAGAGCCTGATTGATGCCCAGCCGAATATGCGGGCAGTGCTGACACGGGATGACGACTATTTTGTGCCGCTTGGGCAGCGGGTCAGCAAGGCGCGCAAGGTGAATGCCGATCTGTTTGTGTCGATTCATGCCGATGCGTTCGTCAAGCCCGAGGCCCGAGGCTCGTCGGTGTTTGCACTGTCGGAGCGCGGTGCCACCAGTACGGCCGCAAAATGGCTGGCACAGAAAGAAAACGAGGCAGATTTGATTGGCGGTGTGAAGCTGGATGCCAAAGATCCTTATCTGGCCCACACCTTGTTTGACCTGACCCAGACTGCCACCATCAACGACAGCTTGAAGCTTGGTCGCGCCATGCTCTCCGAGCTGGCTGGCGTGAATACTTTGCACAAGCAGCACGTTGAGCAAGCAGGCTTTGCTGTATTGAAGGCACCGGATATTCCATCGGTACTGGTCGAAACCGCGTTCATCAGTAACCCGGAAGAGGAAAGGCGACTGGTTGACGAGAAATATCAGGAGAAAATGGCGAAAGCCCTGCTTGATGGACTCAAGCGCTATCTGGCCAAAAACCCGCCGCTGAGCCGTAATCGGCTGGCGTGATGCGACGCAGGTAAGGGTTTAAACGAAAAATGACGGCCTGTATCCAGGCCGTTACTTTTTCAGCGCTGCCTGCACGGCTGCCAGAAGCTTGGCAGCGTTGAAGGGCTTCACCACGAAGCCACGGGCGCCGCTGGTCAAGGCGGTGCGCACCCGGTCTGCGGTCGCTTCCCCACTGATCATGACAACCTTGGGTGGCTTGGGAAGCTTGAGCAGCTGGCCAAGGATCTCCAGACCACCTGCTCCAGGCAGGTTGATGTCGAGGAGTACCAGGTCAGGAAATTTCTCCTGGCACAGTTTGAGCCCGGCCTCGCCATTTGAGGCATCGGCAATCACATTGATGTCTGCGTCGCGCAGGATACTGGCGATCAGTGTGCGCAGAATGGTGTCATCATCGATGACGATCACAGTCGGTTTGGATTGATCGAACATGAAATCTGCCTTTGCCCGGTAAGCAACGACGGCACTGGTATAATCCAGCCACTACCCAGCGCTTTTGGTATATATCCACGCCCGCTGCACTGTTGCGGCAGCGCGTTCCTCTTCCCATCTAATTTTATCGCCCATGGCCCGGATCAAAGCCGGCCCGTGTCGCAATCCGAAGCTACCATGCCCATACGTTTGCTACCCGATCACCTGATTAACCAGATTGCTGCCGGCGAAGTGGTCGAGCGGCCTGCCTCTGCCTTGAAAGAGCTTCTGGAAAACAGTCTGGATGCGGGGGCGACGAGTATCAGCGTAGACCTGGCAGAAGGCGGGAGCAAGTTGATCCGCGTTGCGGATGATGGCTGTGGCATTGCCAAAGATGAGCTGGCGCTGGCCTTGGCGCGGCACGCCACCAGCAAAATCAGCAGTCTGGAAGATCTGCAGCGGGTACGTAGCCTGGGTTTTCGTGGCGAGGGGCTGGCGAGCCTGGCGTCGATCAGCGATCTGGTGCTGACCAGCCGCGCACACGATGCCAGCCACGCCTGGCGGGTCGAGGCGGATAACGGGCGGATCGGTGAGCCTGAGCCAGCATCATTGACAACCGGCACAGTCATTGAAGCGCGTGATCTGTACTTTAACGTGCCGGCGCGTCGTAAATTCCTGAAAACGCCTGCCACCGAGTTTGCGCATTGCGAGGAGGCCTTCAAGCGGATTGCTCTCTCCAATCCCGCCGTGCAATGGACGCTGAGCCACAATGGGCGGGCGCAATGGCGTCTGGCGCCCCAGTCAGCCCAAGCCCGAGCGGCGGCTTTGCTGGGGGATGCCTTCGGCGAGAATGCGTTGGCAATTGATGAAACGGCCGCTACCTTGCGACTGTCCGGCTTTGCAGGGTCTCCAACCGAATCCCGCGCCGGGCGGGATGCCCAATACTTCTTCGTCAACGGTCGATTTGTACGTGACAAGGTGGTCGCCCATGCCATTCGGGAAGCCTACCGCGATGTGTTGCACCTCGATCGTCAACCGGCGTATGCCCTATATCTTGAACTCGACCCGGAAGCGGTCGATGTCAATGTTCATCCAACCAAGACCGAGGTCCGCTTTCGCGATTCTCAGGCCATCTATCGCTTTGTATTTCATTGCTTGAGCAAGGCGCTGGCTTCCACCAGCGCGGGTCGTCCCGCCAATACCCCGGGCGAGCCGGTGCAGCCGGTGCTGGCAGAGGTGGCAACCGCAGCACGTCCTGCCGGGATGTCTTATGGCGCAGGTCCGGCAGGGGCAGGGGCAGGCGGAGGACAGTTCCGGCAGACCGCCATGCCACTGCCGGTCTCCAATGAACCTTCCACGTTCTATCGCACGTTGTTTGGTGAACGTGGTGCGATGGCAGATCCCATCGAGCCAATGCGCCAGGCGGCTGCCAATTCCCCCATGCCTGCGGCCGACGATACTGGCATCCCGCCGCTCGGTTTCGCGCTGGCCCAGCTGCACGGCATCTACATTTTGGCGCAGAACCAGGAGGGCCTGATTGTTGTGGATATGCACGCCGCGCATGAGCGAGTCGTATACGAGAGTCTGAAGAACGCGCTGGATGCCTCCGCCTTGCCAACGCAGCCCCTGCTGATACCCCTGACCTTTCCTGCCGACCGCTTGGACGTGGCGACGGTTGAGGAGCATGCCGATACTTTGATGCAGCTGGGTTTTGAACTGGCCGTCGTCGGGCCAACGCAGCTCGCGGTAAGGTCGGTACCGATTGCGCTGGCCTCTGCGGATGCGGTTGATTTGGCACGGGCCGTGCTGACCGATATCCGGACCGTTGGTGCTAGCAGGGTTCTTACGGAACGTCGCAATGAACTGCTGGCAACCATGGCCTGCCATGGTGCCGTTCGCGCCAATCGCCAGCTGACCCTGGCTGAGATGAATGCACTGTTGCGGCAGATGGAGGCAACCGAACGCTCCGGCCAATGCAACCACGGCCGGCCAACCTGGTTCCGCATGAGCCTGAATGAACTCGACAAGATGTTCATGCGGGGACAATGAGCATGAGCATGCTTCTGCTGGCCAAACTGCTTACTTCACCATTGCTCATCGGTGCCGCCAGCCTGGCTGGTAAACGCTGGGGACCAAATGTGGCGGGGGTGCTGGGCGGATTACCACTGGTCGCGGGCCCGATCGTACTGGTGCTCTGGCTGTCGCATGGGCCGGTTTACGTTACCCAGCTTGCCCTGGCGGCCCCGGTTGGTGTCTGGGCGAATGTCGCCTATATGCTGATCATGGCCTGGGCCAGTCAGCGCCTTGCCTGGTGGGGGGCTTTGCTGCTGGCCTGGACCAGCTATGTCATGGTGGCGCTGCTACTCCATGCGGTGGGCGTTGCCGATAACATCTGGCTGGGTTTGGCGGTTCTGCCGGGGCTGTGGCTGGCTGCTACACGCTGGCTGCCTCGGCCCGAAGCGCCGCCGCAAGTTGTGGCTTTGCCCCGGAGTGAACTGCTCACCCGCATGCTGGCCGCTGCCGGGCTGGTGACCTTGTTGACCACTGTATCTCCCTTGCTAGGTCCGACGCTGACCGGGATTTTTACCGGGGCGCCTGTGGCGGGTACCGTGATTCCTGCATTTACCTTTGCGCGTTCTGGCCGCAATGCCTTGTTGCTGGTGCTACGCGGCTTTCTGACAGGTCTGATGGGACTGACAGTGTTTTTTCTGGCGCTGGGCTGGGGCGTACCGTTATTAGGTTTTTGGGGAACCCTGTTGGCCGCTTTGGCTGGCGTGCTGGTCGGGCTGGCTGCCTCTGAAATCGTCAGGAGAACTTTATGAGCACGACCCTTCCACCAGCCATTTTCCTGATGGGGCCGACGGCCAGTGGTAAAACCGGCGCAGCGGTCGAATTGGCACAAAAATGGCCGGTCGAGATCATCAGCGTGGATTCGGCCCTGGTTTTCAAGCACATGAATATCGGCACGGCCAAGCCGGATGCGGCAACGCTGGAACGGGCCCCTCATCTGCTGATTGACTTGATCGACCCGACGGAACGCTATTCCACGGCACAGTTTCGTGAGGATGCCCTGCGAGTCATGGCGGAGATCGTGGCACGAGGCAAGGTGCCGCTGTTGGTGGGCGGAACCATGCTGTATTACAACACCCTGCAGCACGGCATTCATGACCTGCCACAAGCAGACCCTGCCTTGCGCGCCGAGCTGGATGCCGAGGCCGCCAGATTAGGCTGGCCGCATCTGCACGCCCGGCTGGCCGCCTTGGACCCGCAAACGGCGGCACGGCTGGAACCTACCGACTCCCAGCGCGTTCAGCGGGCATTGGAGGTCTGTCTGCTGGCGGGGCGGCCGATGTCCGAGCTGTTGCAAGAGGACACCACGCCCGGTTTGCCATATCGGCTGTTGAAGCTGGCCCTGCTGCCGTCGGATCGGGCTGTGCTGCACCAGCGGATTGCAGACCGCTTCAAGCAGATGTTGCAGGATGGTTTGATCGACGAGGTTGAAGCCTTGCGCCGGCAATTTCAGCTCGACCCCAATCTCCCTTCGATGCGCTGTGTTGGTTATCGCCAGACCTGGGATTATCTGGATGGCCTGCTCGATAGCAGCGGCCTGCTGGAGCGAGGCATTGTCGCCACCCGTCAGCTCGCGAAGCGACAGCTGACCTGGCTGCGAGGCATGGATGACACCATCGAAGTCGATTGTCTGAGCCCAGCGCTTTTACCGCAGATCGAGCAGGAACTTGCCCGATTTCTGGCAGTCAGCTGAATTCCAGCGCAGTTTGGAGATTGAGGGAATGAATGCTCGCCGCTTGCGGCAGATGGTGCCGACTCAGGAGTCACTGCAGCAATATCGCTGGTTTCGCTGGTTTGCGCCCTGGCTCGGACATGCGTCGCTTTGGCATTTCAACCGGCGTAGTGTGGCACGGGCGGTAGCGGTGGGGATGCTGTGCGGCCTGATTCCTGGCCCGCTACAGATGCTTGGTGCCGCGATGCTGGCTTGCGCCTGGCGGGTTAATTTGCCGGTGTCCTTGTTTCTGACGCTCTACAGCAATCCTTTGACCATCGTTCCGTTGTACGCCGTGGCATATGGTCTGGGCCAGCTGATCGTTGGCGGCCAGGGCAGCATGCAGCCGCCGCCGGAAATGGCTGATCTGCATTGGTTGGACTGGGGCGGACGGTTATTGGACTGGTTGCTGTCTTTGGGTATGCCACTGTTGATCGGCCTGCCAGCGTTGGCGATCAGTCTGGCGATAGCGGGCTATGTCGTGGTTGATTCAACCTGGCGCTGGCGCACCCGCGCCGCCTGGCAAGCCAGACGGCGCAACCGGCAATGAGCTGGCTGCTGCGCAAACCGCTTACAGGCGGATTTTGACGTAGCTGCCCGGCGCGTCTTCCAGAGGTTTCAGTTTACGGCCGGGCGTTCTGGCGGCCACCAGTTTGCCCTGATGGGCTTCCACCCACTTGGCCCAGTCCAGCCACCAGGAGCCCTCATGGGCCGTTGCTTGCTCAAGCCACTGCTCCGGGCTGCCAGGCAAGGCCGGATTGGTCGAGTAGCCATACTTATTGGCCGATGGCGGATTGACGATGCCTGCGATATGACCCGACCCCCCCAGTACAAAGCGTACCGGCCCCGACAATTTTCTGGCTCCGGCATAAGTGGATTTCCACGGGGCGATATGGTCTTCGCGTGCTGAAATAAAGTAGGCCGGCACCTCGATCTTGCCCAGATCAATCGGCACACCACCCAAAGTAATACCGCCCGGCTGACACAGTTTGTTTTCCAGATACATATTGCGCAGATAAAAGCTGTGCATGGCTGCCGGCATGCGGGTTGAATCGCAGTTCCAGTACAGCAGGTCGAACGGCATTGGCGCTTTGCCAAGCAGATAGTTGTTGACCACGAAACTCCAGATCAGGTCGTTTTCACGCAGCATATTGAAGACGTTGGCCATCTGGTGACCTTCCAGAAAGCCCTTTTCTGCCATGTATTCTTCGATCTTGCGGATCTGGGCGTCGTCGATGAATACAGACAGCTCGCCGACATCCGAAAAATCCAGCAGTGTGGTAAAGAAGGTCGCAGATGCAACCCGATCTTCACCCTGCGCGGCGAGCCAGGCCAAGGTTGCCGCCAGCAAGGTGCCGCCGATGCAATAGGCTGCGACATTGACCTGATGCTGCCCGGTTTCTTCTTCAATGGCTTTTAGTGCCGCGAGCGTCCCTTCACGCAGATAGTCCTCGAAGTTCTTGTGACGCAGTGTTTCGTCCGGATTCACCCACGAAATCACAAAGGTGGTGTGGCCCTGATCAACCAGCCATTTGATCAGCGAATTCTTGGGTTTGAGATCGAGGATGTAAAACTTGTTGATCCACGGCGGCACTACCAGCAATGGCCGCTGGTGTACCTTCTCAGTGCTGGGTGCATACTGGATCAGCTCGATCAATGCATTGCGGAACACCACTTTGCCTGGGGTCGTGGCAATGTTTTCGCCAAGGCGGAAGGCATCGAGGTCGGTCATCTTGGGCATCAACCGACCATTGTTGCGCTCCAGATCCTCCAACATATGGCTTAGGCCGCTGATCAGGTTTTCACCGCCGGTTTCGAGCGTCGCCTTGAGTGCAGCAGGATTGGTGGCGACAAAATTGGTCGGTGCCAGAGCATCGACCAGTTGCCGGGTGTAAAACGCCACTTGCTGCGCGGTATGTGGGTCCAGCCCCTCTACGTCATCCACCGTTGTCTGGATGTGGCGGGAGGCCAGCAGATAAGCCTGTTTGGTGAAGTCGAACAGGGCATTCTGCGCCCACATCTCATCCTTGAATCGCTTATCCCCGGCCGGTGGTGCCGCTACCGGCTCGGCTGGGCGTGCCAGCCACCATTGGCCGAGGCTGCGTTGCCATAACTCAGCATAATCCAGCCAGAACGCCATCTGGTTCTTGATCAAGGGTTGAGGGTTACCGGCTGCCTGCTGCCACCAACGGCCAAAGGTCGCCGCTACGATCTCGGGATCGGGAATCGACAAAGGTCTCTCGCCAGCGGCCATGCGCTGAAACTGATCGGACATCAGCTTTTGGGCCTTGGCGCATAATTCATTCCAGCGTTGCAGGTTGTCTTCCAGATTGGGTTGGGGAGAGGATGGAGAGGTCATGGAGATCACCAAGGCGGAGAAGCTGCAGATCATAGCAAACAGGCCTGTGCTTGACCGGCCCTATTCGGAAGTCACCTATGGCAGCCGATCGCAGGATTGGCTCTAATGCCGGCGGGTTTGAAATTATGCGAGGAGAATATTTTGTTGAATTGCCCGATTTGCGAAGCAGAAGCAAACCTGCTGCAGCACATAGATTGGATCGACTTCAATCGTTCTTGTCTTGATAACGATAAGAACCATATGGAATGGACACCCTCGGGTGAGTTGATTGAATACGTGCAATGCTCGCGGTGTCTTTTTACGTTTGCGCCGGCTTGCTATCAATGGAGCCCGGAGCAATTCGCGCAAAAAGTCTACAACGAAGACTATGTGAAGTATGACCCGGATTACGTTGAAGCCCGCCCGCGTTTTGTCGCGGGTAAAATCATGAATTCATTCGATCCCGAGTTTGGCCGCACCTTGCGACACCTGGACTACGGTGGTGGAAATGGTTTGATGAGTGCGTGCCTGCGGGAACAGGGCTGGAATTCGAGGTCTTATGACCCCTTTGTCAATCGAGATGTCGAGATGGATACGCTCGGCGAGTTCGACCTGATTACGGTGACAGAGGTCTTCGAGCATGTACCCGACCCGCTGCAGCTGGTGGTGGATCTGGCGACTTTGATCAAAGACGATGGGGTCGTTATCTTCACGACTCTCCTGGCGGACAACGACGTCAAGGTCGGGCAACCCTTGAATTGGTGGTATGCCGCCCCCCGCAATGGGCATATCAGTCTCTATTCCGCGCTGAGTTTGGTGGTTCTGGGAGCCAGAGTCGGGCTGAAATACCACTGGATGCCCGCAGGTTGGCACCTCTACTACCGAAACGTGCCGGAGTGGGGACCTGAAGTGCTTGGCCTGGAGGCGGCGGGATCCGAATGATCTACGCCTGACGTAAGCGGCAGGATTCGTGCCAATGCAAAAGGCCATTCAATATGAATGGCCTTTTGTCTCTGTAACAGATCCTGAAAAATCTGTTTTCCTGCGGTGCACGAAAATTTCGATTCAGCTATTAAGAATTGGCCCCGCTCTTCAGCTCGGCCCGGCGCGACGGTAACCCTTACGTCAACAGAGCCTAGACCTTGAATTCCTCCAGCTTCTTTTCAACGGAGATATTTTTCAGCCGGACATAGTCGGGTAAGCCGTTTTTATAAGGTGGGTAATCTTCGCCGGCAATCAGTGGGGATAGATAAGTGCGGCAGGCGTCGGTGATATGAAAGCCATCTTCCGAAATGAAATTACGCGGCATGAATTTCTCGACATTCGCGACCTCGGCCAGCGGTACATCGACAATATCCCAACGATAGGGCGCATCAGCCAGGCGGCGGATGGCGGGCATCACCGAGTTTTCACCGGCCAGGGCAAGTTCGACGGCGGCTTGGCCCAAGGCATAAGCTTGTTCAACATCGGTTTTGCTGGCGATGTGGCGGGCGGCGCGCTGCAGATAATCGGCCACAGCCCAGTGATATTTGTAACCGAGCTTGTCTTTGACCAGCTGGGCAATCGTCGGGGCGACGCCACCAAGCTGGGCATGGCCAAACGCATCTTTCAGGCCGGTTTCACTGAGAAACTTGCCGTCTTTGTTCTTGATGCCTTCCGAAACACCGATCACGCAATGGTCGTACTTCTCGACCGTTTCCTTCACTTTTGCAAGGAAGCGCGCCTCGTCGAATTCCACTTCAGGGAACAAGAGAATATGCGGGCCTTCGGCCGGGCTTTCGCTGGCCAGGCCGCAGGCTGCGGTAATCCAGCCAGCATGGCGGCCCATGACTTCCAGAATGAACACCTTGGTTGATGTCTTGGCCATCGACGCGACATCAAAGCCAGCTTCGCGGATGGAAGTTGCAACGTACTTGGCGACAGAGCCAAACCCAGGGCAGCAGTCGGTAATTGGCAAATCGTTATCGACGGTCTTCGGAACATGCACGGCCTGGATCGGATAACCCATTTTTTCGGAGAGCTGGGCCACCTTGAAACAGGTATCGGCCGAATCGCCGCCGCCGTTGTAGAAGAAGTAGCCGATATTGTGGGCTTTGAAGACTTCGATCAGCCGTTCATATTGCTCGCGGTGGGTTTCCAGACTTTTGAGCTTGTAGCGGCAGGAGCCGAACGCACCGGAAGGCGTATGTTTGAGGCGTGCGATGTCTTCGGCGCTTTCCTGGCTGGTGTCGATCAGGTCTTCGGTCAGCGCGCCGATGATGCCATTGCGGCCAGCATATACCTTGCCAATCTTGTCGCTGTTTTTGCGGGCAGTTTCGATGACGCCAGCAGCGGAAGCATTGATCACGGCAGTCACACCGCCGGACTGGGCGTAGAAAGCATTCTTCACGGTCATGTCAGGATTCCTATGGATGCTCGGACAAAGTAGGTTCGGCGCGCATGCTAGCCGATTTCGGCGTTCGCACAAGCCTTTTCAGATGACATCTGTCAGGCGTTGATGCGACAAACGGCAGTTTTGCAGCGATTTCATTCGCTATTGTTATAGAAGGTGCCAAAGAAACTGCAGCGCTGACTGCGGATTGCGATACACATATAAGGCACACCTCATCGGGCGATGCAGGTATCTGTGATGGAGAGTCGCCTATGGCCCCCGCCTTGCTGGACGTGTTGTCGTCTTACTGGTCCTGGCCGTTGCTGGAGACCAATCTCATCATCCTGCTGAATCTGCTCGGCGCCCTGCTGCTGGGCCTGATGGTTGGCTACGAGCGCTCCTATCATGGCCGGGCAGCCGGTATGCGTACCTATGGCCTGGTTTGCATGGCGTCCTGCGCGCTGACGGTTTTTGCCGGGTACTCGCAGTTCTGGTTTGGTCATGGCGTGCTGCATAGTGTCGTCGGTGCATCACCACCCGATCCGACACGCGTGGTGCAGGGCATTGTCACCGGCATCGGCTTTCTCGGCGCGGGCGTCATCATGAAGGAAGGGCTCAATATCAGTGGCTTGACCACTGCCGCATCAATCTGGACCGCCTCCGCCATCGGTGTGATGGTGGGTGTGGGGTTTTACGCGGCGGCGATTCTGCTGGCGATGGTATCGGGTGGGCTGATGATGTGGGCGGCTCGCATTGAGCGCTGGCTGCCGGCACGCCACGCCATAGCGCTACGCCTGCGCTTTCGCCCCGGCTTTCAACCGGATGTAGAGCGGGTCAACCAGTGCCTGCAGCACACGGGATATGTACTGGCGACAGGGTCCATCAGCGTCAGCAAACGGGATAACAAGCTGGAATGGCGCTTTGTCATTGTCTCGCTCAGCAAGAAACTTGGCGCCCCGATTTTGCGGTTATCGAATGAGTTGCAAAAAATCGAGGGGCTGGAAGAGATGGATGTATCGCATGCCCGCAATTGATTGAGCCTACTGAGCGGCAGGGAACTCTGGCTCAGTAGGGGTTTCTAGTGCGAAGTGCAAGCATTTCAGTCGTTGCGAGACAGCAGCAGACGGCAAATGGCGTGCGTATCTTCCAGCGAAAGCAATTGTGGGACCTCACTCTGGGCGGGTGCAGCTAGTCCGTGGCGATTGAGCCAGACAGCGCGCAACCCAGCGGCCAGTGCTCCTTCGATATCTGCATCCCAGTTATCCCCGACCATGACGGCCTGATCGGGCCGACACCCCAGCTCATCCAGCGTTTTCAAAAAAATACCCGCAGCAGGTTTGGCGATGCCGGCAGATTCCGAAGTCACCAGCGCGTCGATACAGTCATCCAACCCAATATGGCGCAGCTTGTTGATTTGCTCCTGATGGGCGTTGTTGCTGACGATGGCAATGCGGGCATGGGCTTGCAGGGTCAGCAAGAGCTGGCGGGCGCCAGCCATGGCCCGGCGATTGCGCATGAACTCAGCCCGATACCGGTCTCCAATGTCCTGCGCTTCATCAAAACTCAGCGATTGGCCAAGCTCGGCAAACAGGCGGCGAAAACGCTCGACGCGCGCATCGTTGAGACAGAACCGGCCGACGATGAATTCTGCATGGACCTGCTCCAGATAATGGTGGTGACGCTCGGCAAAATGCGTGAGATCGGGCGATGGCGCGGCCAGCTGCGAATGGACTAAACGAATGGCCTGCTGCGAGGCATGGCTGTAATCAAAGAGCGTGTCATCAAGGTCGAACAGGACGGCTTGGATAGTCATGGTGTGCAAACAGCCAGTTGGGGGATCGGCATGATAACGCGAGTCCCACGCAAATCTGGCGCTGGTGATGCTTTGTTTCCGATCACGCCGGATCGGCTTTTGAGACAGACCGGCGTTGCAAAGCCATTGCATAAAACCACAATGCCGCAGGCTTTGCGTCTTGGATTGCCTCAAAACCCGATCAGGCGCGACCGCAAAAGGTGTCTACAGTGCTTAAGGCACTTTCAGATCCATAGCTTGCGACGTTTCACCTTCAATGGAGTCTTGAACCGGACTCACCCATTGCGCCAGCTGTGGATCACGGGGTGTCAGGACGTCGAATAACCCCAGCGCCTGCAGCGCGGGCACTAAACCCAGCAAATCCGCCTTGGCCTGCTCCCGCTCTGCAGTGGGGAGGCTTTCATTCTGTAGGGTGCGCCAACTGACCAGAAAGGCACCTACGCTACCTTTTCGTACCGGTACCCCGTCGACAACAACCGAATTTTGCTGATCGGGCAACATTTCATGGGCTTTCATAAGCGTTCTCCTGCAAGAAGTTAAATGTCCTTATCAATGTTGCATTCCCAGGCACTCCGAGCAGGCTGATCGTTATCGGCGCCGCAGTGCTGTGAAAATGCATGGGCCAATTCTGGTGATTTACGGTTTGGCCCGCTAACGGCATAGTGACAATTTATATCTTTATCAGGCCAAAGCGATGTCTCTACTCGAATTCCGGCATCTGACGCACGACGCTCCGCAGGAAGCGGCGCTTCACACCCACGCTGAAGGACAGTTATTTACTGTCGAGGCAGGGATGGTCAGCGTTGAAACTGAAACCGGGCGCTGGGTCATGCCGCCTGGCTGTCTGGGCTGGTTGCCGCCAGCACTACCGCACGGCGCGGCGGTACATGGGAATATGCGTGGGTTGAGCCTGTACTTCACGCAGGACTGGAGTCGCAACCAAATGCCCGGTTGCGTCAAGATCGTCAGGCTAACGCCTCTTCTCTCAGCGCTGCTGGATAGTGTGACAACCTTGCCCGCATCACGGTTACAGCCCTATTTAACGGTGTTTGCCGATGCTTTCTGCCACGAGCCAGCACAGACGCTCTTCCTGCCGATGCCGACGGATTCCCGGCTGATCATGCTGGCAACCCTGTTGCTGGCCCAGCCAGATGACTCAACCGACCTGGATGGCTGGGCAACCAGAGTGGGCATGTCCCGCCGCACGCTGACTCGGCGGTTTCAGCAGGAAACCGGCTGGAGTATCGGCCAGTGGCGCCAGCAATTGTGCTTGCAGCGGGCACTGGAACAACTGGCTGCAGGAGAGTCGGTGACCCGAGTGGCGCTGAATCAGGGCTATCAGAGCGTCAGCGCATTTATCAGCATGTTTCGGCGGTATCTTGGTACTACTCCCAGTGTTTGGACGTCCATATAGCTGTCTTGCACTGGATGTATTGTGAAATTTTGGTTTGGAAGTAAAGAGCTGTATTGCTGGGCCCGCTCTAAACTGAAGTGCAGCACCTTCGCATACGTTTGAAGGTGTTGCACTTCAGTTTAGAGCGGGCCCTCATTGTCAGATTGACTAATAAAGGGGCAGATTCTGCCCCTTTATTACTTATATTTGCGGTGGGTGAGCACGGTCGGTTAGAAAGCGCTCTGCTTGTGATGATGGTCAACTGTCATCGTTCATCCACCGCTACAACCGCAGCCATGGCCTCCACCACCGCAACCGCCCCCGGATTGCTGCGCAGCCTGGGCTTCGGCTTCGCTCTGATGGGGATGAACGGTGAACGTCAGCACAACTTGCTCCGGAGCGCGGCTTTGATACTGGATGGAGACCTGTTGGCCGTAGCGCTGGCGCAAATGATCCAGCAAGGGTAGGGGGTCGTGGTCGTTGATGAATTGGATCGACTCGCCTTCATGCAACGATTCGAGCGCGCCAAACAAGGCTGCATGGCGGAAGCGGCGGGCAATGCCTCGGGCGTCGAAAAGATGGGGGGTGCTGGTATCTGGCTGGTGCATGGAACTACCCGAATCAGTAACAAGGACACGCCGAGTATGAATTGCGGCAGTTCTGGCTTCCTTGATACCAGCCAGGTAAAACCAATTGGCCTGATTACAGCCTGAGTCCTGTAAACGGGATCTCATCCCGGTAAGGCCTTTGTTCTTATAATTTCGGCCTTTTAAAACAAAAGGTGAAATTCATGATGTCTTTGTCGCGATCTCGCTTGCTGGCAACGGTGTCAGCCGGGTTGCTGTCTTCCTCAGTCTTGGCGGCACCTTTCTCGTTTGTTGCGATTGGTGACATGCCCTACAAGATTCCCGAGGCGTATGTTGGCTTCGATGCCCTGATCAAAGGCATCAACCGGGTGAAGCCGGCGTTCAGCGTGCATATCGGCGATATCAAGAGCGGTTCCAGTCCCTGTACCGATGAGAATTTCCAGAAAGTGCTGGAGATGTTCGGCAGCTTTGAGCAGCCTTTGGTCTATACGCCGGGCGACAACGAGTGGACGGATTGCCATCATGAAAAGGCGGGCAAGTTTGATCCGATTGAGCGCCTCGCGAAAATCCGCAGCCTGTTCTTTGCCCAATCGGAAAGCCTGGGCAAGCGCCGTATGCCGCTCAAGCATCAATCCGACGATCCGAAGTACGCAGCGTTTGTCGAGAACACCCGCTGGCAGCGGGATGGCGTGGTGTTTGCCACATTGCATGTGGTGGGTAGCAACAATAATCTGCAGCGCAATGCTGCTGCGATCAACGAGTACCTGGAGCGCAATGCCGCCAATCTGGCCTGGCTGGAGGCCGCGTTTGCCGAGGCTGACAAGGCCAGGGCGCTGGTGTTGTTCATGCAAGCCGACCCGTGGTTTGACAAGGATGATGCCGAAGACCAGCGTTCAGGCTTCTCCGATACCATTCGCGCCCTGCGCAGCAAGGCGGCGGCTTTTGGCAAGCCGGTGTTGATTGTGCATGGGGATTCGCACATCTTCCGCGTTGATCAACCACTGATGGCCAATAACGGTCGTCCGCTCGATAACGTCCTGCGGCTCGAAGTGTTCGGTGAAGGCAATATGCATGCGGTACAAGTGATGGTTGATCCGGATGACACGCTCAATCCTTTCAGTTTCAAACCCATGCTGATCCGCGAGAATTTGAATCAATCCACGGCAAAGTAAGTGTCAAGCCGCGTGCGCGATGCTTAGGGCGTCCACCAATGCCGTATCACATGAAAGAACACGGGGGCGGCAAAACAGACCGAATCGACCCGGTCGAGCATGCCGCCGTGGCCTTCAATCAGCGTCCCCCAGTCTTTCACGCCCCGGTCACGCTTGATCGCGGACATAACCAAGCCCCCTGCAAAGCCCATCAGGCAGATGGAGAAAGCGATGATCGCAGCCTGCCAGGGCTTGAATGGGGTGATCCAGTACAGGGCGGTACCCAGCAGGGTAGAACTGGCGATTCCCCCCCAGAATCCCTCGACGGTTTTGGAGGGGGAAACGGCAGGCGCAATGAGCCGCTTGCCGAACAGCTTGCCCCAGATGTACTGGAACACATCGCTGCTCTGCACCACCAGAATCAGGAAGGCGATCAGCAGCAGGTGGCGGTCTTCGTAGCCGGGGATGTCCAGCGTCAGGAGGGCCGGCACATGGGCAATGCAATAAACGCTGACCATCAAGCCCCACTGCACCTTGGCGGCCCGCTCCAGAAAACGGGTGGCATCGCCCGACACCGCCGCCATGATGGGCAAGACCAGAAAGGCGTAAACCGGAATCAGGATCGAATACATGCCATACCAGTCGATCCAGATCAGAAGGTACTGTGCTGGCAAGGCCACGAAAAAGCTGAGTGCCAGCGCGTAATGGTCGCCGCGTCGGGTGTGGGTGAGGGTGATGAATTCGCGCAAGGCGGCAAACGAGACAAACGCGAACAGCAGGATCACCCCACCTTTGCCACCGGCAAAAGCGAGGCCGATGGCGCCGACCATATACCACCAGGCATCGATGCGGGCGTTGAGGTTGTCGAGCACGGCATGAGGTTTACCTGCCGAAAAGAAGTGCTTGAGCACGCGGCCAATGAGGGTGGCGACGACCAGAAACAGGCCGATGCTCCCAAACAGCCAAAGGGTTTCGTGTTTGGGACTCATGTCAGCCTCGGCGCAAGGGCCAGTAGAGCCTCGCGGGCGCGGTTCAGGAAATCGGCCCGGTTTTCTGATTCCGCCAGCCGGATGGGTTCACCAAAGCTGACGGTACACAGTAGCGGGATCGGGACGGCTTCGCCCTTGGGCATCACGCGATTGAGGTTTTCAATCCATACCGGCACCAGCTCAACGTCCGGCCGGGCTTCAGCCAGCTTGTAGAGCCCGCCTTTGAACGGCAGCAGCCGCTCTTCCGTGGTATTACGGGTGCCCTCGGGGAAGATGATCAACGAGTCGCCATATTCCAGTGCGGTCAGCATGACTTCGACCGGGTTGGCGGAACCGCTATGTTGAAAATCGCGATCAATCAGCACGGCGCGGAATACATCCTGAATGATGAAGCGGCGTAAGCGGCTCTTGAGCCAGTAGTCGCTACCGGCCACCGGCCGGGTGCTGTGGCGCAGGGCTGGGGGCAGGGCGGACCACAGCAGCACAAAATCGCCGTGGCTCGCATGGTTGGCGAAGTACACGCGTTGCTGGTAATTGGGGGCGCAGCCCTTCCAGACGCCTCGTACGCCGGTCACCAGCCGGGCAAAGCCGACGATGCTGGTGGCGACCAGGGCTTCCACTGCATGTCTGAGCACAGTTTCTCCTATAAACCGCAGGCCGCCAGGACTAATGCAGCCTGGGCGGCGAGCGCAATGATGCGGATTTTCAGCAGTTTTACGGCCCCTTCTGCACGCTCAGTGGTTGTGCGCGGCTCGATGGTGTCGGCCAGACCGATGGCCTGACGGGCCAGGTCAAAATGGTCCCAGCTTGCCAGCCGCCCATCCGAGAAATCCAGAAACAGCGCGGCATCAAGGCGTAGGCGGAAACTCAGGTAGCTGCCATAGAGGCCAGCGCCCAGGCTGGCGCCGGACAATAGCACACACTTCGGCTCCGGTAAGGCGATGGCGGCAAGGCAGGCTCCTAACAACAGGGCAGCGCCGGCGATGTCCAGGGGGCTGGTGGCAGCGAGCAGGCGCGAGGCTAACAGGGATTCGGTGTTCATGAGATCTCCAGCTTGGCAGCGGTCGCGATGGCGTTGAGATGCGCCGGTCTTAGCACTACGGGCCGGGCGGTACGTAGCATCCGGGTGGCCGCGTCAATATCGGATGCCCGGCCACTGCGCAGCAACCATGTGCAGATCGCCGCAGCGCTTCGCGAATAACCGAGTGCGCAGCAGACGAGCACCGGGCCGCGTGATTGGGCGGCTTCGATGGCCTCGGCAGCGTGTGCCAGCAGCAAGGGGGTGGGTGGAATCAGATCAAGTGTCGGCAGACTGGTAACGGTCACTTCGCCGGCAGCCGCCGGCAATTCGGCACACAGGTCGATCACTTCCCGGTAAGGGGCCTGAGCCAGTTCCTGCTGGTCAGGAATCCGTCCCAACCAGACACCATCGGCGACCAGGTCGGCATGGGGCCGCCGGCGGGTCCACAGTCGCGCATTGATCCAGGCGCCAAGGAGATAGGGGGCAAAGAGCCAGCGTGCGGCCAGACTCATCCGGCCATTGTCGGCCTTCTGAAAGCCATTGGCACCCATCCACAAGTAATTCCCTGCTACCAGCAGCAGCGATAGCGCGGGCCAGAGTAGCCACCAGCCCCATCCTGTCTGGTGGGTCGCCAGGGCCGCGAAAACACAGGCGCCAAGCAGGTAAAGCGCTGCAAGCTGGTGGCGTTGGCCTGCACTGCCGGTGGCTCTTTGCTGCCAAGGGCTGTGGCCAGAATCCGGCCAGAGCCAGAGGCAGAACCAACCCAGTAGCGCGCCGGTTGGAATATCAATGAAGTGGTGCTGCCAGGTGGTCAGCACCGAGCTGGCGATCAGCACAAACCAAGCTAGCAGAGGCCACTGCAGCCAGCGCGTCAGCCGGCTGCGGTAGTGGTGCCAGAGGATGACCGCGAGAGCCACATGCAGCGAGGGCGCCTGATTGAAGGGCTTGTCGAAGCTTTCGAGCGCTTCGAAAAAGAACGCTGGCCAGCCGGATACGGGTGGGTGCTGCTGGCTGTAAGCCAAAGGAAATAGCAGAAAGCAGCTAACAGCGACCAGTTGTGCAGTAAGCAAGCGACGACCCAGATTGTCCACCTCCTGCCGGTCACGGCAGCTGAGCAGTGATCCAGCGTAGAACAGGTTCTCGGTCCAGTAAGGCAGGATAGTCCACGCCAGAAATGGAATCTGGCGTTCCCAATCGAACATGACGGATGGGACGTTGGTACGCTGGCTGGCCAGCCAGTTGGCACCGCCATAGCTCAAATAGAAAAATGGTCCCAGCAGACATAGCCATAACAGACCACGCCGCCAGGGCCAAGATTCAGAGGGCAAACTCACACCGGCCTGCATCAAGCAATCCGTTGCGCCAGACCAACCGAGAAGATTCCCCATTGATCGATGCGTTGTTCGCATTTGCGAAAACCGGCCCGCTCCACCAGTTGATCCATTTCTCCCTGACTGCGACGACGCATCACCCAGGCTTCGCCACCGCGATGGCTGGTCAATGCTCGGGCGATCAGCTCCAACTGTGGATGCCAGGGTTGGCCGGTATAAATCAGGTAACCGCCGATTGGTACGGCTTTGGCCAGCCCTGCCAGCGAGCTTTCCAGCATGGCGTTATCGGGGAAAAGCTCATACAGGCCTGAAACGACGGCAACGGTGGGAGCAGGTTGTACTGCTGCGAGGCTGTCCGCATCGAATGCGTCGCCCTTCTCGAAGCGGGCAAAGTTGCTCATGCCCTTCGCAGCAATCAGGGCCGTACCATCTCGGACATTGATATCGCTATAGTCACGCAGCAGGACGCTTTCGGGCTTGATCGGCGCAGCCTCTATGGCTTCGAGCACGTAGCGGCCGTGACCCGCAGCAATATCCATGACCCGCACTGGCAGGCCATCCGCCTGTACGCGTTCAAAGGCGAGACGTAACAGTTCCTCCACATGCAGCTTGCGCTGACGGATGCCCCGCCAACCGATTGAGTTCAGATAAAACCAATCGACCAGCTTGCCTAGCGGCGTGACACCGGTTGGCTGATTGCGGTAGACGTAGTCGAGTGTGCTGCCTGAATCAAACCCCGTGGCGTGCCCGAGTTTGATGCCCTCAGACAGTGCGCCGCCCAGTTTCAGGCTGAAGCGGGTGATGGCCCAATATTGACCACGTAGAGAGGCTGGTGACAGCGGCTTGGCCAGCGCATCCGACTCCTGTTTGCTCCAGCCTTGCAGATGCGACTGGCTAAGGTCCGTACGTACTGGCGCTGCATCGAACCTCGCCAGCAGGAACTTGCGTGCCAGATCGACGGCAATGTGCCGGTCTTTTTCACCCAGCGTGTCATGATAAAACCCTTCCAGTACATGCTTTTCTTTGACTGGCGAGCTGAGCCGGTCAAAGAACGCGTGCTGCGGGCCGTGATGGACCACCCAATCCGCCCCAGAAATCAGCAACTGGATCGGGGTGGTGATGGCTTGGGCATCCGCAACGATTCGTTCGGCGGCCTCGTACAAAGCGAGCAGGATATTTACCGCAATCGGACGAGTAATTTGTGGGTCGCTGTTGTAACTGGCAATGCGCTCCGGGTCGTGGGTGAGGAATTGAGCCTTGACGTAGCTGTTGACGAAAAACAGTCCACGCAAGGCATGCATCAATTTGAGTCCCGGCCGGGCAAATGGAACATACAGTTTGACTTTGAATGCCGGTGAGGCCAGCACGGCACAACGTATTTTGGGCGCAAAGTCGTGCAGCCAGGTCGATACCAGCACAGCCCCGACGCTCTGGGCGACGACAGCGATATTCTCCGTCGCAATACCGTGTTGGTTGCCGATGTGGTCAACAAAGCACTGAACGTCACGCACTGAGGCACCAAAACTGGGGCTATAGCCGCGCTGGCCCGGCGAATTGCCGTGGCCTCGGGCATCCCAGGCAAAAAAGGCAAAGTCCGGCAGATTCAGTTCGTCAACCAGATGCGCCATCCTGGCCGAGTGCTCATGGCCGCGATGGAAGAGCACAATCGCGCCGCGTGGTGTGCTGGTTTGAGCCGGCCAATGGCGATAGAACAAATCCGTGCCATCGTGCGTGGTAAAGCGCAGTTCTTGCTGCAATCGCATACGGACTCCCGGTTGTGATAGGCAGAAACTATCGTATCTCGGCCAGCCCTTGGCGCACACGTTGAATCGTTGTCAGCAGCAGCAAAAGCGCCAAGCCGGGCATCAGCCAGTAGAGCCAGCCTGGGCGCGGCAAGCCCAAGCCAACCCAAAGGGCTAGCGCACCAAACAGAAACGCACGGTCACTCTTGCCGGAAGGCCCATCGTAACGGCGGCTCGCCCCCACCATCAGACCCAGCACGCCAGCGTATTCCGACAGACTGGCCAGAAAGATCACTAACGCCACCGACAACGGTGAAAACGGTGCGACAAAAGCAAAGGGCAGATAAAGCGCCGCATCCGAGACAACATCACATAGCTCGTTCAGGTAAGCGCCAAGTGGGGACTTCTGGCCAAACTCGCGGGCCAGCATGCCATCAATGGCGTTCAGGGCCATTCGCAGGAACATCCAGACCGGGATGAGCAGAAACCACAAGGGACGGCCAGGTTGCCAGGTTGCGGCCAAGCCAAGGACCACCGAGATGACGCAGGCAAAAATCGTGACTTGATTGGCCGTGATTCCCAACTTGACCAGACCATTGACGAGGGGACGCAAAAGCGCCTGAAAGCGTGGTTTGAGGGTGTAGAGCGACATTTTCCAGTCAGGCGACATAGAACAGGACACTGAAATACTGGCACACACTGCCCCCAAGTACGAACAAATGCCAGATGCCATGTCCATGCTTGATCCGCTCATCGTTTAAAAAGAAGTAGATACCGGCGCTGTAAATAAGACCGCCACCACCCAGCCAAGCCAGCCCTGCCCAGGGAAGGGCAAGAACCAGGGGCTTGATGGCGATCAGTGCCAGCCATCCCATCAGCACATAGAGGATCATCGACAGCAGGCGGGTTTTTCGACCCAGTGTCAGCTCTTGTACGATGCCGAACACGGCCAGACCCCATACCAGTCCAAATAAGGTCCAACCCCAGACGCCCCGCAATGTCACCAGCGTAAACGGGGTATAGCTACCGGCAATCAGCAGGTAGATCGCCGAATGATCAAGCTTCTGGAAAACCGCTTTGGCTCGGCCCCTGACGCTGTGATACAGCGTCGAAACCCCATACAACAAGACCAGTGTGGCACCGTAAACGCTGAAGCCAACAACCTTCCAGGGGTCTCCCTGCATACTGGCCAGAGTAACCAGAATCACCAGCCCAACGATCGCCAGTAGGGTTCCAACCAGATGGGAGATGCCGTTGAAGCGTTCGGTGTAATACATAAGCTGGCTCGCGATATGGGAGAACATAAAAAAAGGCGGGGAATTCCCCGCCTGTTTTGCCAGCTTAGGCGCCTAGCGCCTCAAAAACTTTGTCCCGTATCAACTCCACGGCGCCAACCCCGGCAATCTTCACGTACTTGGGGGCGCGGGTATCGCCACTGGCAGCCAGTTGCGAGTAGTAGCCAACCAGCACTTTGGTTTGATCGTGGTAGACCGCCAGGCGTTTCTTGACGGTCTCTTCCTGATCGTCGTCACGCTGAACCAGATCTTCGCCAGTTACATCATCCTTGCCTTCAACCTTGGGCGGGTTGAACTTGATGTGGTAGCTGCGACCTGACGCCATATGAAAGCGACGACCGGCCATGCGTTCCAGAATCGCTTCATCCGGCACGTCAATTTCGACGACATAGTCGATATCGACCCCTGCTGTCTTCAATGCATCGGCCTGCGGAATCGTGCGTGGGAAGCCATCGAACAGAAAACCATTCTTGCAGTCGTCCTGTGCAATACGCTCTTTGACCAAGCCAATGATAATGTCGTCCGGCATCAGCTTGCCGGCGTCCATGATGACTTTGGCTTCCAGGCCCAGCGGCGTGCCAGCTTTGACGGCTGCACGCAGCATATCGCCCGTCGAGATTTGCGGAATGCCGTACTTTTCCTTGATGAAAGTGGCCTGGGTGCCTTTGCCGGCGCCGGGCGCGCCGAGGAGGATGAGTTTCATGGGCGGTTCCCAAAAAGTGAGAAGTAAAAGTCCAAAAATCAAATCAGGCGATGCATCACTGCGGGTCGGTCTGTGCCCACAGTTGACGCACTCGCTCCAGGTCTTCAGCCGTATCTACGCCAGCAGCAGGTGCCTGGGGGGCAATGGCAACGCCAATTTGGTAACCATGCCAGAGTACCCGCAGCTGCTCCAGTGCCTCGTAGTTTTCGAGGGCACAGGGCGAAAGATCACGGTAAATACGTAAAAAGCCGGCGCGATAGCCATAAAGCCCGATATGCCGATAAACCGGTAGCTTATCCGGCAATACTTCGCGAGTTTGTGCAAAAGCGTCCCGAGCGTAAGGGATGGGTGCCCGGCTAAAGTAGAGTGCCCGGCCAGCGTGGTCAAGCACGACCTTGACGACATTGGGGTTGAACATTTCCGCTGCTGTAGATAAGGCATGGCAAGCAGTTGCCATTTGCAGATTGTTGTCTTGCTGCAACAGTGTTGCAACCTGGCTAATCAGTGCGGGCTCAATCAGTGGCTCATCTCCTTGCACGTTGACGACGACGGCGTCATCACCAAGGCCCAGCTGGTCGGCGGCTTCTGCCAGACGTTCGGTGCCAGAGCTGTGATGTTCGCTGGTCATGACGGCGTCAAAACCTGCGATTTGCACTGCTTGCAGGATGCTGGGGTGATCAGTGGCCACGCAGACTCGTTCTGCACCGGCTCGTGCGGCTCGCTCGGCAACGCGCACGACCATGGGTTTGCCTCCAATGTCTGCGAGAGCCTTATCCGCCAGCCGGGTTGATTTGAGTCGTGCTGGGATCAACACGCAAAAACCTGCACTCACTTGGGAATTTCCTCTGTCGGATCAAGCTCGCGGGCATCGGATTCCAGCATGACCGGGATTCCGTCCTTGATCGGAAATGCCAAGCGATCGCCCCGGCAGATCAGTTCCTGTTGGGGTTTGCGATAGACGAGCGGTCCCTTGCATAGCGGGCAGACCAGAATTTCAAGCAGCTTGTTATCCATGCGGGTGTAGAGGGTGGGGAGTTAAGAAAGCCCCGACCAAGGTACGGGGGGCATCAACCGTCATGCCATGCTGTATTGGCCGGTTCAGCCTCAGCGAGCAGCTGTTGGCTTGGCCGACGACTCGAGGCGATCTACCAGCCAGGCAGCAAGATCTGGTGCCAGTCGGGCAGAAACGGGAACGACCCAGATTCTAGCATCGTTGAACGGTGCAAGTTTCACTGCGTCTTTCTCGGTGACCAATAAGGTGCCGGCTTTAATCGCTGTCAGCTCGTCAGCGGTGTAGGCATGATGGTCAGGAAATGGATGGGGGTCGACCAGCATTCCTGCCTGTTCCAGCACGAAAAAGAAGCGCGGTGGATGCCCAATACCCGCAAGGGCCGCTACGTTCTGGCCTGAAAATGCCGCCAGCGGCTGTTTATTGGCTGGGTTTATCAGCTGATAAGCCTGGTTGGCATCCAGTGACATTTGAAAGCGGCTGGGATGTGGCGGGATGGTCTGCTTGAGTTCACCGTTGACAATGACCGCATCGACCTGGCTCAGACGACTGGGTGGTTCGCGCAGTGACCCAGCGGGCAGTGGCCAACCGTTGCCCAGACCTCGCTGACCGTCAATCACTGCAATTTCGATATCACGTTCGAGCTGGTAATGCTGGAGGCCGTCGTCGCACAGAATCACATTGCATTCAGGATACTGTGTGAGCAAGGCCAGCCCGGCCTGATGGCGGAGTCGGCCGATAAAAACCGGGCAGCCCGCCCGGCGTGCCAACAGTAACGGTTCGTCCCCGACCAGGCTGGCGGGATCATCCTGCTGGACCTGTTGAGGATTAAGGGCATTGCCGCCGTAACCGCGACTGATGATGCCGGGCCGAAAACCTGCCAAGCAGAGTTGTTGGGCAAGATACAGCGTCAGGGGGGTCTTGCCTGTGCCGCCAACACTGATGTTTCCTACCACCACCACTGGAACCGGCAGCCGTTGACGCTTGAGCCAACCCTGTTTGTACAAGGTTGCACGTAGCGCCGCCAACAACCGGAACAGCACCGCCACCGGGAGTAAAGGCAGTAGAAAAAAATTGCGGCGCTGCCAGAGCGCCGCGATTTGTAAGGCCATGTAGGTAGGTCAGTGACTGGTTGCGGTCTGCGTTGCAAATGTCAGCCGACCAAGACCTGCTTGTCTTGCCGCTTCCATCACATTCACCACGGCCTGATGGCTTGCCCCGCCATCGGCATTGACGACAATGGTTGAATCCGCACTGCTGGAGGCCTTGCGCAAAGAGTCAGCCAGATCGTCAATGGTGGTGAAGTTCACCAGCTGACCGTTGATCGCGTAGCGACCGCCCGATGTCACTGCAACTTGAATCTCACTCGCTCTCTGCGCGGTCTTTTCAGCATCTGCAGAGGGCAGGTTGATCTTCAGCTCAGCAAATTTCGAGTAGGTGGTGGTGGCCATCAGAAAGATGAGGATCACCAACATCAAGTCGATCAAGGGGATGAAATTGATCTCGGGCTCCTCCCGAGTGCGGCCGCGGCGGAAATTCATGGTTGGTATCCTTTGCCTGACTTAGTTGCGGTCACCATGTACCACTTCGACCAGCTTGACGGCCTGTTGCTCCATCTCAACCAGAAAGGCATCGACCTTGCCACGGAAGTGACGGTAGAACACCAAGCTGGGAACTGCCACGATAATGCCCAGCGCCGTGTTATACAGGGCAACCGAGATACCGTGAGCGAGAACCGCAGGATTACTGCCACCCGCAGCGCTTTGCGCTCCGAAGATCTCGATCATGCCGATAACGGTGCCCAGCAGGCCCAGCAACGGTGCGGCGGTGGCAACGGTGCCCAACGTGGTCAGGAAACGTTCCAATTCATGTGCAACGGCTCTGCCTGCTTCTTCGATCGACTCTTTCATGATCTCACGCGAGCTGTTGACGTTTTTCAGACCGGCAGCAAACACGCGGCCCAGCGGGGAATTTGCGGAAAGGCGGTTCAGCATCTCGGCATTGACGCCATGTTTGCGATAATCCTGCACGGCCAGTGCCAGCAGGCCATCGGGGATGACCAGTGACTTTCTCAGGGACAAAAAGCGCTCGATGATGATGGTCATCGCAACGATCGAAGCGAGAATAATCGGGTAAATCGGCCAGCCTGCCGCTTTGATCATTTCCAACATGGGGGTTCCTGAAGCGTTGTGGGCAAATCGCGTAACTTTAGCGAGTCGTTATGATAACGGCAAGCGACGGTCATCATGGCGGACCAGGATCCAGATTTGGCGCCCTTTTAAGGTTACCCACATTTTCTGTGGATAACTTTGTGGGTCAGTTTGTGAAAACTGCGCTAAATGCCTGTGCCAACTAGGTGGGGCTTGGCTTGCCTAGAATTTAGGCTTTTATTAAATATGTTAATAATCAATTGGTTATGTTGTTTTGCGTGTCTTGGCTCTGCTGAAGTTGAATGTTACAGCCAGATTGACAAAACCAAGGTCTCCATGTGGATGAAGTGAAGCTGTGAGTTTCGATACTGATCGTTTGTCAAGCCTTGCCAAAGTTGCGGAGGCTCGTTCCAGCCCTGTTCTGACAGTCAGTCAGTTAAACCGAACGGTACGGGAAATGCTCGAAGGCGGGCTGCCAGTGCTGTGGGTCGCAGGGGAAATTTCTAATCTGACGATTGCAGCATCGGGCCATTGTTACTTCTCATTGAAGGACGCAACGGCTCAGGTACGGTGTGTCATGTTCCGGCAGCGCGCCGCCCTGCTGCCGTTTCGCCCGAAAGAAGGGCTGCAGGTAGAAGTGCGTGCGGTTACAACGCTTTACGAGGCCAGAGGCGACTTTCAACTGGGGGTCGAGACGATACGTCTGGCGGGGCTGGGGGCCTTGTACGAAGCATTCGAGCGACTCAAATCCAAGCTGAGCGCTGAGGGTCTGTTTGATGCGGCGCGTAAGCGTCAGATGCCCGCCATGCCACGTACGATCGGCATTGTTACGTCACCGGCGGCTGCGGCTTTGCGCGATGTACTGACGACCATGCGCCGACGTAATCCCGCCGTGCAAATTGTTATTTATCCAACCCAGGTGCAAGGCGATGCTGCGCCGGCCCAGATTGTGGCCGCACTTTCTACGGCCAATCGCCGCGCCGAGGTAGATCTGCTGATCGTCTGTCGTGGCGGCGGCAGCATTGAGGATCTTTGGGCTTTCAATGACGAAGCCGTTGCACGTGCCATTGCGGGCTCCTTGATTCCGGTTATCAGCGGAGTTGGGCACGAGACAGATTTCACCATTGCAGACTTCGTGGCGGATGTCCGCGCCCCGACGCCGACCGCTGCGGCAGAGCTGGCAAGCCCAAGCCGTGCAGATTTGCGGTTTCAATTGGATGGCTTGGCCATGCGGTTACGGCGTGAATGGTCACGGCAATGGATGTTGCGTTCTCAGCGCCTGGACTTTGCTGCACGCCGTCTGTTGCATCCTGGGGAGCGAATTGCCCGGCAACGCCGAATGATGGAAGACCTGGCGCGTAGATTGCAGATGGCGTCGTCAAGACAATTGGAGCGACGTCGGGCTGCGTTAACGTTGGTGTCCGGGCGGTATCGACACGTTCGGCCCGATGCGGTGAATCTGCGACGGCACCTGCAGGGTCTGGCGAGTCGGCTGCGCACGGCCGCCAATGCCGGACTGCAGCGACGGCTTGGCGCACTGGAAGTCTTGTCATCGCAGCTACAGGCGTTGAACCCGGATGCAGTGTTGAGTCGTGGCTATGCAAGGGTTGAAACTGCGCGCGGGGAACTGATCAAACAGGCCGCGACCCTGCACCGAGGGCAGTCCATACGGCTGCACTTTGCTGACGGCAGCGCTGCCGCAGCAGTAACCAGTGCCCCCGGTCCGCAAGGCGAACTGGATATCTAGGAAGGAATGTTTATAGTTTTTGAGCAAACCGGCTAAGCACCGGCTAATTTTTGCCTAACCATTCATCCTGGCGGCGAGGTGAGGGGTTTTTCAGACTCGCTACCCGGATAAGATCTGCGATTTTCAACCTACCTGAACAAGGAAGAATCATGATGAATCGTCGCTTGCCTCTTTCCGTTTTGCTCAGCCTTGCCGCACTGTCACTTCCTGCGCTGGCAGACAATGCTCCAGCTGGCAAAGTCGAAGCCAAGCCTTACACCCCTGGCGCGACGTTGACCCAGTCCGTGCAAGCCAGTATCACCCCGGATAGCGCATTGGATATTCTCAAAGCCGGTAATGCGCGTTTTGTTGCAGGCAAGCCCTTGCGCCGCGATCTGAAGAAGATGGTTACCCAGACGGCGCTGGGCCAGTTCCCTTATGCCAGCGTGGTCGGCTGTATCGACTCGCGTGCTGCGCCGGAAGTGGTGTTTGATCAGAGCGTCGGTGACATCTTCACGGCGCGGGTGGCTGGTAACACGGTAAATGAAGACATCCTGGGTAGTCTGGAATATGCCGCTAAAGTTGCCGGCTCACGTTTGGTAGTGGTGCTGGGGCATACCAGCTGTGGTGCCATCAAGGGCGCGTGTGACGACGTTAAGATGGGTAATCTGACCACCTTGCTGGATAAGCTCAAGCCGGCCGTCGAGGCAACCAAGACCACGGGTGAACGCAATTCCAAGAATCATGGATTCGTACATGCCGTTACCGAGTCCAATGTAAAAATGGTGGTGCAAACTATCCGTGACAAGAGCCAGATCCTGAAGGACATGGAAGCTGCCGGCCAGATCAAGATTGTTGGCGCCTTGTATGACACCAGTAATGGCAAGGTGACCTGGTATTAAACAATCCTTGCACGACAGTAACGCTGCGTAAGGCAAGATTGCTTTTACCGTCTCGGCAAATGGCGCTGGCTGGATGATGCGAAATCGTCTGCCGGCGCCATTTGCATCATGGCTGGGCACAGTTGACATTTTATTTCTGGATCGCATTTCGTCGGATTTGGACTTGCAGCCTGGCAGTCAACACTGCCTGGGCTTGGAAAGGAGTCTGATGTGGAACAGTCAGAGCTATATCAGCGTTTGGCGAACATGACGACCGAAGAACTCTCCCGACGATACGCCGGGGGCGGCTTGACTGATCAGGCGCGCGAAATGGCTGAAGCCATATTGCGACAACGGCAGGCTGAATTGCCTCAGGTGGTAAGTGAGGACGTCGGTGCGGAAAAGCCTGAAATCCCAAACGAGTTTGGGGACGTAGTCACAGGCTGGGTGTGTGTCGAAAGACACTTAAGTAGTTTTGATGCACAACTGCGCTTGGGTATTCTTGATTCAGCCGATATCCCCTGTCGGCTCGGCGACGACAACATGAACCAGCTGCAGCTGTATTCTGTCGCGACAGGCGGTACGCGATTATTGGTCCCCGAAGCTTATGCCGATGTAGCACGCAAACTGCTGGCGGCTGAATTCATTGACGAACCGGTCGATAGCGCCAGCCTGGAGGCTACGCCACAAGAGTCCGCTTCCAGAATTGGTCTGGTATGGGGAAGACCTGCCTTAGGTTGGGTCCTTTTACCTTTTTCGGGCGCAATGCTGCTGAGCGAGCTGATCTGGCTGCTCGGTAAAACCAGCATGGGCAGGGGGCCAAGTGTTCAGGAAGCATCTGACGGGATGGTTTTTTTGTATATTTTTCATCCCTTTTTGTTACTGATTGCCAGTGTGTTTTTGCTTAAGTCCAGCAAAGCCGCACTACCCACCTTTATGGGTAGCGTGGCCATTTCAGGATTTATGCTCGCCAGCGGCAATTTCGGCCTCTTATCCTTCCAGCAACTGCTGATTGGATTGTTTGGCGTGTATTACTGTCTGGATATGTGCAAACACCAGTTGCTGGTCTAAAGCCGATTTAGCGTGTGGCGCTAACAGGTAGTGCGGAACGGTGCCAGGTGCCTGAATCTATCGAAAGAAATGCAGATTTTGCGGTTGATCCGCGCGTATTTTTGTTTCTGTGGGGGGATTATTTTTATTGCCACCGCACCAGTCCACAGATTCCGAGCGATCAGATTTAGCGTCTTAGCGTTTTAATTAATCGAGTCTTGGGCCAGATGTTTCTCTCGACTTGACTGCTTCCGGGCACATCGCATTCGTAGTACCGGTACGTTAGGTCAATGGCTGGGTAGGTATGTGGTATTGGCAGTGAGGCGATCTTCCCACGGGCAATGTCTCTTCTGGCGAGTATGGCTGGGGTGTTTAGGGTTTGACTGGGCCTGCCGGTCGGCAGACCCAAGATATGATTTGTTGGGTGGCGGTTAGTCGCTCGAACGATTGAAGAGCCGCTTGATACCAGCGACTAATCCAATTGCCGCTACGGCGATGATCTTGAAAAACTTGGTAAAGAACACGCCAATCATTGCCAGAAAGCCGAGCTTTTTGGCAGCGACACCCGCAACCAGTGCAGCCAAGCCGTATTCCGCTACATGATCGGTGGAAGAGTTGAAGTCCTCGTATCGTTTTCCATTATTGAACTGTAAGGCCGAAAGCAATTCTTTGGCAGCGGCCTTGTCGGTTTCGACCGAGCTGGCTTCAGTGACCAGATTGAGGCTGATATAGCCTTCCCTGCCAAGGGCATAAGTGTTGTAGTTCACGCCTAATCCTTGGTTGGCCGCAGCATTCTTTTCCTTGGTCAGGGCCGCCCAAACCAGACGATGATTGCTTGATTGATAGTTGGGCTTTTCCAGCCAGCCGGTGACATCAAACTCAGGAATGTTGCGGGCGCGCCGTTCTTTGTTACCGGCTTCAGTACCCTCCCGTAGACTCTTTAGCAAGTCATCGGCATCCCAGTCCTTGGCATCGTCGTCCTTGATGTAACCTGAGGGTTCGTATTCCGCTACCACAAACCAATTCTTGCCACTCTGTTCAGGCATGATCAAGCCGAGAAATGTACTGTCGTTGACAGAGTTGCCCACTTGCCGCATCAATTTTGCCCCATGCTCCTTGTCCATGAAGGCATACCCAGACGGTAGTTTCAGGACCGCCTGATTGAGGAAGGGAACGTCACTCGGTCCGCTGGTAAGAGGAGTGTTGGCCAAAGAAGTTGGCTCTTCGGCGTTTGCATTGATCACAATTAAGGGGAGCGCAAGTATCAGGCTACGTAAAGCGTTAACAATCATTAATGGTCTCTGTGTTTTGGTAAGTTATTGGTTGGTATTGGAAAATTGAAGCGGGGGGCGAATTTTTGTCTTATTGAAATACAAAGAAAAGCCCTTTCGTCGGAAAGGGCTTTGGGGTGGATATTACTGACGTTGGGTACAAATCAATCAGAACGGCTCATACGTGCCGACGATACGATTCACGCGATTTCGGTTTGAGTGACTGCAAGGTTTTCATCGTCCACTTCTTCGCCCAAAAATCCGCCACTCTGATGCGCCCACAGGCGGGCGTAGATACCGTTCTGCGCCAGTAGCTCGGCATGACTGCCTTGTTCGACAATCCGTCCCTGGTCCATCACGATGAGCCGGTCCATGGCGGCAATGGTGGAGAGGCGGTGGGCGATGGCGACCACGGTTTTGCCCTCCATCAATCGATAAAGGCTCCCCTGAATGGCAGCTTCCACTTCGCTGTCTAGTGCGCTGGTTGCTTCGTCCAGCAGCAGGATCGGAGCATCCTTGAGCATGACCCTGGCGATAGCGATGCGCTGACGCTGGCCGCCACTGAGCTTGACGCCACGTTCTCCGACGTGGGCATCGTAGCCGATGCGGCCTTTGGGGTCGGTCAGGCTGAGGATGAATTCATGTGCCTCTGCCTGGCGGGCGGCAGCCAGCATGCTTTCCTCGCTGGCATCGGGCCGGCCGTATAGCAGGTTGTCACGTACCGACCGATGCAGCAGGCTGGTGTCCTGAGTCACCATGCCGATCTGGTGGCGCAGGCTGTCCTGGCTGACTTCGGCAATATTCTGACCATCCACCATAATCCGGCCTTGCTGAATGTCGTAGAAGCGCAGCAGCAGATTGGTCAGGGTACTTTTTCCCGCACCCGAGCGGCCTACCAGCCCGACCTTTTCGCCGGGGCGGATGACTAGATTGAGATGCTCAATCACGGCTTTGTTGCCGTAGGCGAAGCTGACATCTTCGAAGCGGATCTCGCCTTGGCGAACCTGCAAAGGTTGGGCATCCGGCTGGTCGTTGATGGTCACGGGGCGTGATAGCGTGGCCATGCCGTCCTGTACGGTACCGATGTTCTCGAACAGACTGGCCATTTCCCACATGATCCAATGAGAGATGCCATTCAGTCGCAAAGCCATGGCGGTGGCGGCCGCGACGGCACCAACGCCAACCTGGCCATTCATCCACAGCCATAGCGTGGCGCCGGCGGTGCTGCCGATCAATAACATGCTCAGACAGTGGTTGACGACGTCGAAGCCGGATACCAGTCGCATCTGTCCGTACGCGGTCTGCATGAATTCCTGCATCGCGCTTTTGGCGTACTGTGCTTCACGCTGAGTGTGGGCAAACAGTTTGACGGTGGCGATATTGGTATAGGCGTCGGTGATGCGGCCGGTCATCAGACTGCGGGCATCAGCCTGCTGTGCGGCAATCTTGCCAAGACGAGGCACGAAGAAGCAGAGCGCCCCGATGTAGGCGGCCAGCCACCCCAGAAAGGGTAGCAGCAGGACCAGATCGAAATGACCGACAACGGCAACCATGGTAATGAAGTAGATGACTACAAACACCATGATATCGGCGATGATCAGCACGGTTTCGCGTACGGCCAGTGCGGTTTGCATGACCTTGGCAGCGACCCGGCCGGCAAACTCGTCCTGATAAAAGCCCATGCTTTGCCCAAGCAGGTGGCGATGAAAATTCCAGCGCAACCGCATCGGGAAGTTACCTTGCAGGCCCTGATATTTGCACATGGCTTGCAGGGCAATCAGCAGTGGGCTGGCCAGCAGAATGCCCCCCAGTAGCAGCAGGTTTTCCTTTTGCTTGGCCCAGAGCTGATTGGGGGCGACCTGACTGAGCCAGTCCACCACCGAACCCAGCATGGAAAACAGGATGGCTTCAAAGGCGCCGCAAAGGGCGGTCAGGAGAATGACACTGAAGATGAGAGGACGTAGGCCTTGGGTGCAGGCCCATATAAAGGGGAAGAACCCCTTGGGAAGTTGTGCCGGTGCGGCATCGGGGTAAGGGTTGATACGGGTTTCAAACCAGCGAAACATGGTTTTTCCTTCTCGTTTTTATGGTTAAAGAGCGTATCCGGATGACCCGGACAAAGAAAAAGGCAGGCTTTAACAGCCTGCCTTTCTTAGTATCGCCGATTTCTGCAAGGTTCAGATCGGTTCGGTACGAATTTCCAGCCAGCGTTTGGCTTCACCCGCCACATGGGGGCTCAGGCGACGACGTACGGTGGCGTGGTAGTCATTGATCCAGGCAATTTCGTCAGCCCGCAACAGGGAGAGATCCATGCAACGGGTGTCGATCGGGCACAGGGTCAGTGTTTCGAATTCGAGGAATTCACCGAATTCACTTTGCGTGGCGACACGGTTGAGCACCAGATTTTCGATGCGGACGCCCCACTGATTCAGCCGATAAATGCCCGGCTCGATCGAGGTGATCATGCCCGGTTCCATCGCCGTCTGCGGCAGCGGCATGGCCGTCGCGGCAATGCTTTGCGGGCCTTCATGTACATTCAGGAAGTAACCGACGCCATGACCCGTGCCATGTCCGTAGTCCACGGCATCTGCCCAGATCGGGGCTCTGGCCAGGGCGTCCAGCATGGGCGAGCGGGTACCACGCGGGAAGCGGGCGACCGATAGATTGATCACTCCCTTCAGCACCAGTGTGAAGTCCCGCTTTTGAGCTGCGCTGGGTTCGCCAATCGCCACGACGCGGGTGATATCGGTGGTACCGCCCAGATATTGGCCGCCAGAGTCGATCAGCAGCAGACCTTGTCCTTCAATCACTGCATGCGATTCCTCCGTGGCGCGGTAGTGTGGCATGGCGCCGTTGCCGTTGAAGCCGGCAATGGTGGCAAAGCTTGGGCAGACAAAGTTGGGGCGGCGCGCACGTGCTGCATTGATCTGGGTATCAATGTCGATTTCGGTGATGCGTTGCTTGCCGATTGCACCATCGAGCCAGCAGAAAAATTCGCAGAGTGCGGCACCGTCCTGTTCCATGGCATCACGGATGTGTACGGCTTCTGCCTCGGACTTCTGGGATTTGGCAAACACGGATGGGTTGATCAACTCTACGACTCGGATGCCGTCCGGCACCGCCTGGCGCAGGCCAAGCGTGATTCGACGCGGATCAATCAGCAGGCCGGCATCGGCTGGTAGTGTGGCCAGTGCAGCGTGGGCGCTGGCGTAGGGGGCGATGCGGATGCCTTCTGCGGCAAGAGTCTGGGTCAGATCGGCAGGGAGTTTGCCCTCGCCGACAAACAAGGTTGCACCTTGAGGGTGAAGCAGCGCATGGCCGATGAACACGGGGTTATAGCTGACATCGCTGCCACGCAGATTGAACAGCCAGGCAATGTCATCGACTGTTGAGATGAAATGCCAGTCTGCACCCGCAGCCTTCATCGCCGCACGGACCAGCTCCAGCTTTGCGGCCCGACTCTGTGTGGCATAAGGGGCTTTGTGTTCGTAAATGGGGGCGGTGGGTAGTCCTGGACGATCTGCCCATACTGTTTCGAGCAGATCAATATCTGTGCGTAGCAGGGTGCCTTTGGCGGTGAGCGCTGTCTGCAGGTCACGCGCGACCGCCAGCCCCAGCACATTGCCGTCAACGGCTACGGTACCGCCGGCCGGTACATGGCTGGCCAGCCACTCAATATGCTGAGCGGCCGATGCACTGTTGACTTTCATCAGCGTGATGCCCGTACCGGCCAGCTCGACCTCGGCTTGCACCCAGTAACGGCTATCCACCCACAGACCGGCGAAGTCGGTGGCAACAATCAAAGTCGCTACCGAGCCAGTAAAGCCCGACAGCCATACCCGGCCTTTCCAGCGTTCCGGAAGGTATTCGGACAGATGAGGGTCGGCAGACGGGATCAGGCAGGCGCTGATACCTTGCGCTTGCATGGCCGTCCGAAGCTGGCGGATGCGTTCGATGATGGTGGCGTTGGATGTTCGGGCGTTCATGTGGACTCCGGGGTACGGGTTGGGTCGTGACAATGTTGGCAAAGGCGTGTGAGTCAACTTCCATTGACGGCTCTTCCGGTGAGATGCGATCTGTAAATCAGACGTCAACAGAGCCTGCGCCTCTGACCGTTTGCCGACTATTTTCTGTGGCGTGTCATGCGGCAGTCTTGGTGGATTTCGTGCAAACCTCGTGGGTTTTGCACAAAAGTCGTTGGCCTGACTGCATGCACGATCAGGCACGCATTGCACCGCCAAGTGCAACAGGCGTCAACCGGTCTACAAAAAAAAGCCGGCGATCAGTGATTGATCGCCGGTTGCAGGGCCTTAAGCTTGCCGTGGCCCTAACCACGTGCCCATGGTTATCCGCGCAGCAGTGACAACACCTGATTTGGCAGGGCATTGGCCTGAGCGAGCATGGCTGTGCCCGCCTGCTGCAATATTTGCGCCTTGGTCAGACTCGCCGTCTCTGCGGCAAAGTCGGCATCCTTGATTCGTGATCGTGCTGCGGTCAGGTTTTCCGAAGTGGTTTGCAGATTGCTGATGGTGGCCGCAAACCGGCTCTGCAAGGCACCAAACTTGGCACGCTGATCATTGACCAGAGACAGCGCATCATCTACCACTCGCAAGGCTTGCGTGGCAGATTCGACTGTCGATATATCGAGCTTCTCGACGGTGCGTAACTCGGCAGCGCCCGTTGAGCCGGGGGCCAGACCGCTGAAGTTGAAGGTGCCCGAAGCAAACCCTGCTGTGACCGATAGCAGTGAATACGACGACAGTGAGTTCAGCGTTACCTGCCCTCCCAGATAGAGCGTGGTATCGGTATTACCCGATGCGGCCGCAGCAGCGGAACCGCTGGTCAGGAAGTTCGAAGCCGGCGCAGTGGTGCCGCTACCACTCCAGATCGAGACGTCGGTCGGGAACCCGCCTGACGCCGACAGGGCAATATTGCTGCCGTCGTCGGCCACCAGTTTGAGCCCGGACTGGGTAACGGCCGCACCTGTGGCATCGACGGTCTGGAAGTCAACGATCTGCGCGACAACCCCGGTTTTGGATGACTTGGCGTTGAAGGCATTTACCGCCTGGGCGTAATCAACCCGGTCGATAAAGCCATCGTTGTTCGAGTCGGTGATGTTGAATGACACCGCCTCGAACGAGCTGCTCTTCGAGGCTACCGCCAGATTGAAGGAGCCGGACGTTGAGAACGTCATGGTGGCTTCAGTGCGCGCACTGGCTTTGACGCCGACTGCAGCCGAGTTGATCTTGGCCGCAAGAGAGGCTGCGCTGTCCCCATCAACCGCATTCATCGAAACACCATTGATGCTGAAGGTGCCGGATGGCGATACCGAGCCACTGGCGACCACGCCTGTTGAGCCGGGTGCCGTTGCAATGGCGCCAGACTGGGCTGGAGTGACCGCCTTGATGCCGGTGCCATCGCCGACCCCGAGCTGGAAGGTGCCGTATTGATCCGTGCGGAAGTTGGTGGTGGTTGCTGTAATCGTCTGGTTGGCATTGGCGCCTACCTGATAGATTGCCGCCCCGAAGCTGCCATCAAACAGCTTCTGGCCGTTGAATTCGGTTGCGACAGAGAAGCGATCAAGTTCCGAGACCAACTGGGTGACTTCAGCATTCAGCGCTTGGCGGTCGGATACCGAGTTGGTGGCGTTTGAAGATTGCACCGCCAGTTCGCGAATCCGTTGCAGGATATTGCCCATCTGCTCCAGCGCGCCTTCTGCTGTCTGCGAGATCGACACGCCATCGCTGGAGTTGCGGCGGGCCTGATCCATGCCACGGATCTGCGACGTGAAGCGTTCGGCAATTGCCAAGCCGGCCGCGTCATCCTTGGCGCTATTGATACGAAAACCCGATGAAAGCCGTTGCAGCGAGGTTTGCAGCGTATCGGCCGATCGGTCGAGGTTACGCTGGGCATTCAACGAGGGCACGTTGGTTTGTATGACTTGCATGATTTTTCTCCTTGATCGGCGTCTGATGACAGACAGCCGACGGCGGTCAATTCCGGGTGGACGGTTGGCCGTACCTACCCTCCGCAATGTTCCAGCAAGGCTGTGTCAGCCTGCAGGGTGGTGATCGGGGCACACCCCGCGCGTCATCCATAGCGCATGGCGTGGCCCTCCTCATCGGCACTGCGGCGTGAGCCCTGCTGTCGTCGATGACCGACTGGAGGTGGGGCTCCGGCTCCCGAGATGCCGCGCATGCCCGCTCGCACTGCGCGCCTCGCGCAGGCAACTACAAGCGAAAAGTCTTTGTGAATCATGGCGGCAACCCCCGCAATGGGACTGGATGTGCTCTCTAAAGCAAACAGGATGCCAAGCCGATTTCTGCCGCAAATGTGCCGAATCAAGAGCTTGGATTCAGCTTTGGGGGGGAGGGAGCCTTGAAGACAGGTAGGGCCGGCGAGAATTGCCGGCCGCAGGTCTAATTTGCCGCGACCTTGCCGCTTTGGCGGGGAAGGGAGGGTGATCAGGTTAAAACTGAGTGGATGGCGGTGTGTAGAGCGGGCCGAGTTGGCTCATTTATTGGAAGTTTGTGAGTTGACTGATCAACTTGCGGATAGGGCTGGGCAGGCCCAATGCCTCGGCAGTGGCCTGATCAAACCAGGCTCGACCGGCTTCCATCATGCTCAACGGTGTTTCCAGCAGATTGGCCGGAAGCGGGGTCAGATGCAGGCGAAAGTGCGTGAAGGTATGGCTGAACGTGGGCAGGGCTTCCGCCACGGAGACGTTCAGGCCGAGTTGCAAGCGGCAATAGTCAATCGGATCGGTTTGATCGTCATCGATTTGCGGTAGCGTCCACAATCCCCCCCAAATGCCCGTAGGTGGACGTTTTTCGAACAGCAGCCGACCTCGGTGGTGGATCAGCAGCAGCGTGGCGCTGCGTTCCGGAATGGCTTTTCGGGCTTTTCGGGTTGGCAAGGCATCAACCTGGCCGGTTAGGCGGGCTACGCAATCCGCCGCCAACGGGCAGTGCAGACACAGCGGTTTGCTGCGGCTGCAAAGGCTGGCTCCCAAATCCATCATGCCTTGGGTGTAGGCGGCAATGTCTGCCGCCACCGGCAATCGTTGCTCGGCGATGGTCCATAGGCGCTGTTCAACCGCCCGTTCGCCGGGATAGCCCGTGATGCCGGCATGGCGAGCCAGCACCCGCTTCACATTGCCATCCAGAATGGCGGCTCTGACGCCAAAGCAAAAAGCCGCAATGGCAGCGGCAGTCGAGCGACCAATACCAGGAAGCTCGGCGATCTGTTCCGGGGTGGTAGGGAAGCGACCACCATGTTGCGCTACGACGACTTTGGCGGCCTTATGTAAGTTACGCGCGCGGCTGTAGTAACCCAGGCCGCTCCACATTGCCAGCACCTCATCATCTGCCGCTGCGGCCAAAGTCTGGATATCTGGAAAGCGTTGCAAAAAGCGCTGGTAATAGGGAATGACAGTCATTACCTGAGTTTGCTGCAGCATGATTTCCGACAACCAGACGCGGTAGGGGTCTTGAGTCTGTTGCCAGGGCAAATCATGCCGGCCATGGTGGCGTTGCCAGTCAACCAGTCGCTCTGCAAAGGTGGTGTTCATGCTTTCACCAGATAAATGTCAAACCTCACGCTTTCACCTTCGTAGTTCAGATCGGGCTTTTGATTGGCCAGCCAGGGGGCGTGGCGCGGCCGCTTGACGGCTACGCGGCGGCAGGCTAAAGCCAGTGCAGGTTCCAGTAGCAGGTCGGAGTCGAGGTCGGGCCCAACCAGTGTCTGGAAGGCATGCATTTCTTTCTTGGACTTGGCCCGCTTGGTGGGTTCGGGAAACATCGGATCAATCAGGACGGTATCCGGCTTTTCGCCCTGCCATTGCGTCAGTAGTGTCTGGGCTGATCCGAAATGGAACTGGATACGATGGCTGATCTCGGCGGTTGCCGGATCTTGAGCGGCACGGCGTAATCCATCTGCAACCAGTGCCGCAGGAAGGGGATTCCGCTCGATCATGCAAACAGGGGCGCCGAGTGCTGCCAAAGTGAAGCTGTCGCGTCCCAATCCGGCTGTAGCATCGACAATCGAAGGGGTGCCATGCTTGAAACCGACGGCTTTGGCCAGTAGTAACCCCTTGCCGCCGGCAGTACGGCGCTTTAATTCGCTCCCACCAAAATCCACCCAGACGGGGCCTGCCGCGCCACGACCGAATTCGCGCAGCTCTAAACGGCCGGCATGTAGGCATAGTGCATGACCATGGGTGGGGGGGGTGTTGATCAGGGGGAAGCCATATTCGTTGGCGAGCTGGCTGGCGGCAATTTCCTGAGCGGGGTCTTCGCACAGCAAAGCAATACCAGATGGGTAAGTGGCTAAAGGTGGTGTGGTGACAGTCAAAATAGGCGCCCCAAAGCAAAACAGGCGATCACTCTTTCGAATGATCGCCTGTCTGTCTATTGGCGTCCCCACGGGGATTCGAACCCCGGTTACCGCCGTGAAAGGGCGATGTCCTAGGCCTCTAGACGATGGGGACTCGGTTTGTGATTATCGCTACAGCTTAATTACAACACGATAATCCCTAAACTTTGGTGGAGCTAAGCGGGATCGAACCGCTGACCTCTTGCATGCCATGCAAGCGCTCTCCCAGCTGAGCTATAGCCCCTTTTCCGTTGCTGCGCTGTGTTGCTTGTTAGCGCTGCGTCGTTGAGAGGTGCGCATTATGCTTTGCCCCTTGGTACTTGTAAACCCCTTTCTTAAAAAATTTTTACTTTTTTTTGAAAAGGGCCGAAAAAGTTACCAAAGATGCCACCAGGGCTTTTCAGCAAATAGCTCTGACTGTAAGGCATTCGTACCAGGATAGTTCTTTAGTAACACGCGCTTAGCGTCATCACGTAGCTCGGTCATGCCGAGTTTGTCGTAAGAAAGAACCATGGCGGCCAGCGCGGTCTCAACGTGCTTGGTGTGAGGATATTGCTCGACAACGGTCTTGGCGCGGTTGGCCGTTGCGAGGTAGGCACCCCGTCTATAGTAATAGCCAGCAACATGTAGTTCATTTTGTGCGAGCGCGGATACCAGAAAGGCCATGCGTAGCCGGGCATCTTCGGCGTAGCGACTGCTGGGGAAGCGATTGACCAGTTCGCGGAACGCCTCGAAGGATTCGCGGGCGGACTTGGGGTCGCGTTCTGATAGATCCTGTTTTGATATAAAAGACAGGAAGGTGCGGTCTTCCAGAAAGTTGACGAGTCCCTTCAGGTAGTAGGCGTAGTCAACGTTGGGATGGCTTGGGTGCTGCTTGATAAAGCGGTCGATGGCGGCCAGAGCCAGGGTGGGTTCGTTGTCCTTGTAATGGGCATATGCCATTTCGATCTCGGCCTGTTGTGCGTAGCGGCCATAGGGAAAGCGGGCGGTCAGCGATTCATACAGCTTGGCGGCGGTCTGGTAGTTGCCGCTGTCCAGTTCCGATTTGGCTTCGCGATAGATCTTTTCGGCCGAGGCTTGTTCATTCTGTTCGCCCTTCTGGCCGAAGGTGCCGCAGCCAGCCAGAAGCATTGCGACGATAAGCGGTACAATACGTTTCATGTCAAACCTCGATGAAGAAGCAGAAGATTATAGCGACTTGTCCCAACCACGTATCGTGGTGATACCGGCCGAGCTGGCCGGAACTCGCCTTGATGCCGCGTTGGCACAGTTATTTCCTGAATGGTCACGCAGTCGTCTCACGACCTGGATCAAGGAACAGCGCGTTACGGTGGATGGCCGCCAGCTCAGTCCCAAAGACAAACTCTGGGGCGCTGAGTCGGTGCGGGTCGAGCCGGTTCCTGATCCGGAACAAACGGCGTTCACGCCGGAGCCTGTTGATTTACAGGTGGTGTATGAGGATCGCTCGATTCTCGTCCTTGACAAGCCGGCAGGCCTGGTAGTTCACCCTGCCGCTGGAAATTGGGGAGGCACCATCCTCAACGGTCTGCTCTACCACTATCCCGAACTGGGGACTGTACCGCGTGCCGGCATTGTGCATCGGCTCGATAAGGATACGAGTGGCTTGATGGTCGTGGCGCGTACGGTTGCGGCGCAGACCCAGTTGGTACGTCAGCTGCAGGATCGCAGCGTGGGCCGTCGTTATCTGGCGCTGGTGGAAGGGGATCTGAACACCAGTGGCGTGGTAGATGCGCCTGTGGGCCGTCATCCGCGAGATCGCATCCGCATGGCGGTGGTATCTACTGGCAAACCTGCGCGTACGCACTACCGGCCACTTGAGCGCTATGGGCGTCGTACTCTGGTCGAGTGCAAGCTTGAAACCGGTCGCACCCATCAGATACGTGTGCATATGCAGAAGCTGGGTTTTCCTCTGGTGGCGGATCCGCTTTACAACGGTAAACCATTGGCACCCACTGATCCGGCTCAGACCATGTTTCAGGCTGGCCGTCAGGCGCTGCATGCGGCAAAGCTAGAGCTGGTGCATCCCGAAAGCGGTAAGAGCATGCGCTGGCGTGCGCCGTTGCCGTCCGATATGGCTGAGCTGATCATGGCGCTACGTGTGCAGGCTGGTCTGGCGGCCGAACCGGATGATGAAGATTGGGATGATGACGATGACAACGATGTCGAGTGCATCTGGATGGTTGAATGAGGTCATCAATCCGTTGTGGCCAGCGCCTGCCACGGTGCGAGCGATGGTGACAACGCGAGGTGGAGGGGTAAGCCTTCCACCCTTTGCCAGCCTGAATCTCGGCGATCATGTGGGAGATGATCCAAACGCGGTGCTGGCAAACCGCCGCCTGCTACGGCAAGCATTGCCGGCGGAGCCCTTGTGGCTGAAGCAGGTACATGGCATTCAGGTTGTTGATGCGGCCGCTGGCGTGCAAGGAGTTGAAGCGGATGCGGTGTTCGCCCGGCAGCCGGGGGTGGTCTGCGCCATCATGACTGCAGATTGTCTGCCTGTATTGCTGACGACGGCAAAGGGAGACCGTGTCGCGGCGGTGCATGCAGGCTGGCGTGGTTTGTGTGATGGGGTGATTGAAGCCGCCATTACAGCCATGGGCGGTGAAGACTTAATGGCCTGGCTGGGGCCGGCAATCGGTCCAGGGGCTTTCGAGGTTGGGCCGGAAGTCCGGGAAGCGTTTCTTGCGAAGGACGCTGCCGCCAGCCAGCATTTCCGATCCGCTGATCACAACGGCAAGTGGTTGGCAGACATCTATGGCTTGGCGCGTCAACGGCTCCATACCGTTGGCGTAACGCGCATTTTTGGCGGTGGCGATTGTACGGTGACCGATGCCGAGCGCTTTTTTTCATACCGTCGTGACAAGACGACGGGACGGATGGCCAGTTTGATCTGGCTGGCGTGACAGACAACCCAGCGGTGGTCCGATTGTATCGGCCACCGCTTTTTTTTGTGCCGTTTAAATTTCAGTGGAGCTTCGGACTTGAAACATTCATCAAAGCTTTTGGCCGCTTGTTGGTTGGCGTATGCCGTGCCGACTTGGGCGGAAACCTGTGGTGGCTTACCCAAGCTGGCGGTGACTACCCCCGCTGGTTACTGCGTAGGCGTGGTGGCAGAAGGGCTGAAGATGCCTCGCGGGCTGAGTTTTCTGCCGGATGGTCGCTTGGCGGTGGCGGAAATGGGCAGCTGGGTCGCTAATCGCGGGCGCTTGTCGGTGCTGACGCCAGGTGCTGCTGGCTGGCAAGCCAAGGTGGTGCTGGAGAGTCTCGACCGTCCACATGGCGTGGCGCTAGGGCCGGATGGCCAGTTGTATTTGGGAGAAGTCGGCAAAATCAGCCGTATCCCGCTTGCACAGCTCGATAAGGCTAGCCCCAGGCTGGAGCCGACGATTGCCTTGCCGCCACCTGGTTCACGTCGTCATCCTTTGACCAGTTTCACTTTCGCGCCAGATGGCACGCTGTACGTAAATATCGGGAGTGGTTCGGACAATTGCGAGGCGGCAACAGCGGCTGAGCGGGCTGCAAATCGTTGCGCCGAGGTTGAAGGTGACGAAGCGTTTGGCGTGGTCCGACGCTACAAGATTGAGGCGGGAAAAATTGGTGCAGCAGAAATCCTTGCGACAGGCTTGCGTAATAGCGTTGCATTGGGTGTACATACCAGCGGCACGATTCTGCAGGGTGAAAACAGCCGTGACGCCATTCATAAGCCCCTGAAGCTATCCAATGACGAGGAGTTGCCGCACGACGAGCTGAATGTGCTGGTGCAGGGCAAGCATTATGGTTGGCCATTCTGCTACGACAAAAAGGTTGCCGCCCCTGAATTTGCCAAATATGACTGCAGCAAGACCGAGGCACCATTACGCCTGCTGCCACCACACGCTGCCCCGCTCGGATTGACCTGGTGGACGGGCGAGAAAGTCCCGGCGGCTTATAAGGGCTGGCTGGTGGTGGGCTATCACGGCTACCGCAAGTATGGACATCGGCTGATGGCATTTCCGGTCGATGCCAAGGGTATCCCCAAGGCGGAAGCCATAGAGCTTATCAGTGACTGGAAAGATGCGAAGGGGTTAGGGGCACCCGTGGATGTTCGGGTTGGGCCGGATGGGGCGCTGTACCTGACTGACGATAAACATGGCCAGGTGCTGCGATTTGGCCCGCAATAAGGTCGTGAGCGCTTAATGTTCGGTTGGCGTATCGGATTGAGGGCTGCTGTTTCCGGCGCTTGCGTGAAGGGTGGCTTCCTCTGCCCGTTTTTTACGCAGGCGCATGCCCATCAGATACAGCATGATCAGGGTCGGGAAGATCCCGAGAAAGAAGGCAATTGATAGTCCTTTGACAGCACTGCCACTGGTGGCGGCGATCATCAGGATGACGTAGAGGTAGCCGATCCAGGCGATCATCATGGGGCGGAGATTCCTGATTTGAAATACACGAGCGGTCGGAATAAAAAGGGCGGAGTGAATCCGCCCTTTTTATTATCTAAGACGTCAGCTGATCAAGCGAAACGCTTGGCTACGACATCCCAGTCAACCAGCTTCCAGAACGCTTCCAGATAGTTGGGGCGGCTGTTGCGATAGTCGATGTAGTAAGCGTGTTCCCAGACATCGGCGGTCAGCAGCGCGGTATCCGCTGTGGTCAGGGGGGTGGCTGCTGCTGTCGTGTTGACGATGTCTACGCTGCCATCCGCCTTTTTCACCAGCCAGGTCCAGCCAGAGCCGAAGTTGCCAGCGGCCGAAGTGTTGAAGGCCTTCTTGAACTCGTCGAAAGAACCCCACTTGGCGTTGATGGCATCAGCCAAGGCGCCTGCCGGAACACGAGCTTCGCTGTTAGGGTTCGGCTTGAAACCCAGCCAAAAGAAAGTGTGGTTCCATACTTGGGCAGCGTTGTTGAACAGACCGCCGGCCGGGGCCTTCTTGACGATCTCTTCCAGCGACAGATTTTCGTTGTCGGTGCCCTTGATCAGGTTGTTCAGGTTGGTGATATAGGTCTGGTGGTGCTTTCCGTAGTGATATTCAAGCGTCTCCTTGCTCATGTGAGGAGCCAGGGCGTCGAGGGCGTAAGGCAGTTCGGGCAGTTTGTGTTCCATGTGGTATCTCCAAGATAGCGGTACGCTCGGGGCGCGGGCCGGAGAGCAACGGTCGGCACCGTCAGGCTCGCACTTGAGCGGACAGGTTGAAAGCGGCTAGGGCGAACTGGGTCTGTATCTGGATTGCTGTCGGCTTGTCGGTTCCTTCAGGCAACGACGCTTTCCTTAAGAAAACAGTGATTAGCGACAATGCCATCTTCGTCAGCAAGGCGGTCAGCGTATTTTTTACCGTCGCGTAGCGACTCGTCAGTCTAGCCCAAAGCCTTGGGTATTCCAATAGTTGACTAAAACAGTACGTTATTGTGGCGGCCAGTCCTGGCGTGGCCTGCGGGGGTTTTGCGGCGGGAACTATGGTATCTTGCCGGCGATTACCTCTTGTGCGACGAGGCTACGATGGGTGTGTTTTCGTTAGTGGCTGCGCTCTTGCTGGAACAATTGCATTCGCTTGGCAAGCGCAATCCCTTTTATCTGGGTTTTCATCATTACGCAGCGTTCATCGAGCGCAGCAGCAATGCGGGTCAGTATCGCCACGGCGTTGTCGGCTGGTGCGCGGCGGTATTGCCGATAGCCGTATTGGCCGGCGCGGTGGCCTGGGGGCTCAACGCGGTTCATCCGTTATTGATGTGGTTATGGAATGTGGCCGTGCTGTATTTGACGGTTGGTTTTCGTCAGTTCAGCTCGGCATTTACCGGTATTTCCGAAGCATTACGCGATGGCAATCTCGATGAGGCCAGGCGCTTGCTGGCAGAGTGGACTTCCCAGCCAACCAGTGAACTGACTGAGGCGGAGGTATCACGGTTATCAATCGAACACGGCCTGACAGATTCTTATCGCTACGTATTTGGCCCGATTTTCTGGTTCATGCTGCTGGGCCCATTCGGCGCTGCGGGTGCGGTTGCTTATCGGGCCTCCAGCCTGCTGGCGCAAGAGTGGGGGCTGCGCGCCCTGCGGCATGATGAGCCCTTTGGTTTGTTTGCCAGCAAAGTGGGGGCGTGGCTTGATTGGTTGCCAGTGCGACTGACCGCGATCGGCTTTGCAGTGATGGGGGATTTTGAAGATGCGGTGTACTGCTGGCGTTCACAGGCGCATGCCTGGGCCAACTACGACTATGGCATCTTGTTGGCGTCTGGGGCGGGTGCCATTGGCGTCAAGCTCGGGGAAGCCATCCATCAGGACCACACTGTGAAATTCCGGCCCGAGCTTGGCTTGGGGGAAGATGCAGATCCCAACTACCTGCAAAGTGCGGTTGGATTGATTTGGCGTTCGGCCTTGCTTTGGCTGGCGGTTTTGCTATTACTGGGTCTCGCTCGCCTGGTTTGATCCGCTACCTGAGTTGCCCACACGAAAAAAAGTAAATTCGTGTCAACCGACTGGATTCGAGCTGCGTTATGGTGAGTGAGGCAACACAAATCTGCTCTCGCAACCAAGTAGTAGACCTTTTTAAACTTTGTAAGTTAGAGGAAATTAACCATGAACAAGCTTATCGCTGCCCTGATTGCTGGTCTCTTCGCTACTGTTTCCATGACTGCAGTTGCTGCTGACGCTCCTGCAGAGAAGCCTGCAGCTGAAGCCAAGGCAGAGAAGGCAGACAAGCCTGCTAAGAAGGCCAAGAAGGCCAAGAAGGCTAAGAAAGAAGAAATGAAGGAAGAGAAGAAGGAAGAGAAGAAGCAGTAATTCTGCTTTTATCTGTCTTCAAAAAAGCGGAGCCAAGTGCTCCGCTTTTCTTTTGCCGGTTTGGCGCGAGTCTGCGCCTTGCCCAATAAGGTGCCGGACGGCCTGTTTATGGCGTCGTCACCCGGAATTCGGGATTGCAGGCTGTTGTAAGATATTGGTTCCATTTCCACTTACACGCCACGACCATGCCCTCCATTGAATTTCTGACGAATCATCCTTCCATTGCGGTTGCCAACATCTACTGCATCGGTCGCAACTACGCGGCGCATGCGGCTGAGTTGGGCAACAAAGTCGAGGCAGAGCCTTTGGTCTTTATCAAACCCACTTCGGCCATCCAGAAAGAAGGCGAGCCCTTGGTGTTGCCGACGTGGTCGCAAGAAATTCACCATGAAGTCGAGCTGGTGCTGGTGATCGGGCGGGGGGGCAAGCATATTTCGAAGGCTGCCGCCCTGTCGCATATTGCCGGCTATGGCATCGGGCTTGATCTGACAGCAAGAGATTTGCAGAACGTTGCCAAGCAGAAGGGCCTGCCCTGGACCCTTGCCAAAGGTTTCGATGGTTCAGCCTGTTTGTCCCGATTTGTTCCGGCTGCCGCGATTCCAGATCCGCAGGATGTATCTTTCAGCCTCGATATCAATGGTGAGCGTCGCCAGACCGGTGACACCCGGATGATGGTCTACGACGTGCCTACCCTCATTGAATACGTGTCCAGCCGCTTTACCTTGCAGGAAGGGGACTTGCTGTTTACCGGTACGCCAGAGGGCGTTGGCCCACTGAAGTCTGGCGACAAACTGTCGATGAAGCTGGGGGGATTGCTGGACGCGGAGTTTGTTGTTGCCTGACGCCTTGACGGCGGGAGAGGTCTGGCGCAGACCTCTTCCAATACCGTCAAGCTGGCTGTTGCCGGGTTGTGGATGCGTTTGCCAACCCGCTTTGGCGCGACCGGAAACAAAACCCAACTGAGCCTATGGCTGTATGGCTTTTAGCTGCGCGTCGGCCAATCCGACCAATAGTGCTTTACCGTCCGGCCTGACCCGGAATTCGCCATAGCGGGCATTGGCCCAACGCTCTGCTTCTCCCTCCTTGAAGTACCAGGCATCGGTGACCAATACCCATTCGCCATGTTTGGGGCTGAGTTCAATCGCGATCTCTCCGGCCTGCAACGGCGTGTCTGTATTCGTGACACGCAGCAGTTCTGCAACGCCCTGCGCATCCAGACGGGCAATCGCGTGGGGGCGTTGGTCTGTCAGCAAACGCCGCAGTTGATTTTCCGCATCTGGCGGTAAGCGAAAACGCAGCGCCATGTAGTCGCCTTGCATCAGCGAGCGCGGATCAACCGGGGCAAGCGCCACATAGACCGGTTGACCGGTCCGGATGATGTCTTCTTTTTGCCAGATACCGATGTTGGCGACCAGTAAGGTCAACCCCAGGCTGGCGCCAACGCCAAGGAGGGTGGCTGGCGAGCGCTTTGGCTGCGAGTGTGCTGGGCCCAGGGCTCGAACCTTGCTGGAACTGCGATGCGCCCACCCGATCAGTGCGCCTAGCACAACAGCGGCACCCGTCAGAATGGCGGCCTTGGTCGCTAGGGGGAGGGATAACTGATAGTAAAAGCTGCCGATGATCCAGGCGCAGGCCAGCCCTGCCGCAATGGCCAGTCGCCACCGCTTGGTGCTTAGGCAATGCGCTAACCCAAACAACACCGCACCCAAGGCCGGCAATAGCCAGCTGAATCCAGCCAGGATGGCCGCGACGCCAGCCAGCCAGGGCTGACGCAGGCTGGGCCAGCGCTGGCTGGTCTGGACAAAGGCTGCCAGGCAGATGCCGAGCGAACTCAGGCGTGTCGCGTAGCCTGTCCATTCTTCCGGAAAGACGTAGCGATAGATTTCGCGTCCCAGGGCGACGACTTCGTTGTTCGCAAGGCTTCCTCCCAGCAGGAAGGTCATTCCCGACCACATCGACAAACCGAGCAGGACTGTCAGCAACCAGCCACTGGCAAAGGCATCGAGTGTGCCAGCCGCTTCGGCATACCCGTCTCGTTCGAGGACATGCCGCAGCACGTACTGACTGATGACCCAGGCAACAAAGCCGGCATGCCACGCCAGCCAGAAGATCAGCAGATGATCTTGCCGGTAGTCAAACCAGTGCAGGGGTAGGGCGGTCATGGTGCCGAAGACTGCGGCGGTCGCCCCCAGGATGGTTTGTAACCAGGGACGTTTGACCAAGGCTGCCACCGTGATGGCAATCACGACCATCATGGCCGAGGCAGCCTGGTCGGGCAGGTCGCGATACAAGCCGAAGCAGAAGGTGGTTGCCCCGACCAGCAAGCCGGGTACGGCGAGCTGCTCGACGAACAGCGGCAGGTTTTTTGAGCGGAACAGGGTGATGGTGCCGGCCAGTAGCAGGCTACCCACCAGATACGATCCTGCGCTGCGGGTGATGAAGTCACCGAATAAGGCGCCGGTTACCAGCAGCAGCGGCAGCGTAGCCAGCCACGCGCCCAGGGCAATCAGCAACACGATCGGCCAGGGGCGTCTATCCGGTGCATGCTCGGTGGCCTCGGCGGGTAGCAGACCCTGGTGAATGGCGCTACGGAGGATGCTGTCAATGCGGGAGGCTTTCATGCGGCGTGCTCCTCGGCAGTGTGGCGGCGGTAGAGTTTGAGCACCAGCGTCACCGTTGCGGCCAGCATGCCGGCTGCTACCAGGCCGATCAGCATCAGGTGGCCCAGAATGTCGTGGCTGTCTGAGTTATGAAGCAGTAGCCGGCTGATGCCGCAGACCAGAAGCGTATTGAAGCTGAGTGCGGCGAGGCTGACGCCATAAATATCGAAAGCTTGCCGGCTGGCCGAGACGGCTGCCAGCAGCAGGGTGGCAATCAGGCCGAGCCAATAGTGCAAGGAGACATCATGATCGAACAGCCCGCACAGGGCCAGAAAGCTGAAGGTGCCCAGGCATAGGGTGATGGCCGTTCGCAGCGACCAGACGCCCGCACCGCTGAAGCGTTGACACAAGGGGCCGAGCCACAATACCAGCAACAGGCTGGCTAACCAGCCGGCGGTGTGGGCGGGCAGATCTTCGGTGGAAAAGTGCCAGCGATGGCCGATATGGGCATGAACCCATAATGACACCCCGGTGCTGACAACCAGCGCCCAAGGCGCCCATAGCACGTCACTGCGCAGGGCCAGACACAGCGGCAGGGCGAGTGCCGCCCAGAGCGCAAACAGCTGCCATGGGTCGGCGCCAGTCTGGTAGGTTTGGCCAAAATAGGCGAAAAGCCCACCGATGCCGAGTAGTGATAACAAGCCCAGTGGCGCACGGCCAGCCGGGCGCAGCAAAGCGCCGATTCCGGTAGCCAGCACAAATGTCTGCAGCAGGCCAAAGCGTCCGAAGCGGCCAAAAGTTTCCCAGTTTGCGGCAATCCACAAAATCACCCCGAAGCCGCCCAATGCGGCAGCAAAGATGGCAATGCCACGCGGCAGCCAGTGCTCCAACCCTGCAGGTTCGGTCTCCAGATCGCCTAGTTGTAGCAAACGCTGCAGGGTTGGGCCATCAAGCTGATGGCGGGCCGCAATTTGATAAAGCTCTGTACGTAAAGACATCCACTGCCTCCATGGTCAGAATCCGGCGGTCTGGCGGGCCATTGGAAGGCGCTGCCGGCAGCCGGTCACGGGTTCATGTTAACCCGGTATTGATCTGCGGTAATCAGAGGATGGGTAAGCAATGCTTGCCTGCCGGCCAAAGCTGACCGGGTAACGCCACAGCAGCTGGCTCCATTGCAGCTCTCCACTTGTGCGGCGCAAGCCAGACGGGCGCGCTGGCGTGCTTGAAAGGTGAGGCTCTCGCCATCGCCCAGCCATGAAAAAAGCCGGCGTTAAGCCGGCTTTTCCGTGTCTTGCTGCTGCGTGAACTGACGAGCTTGCCGATTACCGCCAGTAAGCCTTGGCGCGGCCATCGGTCGATACCCAGGGGCGCGACTCGGTGCAGCGGGCAGGATGGCAGCTGCCACCATACAGGCCATAGTCGCTGACCGACTTGCCATCGACCCACACACTCAAGCTATAGCTGCGGCCATCAAGCGTGGCTGTCGAGCCATTCCAATATTGATGGTATTCGCTGAAGCTGCTGGCGGGCTTGCTGCCACCACTGTTGCTGCCGCTACTGCCGGTGCCGCCAACCTCCTGCCAATACGCGCTGACCCGGCCATCGCTGGTGCGGAAAGGGGTGCCGGCACCGCACAGGTCTGGCGAGCAGGAGCCGCCATACAGGCCGTAACTATTGCTGATGGTGCCATCGACCCGCACATTGAACGCATAGATCTTGCCGCTGAAGCTGGCCTGATCACCATGCCGGTACTGGCTGTAGGCATCAAATGCCTTGACGCTGGAGGGGGTGGTATTGCCGCCGGTTCCTCCCTTGCCAGCCTCGGAGGTGATCCAGTAAGCCATCACCCGGCCATCAGTGGAGCGGAAAGTGCTGCCGCCCGGAGCAACCGTCGAGCCATACAGGCCGTAATTGCCGGCCTGCACCCCGTCTACCAGCACGATCAAGGTATAGCTCTTGCCATTGAGCTGGGTCTGGTCGTTGTTGAAATACTGCTTCTTCGCGTCGAATGTGGTGTTACCGCTGCTGCCTCCGCTGCCCCCCCCAGAGCTGCCGCCTGTCGAGCCCCCTCCTGAGTTGCCATTTCCGGCGCCCTTGCCGTTGTTCCGACCGCCTGCGTAGCGGGCGCCTGCAAAGCTGCCGCCGTTTTCCACCGTGCCGAGCCAGCTGTAGAACTCGTTGTCGTAACGGGTGCCGATTTTCTCGAACAGCACCTTGCCGTACTCGTCGTACTTACCGACACGCATATGCTGCGCCATCAGCTCGACATCATCGCGGTGACGCTCGAACATAAAGCGCATAGCGAGATAACCCCAGTTATAAGCACGGCTCTGGTAATCGGCCATTTCGTAGGTATTACGGAAAATCGTGCTGAGCGGATAGGTTTTCAGACGCGCTGCGGCAATTGCTTCGGGGTAATCATTCTCATGCGAGAAATATTCGGCGATGCCTTCCATCCACCAGACAATCGGCTGGCCAGACCAATAGGCTTTGCCATAGTTCTCGATATTGTAGATATTATCAAGATAGTGAATGAATTCATGTTTCAGATTCCAGATCAGTGGCTGCCCATCTTTATGGTAGGCATAAAACCGCTGGATATTACCAGGCTGCGATGGGTCGCCTTCCATGGTAATACCGCCATTATTGGTGTCGATAGCGTAAATTGCACCGCCATATTTTGAATATTCCGACTTGCTCTTGAAAGCAATGACTTCCAGGCCACCATCGTATTTGGTAGGGATGGCATTATTATTGCGCGGGTCTTTATTGCCGAATAGCGAATATCCAAACAGCTTGTGCTCATCTTCCAGTAACTGACAAGCCAAAGCCAGGTCGGATTGAGAATATCCCTGAGACTTGATTTTAATGGTGGGGCTGCATTGGCGAGAGGAGGTCAATACGGCGGCTTCCCACTTCTCCTTGGCATTACAAGTACCATAGTAATTACAATTGTCGCCATCATTCTCTTTGATTTTACGTGCGGCATATAACCAGATGGATTCCCCTCGACCAAATAGTGCGGTTTCAGACAAGGCTTTTCTGACTAAAGGCCGGGCATGGGTTTTCAATTCCGGGAATTCGAGCATGCCGGCAATAACGCCCATGGCAGCGGATAAGACATATTCGTTCTGGGTGCCAATCAGCTTGCTATTGGCGTTGTAAAAGTCGTTGGCGGCGTAGAGATAGGAGGTATCACGGCGCAGGGCTGCGGTGCCGGCCTTGTCGTAGTAATAAAGGCCATCAAATAGCCTGAGCAGCTCATAGATCGCGGCGGCCGTGCCATTCTTTTGTACGAATTCACCTCGGGCATCATTCAGCTTTGCCTTGAGGGTTGGCATGAAATAGCCGTAGTCCTTGGTATGCGAAATCAGTTTGTAGGCACTTTGCATCACGTCACCATTTTGCCAGGTGACGGCGCGTGAACCATAAGAGGCAAATAAGCGATCAAGACCCGCACGAATTTCGAGTTTCAAAGTCTCGCTGAACGTGGCATTGCCTTGGGGGTTATTGGTTGCGCGATAGTAATAACCCGCTCGCAGGTATTCCTGAATATCGAGAATATTATCGCTATTGCTGCCATCGTAATTACGGGCCAGATTACGGAATTCACTCGCCATCGTCATCATTTGTTCTTCACTGAACAAATAGTTGGCAGTGGCCGCACTGACGTTGAATAAGGCGCGTGAGCAATCAGAAGTTTTTACTTTTTCAACCAGCTGAGCACCACGATAAGCGGTCAGGGCATCCGGGCTGCATTTGCTGGCGGTAAATGCCATTTGCTCGCGCTGGCGCTGAAAAACATTCCCAGCATGTTCCTGAGCATGATCTTCTGCGTGGCTGGTAATTTCTGGCCTGGGTTTAATTCTGGCATTTTTCGGTAATGCCATATCGGCATGCGCTGCGCCAGAAAGAAACGTGGCGATGGCAAATATACGGGCAATACTTTGGGGACTGAAAGTTGCTTGCATGGGAGAATCTCTGTGTCAAGTTTAAATAAACGACACGATATTGATCCTGCATTTACTAGACGTCATTGCACTGCGACCTCTCCGTCTAAAGGGCCAGTCAGATACCTGTTTGCTGGTGACGTATCATCCACGCCCCGCTGCAGTGTTCTGGTGGTCCTTACAAATCCATCCATGACCCGGCTATGCTGGCGCGCTGATTCCCTGATTGGACAGCAGCGCCATCAAAGCCTGACTCGATCTGGTCTTCTCGCCTTTCTGGGCGGCGCCGGGAGCCTGCAGGATGGTTGTGTAGAACAATATCGTCATAAAAGAGCGAGTCGCCATATTTTATTTTATTGTCATTATTGTCAAGCATTATATGCATATTGCATTTTTGAAGTTTAAGAATATTTTTATTTGAATCATTGGGTTAGGTATGTTGTTGGGCAGTTTGACTTGTAAGCTTTTTGCAAGGTTTACGGCGATCTGGTAGATGCTTGTCCTGCGGATCGTGAATGGAAACTGCAAGCAGTTGGGCGTGCAGGTGCACTTTTTTGCAACGGTTTGGTCACATGGCAGCGTTACGCTATGCCGCCTCTGAAGGCTGCTCCTGCCAGGTTTCCGGCTGGTTGGCCGCACAGGTCCGCCTTAACTCAACTCTTCTCTCAAGGTTTTTCATGTCTAACCGTTTGCTTCTGATAGTTGTTTTGTTGTCCAGCCTGGGGCTGACTGCCTGCAAGATTAGTACCGAGCCCACCACACCTGAGCCGCTGGTCGCTAGTGTCGAGACACCCAATGAGGCGGCACCGTCTGATATGGATGATCCGGCTGTATGGGTGGCTGCCGAACGTCAGCGCAGCATGGTGATTGCGGCGGCCAAGGAAGGTGGCTGGCGGGTATACGATCTGGAAGGCAAAGCCCTGCAACAGTTTGTGCCGGGTGTGGATAGCAAGGGCAAACCGCTTAATCGCTTTAATAATGTTGATGTGCAGTACAACTTCAATCTGAACGGCAGACGGGTAGATCTGGCGGTATTCAGCGATCGCCGCCAAGACCGTCTGGCGATTTACAAGATTGATCGCGATGACCCCCGTGGCCCCTTGGTGAATGTGACGTCTCCGGAGATCAGCCGCCTGTTTCCCACCCGTCCCAACCCCGACGATCGCAGCAAGACCGTGGCGAATGCAGAGGATGGCAAAAATACGGCCTATGGTTTGGCGCTCTGGCGCGACCGGAGCAATGACCGGCTTTATGCGCTGGTCAACCAGAATAATGAAGCCATCATCGACCAGTGGGAGCTGGTGGCACGTCCCGACAATACGGTCAGCGCCCGGCCGGTGAAGAAGTGGCAGTTTGCCTACCAGTACAAGGGCCAGGATCTGACTCAGAAGAGCGAAACCGACCCGCAGAAGGATTTCAGTCCACAGTTTGAAGGCATGGTTGTGGACCAGCAGACTGGTATTCTGTATGCCGGCCAGGAAGATGTCGGCATCTGGCGTGTCAATCTGAAGACTGGCGTCGCAGAGGGCAAGCCGTTTTACGAGACCCGGACGTTTGATCCCCACAGCCGGATCGCCCGCGATGTCGAGGGTCTGACCATCTGGTACGGTCGCGACGGGCGTGGATATTTGCTGGCATCCAGCCAGGGCAAGGCGCATGGCAAAGTACCCAACCCGACGCCGGGCCTGGACAACACCTTTGCCGTGTTTATGCGCGAGGGTGATAACGCACCGATAGGCAGCTTCTCGATCGGGGCCAATCGTGGCCTGGGCATTGATGCGGTGCAGGAAAGCGATGGGGCAGATATTTCGACCGTGGCATTGCCCGGTTTCCCGTTCGGGGTGCTGATCACGCAGGACGGGTATAACGATGATCTCAATCATCTCGATGGCACGGTAAAGGCCACCAACCTGAAATTCACGCCGTGGCAGCGGGTGGCCAATAGCTTTTCAAAGGCGCTGAGTACCGACAGCAACTACGATCCACGCAACCCTTGATCTGGCTTGGCAACAGGGCATAGGCTCTGTTGCCTTTCACCATCAAGTGCCCTTGGGGGGCCTCCGCCATGATCGACTTTCCGTTACAGCTTGATACCTCACGATTGCTCCTGCGCCAGTTCAAGCACGACGATTGGGTGGGTCTGCATGATCACTACAGCGATGCTGAATGCACCCGCTTCACCTTCCGTCGGGCGCTGACCGAGGGCGAAAGCTGGCGCGCCATGAGCAGCATGGTGGGGCATTGGACGCTACGTGGATATGGGCCTTACGCGGTCGTTGAACGGAGTACTGGCAAGGTGGCGGGAGCAGTAGGGCTTTGGTATCCCAATGATTGGCCGGAGCCGGAGATCAAATGGGCGTTGGCGAGACAGTTTTGGGGTAGGGGCTACGCGTCGGAGGCCGTCCGGGCGGTGCAGGCGCCGGCCCGCCAGCATCTGGGCAAGGCACCGATCAGTTTTATCAACGCCGAGAACGAACCCTCGATCCGGCTGGCGCTGGCGGTAGGAGCTACCCATGAAAAGACCGTGGAGTTCAGAGGCTCGCCCTGGCATGTCTATCGCCACCCAGGTTGATCGGCAAAAGGACCTGAGCGCTGTTGCAATTTTGTTTTCGGATCGCGTTTCGTCGGATTTGGGCCTGATGCAAGGAGAAAAACGCGCCGCCTAGGGTAAGCCATGCGATTTCCCATCTGAGCGCACAGGCTATAAGGCTTGCGTTGCAAGCCAACAGCCTGGCCGTCAACGCAGCAGCAGGCCCAAATCCGACGAAACCCTTTTTCCCTGCAAGGGGGACGCCGTGGCTGTAAGCCCCTTTGCGGCAATAGCCACGCAAGGCCGGGGTCGTGAGGTGGGATCGCTTATTTAGCTCGCTAAACGGCACTTACTCGGCCTCGCCCAGCCCCAAAACTCGGCCCAGCGCGACCGGAAACAAAACACCAACAGAGCCTGGAAGATTGCCACTATTTAGGGTTGGCCCAGGCAATCGGTGAAATCGCTTGTGTGGCACATTTCAATAAAAAGCGGCTCGATTGAGCCGCTTTTGCTTTGGTTTGATGTGTAGCAATAACGGGTTGAGGCTTAAAAAGAAAACCTCGCCGTAAACCCGGATAGCTGCTTGGCCAGATTTGATAGATGCGCAGCGGCGGTGGCGACTTCGCGGGTGGCGAGGTCGTTTTCGTCTGCCATGGCGGCAATGCGCTCGACATTCTTGGCAATTTCCTCGTTGGCCTTGCTTTGCTCACGGACGGACGAAAAGATCTGCTCAACCCCGCTGCTGGATTGGGTAACCGCGCCGGCAGCCTCTTCCAGAATCGAGCTGAGCTCCTTCAGGGCATGCTGGCTTTCATTGAGCGAGTTGAGCCCCCGTGTGACCACTGCCGCTACCGAGCGTGACTGGCTGGCAATCTGCTCGGTGACAGCGCTGATCTGGCCGGCAGAGGTGCCGGATTTTTCAGCTAATTGCCGTACTTCATCGGCCACCACGGCAAAACCCCGGCCTTGCTCGCCAGCGCGGGCGGCCTCGATGGCCGCGTTGAGGGCCAGCAGATTGGTCTGTTCGGCCAGATTCTTCACTTGCCCGGTGAAGGTGGCGATCTGGTTGGTGCTATCCACAAAAGCCCGCACGCTGCTGGCGATTTCCTGCACATCGCGGTTCAGAGCAGCCATGGCATCGCTCATGGCATGCAGTCCTTCCTGCCCGGCGCGCGTGCCGCTCAGACCTTGGGCGGAAGCCTCGGCGGCATCGCTGGCGTGGTCGGCTACCATGCTGATGCTGACGGCAACCTGCTGAACTGCAGCCGCAGTGGTGGCCGAAGCATCTTTCTGCGCCCGCGATGCGGTGGCTACCTGATCGGATGTCTGTGCGAGCTGGGTGGCGTCTTCGGCTACCTGCAGCGATGAATCGACCATACCCTGCAAAACGGTGGCGAGGCGGCCGGACGTTTCAGAAATCGCCATCAACAAGGCGCCGGCTTCATCTTCGCTATGCGGCTTGGGGCGATAGGTAAAGTCGCCATCGGCCAGCTTGCGCGCGGCGTAGACGGCCTCGGACAGCGGCTTGCTGACGGTGCTGCGGATGGTTAGCCAGAGCAGGCTGCTCAGCAGCAACAGTAAAGCTACCGTGCCGCCGATCAAAACCAGCTGCACATGGCGGGCGCCAGCCAGAAATTCGTCTTTGACACCCACCACGACGATGCGCCAGTTCCATTCAGGCAAGGATGACCATGCTGCCAGCGTGTTGCCGAGCTTCGGGTCGTGATATTCGAGTTTGCCTTCGGGTTTGCTCAGAATCTCGCTGATGTAGGCGAAGCCATCGGCGTCTTTGGCGTCTTTGATCACTTCCCCTTCGGTGCCTGGGTGCAAAACCACCGTGCCGGCAGACTTGGTGCTGCTGTCGATGGCGAATACATAGCCGCTCTGGCCGATACGCAGTGCCCCCAGCTTGCTCTTCAGGGCTTTTAGCCCCTCCGTAAAATCAAGGCCAATGTAGCGGGCCGCTACCACTTTGCCCGCATCGTCTTTGACCGGCTCGTAGCCTGTCATATAGTCGCGCCCAAACAATCTGGCTTTGCCGATGTAGCTGTCCCCGCGTAGCAACAAGGGATAGGCTGGGTGATCGTGAGCGAGGATGGTGCCAACAGCACGATCACCATTTTCTTTCTTCACCGACGTGGCCACCCGAACGAAGTCCTCGCCCTTGCGCACAAAAATGGTGGCAGTGCTGCCTGTGATCTGCGTAAAGGCATCTACCTTGGCGAAGTTGAGGTTCTGCACTTCGCCATTGGCCTGCAGGCTGGGGGTTTCATGCTCGCCCACTTTGACCACATTGCCGGCATCGACCGTGATCGGGCCGAGTTTGTCTTTCAGAACGGAGAGTAAGCGCGCCGACTGCTCGGACAGGCTGTCGTTGTATGCCTTGGTCAGATCGGTCGCCAGCCGGTTGAGGGCGCTGACTTCCTCATTGGCGATATGCATGAAGGCATTGGTGATGAGCTGCGAGGCAATCAAGGTCGCCAGTGACATGGCTACCAGCAGGGTGAGTGCCTGACCAAAGATCAGCTTGCCGCCGATCGACAGTTTTCGATAAACACGCATGAGACTTCTCCCAACAAAGACAATCAAAGTTCTTCATCGAGCCGAGGCAGTGAGCGAGTTTTTTGAATGTTTATGGTGCTTCGGCGGGCTGATGCGAATCCGGCTACCGATGCAGGTAGCGGGCGGCCCGGTGATATTGCTTCAAGCTGGTTACAAATGGCCGGGCGAAATAGGCACTCAATTACTATAGACAGCATTCTGCAAGTTTGAACCTCTTTATCCGTTGTGCGCCGGTTTCACGTCGTTCAACACCAGCGTTTCCCAGTCCACAACTATCTTGTTGTCCCACAGGAACGCGGCGCAATGATGCGTCTCGTAGCTGGCGGCATAGACCACGTGTTGGGCTATGGCGCGTCGCTGCCATTCGTTCGCCTCATCATGCTTGCCCATTTTCCAGGCAACCAGACCGCGCAGCCACAAGGCGGTGCCGTAGTTCTCATCCATCTTCAGCACCGCATCCAGATCCCGTCTCGCTTCCTCCAGATAGCCGGTCATCAGGAAGACCTCGGCCCGGGCGCGGCGCATTTTGTAGTGCTGGTTGTACAGAATGTACTGGTCCAGCGTATCTCCTGCTCGCTCCTCTAGCCCCAGCCAGCAGGCGGTTATGATGGCCTCGAAGGCCGCTTCATTCAGCAGGCAGGTCTGAACAGGGGGGTACAGGGTGGCAGCGCGTTCCAGATAAGGCAGAGCCTGCTCGACGGCGCCAACATCTTTCATCCGGCGCCCCATGCCATAGCAGGCCGGGTAATACCCTGGGGCCAGTTGCGCGGCCTCACGGTAATACAGCCACGCTAGCCGCTTGTCATTCATTCGCTCGGCATCGGCAGCTGCCTGGTAAGTCTGAATACCTTTAACGGTCACGCCTTCCCGCAGGATGGACTCTCCATTGAGCAAGGCCTGCCGGATGGCGCCGAGATCCCAGCACGCGGAGTCATGCCAGTCTTCATCGATAAGGTATTGATGCTCATCCCGCAGTACATAACGGGCGTCATGCCACGGAATCACTGTACCCGGCAAACTGCTGTGATGGCTGTAATCCCAGTTAGCCAGCAAAAACACCAGCGTGTCCCGGGATAGCTTGATATCGCTGACGCTGTAAAACCAGCTGAATAGATATGGGGTGTTGAGCGTGATGCGGGGGCTGCTTCGCACGGCCTCATGGTCATCGGCATACAGCTGGGCGAAATACTTGACATGCACCGTTCCCATGCACTGAAGGCTCTCCTCTTCCAGATAGAGCTCGTCTGCATGAACGTCACCTGTTACCCACAGCGAGAAATTCGTGCCATCGCTTACCCGTAAATTGCCTTCCACCAGCAGGATGCATCGCCCTGTCCGGGAGAAAGCCAGTGCTTCATCCCAACGGCTATCCAGCGTGTAATCCCCTCTCAGGTATACCACCTCCAGTGCATCATGGTCGTCGATGTCCCAGTCTTCCGCATCAAACTCAAACTGGGTGAAACGCGCCAGCGCCGCTGCCAGCGACAGGACTTCATACTGGTCCGGCTCGGGGATACCTTCAGCTCCAGCAACCATGGAAACACTCCAGCAAAGGTGGCAGGCGTCCCTGCCATGAATCGGACAACTAAGCGGCGCGCTTACGGCCTTGCATCAGGCCCAGATCTGACGAAGCGCGATCCGAAAACCAGACGTCAGCAGAACCTGGGCAGCATATCTGCAAGTGTGAACCATGCTTGGCGATTCTGGGTGCTGTGGACGTGGCGCTGTCTGAGCGGCAATGAAATGTCCCCTGCGCTTTGGGTATTCCCCCACAGCAGTGCCGAACAGACATTCCGAGAGATCGGCAGACTCGTCCTCAAAAAGTTCAGGATGGCTGAAAGTTTGTTGAGGTGAGGTCAAGGCAGATTCAAGCCCGCCTGAAACCTGGCATTCCGTCGGCGTACTACGATGCCGGGCCGGCCGCCACCTCTGGCGCCAACACTGAAGATATAGAAAGCTGATGCAAAGACCTACCCGTTATGGCGACGAAGTCGTCACCCTTGATCGCGTCGCCCGCGAGGCCGGGGTTTCACCCAGTACGGTGTCGCGCATCCTCAATGGTACCGCCAGGGTCAGCGAAGCCAAGCGTGATGCGGTTGAGCAGGCCATTCGCCGCTTGAACTACCAGCCGAATGCCGTAGCGCGCGGCTTGGCCAGCGGCCGTACCCTGAGCATTGGCGTGCTGGCGCCGGACATCGCCAGCCCTCTGTATGCCGACGCCTTGCGCGCTATCGAACAGTCATTGGCTGATCAAGGCTATTGGCCTTTGTTCGTGAGTCGGCAGGGTGATGACAGGCACGAATATGCCCAGCTGTGCCAGCTGGCTTCACGCCAGGTCGATGGCGTGATCTTGCTTGCCGGACAAGTCGAAGATGAACGGTTGCGCGACTACGCCTTGCGAACACCGATCTGTCTGATCGGGCGTCAATTGCAGGCCCCCAATGTGCAATCAGTTGTTGCGGATATCTCGGCAGGGGCGAGCATGGCAGTGCAGCATCTGCTGGATCTGGGGCATCGGCGGATTGCTTACATCGGCCCGGCGGGAGATAGCCCGGAAGCGCAGGCCTGTCTGCATGGTTATCAGCAAACCCTGCGGCAAGCTGGTTTGGAATTCGATCGGCGTCTGGTGCTGGGGGCGGAGGGGCAGGGTGCTGGCGGTATGCTGGCGATGCAGCGTCTGCTGGATTCGCGGCTGGATTTCTCCGCAGTGTTTGCCGGTGACGACCAGCTGGCCTTGGGTGCGCAACTGGCGTTGCGTCGGCGCAATCTGCGGATACCGGATGAGATGTCGCTGGTGGGCTTTGGTGACTTGCCCGTAGCGCCTTACACCACCCCGCCACTGACGACCGTACGCCTACCCGGCCACGAGCTGGGCAGCCTTGCGGCGAAAGCGATTGTCAGGTTGATCGACGGCGAAACGCCCAGACTCGAAGTGCCACCCTTGCAGCTGGTGATTCGGGAATCTACACGCCGATTGCGGCGCTGAATGCTAGGTTCTGTTGACGTAAGGTTTGCGACTGTAAACCTTACGTCAACAGAACCCAGGCACGGCAGAGCAAGTCTGCCGTGCCTGGCAAGAGGCAAGGGCAAAACAGACAGGCTTACTTGAAAGCCCAGCGCTGTGCTCTGGTGCCGTTGCAGCTGACGATCTGGATTTGCGTACCATCGCTGGCGTCGCCGTTAGCGATATCCAGGCACTTGCCACCCGGACCCCGGATTTCACCGTTGGCCAGTGTCCAGCGTTGTGCCTTGGTGCCGTTACATTCCCAAAGCTGGACGCGTGTGAAATCAGCGGTCGAGCCGTTGTCCACATCCAGGCACTTGCCTGCCAGACCACGGATTTCCCCGGTCTTGGCAACAAAGTTCCAGGCCTGCGCCTTGGTGCCATTGCATTCCCACAGTTGAATGCGTGTACCGTTTTCGGTCATCTGGTTATCGACATCCAGGCACTTGCCCATAGCTTGAATCTGATCAGCGTAAGCCGATACAGGGGCCAGCAGACAGGCGGCTACCAGGGTCAGGGCGAATTTTGAAGTCTTGCTCATTGGCTTGCTCTCGAAATGAGTGAATAAAATCATCGCTTATGCAAATAAAGATAAAGCGATTGGCGGATATATAGAGGTCAGTGATATTCAAATGAAACGATGGTGGCTATTTGGCTGATCGAGTCGAGTTATTCACTCGGTAATACAATCTTGATTGCCTCAGCGTATTAAGCGCCATCGCTGCATCGGACTCTGCCTCGATCCAGTGGCTGCAGAATGCGATGACGGGTCTGATAGGGTCAAATAATCACCGCTAATCTCACTAAGCAAACGCTAACGGGCCTTAACGACACCAGGTTTCATCAGGCTTTGGTGGACTGGAGCATTGAAGCTGGGTTTGCCCCGGATGCAGCAAAATGCAGTACACGATTTCGTGAGGGATGGATAAATATATGGTGAGTGAAGACACGCATTGGGGTGAGCGTGTTGCGGTGCCGACATGGATCCGGGAAGGCCATGAGCACAGGAATGGATTGAATCAAATAATTGATGGTTTTTCTATGTGTCTGCAAGTATTTGGATTATATGCGAGCAAACTATATCGGGTTGTGCAACGCAGTTATTGACACCTTTGGGTGGTGGACATTCAGCTGCCATGATGTAAAAGTAAATGCCTGCCCGATGGTAGGGTGGAATATCTAAAACAAACTAAGAGTATTTTATATGAAAAAAAGTGTTATTGCGTTAATGATGCTATCTGGTTTAAATGTTTTATCTGTTGCCCATGCAGCAACACCAGGGCAGGAAGCATTTGTAGACCGCATGTATCGCCAGGCTCTGGGGCGCGCTCCCGAGCCAAGCGGATTTGCCAGCCATATCCAGTTCATCAATAGCGGGTTTTGTACTAAGGAGCAGGCTGGTCAGGTAGCCAGAGGGTTCTTTGACTCTGCAGAGTTCAAGAGCTTCAATCTTACCCCCACTGAAGCCATTCGCCGGGTCTATCGTGCCGTGCTGAATCGTGAAGCGGAACCGGAAGGTTTGGCAAATGCTGTTGCGGCAGTGAATGCAGGAACCTCTGTGGCAGCCATTGCGGCCTCATTTACCAATTCGCAGGAGTTTATTACGACGCAATTGCCGACTTACTGTAATGGCGCACCGCCTGTGAATTGTAATGGCGCTGCGGTCGGAGCAACCAAGGAAGAGTATTGGCCATTCCCTGAATATGATTTTCCACGCCAGATAGGAACGACTAAAGATTTCCTGGGGCGCGAGGTTTTGCTCTGCCAAAAAACAAGATACAGAGTCTATAACAAATTTGTTTGCAACTCTCAGGGGGCGTGGATTCAGGAGTTTCCAAGAACTAGAGTCTTTGATGGGTTTGAAAGCTATCAATCATCCGGATTTATCTGCTTTTGATTGAGTAAATGAATGAATAAAAATGGCCAGCATTAAAAGGTGCTGGCCATTTTTATTGATATTTTCGGTTTTTTTAGGGGTTCTGATGGTTGGGGCATTTCAAACCAATAGCCATCTGTATTGGCTCATTCATGCGCTTTTGCCCACTCGACCACTCGCTGTGTCAAAGTCATTCGCTGATCATTGAACCCGTGGTCCGTATCGAATCGGTAGTCGGTGACCCGGCTCCGGGCACGATAGAGGTCGGCCAGGCTGGGGCCGGGTGGTGGCTCAGCGCCGGTGCCTTCACTGGCGACGATGATTAGCAAGGATTTGCCTGCAAGGGCGTCGGTAATAGCGGTTGGCGACCAGAAATCAGCGTCGTGCAGAATCTCATCGACATAGGCCGTGGCCGACTCGACTGTCACCATTCCCAGCGATTGCAGCCAGTTCATGAAGGGCTGTGGTGCTTTGCGCAGCTCTTCTATTTCGCTTCGCATATCCGTGCCATCAATCAGCGCTACGCCGCGAATCCGGGCGTCTGCGGCGGCAGCGCGTAACACAGCAGGGCCACCCAGGCTGTGCCCCAGCAACATCAGGCGTTCCGGGTCGATGCGGTATTCCTGCTGGTTACCTGCGGTTCTTAGAAAACCAACGGCGGCTTCGATGTCTTGCAGGGAGTGTCGAAGTGAAAATGTGCCGGGTGAGCCCCAGCAGCCACGGTAATTGAAACTGAGCACGTTGAAACCCGCTCGCCGCAACGCCATACCGACATCCAGACTGCCGAGGGCATCGGGTAAGCCGCGTGCCAGAATCACAGTTGGATGTGGTCCGGGTCCATCAGCCAGAAACAGTCGCCCGGCTAACTGGGCGCCTTGGCTTGCGAAGCGGACGTCTCTGGCCGTGGCAGGATGCGAGGTGCTACGTTGTGCGGGGTCTTGGCTGAGGGGATCGAAGTGGCGGACTGGGGTGCAGGCAACCAGACCGGCCAGCAAGGTTAAGGCCAGACAGCGCATGGGTACTCCCTGGTTGGATGGGGCTGAGATGCGGCGGGTGTGGCAACAACCCGAACCCGGTCAGGTGGTGACGGGGTCCGGGTCTGCGGGGAATTTTGGCTAGCGTGGAGCCAGGCGCAAGGCGCCATCCAGGCGGATGGTTTCACCGTTGATCATGGCGTTTTCGAAGACGTGGCGGACCAAGGCTGCGTATTCGTCGGGTTCGCCCAGGCGGGCCGGGAAGGGAGTTTGCGCGCCGAGTGAGTCCTGAATTTCCTGTGACATGCTGGCCATCATCGGTGTCTTGAAGATGCCTGGGGCGATGGTGACGACACGAATGCCGAGTTTGGCCAGCTCGCGTGCGGCGGGCAGAGTCATGCCGATTACACCGGCTTTCGATGCCGCATAGGCAGCTTGTCCAATCTGGCCTTCATAACCGGCAATCGAGGCGGTATTGATGACAACGCCGCGCTCACCGCCGGCGTTCGGAGTGTTCTTCGACATGGCGTATGCCGCCAGTCGCATCATATTGAAGCTACCCACCAGGTTGATGTCGATCACGCGTTGGAAATTGGCCAGCAGATGCGGACCTTCGCGGCCAACGACGCGCTCACCGGGGGCGACGCCTGCGCAGTTGACCAAGCCGTCGAGCTTGCCGTGACGGGCGACAGCCGTGTCGATGGCGGCCTGGGCACTGGCTTCGTCGGTGACATTGGTGCTGACGAATACCGCGCCGACTTCTTGCGCCAGGGCCTCACCGGCTGCGGCATTGACGTCGGCAATCACCACTTTGGCACCTGCCGCGCTCAGCATGCGCACTACTGCGCCTCCAAGGCCGGATGCGCCCCCTGATACAACAAATGATTGGTTTTCGATCTGCATCGTGCATTTCCTTTTGAGAATGAACTGGCTAAACAGCGTGGCCGCTTCTGGCAGCCTGAGAACCTGCCTGCGACTGTTGACGCCGGGCGCAGAACAGGTCTCTGGGGATTTGGGGCGGGGAGCCTAGGCTTTGGCGGGTTCGCGCACAATCAGCGCCATCATGCGGTCGGCCAGCTCGTCGATACTGAGGCTGCCCTGCCGGTTGTACCACTGGATGGTCCAATGCAGGCCACCGAGAACCAGACGGCGTAGCAGCGAGGTGTCTTCGGGGACCAGGCCTGCGCGTGCGGCTTCATTCAAGATGTCCTGCCACAGGGTTTCATATTCGTCCCGCAAGGGCACCAGCTGGTCGCGCGCTTTCGAGGAGAGGCTGGGCCATTCATAGAGCAGCACGGATAGCGCGCCCTTGTCTTCGCCCAGCAGGGTGTTCAGGTGAACCCGAAACAGCGTCGTCAAACGCTCACGCGGGTCGTGGACATCTTCGAGTGCTTCGCGCAGGCAGTCGGTGATGTCGCCAATACCGGCAGCCATTACGGCAACCAGCATCTCTTCTTTGGTGCGGAAATGGTAGAACAGACTGCCAGATTGCATGCCGACCGCCTGGGCCAGATCACGCACGGTGGTGCGCTCATAGCCTTTCTCGCTAAATAGCCGGGCAGCGGCGGCGATCAGTTCGGTTCGGCGGGTTTTTTCTTCTGCGGTTGTCATCGTCAAGCTCATGGGTAGGGCACGAAGGCCATGTAATTGTTCTGGCTGCAAATTTACAGCGTGATCCTGAATCATCCAGCAATGCCGGTAGCGGCATCCTGTTCAAGAACCATGCCGGCTTGGCGATATTGTGGTACAAGCGGGCGCTCTTTGTCAGCCGGAAGTCGAGCAGTTGCTCGGTTTTTTCTGCCGGAACAAGCAGGGCAAGAAGGGTGGAAGGCAAGCCTGGGGCGCTTCCGAGCGTGAAATCATGCGGCCTGCCACCTAATATCCCAATAGGCTGATTCGCGATTAAGCACATCTCCTTTTTAATACCCTCATCGAGGTCCTCATGCGCCATCTGACGCTTGCCTCTCTCGCTGTATTGGCATCCACCCGGCTCTTTGCTGCCGAAATCGAAATGTTTGCGCCTCAAGGGGCCGTCACTCAGGTGCGTCAGGTCAAGGCACGCTTTTCCGCGCCGATGGTGGTGTTTGGTGAGCCACGCCTGCCCGCGCCCTTTGAAGTGAGCTGCCCGGAGAAAGGGAGCGGACGCTGGATTGACGAACGGACCTGGGTGTATGACTTTGAACGTGATGTGCCGCCGGCCGTCAGCTGCCACTTCAAACTCAAGGCCGGCCTGAAAACGCTGGCTGGCGAGGTTGTGAATACCCCGGCACCTGCCGCAGAGGGGGAGGCTGCGGGAGTGGCTCGCGTCAGTACCCTCAGTTTCAGCACGGGCGGGCCGGAGGTGATCCAGCACTGGCCGCAGACCTATACCGCTATCGACGAAAATCAGGCGTTTGTGTTGCGCTTTGGCGCCAGACCGACGGCTGCCAGCCTGCAGCAGAAGGCCGGCTGCCTGGTTGAGGGCGTGGGCGAGCGCATGCCTATCAAAATCCTGACTGGTAGCGAGCGGGAACGGATTCTGTCAGCGGTCTTCGGCAAAAATGGGCGACCGGACAATCTGGAAGTCGTGCGCTGCCAGCGCACCTTACCCAACGGAGTGGGGACAACCCTGCTGCTCGATGCGGGCCTGGCAACGGCCAATGGAGCGACCTCGGCGCAGCCTAACAAGCTGGAATTCCGGGTGCGTGAACAATTTACCCTGACCCAGTATTGCGAACGTTCCAATAGCAAAGCCGGCTGTATACCGATATCCGATCTGCGCCTGCGTTTTTCCTCGCCCGTCCCTTGGGCGCAGGCACAAAAAATCGCGCTGACTACGGCAGATGGCAAAACCCGCTTCAAACCACGACGCGATGAGGAAGAGCCAGATGCCAAGTCGGTAGACGGCATCCGCTTTGCACCGCCGTTTCCCGAGAGCGCGGTGCTCAAGTTGACGGTGCCGCCCGACTTGCGCGACGAAGAGGGGCGCAAGCTGGAAAACGCCAAGTCCTTCCCGTTGTCGATCAAGATGGATGCCTACCCGCCGCTTGCCAAGTTTGCGGCCAACTTCGGCATCATCGAACGCAATGCCGGGGCTTACCTGCCGGTTACCGTGCGGAATGTGCGGCCAGATCCCGCTGCCGAGAAACCCAAGCAGGAACGCAGCCTGCTGGGCACCCTGGCAGATGCTATCGGTTCCAGCAACAAGGCGCCTGCTGCGCCTGCCGGGCTGCCTTACCGGATTCTGACCCTGACTTCGGATGCGGACATGATCGCCTGGTTCAAGCGGGCGCAGCGCGGGCCGGAGCAACCCAAGGAAGGCACGCCTGGCGTTACCGTGGATGCGCGCAGCTGGTCGTTATTGTCCAATCAGCCTCTGGCCAAGCCTTATCAGCTACCCGTGCCCGCTGATGACAAGCCGGCCGAGGTTATTGGCGTGCCGCTGCCCAGCTCGGGCTTGCATGTGGTGGAAGTGGAAAGCCGCCGTCTCGGCGATCGGCTGCTGGAGCCAACGGCGTCCATGTATGTATCGGCTGCGGCACTGGTGACCAATCTGGGCATCCATTTCAAGGAAGGCCAGGACAATGCGCTGGTGTGGGTGACCACGCTCGATAAAGGCTGGCTGGTGAATGGCGCCACGGTTGCGGTGTACGACTGTAATGGCAAGCCACTGGCCAGCGGCAAAACCGACAAGACCGGCCTGTTTCAGATCGGCAAGTCTCTCGCCAGGAAAGATTGCAACCGCTTCATCATCGCCCGTGTTGGCGATGATATGGCGCTGGCTTCGTCAGACTGGGATAACGGTATCGAGCCCTGGCGCTTCAATCTGAACACCGCCTATCAGTACGGCAATCAGGATAACCGCCTGCTGTTCCATTCGATTTTCGATCGCTCCCTGCTGCGGCCGGGCGAGACCATTTCGATGAAGCATGTCGGTCGTCGTCAGAGCATGCTGGGGTTTGATCTGCTGGGGGATAACCAACAACCGAATCAGATGGCGCTGGTTCATGAAGGCTCGGGCGAGCGGGTGACGGTGCCGCTGAACTGGACCCGCAGCGCCTCGGAGGCCAAGTGGAAGATTCCCAAGGAGGCCAAGCTTGGCCGCTACGATGTGGTGCTGGAGCGAACAAAGGCCACAGGCAAGAAAGAGCCGCAAATTGAAGCCAGCTACCATGCCGGCAGCTTTACCGTGGGGGAGTTCCGGGTACCTTTGCTCAAGGGCTTCGTCAAGCCCGCGACGTCGCCGTTGATCGATGCCTCAGAGGCCAATCTGGCCTTGCAGCTGAGTTATCTGTCCGGCGGTGCCGCATCGGGTGAGCCGGTGGTGCTGCGGGGAGTCGTCCGGTCTCGTTACCTTGATTTCGATGGCTGGGACGGTTTCACCTTCAGCAATGGTGATTTGCCGCCCGATGTACTGTCCGGCGCCAGCAAGACCCGAACGGAAAACGAGGAAGGCTCGGAGGGTGTTGAAAGTGGTGAAGCCGGACCACAGGACCAGCTGCTGGAGACGCAAAAGCTGGTGCTGGATAAGAACGGTGCCGCCGTCGGCAAGCTGGTCGGCATTACCAAACAGCCGTATCCGACCGAGTTGCTGGCTGAAATGGAGTATCGCGACCCGAATGGTGAGCGCCGGACGACTTCGACGCTGGTGCCGTTATGGCCATCCGCCAATGTGACCGGGGTGCTGGTGGATGCCGAGCGCAAGTCTGGCGATGCCATGCCGATCAAGTTGGCTGTGGCCGACTTTGCAGGCAAGCCCAAACCTGGTGAAAGCGTCGAGCTGTATGCCTATCGCCGCAAGGTGATTTCGACTCGCAAGCGCATGCTGGGTGGTTTTTATTCTTACGATCATCAAACCAGCTATCAGGTACTGGGCAAGGTGTGCAGTGGCAAGACCGATAGCAAGGGCGTGCTGGCCTGCAGCTTCGCCAGCAAGGAAAGCGGCGACATTCTGCTGCGCGCCGTCAGCCGTGATGCGCAAGGTCGTCAGAGCGTGGCCCACACCGAGTATTCGGTTTACGCCGGTGGCGAAAGCTGGAATGAAGTCGGCAACACCGATCGCATCGACGTGATTCCCGACAAGAAGCAGTACGAGCCAGGGCAGGTGGCCAAGCTGCAGGTCAGGATGCCTTTCCGTGAGGCGTCGGCACTGGTGACGGTCGAGCGCGAAGGCGTCATAGACAGCTTCACCACCACTCTCAAAGCAAACAGCCCGATCGTGCAGGTGCCGATCAAGGGCCACTATGCACCGAATGCGTTTATTTCTGTGTTTGTCGTGCGGGGCCGGGTCGGAGATGTTCAGCCGACCGCCATGGTCGATATGGGCCGACCCGCCTTCAAACTGGGGATTGCCGAGGTTCAGGTGGGGGGGCGTGCCAATCAGCTTGATGTGAAGTTGACGGCCGATCAGCCCGTCTACGAGACCCGTGCCAAGGCGAAGGTGAAAGTACAGGTGAAGACGGTTGATGGCCGACCGCTGCCCAAGGGTGGAGAAGTGGCCTTCGCTGCGGTGGATGAAGGCTTGCTGCAGCTGATGCCGAACGAGAGCTGGAAGCTGTTTGACGCGATGATGGCCAAGCGCCCCTACGCAGTCAAAACGGCTACTGCGCAGATGGAGATCATCGGCAAACGCCACTTCGGCAAGAAAGCCCTGCCACCTGGTGGCGGTGGCGGTCGCTCATCCACCCGCGAGCTATTCGACACGTTGCTGAAGTGGCAAGGCAGGGTGGTTCTGGATGACAAGGGGATGGCCGAGATCGAAGTACCGCTCAACGATTCGCTGACGGCCTTCCGTCTGGTAGCGATTGCGACGGCGGGCAGCGACCGCTTTGGCACCGGTGAAACCAAGATCCGCAGCAATAAAGATGTGATGGTGCTGCCAGGATTGGCGCCACTGGTACGGGAGGGCGATAAGCTCGATGCCCTCTTTACCGTGCGCAATACCACCGCCAAGCCGGTCAGCCTGACGGTGAGCGCCAAAGTCACCGTACGCGGGGCGGCTAATTTCACGCCAGAACCGCAGACGGTGGAGTTACCGGCCAACGGTGCCCGTGAGATCGCTTTTGCTTATGAGGTGCCTTTCAATGCCAGCAACCTCAGCTGGCAGGTCGAAGTGCTTGGGGCGGATGGTAAGCGTTTTGATTCGTTGAAACTGGGGCAGGCCGTCAGCGCTGCGGTGCCGGTCAGAGTCTGGCAGGCCAATTTGTCCCAGCTTGATGGCGAAAGCAGCCTGAAGGTTGAACGGCCTGCCGATGCGCTGCCCGGCCGGGGCGAGGTGCGGATCGGCTTGTCACCCAGCCTGGTCAATATCGGGTTGGAAGGGGTCGATCGCTATATGCGCAACTACCCTTACGTCTGCCTTGAGCAGAAGACGTCGAAAGCGATTGCCCTGCGCGATAAAGATCTGTGGATCGACATTACCCGCCGTCTGCCGATCTACATCGACGACGATGGCCTGGCAACTTACTTCCCACGCACCGGGCGAGGGAGTGACACGCTGACGGCTTACTTCCTCTCGATTGCGGCGGAAGCAGGTTGGGAGATTCCGAATGATTCGAAAGAACGGCTGTTGGCGGGCCTGACGGCATTTGCCGAAGGCCGTCTGGAACGCAAGCTCTACGAGTGGGATCTGCGCAGCCGAAGCGCCCGTCAGCTGGCTGCGGTGGCCGCCCTGGCCCGCCACGGTGCTGCGCGACCAAAGCTGCTCGAATCGATTGTGATCGAACCGAATCGTTGGCAGACCGGGGCTGTGCTCGACTGGCTGGCCATCTTGCAATACAGCAAAGATTGGCCCAATCGTGCCAACCTGATCAAAGCCGCCGAGCAGGTGTTGTGGGGGCGACTGGATCTCTCGGGCACGGTCGCACGTTTCTCGACAGAGCGCGACGATTACTGGTGGTGGCTGATGCAATCCCCCGACGCCAACGCCGTGCAGGCACTGCTGTATGCCGTCAACTCCGACAGCTTCAAGGCCGATGCCGGCAAGCTGGCGCGTGGCGCCCTGGCACGCCAGCGTGAGGGGCACTGGAATACCACACTGGCCAACGTCTGGGGGGTGGTGGCGATGGATCGCTTTGCCAAAGTATTCGAAAAAGTGCCGGTTGCTGGCGTGACCTCGGCCAGTCTGGGCGGCAAGAGTGACAACCTGAACTGGACCAACAAGCCAGAGGGCGGATCGCTGGTGCTGCCGTGGCCCGACAAGCCGGGAGCCCTGGCCGTGAGCCACCAGGGGGCTGGCAAGCCATGGGCAATGGTACAAAGTCGAGTGGCCATGCAACTGAAAGAGCCTTTCTCCGCCGGGTTCAGCGTCAAAAAGACGATCACTGCTGTCGAAGCGGCTGGCACTGGTTATTCGCGAGGCGATGTCTGGAGAGTGAAGCTCGATTTCACTGCACAGGCAGACATGACCTGGGTTGTCGTCAATGACCCGATCCCGGCTGGCGCCACTTTGCTCAATCGAGGTTACGGCGGCGACTCTGCCATTCTTGGCGCTGCCGAGACCCGCACAGGGGCCTGGCCAACCTTTGAAGAGCGGGCATTTGATGGGTATCGCGCGTACTACGAGTACCTGCCCAAAGGCAGTCATAGCATTGAATACACCGTGCGTCTGAACAACCGTGGCAACTTCAACTTGCCGCCAACTCGGATAGAGGCCATGTACTCGCCAGAAACTTTCGGCGAAAATCCCAACCCGAACTGGCAAGTCAAGTAGCTTTTGTACATACAATGAAACAAAACCCAGCTGCTTCTTTTGCAACAAGCGATAGGTTCGGCGTGGCGAAAGTGCAGACTTTCCAGGCGCCAGGCATGAAAATCGTATGATCAAACATCTAGTCTGGATCGGATTGTTACTAGGCCTCACTGGCTGCGAACGTCTCAATGACATCGCCAATCAGGCCAAAGCCAACGGCAAGGCCGTTGGCGCGGCCTGCCGTCATAGCGGCAGGGCGTTGGAGGATTGCTATCGGCGCAATCCCCGCATCGCCAAGGCTGACATCTATGCAGGCTGGAAAGAGATGAACGAGTACATGCTGACCAAGAAGATCGAAGTCGTGCCGCCGCCAGAAGATCCCGAGCCTATCAAGAAGGCCAAGAAATCTGTGCCGACGGTCGAGATCGGCGGTGGTGAGACAGCTGGCGCAGACAAGCCCTCGGGCGAGCCGGACAAAGCCAAAGCACACGGCGCCGCTGAATAGCAGAACAGCAGTTGGATCATTGCACTATGCAGCGTAGAGTCCCGGTCGTATCTGGGCTACGCTGTTCCCTATCAAACCAAAGCGATGGAGGGCCGCATCAGCGGCATGCGTATGGCAGCATCTCTTAAGCAGATCCCCCTGTTTTCCGGTCTCTCAGATGAAGAGTTTGCCAAGATCGAGGCATCCTCAAGTACCAAGACATACAACAAGGGCACCATCATCATCAACGAAGGCGACTCAGGCACTTCGATGTATATGCTGCTGTCCGGTCGGGTCAAAGTGTTTGTGTCCGATCAGCATGGCAAAGAATACATCCTGGCCGTACTGGGACCAGGCGAGTACGTTGGCGAGCTAGCCTTGCTGGACGATGAGCCGCGTACTGCCTCGGTAGAAACAGAAGAGCAATCAACCTTTCTGGTAATCCAGAAAGACGATTTCCTGAAGTTGGTGGCAGCGCATTCTGACTTGCAGTTCAAGTTGATGCTGAACCTGGTTGGGCGGGTTCGCAGTCTGACCGAAGCCGTCAAAAACCTCGCTTTGCGTGATGTTTATGGACGTGTTCGCCTGCTGCTCGAAGACATCGCAGTGAATCGCGATGGTGTTGTGATCGTTGAGGAGCCTTTGACCCAACAAGCGATTGCCGACCGCGTCGGCTCCTCACGCGAGATGGTGGCGCGGATCATGAAAGAGTTGGTATATGGCGGCTATGTGAGAATCGAGAACAAACGCCTCATCATTCTCAACAAATTGCCAGAAAATTTCTAAGCATCTGGCAAGGGGCTAAGTCGCCCCCTGACGCAAAAAAGCAACATGACAAACAGCCGGTTTTGATACCGGCTGTTTGTTTATGGGCCTAACAATCCAAGCGGGCATCAGCCTGCAATGAATCACTGGCAGTAATCAGCCCCTCACACCTCAATAACCTCGAAGTCGTGAGTGATTTCTGCCGTCTTACCGAGCATGATCGACGCAGAGCAGTATTTTTCCGCAGACAGCTGAATGGCCCTCTCTACGGCCTCGTGCTTGAGTCCACGACCGCTGACGCGAAAGTGGAAATGAATCCGGGTAAAAACCTTGGGTTCGGTGTCGGCACGATCTGCGGCGACCGCCACTTCGCAATCCGACACGTTATGCCTGCCCTTCTTCAGGATGTGGACGACATCAAAGGCCGTACAACCTGCGGTACCCATCAATACCATTTCCATCGGTCTGAGGCCGAGATTCCGGCCTCCGCTGTCGGGTGGGCCATCCATCAAAACGGCATGGCCGCTCTCACTCATCCCCAGAAAACTGGCTTCTTCTATCCACTTGACTCTTGTTTTCATGCTGACTGATCTCTTGATTGAAAAGTGCAAAAATTGCGGCAATGCGACATTTGCGGCATGGCCTTCGTCATTCTCATGTGGAGTGTAATGGCAAAATTTCTAGAGTTATTCACCTATTTTTGCAAAGGTCTTTTGTTTGCTTGTTGGATTTTATACTGCGCCGCACAAAAAATTGCTTGCAATCTTTGCAGTGCAACGGCATAATTGGTTCTGCATTAGGGCATTGCACGCAATGTGAGTGCTTTGATGTTGTCTCCTCCATCCTCCTTCTTTGGTGGAATTCTGCGCAACCCCAAAATCGGTTGCGCTTTTTTTTGCCTGTTCCACACAAATTCGAGTGATCTGCAGGATGATTCTGGGCGGTAAGAACGAATCGACCAAAGGCGTTTGACACCGGCTTGCCGATTCCCATAGAATTACCGACTTTCCGAAAATTGAACAACTGGAAGAGCAGTCATGAAAACCTTTTCTGCCAAGCCGCATGAGGTCAAGCGCGACTGGTACGTGATCGACGCGTCCGATAAAGTTCTGGGCCGTCTCGCTGCCGAAGTTGCTCGCCGCCTGCGTGGTAAGCACAAGCCTGAATACACCCCTCACGTTGATACCGGTGATTTCATCGTTATCGTTAACGCAGGCAAGCTGCGTGTGACGGGTGATAAAGCACAAAGCAAGAAGTACTTCCGCCACTCGGGTTACCCCGGCGGTATCTACGAGCGTACTTTCAACGAAATGCAGCAGAAGTTTCCTGAGCGCCTGATCGAAAAGGCTGTAAAGGGCATGTTGCCGAAGGGCCCGCTTGGTTATGCGATGCTCAAGAAGCTCAAGGTTTACGCGAGCTCCGAGCACCCGCACTCGGCTCAGCAGCCTAAAGTTCTGGATATCTGAGGATAATTATCATGGTAGGCAAGTACTACTACGGCACTGGCCGTCGCAAGAGCGCCGTTGCTCGTGTGTTTTTGGCCAAGGGCAGTGGCAAGATCACTGTTAATGGCAAGCCTGTTGACGAGTTTTTCTCTCGTGAAACTGGTCGTATGATTTGTCGTCAGCCTCTGCTGATCACCGACAACCTTGAGTCGTTCGACATCCTTGTCAACGTAACAGGTGGTGGTGAATCTGGCCAAGCTGGTGCAGTTCGTCATGGCATTACCCGTGCTTTGATCGACTACGATACTGGTCTAAAGCCAACTCTGTCGCACGCTGGTTTTGTTACACGTGATGCCCGTGAAGTTGAGCGTAAAAAGGTTGGTCTGCACAAGGCCCGCCGTCGCAAGCAGTTCTCGAAGCGTTAATTACACGTCTTTCAGACTGCCTTCCCGGAAAGCCGCCACAGCTATGTGGCGGCTTTTTGTTTATGTGCTGCCGATGAGTCGGCTATTATTTGCTGTTGGCTGTGCAGGAGAGAGCAAAATGATAAAGGTGGGAATTGTTGGTGGTACTGGCTATACGGGCGTCGAGTTGATTCGCCTGCTGTTGGGGCATGGTGGTGTTGAGCTGACTGCGGTTACTTCGCGCAAAGAGGCTGGTATGCCGGTTGCGGAAATGTTTCCCAGTCTGCGCGGGTTTGTTGATCTCGCATTTTCCGATCCGGAGTCTTCCGATTTGAACCGATGCGATTTGGTGTTTTTTGCAACGCCAAATGGTATTGCCATGCAACAGGCAAGGTCGTTACTCGACGCGGGTGTCCGCGTTATTGATCTTGCAGCAGATTTCCGCATCTCTGATGTGCAGGAATGGGAAAAATGGTACGGCATGAGCCATGCCAGTCCCGAGCTGGTTGCTCAGGCCGTATATGGACTGCCTGAGGTGAATGCGGAGGCTATACGGTCCGCGCGTTTGGTGGCGAATCCAGGTTGTTATCCTACCGCTGTTCAGCTTGGATTCCTGCCGCTGATCAAGGCTGGGGTGATTGAGCTGGATAGCCTGATTGCCGATTGCAAGTCTGGCGTTTCTGGTGCGGGGCGCAAGGCTGAAGTACATACCTTATTCCCTGAAGCGGGTGATAACTTCAAAGCCTATGGGGTGAGCGGGCATCGGCACTTACCCGAAATACGCCAAGGCCTGTCTCGGGTCGCGGGACAGTCTGTTGGTTTGACCTTCGTACCGCATCTCACGCCTTTGATCCGTGGTATTCACGCGACGCTCTATGCGCGCCTGAAGTCGGATGTTGATCTGCAAGGGTTGTATGAGCAGCACTACAAAGAGGCGGCCTGCGTAGATGTTCTGCCCAAGGGGTCTCATCCTGAAACACGATCTGTGCGCGGTGCAAACGTCTGCCGCATGGCAGTCCATCGGCCTCAGGCAGGAGATACCGTAGTTGTGCTCTCGGTGATTGATAATCTGGTCAAGGGTGCTGCGGGCCAAGCTATTCAGAATATGAATCTGATGTTTGGGCTGCCAGAGTCCCAAGGGTTGCGCCAAGTGCCGTTGTTGCCTTGAGTAAGTCATTGATGCGCCGGTTGTCTCGCCGTGGTAATCCACTGTCAACTGCCAGGTTGACAGTGAAGACCCATATCAGCTGGCCTTTACGCATTGTATTTGCGCTCGGTTGTGCTTTGGGTCTGTTTGCAATTGGCTACTTTCTGTATGAATTTGGTCGGCAGAAGGGGACTGAAGAGGTGCTGGCTGATCAGCGACTTCGTTCCATCCAGTCTGAGAATGAATTGCTACGGCGTGAGCTGGTTGACCAGAAGGGACGCCAGGCGGGTCAGGCGCAGACGTTGAAAGTCGAATTGACTACACGAGAAAGCCTCATTGACCAGTTACGCCAGTCGCAGTCAGAAAATGCCAAGTTACGGGAGGAGGTGGCGTTTTATGAAACACTCCTCACCAAGACTGATCGTTCTCCAGCGCTGAGCATTGAGTCTTTCCGTGCTGAGCCACAGGGCAGTGGCTATCGTATTCGTCTTTTGTTGCTGCAGGGGCAGAGTAGTCCGGAGCCATTCAAGGGAGAAGTGGAATTCAAGCTTGTCGCCAAGGGTAATGGTCAGGCGCATGCAACGCTCTGGCCAGTCGGGCATCGCTTGCCGCTTGATGTCAGGCGTTTTGCCAGGATTGAGCAGGAAATTCCGGCCTTGCGGTTACAGCAGGTGGAAGTTCGAATCTATGCTGCCGGAGATAGCAAAGTCCGGCTTTCCCGTACTTTCGATGTGAAAGGGTGATCGTGTTTGGTAGCAAAAAGCAGAAGGCATCAACGCGAATTGACAGCTTGATTGGTGTGGAAGCGAAAATACAAGGCAACATCATGTTCGCAGGTGGCTTGCGGGTAGATGGCGAAATCGTTGGTGATGTCAGTGCTAACGATGACAAGCAGAGCACATTGGTGGTCAGTGAGAAGGCAAAGATCAGTGGTTCAATTCAGGTTGGCCATCTTGTTTTAAATGGGATGGTTGAAGGACCCATACATGCGACCCAATATCTGGAATTGCAGTCCAAGTGCAAGGTAGTGGGGGATGTCTTTTACGCCACGCTGGAAATGCACCCTGGTGCAATTGTCGATGGCAAGTTGATCCACCTGAATGGTGCCAACGGTGCGGCGGCAACGATGATTGACCCGCCCAAGCCTGCGGCGGATAATTTATAAATAAATTGCGTGATCAAATACTTGATTGGAGTTTGCCATGAATGCGGCTACTGAAATTCCTGTACCGTTTGTGTTTACCGATAATGCTGCTGCCAAGGTCAAATCCTTGATCGAGGAGGAAGGCAATCCAGATCTGAAACTGCGCGTGTTTGTGACGGGCGGTGGCTGTTCCGGCTTTCAGTACGGTTTTACTTTCGATGAAATCGTCAATGACGATGACAGTGCCTACGAGCGTAACGGTGTTACCCTGCTGATTGATCCTATGAGCTACCAGTACCTGGTGGGTGCCGAGATTGATTACAGCGAGAGCATCGAGGGCTCGCAGTTTGTGATCAAGAATCCCAACGCAACATCGACCTGTGGTTGCGGTTCTTCGTTCTCAGTTTGATTGGAGAGCGTGATTGACCCGATAGCGGCAGGCTACTGGGCAAAAAAGGCAGTCGTCCCCATGTGGGATGGCTGCCTTTTGTTTTTTGCGGATGCGAGCTGTATCGGGCGCATCCGCAAGGTCTATGCTGAAACCGGTAGACCATTCCAATGAACTTGGCGGGCATGAATATGAGTAGCCATCAAGGAGTTGTGCAGGATGTTTGAAACGGCAGAACTTGGTCACAAGCTGGATAAGGCGATCTATCGGCAAGAAGAGCCCGGCCTGAGGCAGGCCTTGCTTGAAGCTCAGTATGAGCTGAAGCAGCGTAGCGAGTTTGCCGTGGTCATTCTTATCAATGGTGTGGATGGGGCGGGTAAAGGCGAAACGGTGAATCTGCTCAATGAGTGGATGGATCCTCGGTTGATTCAAACCCACGCTTTTGGGGCACCTTCGGATGAGGAGTCTGACCGTCCGCGCATGTGGCGCTATTGGCGTGCCCTGCCGCCGAAGGGGCGTGTGGGAATCCTGTTTGGCTCCTGGTACAGCGAGCCGATTCTGCAAAGAGTATCGGGTGACATCAAAGCGGCTCGATTCGAGCAGGAAAACGAAGAGATCGTGCGCTTTGAGAAGATGCTGGTGCATGAAGGGGTTCTGCTCTTCAAGTTCTGGTTTCATCTGGCGAAGGATCGGCAAAAAAAGCGGTTGAAAGAGTTGGAGAAGGACCCGCGCACCCGCTGGCGGGTGACGGATGCTGATTGGGAACACTTCAAACACTATGATGAGTTTCGCGAAGTCAGCGAGAAGAGCCTGCTTAAAACCAGCAGCGCCGAGGCGCCGTGGGTGGTGATTGATGGCGAAGATACCTGCTACCGCAGCCTGACCGTGGGCCGGCTGCTTTTGGCCGGGATACGCAAGCGCCTGGATCAGCCGGATAGCCGGGTGATGGCGATAGAAGCCGCCCCGTTGCTGCCGCCACTGGACAAGCTCTACTTGCTTGATCGCCTGACCCTGAATCAAACCATGGAGAAAGCCGATTACGAGCGTGAGCTGGAAGCGTGGCAGGGAAAACTGAATACGCTGTCTCGTCATCCGGCATTTACCAAGCGAAGCGTCGTTGCCGTGTTTGAGGGGCATGATGCGGCAGGCAAAGGCGGGGCAATCAGACGTCTGACGGCCGCCCTTGATGCCCGGCAGTATCAGGTGGTACCCATTGCCGCGCCGACAGAAGAAGAGCGGGCACAGCCTTATTTGTGGCGCTTCTGGCGGCATTTGCCCCGCCGTGGCCGCCTGACGATTTTTGATCGCTCATGGTATGGGCGCGTTCTGGTAGAGCGGGTTGAGGGATTTTGCGCCGAGGCTGACTGGATGCGGGCTTATGCGGAAATCAATGATTTCGAGCGTGAGATGGTTGAAAACGGTGTGATTGTCGTGAAGTTCTGGCTGGCAATAGATCAGGACGAGCAACTCAAGCGATTCAACGAGCGTGAGCAAATTGAGTTCAAGCGCTTCAAGATCACTGAGGAGGATTGGCGCAATCGGGAAAAATGGGGGCAGTACGCGGTTGCTGTGCACGATATGGTCGATAGAACCAGTACCTCGATAGCTCCCTGGACTTTGGTGGAAGCCAATAACAAGTTGTATGCCCGAATCAAGATCCTCAAGACCCTATGCAAGGCGATAGAGTCTGCCTTGGCCGCCCCCAAAGGCGAGCGTAACGGTTAGGTGTTCTGAAGGCATTGCATATTGAGCATCCATCGCAAAGTGGCCTTCAGTTGTGGCGTAAATGTTTACACGGGTATCCTCGCGATGCCCGTAGTCAGGGCTCCAAGGTTTTCCTGTTTTTGATTTAACTGAACACGGCGAAATCAGTCATGCCGGATAAGAGGGAATAGATGCAACAAGTATTGGAACAAGCCGCGCTGGATCAATTATTCAACCACGCCCGCACCAACAGCCATTGGCTGCCAAGAGAAGTGTCTGATGAAACTTTGCAAGCGGTATACAACCTCGCCCGTATGGGCCCGACCAGCGCCAACAGCAGCCCGGCGCGCTTTGTTTTTGTGAAGTCTGCAGAAGCCAAGGCCAAATTGAAGCCTGCGCTGGATGCCGGCAACATCGAGAAGACGATGGCAGCCCCTGTGACAGTCATTGTTGGCATGGACTACGCGTTTTATGAGCAGATGTCCAAGCTATTCCACGACCCGAGTGCGCGGTCCTGGTTTGAAGGCAAAGAGCTGGTGATTCATAACACCGCATTCCGGAACAGCTCGCTGCAAGGCGCTTATCTGCTGATGGCGGCGCGGGCCATGGGGCTCGATTGCGGCCCGATGTCCGGTTTCAACGGCCAGCTGGTCGATGAAACCTTCTTCGCAGGTACTCAGATCAAATCGAATTTCCTGATTAACCTGGGCTATGGTGATCCGGCCAAATTGCATCCCCGCAATCCTCGGCTGGCCTTCGAGGAAGCGTGCAGCCTTCTGTAAGAGGGATCGGCAATGGGAAACATGCTGTTCGGGATCGACAAGCAGAAGAAAACCGAGACATGGGACGTGTGGAAAGAGCTGGATGACCTGCGGCAAGGTCATAAAGAGCTAACCCACATCTTTGCCCGTGTTGGCTTATCGATTGAAATTGCCCAGATGTCGAATAGCTTGCGCCTTGATTTGCAGCGCCGCCCTCCGGCGGCGCCGCTGATGACTGGTGAGCGTGACAAGGATGCGCAGCTGGTTGAAGAGCATAAAAGGCTGTTCCAGAGCCATTACGAAGAGATTTTTTTTAAGATTGACAGCTTTCTGCATATGCCGTGGCTGAATGAAGCGGCGCCTATGGCGGCAGAAGTTAGAGCAGAGCTGGAGGCCCAGCGTCGCTTTCTGGCCAAGCAACCGCTGACGCCACCGATTCTGGACCGGCTGGATGAGCTGATCGTGCGCTATTCCAGTCTGGAGGCAATGTCGGATCGGATCGACAAAGGCCCGATTGAAGAGCGGCGGCAGCTATTGATTGATGTATTGGGCTTTCCCCTGACCGTCAAACGTCAGCTGGCTCATCCGGAATGGGATCTGATGCCCCCGCTGGCGAGTGATGGCTATCAGCAGATGCTGTCGTCCAAGATGGCGACTTACCGCCAGACTGACTGGCTGCACAACCGGCTATACGATAAATGGTTTGTAGCCCTGGAGTTTGACGCGATCTGGGCACGCCTGAAGCGCGATGCTAATGATCGGCAGCGGATTATTGGGCAGCTCAAACTTAATTGGCCCAAGCTGGGCAATTGGGTGCCAGAGTTTCCTCATGCCGATCTTGTCTGGTATCTGCTGCTGGTACTTTCTACCGTGGTTGCGCTGTTTGTAGAGTGGTGGTGGACGGCAGCGGGCTTGCTGGTTTGGCTGCAATTGTCGGTGATTGTCGAAAAGCACCATGCGCAGCTCGTCAATAAACGTCGTCAGGCATTGCTGTTGGAATGTGGACGATTCAAACGCCTACGCGACCAGATTGCCACCGGAAAATATGACCCAACCTGGGCGCTACGGCAGATCAAGCAATTCAATTTCCGCCACTATGTTTCTGATCAATGCATGTCCATGCTGCAGGCGCAGTCCATGCACGGTGGGAAGCACTAGGTTCTGTTGACGCGTTGTTTTCCGGTATCCCCTCGTGGGGACTTCGGGGTTCGCCGGCTAGGGGCCTGCTGCCGCGTTGGCTGCCAGGCTATTGGCTTGCATCGCAAGCCTTACCGCCTGTGCGCCCAGACGGAAAACTGCGTGGCTTGCCACTAAGCGGCGCGCATTTCTCGCTGCGCAGAGGCATACTTCAAACACCCGCCCGGCACGACCAGACTTCACCCTATCCAATCCAACCCAGCCCCCTGGTTTGGAACTTGCCACTGCGAGGCGGCCCGCTAGTTTGTGGGGAGCCTGTGCGGCGCCCCATCGACAAACATCAGAATTTCCCCGGTTCGCATCGCCGTCCAAACTTCGTTGTCCGTTAAAGGTTGGGTGGCAATAACGGCTACCCGATCATCGGGTGTTGTTACCTCGCTGAAATCGATCGAGACATCTTCATCAACCAGATGAGCAACCGTGAAGGGCGCCTGCCGCACCAAATAGTGCAGATGGGTAGCGCAGTGCGCAAACAGGCACTCGCCGTTACTCAGCATGAAGTTGAACACACCCCGTTCGGCCAATTGCGCTGCGAGATCGGCAATATAAGGAAAGAGCTCGTCACGGTGAGGCCGGTCTTCAAAGCGTTGCGCCAGCTGATCCAGCATCCAGCAGAAAGCATGTTCGCTATCCGTCGTGCCAACCGGCTGGAATCGTTTTCCAGTCAGATTGGGTAAGGTTTTCAGATCGCCATTGTGGGCAAAAATCCAGTATTGCCCCCACAACTCGCGCCGGAAAGGGTGGGTGTTTGCCAGCCCGATTTCCCCCTGTGTCGCCTTGCGGATATGTGCGATTACATTCGTTGACTTGATCGGGTACTGCCGGACAAAAGCGGCGATTGGCGATGTTGCCGATGGCTGATAGTCCAGAAACAGGCGGCAGCCTCGGCCTTCAAAAAAGGCAATCCCCCAGCCATCGCTATGATGATCGGTCAGGCCGCCGCGGCAGCTGAATCCTTCAAATGAAAAGCAGATGTCGGTAGGAACATTGCAGTTCATGCCCAGTAATTGGCACATGGGTGTTTCCTCAAAATGGGGCCGTGTTATCGGCACATCCGGCTACAACTTAAACTTTTTCAAGCGTATGATAATCAAACGCTTATTGCGTGCCTGGCAGAATCCGGCTAGCGGTTTACCGGTCTTTTTCTACGTCAGGCGTAATGCAATTTCATGCCCGAATCCACGCGGTACCGGATGGTGACAAGGTGGAAGGCCGCTATGAATATTGATAGCTTGAGACGTGCGATCAGTCTTGACGACGTATCGTCGCCAGTTACGGCGGTGAGTGCGTCGGCACGTACCGCATCGTCTCGCCCACTTGGCATTGCGCCAGATTATCTGCAGGCTTCTGTTTCGTCACGCGTACAGATCTCCGATCAGGGCCGGTTGCGCGCCGCATTGGCTGATTTTCAGACCGCTGTGGGCGAGTTCTCCAGCGCGGATCGCATTGCTCCCATCATTGCCGAGTCGGATAACACCCGGGTATCTGCGACGGTTGAAAGTAGTGAGGGCTTGCCCAAGTCGCTCGAAGTCAATGTGTCACAGCTGGCGCAGTCGCAGCAATTGCAGAGTACCGACTTTGCAGATCGCGATGCTTCACTGGTGGGAACAGGTACCTTAACGCTGGAGTTTGGTCGATATAACCCCAGTGGTAATACTTTCAATCAAGGATTTTCTCCAACCCGTACCGTCAAGATAGAGGTCAACGACGGCACGGTTGCCGGTATTGCGAAGACCGTTAATCTCGCCAATACCGGCATTTCTGCACAAGTTCAGGTCGAGAATGGCCGATTTCGTCTGAGTTTTACCACCGCTTCCGGGGCTGAACAGTCTGTGCAGATAGCCGTCGATGATTCGGACGGTAGTAATCGGGATGATGCTACCGGCCTGTCCCGACTCTCTTTCATTCCCTCCGAGCAACCGGCAACCGGGCGCAATCAGACCGAGGTGACAACGGCGCAGGATGCCTTGTTAACCGTGAACGGCGCGCCGGTGATCAGCAGCGAAAATACGGTGCGTAATGCCATACCGAATGTCAGTCTTGATCTGAAAGAGGCAGGGCTTGCAACCATTACGTTCCGCCGGGATGTCGATGCAGCAGTGCGCAACCTGCAGTCGTTGGCAACGGCCTATAACGACTTCCGTGGCAGTGCGGCATCATCAGCGACCCGGCAATCAACGGATGTGACCGGAAAGCTGGCAGCGACATTGCGTAGCACTCAGCTAGAGAATACCGATACGACGCTAACGCTTGCCGATGTCGGGTTGGAACTGTCGGATGAGGGCGAGTTGGTGGTTAACGAAGCTAGCGTGCGTGCGGTATTTCAGTCTCGTCCGGAAGATGCCGTCACGCTGATTGCCAGTGCAGCCCAGCAACTCTCCGATACGGCGCGGAACGAGCTGGGTGCTTTGCCGGAAATCAAGGACACGCGGGTTGCGGCGGGAGATGGTGGCGAGAACCCGTTTGTTGCCAATGCAAGATTGCAACAGCTGCAATCGGTGTTGAATGGCCAGCCGACCTTGCTGGCCGCGTCGTTGAGTACGCGCAATCTGTATGGACTAGCGCAGTATCTGGCGATTGCCCAGCTATGAAAAATAAAATGACTTGAAATAATCTGCAGATCAGTCAGGTCAGTATGAGATAGGTCTGGGCGTAAAAAAGCCGTTTACCCAGCAAGGTAAACGGCTTTTTTACGCCCTCGTCATTTCTGCTAAAGCAGGGGGAGATTACTGCTTGCCACCCAACAACGCACGTTTCAATGTCGGGTCTGCGGGGCGTTCGCCGAGCCAGATTTTCAAAATTGAATTGTAAAAAGCTTGCTCAGGCAGATCCACATTCACCGGCTTGTTGTTGATCTGAACCAAAGTTGCATGGCCGTTCCAGTCCACGGTGATGGTGTCTTTTTCCTTCAGCTTTCGTACTGAGCCGAAGATTTTGCCGATTTCCAGCATCTGGTTAAAAAACTTCAGCTTTTCATCGTTGGATGTGTTGTTGTTGATACCGTCAATCAGGCCTTGGCTCATGGTGTCGGCATTTACTTCGCGCAACATGGTCAGCACGACACGTTTGGGGCCGGGTAATGCCAGCACTTCTTCTGTGCTGGTTTTTTTATCTCCGGCATAAATGGCCGCTACATATACTTTAAAAAAACCTTTATAGCGAATACCTGCACCATTTAATTTAAGCTCGGTATTGCCGATTTTGGTGCTTTCATCAACATTGATGCCAGATACTTCCAAAGCAGCGCTGGCACTGCTAATGGCAAAAACGCTGCCAGTAATAATCGCGGCTTTTTTGAGGATGTTTACGATATTCATATTTAATGTCAGCTCCGAAATATTTGAAATGGCACATGAGGGGATTGCCACGCTCATGCTGATGCGGCGTCTTCTTGTCGCGGCAGCGAGTATCAGCCTGCATCACTCTGGCCACTGGTCATGCGATACGCTTCAGAAAATACTGTAACTCTCTGAAAACGAACATTTTGCCGGCCATAAGCAAACGCTAATGCTATTTCACCACAGCTTTGAAAGACATGCTAGTTCTAGCAAGCAGCAGCTTGAATATATATGTATTTTCCTGAGGTTGGTGCGAATGTTTTTAAACTGAGCATTCAGTAAGTAAATGGGCTGTTGTCAGTGAGGTGTCAGTTATTTGTAAGTTGATAGGCAAATATCCCGTAAATGCAAATGGAATAAATGATTGAATGCGGTAATGGAGGGAAACTTAATCAAGCGTAATCGCTAAAAAGCGCGATTGGGTAGAGGTGGCGACATTGATGTGATGGGTTGTCTCGCCGGAGACATCCGAATCAGGAAGCCGTGCATGCCACCTGACGTTCCATAGTGCGGAAGCTGTCAGATGGCAGGGGGATTTCGGTTGTAACGGTGGGGGGCTGGTGGAACCCAACACCTAGGCAATGGCAGGCAGAGTGGCCAGATCCCAGCGCGGGCGCACGGTGTAGCCGCCCGCGGCCTGGGCTTGTGTCAGTCGCAAGGAGCCGGCAAAGGCAATCATGGCGCCGTTATCGGTGCACAAGTCCAGAGGCGGGTAATACACCTTGAAATGCCGGCGTTTGGCGCTCTGGTCGAGTGCAGCGCGTAGTTGCCGGTTTGCCCCTACACCTCCCGCAACCACTAGTTGATCCATGCCGGTTTCTTTCAGGGCTTTCTGACATTTACTGACCAGCACTTCAACCATGGCAGCCTGAAAGGCGGCGCAGATGTCGGCCCGGGTGGCGTCGTCGAGTGGTGCTTGTTTGTTGGCCAGGGTTAAAACGGCCGTTTTAAGGCCGGCGAAGCTGAAGTCCAGATCGCCGGAATGTAGCATCGGGCGGGGCAGGGTAAAGCGCTTGGCATCGCCCTTGTCTGCCAGCTTCGAGAGTGCCGGGCCACCAGGATAGCCAAGGCCCAGCAGCTTGGCGGTCTTGTCGAAAGCTTCGCCTGCAGCATCATCGAGCGTTTCACCGAGCATGCGGTATTGACCGACCCCTTCGACGGCCATCAGTTGGCTGTGTCCGCCAGAGACCAGCAATGCCACAAACGGGAAGGCAGGGGCGGGATTTGCCAGCATAGGCGAGAGCAAATGCCCTTCCAGATGGTGAACAGCAATAACCGGCTTATCGAGCGCAAAGCCCAGTGCCTGGGCAACCGATGCGCCAACCAGCAGGGCACCGGCCAGCCCGGGGCCTTCGGTGTAGGCGATGGCATCAAGGTCGGCTAGGGTCTTGCCTGCCTCCTTGAGGCATTGCCGGGTCAGCGGCAGTACCCGTCGGATATGGTCACGCGAGGCCAGTTCGGGCACGACGCCACCATACTCGGCGTGCATGGCGATCTGGCTGTGGATGTGGTGGGCGAGTAGCCCGGCTTCGCTGTCATACAGGGCGATGCCAGTCTCGTCGCAGGAGGATTCAATACCTAGTGTCAACATAGAGTGTGGTTCTAACAGGCCATGCCTGCAGTAATTCAATGAGTGCTGCCGATTGCCAGCAGATTGCGGGCGACCGAAAGCTCTTCTGGCGTTGGTGTGTGGTAGCGCTGCCAGCTGGCACGCAGTGGGCCGCCCATTTTCTGTTCAAGCGCCGTTTGGCGTTTCTCCAGGCTGGCGGGATACCAGAAACTCTCTAACCCTGACACCCCCAGCCGCTTTAAGTCGGCCGGGTGTGGCAGCCATACCTCGAAGGCGCGTATCGGTGTGCTTTGCAGCTGGCCCTGTCGGGCCTGCCAGCGCCCGTCGCTGGCCTGAACCAGATTTTCCCGCCGGGAACGCAAGAGTGGGCCGCCAGTGACCAGCGCAGAGAAACGGATGAGCGCCAGATTTACCCCATGCTTCTGGTAGAACGAGCGCTCGGTCTGCATGGCCGAGAGCAAGGCCAGCCGTAGCCGATGGTCCCAGGCTTCCCGTGCCGGCTGAGCCCGGCACATGGCTAAAGTCGGGCCACGCTGGAGGCGTTCCACCTCCTGTGCCAGTGCCACATCATCGCAGACCTCTTCGCAATCATACTGGTTGACCCCACCATGCCAACCGACAAAGGAGTCGGGCTCGACTGTCTTGTGACGGGCGGCAATAAACAGATAGTTGGCGCAGGCTGAAAGGCACAACCCGCGCACGGTCAAATCCAGCTGGTGTTGCTGGATGATGTCGCCGATTGCCATGGCGGTAACGAGGTCGCCGCCGGGCGTATCGACCACCACCCGCCGGATGCCCGGCTGGGTGGCTGCTTGTCGAAACAGCAGATCGTCCCCCCGGCTGATCTCGCCGCTGAGCATGATCTGACCGGGCTCCAGGCTTATATGGGCAGCCCAGGCGGATTGCGACAGCAACAAGACCAGAAGCAGCCGGCGCAAGTGCATGCTTAGCCGGCCTTCCGGACCAGCAAGCCCTTGAGGTAGTCGCTTTCCGGGAAGTTCAACGCGATCGGGTGGTCGATGTCTGCGGTAAAGCGGCCGACGATGCTGGCATCGGCGTGCGCATCCAGTGCAGCACCTGCGACGATTTTCTGGAACAGGTCGGCGCTCATGCCACCTGAACAGGTAAAGGTGGCGAGGTAGCCACCCGGTCGCAACAGCTTGAAGCCGTAGAGGTTGATGTCCTTATAGGCACGAGCGGCGCGCTCAACATGCTGTGCGGTCGGGGCAAACTTCGGCGGGTCCAGCACGATCAGATCAAAGCTGCGCCCGGCATCGCGCAGTTTGCGCAGATGCTGGAACACGTCGGCTTCCAGCCATTCTGCGCGATCTGCCGGTAGTTGGTTGAGTTCGAGGTTGGCGCGTGCGGTATCGAGTGCTTCGGCTGAAGAGTCGATTGACAAGACCGACTTGGCGCCGCCACGCAACGCGGCCAACGAGAAGCCACCGCTGTAGCAGAAGCAGTTGAGTACATCGCGGCCTGCGGCCAGTTCGCCTACGCGGCGGCGGTTGTCGCGCTGATCAAGATAAAAGCCGGTCTTCTGGCCTTCCGCCACGTCAACACGATAGCGCAGCCCGTGTTCGATGATTTCAACACTGCCGGGCAGACTGCCAGCCAGCAGGCCGGTGCGTTGTTCCAAGCCTTCCAGTGCCCGCACATCGGCATCTGAGCGCTCATAGATCGCTGCAGCGCCGGTCAGCTCCTGCAGCAGCGGAATCAGCGTGCCGCGCCAGGCTTCGACACCCGATGCCAGCATCTGTACTACCAGTACATCGCCGTAACGGTCCACGACCAGACCCGGCAGGCCATCTGATTCCGCGTGGATCAGACGAGCCGCATTGCCGGCCTGTGCCAGTGATGCGCGTGCCGACAGAGCGGCCTGCAAACGACGGCGGAAAAAGTCAGCGTCGATACGGTCGTTTTCATCAAAACTCCATACCCGCACCCGAATCTGCGACTCCGGACTGTAGGCGCCCCAGCCAAGAAAGCGGCCATCCTGGGCGACGATACGGACGGTTGCACCCGGAAACGGCTCACCTTCAACTTTGGCAATGCCACCCGAGAACAACCATGGGTGGCGTGCCAGCAGCGATTTTTCGCGGCCGGCTTTCACTACAAGACGTACTGTCATTTCAACTCCAATTCAATATCTCCGGTCTCGGCGGCCGCCTCTTTGATCAGGCTGACCACATCGTCAAACCATTTGCCAAGACGCTTGCGTGCATCACGCGAGTCATGCCAGACGATCTCGATCGGTGGCTCGACCAGACCGGTGAGGGCGTCATAGAGGGCATCCAGGTTGTGGCCGAAGCCATCTCCCAGATCCAGTTGCTGACAAAACTGGTTATAGAAATCGGCGGCGGATTTTACCGACACCAATTCGCAACGGCTTACCGACATGCTGCTATCTCCTCGAAGTGGCTGTAATGGTCAACCGTCACAAAGCGACGGCCATTGGCACGGGGTTCGAACAGCAGGCGCTTGGCACCACGCCGACCTCCTTTGTAGTCCAGGTCTGCTTCACGCCAGTCGCCCCGAGGCAGGGCGCGTTCCCGGTTGCCGAAACGGTCGCCACCGATGCTTTTGCCGTCCAGACCCGGAACCTGCCACAGGTCCCGCCCTGGCTTCCAGCCGGCAGCGTTGGCATCCCGCTTGGTCATGAAGCGTTCAGGTAACCGGCCATCGCGATTGAGAACTGTCAGCGTCGCGGCCAGCTCCGCCGCATCCAGCTTGGGGGTGAGGCGGCTGTTCAGTTGGTCGGCCACCTGCCTGCAGTCCGCCGCATGGGCAGCTGCGGCAAGCAGGCTCAGGGTAATTAAGAGTGTCTTCATAATGAATGTGAGTAGGTCAAACCTTGCGCGTTAAGCATTGGGTAACGGGATATCCGATGGGTGGCCCTACGGCGCTTCCTTCGAGAATTCGGCCAGATCCGGCGGCAGGCTCCAGTCAGGGTAGCGCTTGCGTAACTTGTCGAGCTCCTCGCGCGCGGCCTTGTGCTCGCCGTGGTTGATCAACTTGCGAATCCGGTTGGCCCACTGCTCTGGGGAGGCTTCGTCTACTGCCGATTCTGTAGACGTCGCACCGAGTAGCCTGCGGGTCGAGTTACGCTCGCTGGTTATCGGTGAGGCGGGTTTGGCGGTAGGAACAGCAGCATCTGCACCGCTACCCGCACCACTTCGGCTGGCCGCTGTGGGCGGGGCCACCGATTCAGCTACCGTCTTTTCCTGCAAGCGATCGCGTTTTGCATCTCGCATCGGTACGGGTTCGGGTGCCGCCATAACGGGTGGTGCATCCGCTGCCGGCATGGCCGGAGCTGACATGGCCGGAGCTGACATGACGGGAGCAGGCTTGACTGGCGCTGGTGCGACGTCCTTGGCTTTGCTGGCTGCAGCAGGGGCATCCTCGACGCTAAAGACCGGCGGGGCGGATTTCTTCTCGGCTTTCTGCAGTGCCTGGGGCGGCTTTTCCGCGACTGCTGCTTCGTTTGGCATCGCGGCCTTGGGTGGCTCGGCCAGAGGGGGAGTGGCACCTTCGCTGGCTGGTGCAGGGGCAGCAGCGGGTGCCGGAGCATCGGCAGCCGGAGCGGGGGGCGGCTCGGACAGCGTCACCGCCTGCTCCTGTCGCGAGGGCGCGTGATCGCGGACCAGTAGCGCTACGGACAGCGCGACCATCAGTGTGGCCGCCGTCGCCAGCGGGGCGGTCCAGCTGGATTTGAACCAGCGCATGGCGCGCGGGCCACTGCCAACGGCCCGGCGTGATGCTGCAAGTATTGCGTCGTCGATGTCCGTGGCTGGCTCTTCCACCGCCAGTTTCCGGTAAAGGGCCGAGAGCTCAGCGTCGTGCGGTAATTGCGGGTCGGGTGTCGTGTTCATGCCAGCAACCCTCCCAGACAGTTGCGCAGCTTACTGATGGCGTAGCGAATCCGGCTCTTGATGGTTTCAGCATTCACCCCAACCAGCTGGGCAATGTCGTCCAGGCTGAATTCGCCTTCTTCTTTCAACAAAAATGCTTCGCGCTGCTGGGGGGGTAACTGCGACAGGCAGTGCCTGAGGCGGTCGGCCTCCTGTCGCTGGTCCAGCTGCCGGTCAGGTTGCCAGCAGGCTTCAGCGGGCGGTTCTGGCGCATCCTCGTCCAGTGCTTCGAGCCGAACCTTGCCATGACTGCGAAACCAATCCACGAGACGGCTGTGGGCAATCTGGTAGAGATAGGTACTGAATTTGGCTGATACCACATAGCGCTCCCTGCTGCGGATCAGCGTCATCCAGACTTCCTGATACAGCTCTTCGCCAGCCGCTGGGCTGCCGGTTTCATGGCTCAGGAATCGGTAGAGCCGGGCACGGTGACGGCGGTAGAGCACATCGAATGCCCCGGCATCGCCGTCACGGTAAGCCAGCATCAATTCTTCATCGGTTTGGTTCTCGGACATCCAGCAAGTTTACCCGAGAACCTGTGGTGCTTCCTGCTGACAGCACCTGGCACTGAATATTGTGGGTATCGCCATTAACGGCTGATCTGTGCAGATTGCATGCCTGGCTTATTTGGTCGATCCAGCGATCTGGCTTGGTCAACCAGCTGCATGAATTCACCTCTATACCCCCAGCGATCGTCGCCCAGTGCAGATTGCGCCAGTTGTTTGATGGCGGCGTAGTCGAGGTTGGCGGTGTGGAGGCCGCCACGCAGTCGTTGGCCAAAGCCGGCGACGGCGGCGGCGAAGCGCAGATCGGTGCTGGCCTGATCAAAGCTTGGCAGGATGTCACGTTGATGTAGCGGGGTTTCCATCAGCTTGCTGGTATCACCGTCGGGGGCCTTGTAACGCAGGCGCAGGAAGGCCAGTTCTTCGGGTTTGCCACCTTCGTTTTTCGGCTGGGTGCCATAGCGTAGCGGATCGACCTGGGTAGGCTGGCCTTTCAGGGTGATTTCGTAGAGGGCGGTGACGGTATGTCCGGCTCCGATTTCCCCGGCGTCGATTTTGTCGTTATTGAAGTCCTCGCGCTGCAGCTGGCGGTTTTCGTAGCCGATCAGGCGGTATTCCGAAACGGCGGCCGGGTTGAATTCGACCTGGATTTTCACGTCCTTGGCGACAGTTGCAAGGGTGGAGGTCATTTCGTCCACCAGCACTTTCCGGCCTTCATTCAGCGTGTCGATATAGCTGTAATTGCCATTGCCGACATCGGCGATCTGCTCCATCAAGGCTTCGTTGTAGTTGTTGGTGCCAAAGCCCAGGGTCGAAAGTGAAACGCCGCCTCTGCGTTCGGTCTCGACCATTTCCTTGAGTTGGTTGGTATCGGCGATGCCAACATTGAAGTCGCCGTCTGTGGCCAGCAGGATGCGGTTGATGCCGCCTTTGACGAAGCTGCGATGCGCCATCTGGTAGGCCAGCCGTATTCCGGCTTCGCCTGCAGTCGAGCCTCCGGGTTTGAGCTGGTCAATGGCGGCAAGGATGCGACCGGGGTCGCTGCCAGACGTCGGCGGCAGGATGACGCCGGTGCCGGAGGCGTAAATCACCAGCGATACCTTATCTTGTGGCCGCAGTTGCTTGACCAGCAGCTTGAGAGACTGTTGCAGCAAGGGCAGTTTGTTGGGCTCATTCATCGAGCCCGATACATCCACCAGAAAGACCAGATTGGCAGGCGGCAATTCGGCTTTGGCCAGTTCCTGGGCCTTGATGCCGATTTTCAGCAGATGGGTCGTGCGGCTCCAGGGCGAGGGGGCAACTTCGGTATGCACGGCAAACGGCCTGCCGTTGGCCTGGCTTGGATAGCTGTAGGGAAAGTAATTGATCATTTCTTCGACGCGTACGGCATCTTTGGGGGGCAATTGCCCACTATTCAGCAAACGCCGGACATTGGCATAGCTGCCGGTATCGACATCTATCGAGAATGTCGAGACCGGAGCTTCGCTGACCTGCTTGATCGGATGGTCTGTCACCTTGCCATAGCGCTCGCGGTTGCCGTCCTCCGGGGCGACCGCCACGGCTTCAGCCACGACGCCACTTGCCAGCGCCTTGGCTTTCATGACTTTCTTTTCGGCCCGATGATGGCTGCCGCCCGCAACAGGGCTGGCTGGCGGCTCTTCCTTCAGGCTGAGCATGGCATCTGCGCTGTGGGGGCTTCCAGCATCCTGCAACCGGAGGGTTGCTGCCTGGTTCGCTGCCGGCTTGGTGCTTTCATCGGTCTTGATCGGGTGGGTAGTCCCCTCTTGTTTGCTGGAACAAGCGGCCAGTGCAAGGGCCAGCGACAAGGCCAGCAGGGTAGGGGCGGTGTGGCGGGAAGTACGCATCGCATTCTCCTGAGTGATACGGGATGGGAATGACGATGAAACGGTTGACCGCTGCTTTCGGGGTTAGGCTCTGTTGAAATTTTGTTTTCGGTCGTGCCGGGTGCTGTTGGTGTATTGCCACAGACTGCTGAAAAACTCAGCGATATGGCACCTGCCTGCTATACCAAGAGTGTCGATCCATGCGTAGAACGGGATGGGGCGTGAATGGCTGAATTGAAAAAAATACTGTACGTGGAGGATGAGCCGGATATCCGTACTGTGGCGAAGCTGGCACTGGAGATGGTCGGAGGCTTCACGCTGGAAGTTTGCAGCTCGGGAGCTGAGGCGCTGGAGAAGGGGCCGGGTTTTCAACCACAGTTGATTTTGCTGGATGTCATGATGCCGGGCATGGATGGCCCGACCACGTTGGGGGAGTTGCGGAAGTTGCCGGGGTTTGCCAGCACGCCTGCCATTTTCATGACTGCCAAGGCACAACCTTCCGAAGTCGCCCATTTTTTGAGTCTGGGCGCTGCGGAGGTGATTCCAAAACCATTCGACCCGATGTCTTTGGCCGAACAGATACGCGCGGTGTGGGCAAAGCTCGGATGAGGTTGGAGGTCTGGGCGCGCCAGCAGAGAGGTCAACAGAGCCTAGATGCTTTTGGCCTTGTATTCACATAAATCGACGATGACGCACCGGTTACAGTCTGGTTTACGGGCCTTGCAGATGTAACGGCCGTGCAGGATCAGCCAGTGATGGGCATCCAGCTTGAATTCGGCAGGCACCACTTTCAGCAGCTTGTCCTCAACGGCTCGAACGTCCTTTCCTGGTGCCAGACCGATGCGGTTGGATACCCGGAAGATATGCGTGTCGACGGCAATGGTGGGTTGGCCGAAGGCGGTGTTAAGTATGACATTGGCCGTTTTGCGGCCGACACCCGGCAGAGCTTCCAGAGCTTCGCGGGTTTGTGGGACTTCGCCATCGTGCTGCTCCAGCAGCAGTCTGCAGGTTTCCAGTAGGTGTCTGGCCTTGGAGCGAAACAGGCCAATGCTGTTGATATAACTCTCCAGTCCATCCTGCCCCAGCGCCAGGATGGCAGATGGCGTATTGGCGACTGGAAACAGTTTGCGCGTGGCTTTGTTGACGCCGACATCGGTGGCCTGTGCCGAGAGCAGGACCGCCGTCAGCAACTCGAACGGGCTGCTGTATTCAAGTTCGGTGGTGGGGTGCGGATTGCTGGCGCGCAAACGCTCGAAAATCTGGCGGCGAATGTCAGCGTTCATGTTGAACCGTGCAGAAGAAAAGACGTTGATTGTAACGGTCGGCATCTGCTGGCGGACAGGGAAGATCGTGCGCCAAGGCAGATTCGGGCGGGAAACAGGTTCTGTGGGGTGCCGGAGTTTGCTCCGGATGGTTGGCATTTCTAAATATGGGATGTGTTCGACAGGAGGGCTGACATGGTGTTGACGACTTTTCGATTGGGGGCTGGCTTGCTGCTTGGGCTGGTGAGCATGGTGAGTGTTGCACAGGCAGAGGATAAACCGGCGACAGTCAAGCTGTGCTTTGAGAACGAGGATGTCTTTCCCTGGATCTTGAAGAATGGCAAAGGCTTGAATCTGATCATGGTCGACATGATCAGCCGTAAAGCAGGCATCAAGATCGAGCCGGTTGGCCTGCCCTGGAAGCGCTGCCTGAACGAGCTGCAGTCCGGGGGGATGGATGGTGCGTTTGCCGCCAGCTATAAGGATGACCGTGCGGTGTTTTCGGTATATCCGATGAAGGATGGCAAGCACGATCCCAGCCGCCGCATGATGATGGACAGCTACAGCCTGTTTCGTGCCAAAGGGGGCGGGATAGGCTGGGATGGCAGCAAGCTGAATGGCTTGAGCGGCCCGATCGGTGCGCAGCCTGGCTATTCGATCATCGACCAGCTCAAAGCGGCAGGGGCAACCGTAGACGATGGCGGCAAGACAGCCGATGACAATCTGCGCAAGGTGCTGGCTGGGCGGGTTGCTGCAGCAGCTTTGCAGACCCTTGAAGGTGACAACTCGCTACATACTGCCGAGTTCAACGGCAAGCTGGAGAAAGTCTCTCCGCCGCTGACTGAAAAGCCTTACTACATGATTTTTGCCAAGCCTTTCCAGGCCAAATACCCGAAAGCGGTCGAAGATCTATGGGCCGCCGTCGCGGCAGTGCGCGAGTCTCCTGACTACAAAGGCGCCGAGAAGGAGTTCTTCAAACGTTAGGCGCGGTTGACACTTTATTTTCGGATCGTGTTTTGCTGGATTGGGGTCGGATACAAGGCTTTCCTTGGTGCCGGGCTGCAATCCTGCATTGCCATTGCTGCGTGATGAACAGGATTTGATTTCGATCTGTAACAGCGGCCAGCTCCGGGTGGTGCGGCCTGCCTACACTGCCAGAATCGACGAAGGAGGTCTCATGCGTAACATCTTGTTTGCGAGCCTGTTGCTGGCTGCTGTGCCGGTGGCTTGGGCCGGTCCGACGCAGATCCATGCCGTGCCGGCTGCGCCGTGGAGTTATCCGGAAATGCCGGGGACAGGCATTGTGCCCGAGTATTTCAAGTATCTGTTTGGTAAGGCGGGGGCTGAGATGACTGTCCGCACGATTCCCTATTTGCGGGTGATCGAAGGGCTGAAGGATGGTAGTAGCGAAGCGACGTTGCTGATTCCGGATGCGGAGCGCGATGGGTTTGCGCTCAACCTGTGTTCGCCAACCGAAATCCACGCGGGGGTGCTCTACAACAAGTCGAAGTTCACGCCCAAGAGCATGAACGATCTGGCAGGTAAGCGGGTTGGCATGCTCAGGGGCACCAAGGCCCTCGACAAGCTGAAGACCGTGAGCGGGATTGTCGCCAGCGATATTGAAAACGTTGGCCAGGGCTTGAAGATGCTGGCAGCGGATCGACTGGATGCAACCTTTATTTCCTCTCCCGGTTCACAGGTGCTGTTGAAGGATGCCGGGCTGGCGGCTGATCAATACGGCTTTCTGGAGGTCGATGCCAACCCCGTGGCACTTTATGTCTCGCGCAAGTCGGAATTATTCAAGAACGAGGCACTCATGAAGAAACTGAAGACCGAGTGTGAAGCCAGTAAAGAGTTCATGAAGACCTTGATGCAGAAGTATCGCTGAAGCGAAGCGATGGATTCGGGGGCGGGAAGATGGCCCAGAAAAACAGCCTGCAACAATGTTGCAGGCTGTTTTCGTTTACCACCGGCCATGTGTCGATAAAGGTATATGGGGTGGCGGATTGACGGTGGTCAGACCGGTCGGTCGGGCTTGGATTGGCCGAACCGAGGTGTCTGGGTTAAATGGTTGATCAGCGGTGTTGCACAGTTCATCAGCAGTACCGCCAGAGCCATTCCGTCGCCGACATGCCCGAGTGTGGGCAGCACAGTCAGCAGGATGCCTACCAGCGTGCCAAAGATCAGCCGGCCTTTGTGTGTGCCAGGGCTGCTGGCCGGATCTGGTGCAATGAAAAAGCCGCATAGCACGCTACTGACCAGCAGGGGTTGCAGGCTGACCGGCGTGGTAAAGCCCAATCCCATCAGCAGCAGGCCGGTTACCACCGAGGCAGACAGGCAGGTGACCGGTATCGGCCAGCGCACGCGCTTTTGCCAGAGCAGGTATAGACCACCCAATAGATAGGCCAGACTTTGCCAGAACAGGTCTTGCCTGCTGGCGGCGGGCAGATCGCTGCTTTGGCCACCCGCAACGCTGAAGATCCGTGTCAGCTGTTCAGACAGCGGCAGCGCCGCGCCCGACAGGCTGCCAGACCACTGGCCCAAGTGCGCTGGTCCGATTGCCAGTACGGCCAGCAGACCGATCATCGCCGGATTGAAACGGTAATCCGCCAGCCGGCTGCTGAAATGTCGGCCAAGCAGGGTGCTGGCGAGGGTGGCGATAACCGTCAGCCACCACGGTGCTAGCGGGGATAACAAAACCGTGAGCTGCCAGGCGTTCAGTAGGGCACTGCCATCGAAGAGGTAGAGGCGCCAATCACGCTTGCGCAGCCGTAGCGCCAGGGCATCCACAATCAGGGCGGTGGTGCTGGCAATCGCCAATTGTACGACCAGCCCCAGCCCGAATAGCCCTGCGCTTACCGCGATGCCCGGCATCAGTGCCAGCAAGCCTTGCAGCATGATCTGCCTGACGGTGGTTGCACGGTGCAGATAAGGCGCGTTCACTTGGCCTCCTTGCGGCCTGCCACGGGGGAGGGGGGGGCAGCCGGCGCCGGTTCGGTCGCGGCTGCTGGCGCCTGCATGTTCAGCTGAACTTTAACCGGCGTTTCCATTTGCTGTTTGGCGCGGTACTGCTGCAGGAATTTCATGACGAACATCATGAGCACCATAAAGCCGATGGCGGCGAATACCAGGGACAGCTTCATGGCCCGTTTGCGCCGGGCCAACATTTTTTGCATGGCATCACTGGCCATAAGGGTTCCTTAGTTGAAATTGGCGGGCACCCGCATACGCACCGGAGGTGCCGCAGTCATGGTGCCGATGAAGTAAATGCCGTCATAACCAAAAGGTTCGATCTGGGCTTGCTTGAGTACCCCATACTGACCCGCTGGTTCGGTGACATCCCCGCCCGGCTGGTAATAGGCACCGCAGCCTTTATCCTGGCAGGCCCACATGAAGCCGGACTGGTAGCTCATGCGGTACGCCAGCGGCTTGAACTCGGCCAGCAGGTAGCCGACAGGTTCGTATTTGGGATTCCAGCCATTGCCGAGCTTGCGGCTGGCCCGTGGCGGGGTGGTCACGACCAGCGCTGCAACCTCCTTGTCGGCCTGCAATGCTTGCTTGATGCGCTTGACGCTTTCCTCCTCGGTGCCACCTACCGCCAATACCTGCACGGCAGCGCCACCTCGCTTCAATCGGCGCACGGCCTCGATGAGCTCCATCACTGCCACGCTGGCCCGGCCGTCGTTGACCAGCCAGTGCTGGTTGTTGAACAAGCGACTGACGTCAGCGGGCTCGCCGGGTGACGCCAGATAGGTGTCGAGCGGGGTCTGTTCGGTGGGGGGAAAGTCCAGCGTCAGCAACCAGGGACGGCCAGCTTTCAACCATTCGCAGCCAGCTTTCAGAACAAAGCGTGGCGATTCGTACGTACCTGTCAATTCCCCCAGCAGAACGACGCGGGCCTTGGTGGGTATGCCACTAGCTGGCCCGGCAGGTGGGCAGGCGGAAAGATCGGCTGCCTGCGCGCCGAGGCAGATCACACCAGCAGCGAGGGGTAGAAAGGCGTTGGTCAGGGCAGATCGTCGAACTCGGTTCATGATTTGGGCTCTGCGGGTTTGTCGGTTGCGGCGGCCTGTGCCGCTGCCCGCTTGGCGGCCGCGCGTTCCATCGCAGCCTTGATTTTGGCGGCGCGTTCTGCGTCAGCGGGGTCGCTTGAAGCGGTGGCGACCTCATGCTTGGCTGCCGCCTTGGCTGCCAGCCGCTCAGCTTTTTCCTGCTTGTCTCGTTCCAGCCGGAACTGACGGAATTCGTGTCGCTGCCGGGCCTTGTCTGCTGCTTGCTGGGCTTCGGTGGCCTGCACGATCTCTTGCTTGGTCACACGGAAGGTGCTGGCCAGGGGAATCCGGCTTGGGCAGACATAGCTGCAAGCACCGCATTCGATGCAATCGAATAGGCCGTCGGTCTGGGCTTGATCAATGGCTTGTTGATTAAGACTGTGCCAGAGCTGCATCGGTTGCAGGCGGATTGGGCAGACTTCGGCGCATTCCCCGCAGCGAATGCAATCGCGGGTGGGCTCGGTGGTGGGAAACAGGGTCTGATTCATCGCGATCAGCGCCTGGGCGCCGGCACCGATGACCGCATCCGTTGTTGCGAGGGTTTCTCCTGTCATCGGATTACCAACCAGATAGCCTGTGCTATGCGGCTGTTCACCGGCAAGCTGGAGTAGATGCGAAACCGGCGTACCGAAGGCAACTCGATAATTGCCAGGGCGAGCGACATTGCCGGCGATGGTGACGATGCGGGAAGTCAGGGTCTCTGCGCGCAGAATCGCACAGCCAATGGCGTGGACCGTGGCGACATTGAAGCTTTGTATTCCGAACGATTCAAGCGACTGGCTGGCCGGGATTTCCTGCCCGGTGAGGCGATAAGCCAGCTGCCGGTCTTCTCCGGCCGGATAGAGCGGGGGTATCGAAACCAGCTGTATCCCGGCCGGTAACACGGCCTTGAATGCTGCCTGTGCAGCCGGTTTATCCTGGCCGATGGCGAGCGTGGTGTGCTCTGTATCCAATTGCGTCTGTAACCAGCGGATGCCCGCCACAATTTCGTCAGCGTGCTCGCGCATCAGGCTATCGTCACAGCTGAGCCACGGCTCGCATTCCACGCCGTTGATGATCAGCGTCTTGATCGGTGGCGTGACGCCATGCAGCCTGAGGTGACACGGCAGGCCACCACCGCCAAGGCCAACCAGTCCGAGAGTCTGTAGGGAAAGGTGGTCTGGCTTGTCCGAAGCGGCGAGTGGAGTCGCCTGATAGGGGCTAGAGGGATTGGCGACTTCGATGGTGATGCACCAGCCAGGTTGGCCAGCCAGTTCCGCCAGCGCTTGTTTGCCGATCGACAGAACTGTGCCGGCTGCAGGCGCATGGATGGCGACGGTATTTGGGCCGCTTGCATCGGCAATTTTCTGACCGGCCTGTACCTGTTGCCCTGGCACGACGCAACTGCGCGCGGTCTCGCTGAGTGCCGTTTGCAACGGCACATGCAGGCAGGTTGGCAGCGTGGCGGTAATGATGGGCCCTCGGTGGGCTTGGGCAGTATTGTCTGCCAGCCGGATACCGGCCGCCATACGATAAGGGGGGCGATTCACCATATATCTGGGTTTGTCTGACCTGTGTGAAGGAAAATTGGCTCAGGCTCGGTCAGGCCGGGAGCCCGCCTGAATCTTGATTGGAAACACCGGATAGCGGCGGCGGATTTTCACTGGCGCATCCGGGTCTACCATGCTGATGCAGTCAACCGGGCAGGGGGCGACACACAGTTCGCAGCCCGTACATTCCGAACGGATGACGGTATGCATATGCTTGGCCGAACCAAGGATGGCATCAACCGGACACGCCTGGATGCACAAGGTACAGCCAATGCACACCGATTCATCAATCAGTGCCAGTCGCTTGGGCTTGTGTTCGCCGTGGCTCGTATCCAGTGGCTTGGGGTCTCGTCCCAGCAAAGCTGCCAGTTTGGCGATCCCTTCATCTCCTCCAGGTGGGCACTGGTTGATGTCGGCCTCACCCTTGGCAATCGCTTCAGCGTAGGGCCGGCAGCCTTTGTAGCCGCACTGGGTACATTGGGTTTGCGGCAGAACAGCATCGATTTGCTCTGCCAAGGGCAGTTCGGGCGGGGTGGGTTGTGGCCGAGGTCTGGTCTTGAGCTGGCGAGCGCCAAGTAGCAGCGCCAGTCCAAGCAGGATCAGGGCAATAAGTAATAGTCCACTCACAGTGGGGTACTCCAGCAAACCTTGCCGCAGTGATGCGTGAACAAGGTTGGTCAAAATGGGGGCGTATGGGTCGGGTGGGGCAAGAACCGATTGGTCGGCTGTTTAAGAATGGGTGTTCAAGTCTGCGCCACCAAGGTTTGCCATTGCTGACGGGTCAGGCTGTATGCGGCGCAATCCACCGGCTGGCCCTGCCACATCAACCCGGCAGCGCAGATGCATTCAAAATTCAGCCCCGCTCGCTCGGCGGTGCGGCGGCTGGCGAAATTGCGTACATCGGCAGAAATCTCCACCCGATGAATGGGCAATTTAGTAAAGCCATAGGCAATCACCAGCCTGACTGCACGTGCCATGGTGCCCCGCCCGGTCGCTGAGTTTCGTAACCAGTAGCCGATATTGCCGCAGCTGGTGACGGGGGTCATTCTGGCCGCAAGACCAATACAGCCAAGAATCCGGCCATCGGTAAAGTCTTCAATGATGAATGACTGCTCGCCTTTGTTTTCACGCCAGCAAACGATGCGGGAAGCCACCCAGTATTCCGCATCGCTACGCGAATAGGCGGGTGTTGCCCACGGTAGCCACTGGCTGAGGGTGTCGATGGATTCGCTGGCCGCCTCGAAAAAGCCATCCACATCTTCAGCCCGAAACGGACGAATGCGGATTACGCCATCATCAGCGTGGTAATCGGGTTGTAACGAGGTCATGGCCGGTTTCAGCTCCCTTGCTTGATTCGGGGGCGCACTGCACGGGCGCACTCGCTGACCAGATCCGGGCCGCGATAGATGAGACCGGAGTACAGCTGGATCAGGCTCGCGCCTGCATCCAGTTTCTCCAAGGCATCGGCCCCGGACAAAATACCGCCAACGCCGATGATCGGAATCCGCCCACGCAGATGGCCGGCCAGTTCGCGAATGACGGCGGTTGAACGCTCGCGTACTGGTGCGCCTGACAGACCACCGGCTTCATTTCCATGCGGTAGTTCCTCAACACCCACCCGCGATAGTGTTGTATTGGTGGCGATAACACCATCAAGCTGATGATCCAGCAGCAGACCTGCGATGTCGGCAATCTGTTGGCTGTCGAGATCCGGCGCAATTTTTACGGCCAACGGCACATAGCGACCATGCTGCGTTGTCAGCTCGGTCTGTCTGGCCTTGAGTTTTGCCAGAAGCCCGCCCAGCTCATCCACTTGCTGCAACTGACGCAGGTTCTTGGTGTTCGGCGATGAAATATTGACGGTGATGTAACTGGCTTTGCCATAGACACGCTCCAGGCCGATCAGATAGTCATCCGCGGCTTTTTCGATGGGGGTATCAAAATTCTTTCCGATATTGATACCGAGCACGCCTTTGAAATGGGCTTTCTCCACATTGGCCAGCAAAGCGTCAATGCCGGCGTTGTTAAAGCCCATCCGATTGATGATGCCTTCCACTTCCGGCAGGCGGAACAACCGGGGCTGCGGGTTGCCAGGCTGCGGACGGGGGGTGATGGTGCCGATCTCGATGAAACCAAAGCCCAAGCTGGCCAAGCCATCAATATGCTCGCCATTCTTGTCGAGGCCAGCGGCCAAGCCGACCGCATTGGGAAACCGAATGCCCATGACTTCAACCGGCGCATCAGGCACATTGCCTCTTAACAGGCCGGTCAGGCCCAAAGAGCGGGCGGTATCCAGCCACTTGAAAGTGGTTTGGTGAGCCTTCTCGGGCTCCATGCAAAAAACCAGCGGGCGCAGCAGGGAGTACAGCATCTTTGTCTTGCTCCGGATTTAAGCGGTGCGATGCATATAAGCATCGAAAGTGTTCTGCATCAGCGTGGCAACGGTCATTGGCCCGACGCCGCCGGGCACAGGGGTAATCCAGCCTGCACGCTGCGCCGCAACGTCATACGCCACATCACCACAAATCTTGCCGCTCTCCAGCCGGTTGATGCCGACATCAATCACGATCGCGCCAGGCTTGATCCACTCGCCCTTTACAAACTCAGGGATGCCTACGCCCGCAACTACAATATCTGCACCAGCCACCTTGGCTGCGAGATCACGGGTTTTGCTATGGCAGACCGTCACGGTTGCCCGCGCCAGCAGCAATTCGAGGGCCATCGGGCGGCCAACAATATTGGAGGCCCCAACGATCACGGCATCCTGGCCTTGAATGGCCATGCCAGTCTTTTCCAGCAATGTCATCACGCCACGTGGTGTGCAGGGGCGTAGCAGCGGCATCTTGAGTGCGAGGCGCCCGACGTTATAAGGATGGAAACCATCTACATCCTTCTCTGGCGCAATTGTTTCGATTACCCGATCCGCATCAATGTGCCCAGGCAGGGGAAGTTGAACCAGAATGCCGTCTACGTCGCTATTGGCGTTGAGCTGTTGGACCAAGGCCAATAACTCTGCCTCACTGGTGCTGGCAGGTAGCTCGTGCGCGACCGATACCACGCCGGCGAGCTCGCATGAGCGCTTCTTGTTACGTACATAGATTGCAGATGCCGGATCATCTCCCACCAGCACAACTGCCAGCACGGGCGCACGTTTACCTGCGGCAATACGGGCATCCACCTTGATGCGGGTTTCGGCGAGCAGCTGATCGGCAATGGCTTTGCCATTAAGGATTTGTGCAGTCATGGGCGGGCTCCAGCAAACAGCAATTGAGTAAGGAAAGCCTTGTATTGTCGCATTTTTTGACCGCCCACCCAAGTTTCCAGCCCTTCTGTGTGGCTTGTACAAGCGCACTTGTTTGCACTTTTTTTAAGAATTTTTTGGAAAACGCTTGCCAAGTAATCTAAGGCTAGGTATAGTTCGGACCTCTTCGGGGTGTAGCGCAGCCTGGTTAGCGCACCTGATTTGGGATCAGGGGGTCGTGAGTTCGAATCCCACCACCCCGACCAGATTTCTTAGTTGTTTGTGATTTTGTGCCCCGGCTTGGGATGCGCCCGTAGCTCAACTGGATAGAGCACCAGCCTTCTAAGCTGGGGGTTACAGGTTCGATTCCTGTCGGGCGTGCCAAAAATATAAATAACAAACTTAAGAAGTCTAGTCGTTCGAAGAGTTCTGCAGTTTCTGTGGTGGATGTAGCTCAGTTGGTAGAGTCCAGGATTGTGATTCCTGTCGCCGTGGGTTCGAGTCCCATCATCCACCCCACCTAAGCTTTATCCTTATTAAGTTTCCCTTCATTATATTCTCTCCTGCTTGGCGTTTTTTTTCTGCCTGCTTTTTCATTTCAGTTTCGCTTTCTGAGTACCTGCTTCGGGTAACGGCTTTGTGCTGTGGGCGTGTTCTGCCTAGCAATATCAATCCTTTTCTTCTATCTTGTATTCTGCAGCATCAATTTTAATCTGATTCAGGCATTGCTAATGTGGATTGAAATATTGCTGTTGTTGCCCACGGTCAATTAAAAATCAGGTACGGGGCATCTGGGGCGGGGTGAATGAAGACATTGCATTGCAACTAATTGCTTTCTTTCGCTCGGGGTGCGCGGCATGTCGCTCGTATATAGCTCTCCTAGCCTATTGAAGTCGATAATTGCGATTACCGAACAGCGAGACCGCGGCAAGCTTGAATCGAGCTTGGTGCGAGGTTTGTTTGAAACGATACGGGCTCGGCATGTTACTTTGCACAAGCTGTTCCAGGCAGATGGCGAGGACCGGGTATTTGCGGTTGTTGAGTTTTCGAATGGCAGGCAGGTCCAGTTACAGGACGAAGATATCGTCTTTGAAAATGGCTACCCTCTCAGTGACAGGCCAGAGTTCAGTGCTTGTTATCGGGATGGTCAGCCTTTGACGTTTGAACAACCCGAGCGTAAGTGCTTTCGCTATCTCTACCCGATTCGCAAGCGCGGTTCGGTTATGGCGTTTCTCGAAATCAACCACGATGCCGCGTTGGATGAGGCGTCGCAACGAGTGATTTCGGGGATACTGTCGATTTACTGTAATTTTCTGGAAATCCTTGATTACAGTGAGCACGACACGCTGACGGGTTTGCTCAACCGCAAAACCTTCGATACCAATCTTCTCAAGATTCTCGCGGGCTTACAGCCAAGCGAGGCTGCCAAGGTGCGGCCAACGCTTTCCCGCCGCCGATCCAGGCAGAGTGACTTCAAGCACTGGATGGGTGTTATCGATATCGACCATTTCAAACGGATTAATGATCAATTTGGGCATTTATATGGGGACGAAGTGCTGCTATTGCTGGCGCGGTTGATGCGCGAGTCATTTCGTTTCCAGGATAAATTGTTTCGATTTGGTGGTGAGGAGTTTGTGGTATTGCTGGCGCCTACCGAATTCAGTAATGCGTTATCCGTCTTTGAGCGCTTTCGGCAGAATGTGGAGGAGTTTCATTTCCCACAAGTTGGCAGGGTGACGGTGAGTCTGGGTTTTACGGAGATTCAGCTTATCGACAATCCAACGGTGGTATTCGGACAAGCTGATGAGGCGTTGTATTTTGCCAAACAGAATGGCCGGAATCGAGTTTGCTCTTATGAGAAGCTGGTTGAGTCGGGGGAAATAGAATCTCAGGATACGACGTCCAACATTGTCTTTTTCTGACGATATTCGATGTCGAAGATTCTTTTTCAGAGGAGTAAGATAGTTTCACTGTGGAAGTTTTGTATCTGCCGAGTAGCGGTCTCAAAGGTATTGATGTGTCATGCAGGGCGGGATGATTGTCCTGCTTGATTTTTCTGTATTCTTTGCAATTTATGCTATATAGATTGAGCGATTCAGTGTGGTCAGTAATCCTGTATAACAAAATATATAATCTGGCGATACAACTGTATTAATGCACATGCTTGATGCAAGATCTTTGTGAAGGATTCGCGAGTTGCATTATTCATAATGCTGATGGTCGAATGCTTCGGGAGTTAGCCATGCAAACCGCCGTGGTCATCAATCTGGATTATGAAATTCTTTCTGCTGATCGTGGGCAGAAAATTTGGCGAGAGCTGGAAAAGCGGATGCTCGCTGCAGGTTTTGCGCGCGACTATCGGGTATTTAAAATGGATGCGCCACCGGCTGTGGCATTTCCACGGGCAAGAGCCGTATTAAGTGAATTCGAGCCATTTCTGAAACAGCAGGGTTTGGCGATGTTTGATGTGGTGCGCGAGTTCTATGGTTTTGAAATGGAAAACTGCACGAATTTACTGGAGCCTGCACAGAGCGGCATTGAAGTACAGGTTATCGAAGATTGGCTGCCGGTTTAGGCTCTGTTGATATTTTATTTCCGGATCGCGTGTCGTCGAATTGGGGCCTGATGCAAGGCGACAAGCGCGCCGCTTATGGTAAGTCACGAAGGTGCACAGGCTGTAAGGCTTGCATTGCCATCCAACGTCCTGGTAGTCAACACCGCAGCAGACCCCAATCCGACGAAACGCGATCCGAAAGCAAAACATCAACAGAGCCTGGAAAGCCCTTTTAAATCTCCCTGCTGTGTGAGGTTGATTCTGAAATTGGGCGCAGGTGTTTGCCGACAGATTTTTAAATTCTCAAAAGTCCCTCTTGCCATACAGGCAAGCGTGCATTCAGGACGTAGTTTTTTATCCTGAATGCACTGCCCATCTTTCAGGTCTTGGTCTGATAATCAAACGACGCCATTTTGTTTGAACCAAGCCTGCAGACGCTTCCAGCCGTCGTCTGCGGCTTCCTTGCGGTAGCTGGGGCGATAGTCAGCGTGGAAAGCATGGGGGGTGTCTGGATAAACAATGATTTCCCCTGGCTTGTTGGCGGCCTTCAAGGCTGCCCGCATCTTATCGACACTTTCTACCGGGATGCCCTGATCGGCGCCGCCATAGAGTCCGAGCACCGGTGCTTTCAGGTCGGCGACGAGGTCCAGCGGATGCTTGGGGGTCAGGGGTTTGGATTCCCCTAGCAATCGCCCATACCAGGCAACGCCGGCTTTCAGTTTGGGATTGTGGGCTGCATACAGCCAGGTAATCCTGCCGCCCCAGCAGAAGCCGGTAATACCCAGTCTGGCCGTGTCCGCCTTGCCACTACCTTGTGCCCATGCCACGCAGGCATCCAGATCGGCCATGACCTGCTCATCGGGTACCTTGGAAACAATGTCCTTCATCAGTGCAGTAATGTCGCTGACCTTGGAGGGATCTCCCTGCCTGGCATACAGCTCCGGCGCAATGGCGAAGTAGCCCAGCTTGGCAAAGCGGCGGCAGACATCACGGATGTGCTCATGGACGCCAAAAATTTCCTGTACGACCAGAACCGTGGGGTAGGGCCCCTTGCCATTGGGCATGGCGCGGTAGGCTGGCATGTCGCCGTCTTTTACCGGGATCTTGACCTCTCCTGCTTCCAGGCCGTCGCTGCTGGTTTTGATCTGCGTGTCGGCCATGACGGGTTCGACAGCCAGGGCAAAGCCGGCGGCAAGCGAGGTCACCAACATTTCGCGGCGGGAAAAGCTGGACTTCGGGACAAAATTGATCGCGTCGGGGTCGACAGTCGGCATGCTGGTCTCCTATTCATAAATAAGTGATCCGTATTAACTTGGTTGATGAAGTGCTTGACGTCAAGCGAGAAGGTTGTGAACGTCAAGCCCGAGTCAGTGAACGGGCCGGCTGTTGCAGGCGATCTTGCCTGACGGTCTGGACCCCTGAATGCCATGATCCCCCTATCGTCGGAGCCCGCTTATGCAAGAGCCGAGTCGTATCTGGTTTGCCTGGTTTGTTTTTTTTCTGAGTTGTCTGTTATCGGCCTGTGGAGGAGGTTCGGGTTCCACCCAGACGCAGACGGCCGCCGGTGAGACGTTGACCGTGAATGGCACGCTGGCTGATGGCTCTTCAACCAACCGCTTTGCGGCAGGTAGTGCGCTGTCGCTGTCGATCAGGCTGACGGACAGCAGCGGCAAACCCATCCAGAATGCCGTGGTTGGTATGACAGCCAACAGTGAAGTGGCTCAGCTCACGCCGGCTTCGGGCAAGACGCTCACTGATGCGAATGGCGCTGCAACGGCAACGCTGACCGGGGTCAAGCAGGGAGTAGATGTCCTGTCGATCAGTGCAGTGTTTACCGATAGCAAGGGGGCGGCAAAGACCCTGACTGCCAGTCTGACCTATGAAGTCCTTGCCGGCTCAACGCCGACCACCACTCCCAGCCCCAGCGTGAAGCTGGCCTTTACCGGCGATAACCGAGTCGCCACCGGGGCGCAGTCAACGCTGGAAGCAACTGTGCTCGATGGCAAAGGCCAGCCGGTTCAGAACACGCTGGTGACTTTCAAGAACGATGATAGCTATGCCACGTTCAATCCGGCTGCCGGCACGGCCCTGACCGATAGCAAAGGCAAAGCCAGCATCGGCATGATCGGCACCAGCAAACAGGGGGCGGACAAAGTTACGGCAACCGCCGTCGTGCCCGGTAGTGCCGGGGTGGATGAAACGGCAACGGCTTCGTTGAATTATCAGGTCGTGGCGGGGGCGGCTCAGTCCAAACCCAGCATAACGCTTGCCTTGGTGAATACCGTCGGGCAGGCAATCAGCAGCGTCAGCTACGGCAAGGATGCCCAATTGCTGGCAACGCTGCGCGACGCCAATGGCAGCCCTGTCAGCAACACTTCGGTCAACTTCGAAGCAGATACCACGACTTTGGTCCAGCTATCGGCGTTGACGGATCTGACGGATGCCAGCGGGGTGGCCAACACCTCGGTCATCGGTCAGACCGTGACCATTGATGGCACCACGACGATCCCGCGTGGTGTGGTGACGCTGACGGCAACGGCCACCCTGAATGGTCAGCCGGTTAGCGGAACCTTGCGCTTTAGCTACATCCCGCCGACACCTACCCCTCAGAGCCTGCGCGTCAATTACCAGGCAGGTAGCGCCAGCCTGCCGGCAGGTGGCAGCGTCGGGGTCTCGGTGAATATCGTCGATACCGCCAGCAACTCGGCCTACCTCGAACCGATCAGTGTGGCGTTTACCAGTGCCTGCGTGCTGTCCGGCCGGGCACGGCTGACGACGCCTGCGATCAACATTAACGGCGTGGCAACGGCAACCTATACCGATCTGGGCTGCAGCGGTAGCGATACCCTGACCGCCACGGTAGTTTTCAATAGCCAGACCCGCAGCACCTCCGGGGCACTGGCTTTGGGGGTGGCCACACCAAGCTCGCTGACTTTTGTGGACGCCAACCCAAGCACGCTTGGGGTGAAGGGCAGTGGCACTGGAGAAATTTCGCAAGTGCGCTTCAAGCTGGTTGATGCCAACGGCAATCCGCTGTCTGGCCGGCAGATCGACTTCCGTTTGCTGTCTGCACCCGGCGGGGCGGTCTTGAATACCAGTGCTGCCCAGACCGATGCGAATGGTCTGACCACGGCCTTGCTGCAATCGGGCACCGTGGGGGCACCGCTGACGGTGATTGCAACGCTGCATGACAACACCGCCATCTGGACACAGTCGGCACAGCTCTACGTTTCAACACGCATCCCTCATCAGAACGGCTTCTCACCGGCAGTGACCACGATCAATCCGGAATTCCTTGATCACAATGGCGAGGTCGATGTAATCAGCGTTCACCTGTCCGACCGCTTTGGCAACCCGGTGCCCGACGGCACGGTAGTGAATTTCCGCACCGAAGGCGGGGTGGGCACCATCATTGATCCGAACAATTCCACCGCGCCGGTTGGCGGGTGCATTACCAAGAATGCCCTCTGCACAGTCAATCTGATCAGCGGCGGCAACCGGCTCGCAATCAATGGTGGCAATGGCAATGGGTCGGGCCGCCAGTCGGTGCTGGCTTATGCCGTAGGCGAGGACAGCTTTTCGGATGAAAACGGCGATGGCCTGTTCTCGGTCGGAGATTTCTTCCCACCATTCGGTACCGGCTATCTGGCAGGGGAGGCATTTGTTGATGCCAACTTCAACGGTTCTCGTGAAAACGGCGAAGAGTTCATCGACTTTAATGGCGATGGGCTCTACAACGGGCCGGATGGCCTGTACCGTGGACTGTTGTGTGGGGCTGGTGCCAATTGCTCCAGTCAGACGCGGCGCCATGTCTACGCCAATATCCAGCTGATCTGGTCCGGCAGCCGGGCACTGTTCGAGTTGCGTGACCTGACGCCCGCTGATACCCCGGCCGTGACGTCGATCAACCTCACTACCACCACGGCTTGCCCTGGTGGCGGTGGTCAGGTCAGTGCGCTGAAGCGCTACCAACTAAGGCTCACCGACGTCAACGGCAATATCCTGCCGGCTGGTACCACGGTGGCGTTGGCAACCGCCAATGGCAAGCTGGATACCACCAGCACGACCTTCACCGTACCCAATAGCAGCACCGTGCCGACGATGACTATTTTGATTCAGGGTGACAAGACGCTCGATCCATCCACTGGCGCCTGTGCCACCGATACCACCAGCGCCGGCGCTTTGACGGTGACTGTGACCACGCCAAAAGGCATTGTATCGACACAGAGTTATGACGTTGTGGATTGATCGGGAAGATTGGCCCAAGAGAGCCTACCTGCGCGGTGGGCTCTGACCTGTAAATGAATAGCGCTCATGCGAGGGACAGTGACTGCGCTTAACGCTAAACCACCCCCCAATAGCCTTGCGGGTGGCAATTGGGCGCGGTGGTTCAAGTTGTTCTTACACGGTTTACTTTGACCAGCAGTGAGCTACTTCAACTGCGGCTGCTTTCAGGGCTTCCAGCGTTTCGGTCATCAGAGCAGAGGTGGTGTTGAACCATCGGTCAAACTGCTGCTGGCGTGCCGCGTTAAGTTGGCGGCGAGCGTTAGTGCGGGCAATTGCGTCAATTGCCACCTGGTTTGAGTCGCGAATCAATGCGTCAAATCGGGTTTGGAAAGAAAGGGTCGGACCGCCAAACACCATATGCTCGACCAGTCTCCTGATACTTTGGGCGAATTGAGAATAGCGCCAATCGTTGGTAGGGTCGCCCTGGCCGTGAGGAGCAGTACGGAAATCTGCATGATTTCGCGCGCTGATGAACTGAGTGGCGAGGCTTTGCAACCGGGTGATGGCTACCTCTGCATGGGTATAGTCCTGATTGCGATCTCTGGCGCGCGCTTCTTCCCGAGCGGTGGCCAAGACTCCTTGAATATGGGGAATCAAGCTTTGTGCCAAATCGCCAACAGCATTGAAAACATGTTCACCTTGAGCACTCATTGGGATAACTCTCTTCTAATGGATTGGATGTTTGAACTGGGCATTTATTGCCCGTTTTTGTTGATCAACGCATAGGTGCAACGATTGGGTAAAACAGCGTCTGGCGTAGTGGTGTCGAGTTCCGAATTGTTGATTAGATTGCGAGAGGTTATGCCAGATGCAATTCTGGTTCAATAATTTGCATAAATGTACTGAACAAACTGGTTCATTTTTATGAAGCATGCCGTGGATGCTTAAAGTGCAAAGACGGTGTGAAGAGTCCCTGCCGGTTTCAGACAAAGCATGTGAGCAAAGTAGTGGTGATGGTTGTTCAGTTTTGTGCCCGCTGCCGACCCGACCACCACAGCCCGGCAAAGATGGCGGCGATGCCGGCGGCGTGAAAGCCTTCAAAGGACTCATTGAGAAAGACGATGGACAGCAGGGTGCCGAAGACCGGCATCAGATGGATGAAGCTGCCGGCGCGGGCGGCTCCGACTTCGGCCACGCCCCGGTTGTAAAACAGGTAGGCCAGCACCGAGGGGAAAATGCCGACATAGGCGAATGTCGCCAGATTGCCCGGCGTCAGTGCTGTGCGCTTGCCGGCCAACAGCTCTGCCACAAATAAGGGTGCGCAGCAGGCCAAACCCACCAGGATCAGCGCCATCAGCATGCCCAGACGATCGACACGAGAGTCGAGGCCACGCAGGATCAGCGTATACAGCGCCCAGTCGAGCGCTGCCGCGAACAGCAGCAGATCGCCTTGATTGAACGACAGTGCCTGCAGTCGTGCCCAATCCCCCCGGCACAGGATGATGGTTACTCCGATGAAGGAAATGGCGATGCCGACGAGCTGGTTGGCAGATAAGGGTTGCCGCCAGAACAGTCGGCCCAGCAACAGAATCAGGATGGGGATGAACGAATTCATCAGCACTGCATTGGTGGCGGCGGTGTACTGCAGGCCGGCATAGGCCAGGCTGTTGAAACCACAAATGCCAATGGCGCCAAGCAGACACAGGCGTTTCCAGTATTGCCGCAACAAGGTGCGTTGCCGCCAGGCAGTGCCCAAGGCAAATGGCGCCAGCAGGACCAATGCAACAGCCCAGCGCATGAACGAGAGCGTCATGGGCGGGATGGCGGCATGCATGGCGCGGGCCAGCACAAAATTTCCTGCCCAGAACAGGCTGGTGAGCGTGAGTAGCAGATAAGCCAGCCGGGGGGATGCGGGCATGGGAACTCCTGGGTTGGCTGGCAAAAACGCAATCGGCAGTTTTGCGAACCATGGCGTTTGTTTCCCCGCAGAGGGCCATTGCTGGCCGCGCCAGGATAATCTGGCACGGCTGAAGCCAGCGATGAACTATAGTCCTGCCAGGGTACGGATATGGGCCGTGGCGCTACGGCCCAGTGCTGACAGGCAGTAGCCTCCTTCGAGCGAGGAGACGATGCGGTCATCGCAATGGCGGTCTGCGACATCCATCAGCCGCTCGGTGACCCAGCCGTAGTCATCATCACAGAGCGCCATCGAGGCCATGTCATCGTCGCGGTGGGCATCGAAACCGGCAGAAATGAAGATGATGTCGGGCTTGAACCGATCCAGCTCAGGTAGCCAGAGTTTTTCCACGACCGCCCGGAAAGCGGCGCTGCCACTGCCGGCACGCATCGGCGTGTTGTGCATATTGATGCCCAGTGGATGCTCGCCGCTGTAGGGATAGAACGGGTGCTGGAAGATCGACACCATCAATACCTTGTCATCGGCCTTGAAGATGTCTTCCGTACCATTGCCGTGGTGAACGTCAAAATCGACGACAGCCACCTTGCGTATACCTTGTCGGCTAAGTGCATGACGCACGCCGACCGCGACGTTATTGAAAAAACAGAAGCCCATGGCTTTTTCAATTTCGGCATGGTGGCCAGGCGGGCGCACGGCACAGAAGGCATTCCGGACTTCACCGTCGACCACCAGATCAGTCGCCTTGACCACAGCGCCAGCCGCATGCAGGGCAGCCTGCCAGGTGTGGGGTGCCATGGCGGTATCCGGGTCGAGATGGACGATGCCCTGCTGGGGTGACAACTTGCGCAGGGCCTCGACATAAGCATGCGGATGTACCCGTTCCAGCTCGTGCATGCTGGCGGCTGGCGCCTCGACATGCTTGAGGTGATCCCACAGTCCGGCTTTCATCAGGGCGTCCTGAATCGCAGCGAGGCGGTCTGGGCATTCCGGGTGATAAGTGCCCATCGAATGCAGTACGCAGTCTGGATGGGTCAGGTAAGCAGTGGGGGCAATACGCCGTTTGCCGAAGATGGAGGGCAGTCCGAGGCTCATGGTTATGCGGCTTGTGCTCTGTTGCCAGAACGTTGAAGGGAAGGTGGGATTATGCGCCCGCCGTCGCTTGCGGGCTACTCACCCAGAATCCGCCGGTATTCGCTGCTGTCCCGGATATTGACCAATTCGCCCCATATCGTTTCCGCTTCGCGATTGGCGCGCTGGTAATACGAGCGGGAGAAAATCAGGTAGTACGATTTCTTCACCATCGGTTCATTGGCGCGGCGAATCTTGTCTGTCCATTCGGTATTCTGTTTGCGCAGCGAATCCATCGAGTCTGAAAAGCTGACGACAGCGTCAACACGGCCCGCCAGCAATTTACGTACGCTGTTGATCAGGTCGGACGTGAGGTCGATCTCGACGCCCAGATCATTGAGCTGGTGGTTGATCGAATAACCGGGGTGCGAGGCCACTCGCTTCACCGGGCCGCTGAATTTGCCCTTTTGCCAGTCAAAGCCAGTGTCACTGCGGAAGTACACCTCGTAGTGGCTGACGAACAGTCGCCGGCTCTCGTCCACCTGCCCGGCCGGGGTGGTCGGGAACACGCTGAATACGGCGCGTTGTGGCGTGTAGCTGGCCCAGGCTGCGGCATCGCTGGTGCCTAGTTCCACTTCCTTCAGGCAGCGCGGCCAGGATGTGCCATTCACGTCAAAACGCAGCCCGGTTTTTTCGGTCAGTCGGTCAAACACCCAGTTGATGCGTGTCGCATCGGTTGGTGATGTCAGACTGGTGCCAATATCGCCTTCAAAACATACCTTGATCGGCGCCGCCTCGACCACTGCCAGGCAGGCCAGTGCCAGCCAGCCTGCGAAAAGGCTCAGCAACTGGCCGGTGGTTCGGTCGCTCAGTCGTCGTGCAAACCGGTTCCTTGCCATGTCACTCTCCTGGCCGATCAAGATTGCCGCTGCTGGAATCGTCAAGCGCTAACCATGCCTTCCAGTTCCTGCGTGACGTTCTTTCTGGCGGACTACTGCCCGCGCATGCTCAGAAAACTGCTTCTTTCGATTCGAACCTGCTGTGTCTGAATCTTAGTCCACGTCGATCGACATCGCCTTGCAGAAACCGGCCCGGCGCGACCGGAAACAAAACGTCAACAGAGCCTAGTCCTTTGCCGGACAAATCAGCTATATCGACAACTGGCATCGTGCATTGCAGTGGCAGGCTCGCGGTGACGGGGTACACTGCGCCAGCCACGGCAATGCCTGCTGGTCTCGGACAGACTTTCCTGCCTCTTTCAACCCCAACTCAACGACAAGCGAGCTTTATGGATCACGCCATCACTACCCGCCTGCACAGCGCTCTGGCACAGATCAATGGTCTGATTCTGGGCAAGAAGACGCAGATCGAACTGGCGGTTGCCTGTCTTCTGGCGCGTGGTCACCTGCTGATCGAAGACGTGCCCGGCGTGGGCAAGACAACGCTGGCCCACACACTGGCCGCAACACTGGGCCTGGCGTTTCAGCGCGTGCAGTTCACCAGCGACATGCTGCCTGCCGACCTGATCGGCGTGTCGATTTACGAGCGGCCCACCGGGGAATTCCGCTTTCATCCCGGCCCGATTTTCAATCAGGTGATACTTGCCGACGAAATCAACCGGGCAACGCCGAAAACCCAGTCTGCCTTGCTTGAAGCGATGGAAGAGCGGCAGGTAACTCAAGATGGCGTTACCCGGCCCTTGCCGGACCCGTTCTTTGTGATTGCCACCCAGAACCCGGCCCATCAAATTGGCACGTTTCCGTTGCCAGAATCACAACTCGACCGGTTTCTGATGCGGATCACCCTTGGATATCCCGATCCAGCGGCCGAGCGGGCCATGCTGATGGGCGAAGATCGCCGCGAGTTGCTGCAGCGCCTGGCGCCAGCGTTGACGCCCAGCGATCTGGGCGCTTTACAGGCAGAAGTACGCAAGGTGCATGTGGCACCCGCGCTGGTGGATTATCTGCAAGCCTTGATCCACGCCAGCCGCGAATCGGCTGAATTCGTCAATGGGCTGTCGCCGCGTGCCGCATTGGGCCTGCTGATGGTGGCACGCGCCTGGGCGCTGCTGGCGGGCCGGCATGCCGTGTTGCCGGATGACATCCAGGCGGTGTTTCCCGGCGTGGCGACCCACCGCCTGCTGGCGCGTGGCAGCAATCGTCCGCAACCCGAACTAGTCGCCAAGCTATTGTCCGATGTCGCGATTCCGTGAGTCCTTCAAGCGCTTGCGCCAGAGCTGGTTTGTCCGGCGGCACAAGCGCATTGCCCTGGCTATCCGGCTTGAGCAGCGACGGGTGTATATCTTTCTGACACGTCCCGGCATCGCCTTTTGCCTGATCCTGCTGGCCATGCTTGGCGGTTCGGTCAATTACGATCTGTCGCTGGGCTACATTCTGGTATTCCTGCTCGGCTCCATGACCTTGGTGTCGATTTTTCATACCTTTCGCAATCTGCTCAATCTGTCGCTGCAGCCAGGGCGTTGCGATCCGGCCTTTGTGGGCGAAGCCGCACGCTTTGAAGTGCTGGTCGAGAACAGTGGCAATCTGGTCCGTCGCAACGTGCAACTGATATACGAAGAGGGCATGCCGGTCGCGGCGGATATCGAAGCGAATAGCCGCAGCGCGCTCTGGATGACTTTGCCGGCTCAGCAACGAGGCTGGCTGGTGCCGCCACGGCTGACGGTCTATACCGCGTATCCGCTCGGGCTGTTCCGGGCGTGGTCGTATTGCTGGTTTGATCAGCGCTGTCTGGTCTATCCACGGCCCGAGCTGTACCCACCGGAGTTGCCCGACCCCGGCGAAGGGGATGGGCCCGGCGCCCACACTCGTGCCGGGCATGATGACTTCGCCGGCCTACGCCAGCACACCCCGTCCGATTCCCCCCGCCATATCGCCTGGAAGGCCGCTGCCCGCGATGAAACGCTGCTGCTGACCAAGCAGTGGAGCGGGGAGGTCGCACTTTCCCTGTGGCTGGAGTGGGACATGACGGGTGACGATCTTGATGTCGAAGCCCGTTTGTCCCGCCTGACCGCCTGGGTACTGGATGCCGAGGCGCGTGAACTGACTTTCGGCCTGCGCCTGCCCGGCAAGGTGATCGAGCCGGACCGGGGCGGTAATCACCTGAATGCCTGTCTGGCCGCCTTGGCCCTGTATGGGGTGAAGTCATGAGGGAAGGGGAAATCCAGCTCAACCGGGCGAATCTCGCCAGCCTGATTGCGGTGCTGGCATTGTTGATTGTCCCGCATGGCGACCATCTGCCCTGGTGGCTGATCGGTGTGCTGGGCCTGCTGTTTAGCTGGCGCCTGTTTCTGATCTCGATTCAAGGACGGCTGCCACCAAGCTGGCTGCTGCTGCCGTTTACCGTCAGCCTGATCATTGGCGTCTATGTCGAGTTCAAGACGCTGTTCGGCCGCACGGGGGGCGTCGCACTCCTCTCGGTGTTGATCGGGCTCAAATTGATGGAGACGCGAGGGCGGCGTGATGCCTTGCTGCTGGTATTCCTGGGTTACTTTCTGGTCGTCACCAACTTTCTGTTTTCGCAATCGTTTGCCATGGCGGTGTATCTGCTGCTGATTGTGACCGTGATCACGGCATTGCTGGTGGGCTGGAACAGTGTTGGCTGGAACCGGTTGGAGGGTTTCTCGCCGCTGACGCATCTGGTCACCGCCGGCAAATTGTTGCTGCAGGCGGTGCCGCTGATGGTGTTGCTGTTTGTGTTCTTTCCTCGAATCGAAGGCCCCTTGTGGCGGCTGCCGCAAGATCGGAGCAGTGCCAAGGGTGGGCTGGCCGATAGCATGTCTCCCGGTAGTTTCAGCAACCTGTCACAGAGCGATGAAGTCGCCTTTCGCGTTGAATTCCTGGGGACGGTGCCGCCCCATGGCGCGCTGTATTGGCGCGGTCCGGTATTCGAGCAGTACGACGGCACAACCTGGAGTCAGATTCCTCTGGGTAGCGAACCGCCAGCACCGGTCGAAGGGATAGGCCCGGCGGTGCAGTATCAGTTGACGCTGGAACCCCATCAGCGCCCCTGGCTGCTAGCCCTGGATGCCCCGGCGCAGAGTCCTGGCAATGGCCGGATCTCTGACCGCATGCAGGCCGTAGCGAATGGCCCGGTGGTCAAGCGTGATCGTTATGCGCTGGCCTCTTGGCTCGACTACCGGATGGGCAAGCAGCAGGCAACACTGATGTTGCAACGCTCCCTGCTATTGCCGCGTGGCAACCCGAAAGCCAGGGCTTTGGCGGCCGGCTGGAAGGCACTGCCTCCGGCACAGCGCGTGACGGCGGCGCTGGCTTACTACGATAGCCAGCCCTTTACCTATACCTTGCAGCCACCGCTCTATCAGGGCGACGCGATCGACCGCTTTTTGTTTGAAGGACGGCAGGGGTTTTGCGAACACTATGCAGGCAGCTTTGTGTTTCTGATGCGGGCGGCTGGTGTGCCGGCGCGGGTGGTGGGCGGTTATCAGGGGGGCGAACTCAATCCAGCCGGCAATTATCTGATCGTGCGTCAGGCCGATGCACATGCCTGGGCCGAAGTCTGGCTGGAAGGGCGCGGCTGGCAGCGGATTGACCCCACGGCGACGGTGGCGCCAGACCGCGTTGATCTGGGCCTCGCACGTTCAGTGGCACAGTCGGAGTCGCTACCGATGATGGTACGGGTGGATGCCAACTGGCTACGCGGTGTCCGCCTCGGCCTGGATGCGGCGGTGAATGCCTGGAACCAGTGGATCATCGGCTACACCCCCGATCAGCAAATGAAGCTGCTGCGTCAGCTGGGCATCAGCAATCTGGCCTCTTATCAATTCGTTGCCTGGTTTTTGGGCATGATCATGGCCATGACGCTGCCGTTGGCGGCATGGTTACTCTGGCATTTGCGTGGGCCAAACCCGCCACCCGAAGTCAAAGCCTGGCGCAGCTTCTGCCACAAGCTGGAAAAAGCCGGGGTCGAGGTTCGTCCTTCCGAACCACCGCTGGCGCTTTCCCAGCGGGCCTGTGCGGCGTTGCCGGAGCATGCAGAGGCTATTGCCACGATTATCGGGCAATATCTGGCCCTGCGTTATCTGGGCGAAGCATCAGCAGAGGGCATTGTGCAGCTCAAGCAGCAGATTGCCGCCTTCAAGCCTCGCCGAACCTGAGCGCATTCCCACCAAACCTGAAAAACTTATTCAACCAACGGGGGCAGCATTGAAGATTCCGAGAGCAACCATGGTCACCCTGGGCGTGGCCGACCTTGACCGTGCCACGCGTTTTTACGAAGCGGTGCTACGTACACCAGCTAATTGCCAGCACGACGGCATCCGCTTTTTCGAAATGCCCGGTATCTGGCTCAGCCTATACCCACGCGACAAGCTGGCGGAGGATATTTCGCCAACGCTGGATGCGACGCCAGCGGCCTTCAGTGGCATGACCATCGCGTACAACGCCCGTAGTCAGGAGGAAGTCAGCGCCATCATGCAAACGGTCAGCCTGGCTGGCGGGCGCATTGCCAAGCCGGAACAAGAGACATTCTGGGGCGGCTTCAGCGGCTATTTTGCTGATCCGGATGGCTATTACTGGGAGGTGGCCTGGGGGCCGATGTTTGAGTTCGACTCGCAAGGTGGGCTGTTGCCGGCGCCTTTGTCGGGCGAATAAAAAAGAGCGAGGCGGTTGATGCCGCCTCGCTCAATGGCTACTGCGCAGAGCCTGTATGCGTCTGTGCCACGTCAGCCCGATGTCCGGGCTGCGGGGATCAGTAAACGCGGATGATCCGATCCTGCTTGCCAACCGTCAGCGGCTGGCTCTTCTTCAGAAATGCTTCAAAGGCGTCGAGATCTTGCGCGCCACCCAGACGGTTCTGGCCCTGTTTGAAAGCCTTGAAGCCATCCCCTCCATCCGCCAGGAAGGCGTTGGCGGTTACACGGTAGCTGGCCTTGGGGTCGATCGGCTTGCCGTTGAGCTTGATCGACGTGATTTCCACACGCTCGCCAGCCGGCTTGCGGTCGTCGTATTCGTAGCTGAAGCCAGCCGATACCTGCAGGATGCGGGGCTGGGGCTGGTTCAGCCACTGTTGTTCCAGAATCTGGTCGATCTGCTCGCCGGTCAGGCTCATGGTAACCAGGCTGTTGCCAAACGGCTGGACGGTGAAGGTCTGGCCGTAGGTCACATCGCCATTTTCCAGCGGTACCAGATCGGCACGGATGCCTCCGATGTTCATGAAAGCGATGACTGCGTTGCCGGTGTCGGCTGTTGCGGTGGCGGCCAGTTGTCCATCGGCAATCACGTCACCCAGAGGCGCTTCGCCGGCGGCGTTAGGCTTGCGCGAGATACCTCCTGCGACCACCTTGCCGATCACCCGGTTTTCCTGCACGGCGGCCAGCGGGCTGTAGTGGCTGATCAGCGCCGTCTGCACAGCATCTTTGGCCCCCTTCGGGTCTACTACCAGATTGGTGGCTTTCTTCTTGATGATGTCGCGGCTGACGGGGTCCAGCTCCAGATCAATGTCGGTCAGCATCTGGCCGTACTGGAAGGCGCTGGTGACCGGAATGCCGTTGATCGCGCAGTTGTATGGCTGATGGGTATGGCCGCTGATCACAAAGTCAACCGACTTGTCGAGCTTGTTGACGATATCGACGATCGCGCCGGAGATGCCCTTGCAGTCATTCAGAACGCCAGTCTGGAAGCCACCTTCGTGCACGACAACGATGATCGCCTCAATGCCCTTGGCTTTGAGCTCGGGGATCAGCTTGTTGACGGTTTCTGCTTCGTCGAGGAATTCCAGACCTTCCACGCCCTTGGGCGCCACGATGCCAGGTGTACCTTTGAGCGTCATGCCGATGAAAGCGACCGGGATGCCATCGTAGGTTTTGACTTCATAAGCGGGGAACAGGGTGTTGCCGGTGCTCTTGTCCACCACGTTAGCGGCCAGGAAGCGGAATTTGGCGCCTTCGAACTTGCCGGTCTGACCCTTGCAGCTGTTCGGGTCGGTTGGGTGGCAGCCGCCGACCTGCATCCGGGTCAGCTCTTTATGGCCGTCGTCGAATTCATGGTTGCCAACCGCGTTGATATCAAGGCCCAGCAGGTTCATGGCTTCGATCGTCGGCTCGTCATGAAACAAGGCAGAGAGCAGCGGGCTGGCGTTGATCAGGTCACCGGCTGAAACCACCACGCTGTGGGGGGTCTTGGCACGCAATTCCTTAACCTTGGCCGACATCAGCTCAATGCCACCACCGGGAACGGTGATGATTTTTGCTTCATCCGCCGGGTCATGTACTTTCACCATGCCGGTCGGCTGCTTCAGGTTGCCGTGGAAGTCGTTGAAGGCGATGACCTTGAGCGGAACCGGGTTCGTGGAACCGCCTGTGGTGGCACAACCGGCCAGCAAGGCAGCGCTCAGGGTGGTCAGGGCGAAAAGCGGAATGGTCTTCATGGAAAAGCTCCGGCTAGTAGATAGCAACCGACAACGGCAAGAATCCGGGCACCGCAAGCGCGGGGCGATCTGGAGGCCATAACCATCGCTTTCCTCGAAGGGGCGACGGCAGTGACTAGCCTTGGCAGACCGGCCTTTATTGTGATTTTTTCCTGGCGTTTGCGAAGCAACTGGGCTATGCGCTTCGCGGCAAAGGGCGGCAGCATATAGCGAGCGTGCAGCTTTGACTACCGCTTATTGTCAAAGGCGGGTTGGAAACCGGTAGGTAGGGAGATTTTTGGTAAGGGTTTTCCCTAGGTTGGGCGCGATCTGCCGGCCTGCCAGCCCTGCCGACTTAGGTCGATTGCACTGTGGTAAGCGCGAGACAACTGGTAGCGGCAGGTGAGGGTCATCGTCATCAATCGAAATGCCTGCCGAGCTGATGGATCCGGACTGATGAAGTTTGAATGTGGCTGGCGTCGCCCCAGCCGCAATTCGTGCCGTTTTCGCTGTTGGGCTCTGTTGATATTTTGTTTCTGGTCGCCCTGCCCCAAAACTCGGCCCGGCGCGACCGGAAACAAACGTCAACAGAGCCTAAAACATCCATTGCCTTGATCAATCAGTTGGGAGCGGCTTTCATGGCTGAGAGCAAGGTGCTGAAGTTGTAGCGCCACATGGCGAGGTAGTTGGGGGCGCTTTCCGATGGGCTGGAGAGCGCGTCGGAATACAGCCGGCTGCCCACGCTGGCGCCGGTTTCGCGGCTGATCTGCTCAATCAGTTTGGGATTGGAGATGTTCTCGACAAAGACGGTTTTGACCTTCTCCTGGCGGATCTGCCGGATTAGCCGGGCTACCGAGCCGGCTGAGGCGTCAGACTCGGTGCTCATGCCTTGTGCTGCCAGAAACTGGATGCCAAAGCGACGGCCCAAATAGGCAAAGGCATCGTGAGAGGTAATGATCTTGCGTCGGCTGGCCGGTACTTTGGCGATTTCCTGAGTGGCCCACTGTTCCAGTTCCTGCAGCTTCTGGTCGTAGGCGGAAGCGCGCTGTTGGTAGTAGGCGCCATTGGCCGGGTCGGCCTTGCTGAGCCCATCGGCGATATTGACGACGTAACGCCGGGTGACGCTCAGATCCTGCCAGGCATGCGGGTCGAATTCATGGCCGGCGTGGCCCGCATGGTCATGGCTGGACTCCGACTTGAGTGGGGTGATGCCCTGGCTGGCGACGACTACCAGCCCGCCAAATCGACTGGCCTTGATCAAGCGCTCCATCCAGCCTTCGAACCCCAAACCATTCACTACCATGACCTTGGCACCGGCAACGGTCTTGAGGTGAGTGGGGGCTGGTTGAAAGACGTGGGCGTCAGCATCCGCACCGACCAGGGTTTTCACGGCGACGCGGTCGCCCCCGACCTGCCGAACCAGATCGCCAAGAACGCTGAAGCTGGCGACAACCGGCATGGGTTCGGCTGCGAAGGCGGATGGGAGGATCAGGCCGGCGAGGGCTGCGAGGAGTGATTTCATGGTGTCGGTCTGGGTCTTATGGTGTTGTTGGAGGTACTTCGTCTGCAGTGGCGGCAGCGCGGCTAGCCGGCTGAGCCTAGGGCAGCTGATCGGGCAGCACATTGCGATGCCTGCGCTGGCCGGGTCAACGTTCGAGGTGGCGGCTGCGCAACCAGCGCCAGACCAGCCCACCTTCGCGCCCTGCCAGCAGCGACAAGGCATAAGCGATGCCTGCTGACAGCACAATCGCCGGGCCGGAGGGAAGGTCGGCGTGGTAGGACACCAATAAGCCGCAGTAGCTGGAACCCAGCGCGATCCCAACGGCGACGCCGATCAAGCCTCCCAGCGAACGTGCCCACAGGCGCGCCGTTGCGGCGGGGAGCATCATCAAGCCGACGGCCATCAGGGTGCCCAGTGCCTGAAAGCCGGCAACCAGATTCAGTACCACCAGAACCAGAAACGCCAGATGGGCGAAGGTACCGCCGCCGCCATTGGCTCGCAGGAAGTCGGGGTCGAAGCTCTCGACCACCAGTGGCCGATAGAGCAGGGCCAGCGCAATCACGGTGATGCTGGATACGACGGCCAGAAACAGCAGGGCGGTGCTATCGACCGCCAGCACGCTGCCAAACAGGATGTGCATGAGATCGACGTTATTGCCCCACTTGGAGACCAGCAGCACGCCACTGGCCAAAGACACCAGATAGAAGGCGGCGAAGCTCGCGTCTTCTTTGAGTCGCGTTCCTCGGCTGACCAGCCCGGCCGCGAGAATCACCACGATGCCGGCGATGAGCCCGCCAATGCTCATGGCGGTCAGCGACAGGCCATACAGGATGAAGGCGATGGCGGCTCCGGGCAGGATGGCGTGGCTCATGGCATCGCCGACCAGACTCATGCGCCGGAGTACCAGAAACAGACCGATGGGGGCGCAACCCAGGGCGAGCGCCAGGCAGCCGACCAGTGCATGCCGCATGAAGGCGAATTCGTCAAAGGGTTGCCACAAAAGCTGATAGAGCATTGCTTGTTTTCTGTCTGATGAGGTTGGGGGAATGCGGGCGGATGCCCGCTTCAGCGAACGGCCGGAGCGGCCTCGGGTGCCGGGTCGTCGCGGTGGCAGACCGGTGCCCGCTCATCCCAGGCTTGGGCCATGGCATTGGCGCGTGCCAGGTTGTGGGGGGTGAGTACGCTGTCGGTGGCTCCCCAGGCAATCACTTCCTTGGCCAACAGCAAGGTATGGGCAAAATGGCTTCTTACCTGCTCGAAGTCATGGAGCACGGCAATGATCGTCCGGCCTTCCTGCCGCCAGCGGTCGATCACGGCGAGCAGATCGGCCGTGGTCTTGCTATCGAGCGCGGTAAACGGCTCGTCGAGCAGGATGACCGGGGCGTCTTGCAGCAGGATGCGGGCAAACAACACGCGTTGGAATTGGCCGGCGGACAACTCATCGACATTCCGGCTCTCGAAACCGGCCAGGCCGACGGCTTCCAGCGCATGCTCGGCTTGATGGCGAGCACGGTGACTGACTTTGCCGAACCAGCCTGAACCATGCCAGTGACCCAGCTGGACGCAATCGGCCACCGAGAGCGGAAAGCTACGGTCGATGGCGGCCTGTTGCGGTAGATAGGCAATGTCGCGCCGGGTGCGTTGGCCGAAATCCACCCGGCCATGATTGGGTTTGAGCAAACCTACCAGCGCCTTCATCAGGGTGCTTTTGCCTGCGCCATTCGGGCCGACCAGCGCCGTGGCCTCGCCTTGGGCGAATTCCCCACTGGCGTGATGAACAACCGGGTGGCGGTGGTAGGTCAGGGTCAGATTTTCGATGCGTAAGGGGCTGGTCATGCCTCACCTTTCAGTGCCCACCAGACGGCCAGCCATAGCATGGCGACAAAGGGCAGTACCCGGAGCAGACGGTCCCAGGCCGAACGGGCCAGCAGGGAGGGCTTGCTCATGCTTCACCTGCCTGTTCCACCTGCTGGCAATTGGCACAAATGCCTTTTATTTCAATGTCCTGCTGTGACAGGCGAAAGCCCAGTCGCGCTGCATCTTCGGCTAGCCGCTCGGCCCAGCTTTCATCGGAGAGTTCGTGTACGCCCCGGCAGCGGTCGCAAATCAGCATCAGCCCGTGGTGATGGGTGTGATCCAGCTCGCGACAGGCGACAAAGGCATTGAGCGAACCCAGCTTGTGTGCGAGGCCGACGTTCAGCAGAAAATCGAGTGCCCGGTAGACCGTGGGGGGGGCCGCCGTTGGCTTGCGCTTTTGCAGTTCGGCCAGCAGCTCGTAGGCTTTGATCGAGCCATCGTGGGCCAGCAGCAAGGAGAGAACCTCCCGCCGCAGATCGGTCAGTTTTTCCCCGCGCTGCAGACACCAGTTGGCGGCAGCATCGAGTTCGTGTTCGAGATTGGTTTCGGTATTCATGGGACTGTGAGGCTTTCTATTGTTATATTATAACAAAACATTTCAATGCAGCCAGTTGCTTGATTCGATGCGCCATTCCGGCCGATAGGCGGGTGTCTTGCTGGCGGCGTTTCTGTCGAATGTCCGTCGAACCCCGTAATTATGAAAACTTTGGCGTTTTTTGCTGGATTGGATTGCGGGCGGAGTGCACAGAGCCTAGTGAAACTCGCGGGAGCGGGGGCTCAGATCGCCCAGCAGCGGAGTGGCATCGACCAGACGGCGAGCGAGCAAATGCACGACGTCGCCTTCCCGCTGGACAACGCCGTAAACCAGCATCAACCGTGATTCGAGCAGTTCGCGGCGTTGTCGATTCACCAGATCGCTCCAGACGATGACGTTGATGCTGCCGGTTTCGTCTTCCAGCGTGACAAATACCACGCCTTGGGCGGTGCCTGGTCTTTGCCGGCTGATGACGAGCCCGCCAGCTCTGGCCAGGCGGCCATTGGGCATGGTGCTGAGGGCCGTGGCGGTTACCAGCTTGCGCGTTGAGAGCTGTGGCCGCAGCAGGGAGATGGGATGTGCGCGTAGCGACAGGCCGACACTGTGATAATCGGCCGTGATGGCTTCGCCCAGCTCCGGTGCGGGCAGCGCCAGACTGTCGTCGATCGGCGCGGTGTCGAGCAGATCGTTATGGCGGGTCAGGCCGCTGACATCCCACCAGGCTTCCCGCCGGTTGCCTGAGAGCGCATGCAGGGCATCGGCAGTGGCCAGCGTGGCCAGCGTGGCCAGGGTGGAGGCGTCCAGTCGGGCCAACTGTGCCAGCTGTGCCGGACTCCGGTAGCCACCGGCCGGGCGCGCCGCTGCGATGCGCTGCCCGGCTGCTGTGCCGAGCCCCTCCACCAGTCGCAAGCCCAGACGCAAGGCAGGACCATTGGTTCCGTCTTCGAGCGTGCATTGCCAGTGACTGGCCTGAACATCAATGGGGCGGACTTCGACGCCATGTCGCTGTGCATCTTGTACCAGCTGGGCCGGGGCATAGAAGCCCATGGGCTGGGCATTGAGCAGTGCGCAGCAGAACGCGGCCGGTTCATGCCGTTTGAGCCAGGCCGAGCTGTAGACCAGCAGGGCGAAAGAGGCCGCGTGAGATTCCGGGAAGCCATATTCCGAGAATCCTTCGATCTGGCGGAAGATGCGGTCGGCAAAGTCCTGGCTGTAACCCCGTTCGAGCATGCCGCTGGTCAGGCGTGCCCGAAACGGTTCGAGCTTGCCGGTGCGGCGCCAGGCCGCCATGGAGCGCCGTAGCTGATCAGCCTCCCCCCCGCTGAAGCCTGCCGCAACAATGGCAATCTGCATGACCTGTTCCTGAAAAATCGGCACCCCCAGCGTGCGTTGCAAGACGTTTTTGACTGCTTCACTCGGGTAATCCACCTCTTCCAGCCCCTGCCGCCGCCGTAGATAGGGATGCACCATGCCACCCTGAATCGGCCCCGGCCGGACGATAGCGACCTCAATCACCAGATCATAGAAATGCTTGGGTTTGAGCCGTGGCAGCATCGACATCTGCGCGCGTGATTCGATCTGGAAGACGCCGATACTGTCGGCCCGGCCCAGCATGTCATATACCGCAGGATCTTCAGCGGGGATGTCGGTCAGCCCGAAGGGCTTGCCGTAACGGGCTGATACCAGCTGCAGCGACTCACGCAATGCGGTCAGCATGCCCAGTGCCAGAACGTCGATCTTGAGCATGCCGATGATGTCGAGATCATCCTTGTCCCACTGGATAACGGTGCGATCAGTCATGCTGGCGTTCTCGATCGGCACCTGGCGGCTCAGCGGTCCGTGCGAGATCACGAAGCCGCCCACATGCTGCGACAGATGGCGCGGAAAGCCGATCAGTTGGTTGACCAGTTGCAACAGCCACTGCACGGGCCGGCTGTCCGGGTCGCAGCCCGCATCGGCCAGTCGTGCCGGCAGATCATCGCGCTTGTCCCACCAGGCCAGGATGCTGGAAAGCCGATGCAGCTGCTCTTCATCAAAGCCCAGTGCGCGTCCAACGTCGCGCAGGGCACTGCGGGGCCGGTAGCGGATGACCGTGGCGGTCAGGGCGGCACGGTCGCGCCCGTACTTCTGATAGATGTACTGGATGACTTCTTCTCGCCGGCTATGCTCGAAATCGACATCAATATCAGGGGGCTCGTTGCGCTCTTTCGATAAGAAACGCTCGAACAGCATCTCGGTTCGGGCCGGATCGACGGCGGTAATGCCCAGTGCGTAGCAGACGGCCGAGTTGGCGGCCGAGCCCCGTCCCTGACACAGAATGCCTTGCCGGCGTGCCCAGCTGACGATGTCGTACACCGTCAGGAAGTAGGCTTCATAAGCGAGACTGCTGATCAGATCCAGCTCGCGGGCCACCATTTGCTGGACTTTGAGTGGCACCTGGCCGGGATAACGGCCGTGCAATCCGCTATGGACTTCTCGTGCCAGATACGAGGCGGGTGTCAAACCCGGCGGGACCAGTTCTTGCGGGTACTGATAGCGCAGGCTATCGAGGCTGAACTGGCAACGCTCAGCGACCCGCATGGTCTCTTCCAGCCACGCAGCCGGATAGAGCTGCGCCAGTCTGAGCCGTTGCCGTAAATGACGCTCTCCATTGGCATGCAAGGCGTAGCCGCACTCGGCCACAGGTTGGCCGAGCCGGATGGCTGTCAGGGTATCGTGCAGCGGACGGCGCGACCGTCGATGCATCTCGACGCCACCAGCCGCTACCACGGCTAAGCCAGTCTGCTGTGATAGCTGATGCAGGTGCGCCAGCCATTCCAGATCATCAGCATGGCCGTGCTGTTCGGCGGCGATCCACAACCGGCCGGAAAAATGCTGGGCCAGCCACTCGGCATCGGCTTGCCAAGTGGCCGGCGATGGGATCGGACCTCGTTCTGGCAGCCACAATGCCAGCAAATGCCGGCTGAAGTGTTGCAGATCGGCCCGCTGCAGGTGGTATTGGCCTTTGTCGGCCGCACGGCGCCCCAGGGTCAGCAGCTCGGAGAGGTCGCCATAGGCCGATAGATCGGGTGCCAGGACTACCAGATGTGGTCCGTCGGCCAGTGTGATATCGGCGCCGATCAACAGCTTGAAGCCGATGGCTTTGGCGGCCTCATGGGCTCTGACGACGCCTGCCAGTGAGCCTTGGTCAGTCAAGGCCAGGGCCCCGTAACCCAGCTCTGCGGCTCGCTCGACCAGCTCGGCCGGATGCGAGGCACCGCGCAGGAAGCTGAAATTACTGAAGCAATGCAGTTCGGCGTAAGCGGGCAGCATGAGTTGCCTATCGAGTCGGTTAAAGAAGCGTCACCAGGGCATCGAATCTGAATAAGCCAGCGTGGCGGGCGGGCTTGGGCCATAAAACGTCAACAGAGCCTAGTCAAATAAACCGTGCAGATACCAGCTCTGCTCCTTTCTATCGAAGTAGATCCAGTAACGGCGGCCGGATGGACCGCATGCCAGGTAGTAGTCGCGTGCAATCGGGGCGCCGTCCCACCAGCCACTTTCAATGCGCTCGGCCCGCCCCTGGCACTGCAAAGGCTCGCCAAGCCAGGGGCGGGCATCACGTAGTTCCAGTGGTTGTGGCGTGTGTAACAACCACGCAGGACGTAGGGTTGCCGGCAGCTGGGGGGCGTTGTCCGGCTGTTGGCTGGTTCGCCATGCCCGCTCCGGTCGATGGTCAGGGTGAGGTTGAATGCCGGTCAGCGCTTGGTCTCCAAGCCGAGCTTTCAACCGCGCCGCCAACAGCGCAAAGTCGGCGGCTGACTGTCCGTTGGAGAACAGATCGCTGACGGGTGCATCCAGAGCATGCAATACCCTGGCTTGCAGGGTTAGCCCCAGTGCGGGGGCTGGCAGTGGGTTGACCGCAAGTTTTTCTTTTAATACGCCCAACATCTCGGCAACTTCCCGGGTGGGGCGGCCAAATGCCAGCATCAGATCGAAATGGCTGCGGTTCTCCGGCAAGGCCGTGGCGTGATGGGGGGCCGATAATGGCTGGCTCTGCCCGGACTCCAGATCGGGACGCTGCTGCAGGGTCAAACGCAGCGTCACCTGCTGTACGCCTAGTCCTCGCCCCCGCAGAAAGCCTGATAGCTCGATCAACAGGCGTCGCCCGGCAAAGAGCAGGGCTTCGCTCGCTTGCACCGGATAGTTCAGATCCAGCTGACGTTCAAACTGGTCGGGCGGCTGATAAGGCTGCCTTGGATCGGCCTGCCTCCCCAATGCGCGGTCAAGCAGTTGGGCCAGTTGTAGGCCCAGGCGCCGGCTCAGCCCCCGGCTGGGCAAGGACTGGACGTCGGCCAGCGTCTGCAAGCCCAGTCGCCGCAGACTGGCTATTTGTTCGGCAGCCAGTGGCAAGCCGGTGAAAGAGAGTTGCCCGAGTGTTTCGGGCAGCGTTGCAAGTGCAACGGCCTCTGGTCTTCCCGCCTGTGCTAGCCACAGTGCGGCGAGCGGGGTGGGGGCACAGCCTTGCTGCACGGTATAGCCCAGGTCGATCAAACCGGCATCGACCTGCTGTCTTAACCGTTCCAGGCCACCAAAGTAGGCAAGGCAGCTGCCGATTTCGAGCAAGAGCGCAGGGGCTGGGTCTAGCGTGACCATTGGGCTGAACTGCAAGGCCCAGGCCGCCAGCGCGTTATGGGCGCGATGTTCGGCTGCTGTGTCGCGCCGCAGACAGCGCAGGCTGCTGGCGAGTGCTTCGGCTGCCGAGCGGCGCTGACCGGGGCGCACTCCCAGTTGTGCCGCTGTCTGGTTGCAGGCATGAACCCGATCAACCCGGCCCTGGCTGTCGATAATCGCCAGTGGCTCAGGCGGCGACGCGCAGGGTGCGCTCGGGAACGCTTGTAACGGTAGCGCTGGCAGGTAGAGGGCTAGCCACAGCATCGGCAAAGCGGAATGAGAGGGGCTGATCGCCAGCCCGGTTTTCATGAGGGATCAATACCGGGCGAGCCAAGGGGGCGCCGCGTCGCTTCAGAACTTGTACCGAGAGACCACCGGCTACCGGCTCGACCTGCAGGCGTAGGCCGACAGGGGAACTGGTGGAAGCGGTACCGCCTCGCAGGATAAAGCCGCTGCCGCCACCGGTTTCCGCTGCCAGTTGCAGGCGTCGCCACAGGCGGTCGGCCGGAGCACCCGCCAGCCAGCCAACAACGGCGCCAACCGAGGGTTCGCGCAGGGTTTGCTCAAGCGCCCAGAGTCGATCCCGCTCGTTATCGGCACGCAGCCACGATAACCGCGTCAGATCGACCCCGGCCGCCTGCCAGGCGGGGGCATAAGGAATATGCGGTGGGGCGATCAACACAATCTGCCGGCCAGCCTGGCTGAGTGCTGCCAGGGCAGGGAGCAGGAGACGTAGCTCACCACTGCCCGGTTGCCGGGCGACCAGATCGGTCAGGCCGCCAACCGGCCAGCCAGCTCCCGGCAGTTCGCGGTCGAGTGCCGAGTGACCGGTGGCAAGGCCGGGGTGCTCGGTGCAGGCGAGTTGGTCGCCACGCCAGATTTTGGGATGGTGCAGCAGGGCATCGACAGCGGGGTGCATGGGCGGCTCCTTGGAGTACGTTTGTTCACTAATAATAGGGAACGTTTGTTCTCTTTGTCAAAGCCGTCCGGTAAGTTTTTACAGAAAAATTTTGTTTGAAGATCCAATAAAAAAGGCAGCAAGCGCTTGCTTGCTGCCTGTGGCTAAAAACTTGATTCAGCGCGATTTAATGTGCCAGATGGACAGCCTCATAACGCTGGCTGCGCAACAGGTCTGCCAGACTTTCCTCTGGCGTGCTGCCCACGCCATAGCCAAGGTAGAGCGTGGTGCCAAAGGCAGTGCTCAGGTCTGCGTTTTTGATCAGATCAATCGTCAGTGGCTCCAGCGCACCGGCCCAGAATGCCTGTGGCTTGGTCGGGTTGTGGGGTTGCCAGTGAATGGCCGAGGCCATCAACAACCCCCCATCACTTGGTGCAGCGGCGATGAAGACATGGCCATTCTTCTGCAGATGGGCATCGGCGGGTGTCAGTTTGAGCTGGATGCTGCGACGATCTAGCGGACCTTGCACTACAGCGGACATTTCTGGCTGAGTGCCTCGGAATACAACAGGCCGCACCTGCAGTTTGCCAGCGTTACTCAGCGCGAAGTTTTGAGTGACTTGAACGTACTGCAAGGTGCCATCAGTCTTCAAATAGATGAATTGCTCCGGGCCTGCAGCAATGGCTTGGACCTGTTCACGGATTGTCTCGAAATACGGCTTGAGCTGAGGAACGCCCGACCATGCTGGAGGGTATAGCCAGCCAGCCAGCTGCAGTTCACCTTTCAGGGTCAGTGCCACGCTGAAGTTCTCGCCCGCTGCAATGGCTGTGTAGCCGCTACCCACCAGCTGAGGAGCGTCAAGGTTGTTGATATGGCCAGCCCCTAGTTGGCCACACTGATTGCGGCCCCATGTCCATAAACTGCCATTGGCTTTCAGGGCCAGGCTATGCTGCCAGCCGGCCGCAATGGCGGTATAGCCTTCGCCGATTTTGATGGGGACGGCACTCAATCGGTCAGCGCCAGGGTGCCCGAGTTGCCCCGCTTCATTACCGCCCCAGGCCCACAGGCTTCCGTCAGTTTTTAAGGCGAGACTATGGTGACCCCCAGCAGCAATTGCGCTGAACCCGTTACCGATCAGCACTGGCGTTGTGCGCTGGGTCTGGCTGCCGTCACCCAGTTGGCCAGATGTGTTATCACCCCACGCCCACAGGCTGCCATCTGCTTTCAAGGCCAGGTTATGAACATTCTGAGTTGAAATGGCGGTAAAGCCATGGCCAACTCGCAGGGCATCGGTAGAAAATTCTTTATCGCTGGCAACACCTAGCTGGCCTTCTGTGTTGCGCCCACGCGCCCACAGGCTGCCATCTGCTTTCAGAAACAAGGTGTGCCATAGGCCGCTGGCAACCGCTAGGGTTCCAGTGTCGATTTTGGTTGGAGAAAGCGTACTACCCAGGTCTTCACGACCTAACTGACCAAAGGAATTCGCACCCCAGGCCCAGACATCGCCATTTGGTTTGATCGCGAGCCCGAAATTGTTGCCGGCACTGACTGTGCTGAAATCACTTTGATGGCCATGTTCAGCGGCAAAAAAATCACCGTTCTTCCAGAAGACGAGTTTGCCTTCGCTGTTTCGGGCGAGTATGTCATTGCCCCGCAAGGCCATCGATTCAAACTGCAGCGGGTTGGCAAACAGGCTGGGTGAACGGGAACTCCCATTGACCAAAACGACCACACTGCCATCGTCTTTGATGCCAATACCTGTCTCATTGTCAATCAGAAAGTCCTTAAAACCGGGGGCAACGTAAGTGGGAGTGCTTAGGTAATCCCCGTTATAGCAATAACCGAAATCATAAAGTTGGCCCCATCTGACCAAAGTCCCATCAGTTTTCACGCCATAACGGATGGACCCGTTACTTGTTGCGCTGCGAAAACCATAGCCTATCAAGCTGGGGTTGCCTCCCCCCCATTCCCAAAGGCTGCTATCCGCTTTGATGGCAAAGCCGCGACCAGGACTCGCAAACAAGGCAACGTAGCTCGGATCGGTATCCAGTAGCTGGGGTAACCCTCGGCGTGGCGTGTTGATATTCCGCATATCCCCCCAGCCGAGCAGGTTGCCGTTATTTTTCACCGCAAGACTGAGTCCCTGCGCGGCGGCAATCAACTTGAAACCTTCGCCAACCAGACGTGGCTGAGGGTGATCCGCGAGATCGGTGTCCCCTAGCTGTCCTTCTTCGTTACTACCCCACGCCCAAAATGTGCCATCGGCTTTGATGGCCAGACTATGGGTGTTGCCGGCGGCGACAGCGGTATAGCCGGAGCCGATTTTTACCGGGTAATGCTCATAACGGGTGCTGCCATTGCCGAGCTGGCCGTGTTCATTATGACCCCAGGCCCAGAGCGTGCCGTTGTCGTCGATATAGAGGTAGTGCTGCTTGCCGGCAGCCATGGTGGCGGCGATGGCAGGGCTGGTGAGCAGAAGCAGGCCTGTCAGGGCGGCAAGCGTGCGATGGAGAGATCCCGAAGTGGGACGGATGCGAGACATATTCAGATGATTTCCGTAAAAACAACTAGATAGATTGAGTACAACAAAGCTTATTGGTGTTAAGGCCAGATTAGATATGCCAGACGTTTTCAGCTTTTCTGCGGGGGCGGGATTATAGAGGAATCCCATTCAGGGGAAATCGTAAATTGTGCAGGGCCTTGCTTGGTTGGCCGGTGGGTCAGGTTGCCGCAGCCGGCAACCCCGGCATATCCCGCCTAGGCACTCACCAGCTCGGTGTGTAACTCCTCCAGTTCCTGCAAATGGGTGCAGTCGTGCCGGTAGATGTAATGCGCCAGCTCTTCAATGGTGATGCGCTGCTGGCTGGCAAGTATGCCGAGCCGCTGCCGCTGGGTGGGGGGCAGGTCCTGCAGTGAGCGGATCAACGCCTGCCGATGCAGGGTAAACGTCTGCTCCGCCGCCTGAAGATCCTGTTCGAGGTAACGCCGCTGTTCGGCAACGGTGGTGCCATCGAAATCCTCAAGCTGGGGCAGCGTTTCATTAAGGATGCGGGACAGGCGTAGCTGGTAGCCCTCGTGCTCCAGATCGCGCAGGTGGCAAAGATGCTCGACCAGAGCAAAGCCGCAGGCAGGTTTCTGCTGCCATTGCGCTGGTGAAAAGCGCTCGACAATTGTGTGCAACCGGGCTGGCATCTGCGCGAGTTCTTCCAGTAGCGTTTCGAAGCTATGTTCGATGGGCAGGGCACTCCAGACTGCACCATAAGTGAAGTAGCCACCGGGCACACGGCCCCGGGGCCGCAGCAGTTCATGCCGGTGTCGTCGCATGATGTCTGCGACCAGTGCGCCGCAATACTGGCGGGCGGTGTCATGGTTGGCGACTTCTGGAAAATGACTCTGCAAGTCGTGGCAGAGCGCGGCAACGGCCGGAACTTCGATGCGCGATAACGCGGCGAACTCAATGTAGCGGTTCGGCGTGTCGATCAGCTGCAGCAGTTGTTGGCCAAGTGGCGTTTGCTGGAATTCATTGAAGCGTGAGTGCATGACGGGTGGGCCTCGGTGTGGGGGTCTATCAGTCAGGATCAAGCAATTCGTCTTATCCTGTCTTTTTATAACGTATCAAAATGAAACGGTATTGAAAAGGCTCATACGGAAGTTTTTGGAAGCGCAACGATGTCCGGCTGTACAGCCAGAAGTGAGTGCTATCGAGGAATGGGCTTGCATCTCGCAGGGTAGAACCTAGTCTGAAGATACTGCTTGGGTGGCATGTGCAGGGGCCTGCAACGTCATGGTCGGTAGTGAAGGTCAGAACGACGCCATGCCCCAATGCTCGGCCCGGCGCGACCGGAAATAAAATGTATCCACAGAGCCAGGAGCGGTGAGTGCATGGAGTTCTTGGGAAAGGCAGTGCCAAACTGGGTTTTCGACTGGACAGGTGCCGTGCTGGTGGTGGTGTCGCTGGTTTATTTGATCCGCAAGCACCTGTGGTACTGGCATTTTTCCAACGCCAGCCTGTTGCCGTACTTCGTACTTTTTGTGGTGACCCGGCAGTACATGCTGGCTGGGTTGCAGGTGAGCTATCTGATCTTTGGCGTACATGGCCTGTATCTATGGCATCTCGAACAGCGGCGTGATCAGCATGGCGAGCGTTTCAACGAGCGCTTCTGGTACAACCTCGGCTGGGTGCTGACCCTGCTGATCTTCGCCTACACCATCAGCGTGACCAGCTTTGGCGGTATTTGGGAATGGCTGCAATTTGCCATTGTGTCGGCTTCGCTGATTGCCAACTGGGCGACCACCCGCAAGTGGCTGTGGAGCTGGTATCTGTGGATCTCGGTGAATCTGCTGCAAATCGTCTATTTCGCCCAATTTGAGCTGTGGGCGCTGTTCGGGTTGCAATTCATCTTGATTGCCCTCTCGCTCAAAGGTGCGATCGAGTGGGCGCGAGACCGCCAGCGGCAAGGGCTGCCTGTCCATGTCTGAACGATTTACCCACGCCCTGATCGTTGGCAAATGTGCGCCCCCTCATCGGGGGCATCAGCTGGTGATCGATACAGCACTGGCCGAAGCGACCCGAGTGACGCTGCTGATCTGGTCAAACCCTGACTTTCCCTCAATGCCCAATGCGGTGCGGGCTGCCTGGATACGTGAGCTGTACCCACCTTTGCTGTTCCCGCAGCTGACCATTCATGTTGCGGATTACCCGCCCGTCAACAGCGAGCCCGATATTGTCCACCGCGAATACGTGCGGCAATGGGCGGTGCGCCACCATCTGTCTGATGTGGATGTGGTGTACACCAGCGAGGATTACGGCGATGGCTTTGCCGCACATATGGGGGTTACGCATCGCCCGGTCGATCGCGGGCGGACCCGGGTGCCCATCAGCGGAACCCAGCTCCGGGCAGATCCGCATCACTGGCGCGAGTTTCTGGATCCGCTGGTGTATCGGCATTTTGTCGAGCGCGTCGTGTTTCTCGGGGCGGAGTCCACCGGTAAATCGACTTTGACACGTAGTCTGGCTGATACCTACCAGACCAGCATGGTGCCGGAGTTCGGTGACGAAGTTTTTCGGCGCGAGGGCGGATGCTTGCAGCCGCATCACTACCTCGAAATCGCCCACGGCCACCGGGCGCTGGAAGATGCGGCGGCCTTGCAGGCAAAGCGCTTTCTGTTTTGTGATACCAATGCCATCACCACGTTGTCGTGGGCATTCCTGCTGAACCGCAGTGCGCCCGACGAACTGTTCCAGCTCGCTGATGAATGCCAGCGTCGCTACCGCCATGTTTTTGTCTGCGCCGATGATTTTGGCCATGTTCAGAATGGCTGGCGTGCCAATACCGAAGTCCGCCATGCTCATCAAGGCTTGATTTTGTATGACCTGGCTCGTCGTGGTATCCGCTACCACTACCTCGAAGGCACTTTGCCGCAGCGGATCAACAGAGTCTGCGATGTGCTCGAACTACGAGCCTGAGCGACACGCACGGCGCTGCCTTGCCTCCCGGATTCCTCTTCAGTGAAAGCATTGTCCTGTTCTGCGACATTTCCAATGGGTATCAGCATTCCTGCTGGAATAGAGCAGATTTAATTGGGAATTTTGATGTTATGTTATAACGTATTTATTGAATTGAAATATTATAACATTTTAAAAAAATCAAATGAACGGGGCTATAGAAGCAAATGCCGATATATCAAGCAATCAATCTGGCTGGGCTCTGCGCTGCAGTTGTTAAGCAGCGCTAAATTTCTGCTGTAAATGGCTGTCGGGAAAATGGCAGATTGTGTAAGTATTAGAAAAGACTAATGCGTGGACTTTTTATTGCTGTTTTCCGCTACTTCGTTTGTATGAGTTTGGGTGAGGTTGGGGCAGTATTGAACCTATTGCCTATGTGGATTTGTTTGAATGGGCTAATTCGAATGTGTGCGGCTTAAATAAATAAAATTTTTATAAATTGATTATCAGCCCATCAATACTGGGTTTGGTGAAGGCGCGGATTTGAAATAATTGTTTGGCATTGCCTGGGTGGGAAATGCGCAAAATCGTGCATTGGGCTTACTTGTGGTGAAGCTTATCTTAGGGATTTGAATCATCGAATTGCTGTATGGGTAGTGAATTTCACTGCTATGGCACGAATGTTCGATCGAAGTATCCATATCAGCCCGATGTTTGGGTATCAAAAGCATGGTTTTTGCCTGTGGTCAGGCAATGTGACCATCGAAATGGCATACGCAACGTAAAGCTGGATTTAACAGTATTGGGAGTGCGGATATATCATCAATAAATTCGGATTAGATTGCTTGCATTGCGGAAATATCCTGTTACTATTTCCTGTACATATTTATAAAAAGCTGGGTCGTCGCACTGGTATTGCCAGTGCAACAGCGGAAGATTGGGTGCCCTTTGCGAGAAGGGCGAAGCAAGCCTGGATATCTGGAAAGATGTCTTAAATAAGGGCGGTCAATGCACCAAAACCGGGTCTTGGAGCCGGAATGGTGCAGATCTTCAGATCGCCTATTCAAAATATGGCTCGCGCAGTCGGGTGTTTGCAAAAAAGAATGGCGTCAGGCCAGGGGATGCTTTTGCCTGTAATTCTCCGGATTGATGCAATTTAAAGGTATCTAATTGAATAGCCTCTTATTAGAAGGCGATTTGAGCGGATGCTGCGGCAAACATTGATTGCACCTCATTCTTCCTTTGAGACCCGACCCCAGACGGCCGCCGGAGAAACCGGCCGGATGGTAGCTGCCAGGCATCGCACCGGGCGGCGAAAGCGTCACAGCGTTCATCGACGCTTTGACAAATCGTTCGTGCTGATGGCTGCACCAACCCGGTGCCGCCTGGCGCGGAAAAAGCACAGCGGGAATCCCCGCAAACCGTGTCTACAAAGGAGCCTAGAAAATGAAGCAATCCCTCATCCCGGTGGTACGTCCGCTCGCGATGACCGTTCTGGTTGCCGCTGCCATGAGCAGCTATGCCGCAGAGCGCGTCAGTGTCGAAAACATCAAAGCCCCTGTCACGATCATGTCGGCAGGTGCTGGCGGCGTACACACAATGCTCGGCGTGAGCCAGGATGATCTGAAGCCAGTCCGTAGCGCACAGCTACCCAATGGCACTGTCGTAACCCGTTATCACCAATACCATCAGGGTATTCCGGTCTGGGGCGAGTCGGTGGTCGAGACCAAGAGCCCTCAGGCAGGTGCTGCCGCCAAGTTGAGCGGTACCATGCTCAAGGGCGTGGAAATTGATCTGCCATCTGTGGCTGCCAACATCAGCCCGGCAGAAGCCCTGCGTGTTGCCAAGAACCAGCGGATGGGCGGTATGTCGCTGGCTTCAACCACCACGCTCGAAAAGGCAGATCTATTTGTTCGCCTGGACGAGAAGAAGCAAAGCCAACTGGTGTATATGGTGTCCTTCCTGGTTGAAGGCGGCATCAAGCCAAGCCGCCCTCACTTCATTGTGGATGCCAAGAGTGGCCAGGTACTGAAACAGTGGGAAGGTATCGCCCACAAAGATGCCACCGGTCCTGGCGGCAATACCAAGACAGGTCAGTATGAGTACGGCACCAATTTTGGTCCGCTGGTGGTGACCGATGATTGCAAGATGCAGTCTGCAGAAGTGATCTCGGTGGATCTGGCCGGCTCGACCAATGGCTCCAAGACCACGCCTTATCAATTCACCTGCTCGCGCAATACCTACAAGCAGATTAACGGTGCGTTCTCACCCATCAATGATGCGCACTACTTCGGTAATGTCATCTTCAATATGTATCAGCAGTGGCTGAATACACGTGCCTTGACCGGCAAGCTGTATATGAAGGTTCACTACGGCAGCAGTTACGAAAATGCCTTCTGGGACGGTACCGCCATGACCTTTGGCGATGGCGCGACGACCTTCTACCCACTGGTATCGCTGGATGTTGCCGCACACGAAGTCAGCCACGGCTTTACCGAGCAGCACTCTGGTCTGGTCTATGAAGGCCAGTCAGGCGGTATCAACGAAGCCTATTCGGATATGTCCGGGGAGGCTGCCGAGTACTTCATGAAGGGAACCAACGACTTCCTGGTGGGGGCCGAAATCTTCAAGAAGGCTGGCGCATTGCGTTATATGGATGATCCGACCAAAGACGGCCGGTCTATCGGCAATGCGGCGGATTACTACGACGGCCTGGATGTCCACTACTCAAGCGGTGTTTACAACAAGGCGTTCTACACCCTGGCCAAGACGGCAGGCTGGAACACCCGCAAAGCTTGGGAAGTGTTTGCCGACGCCAACTCGATGCACTGGAACCAGAACACCAACTTCAATGATGGTTCCTGCGGCGTGATCAAGGCGGCTGAAGCCCGTAGTTATCCCAAGGCTGATGTGGAAGCGGCCTTCAAAGCGGTTGGTGTGACTTGTGGTACCACACCACCACCCGGCGGCGACACCTTGACCAAGGGGGTTCCGGTAACGGGCCTGGCTGCTTCGACGGGTGCAGCGAAGAACTACAAGATGGTCATCCCTGCTGGTGCCAAGAATCTGACCTTCAAGATCTCCGGCGGTACTGGCGATGCGGACATCTATGTGAAGTTTGGTTCGGCTCCGACCACCACCTCCTACGACTATCGCCCATACCTGTGGGGTAACAACGAGACAGTCACCATCGCAACGCCGAAAACCGGTACGTACTACGTGATGGTTCGTGCTTACTCCAGCTTTAGCGGTGTGACGCTGGTCGGCAATCACCAATAAACCAATCTAATTGACCCTCTGACACGTCCCCGGCTACGGCCGGGGCGGGGAGGGCTTGTCTGAATGTTTCTTGGTTGGCGCATGGCCAGCCATTGGGAGAATGTCAATGCAATTTCCGTTTCGTGCCTCTGTTGTCGTGGCTGCCCTGCTGGCAGCGGGCCTTGCTTCTGCCGCGACACCGGCCAAACCCGGCAAGGTCTGGATAACTGTTGGCGACAAGGCTTACAAAGTTCTGCAAACCATCGACAAGAAAGCGGTCAGCGTTGAGCAGAAAGTGTTGCAAACCCAGCGTGGCAATGCTTTTGAAGCGGATGCCACCGAGCTGGTGCATGTGGTCCAGATGGATGCAGGGGCCATGGAGCAGCTGTCGGAAGGCGTGCATGAGAACCTGCACCGCTGTGGCGGCTATATGGTCCATAACACCCTCGAAGAAGCCCGTGCTGCCCTGCAGCCTCCCAAGATGCTGGCGACACTCAGCCGCCCGACTTACAAGATTGATGATCAGACCACGATCAACCCGATGCTGACACAGGCGCAGGATTCGAATATCGCCGACACCATCGTTTCGCTTTCGACCAACTTTGTGAACCGGTACTACACCACGTCTGGAGGCAAGAACGCTTCGGACTGGATTGCCAATAAATGGCGCACCTTGGCCAATGGCCGCAGTGATGTGACGGTTGAACAGTTCACCCATGCCAATTGGCCGCAGAAGTCGGTGATTGCCACCATCAAAGGCACGGATAACAGTTCTGAAGTGCTGGTGCTGGGTGGTCACCTCGATTCGATCAACCAGAGCGGCACCAGCGAGACGACCAAGGCGCCGGGGGCTGATGACGATGCATCGGGTATTGCCAGCCTGACCGAAGCCTATCGGGTAATGATGGCCAATAACTACAAACCCCGTCGCACCATTAAATTCATGGCCTACGCGGCGGAGGAAGTCGGCCTGCGTGGTTCGGCAGATATCGCCAAGACCTACAAGGCGCAGAACGTGAATGTGGTGGGTGTCATGCAGCTGGACATGACCAACTACAAGGGCTCGGATGCAGACATCTATATCTACACTGACTACACCGATGCTGCGCAGAACCAGTTCCTGGTTGATCTTGCCAAGACTTATCTGCCAACCCTGAAGATTGGCTACGACAAGTGCGGCTACGCCTGTTCCGATCATGCTTCCTGGACCAATCAGGGGTATCCGGCCTCGCTGCCGTTCGAGTCGTCGTTCAATGGCGATGATCCCTATATCCACACCGTCAACGACACCTTCGCCAACACCGGCAATCAGGCGCTGCATGCACTGAAGTTCGCCAGACTGGCATTGGCTTATGCCGTTGAGCTCGGCAACGACGGGCCTTCTACCGGTGGTGGCGAAAAGACAGAGACCTTTAACGACTCCGTCGCCAAGGGGGCCAACAAGTATTACGGCCCATTCAAAGTGCAAGGTGGAACGACCTTCAAGGCTGGTACTACCGGCACTGGCGATGCGGATCTGTACGTACGCATTGGTGCTCAGCCCACCACCAGCAGCTACAACTGCCGGCCGTATCTGAGTGGCAGCACTGAAAACTGCTCGGTGAATGTCACCAGTGCCAGCGATGTGTATGTGATGGTGCGCGGGTATTCGGCCTCGACCTATACCCTGACCACGACCTACACCGCGCAGTAAGGGTTCTGACTGGTGGACCGGCTGGTGGGCTGGTCTGCCTAGTCAAACGCAGATGATCCCGACGGGATCATTCCTCTGGTTCAGCAGGTTGGATTTCTCTCCCAATTGGCCCCGCCTTGATGGCGGGGCATTTTTACGTTCTGACGGAAGCCGAGATACGGCAATCCAGCGCAATGATGCGACGGCCGCAGGCGTTGCCCGGCATTTCACGGATTACTCCTGCGGTACCTGCATACAAGCTAGAATTCTGACTTTTGGGTCGGTCATGTCGCACGAGAAAGCCCCCGTCACTGCTGCGATCCGGGTATTACGGCAGCACAAAATCCCCTTCACCGAACATCTGTACCACTACGAAGAGCGTGGCGGTACCGCCGTATCTTCACGCGAGCTGGGGGTGGAGGAGCATGCGGTGGTCAAAACCCTGGTTATGGAAGATGAAACTCGACAGCCCTTGCTGGTACTCATGCATGGCGACTGTGAAGTATCAACCAAAACCTTGGCGCGACTGGTGCAGGTCAAGACCATCACCCCCTGTGCGCCGGAGGTTGCCAATCGGCATTCCGGCTATATGGTGGGGGGGACTTCCCCGCTTGGCACGCGCAAGGCCATGCCAGTGTATATGGAACAGTCCATACTGAATTTGCCCAAGATGTATGTGAATGGTGGCAAGCGCGGCTTTTTGGTGGGCGTGGACCCCAAGGCGATTGCCAAAATACTGAACGCTGTTCTGGTTGAGATTGCCATTCCCCACCACGGAGAGTCCTGATGCGTGACAAACCCATTCTGAGCAACGGCGATGTGATCGTCAGGCTGGCCGAGCCCTCTGATGTCGCCGAGGTTCATCGTTTCTTCAGCGCTTATTGGCCCGGCTTTTCGGTCTACGTGCCGACTGCGGCGCCCGATGCCTATACCCTGAGTTTCTGGGAACGCGAGCTGGTGCTGTACCAGGAAGAGTACGAGCAGGAAAAGAGCTGCCGGATGTTCATTTTTGAAGCCAGCGATAATCGCACGGTGATCGGCATGCTCAATCTGAATGACCTGGCACGCGGCGCGGCCTTCCAGTGCCGGATCGGTTATACGATCGCACCAGATCAGGAGGGGCGCGGCCGAATGTATGCTGCCTGCAAGCTATGCATCGACTTTGCCTTCGGACCCCTCAATCTGCACCGGATTGAGGCGCAATACGTGCGTGGCAATATCCGTAGCGCCAAACTGCTGGAGCGCTTGGGGTTTCACACCGAAGGCATCTGTCGTGATTACCTGTTTGTACATGGTCGCTGGCAAGACCATGTGCAGGCCGCCCTGTTGAACCCGGCTTGGCGCAATCCCGCCGTTGCGAGTAGCTGAGCGCAATGCGCAATCCCAATATCCACTGAGCCTGGTTTTGAGTAATGAGTCATCGTTTAAGCAAGATCGTCACCCGAACGGGTGACCAAGGGACAACCGGTCTGGGTGACGGTAGTCGCGTAAGCAAGACCCATCCACGCATCGTCGCCCTCGGCGATCTGGATGAACTGAATTCCCAGCTGGGGGTTGTCAGGGCGGAGGCATTGCCGTTGGCGATTGATCAGAGCCTGCTGCGTATTCAACATGATCTGTTTGATCTCGGCGGCGAAATCGCTGTGCCGGGACGCCGGGCGCTCCGTGAACAACAGTTGTTGCGGCTCGAAGCCGAAGTCGAGCAGTTCAATGCCGAACTGGGGCCTTTGCGCGAGTTCATTCTGCCGGGCGGCTGTCGGGCGGCGGCGGCACTGCACGTCGCACGGGCCATCTGCCGACGTGCCGAGCGGGCCTTGCAGGCGTTGAGCGAGCAGACCCCTGAGCTGGAAGCTGGCAATCTGGCAGGCCGCTATCTGAATCGCCTGTCCGATTTACTGTTTGTTGCAGCCCGCTATAGCAATCGCACCTGCGGGCAGCCCGATGTGCTGTGGCAGCCAGGCCTTAACGCTACCGCGCAGGAGTCATAAGGTGGAGTGGCTGCAAGCCCTGTTGGATATGGATGGGCTGTTTCTGGTGGGGACAGTGTCCTTCACCATCAGCGGCTATCTGGTGGGAGTTCGCCATAAGTTCGACCTGCTGGGGGTGTTGATTGTGGCGCTGCTGACGGCCATTGGTGGCGGCATCGTCCGGGACATGATGCTTAACCGCATTCCACTGGTGTTCCATGATGGCAGTGCGCTCTATACGATAGGCGTGAGCCTGCTAGCCAGCAGGGTGTTTCGCCTGTCTCGCCGCAAGAGCACCACCCTGTATCGCCTGTTTGTGATAACCGACTCGATCGGCTTGGTTGCGTTCAGCCTCGCTGGCGCCGAGGTGGCGATTCATTACGGGCTCAACCTGTTCGGTGTTCTGGCGGTAAGCTTTATCTCGGCAGTGGGCGGCGGCATCGTGCGGGATATGATGGTGAACGAAGTCCCCTTTATCCTGCATCGCGATTTTTATGGCACCGTTGCGCTGGTTTGCGGCGGCGCGTTGTATCTCGCTGCACAATTTGGTTGGCATGGCCCGGCGCTGCAATGGAGTCTGTTTGCGGCGGGGCTGGCATTGCGACTGTTTGCCCACTCGCGTGATCTGCGTCTGCCGCAGGTGGAGCAGCCAGATTGACCCACCGCTGGTCCTGATCCGCAGATGACCGCTCCTCCGACTGCTATGATTTTTTCATGACACTGCATTCTGTTCCCCCCGCGCTTCAAACCCCGCTTGATTTTGAACAGGCCCGAGACTGGCTGGCCCATCGGCTTGATACCGTACACGCCCCGTTATCCGGTGATTTTGATACGGGTATCGAAACTACTCCGGCAGCGGTGCTGGTGCCTCTGGTGATGCGGGAGCAGGGCGTCTCGATACTGCTGACCAAACGTACCGAGAACCTGGCCAAACATCCTGGCCAGATCAGCTTTCCTGGTGGACGCATCGAGTATGAAGAAACCCCCGAGATGGCCGCGCTCAGAGAAACCGAGGAAGAAACCGGCTTAGCCCCGGATTTTGTGACAACCGTGGGGCGCCTTGCGCACTACGTCACGATTACCGGCTTTCGCGTGGTGCCGGTGGTGGGGTTGGTCCGGCCAGGGTTTGAGCTGAAACTTGCCGAGCAGGAAGTTGCCGCTGCGTTTGAAGTACCGCTGAGCTTTGTATTGAATCTGCAAAACTATCAGCAACATCCCTATCAGGTAACCAATAAGCGCGGGTTTTATCTATCGTTGAACTGGCAGGGGCACTTTATCTGGGGTGCAACCGCTGGCATGTTGATGACCCTTTTCAAGACGCTGAGCGACAAAGTCGAGCTGCGCGCAGAACCTCCCGCTTTCTGAATTCAATGAACTCAATCACACAAGATACGCCAGCCGACCATCGCGTCGAGCTGTATACCGATGGTGCCTGCAAAGGGAATCCCGGCCCCGGCGGCTGGGGCGCACTGTTGGTCTACAAAGGCCGTGAAAAGGAATTATTCGGTGGTGAACCGGATACCACCAATAACCGCATGGAGCTGATGGCGGTCATTGCCGGCCTGGAAGCGCTGACACGGCCATGTGCCGTTACCGTTTATCTCGACTCGCAATACGTCAAGAACGGTATTTCCACCTGGATTCATGGCTGGAAACGCAATGGCTGGAAAACTGCTGATAAAAAACCTGTCAAGAATGCTGACCTATGGCAGCGGCTGGATCAGGTCCAGGCGCGCCATCAGATCACCTGGCAATGGGTAAAAGGTCACGCTGGCCACGAGGGTAATGAGCGTGCCGATGAACTTGCCAATCGTGGTGTGCTTGCCTCTCGCGATTAGTTTTTTCCAAGAGCTTCTGGCGGGCTGCCAAGGGGCAGAGGTAACTGCTGATAGCCTGAATTGACAAGGGTTTCAGAGTATCGTGCCTGATCGGAACGGCTTTGCAATAGCCTTGAAAATGCTCGGAAATCCTCAGCGAGTCTTAAGTTTTCTTCGTTGTATTGTCGCCAAGAATTGGCTGGGCGACGCATTTTCGACAGCAAAAGCGACAAGGTGCTGTCATAATATCTAAAATATATGACATCCTCATTTTGAATTGAATCAAAATAGGGGATAAGGAAAGTAGTGCTACATGCGGCAAATCATTCTGGATACTGAAACAACTGGCTTACGGGCGGAAGACGGCAACCGCATTCTGGAAATCGCTGCGGTGGAGATGATCAACCGCAAGCTCTCTCCGCCAGATCGGCATCTGCATCGCTATATCAATCCCGAACGCGACAGCGAAGAAGGGGCGTTGCGTGTTCACGGCCTGACGACCGAGTTCCTTGCCGACAAACCCAAGTTTGCTGACATCGTTGATGAGTTTCTGGAATATGTCCGTGGTGCCGAACTGATCATCCACAACGCACCGTTTGATATCGGCTTTCTGAATGCCGAGCTGGAACGGCTTGGCCGAGGTCGCATCGAAGACTATATCGGCGGTGTGATCGACACCCTGGCCAGAGCCAAGGATATGTTTCCGGGCAAGCGCAACTCGCTGGATGCGCTTTGTGACCGCTTCGAAGTTGATCGTTCCGCGCGTACCTTGCACGGCGCCTTGATTGACTGCGAGCTGCTGGCCGAAGTTTATCTGTCCATGACCCGTGGACAGGATAGTCTGCTGGTGGATCTGGAGGTCGAGTCGGTTGCAACGCACATGGTGCAGGACCATAGCCGATCCAACGTTGTGCGGGGCCCGCTGAAAATCTTGCAGGTTAGCGACGAAGAATTGGCGGCCCATGCGGCGTATCTTGCAGATCTGGACAAGGCGAGCAAAGGGCAGTGCATCTGGTCTCGGCTGACTACCGTGGCGGAGGCTGGCTGAGCGATGGCTGGCAAATGTGTAGGGTTGATACCTGCTGCGGGTTCCGGGTCGAGAATGGGGGCGGCATGTCCAAAGCAATACCTGCCATTACTCGGCCGCCCGGTGTTGTTTCATTCTGTGGCGGCAATGGCCAGATTGCCTTGGATTGAGCGGGTATATGTGGTGTTGTCGCCTGCCGATCAGGATTTTGTTCAAACTGACTGGCGTGGCCTTGTCGACAAAATCGTACCGTTATATGTGGGCGGGGAAAGCCGCGCCGAAACAGTGCGTAATGGATTGGCCGCAATTGGTCACGATCTGACGGAGATGGACTGGGTGCTGGTCCATGATGCGGCTCGCCCTTGTTTGTCTTCAAATGATTTGAATCGTTTGTTGAGTACCCTGCAGGATGATCCCGTGGGGGGGCTGCTGGCGATTCCGGTCGCCGATACCATCAAACGTGCTTCGACAGATGGCACGGTGGCTGTGACGGTGGCACGTGACATGCTGTGGCAGGCTCAGACACCGCAGATGTTCCGTTATGGAGTGCTTCGCCGGGCGTTGGCCAGTGGGGCTGATGCGGGAATTACTGATGAAGCCTCGGCAGTTGAAAAATTGGGCATGGCACCTAGACTGGTGGCGGCCCAGGACAATAATTTCAAAGTGACCTACGCGCAGGACCTGTTGCTCGCAGAGCAGGTGCTAAGAAGTCGTGGGCTGTTGGAGGAATAATGATCCGGATTGGACAGGGATGGGATCTGCACCAGCTGGTAGAAGGTCGCAAGCTGATACTGGGGGGAGTGGATATTCCGTTTGAAAAGGGGCTACTCGGCCATTCTGACGCCGATGCCCTCTTGCACGCGATTACCGATGCGCTGTTGGGCGCTGCCGCCTTGGGTGATATTGGTCGCCACTTTCCAGATACCGACCCCCGCTATAAGGGCGCAGATAGCCGAGTGCTGCTGCGGGCGACAGCCGAGCTGGTTACTGCTGCCGGCTATCGGATTGGTAATATTGACGCCACGATTATCGCGCAAGCCCCAAAGATGGCGCCGCATATTCCCCAAATGATTGAATACATTGCCGAAGATCTCGGGCTCACATCTGCTATGGTCAATGTCAAGGCCAAGACCAGTGAGCGGCTTGGCATTGTTGGCCGTGGCGAAGCAATTGTTGCTGAAGCCGTGTGTCTACTATATTCAAAGGAGGCTTGACTGTGGGGTGGCGCGAACTGGCCTGCTTAGTGGTTACTTTGGCGCTGACTTCCTGTGCCACTGCCCCGCCGCCAGCGCCGCCGCCGGTCAAAGTCGAACCACCTCCGCCGGTAGTGCCAAAGGAAATTCACGACAGTGATTACCTTGCTGCCGAAGCATTGGAAGCAAAATGGTCTTCACAAGGTATCAAGCCACAAATGATGGTCAAGGAGACGGTAGAGTCTTCGGGTGACAGGCTGATTGTGCTGAAAATGCTGACGGTACCAATCGGCGATAACTACGGTGCACTTTGGTCGCTGGTAGATGATGTGGCGATACTGGCCGCCAAGGCCAAACGGCCTGCCACCTTGTCGGTGCGGGTCAAGAACCGGCAGCAGCAACAGGCGTTTGCCGGGCGAATCAAAGCAGCCGCAGTGGCTAGTGGCGGGAAGAATTCGGTGGTGCTGGACTACAGGATCAGTGTCGCAAATCCAATTCAACTGACAGTGCAATTTCAACCATGAGTGCTCGAACAGCGAATCCAGCCAGTGCAGCTCAGGCGCCTAGTCGTCACACCCCGGCCTACCGCGATCCGGATACCTCGGTACGCGCTGAATGGGATGCGATGCGAGAGGGCTTGCCCGACAAGATTGACGAGATCATCGAGTCGTTCAAGGAAGACAAGATCGAGATTGTTCCGCGAAAGCCAGTTCCTGTCGTTAACGATATGGTGCAGGTGACGGCTAAAGAGCCTTCGCGTGGCCATAAAGTATGGATGCCATTGTTGCTGGCAGGGCTGCTCGTCATAGTTGGTGTTGCCTATTGGATGGGGGGGCAATCTGCCAAGGACGGACACCCGCCGGGCGGGGTATCGACACCTGGCGCGGGAGAGTTGAAGTCGATGCATCCTGAGCAGCCGGTCGTAGGTACCAGCGTTATTACCGAGGTGCCGAAGGTGACTACTGCGCCTCCAGGGCCGACTTCAGATCGTCTCGCTGCCAGCAGCGAGTCTGTCGCTGCCGTGGGCGAAGGGGCTGAGGATGCATTGGTGAAAGTGCCAGCCAAGCCAGCGGCGGAGGCTGAGCCAGCCACCGCTATCACAGCCAAGGCCGCAGAGCCGGTGTTGGCCAAACCCAAGCCTGCAAAAAAGAAAGCGGCTAAGGCTGAGGATACTGAAGTGCGGTTTACCGAAGATATCACCCCGTTACTGCGAAAGGGTTCGCATTGAGCAAGCACGCATTGCTGGTTTCTGTATCCGATTTAGCCAAACATCGCAGCCATGGAAACTGGATTATCGTGGATTGCCGGCACGATCTGATGCAGCCGGGCGCAGGTCGGGCTGCCTATCAGTTTTCGCATATCCCCGGTGCTGTCTTTGTCGATGTGGATCTTGATCTGTCCGCACCCAAAACCGGCAAGAATGGTAGGCATCCACTACCCGATCCTGAGGAATTCGCGGCACGCATGGCCATGCTGGGCTTGGATCAGGATGCACAGATCGTTGCGTATGATGCCAGTGGTGGTATCTACGCAGCCCGTTTCTGGTGGATGCTGCGCTGGATTGGTCATGCCAATGTAGCGGTTCTGGATGGTGGCTTTGGCGCTTGGACCTCGGCGGGATTGCCTGTTGAGTCAGGGGAGAATCGGCGAGCCGCCGGGCGTCTGTCCTGTGAGCTTCGTCGGCAATCGACGGTGTCGGCAGAAGACCTGTTGGCCAAGGATGCGTCGTGGCAGGTCGTCGATGCTCGCACTGCAGAGCGTTATGCGGGCATTGGCGAAACGCTTGATCCGGTGGCGGGGCATATTCCAGGGGCGCGTAATCGCTTCTATATGAGGAATCTGACCCAACACGGTTTTTTCAGACCGGCGCCAGAGCTGGTTGCTGATTGGCAAGATGTCATTGGAGATACCCCGACGGCACAGTTGGTAATGCAGTGTGGATCGGGAATTACCGCCTGCCACAATTTGTTGTCTCTGGAGCTGGCAGGTATCTCTGGCGTGCGGCTCTACCCCGGCTCTTGGAGTGAATGGTGTAGCGATGCTAGCAGGCCAATTGCAACCGGGCCTCAACCCGGCACAATGTGATTTCCCCGAGTAGCGTGTTTGTGGTGGTTTGATCAGGCAACCAAGGTGTCGGAGAGCTTCTCTTTGGCTTGGTGGTAGGCGTTGACTGCCGCAGAACTCATCCGGTTGCTGGCAAAATTGGCCACTTGGCGTGTCGCTTTTGAAATCGAATCATAGGCGCAGCCACTCACACACACGGCAGACCTGACGGGTTCCAGAACTTGGCGAACCGAGCTTTCATCAATCCGACGTAATACGGTCCTTTGGCTTTCTGAAAATAGCCGCTCTGTCAGTAGCATCAATTCGGTTTGCGTCTGCACTTGGGCAATGAACCAATCCCGGCTGAACGAGACGGTGTTTTCAATTTGCCGGCTAAGTCGCTGGGTGGTTTCCGATGGGGAAGGGGAAGGGTTGATTTCGTGCTCTTCCATTTCAGCCAGATTTTCCTGCCAAGCATCAAGCTGAATATCGCTAAGACGTTCAAAACATCGAACAGCCACGTCCGCAAAGCCTGACATGAATTCGAACTGTTGTCTGGACAAGAGACTTAACGGTGCGAGCATGGATTTCCCTTCCGTGAAAAACAAACAAGTAAACAAAATGTTTCACTTGCTACGTTTCTGTGAACAATCACGTTGAAATGCGGGCCTAGTCTATGCTTTTCATGCGCTCTGTCAACGAGCTGTAAGTTGTATAGTCTATTTGTCTGACATATTCAAATGACAATATTTAAATAGGAGGCTTGTTGATATTGGTTTCTTTTAGCGTAATACCTTTTTCATTCCATTGCAGATATCCACCTTGTCCACCGTACCAATCTGGCAACACCCAGCGTGAGCGGTGTTGTAAGTCGAGATCATATTGATGGTGTGCTGGCCGATGCGTGTGGCCATGAATTAATTGATGATCAGGAAAGCGTCGGAGCATTTCAACTACGGAGTCCAGGTTTACATCCATGATTTCACTGGATTTTTCCTGTTTGGCGGCTTGGCTGGCCATTCGTATGCGCAGCACTTCAGCTTGTCGATCAGGCAATGGTCTGGCCAAAAATGCGGCCTGCCAATCGGGGTTTCTGACTAGTGCTCGAAACTGTTGATAGCTGACATCATCCGTACAAAAAGTGTCGCCATGACACAACACTGCCATTTGCCCTTCGTGCTCAATGCAAACGGGCTCACTCAACAGTGTGACTTTGGCTTGCTTGGCCCAGGTTTCACCGATCAAGAAATCCCGATTTCCATGAATCAAATAGACTGGCGTACCCGATTCAACTAATTCCTTGAAGGCTTCTGCCACCTCTTCCGCCAGGGCATCCGCACCGTCATCTCCAATCCAGTACTCAAACAGGTCACCCAATACGTAGAGCCCATGCGCTCCGCGTGCGCAGGTCTGCATAAATTGCTTGAATGCTTCGAAGGTCGGAAGATCTGTGGTTGAAAGATGCAGATCAGAGATGAACAGTAGAGTCCGGTGCATGGGGAAATTAGCAGAAAGGATTGATAGAAAAGCCGGCAACATTTGGCCGGCTTTTCTGCTTACTGCGGCGGATGCCGGGCAGTATTACTCGACGATCTCAGCCGACAGGATCAGCACATCTTCAACTGGAACATCCTGGAACATGCCTTTGTTGCCGGTTTTCACCTTGCGAATGGCATCTACAACCTCGGAGCCGGCTGTTACTTTGCCAAACACGCAATAGCCAAAGCCTTGGGCTGTGGGGGCGGTGTAGTTCAGGAAGTCGTTATTGACGGCGTTGATGAAGAACTGGGCCGATGCAGAGTGAGGGTCTGGTGTGCGGGCCATCGCAATGGTGTAGGCATCATTACGCAAGCCGTTATTGGCTTCGTTCTGAACCGGATCGCGCGTAGGCTTCTGCTTCATACCGGGCGCGAAGCCGCCGCCTTGAACCATAAAGTTGCCAATAACACGGTGGAACAAGGTGCCACTGTAATGCCCGTCCTTTACATATTGCAGGAAGTTCTCGACGGTTTTGGGGGCGCGCTCCGCGTCGAGTTCAAGGGTAATGTCGCCTAAGCTGGTGTGCAGAATGACACTCATAGTGTGCTCCAGGTGGAAAATTATTGGGCTGCAGGTGCAGGTGCAGGTGCAGGTGCAGGTGCAGGTGCAGGTGCAGGTGCAGGTGCAGGTGCAGGTGCAGGGGTTTCTTGTGTGGCTGACGCCTTGATGACCGTAGCCTTCTTGATCAGGATGGGCTTGGCCGGCACGTTGGCGTGAGGGCCACTATTGGTGGTTTCAACCTTCACGATCTGGTTGGCCACGTCCATGCCCTTGGTCACCTTGCCAAAAACGGCGTAACCCCAACCACGTGGGGATTCTTCACGGAAGTTCAGGAAGGCGTTGTCGGCGACGTTGATGAAAAACTGGGCCGAGGCCGAGTGTGGGTCCATGGTCCGGGCCATTGCAATCGTACCGATGGTGTTTTGCAGACCATTCTTGGCTTCGTTCTGAATGGGTGCCCGTGTGGTTTTTTCTTTCATCTCCGGGGTCATACCACCGCCCTGGATCATGAAGCCGGGGATCACGCGATGAAAAATGGTGCCATCGTAGTGGCCCGACTTAACGTACTTCAGGAAGTTCTCGACCGACTTGGGTGCCTTCTCCGGATACAGTTCCAGTTCGATGTCACCCATGCTGGTGCTCAATTTGACCTGCGGGTTTTCAGCTGCCCAAGCGGTACCAAATGCCAGAGCACAAAGAAGTAGAAGTTTGCGCATGATTTATCAAATGTAGGCTGAGTTGCGACGCCGCATGATAGCACGCTGAGAATTTGCGCCAGTGCGCTTGGCAGAGGGATCGTGGGTGTCGAGGGGGGAGAGGTCTGATGTGCCGCCTACGCGGAGCCAGAATGACACCAGCGCACCCATAGATGGCATCAGGCCGCCTTTGATGGCTTGGGCCTGTTCAGGGTGTGACTGTTGGATTGCCATACTGGATCCGCAGTCGCCCGCTGTGGCGAGGCGGGGGTAAAATGACGCCAGATAATTTATGGTGAAACGGAGTCGAGGCCCAGATGGACCGCTTTATTGTTGAATTCGACAAGGCTTTGCGAACGGTGTTTGCGCCTGCTCGTAGCGTTAGGCCGCACCCGGATGCGCAGCAGACCGAGGCCGATCTGACCGCTGCCGACAAGCAGCACGCAGCCGGGTTGATGCGTGTGAATCATTGTGGGGAGGTATGTGCGCAGGCGCTTTATCAAGGCCAGGCATTGACAGCGCGTGATCCGGCAACTCGCGCAGCGTTGCAGGAAGCGGCTCACGAGGAAACGGAGCATCTGGCCTGGACAGAGCAGCGGCTGCAGGAGCTTGGCAGCCATAAAAGCGTGTTGAACCCCCTATGGTATGTGGGTTCGCTGGCAATTGGCGTATCGGCCGGGCTGGTGGGGGACAAGTGGAATCTAGGCTTCTTGGCAGAAACCGAGCGTCAGGTTGGGGCGCATCTGCAGAGCCATCTCAGCCAATTGCCTGATCAGGACGCCAAAAGCCGGGCGATTGTCGAGCAGATGCGAATTGATGAAGCCAGCCACGCGGAGACGGCAACGCAGCTGGGCGGTGTTGAGCTACCCAAGCCCCTTAAGGATTTGATGCAGTTGAGCTCTAAAGTGATGACCACTTTGAGTTACCGAATCTGAACGATCAGACCTGGCTTGGCGCGGGTGGCGTTTTGTTCCGAACTTTAGGAGCAAAACGTCAAAGTGCCTGGATGCCAGGTTATGGAGTGGTGAGGCCCTGCCATCACGGAGAGAGTCTCAGTGATGTTGTACGGTGATGCTGACCAAGGCGCCACCCAGCCTTGATCTGGCAATTTGCAAGTTACCATCGTAAGCCTGTGCGATATCGGCAACGACATCAAGGCCGATCCCCTGGCCTGGTGTTGATTCGTCTGCTCGGCCATGTCGTTTGAGCACATGTGCAGGGTTGGCAATGCCGGGGCCATCGTCTTCCACGCCAAGGGTGATTCGGCCGGCTTCGATCTGCGCAAAGAGCTGCACCGTATGCCGCGCCCACTTGCAACCGTTATCTGCCAGATTTCCCCACGCTTCAAACACGTCGCCCGAATCGAGCCGGGCTGTCAAATCTGCCGGTACCTGCACCGAAATGGTGAGGGATTTGTCCCGATAAACCTTCTGCAGCGAGGCGGCAATCCGGTCGGCAATTGGCTGCAACGCAATCGGCTCGGCCAGCCGGGAAGCGCCTGCCGTGGCGGCACGTTGCAATTGATGTTGAACGATATGATCCATGCGGACGACTTGCTCGGAAACCGTGGCCTGGAGATGGCCAGGGTCAGACAAAGCCGCTCGCAGCACCGCCAACGGGGTCTTCAGACTATGGGCAAGGTCGGCCAGGCCATTGCGGTAGCGCTCGCGTTGGGCCTGCTCGCGTGCCAGAAGATGGTTGAGGTTGTCGGTCAGCAGTCGAATTTCAGCGGGGTAATCGTTGTCCAGCCGTGATCGGTTGCCGGTTTCAACTTCTTTGAGCTCCTGCGCGACGCGCCGCATTGGCGCCAATCCCCAACGCAACAGCAAGATCTGGGCAAGTAGCAGCAAGCCCGCCAGCCCACCCAACCAGCCCCATAGACTCCTGCGATAGACGCCGATCTGCTTCAGGTAATCCGCTTTGTCTTCGCTGACACTGAAGGTGAGCAGGGCGTTTTGATTACCGGTTGCCCATTTCACACCAAAGCCAAGTACGAAGTAAGGTTTGCCAGTCTTGTCTGCGATTTCAGTGAATTCCTGATGACCGGCTTCCAGACCGCGCAAGAATGGTACGTTCAAACCGAGAGTGGAGTTGGACTGCCATTCGACTTTCGCTGCGAGGTGCGAAACATTGGCATACAGGCCGGATGATGGGAGCGACAGGCGTGGTTCGGCCAGCTGGGGAGGCATCAGAATGCCGCCATCTGGCGAGACATCGGCCGCGGCCATCAGCAGGTAAGCCTGGCCCAGTAACCGTTCGTGTCGTGCCGCCTGGGCGCTCTCCTGGAATGCGCGATCAAGTGCTGCACCGGTTGCTACCAGGAAAGCCAACAGAATCAGCGTTGCTGCAACAATGATGCGGCCATTGATGGAGGACGGCAGCACGCGACTCACGTCAAGGTGAAGCGGTAGCCACGTCCGCGCAGGGTTTCGATCGGCAGCAAGGTTCCGTCCGGATCAAGCTTTTTCCGCAGGCGGCCGATCAAGACTTCGAGCACATTACTGTCTCGATCTTCGTTGTGAGGGTAGAGGTAATCGGATAGCTCGATCTTCGATACCACTTTGTCGCGATGCTGAACCAGATATTCGAGCAGGCGGTATTCAAAGGTGGTCAGGTCTACTTCGGCACCTTCGCGCCATACTTTCTGCGCTGACCAGTCCAGTGCGATGGGGCCAAAGGTGAGCCGATTGCCGGTTGCGCCGGCTGCGCGTCGCAACAATGCCTTCAGACGAGCCAATAACTCAGGGAACTCGAAGGGCTTGACCAGATAGTCATCGGCGCCTGCCTCTAGCCCTTCAACTTTTTCTTGCCAACGCCCCCGTGCAGTCAGGATCAGGATGGGCAGGCTGACGCCTTCTTCGCGTAAGGTCTTGATCAACTCAATCCCAGGCAATTTGGGCAGGCCGAGATCGACTACGGCGGCATCGAACGGGTATTCGCGTGCCAGAAACAAGCCGTTTTCGCCATCTGCTGCTTCGTCCACTCTATAGCCTTCGGCCTCTAGCTGTTGCCGCAAGGAGAGGCGAAGTGCAACTTCGTCTTCAACGATCAACAAACGCATTATTCGGCTGCTCCGGTTTCAGCATTGATCGAGATGACGCGCACCTCTCCACTGGGGGTAAGCACCTTGACCCGATAGACCTCCCGTCCGCCTGCCCTGGCTTTGTCTACCGACAAGACGCGCCCACCGGCCATGCGCTGGGCGGTAGCGGCAGCCTCGTCCCGGCTGATTTGGGCCAGTGCGGGTGCGGTCGCCAAAATGAGCGTCAGAGCGATGAGTGGGGCGTAAAAGCGTTGCATGAGCATCTGTTCCTGTGGGGTACGTTGAGCGAATCCAGCTGGTTGGCGGTACTTTTACCGCCAAAGCCGGATTCATATCATTGCTGGGGCTCAACCGAAACCCTTACGCGCAATTCGCGGCCGGGGTCGTTCGGCATAATCGTTGTGTAACGACGGCCGGCGTATTCGTATTCAACGCGATAACCGGTGATACGGCTCTGCCAGTTGTCAACCTGACGGCAACGACGCACTTCACGTGAGCGAGGCTCTTCGTACACCGTGGTGCTGCCATCACGGTTTTCAACGCGGTCGCCGATCAGGGCGCCTGCAACGGCTCCGGCTGCCGTGGCCGCTTCACGGCCATGACCTTGTCCGACTTGGTTGCCGATCAGAGCGCCAGCGATACCACCGATGATTGCGCCACCGACATTGCGCCCGGATTCAACGCGACGGGGCTCGACTTGTACTTGCTCAATCGAGCACTCCTGGCGAGGCTGATTGACTCGCTCGTATTCAGGGGTCGCACTGCGGACACGAGCGTAGTCGGAGAAGTCGGAGGCGCTGGCCTGTCCGACTGCGACCAGTGCGGCGGTAGCGAGAAGAATGCGGGCGGTTTTCATATTTGGAACTCCTAATTGCTGGGTTGATAGGTGCATCGTAGGCGCTTGGTGCTTAACCGGAACTGAACGGTTCCCCCAATGGCTTTAGGTAAAATTGACGGCCTTTGTGTTGCGGGGCCGGCTTCTGGGCTTGGCGCCATTGATGAGTAAAGCCATTTCGCGAACGGCTATGAATAGCTACGCAAAAGCCAAGCAAAGCCATAACAGCCTGCTGCGACTAAGAGTGTGACGATCAGTCGCTGAACAAGTTTCATCTGATTGCCTGCTGTCGTGGCGTAGCAGAGCAACAGGTTGATGAGGAGTGCAGCAGGCAGCTGCAGCTTGCCTTGGCTGATCAGGAAAGGTAGCCCGATAACGATGCAACAGACCATCCCCAACACTGCGGCTAGCCAGCCACGAGCAGCCGTTGCAACGGGTGGTACGGGCCTCAGTTGCAGGCAGTTTGCGAGTGGCTCGGTCAGTGCCGTATCGGGATGGGTTCTCAGTGCTGTGGCCAGTGATTGCGCTTCACTCAGGGAATAGCCATGCGAGGCCAGTAATCCCGTCAGGCCAAGCGTCATTTCCAGATCTGGCAGGTCTTCGCGTACTGGCTGGTTGGCTTGTTGGTCTGGCGTCAGGGCGGCTTTCAGCTGCCAATGTGTACGCCATCCCAGCGTGATCGCTGTGAATAGCGCAATGAGCCATACCGCCAGTTGCTGAGTCGCTAACAGGCTGTTCATCCCTGTCAGCAAGGCAAGTATCGCCAGGCAAGGCAGGCGGGCGGCGTCAATAGCGTGCAGACTGGTTTGCAGGGTATCTGGCAGATGCCGAGGGGGGCGATACACCGACAAGCCAGGGATACCCAGTATGGTCAGGACCGGCAGGCTGTTCCGGATGCCCAGCATCGGCAGCATTCGCGTCAGAAGGCTTACCAAGCGAGACGGCGACGACCGGCCAGCGTTGGAGTCTGCAGGAAACTGTGCAGCGGCAATTTCGAGGAACCACCACTGACGGGTGGTGCCGGATTCGAGATCGGCCAGTAAAACAAGTAAGTGCCGGATGTCTTTAGGCTGCAGTGTTACCAAGCCATGCTTCCTTGGAATGGCGTAGTGGCTTCAGGCCGCATCTGCGAGACGTCGCCAGCCTTGCTCGGTCAGTACCTCAATGGGGCGGTACTGTGTTTTATATGACATCTTGCGACAGGCCTCGATCCAGTAACCCAGATATAGATGCGAGAGGCCAAGTGCCTTGGCATGGTTGATTTGCCATAGCACGTTATAAACGCCATAACTTGCTTGCGGGTAGTCGGGGTCGAAGAAGGTGTAAACCGATGAAAGGCCGTCAGTCAGCCGATCAATCAGGCTGACCATACGCAGCTGGCCATTGTCGTGGAATACGGCGAGAAAGCTGTCTACGTTGCTCTTCAGAATGAAGTTCTCATATTGCTCCCGGCTGTCCTCATCCATGCCGCCGCCAGCATGGCGTGATTCCTGATACCGCCGGTACATCTCGTAATGTGCTTCGTCGAAGCGCAGGGGCTCCAGGGTGACCGAAAGCCCTTCCTGTCGTCGCCAGATCCGCCGTTGTGTGCGGGATGGCGTGAAGTCGCGCACCGGCAGGCGTACGGGCACGCAGGCTCTGCAATTGTCGCAATAGGGACGATAGGTGAAGAGCCCGCTACGTCGGAAGCCATTGCGCACTAGCTGGCTGTAAACGAAGCCGTCGATCAACTCGCTGGGAATGGCAACCTGCGAGCGGGCCTGGTGGTCGTCCAGATAAGAACAGGGGTAAGGTGCTGTGGCATAAAACTGGATGCGCACCGTTTTGTGGTCATAGGGGTGGCTCATGGCTTAGGCTCCGCTAGGCTTGCGCCAACCGTCACGTCGTATTGCCAGCGCTGGGGAGGCTCGCCCTCGGCGATCAGTCGGGTCAGATTCTGCAAAAACAGATCGCGATCAATCTGTCGGCCGCCCAGCGAGGCCAGATGCTCCGTCTTCATCTGACAGTCAATCAGCCCGAAATTTCTGCTCTCAAGCCAACGTACCAAATGCACGAATGCCAGTTTGGAGGCATCGCTTTGATGGGCGAACATAGATTCACCATAGAACATGCGACCGATGGCGATACCGTAGAGGCCCCCTACCAGCTTGCCTTCGATCCAGCATTCGGCGGAATGGGCGTATCCGAGTGCGTGCAGGGCGCAGTAACCGTCAATGATGGCGGGGCCGATCCAGGTGCCATCCTGACCGCGTCGAGGAGTGGCTGAGCAGGCCTGCATCACCTCGCGGAACGCGGTATCGAAGCGGATGGTATAGGCTTTGTTGCGCAGGGTCTTGGCCAACGAGCGCGAGACTTTCAGCTCGTTCGGATACAGGACCATTCTAGGGTTCGGGCTCCACCACAGGATCGGGTCACCCTCATTGAACCATGGAAAAATACCGTGCTTGTATGCCGCCAGTATCCATTCAGGGCTGAGAGCCCCACCGGCGGCCAGCAAGCCGTTTGGCTCAATCAACGCTTGCGACAGGGGGGGGAAGGCCGGACGCCGGCCAAGCCACGGGATCATTGCAGACTCAGGAGTGGGAGGTCGCGGATTTGCCTTTGATGTCTGTCTTGAGTTGGCACTCGCCACAGACGCCGTACAGATACATCTCGTGCTCTTCGATCTTGAAATTGTGGGCGGCAGCAATGGCTTCCTGTCGCGCTTCAATTTCGGGATCGCAGAATTCCTCGACCTTGCCGCAACGGACGCAAACCAGATGGTCGTGATGACTACCCTTGTTCAGTTCATATACCGCCTTGCCGCTTTCGAAGTGGTGACGCACCAACAGATTGGCTTGTTCAAACTGCGTCAGAACCCGGTAAACCGTTGCGAGTCCAATGTCTTCCTGTTCGGCCAGAAGTAAACGATAGACATCTTCGGCTGTCAGATGACGCTCGTTACTGTTTTCAAACAGATTGAGGATTTTGAGGCGGGGTCCGGTTGCCTTGAGTCCGATATCTTTTAGGTCGCTGGCTTTGCTCATGGGCATTGTGGTGTGGAAAGTATGTTGTGGGTATGATAAAGCGTTTCGTTACCCGCCGCACGGCACACCTTGCCTGAAGGCCGGTATCACAAATCAACCCCCCCATTCCTGTTCCAATGATCAAACCTGCATTTGCCCTCGCTCTCGCTGCCTGCCTGACTGGCTGCTCGTTCCTCACGCCTTACAAGCTCGATATTCCACAAGGCACCCCGATTACTGCAGACCAGACCGCCAAACTGAAGCTTGGCATGACCCGTTCACAGGTTCGTTTTGTGCTGGGTAGCCCCCTGCTGCAGGATGCTTTCCACGGCAATCGCTGGGACTATGTGTTCTATGAAAGCAAGGGCGGCAAAGTGAGCGAGCAAAAGCGCTACCACGTCCTCTTCGATGGTGACCGGTTGGTCGGAATGGGGGGCGATACACTGCCTGCCCGAAACGTGACCGTGATTCCTGCGCCTGGCGGTACGACGCCAGAAGCTGCCAAGGCAGGGGGCTGATCATGGCCGATTTGCGTGTCGCAATTGCCGGTACTTCGGGCCGGATGGGCAAAGTGCTGATCGAGACCGTGCTGGCGACACAGGGCTGTCGCCTGGTAGCGGCGCTCGATAGAGATGGCGCGCCTTCATTAGGAGTCGATGCGGGGCAGTTTCTTGGGCGGGTCACAGGCGTCAGCATTTCGTCCGACGTGGTTGCCGCACTGCAAGAGGCGGACGTGCTGATCGACTTTACCCGCCCGGAAGGTACCCTGGCCCATCTGGCAGTTTGTCGTCAGCTTGGGGTGAATATGGTGATTGGTACCACAGGTTTCTGCGAAGAGCAGAAACAGCAGCTGACCGATGCGGGTAAACAGATCGGGGTGGTATTTGCTCCAAACATGAGCGTTGGCGTCAATCTGACCTTCAAACTGCTGGAAATGGCTGCCAAAGTACTGGCAGAAGGCTACGACATCGAGATCGTCGAGGCCCACCATCGTCACAAGGTGGATGCCCCGTCCGGCACCGCTTTGCGCATGGGGGAGGTGGTTGCCGATGCCTTGGGTCGTTCACTGGAGGAATGTGCGGTGTATGGCCGTGAAGGCGTCACCGGGGAGCGGGACCCCTCCACCATTGGCTTTGCTACCGTGCGTGGCGGCGATGTCGTCGGTGACCATACGGTTATGTTCATGGGGACTGGCGAGCGCGTGGAAATCACTCACAAGGCGTCCAGTCGCAGTACCTTTGCCCAAGGGGCCCTGCGTGCCGCACGCTGGCTTACGGCACAGCCTGCGGGCTTGTACGATATGCAGGATGTCCTGGGGTTGCGCTGATCCGGCGCGATATATCGCATGCAGCAAGACAGGGGCGCTTTGGCGCCCTCTTTTTTTGTCCACTCCAGTGCTGATGGCGGGTGGCTTTGAACCAACCGCACCAACTTTGTCGTGTCCATCCAAACAAGGGGAACCAGAATGAGCTTTTTAACCACAGACCTATGCGATGCCAATGCCGAGCTGGTGAGGGTTGCACAGCCGATGTTCGCTATCTATGGTGGACGTAAGCGCTTTTGTGGCGAGATTGCAACGATCAAGGTGCATGAAGACAACGTACTGGTAAGGGACGCCCTGTCGCAACCTGGAAAAGGCAAGGTGCTGGTGGTGGATGGAGGGGGCAGTCTCCGTTGTGCCTTGATGGGGGACTTGATCGCCGCGCTGGCGGTGCAAAACGGCTGGGAAGGTGTGGTGATTTACGGTTGCATTCGTGATTCGGTGGCCATTGGCGCACTCGATATTGGTGTGCGTGCCTTGAACACCCATCCTCTAAAAAGCCGAAAGAAAGGCGCTGGTGACACGAATCTGGTGGTGACATTTGCAGGGGTGGATTTCGTGCCGGGCGAGTTCCTGTACGCAGATGAGGATGGCATTATCGTTTCCCGGCAAGCGCTCAAGCTGACCGCAGCCAACTGAGTGGCGAAGGCATCGGAGTGCAGTGGTCGCACGTGGCCGCTGCATTCACGGTTTCAGGATGATTTTTGCAAGCAACTGGTAAGAATTCATGACGATGTTTTACAAGTCTGCCGACCTGGCCGGATGGATAGGTCGTCATTTGCTGACTGGAAAAACGCTATGTTGCTGATCTGATGAACTTTGTCTGTTTTTTGTTGCAGTGCGACTTGCGTGTCTCGATTATGCACCTTTACCTTTAAGTAATGTTAAGAATGAATTGAACTGAAACAATTCCATGTGCATAATTTGCAGTTTTTTCGGGAAGGAGGGCTCATGAACTTAAGTGAATTTGGCAAGATAGAACTCCGCTTGCACGATCGCATGCGCTCGCTGTTTGGTGTGCGCGTCAAACGCAGACGTCCACCTGCAGGGCCTCGCCCGATGCCTGGTGCAACCATTGCACGAGGTGAAGTGGCGATGAAAATTCTGAATCCGATGCCGGAGGATGTATGGCAATGGTTGAGCATGATTGGCTGGCGCCAACTCAATCTCAACAAGGAACGGCGTCGGTATCGGGTATTGCCCAGCAAGTCCTTCAGCAAATTGCTGGAGGTGAAAACCAACGATGAGCGGGAAAAAATCGTTGCGCAGATGCTGAAGGATGCCCAGAAACTGGAGTTGGAAAAATTGGGGCACGGCGGGCATTAAGAAGCTGCAGCCATCAAGTTTTTCCGAGATTGCCGGCCGATTTGCCCAGGGTGAATCGGCCGGCTTTGTTTTCAGGAGCGCATTGGCGCGAGCCCTTGTTGCTGCCCTGTCATTTCAACAATTCCACCCCGCGACCACGCCTGATGACCAGGCCCATTGAAAGTTGTAGCCACCCAGCCAGCCTGTGACATCGGTTACTTCGCCGATGAAGTACAGACCAGGCTGGCGATTTGCCATCATGGTTTTCGACGACAAGGCGCGTGTATCAACCCCGCCTCGCGTCACTTCCGCCTTTTTGTAGCCCACCGATCCATTCGGTTTGACTCGCCAGTCATGCAGCCGGGCGGCAATTTCTGCACGTTCCTTGGGGGTGTATTGCTTCAGGGGCTTATTGGCAAAGTTTGCCTCGCAAAATGCGGTGGCAAAGCGTTTTGGCAGCCAGCTGCTCAGTACATTGCCGAGCAGTTGTTCGCTACGTGCGGCTTCCTCCAGCAGCTGGCCTGCGTCGTGATCGGGCAGCAAGTCGAACTGTAGCGTGTCACCTGGGTTCCAGTAAGACGAAATCTGCAAGATGGCAGGCCCTGATACGCCCTTGTGGGTCAGCAGCACGTTTTCACGGAAGGCGGGGGCTTTTCCCTCGGCCAATTGCACGCTCACATCCAGAGATATCCCCGACAAATCAGCAAACAGATCTTTTGGGTCGAAGCTTAGCGGCACCAAGGCCGGGGCCGTCGGCACAATGGCCAGGTCGAACTGGCGAGCGATGTCGTAGCCCAGTCCGGTTGCGCCAATAGGAGGGATGGACAACCCGCCGCAGGCTACCACCAGCGAAGCACAACGCCAGTGCTCACGACTGGTCCGGACTTGATAAGCCGTGCCATCGTGGCTGATTGCTCCGATGGAGGTGCCCATGCGCCATTGCACGCCTGCCTGGTCGCACTCGGTTTTCAGCATGTCGATGATGTTCTGGGCGCTGTCATCGCAAAACAGCTGGCCGAGTTTTTTCTCGTGGTAACCAATGCCATAACGTTCAACCAGGCCAATGAAATCTCGCTGGCTGTATTGCGCCAGGGCGGACCGGCTGAAGTGGGGATTTTGCGACAGATAGCACTCGGGACGGGCGTTGATGTTGGTGAAATTACAACGACCGCCACCGGAAATGCGGATTTTTTCCGCCAATACGGTGGCATGGTCGATGAGTACGACACCCCGGCCACGCTGCGCGGCTGTTGCGGCGCACATCATGCCTGCCGCGCCGGCGCCAATGATTACTACGTCGATTTCTGTGGTCATAAATTGCTTAGTGCTTAGAGTCTGGCGCCTAGTATGAATACTCGAAACTGGTTATAGTGACGGCGCGATAAACCGCGCCACAGCGCGATCCGCTGCTGTTGGCGGCGTACCACGAGCTGGTCTGAAACGGGCTTGCATCACTCGGTACGTAACAGGTTCTGCCGGGTGATTCGAGTTTTTACACAAGAATCCAAGCGCGGTTGACACTTCCTCCGGTGAAACGCGACCGCGTGAAAGTGTCAGCAAAGCCTGGGCAGAACTGGGCTTCCATCCTCAAATAAAGATTGGTTTGGAACCGGGTCGCTGCAGGCGGTCATGCCGGCTATCCGGTGTGGTTCTCTTCTCTATAAAGACGCTAATTGTAAATCGGAGCGGACATCCAATGATTCGTCACACCAAGAAACTTCTGGGCCTTGCCGTCGTAGCTGCGCTGTCACAGAGCGCATTTGCCGTGCAGTATTCCAATACCGTGTTCTTTGGCGATAGCCTGACTGATACGGGAGCCTTTGGTGGCCTTGGCCCGCTGCCGGCAGGCGCACGCTGGACCGTCAACGATGCCGATATTTACGCTTCGCTGATTGCCAAGAAGTACGGCGTAACACTGACCCCGACCAACAAGGATAACCCCAAGCTCGGCGCGGGCAATAACTATGCCCAGGGTGGCGCACGTGCCGTGGAAGTCACCAATTCCCAGCCATTCGGCAATATCCGCGATCTGCCGACGCAAGTGACAGATCATCTGACTGCCAAGGCTGGTGTGTTAGACCCGAACGCGCTTTATACCGTTTTCATTGGAGGCAATGATATTCCCGCTGCGCTGACAGAGTCGGCAACCAAGGGTTCGGCAGTGGGTCAGGCCATGATCACCGAAGCGGCTGCCAGCACCGTCAAGCAGGTTGGCATCCTCAAGGCCAAGGGAGCCAAATATGTTGCCGTGGTCAACCTGCCCGATCTGTCGCAGACCCCTTCGGTTCTGCTCTCGACCATTGGTGCGATCAGCCAGCAGCTGGCGGCCAAGAATCCGGCCTTTGCTGCCAGTGCTGCAACGGTCAACGCCAAGGCTGTTGATACCGCGCGTAGCTTGCTGAACGCTGGCAAAACTGCCGACGAAGCATTGGCAGGTGCTCAGGCTGTCTTCGTTGGTGCGTTGATGCAAGGTGGCGTTCCGAAAGATACGGCTGCAGCACTCCTGCCGGTTAGCACCTTTACCAGCACTTACGCCACGATCAAGGGCGGTACTGCCCAACTGACGAGCCTCTATAACACGGTGCTGAATGCCGGGCTGACTCAGGTTGGCGACGTTATCCAGATTAACTCCACGGCTTTGCTGAACGAAGTCATTGCCAATCCGAAGGCGTTTGGCATCGACAACACCAGCGGCATGGCCTGTGGCCTGTCTAGCGGCTTCAGCTCGCTGGTCTGCAACGATACCCAGCCTGATTTCGACAAGTCGAAGACCTATCTGTTTGCGGATGATCGCCATCCGACACCGGCTACTCACGCCGTATTGGCGCAATACATGGCCTCGGTTCTGGATGCCCCGATGTTTGCATCCCAGCTCCCGAGCATTCAGGCGATTACCCCTGCCATGCAGCGCCAGGCTCTGGATGCGCGTCTGGACGAGCCACACAAAGCTGGTGAAATTGGCGTCTTTGCCAACTATGGCTACACCTCGAACGATCAAAAAGAAACAGTTGACTCCTACAAGAGCGATGGTCGCAACCGTGGCGTGACTGTGGGTGTGGATTATCAGCTCAATGACAAGATCACCACCGGTCTGGCCATGACCTATATCTACGGCACGACCGATTTCTCCATGGGGCGTGGTCGTTTCGAAGCGCGTGATTATCTGCTGACCTTCTTCGGTGGCTTCCGTATGGGCGATCTGTCGATTAACGGCGATATGGGCTTTGGTTCGACCCGTTATAACCAGATCGAACGCAATGTGGTGCTGGGTAACCTGAATCGCATCGAAATGGGCGATACCTCGGGTAGTCAGATCACGATGCGGGTAAACGGTGGCTACGATCTGCACTTTGGCAACATCACCACTGGCCCGACACTCGGTTTCGCCTGGCGCAAGTCCAAGGTCGGTGCGTATGCCGAACGCAACAACGCGGCAGGTGTACCGAACAGCACCACCATGAAGTTCGACGAGCAGGAAATCGACGCTATGCTGTGGTCTGCCGGCTGGAAGGTTGCTGCCGATTTCGAGCAGGTGAAGCCGTTTGCTTCGGTGATGTTCTACCACGACAGCAAGGATAGCGACCGCAAGCTGCGCGCCGGTCTGGTCAGCCAGTCCTCCTACTTCGAAACCCCGGTGTACACCCCGGACAACAGCTACGCCACGCTGAGCCTGGGCACCAACTTCGCCTTGGGCAAGTCATGGGGTGGGTATGTGCAGTACACCCATACCACAGGCTTGTCGGACGAGCGTCGCCGCAACTACTCCATTGGTCTGCGCGGAACGTTCTGATCCAGCGGCGCCGGCCGGCTTGCGCTGGCCTGGTGCTTCTGCAGGCACATCAAAAACAAAAGCCGCTGTAATAGCGGCTTTTGTTTTTTTGATGCGTGCGTTGTCAGATCATGCCGTTGTGACGCAGCAGGGCGTCGATGGATGGCTCGCGGCCACGGAAGGCACGGAAGCTATCCAGCGCTGGCCGACTGCCACCAACAGCCAGCACTTCTTTCCGGAAGCGTTCACCGACAGCAGGGTCCAGCGTATTCGCTGCCGACTGCTTTGAGGCCTCTTCTTCAAACAGGCCATAGGCATCCGCAGACAGCACCTCGGCCCACTTGTAGCTGAAGTAGCCCGCACTGTAGCCACCCGCAAAGATGTGGCCAAAGCTATTCGGGAAACGGTTATAGGCAGGTGGTTGAATAACGGCGACTTCGCGGCGCACTTCATCCAGTAGCCCCATCAGCTCGGCGTAAGTAGCGGGGGTCTGGCGGCTATGCAGTAGCATGTCGAACATCGAAAACTCGATCTGCCGAACCGTAAACATGCCGCACAGATAGTTCTTGGCGGCCAGCATCCGGTCGAACAAGGCACGCGGCAGTGTTTCGCCAGTCTCAACGTGCTGGCTCATATGGCTGACGACATCCCATTCCCAGCAGAAATTTTCCATGAACTGGCTGGGTAGCTCGACGGCATCCCACTCCACGCCGTTGATGCCGGCCACAGACAGTTCATCGACCTCCGTCAGCAACTGGTGCAGGCCGTGACCGAATTCATGGAACAGCGTGGTGATTTCGCTGTGAGTGAACAGGGCCGGTTTGCCATCGACCGGGCCGGAGAAATTGCAGGTCAGGTAGACGACCGGGGTCTGAACCTTGTCACCGATACGGCGGCGGTTGCGGCAATCATCCATCCAGGCGCCACCGCGCTTGCCTTGGCGCGCATAGAGGTCGAGATAGAACTGCCCGACCAGCTTGCCCGAACGGTCGGTCAGCTTGTAGAAGCCCACATCGGAATGCCAGACCGGAGCGGTATCGGGCGAAACCTTGAGCGAATACAGCGATTCGATTACGCCAAACAGCCCGGCCAGTACTTTCGGCTCGGTAAAGTACTGGCGCACCTCCTGTTCGGAGAAGCTGTAACGGGCCTGTTGCAGCTTGTCCGAGACAAAGGCCACATCCCAAGGCTCCAGCTTGTCCAGACCCAGCTCAGTCTTGGCGAATGCTTCCAGCGCGGCACGGTCCTGCAGGGCAAAAGGCTTGGCGCGGCTGGCCAGATCGCGCAGGAATTGCACCACCTGGGCGGGTGATTCGGCCATTTTGGTGGCCAGCGAGTAGTCGGCAAACGTTTCAAAGCCAACCAGCGGTGCCATTTCTGCTTTCAATTGCAGAATGCGCTCAATGACGGGTGTGTTGTTGAGGGCTTCTGGGCCGAACTCGGCGGCGCGGGTGGAGTAGGCGCGGTAAATTTCTTCACGCAATGCCCGGTTTTCGGCGTATTGCTGCACAGCCAGATAGCTGGGCATATGCAGGGTGAGCTTGTAGCCGGGTTTGCTATCCCGCTCGGCGGCATCGCGTGCGGCGGTCAGCTTGTCAGCCGGCAGCCCGGCCAGCTCGGCAACGTCCTCAATGAAACGACCATAGCTATCTGTCGCATCGAGTAGGTTCTGCTCGAATTTGGCGGAAAGGCTGGATAGTTCTTCTTGAATTTCTGCGAACCGCTGCTTCTGGGCATCGGGCAATTCTGCGCCGGAGAGACGGAAGTCGCGCAGCTCGTTCTCGATGACTTTCTTGCGAGCCGGGCTCATGCTGGCAAACTCGGGGCTGGCGGCAAGTTGCTTGTAGCGTTCAAACAAGGCGAGATTCTGACCGAGCTCGGTGTGAAACTGGGTGATCTTCGGCAGATTGGTGTTATAAGCCTCACGCAACTCCGGGGTGTTCACCGTTGCGTTCAAATGGTTGACGGCGCCCCAGGCGCGGCCGAGCTGGTCGAGCACGGTATCTTGCGGTTCAACAAAATTGGCCCAAGTTGGGTTGCTGAGCTTTTCCACCTCCGCAATGGTGGCCCGGGCTTGTGCCAGCAATTGTTCGATGGCGGGGGTGACGTGCTCCGGCAGAATTTCGCCAAAGCGATTGAGATCGGAAAAGTCGAGTAATGGGTTGGTCTGACTGGGCATCTGGGTATCCTAGGTTAAACTTTGGGTTCTGTTGATGTTAGGTTTGCAGCCGCGTTTCACCGGAAAACGGCCTGGAACAAGGCGCAGAACGCTCCGCATAGCATTCTATGCAAGCGTTCTGCAACACCGGGCCAGGCCATTTTCCGGCGAAACCCTCCGTCCCCGCCAGGAGGATGCCGTGGCTGTAAGCCGCTACGCGGCAACAGCCACGCAAGGCCGGAGTCGATTTTTGGGGCAGGGCGTTGTTAGGGTTCGCTTGTTTAGCCCGCTAAACCACGCTTACCCTGCCGTGCGTGGTGGTTGGGGCTTTAGCCCCTTACCGGCCACGGCCTACCCCTTGCGGGTATAGCCCTGCCCCAAAACTCGATCCGGCGCGACGGCAAACCTAACGTCGACAGAATCGAGGGTCTTCGCGGCTTTATATGCTGCCGCCTTTGGGGTTTCCAAGCCTCTAACCACCAATTTGCGGGCTGGAAGATGCCTGGTGGGAAAGTGTCTGCTCCGAAACGTCAACAGAGCCTATATGGCAATCACAAACAGATTCTAAACAGACAGATTCTAAACGATACGGGATTACCCTATGGCAATCAGTTTATTTGCGGGCACACAGCCCAAAGTGGATGACAGCGCTTATGTGCATGAGTCGGCGCAGGTGATCGGTGATGTGGTGATCGGCGCCAACAGCTCGATCTGGCCGATGGCCGTGGTACGGGGGGATGTCAATTACATCCGCATCGGTGCAGACAGCAATGTGCAGGATCTCTGCATGCTTCATGTCTCGCATCGGCGCGAGTCCGATCCCGAGGGGGCGCCGCTGATTATTGGCGATCGTGTGACCATTGGCCATTCCGTGGTGTTACACGGTTGCACGATCGGGGATGAATGCCTGATCGGCATTGGCACCATTGTCCTGGACCGCGCCATCATTGAACCGCAAGTCATGGTCGGGGCGGGTAGTCTGGTGCCCCCGGGCAAGGTGTTGAAGTCGGGTTATTTGTATCTGGGGCGGCCGGTCAAGGAAGTTCGCAAGCTGACCGATGAAGAGCTGGCGCATTTCAGCTATTCGGCCCAGCACTATATCCGCCTGATGAACCAGTACAAAGGCGGTTGAAGATGCCAACGCTTCCCCTGATCAAACCCCGGCGACTGGCCCCCGGTGCTTGCATCGGTGTTACGGCGCCGTCTGCACCCACGCATGTCAGCTGCCATGAGCGCTATCAGAAGGGCCTGGCTAATCTGCGACGGCTGGGTTTCAAGGTCGTCGAAGGCGATCTGGTTGCTTCCGGCCAGCAGCAGGGGTATCGCACGGGGACGCCCCGCCAGCGCGCCGAGGAATTGATGGCCCTGTTTCTGCGGCCGGAGGTTGACGCCATCATGACCACGATTGGTGGCGCCAATTCATCCAGCTTGCTGCCCTACCTCGACTTTGCGGCGATTCGCGCCAATCCGAAGTGGTTTATTGGTTACAGCGATGTCACGGCCTTGCACATGGCGCTGTATACCCAGGCAGGGCTTTCCAGCCTGTATGGCCCGGCGGTGATTCCGACCTTTGGCGAATGGCCGGATGGGTTTGAGTACAGCAATCAGTCTTTTCTTGATGCCGTGCAGCGCCATGTTGCCGGACCTCGCCGCTTGTTTGAGCCTGAATGCTGGAGCCGTGAGGCACCGCGCTGGACTGTGCCTGAAGCGCGCGATCCAGCCCAGCGCATCTGGCGCAGCCAACCCGGCTGGCGCACTCTGCGGCCCGGAATTGTCGAAGCCGAGGCGGTTCCGCTGAATCTCAACACGGCCTGTGCCCTGGCTGGCACCGCATACTTTCCGAACCTGACTGGCAAGATTGTGCTGCTTGAAGAGATGGCGGGCCCGTATTCGCGGCTGGAGCGTAATTTGCGCCAGCTGGAGCTGATGGGGGTTTTTGATAATGCTGCAGCGGTGATTTTCAGCAAGATCGAGTTTCCCGATAGCGAACAGGCGCCGTTTGACAGCAATGATCTGTTGCTGGAAATCATCGGCTCGCGCCCGATACCGGTAGTCACCGATTTCGATTGCGGCCATACCCACCCCATGCTGGCTCTCGCCTTGGGCTGTCGTCTGCGCGTCGAGGCGACAGAGCTGGTGGAGTTGATGCTGCTGGAGCCGATGCTGGCAAGCTGAGCCCACGCACCGAATGCGGCGGTCAAAATCGAAACGGGCACCTGTTGCAGGCAGGTGCCCGTTTCCTTTTCCGCCGGATGGGGCGGTTCAATCCTTCTCAAGCTCGGTGCTGCCGTCATCCTTGCCGGCAGGCAGTAGCGTGCGGCTACCGTGCTGATCGCCCACAGACAACTGATGGTTTTCCCAACGCAGCAACTGCGCGGATTCGCCATTCTTGATACCGCAGTCAATCCCGATCACCTTGCCTTGGTAAAGCGACTTGATCTGCTTCAACGTAGTATGTCCCACCACAATCCGCTGGGCGCCATAGCGACGGAGCACGGCTTCGACATCACTCATGGCGGCGCGGGGTGAATCAATGTAGCCACGATGCCAGATCGGGCTTTCCGTGCCTGAGTACAGGCGCTTCACGTCCGGGGTGTCGCGGCGTTGTGGGGTAGGCCAGTCCAGAGTTTCGCGATAGCGGCGGTTGATGCTGCTCAGATTGGTATCTTGTGCGCTGACCCAGCGGGCTAGCCCACCATGTACAAACAAGGTGTCGCCCAGCTTCAGCACCGTCGCTTTGCGTCGTAGCCAGCGCCCCATCTCGCTATCCGGGCCGTAGAGCTGGTCGTAGCGACGGCCGAGCCAGCTGCTGGCACGTTGATAGGTGGGGTTGATGTAGCGCAGATCGCCTTGCATGACCATGTATTCATGGTTGCCGAGCAGAAAGTGGACTGCGCCGCCCGCCTGTCTGGCCTGTTGCTCCAGGCGGTATACCAGCCACAGCAGCTCGTTGACTTTGTCACCCCGGTCAAAAATATCGCCAGGGATGACCAACACCCCCCGCCCATAGGCCCAATTGAGCTGGCTGTCGATGATGCCTTGAGCTTTGAGCAGTTGTACGGTCAGGTCGTACTGGCCATGCATGTCCGAAATGGCGGCCCAGCGCTCGGGCTGGGCCGCCTCATCCACGCCTTCCGGCAGATCGGCATACAGTGTTGTGGGCTTGATGTCGCCACATGGCACCTTCATCTGACGATCGGTTGCAATCCGCTCGATGATGCGGTCGCCCGCGCATAGCCAATGTGCGGTGGCCCCTTCGTTGTTGTGGAAAACATAGGGGCCATCGTTGACCGGATTGGCCAGAGCATTGCCAGCCAGCAGGCTTATGCACAAAAAATGTAATCGTTTCATCGTTATCGTTGGTCAGGCTCTGTTGACGTTTTGTTTCCGGTCGCGCCGGGCCGAGTTTTGGGGCATGGCGAGGCAGGGTGAGTGCAGTTTAGCGAGCTAAATAAACGACCCCTAACGACGCCATGCTCCAAAAATCGACCCGGCCCGGAGGGTTTCGCCGGATTTGGGCCTGCTGCCGCGTTAAAAATCGCTTGCTTAGCCCACTAAGCGGCGCGCCCTGCGCCTCGTTCCAGGCCGTCTTCCGGCGAAACGCGATCTGCAAACCTTACGTCAACAGAACCTAGAATTGAAATGGGCACATATGAATCGAATGGCTTATCCAAAACAGGCTCCGCATCGGTTTGATGCTGCTTGGGGATGCTGCGATTGTAACGGGCTAAGCACAGTTGACTCATTTCTACGGATCGTGTTTCGACGGAAAGCGACCCGGTGCGACCGGAAACAAAGCCTCAACAGAGCCTAGGAGCAAGCTTTGGCGATCCCTCGTGTTGAATACCAGCCACGTCTGCCCGATGCCACGGGAGTTGAGGTGCTGCGCATTTCCCGCATCTGCCACGACGGTGGCGAGATGCAGCTGAGCCGGCCGCACCGCCTGAATTTTTATCAGCTGCTGCTGTTCGATCACGGCGAGGGCTGGCATACCGTTGATTTCAGCGAATATCAGGTTACTGTCGGCAGTCTGGTCTTGGTGTCGCCAGGGCAGGTGCAGCAATTCCGGCTGGGAAGCGGGCTGGATGCCTGGCTGTTGCCGATCCGGCCGGACTTTTTATCCGCAGGGCTGGCCGGGGTGCAGCCTGTGGCCATTTTCGAGCAAGCCCAGCTCTCTCCGGTGATGACCTTGTCTGCCGAGGGATTTACGGCACTGGCGGATGAAATCCGCCTGCTGACAGCCGAGCTGGAGCGGCGACCAGATGCGTTCCTGGCCGGCATTGCCGTGCGCCGGCTGGAAACCTTGCTGCTGTTGGCGGCTCGGCATGCTGCTGGCAGGCTTTCGCCCTTGCTGGCTCACCACTACTACCCGCTCTACCGTGCGTATCGGCATCTGCTGGATGAAAGCCTGCTGGCGGGTGAGGGGGAGCGGCGGGTCAGCTACTACGCTGGTTGCCTGAGTTGTTCAGACAAGACCTTGAACCGGGCTGTCCAGGCAATTGCCGGCCAGTCCATCAAGCAGGATATCGACCACCGCATTGCTCTCGAAGCGCAGCGGCGATTGGTGCATACCGACCTGACGGTCAAGCAGATTGCCTACAGCCTGGGTTTTAGTGAGCCGACCAATTTCAATAAGTTTTTCCGGCGCGAAGTGGGGCTGGCCCCGGAACGCTGGCGTGCGGAAAAGGCTGGCCGAGTGGAATTGCCTGCTTGTCCGAGTGGTCAATAGAGACATTGCCAAGCCAGCGCTAGACTGGAGTGAATCGCGGCGTTTGTTGGCAAGATCGTCATGCAGTCATGTCGGCATTTCTGGAGTGCCGAATCCGGCGACACGCGATCCGAAAAAGCCCTGTCAACGGAGCCCTGCCATGCAGCCAATGCCGTTTCCCTCGACACCTCTGCCACCCATTCCCGCCGTTGCCCCCAAGCTGCCCTATGAGCCGCCAAGGCTCGGCCAGAATTTCTGGATACTTGAAAATGCCTTGCCTAACCCGCAGGAAGTGGTCGAGCGTTGCTTCAATCACGACCGCTGGGAGTATGGCTTGCCGTACCGCCCCGAAAAATGGCCGGGTTGGCGTTTCCATGATGTCCTGACGCCCGAGGAACTTGGCGGGCTGGAGGAATGGGTCAAGCAGGTGACGGGCAGCCGCCGGCTGTGGGTAGAGCAGGCGGGTGTTGGCGCACGCGTGGATTGCAACGTGGCACAGCTGGTCGGCGGCAAGGACAGCGGGCCGCGTCCCCACACGGATAGCCGCGACCTGTGCCGCTATGCGGCAGTGATCTATCTACATCCCGATCCTCCGGCGGATAGCGGGACCAGTTTTTATCGGCTGCGTTACCCCAATGGCGCCATTGGCGGCAATCTGGTGCCCGCGCCTTACCGCAATCTGGTCGATGCCCTGGGTGTCAGCAAGTTGCCACCGCAAGCTTGGCACGAAGAGCTGCGCATCAAGAATGTCTTCAACCGCTTGCTGCTCTACAAGGCCAATCTGGTACATAGCGCTACGGCTTACTTCGGGGAAGCCGAACGGGAGCGACGGCTGACGACGGTGTTTTTCTGGATGGCGGAATAGCCATCCCGCAGTTCTGTTTCGAACAGCGCCTTACAGCGACTGTTGCCACGCCACCAGCTGGGCATGGCTGGCGCCAACGCCCCCACACACCACAACCAGTACCCGTTGCGCCGCTTCCAGTGCTGCCAGATTCTGGTAGACCGCCGCCAGTGCGGCGCCACAGGCAGGCTCGACGATGACACGATGGTCATCGGCAAAGGCGAGGGCGGCTTCTACGGCGGCACGGTCATCGACCACTGCACTGCGCACCGGCAGGCGCTGAGACTGCTCGAACGCTTGCCGGCACACCTGCCGGGCACCTAGCGAAGTGGCAATGCTGCGGATGGCAGGCAAGGTGACGTGCGACCGGGTCGCTAGTGCCTGGGCCAGGGAATCGGCTCCCATCGTTTCCATGGCGAGGACCGGGATGTCCGACCAGCCGTTGCGCGCCAGCCCAGCCAGCACCCCGCACAGCAGACCACCCCCGCCAACCGATAGCACGATCAGATCGGGCTGGAGGCCCGCAGCGGCGACCTCATCCACCAGACTGGCATGGCCTTGCCAAAGTAGCGGGTCATCGAAGGGATGGATAAAGGCGCTCTGCGCATCCAGCAAAGACTGGGCATGGGCATTGGCTTCGACCCAGCTGGCACCGTGGACCTGCACTTGCGCCCCTTCGGCGGCAATCAACGATTTTGCCCGTTCGGTAGTGGTCTGCGGCACCACCACCGTGACAGGGACGCCCAGCTGTCGCCCTGCATACGCCACCGCCAGCCCGGCATTGCCGCCGGACGATGACACAAAGCGCCGGGCGCCGCGTTCCTGATAAGTCTGACAGGCCAGCCCCACGCCACGGATCTTGAACGAGCCGGCCGGTTGCAAGGCGTCGAGTTTGAGCCAGACTTCACGGCCTGTTCGCGCCGATAGCGAGGTTGAGGCGATGAGCGGCGTGTTGATATGTAGCGACATGGGGTTTCCTGTGCGGTGTGTCTCAGGGCGCGGGATTGGGGTAGCGCTCATGAATGGCGTCGATGGCACTCAGCGTTGCCTCGTCGAGGGGGACTTGCAAGGCCCCAATATTTTCGGCCAGCTGGTCAAGATTCGTCGCGCCAATAATGGTGCTGCCGACGAAATGGCGACTGGCAACAAACGCCAAGGCCAGCTGTGCCGGGCTCAAACCACGTTGCCGGGCCAGGGCGACATAGTCGGCTACCGCAGGGGCCGTGTTCGTCTTGCGGTAACGGCCGCCAAACATCGGGTATTGACTGAGCCGGCCCGGTGTTTCCGGGTTGCTCAGGTATTTGCCGGATAGCAGGCCGAAGGCGAGTGGGCTGTAGGCGAGCAGCGGAACGGCTTCCCGATGCGCCATTTCGGCCAGCCCAGATTCAAAGCTGCGGTTGATCAGGCTATAGGCGTTCTGGATGCTGACAATGCGCGGCAGCCCATACTGATCGGCAACGCGGCAGAACTCCGCGACGCCCCAGGGGGTTTCGTTGGAAACGCCGATATAACGCACCTTGCCGGCTTCGACCAATCTGGCCAGCCCTTCAAGCTGGGAATGGATCGACGGTGTCGCCGGGGCATCGGTGGGGTCGAATCGGGTTTCGCCAAACATTGGCACTTTGCGGGCAGGCCAATGAATCTGATACAGATCGACATAATCGGTTTGCAGACGGCGCAGGCTGGCTTCCAGTGCGATAGTCATCTGCTCGCCAGTGAGTGCGAGCGGGTCGCGTATCCAGGCCATTCCGCGATTCGGGCCGGCAATCTTGGTGGCCAGAATAAGCTTGTGCCGGGGTTGCTGGGCCAACCAGCTGCCGATATAGCTTTCCGTCAGTCCCTGGGTCTGGGCGCGGGCGGGAATCGGATACATCTCGGCGGTATCGATGAAATTGACGCCGCGCTCAACTGCAAAATCCAGCTGATCATGGGCTTGGGCTTCGGTGTTCTGCTCACCGTAGGTCATGGTGCCAAGGCATAGCGCCGAGACGACCAGCTCGCTACGACCAAGTTGCTGCATACGCATGGGGGCTCCTGATGTGGGTTTTCTGGATGGGGGCAAGGTCAGATTTTTGAAGTCTCACTGAGCATACAAGGCAATACAGTCTCGGATTTTTGCTGGTTCAAACACCACATCGAAGCACCATTGCCCAAAACCGCCCTGCTCATTGACCGCGCGGACCCAGGTTTGCATGGCGTCGCGCTTGGCGCGGTTCTGCTCGCTATCTTGCCCCTTGATTTCCAGAACCAGTGTTTTGCCATTACCTAGCCGGATCAGATAATCCGGTACAAAGTTTCGCACTGCACCACGCCACAAATAGTGGACGGTGAAGTCCAGATGGTCGTTCTTGGCCCAGCTCAGCACCTCTGCGTGCTTTTCGCAGCAATCCACAACGGCTTTTTCCCATACGCTGTCATAAACAACATGAGAAATCTGCGACTTGATGGTGGGTTCGCACGGTTTGGTTGTCAGCCACGGGCGCATTTGCGAAGTTGCACCAATGGGTTGGGACTCATCAAACACTGCGGCCAATTTTTCCTGGTTCTGCTCAATCACATGGCGGCTCACATGGCCCACCACAATATCCATGTTCAGCGCAAACAGCAGCCGACGGCGGGTTTCATCCTGATGCCACTGGCTCGGAATTTCCAGCTTGTCGCTAGCCAGAAAGTCCTCAACCAAGCGAATCAGCTGCACCGCAAGATACTGTTTATCACCGCCAAAGCTGCTGGCATTTTGCAGATACAGTTTTCGGGCTGCGCGAAAAATCAGGTTTTGCAAGCGGAAGTCTTCGGTGGCCTTTTCGAGGTCGATGGCCGATGCCATGCCAAGATTGGCGGCGCCGGTCAGCGAAGGGGCAATCTCAGCGCTCAGCGGCGTTTGCATCGGGTCTAACCTCAGTGACGGCACTTTCTCCCAATCCATCACCAAGCGTCTTTGCAGCACGTTTTCAATGCGCAGGATGTTTGGCCAGCGAATTTCAAACTCATTGCGGCCAGGTTCCACCTCTACCCGCACGCTGGCCTTGGGCGGTGGCGGGGCGACGCCTTCGTCGCCCACATCCTGAAAAATCGAGAGCGGCACACCAAATACATTCACATATTCGGGCAGGAACAAGCCGTTCTCATCCATATCGTGCGCCACCCGGCGCAAGCCACGTCCAATCACCTGTTCGCATAACAACTGGCTGGTAAAAGCGCGCAAACCCATGATGTGGGTCACATTGGCGGCATCCCAGCCTTCTGACAGCATGGCCACCGAAATCACGTTTTGCATGTACTGGCCGGCTTTACCGCGCTTGCCTACCGTATCGACCAGCTCACGCAATTGTTCTTCCTGCTTCAATTCCAAAAGCTGTTCAATCCGGTCACAGGGCAGACCACTGGCGCGAATCACCGATTCAAGCCTCGCGGCGTAGTCCTTGTCTTTGGTAATTGTCTCGCCGCGCTCGGCTTTCTCCAGCACGCGCGAATCGACGCGCAGGGTTCGCTCGGGGATTTGTGTGGCCTGAATCAGGCAATCACCGCTATTGAAAAAGCGCTCCAGACGGGCCGCCGTTTCGGTGCGGTTGCACACCGTCAACATCACTGGGGGGATGCTGTGCCCGCTGCTGGCCCAAGCTTTGGCGGTTTCATGCCAGTCATACGCCAAGATGGCATACGCCTTTTGCACCAGATCAGGCAGCGGCTCTTCGGCTAGCGCTTTACGGTTCAGATCTTCCTTTACCTCATCTTCGCGATAGAGGTGGTAGAGCTTGCTCTTGTAGCTCTTGGCATTGGCCAGCGCATCGTCGCGCACCACAATGCGTGGTGTCTTCACCAAGCCGGCCTCGATGGCATCGTTCAGGCCGAAGTCGGAAATCACCCATGCAAACAGTCCGGCTTCGGTATTGGTTTTGCCAGTTGGTGCAAACGGGGTTGCCGAGAGGTCAAAACAGCGGCGAATGCGGCGGGTTTTGTGGATGCGGTCTAACCCTTCAATCCAGCGGGTGGCTTCATCCAGATCAATTCCGAATTCTTCGGCCTGCTTGGCGCTGATCTTCAGCTCGGCCTTTTGTCGATAAGCGTGGTGGGCCTCATCGTTGATCACTACCAGATCTTTGTAGCTGGCCAGCTTACCCAGCACACGGCGGGTAAACGCTTCGTCGCTCTCTTTGCCCTTTTTGACTACCGAGCGGTCTGGCTCTTTCAAGGGCATCAGCGCGTGCCAGTTTTCGATCAGGATCTCGGCCTGGTTCAGCCGGCTGCGCAGGGCTTCGTTAGGACAGAGCTGAAAATCGTCGTAGCTGTTTTTCTCATTGCCCGGCGTCAGCACCTGCAAGCGGCTTTTCACGGTGAGGCCCGGTGCCACAATAAAAATGGCTTTGGAAAACCGCTTGTCCTTGGGATAGCTCACGGCGTTCAGTACCTGCCAGGTGATGAGCATCGCCATCACCACCGTCTTGCCCGAACCTGTGGCCATTTTGCTGCATAGACGTTCCCAGGCGCCGCCATCGCCCTGCAGGAAAATACCCTGCTTGAAGTCGGCCGAGCCTTCCACCCACCAGATCAGCGTTTCGATGGCCTCCAGCTGGCAAAAGTAAAACGGATTGATGCGTGGGCCGCCCAGCCAGCGGCGGTCCTCGCCCACCCAGTCGCCGCGTGCCTGCCAATGCTCCAGCAGCTGGCGGGTCATGCCGGTAATACCGGGGTAGCCGGCTGCGCGCCAGTCATCCACCCGCTGGCGAATCTGGTTCACCATCTCCAGTGGTACCACACGGCGGGTGTTGTTGCGGGTGTCGTACAGCTCATAGCCTGCTGGGCGGCGGCCAGCCCGCAAGGCCAGCTTGCCGCCGTTGTTATCCTGGTCCCAATACTGGGTGGGGCAGTCGTAAGGCGAGTTGATAATCAGGGAATTCATGCTGCCGGTTCCAAGTGTTTCAATAACTCACGGGTTTTAAGTTTGGGGTGATTTTGAAGTACGAATAGTGGTATGCCTGATGGGCTTTTCCCCGGTTTTGGAATTTCCCCGCTACTCAGTTTGGTTGTGCCGCGATTGGGCGTTTTGCGTGGTTTTAGGCTCACTACCCCTATTACCGTGACCTGGCCAGTAAAGTGTTCGTATAAGTCCAGAAGGCCCAGTAGCCATTGAATCAGCAGATTGGCACTCTCGATCTGTTTGGCCGCCTCTTTGGCGGCGTTTTTTCCTGCTTTCATCTCAATCAGAATGACATCGGTTCGTTGCCCGCTTTCAGTAACGATGATCCCGTCGCATTTCTTGTTCATGCCCTCCAAAGGCGAATTTTGCTTGAACAGCGGGAAAGCATTGTTACCGGACTTATCCAAACTAAAGCCGAATGACTTTCCTGCAGTAATGCGCAGTTCGCTGTGTGTTGAGTTGGGTTCTTGCATGAGCCATTCGCTACCAACCCGTTCAAGTTTCCAGCACGAGTCAATCACTTGCTCCAAAGCTTCAATCAGCGTCATGTGTCGGCCTCATCTTTGGCCTCGGCATCCGCATAGGTGTAATAGATTTCATTACCGATGTCGTTGAGCTTGACGATCTCTTCGTCAAAGGTTTCGGCAATGACGCCCTCGTCCTGCTCAACGTGCATGGGCGAGATGGTGTTGTTGTCAAAAAGATAGGCGCCTACCTGGTCGGGCGAGAGCAGCTCGTCAGCTTGATAGTTTCCGAGCTTCATCAAGCGCTCCCGTTCGGGATGCTCGCGTGACAGCATGATCAAAGCATTCAGCTCACGTACCAGATAATCACTATGCGTGCTGATCACCATATTCAAGCCCGCGTTGACCAGCCTGGCCAGGATACGGGCGATCGCTCTTTGATTGGCGGGGTGCAGGTTTAGCTCGGGTTCGTCGATCATCAAAACATGACCTTTTTCGGCTTGGTGTTCCAGATAGAACCACAGGCCGAACAGGCTCTTTACGGTAGAAGAGGTCAGGTGCAGATCAAGTTTTGGCGGCGCCTCGGCCTCTTTGCCTCGCCCCTGTTTGCGTGGGGTAAAAGAGATATTGCCTAGAGGGTCTACCTCGTATCGACCACCAACCAGCTGCTTCTTAAGGTCTTCTGCCAAGGCGTGGAAAGGCCCATCCTTTCTTTTCTTCGCCGAGGTCAAGTCGTTGAGCCAGTCAATATAGTCGGCAATCGGCTCGGCATAACGCGACCTGATAATGTCCTGCATCAGCGATTGCAGGTCGATTTTTTCTTTGCTTGCATGGTGTAACAAGGCGGTGCGGCGATTACTTAATTCCCGGAAAAACAGATGTAAGCCATTTCGCTCAGCAGGTAACAAGAAAGGCTGATGCAGCTTGGTGCCTTCCAGTAAATGCCGAAGTATGAAATCGAGAATGAATCTGCCAACGTCCGGGAACTCCGGGTCCAGGACGATCAGCTTGAGCATCGGCGAGTTTGCTTCCTTTTCGACCCGTAAAAACTCTTTGCTGTCCTTGCCCAGTTTCAACGCACCTCGGAGTGGTCTTTGAATCGCCGAGTCAATCAGGGCGGTTTTGTCACTGTCCCAGTTGAATTCGCTTCGGGCGAATATTCCGCTGTCTGCCCGAAATATGTCTGGCAACCGTGAGGCGCTATATTTGTTGCTGGCTGATTTCAGTGCATCAAAATAGCTATCAAACCAGCTTTTCAGGTCTAGCTCGGCAATGCCTTGATTCGTCACCTGCTCAACGAATTCAGACAGCCCAAGCCGTTCCAGGCTGCGTGGGGAAGCGGCAATGTCGCCCGATTGGCTCAAGAACCCATAAAGGCTGTACATGGCCCAGGTTTTGCCCGAGTTATTGGGGCCGCACAGCAAGGTAAGCGGTTTCACGGTAAAACGCCCCGCCTTGATACAGCCAATATGCTTCAGCTCAAAAGTGAGGGCTTCACGACGAGAGGTATTCATAGTCAGATTGTCTCCAGGCGAATGACCTTCAGCGATTCTATCCCCCGGTCATCCACGATCTTCACGGCAATGCACTGGTTTTCGCCGGCGGTGAAGGGCAGGGAGGTGGTGCCGTGGAATTTATCCAGCAGGCTCTCGTCCAGCTCGGCGCGGATGTCTTTCTTCAGCTTGTACCAACCCTCTTTGCCGCTCGCCATCGGGAAGAACACCTGGCGCGGGTAGAGCGAGCGGTTGTCGTAGTCGGTATCGAGCGCCCACATGGCGATATTCTTTTTGCCGCCGCTTTTCAGCTCGCCGGTTTTGGTGTCGAAGTAATCAAAGCCATTTACTTCCACCTGAAACTGCTCACCCTTCACCCGCTTCACCAGCACATCGGGCTGGCCCATCAGCCAGAACGATTCATTACTGGCGCGGCCTTTTTTCAGGTCTTCGGTTAGCAAGTCGGTGTTCATCTGCACCTTCAGCGCCTGTATGCCCTTGATATTGTCGATGCCCTTGGCCGCTTCGGGGTCGAAGGTAAAGGCGCAGAACACCAGCAGCTTGGGCAGCGGGAACAGATCGCCAGCTTCATGCATGGCGATTTCCACCTGGCGTTGCTCCAGCGCGGCGTGTTCGGGGCCAAAGCTCACCGCCACTCTTTCGTTGGTTTCCGCCACTACCCCTACTGCGTGGATGTAGCGGGTGCTCGGCTGTGCCTGCAAATCCAGCAGCCTGAGCTTCTGGCCGCCCTTGCCGCGAATGCCGGTTTTCAGCAGCTCGTCGCGCCACAAGCTCTGGCGCGAGGTTTCGCCGGAGCGCGCCACGGCTACATCGGCCTCTACCGGCTGTTCGGCTTCATCCAGCGCCAGCACGGTGGCAAACGGCACGGCCTCGACCGTAAACGGGCCGGTAATGCGCAGCTTGTTGCGGCTCACCTGCGGCTGGTCGTAGAGGATTTCAGTATCCGCATGGCTGGCAATGCTCAAGTCCATCGCTTTTTGCATGGCCTGGCGGGCGGCGTGGAAGGCGGCGAAAGCCAGCTCGATGGCCGTGGGGGCGTGCTCGGGTAGTGGGTCGTCCGGCTCGATGGGGCGTAGTGCCTCGGGTAGCCAGGCGATGGGCAGATCGAATGGCACCTCCCATTCCAGCAGGGCATTGCTGGGCGCCAGCTCGCTGCTGGGCAGGGCTAGCGGTGGCAGCGTAGAACGAAAATCTACTGCGCTGCCGGCCCGGCCGCCTTCCTGCACCGAATACGGCTCGATGCCGAACGGCGCCTGCTGCAAGCACGCATTCAACTGGAGCAGGGCCGCGTCGATGGCGGGGTGCAACCGCGCGTAAATCTCGTCGATTTCCGGGTTGTTGGCGATGGACTTGAGCGTGACATGCGGCACGGTTTTGTAGATAAAACCGCCGCGCAAGCCTTCCTGCGGGTATTTCAGCTCGAAGTAGTCGTAGCTGGCGGTCAGCAGCCGCTGCTTGGCCAACGTCACCGCCACCCGCGAGGTATCGCAGGTTATCCAGCGGCGGCCCCACTTTTCGGCGACGTAGGCGGTGGTGCCTGAGCCGCAAGTGGGGTCGAGCACTAGGTCACCAGGTTCAGTGGATAGTAATAAACAGCGCTCAATTATTTTGTTACTGGTTTGAACAACATAAACCTTAGGGTCCGCTCTGTCTTGAACAGAACCCGCAATATCAAACCAAGAATTTGTAACCGGCCGTTGGTTAAAGTCTGTGAAATATCTAATATAACGAATGCTTCCCTTTGGGGTTATGTAAAATCTGTTGGTAAGCGCGAGGCGCATCATTCCGTGTGGTATTGGAGCCTTCCAATGATTAGCCACCCCCGGATGAAAAATCATTCCACGATAATTGAAGTTAGTTGTTGCGGCACCCTCTCCCTGGGAGGTTGGATTATCGTCCGTATATAGTTTTGCAGATCCTAATATGCCTCTTGGGTTAATTTTCTCACTTTTTGATGCTGGACGACGACTACCATTAAATGCCTCAACCTGGTCATAATCCTCCGTAACTGCATCTTCTAGTGTTTTCTCAATAAATTGACGCTTGAATTTAATTAGGTTTATTTTCTTTGCAAACCAAAGAAGATAATCACCCGTTCGACTAAGTGTGGACGATGAGAATCCACCGGTTGTTGAATAGGAGATTAGCGATACAAAATTCTCACGACCAAAAATTTCGTCCAGAAGCTCTCGAACATGATGCAAATTCTCATCCGAGATCTGCACAAAAATGCTACCTGTTTCACTCAATAACTCTTTTGCGAGTAGCAATCTATCCCGCAAATAGGTTAGATACGAATGAATACCCAACTCCCAAGTATCCCGAAATGCCTTAATCATTTCCGGCTCTTGGGTTAAGTCTTCATCCTTGCGGTCTTTAACATCGCGTTTATTTACAAAGGGCTGGAAATTCGACCCATATTTAATGCCATACGGCGGGTCGATATAAATCATCTGCACCTGGCCGGCCATGCCTTCTTTTTGCAGCAGGCTGTTCATCACCAGCAGCGAATCGCCGGCGACCAGCCGGTTGGCCCAGTCGCGCTCGTGTTTGTAAAAGTCCACGGCTTTCGAGAGTGGCAGGTTTTCAAACGGGGCGTGGAACAGGTCGGGCTGAATGCCGCTGATGGTTTTGCCCTTGCTGTCTTTGATGCGCTTCTGGATGACGGCGAGGATGGTGGCCGGGTCAATGCGTTCGTGTACATGCAGCGAGACGGTATCGACTTCAAAACTGCCGCGTTCGGCTTTGCCGGCCCAGCTCAGATAAGGCGACTGCATGCGCTTGAGTTGTTCGAGCGCGGCTTGCATTTGCGCGGGGTCGCCGCTCGCTAGCGCGCTGTCGATCAGGCTTTCGATGCCGGCGCGGGCCGGGTCAAACCGCAGCTCGGGGTCGATATGCGGGTCGTGGGTCCAGCGGGTGTGGGTTTCGTCGTCGTCATTGGCGGTGTTCACCATGCCCACATGCGGGTTGTTCTTGCGCTTTTCGTCGTAGCGATAAGACAGCACCTGATTGGGCTGGTTGGCACTGGCGCGCGGCGCGTTCGACTTGGCTTTGGGGGGGGAGGGCTGCTTGGCGGCTTCGGGGATGGCCGGGCTATCCAGGCTGAATCCATCATCTTGTTCTGGCTGGCTGGGGGTGTCTGTGGCTACCAGCAACAGCGAGCCCCCTTTGCCGCGACCTTTGGTGACGACCCCCTCGGCCAGCAGGGCCTCTTTTGCAGCATCGTAGTCAGCTTCGCTGATCGGGCTGGCCAAGGCTTGGGCCATCTGTTCCCGCAGGGTCTGATTGCCAGCGCTGCCACCTAGCGCCTGCAGCTGGGTGATCAGGGTGTCACGGAGTTGTTGGTGTTTTGGTGTATCCATTTCGAATGCCTTTTTGCCGGACAGGCGGTCGGTCGGGGGTGATGAGGGGCGGTCTGGCGCACAGTTTGGCCAGTGCCGGGCTGGAGCATAGCAGGCTTGCCGCTAGCGCCAAGTGGCCACGCAGCATTGTAAACGGGTCGAAAAACAAAACAGGCAAGACGCTTGCGCGGTCTTGCCTGTTTGGGGCGGCTGGCAGATGTCTGCCCAAGCGCGGGGATTAGCCCTTGTAGCGCTCTACGCCAGCCAGAATCTCGGCCTTGGCTTCTTCAATGCCAGCCCAGCCCTGAATCTTTACCCACTTGCCCTTCTCCAGATCTTTGTAGTGCGAGAAGAAGTGTTCGATCTGTTGCAGCAAGAGCTTGGGCAGGTCGTCGGCGGTGTTGATGTCGGCGTACATCGGGCACAGCTTCTGTACCGGAACGGCGATCAGCTTGGCGTCGATGCCGGACTCGTCTTCCATCTTCAGCATGCCCAGCGGACGGCAGCGCACTACCACGCCCAGGCTCAGCGGGAAGGGGGTGACCACCAGCACGTCTACCGGATCACCATCTTCCGACAGGGTGGCCGGCACATAGCCGTAGTTGCAGGGGTAGAACATGGCGGTGCCCATGAAGCGGTCAACGAACATCGCGCCGGTGTCCTTGTCCAGCTCGTACTTGATCGGGGCGCTGTTGGCCGGAATTTCAATGATCACATTGAAGTCGTTCGGCACATCTTTGCCTGCCGGTACGCGGTCGAGAATCATGGTGAAGTCCTTTATTTCTGAGGTGGTGAAAACCGAAATTATAAGGCGGTTCGGCCATGCAGTCATATTCCGAATTGGGCAGCGCAAATAGCTGGCGGTGCTAGCGACGCTTGGTTAAGGGCGTACAGTTGGTGCTTGTTGAATACCCTGTAGGGGTATATTCTGGAGTGAGTCTCCTGTCTAGCGAGTATGTCCATGTCGAACCCCACCCCCCCGAGCCAGACCTATCGCATTGGTGGTATGAGCTGCGCCGCCTGCGCGGCGCGTATCGAGAAAGTGCTGAACCGGGTGCCCGGAGTCAGCGCCAGCGTGTCGTTTGCCAATGAGTCGGCAGAAGTCGTGCTGGATGCCGGTAAAGCCGATTCGCAAGCGGTCATCGCCGCTGTTGAGAAAGCGGGCTTTCGTGCGGCACCGATGCAGGACGATGCACTGCCCCAGCCCGAAACGGAACCGCGTTGGCCGCTGTGGCTGGCCCTGGCGCTCGCCTTGCCACTGGTGGCAGATATGGCTGTGATGGCCGCAGGCTGGCATCAGTGGATGCAGCCGGCCTGGCTGCAATGGTTGCTGGCGACGCCCGTGCAGTTTGTCTCGGGCTGGCGCTTTTACCGTGGCGGCTGGCATGCCCTGAGAAGTGGTGGTGCCAATATGGACGTGCTGGTGGCACTGGGCACTTCCGCCGCCTATTTCTATAGCACGCTGGTGGCGTTGGGCTGGATTCATGGTCACGTCTACTTCGAAGCCGCCGCCGTGGTGATTGCCTTGGTCTGGCTGGGCAAGTCGCTGGAGGCTGATGCGCGTCATCGCACCCATGCCGCCTTGCTGGCCCTGATGCAGCTGCAGCCGAAAACCGCCCGCATTGCCCGCGATGGTGACTGGCAGACGCTGGATGTCTCACTGCTGAAAGCGGGCGATCTGGTGCTGGTGGAGCCGGGTGAGGCCATCCCGGCTGATGGCCATGTCGAGCAGGGGCAGAGCAGCGCCGATGAATCCTTGCTGACTGGCGAGCCGATGCCCGTGCCCAAGGCGGCAGGGGCCAACGTGTTTGCTGGCAGCCTGAATCACGACGGGCTGTTGCAGGTGCGGGTTGAGCGCGATGCCCGCAACAGCCAGCTGGCTCATGTGATCCGCATGGTAAGAGCCGCGCAGGCCAGTAAAGCGCCGATTCAGCAGCTGGCCGATCGGATCAGTGCGGTGTTTGTGCCGGTGGTGCTGGCGATTGCGGCGCTGACCTTGATCGGCTGGTGGTGGCTGGGAGGCGTGGCCGAGCCCGCGTTGATCAATGCTGTCGCCGTGCTGGTGATTGCCTGCCCGTGTGCGCTGGGGCTGGCCACGCCCACGGCGGTGATCGTAGCGAGTGGCCGTGGGGCGCAGCTCGGCATTCTGGTACGCAATGCCACCGCGCTGGAAGCAGCGGCCAAGCTCGATACACTGGCACTCGACAAAACCGGCACCCTGACACTCGGCAAACCCGCCGTCACCGAGGCGGACTTCGGCGCCGCTGCCCCGGCCGTGCTGGCCTTGGCGCTGGGGTCGAGTCACCCGCTGTCCCGCGCATTGGCCGAGTGGCTGCGCGAACAAGGCCAGCAGCCCGCCGTGTTGCAGGGCTTGCAGGCGTTCGTCGGCGAGGGGGTTCGGGGCGAGGTCGAAATCAACGGCCAGCGCCACGTCTTGCAGCTGGGGTCGCTGGCGTGGTTTGAACGCAGCGGCATTGCTCTGGCGCCCGCCCTACGCGAGCGGCTGCAGTCTGAAACGGCGGTGTTGGCCGCGCAGGATGGTCAGTTGTTGGGCTATGCCTGCTTTCACGATCCGATCCGACCTGAGGCGGTAGCGGCTGTCCAGCAGCTGCAAGCGGCAGGCATACACTTGGCCCTGTTCACCGGAGACCGGGCCGAAACCGCGCAACAGGTGGCGCAGCAACTGGGTATCTCGACCGTACACGCCAATTGCCTGCCTGCCGACAAAGCCCGGCTAATCGCCGAGCTGCAGGCAAGCCATCGTGTGGTAGGCATGATCGGCGATGGTGTCAACGATGCCCCGGCATTAGCGCAAGCCGATGTCAGCATCGCGATGGGAGGCGGGGCCGAAGCCGCGATTGCCAATGCCGACCTGACCTTGGCGCGGTCTGATCTTAGTGCGATTCTCGATGCCGTGCTGCTGGCCCGTGCCGCGATGTCCAAGATCAGACAAAACCTGTTTTTTGCCTTTATTTATAACGTCATCGGCATTCCGGCCGCTGCGATGGGGCTGCTCCATCCGGCGCTGGCCGGGGCGGCGATGGCAGCCAGCTCGGTGTCCGTGGTCAGCAATGCACTGCTGCTGAAGCGCTGGCGGCCAGAGCGCCTATCCGTTTCTCAACCCAGATAAGGAGTTCCCCATGCAACACACATTCAAGATTGATGGCATGACCTGTGGCGGCTGTGCCAGCAGTATCCGCAAAGTGCTGGATGCACAGCCCGGCGTGACCGGTGCCGAAGTGGATCTGGCGGCAGCCGAAGCCCGCTTCGACTACGACCCGGCGCAAACCCCGCTGGCCAGTATCCAGCAAGCCATTGAAGACGCAGGCTACGATGTCGTCGCCTGACGCCGGCAAGCCGGCCGTACACCGGCCAGACAAGGCGGCACTGGCCAAACGCATGGCACGTATACAGGGCCAGGTGCGTGGTATTGCCGAAATGATCGAGGCGGACCGCTACTGCGTCGATGTCATCACCCAGGTCCAGGCCGCCCGCCAGGCACTGGCTGCCGTGGCCGACCAGCTGCTGGAACACCACTTGCGCGGCTGCGTCAGCCGCGCCATCAGCCAGGACCACGGCGACGCAGCGATTGAAGAGGTCTTGCAGTTGCTGAAGAAGAGCCGGTAGGCGCTGTACAAAAGAATACTGAATGTTCAGGCGCGCTTTTCCCACCGGGAAAGCGCGCTTTTTTTGTGGCGCGTATTGGTCTTTCTTGAAAATTCTGACTGGAATGTATTTAAACCGGAGGGGTGTGTTTCTATTTGTCTTTGTTTGTTTAGTTCATTGATAGATATTTATCCGTTTATCTGAAGTGCGAGAAAATAACCTTCTATTTGCAATAATATAATTTGATGCGAATTGGTGGGATTGCATTGTGTGGTTTTGTATTATTCAGTAATAAAACAGATATTTTCCTTGTCGGGTAATTTAAAGTTGATCGAGTAAATGATAAGGAGATGGTGATGAAGAAAAGTGACAAGTCGGCACCGCTAAAAAAGGAGCATCCTGACTCATTGGTCGAAGTGCCAATTGATAGGACACCAGGCAGACTGGCTGGGCGATCTCGTGGCGGGGGGGATGCTGAGCCGGAGGTCAAAGAAAAGGTGGTCGACCTGATAAAGGAATCTGCTGCAAGAAACAAGCTGACAACGAGAGAGACTGCTATTGCGATTGCAATTGCCCGGGCGGAATCAGGTTTTAATCCTGATGCGGCCAATCCAAGGTCATCAGCGGGAGGGGTTGGACAATTTTTGAATGATACAGGTAAAGCTTATGGGGTGTTGGACGGCAAAAATAGATTCAATGCTGAAAAGAATATCGAGGCCATGACTCTGCATTTGCTTGAAAATAAGCGCTATGCAATGGGTAAGACCGAAGATTATTTATATAAATATCATCACGATGGCTATAAAGGCGAGAGAGGTGGGCTGGATATAAGTCATCAAAAAGTCATGCCCTATGTTGATCAGATTGAAAAAGCATTAAAAAGTGGAGCAAGCAGCAAACAGATACTGGCAGAGATTTCGGCACGCGAGAAACATCTGAGCGCACATGGTCCAGAGCCTATGGAGTATCAAAAGGTGGTCAGGGTGCGCGGACAGGATTTATACCCAGAGCAGGACGGTAAGGCTGCCGCGAAAGTAGCGAAGATTGGTCAGACCGCCGCTACAGTGAACCCAAGTGAGCCGGTAGCTGAAAAGCTTGAAAAAGCTTCGGCTGGTGTGACCAAGCCAGCCAAAGAAAAAGTTTCGAAGACAGAAAGTGCGGTTGAGAACGGGTTGGACAGTTTTAAGCAGGAGCTAGGCAAGTTTTCTGAAATGATGAAGGGCTTGGACAAGAAATTCTCAAAGGAATTGGCGGATGCCACAAACTCGATTTCCAAGGTTGCGGGGGCGATCAAGGAAGTCGGAACTCAGGTTGAGAAGATTGTTGGTCTGGTCTCAGATAAGGACCACGCACCAAGTAAGCCAAATCCCAAGCCAAAGCAAGACCATGACCACAAGCACGAACATGACCATTCCCATGCCAAGCCGGCCAAGGCGGCCAAACAGAGTGCGCAGGCCATTGTCGATATTCCCGAGATCAAGTTTGTCGCGGCTACCGAGCTGACGGTGAAGGATGCCCATAAAGGCAAGCTGGATGGGCAGGCGTTTGGCGGGGGTAAGACTGAGCAGGGAATGATTGATCTGGCGCGAGCAGTGCAGGGCACTTTGGGCGACAAGCTGGAACGGTTTACAGGATTCAATGATGCTTACCATGCCAAACATGCCACCAGCAGTAAGCACGCTCAAGGCTTGGCGATGGACTTTACGCTCAAGCATGCCAAAGATAACAAGGTGGTATCAGCGCAGATCCAGCAGATTGGGCGTGACTTTGGCATAGAGCTGTTCGTTAACAACGAATACATCAAAGATTCAAAGCACAAGACGGCGCCGCATATCCATGTGGGTTTTCGCTCTTCCAAAGATGCACAGAAGTTCGCCGAAATCGCTGCCATGCCCGCGGACGAGCGGGAAGCTTTGCTGACCGCTAACCGGGCCAAGCAGGAACAGGCTTTACAGGCGAAACAGGCCAAAGCGCATGACGCCCCATTGACGGGAGCCGCCCATATCGAGCGTGAGACGCCGAAGCCGCCAACCAAGCCGGAGCCAAAGGCCGATGCCAAGCCTGAACCCAAGCCGGATGCGCAGCCTGCGCCGCGTCCAGGAGGAATGTGATGGCGGTGATAGGGGCGGTTCGGGAGGGCCAGCTGGGCGTCATGGTCGCGACGCTTGATTTGTGTGTTCAGATGGGCCGGGCATATTGGGCCCCTCTGTTCTGCGGGGGCTTGCTGCTGAGTACGCTCCTACAGGCAGTGGCTGGTAATCCCTATCTGGGTGGCCTGTTGGCAGTGAGTTTTCCCTGTTGGGCGGCTGCTGGCGGCGTCTTCCTGCGTGCCTTGCAGACTGGCGAATCGATACTCGCAACGGCGCGCCAGCTGGTGAGCGTTGATAGCGTGATGTTGCTGCTGTTGGCGGGGGTGTATCAGCTGGGAATGGCCTCCGTGTCGGTGCTGGTGCTGCGTGCCGGCAGTGGCTGGGTATTGCCGCTGGGCGGTGGTGGGCTGTTGCTGCTGTGGTGGTTGTTGCTGTTGCCCTGGCTGGGCGCAAATCTGCTGATGCCTTATCTGGTGCTGTGCGAGCGCCACAATTTGCCGGATGCCTGGATGACCAGCCTGCAACGACTCAAACCCGCCTGGCCGGCATGTCTGGCGCTTTGCGCGCTGTCTGCACTGGCATTCTGGCTGTCTCAGCAGGTCTATCTGCAAGTTGTTGTGCTGCCCTTGCTGCTGCTATGGCCGGCGGCCCTGTTTCAGCAGCTGGGAGGGCGGCTGCATGGGTGATATCCAGACCTGGCGAGAGGGGGCGGAGGAAGCTTTTGCCTGTTTGCCTGAAGCCTTGTTCAGGGCGGGGATGGCGGCAGATATTCCGGTAATAACCGAGTTGCTTGTCTTGTTGCGAGACACCTTGGCGGGGCTGGGCCAACTGGGGCCGCCCAGCCATCCGCAAGCCGCCGGGGTGTGGCTGGAAGGTGATACCGCCTGGCTGGTACGCCCGCTGTTGTCTGGGGAAGCCAGGGTGGTTTGCCCGTGGCTGCTGGAAAACGCGCCCGGCCGTAGCGTGGCGGATCATGCGGCGACTTTGTGGGTGCCCTATCGCTGGCTGGGACAGGGGGGCCGTTTGCTCTCGCCGGAATGGTGCGCCGCCTGGGTGTTCGAGGAATTAGCATTGGGGCCTTTGTTTGTGCCGGTTTCGCGCAGAGCACTGGTAGATCACTCGGACTGGGTGGAGTCGGCACGTGCCTTGTTTGCGCCGGTACGTCTACAGCCGGTGCGGCGGCGTATGGTGTAGACGCTGCGGCGGCTTTGAAGTGTGGTGGCTGACGTTTGCTTCGGGTTGCGCCGGGCGGCAAGAGGATCAGGGGAGGGCTGCTTCACCCTGTGAGCGGCCGCAACGTAGATTGGCCGGCACCGCTTCGTGAATCAGCCGGGGTTCGGGCAGCTTCAGTCCTGCCATCAGAGTGATGAATCCATCGCGAGTTTGCCCGGCAAGGCGGGGGTTGTGCCGCCGCTCTTCGGCGATGGTCGAGACAGCGTGTCCTCGATAGTCATGGCCGGGGCAGACCAGCGTCGTTTCAGGCAGTGCCAGCAAGCGCTGCAGCGAATCATATTGCGCACCAGCATCGCCACCCTGAAAGTCGGTACGACCGCAGCCACGAATCAGCAGGCAGTCGCCAGTGAACACGGCGAGGTCATCCAGCAGGATGGCGATGTGCTGGGCGGTGTGACCCGGCGTAGACAGAACGGTGAGCCGGTGTTGGCCAACACTTAGGACTTCCTCGTCAGCCAGCTCGCGGTCTGCGCAGGGCACTGGGGCGCCCGCCGCCACGGCAACCCGGCAGCCTAGGGCCTCGCGCAACCAGCCCCCTGCGGAGATATGATCGGCGTGGACATGGGTTTCGATGACCCAGTCCAATGTCAGGCCCAGTTCTTTCAGAAGCTTGATGTCGCGTTCGGCTTGCTCTCTGACCGGGTCGATCAGTACGGCGTGGCCGGCGTCGTCAATCAGATAGCTGTAGGTGCTGCTGGCGGGGTCGAAAAGCTGTCGGTACACGGTAGCCTCACTTTGTTATATAGCCATATAACGATATGGTGACTTTTGATTTTACGCCAGGATGGCTTGCTCAGCGTAGTGCATTGCATCTGAAATCGGTTCAACTTATGCCGTACTACCCTGATCAGACAGGCGCACGGGCTGCCTGCGCTGCCTGGAGCGGGGGGCAGGATGGCTACTCGCAAAATGGATAAACAGCTTCTAAGCTGATGAAATAAATCACCAAAAGGAGATGATCATGCGTATGTCCAGGTTTGTGGTGCAGTCGGCTTGCGTGTTGGCAATGGTTTGCGGCGGCTCTGCCTATGCCGAGAAGATCCGCCTGGTGTACTCCGATGTCGAATCGGAGCTGTATCAACTGGGCAATGGCACCCAGATCGCCAATCCGCCGGGTGCCGCCATCGAGATTCTGAATCAGGCTGCCAAAGAGGCGGGCGTGGAAATCGAGTACGTCCGCCTGCCCGTGAAGCGTAGCTTCGATGAAATGCAGCAAGGCAAGGTCGATGGCGGTTTCATGTACTCCTTCAAGGAAGAACGCCTGCCGTTTGGCCAGTATCCGATGAAGGCGGGCAAACCTAACCCTGCGTATCGGATGACGACGCTGACTTATTCGATTTACAAACTGGCAGGTTCGGCCGTCAATTGGGATGGCAAGGCATTTACCGGCGTGGGTAATGGCGCAGTAGGGTTCAACTCGACGTACTCGGTGGGGTCTGATCTGGCCAAACTAAATGTGCGCACTGAAGAGGCCAAGACAACTGAGCAGAACTTTCAGAAGCTGCAGACAGGGCGGATTGTGGCTTATGCCATGCAAGACCATACCGCCGACCTGTTCATCTCTGAACATAAGCTGACCAATATCGAGAAAATTCCGGCCCCGCTTTCCAGCAAGGAGTACTACCTGATGCTGAGCAACCAGTTCGTGCAGAAAAACCCGGCTTTGGCCGAGAAGCTCTGGCAGAAGGTTGGAGAGGTCCGCGATGCCAAACTCAAGGAAATTCTGAAGAAATATATGTAATAAGAAGTTTCTCTGACGGTTTGCAAACAGGGGCTGCGGCCCCTGTTTGCATTGGTTGCATCAAACACTTGATTGCTATGTAGCGATATAGTGAATTGATCGGAGTACACTATCGGTACTCCATGTATTGATGAGTTTGTATATGAACCAGTTCAATGATCAGGCGCTGCAGCATATTGCGCAGTATTTCAAAGCCTTGTCTGAGCCGTTGCGGCTGCGGCTGCTCAATGCCCTGCGGGAAGGTGAGCGCAAGGTGGGGGAATTGACTGAGATTTGTGGGTGCAGCCAGGCCAATGTCTCGAAGCATCTGGCGATTTTGGCAGATGCAGGCCTGATCCTGCGTGAAGCGCGTGGGACCAGTGTGTTTTATCGGGTGGCAGACCCGGCAACCTATGAGCTTTGCGATCTGGTCTGTGGCCATATCGCCCGGCGTTTCGCGAGCGATGATGGCTGGCGCACCGCCTTTCTGGCGACGGCAGGAAAGAGCGAATGAGGGCCGGTGTAAGGGCTGAGGCGGCCAAGGTTCTGACGCTATCCACCCCCGAGGCCAAAGTGGCGGGCACCCAAGCGGTCTATCAACGCTGGCTGGATGGCCTGCTGACGCCTGAATCCGGGATGCTCGTGTTGCCGAACCAGCCGGGGCGTCCATCAAAACCGGTCCTGATATCGCCACAGGAAGTGCCCCGGCGTCGTTTGAATACCCCCGAGGGGCGCGCTGCGTTGATCCATGCCATCGCCCATATCGAGTTTAATGCCATCGACCTGGCGCTGGATGCCGTGGCGCGTTTTGATGGCATGCCGGAGAGCTACTACGCCGACTGGTTGCGGGTGGCCGCGGAAGAGGCATTGCATTTTTCCCTGTTGCAGGGCCATTTGCAGACACTCGGATATGACTATGGTGATTTTCCTGCCCATCGCGGCTTATGGGATATGGCCGACCGTACACGGCATGATGTGCTGGACCGAATGGCGCTTGTGCCTCGTCTGCTGGAGGCGCGTGGTCTGGATGCTACGCCCGGTATTCAGGCAAGGTTGACGCAGGTGGGTGATCTGGCCGCCGTATCGATTCTGGATGTGGTGTTGCGAGACGAAATCGGCCATGTTGCCATAGGCAACCGCTGGTATCACTGGCTATGCGAGCAACGTGGCTTGGCGCCGTTGCCGACTTTCCGTGATCTGCTCGATCGCTACCAGGCGCCCCGTCAGACGGGCGTGCCGAATCGCGAAGCGCGTCGTCTGGCTGGTTTCAATGATGAGGAACTGGCGGTACTGCTGGATTACTGGGAAGGCTAGCGGCAACAAAATCCCGGTGCCGGGCGGCACCGGGAGGAGGGTAGGTCAACTGCCTTGATTGCGCGCAGGCAGGGCAATATTGACTTCGAGCACCTCGAAATTGTCCTGCCGGTCGAGAGACACCTTGATGTCATCCCGACTCACTTGTACGTACTTTGAAATGACCGCCATCAATTCCTGCTGCAGCTGTGGCAGGTAATCGGGGCCAGATGAGCGGCCAGCACGTTCATGTGCCAGTATGATCTGCAGCCGCTCGCGCGCTACCGTGGCGGATTTCTTCTTGTTGCCTAACAGGTAGTCAAGAAAAGACATGGCTTAGCCTCCAAACAGACGCTTCAGGAAGCCAACTTTTTCGGCTTGTACAAAGCGCAGGGGTTTTTCCTCGCCCATGAAGCGCGATACGACATCTTTGTAGGCTTCCGAGACATCACTGCCCTGCATATGAATAACCGGGGTACCGGCATTCGAAGCCTGCAAGACGGTTTCCGATTCCGGAATCACACCCATCAGCGGGATGCGTAGCAGTCCCTGAATATCTTCAAGGCTGAGCATTTCGCCCGCATCAACCCGCTTTGGCGCGTAACGGGTTACCAGCAGATGCGCCTTGATCGACTCCCCTCGCTCTGCCTTCTGGCTCTTGGCGTCGAGAATGCCGAGAATCCGGTCGGAGTCGCGTACGGAAGAGACTTCCGGATTGGTGACGACAAGTGCCTCGTCTGCGAAATAGAGCGCCAGCAAGGCGCCGGTTTCGATCCCCGCCGGTGAGTCGCAGATGATGTAGTCGTATTCCTGTGAAAGCTCTTTCAGGACACGCTCCACCCCTTCTTTGGTGAGCGCTTCTTTGTCGCGGGTTTGCGAAGCGGGCAAGACAAACAGGTTGTCGCAATGCTTGTCCTTGATCATTGCCTGTTTGAGTGTTGCTTCGTTATTGATGACGTTGATGAAATCGTAGACGACGCGGCGTTCGCAACCCATGATCAGGTCGAGATTACGCAAACCGACGTCGAAGTCGATCACCGCCACTTTATGACCACGCAACGCCAGACCCGAGGCAAAGCTCGCGCTGGTGGTGGTCTTGCCTACGCCCCCTTTACCGGAGGTGATGACGATAATCTTTGCCACGCTCATTCCTTCCTGAATCGTGATGTCTGAATTGGTTTTTGGCCCAAGCGGCAGCCTCAGCTGCCGACCAGTGCCTCTATCGATAATTTGTCACTTGCCAGGCGTACTTGCGCTGGCCGCCCCCTGATACTGGCGGGCAACACTTCGTCCAGCGACCGGTAAATGCCAGCGATTGAGACGAGTTCTGCTTCCATGCAGGTGGTGTAGATCCTGGCGGAGTCTTCGCCACGAGCGCCGGCGAGCGCCCGTCCCCGCAACGGAGCATAGACGTGGATGTCGCCGTCTGCGATGACTTCGGCACCATTGCTGACCATACCCATGATGACGAGGTCGGAATCCTTGGCATAAACCTGCTGACCCGAGCGTACAGGCTTGTCTATGACCATGGTGGGTCGGCGCTCAACGACCGTTACCACCTGTGGTGCTACTTCTTCTACCGGAGCCGGTTGGGCCGGGGGAAGGTTCGCTTCCTGCGTATCGGCGAATACGGGTAGTCCGGCCTTTTTGGCGCTGGCCCTGGCGGTATCGTTGACACCTTTTACTCCAGTCACCTGCAGGCCGAATCGGCTGAGCAACCGCACCAGTTTGGGCAGATCGGGCGTAATGGTAGACCATTGCGAAAGATCCAGCAGTGCTGGTTCATTGCCAAAAAAATCGGGTGTATTGCCCAAGCGCTGCAGCAAGGCGGTTTCAAGCTCCGCCAGGTTGGCCGTCTTTGGCTGAAAGACCACGACGCTGAGCGCTGCGCTCTTGAATTCGAAAAGTTCTACGGCCTTACCGGTGGGGGATTTCGAAGATGCAGTCATAGGAGTGACATCGGCTTAGGCGGCTGGACCGTTGGAGTTTACCCGTTCCAGCGTTGACGCAGCAAGCAAGTGAAATGAGCTGTGGATAACTTTGTGGAGGATTTATCGGTGCTTTGAACTGACCGTTTCTCATCATTGTGGTGGCCAGTCCATTTGACTAGAAATGAAATAAAAATGTTATATAAATCATTGGTTTATTAGAATTTTCTAACGAACCCTTCATTGAGTAACTGACTGAAGGCCTGATTTGTCAGAATGGGGTGCGGTGGATAAATGACCGGATGGTGTATTGACTCTACTGATAAATCTCTTTTTGAGTCTTGATTCAGGAAAGTGCCTTTGACGATAACCGATTGTTTTCATAAATGAAGTACTGCGGCTCGAATAGGTAGGACATTCGGATGATGGATCAGGTAGACAGGCCGTTTGTGGTGCTGGCCCCCATGTGCAACGTAATAAAAAATGGAGGATGGCACGCCATCCTCCATTTTGTTACGACAGACTGCCTCAAACGCCTTATTGGCTGACTTCCAGCGTAATGCCACTGACAGGCTTGGTCGCATGCAGGGTCACGTAGTAGTAGCCCTGGCCCTTGCTGGGCTTGAAGGTCAGTTCGGCCTTGCCATTGTTGCTGCGAGCTTGGGCCTCGTTGACCTGCGCGGTTGGCCAGGCTTGCGAGCTGGCGATCAGATCCACGTCGGTATTCGCACCACTGAGCTTGATGCCGAAAGGCTTGTTTGCATCGGGGATCATGACCCAGAAGTAGCGCGTGTAATCGCCGCTTGGTCCGCCGGCAATCCCGAGTGACTGATTGCTGCGGATGCAGTCGATGGCGAGTTGATCTTCGCGATCAAACTTGCACTCGGGCTTGTTGCTGCCAGTGCCTGGTGTGGTGGTCCCGGCATTCTGGGATGCGGTCAGGGTTACGCCACTGAATGCCTGCTTGGCTACCAGTCTGACGCTCCACCATCCCTGCTTGGGATTGGGGATGGTGATGGCTTCGTTGTTGCCTGTAGACACTGACTGATGATCGAACTGTCGGGCATCGCCATAGGCGTTATGACGGACATAGACATCGACATTGCCATTTCCGCCGCTGGTCTGGATGTTCAGCTGCTTGACCGGGGTGAATACGGGCACCCAGAAGTGCAAATCGCTCTGACTATTCAGGTTGCCACGACTGCAGCCGATAGCGAGCTGATCTGGGTTATTGGTCTTGCAATCGGCCGTACCTGTCGAGGATCCTGATCCTGAAGTGCCAGTGCCAGTGCCAGTGCCAGTGCCAGTGCCAGTGCCAGTGCCAGTGCCAGTGCCAGTGCCAGTGCCAGTGCCAGTGCCAGTGCCAGTGCCAGTGCCAGTGCCAGTGCCAGTGCCAGTGCCAGTGCCGCTTACGTACTTTTCCAACCAGCTGGCAAAGTCGGAGTCGTGACGTACGCCTTGATCCTGCAGGAGCTTTCCATAAGCTGCGAAGTCGCCCTTACGGAAGAGCGCCAGCATTTTCTCTACAGTGTCGTGCTGGCGTTCGTGCATATAGCGTGCGGCCAGATAACCCCAGTGATAGATCCGCTCGGTGCCGGAGTTGTAGTCGTTATTCAGAATGGTCGACAAGGCAACCTTGCCGGACTTGGCGGCACTCAGTGCATTCTCGTTTTCATTCTTGTGCGAAATGTACTCGGCCAATCCTTCGGTCCACCATGTGGTTGGCGCTTTCTGACCGTCGTTGAAATCGCCCCACATATTAAAGCGGCCATCAAGGTAGTGAACGTACTCGTGTTCGAGGTTCCAAATATGGAAGCCTTTCATCCAGGTGGCGACATAGGCGTAAAAACGTGCCTGGTTGCCCGTCTGCGCAGGGTTGCCTTCCATATAGATGCCACCATTGTTGGTGGAAATATTGAAAAGCGCAGAGCCATATTTACTGTAGTTGTCGTAGTCCTTGAAGATGACCAGTTCCAGTGCCGAATTGTTGTCGTCGGCAACGGGTTTGTTGCTGGTGGCAAGTTTCTGGTGGAAATACACTTCTTCCGTCGCCAGTTTGGCGCAGCTGTCCTGCATCTGTTCTCTGGTTAAAGACTGGGCACGTATCTTCAGCGTCGAGCTACAGGTATAGCTGCCGGGCAGAACTGAATTCACGGCAGTTGTTTTCCAGTCGCAGACGCCATAGCTTGCGCAATTGGCGCGATCGCCATTTTCAATTGCCTGAGCGGCTTTCAGCCACATTCCATCGCCGGCCTGGCCCATCTTGTAGGTGTTCAGGATGCTACGCAGGAAGGCTTTGACCTTCTCTTGGTGTGCTGGCGATTCCAGGTAGCGGCCAGCTTCCAGTACGGCGTTCGCCAACAGCGTTTCGTCCGATGTCCCGGCCAGTGTGCTGGCATGGCGCTTCTGGAAACGGATCAGAGCATCAATGACTTGAGGATCCTTGGCATACTTATCGCGGAATTCCACTTCTTCCTGGCCACGATAGAAGACGCTGAATGCCTGGTAGATCGATGCCTGGTAACGTTGTTCCGGCCAGCTCTTATCAAAATTGTCCAGAACCTTGATGGCCTGATTGACGTAGCGGCTGTTGAGCGGACAGTTGCTGTTGATCAGCATCCAGAACTCATTGAGCAGATTGTCGGCTGCGCCATCGACTTTCCAGAATGCGGGATTGGCAAAAAAAGCATCCGCCGCATTGGCGATCAGGGTCTTGATGGTGGGGTCGAATGCCTTGACATCGGCTTTGTTATAAAACGCTTGGTAGTAGCCAGCGCGCAGGAACAGGATCAACGAGGTCGCACCTTCCCCGACTCCTCCTTTGAAGCCCGCGAGTTCCGGCTTCAGTGCTTCTGCGACGGTACGCATCTTTTCATGCGTAAAAATATTGCGGATGGCAGCGCCCTTGCCGGTAAACAGCAAGTTATTGCACTGAACTGTGCCTGCGGCTTTGATGGCGGCAATAAGTTCGCGCCCTTCCAATGCGGCAAAGCGCTCGCAGCTGACGGCGTCATCCATTGCAAAGGCTTGCATGGCTTTGCGAGGAGTCTGACGGCTTTCTGCTTTGATCTTGGGGACCCCGGGCATCTTCAGGGCGTCTTCGCTTGCAAAGCGGCTGGTGCCGTGAGCCGGCGGGAGGTCATGTACCTCGACATTAGTTTGGGCATGGGCAGTGAGCTGGCCCAAAGTGGTAACTGCAACGGCTAATACCGCTATTCTGAAGCGGGGGTGAATCATGAAGGGACCTCTCCAAATCTTGAATACCGTGGCACATCTGATGTCCACACGCACTTGGCCAGACCACACCGAAGCGTTGGTGTGTTGCCCGCCGAATAGCGGGTCATCCATCCCCGAGATAGGCAAGGGTACCGGGCGGTTTGTGTGGACACTGAGGTGCTCGTTTTGAATCGTCAGCAGATCAGTGGTGACTGCAGCTGTCAGCTTAGTGACAGAAGTGACGAGCGGTCATGATATTAGCATTATGCTGATGGTATCGGCAATTTACGGTTTTGCCTGATGGGTAGACGAACGGATGAGTGTTCGGCTTGATGGGGGATAAATTCAGATGTTTGGATTGCAGGAGGATGCTGTCGAATGGCTAGGTTGATGAGCGGGTCGGTTTATAGTGCTCGTCGTTCCACCATGGCTTGGGCCAGAGTGCCGCTATCGACATTTTCCAACTCGCCTCCTACAGGTAGTCCACGCGCAATGCGACTGGAACGGATGCCGAGTGAGCGGAGCGATTCGGCAATGTAATGGGCAGTGGCTTCGCCTTCTACCGTAAAGTTGGTGGCCAGGATCACTTCTTCAATCATGCCATCCTGTGCTCTGTTCAATAGGCGATCCAGATGTATTTCGCGAGGGCCGATACCATCTAGCGGTGATAGGCGCCCCATCAATACAAAGTACAGGCCCCCGTATGCCAGGGTTTGCTCCATCATCAATAGATCTGCAGGGGTTTCCACCACGCAAAGGGTGCGATGATCACGCGCTGGATTGGCACATAGCTCACATACTTCCAATTCCGTAAAAGTGTTGCAACGGTTGCAATGCCGGATGCGTGTGAGGGCATCGACCAATGCCGAGGCGAGATGACCGGCACCGGCCTGATCTCGTTGTAGCAAGTGATACGCCATTCTCTGGGCGGACTTGGGGCCTACTCCCGGCAGGCAGCGAAGCGCTTGAATCAGTGCCTCCAGCGTTGTGGGCGTCTTCATGTATGCGTATCTATTTCAGAGTAAGGCTGGATTGGGCTTGATCAGGTACGAGGGGATGGCTTCTCGTACCTGCGGGGATCAACGATCAGAATGGGAGTTTGAATCCAGCGGGTAGATTCAGCCCGGACGAGAATCCTGCCATGCGTTCTTGGGTAGTTGCTTCCGCTTTACGAACCGCGTCGTTGAAGGCAGCTGCGATCAGATCTTCCAGCATTTCCTTGTCATCGGATACCGCACTGTCGTCAATCGATACGCGCTTTACAGCGTGATTGCAAGTCATGGTGATCTTAACCAAGCCTGCACCGGCAACACCTTCCACTTCTGTGGTGGCCAGTTGCTCTTGCACCTTCTTCATGTTTTCCTGCATGGCTTGCGCCTGCTTCATCAGGTTGCTGATGCCGCCTTTATTAAACATTTGTGTACTCCTTGCTTAAAATAAGATGGGTAAAAATGTGCCTGACTACGATCGATCGCTTCAGGCTGGTTTGATGGATCCTGGCAAGATGGTGGCGCCGAATTCGGATACCAATGTCTGCACAAAGGGATCGTGATTAATGGAAGCTTCGGCATCGCGCTGCCTTTCCTGGCGGGCGCGTTCATTCTGTGCTGCAGGCGTCGCTTCGGCATCGCCACCTACGATCAATTGAATCTCAATCTGAGTACCAAAGTGGTGGCAGATGGCTTCGCGCAAGCTTTCTCTATAGCTGGGGCCTGCAACGGTCTTGAATGTGTCAGGCACCACCAGCTCAAAACAACCTTCTCGATACGATTTGAGCGAGCAATTGGGGCCAAGCATCTTGGCCTGTCCTCCCAGTTTCATTGCTTCCAGCAAACCTGCCCAGTCACCATCAAACTCCGCAATTGAGCGTGACATATCTGTTAAAGGAGTATTGATCTGTTCTGCGGCCAAACCGGCCTCAGTTGTACCGTCGTCGTGACTAATTATGGGTGGTACATCCGGAGACTGGCGGGCTACTTGTTCTTTGGATGCGTTGCGACTCTGGGTAGCCTGCTGTGCAGGTTTGGTGGTGGCATGGTGTGCAAACTGTGAAGCTGTGGCATTGGGGATGACGGCAGGCTGCGGGGGTTTATGACCTGCTGGTTGCGAAGGTGCTGCCTGAGTAAATGCCAGCATGCGAATCAGGCACATTGTAAATCCGGCATATTCATCGGGCGCCAAGCCCAAGTCCTTTCTACCAGTTAGTGCAATTTGGTAGTAAAGCTGCACCATTTCCGGTGTCATGGCTTGTGCCAGCGCGCTGATACCTTCGGCCTGAGGATGCTCCGTTGCAATTTCATCCCCCAGCGCTTGCACCAAAGCAATTTTGTGCAACAACAGCGAAAGTTCCAGCAATGCGTGATCGAATGGTACGCCCTGCGCCTGTAACTTATCGGCTTGAGCGATGAGCTGCTTGCCATCGGCCAATGCGAGCGCATGGCATAAATCTAATAAGTAGCTGTGATCAACAGCCCCTAACATAGCCTGTACGCCGCCAGTTTCCACACGGCCGCTGCCATAGGCAATGGCTTGGTCCAACAATGACAGGGCATCTCGCATACTGCCTGCTGCGGCTCTCCCTAATAAGGCCAACGCTGGCGATTCGTATGGGATGTCTTCCGTGGTCAGGACAGTGGCCAGATAAGCCGCCACTTGGCTGGGCACCATTTGCCGTAACGAGAACTGCAGACACCTTGAGAGAACGGTGACAGGTACCTTTTGTGGATCGGTTGTGGCCAATATGAATTTCACATGGCCTGGAGGCTCTTCCAAAGTCTTGAGCATTGCATTGAATGCAGACTTCGAAAGCATGTGCACTTCATCAATGATGTATACCTTGAAACGGCCGGCAGTGGGTGTGTACTGCGCGCTGTCCAGCACTTCCCGAATATTATCTATACCAGTATTCGATGCCGCATCAATCTCCAACAGGTCGACGAAGCGACCCCCATCTATCTGCCGACATGCGGTGCAGTTTCCGCAGGGGTGGGCAGTAATGCCTGTCTCACAATTGAGTGATTTGGCCAGAATACGGGCGATGGTCGTTTTGCCAACACCCCTGGTTCCAGTCAATAGATAAGCATGATGTAAGCGCTGGGTTTCGAGAGCGTTGGAAAGAGCCTTGATGACGTGCTCTTGTCCAATCAAAGAATCAAATGTTTTAGGGCGCCATTTGCGCGCAAGAACTTGATAGGCCATGCCAAGGATTCTAACAGAGAGGCCATGAGCCGGTGGGCATCACCCTAGTTAGTGTTCAGAAAATTTCCTCTGCAACTTAGATAGTGTCGTCACGAGTTAGGATTTAGTCGAATAAGAGTATTTTGCGATTTATAAGGATTGACATGAGCAGCCTCCACCGGCATGACATCAGCGACGCCACTTGGGCCTTGCTGTCCCCTCATCTTCCGGGCCAGGCAGGTCAGTGGGGAGGCGTAGCCAAAGACAACCGATTGTTTATCAATGCTGTGTTCTGGATTCTGCGCACTGGAGCCCCCTGGCGAGATCTGCCCGAAAGTTATGGTGACTGGAATAACACCCACCGTCGCTTTGGCAGATGGCGCGACAAGGGCGTGTGGGAAAAACTGCTTGAGCTACTGATTGTTGATCCGGATTTTGAGTGGC